>NZ_JOIJ01000001.1 GCF_000719975.1 Prauserella rugosa
GTCCAGCGCTACGAAGAAAGCTTCCTTCAACTCCTCAAACGACACGATCCCCGCAACTCCCTGAAGAACAGGGTGTTGCGGGGATCGCTAGAAACCGCCCGGGTGCGGCGGGGCGTCACGCTGTTTCCGGGCTCAGGAGCGGCGCGTGCGCTTGGCCTTCTTCGGCGGAGGCAGGGCACCCTCGGCGCGCAGCTTCGCCGCGTGGGCGGCGAGCGCGTCGACGAGCACCACGGCGTTGGGCGTCTCGGGCTGCACGTCGACGCGCAGGCCGAACTCCGTCGCCGTCTCGGCCGTCTTCGGGCCGATGCACGCCACGAGGGTGCGCGCGTGCGGCTTGCCCGCGATACCGACCAGGTTCCGCACGGTGGACGACGACGTGAAGCACACGGCGTCGAACCCGCCCGTCTTGATCATCTCGCGGGTCTCGGCGGGCGGCGGCGCGGCGCGCACGGTGCGGTACGCCGTGACGTCGTCGACCTCCCAGCCGGCGTCGGTCAGGCCCGCCGACAGCGTCTCGGTGGCGATGTCGGCACGCGGCAGCAGCACGCGGTTCACCGGGTCGAGCACGTCGTCGTACGGCGGGAACTCCTTGAGCAGGCCCTCGCTCGACTGCTCGCCCTCGGGCACCAGCTCCGGCTGGATGCCGAACGAGCGCACCTTCTCGGCCGTGGCCTCGCCGACGCAGGCGATCTTCACGCCCGAGAACGCGCGGGCGTCGAGGCCGAACTCGATGAACTTCTCCCAGACGGCCTTCACCGCGTTGGCCGAGGTGAACACGATCCACTGGAAGCGTCCGTCGACCAGGCCCTTCACCGCGCGCTCCATCTGCGCGGGGCTGCGCGGCGGCTCCACCGAGATCGTCGGCACCTCGTGCGAGGTCGCGCCGTGGCTGCGCAGCCGCTCGGCCATGTCGCCCGCCTGGTCCTTGGTGCGCGGCACCAGCACCTTCCAGCCGTACAGCGCGCGGGACTCCCACCACGAGAGCTGCTTGCGATCGGCGACGATCGAACCGACGGTGACGATCAGCGCGCCGGCGAGCTCACCGGCGTCGGCGCCGAGCGAGCCCAGCGTGGTCTCCACCGTGCGCTGGGTGTTGATCGTGCCGTTCGACGTGACGGCCACGGGCGTGTCCGCCGCGACACCGTTGTCGATCAGCTGCGAGGCGGCCTCGGCCAGGTGGCTCGACGTGCCGTGCAGCACGATCGGGCCCTGCGCCTGGGCGACGCCCTTCCAGTCGACGTCGTGGTGCAGGTCCACCTCGGTGTGCGTGCCACCGAGGGGAAGGCCCGCGTAGGCGGGAACGGCGGTGCTCGGTGCGACACCGGGCACGACGTCGAACACGACCTCGGTCTTCGACACCGCCTGCACCTCGGCGACGACGGCGGGCTGGGTCAGCGGGTCACCGGCGACCAGACGCAGCACGACGCGGCCCGACTCGGCCTCGGCGGCCAGGTCCTTGGCGACGTCCCCCGGCTCACCGACCGCGGGACGGACCTCGGCCTCCTCGCGGGCGTAGGCCAGTGCGCCCGAAGGCACGTCCGGGTCGGTGACGACGACGTCGGCCTTGGCCAGCAGCTCCTGGGCGCGGACCGTGAGCAGGCCGGCGTCGCCCGGGCCCGAGCCCACGAAGGCGACGCGCCCCGTGGTCTTGGTTGCGGGGGTCATGTGCTTCGTTTCTCCTCTAGCAGCGGCCGCACCGAGGCATGCGGCCCGTTCGTACTTACAGTGCGCTTGTCCGGGTTCCCGCCGACGGCCGAACGCGAACGCCCGGTTCGTCGACGCCGGTGATCAGGACGACAGTGCGCCCGCGCCGAGTTCGAGCAGCTCGGCGGCCAGCCCACGGCCCAGTTCGTCGGCGTCCTTCGTCTCGGCGACGGCGGAGGCACGGAGGATCCGCACGGAGTCCCCTTCGACTCCGGTGGCGGCGACGCCGCGCAGCGAGAGACGGTCGACGACCTTGCCCTCGCTGTCCAGGTCCTCCACGACATCGGCCAGCGCTCCGACGGGTGCGCTGCATCCGGCCTCGAGCGCGGCCAGCATGGCGCGCTCGGCCCGCACGGCGACCCTGGTCACTTCGTCGTCCACAATGGACCGAAGACGTCGTTCGCTCGCGACGTCTTCCACCCGCGTCTCCACCGCCAGCGCCCCCTGCGCGGGAGCGGGCAGCATCTGAAGCGGATCGAGTGTCTCGGTGATCTCGCCGGCCCGGCCGACGCGGGCCAGGCCCGCCCGTGCCAGCACCACCGCGTCCAGTTCGCCGGACGTCACCTTGCCGATGCGGGTGTCGATGTTGCCGCGAATCGGCACCACGGTCAAACCGAGCCCGAGCGCCTTCAACTGGCTGATCCGGCGCGGCGAACCGGTGCCGACCTTCGCCCCCGGCGGGAGCTCACCGAGGGTCAGGCCGTCGCGGGCGATCAACGCGTCGCGCGGGTCCTCCCTCGGCGGGACGGCGGCCAGCACGAGGCCGGGCTCGGGTGCGGTCGGCAGGTCCTTGTACGAGTGGATCGCGACGTCGATGTCGCCGGCCAGCAACGCCTCGCGCAGCGCCGACGTGAACACGCCGACCCCGATCTCCGCGATGGGCGCGCTGGAGCGGTCACCCGGGGTCGAGACCGTGACGATCTCGACCTCCTGGCCCGCCTCGGTGAGCATGTTCGCGATGGTCTGCGTCTGCGCCACGGCCAGCTTGCTGCCGCGGGTGCCGATACGGATCGGGCTCTGTGTCACGGAGTTTCACCGTCGATCTGGTCGGTGGGGGTCATGGGGACCGAGGGGCTCGACACCGTCTTCGGCGCCTGCGGGTCGAGCTCGAACAGCTCACGCAGCGCGGTCGCGTAGTCGGTGTCGCTGGTCTCGGCCGCGAGTTGCTTCACGCGCACGGTCGGGGCGTGCAGGAGCTTGTCCACGACACGTTTGACCGTGCGGCCGACCTCCTCGCGGACGTCGGCGTCGATCTCGGGCAGCCGCCGGTCGAGCCTGAGCAGCTCGGCGTCGACGACCTCGGCCGCCCGCTTGCGCAACGCCGTCACCGTCGGCGTGACGGCCGCGCTGCGCTGTCCGGCCAGGTAGGCACGCACCTCGTCGAGGACGATGCCCGCGGCCTTGGCGGTCTGCTTCTCGGTGGTGCCGCTGCCGGAGAAGTTCATCCGCCTGCGCACCGTGTCGAGGTCGACGAGGTGCACCCCGTCGATGTCGCCGACCTCGGGCTCGACGTCGCGCGGCAGGCCGAGGTCGGCCACGACGAGCGGCGTGGTCCGCGGCGCGACGTGCCGCGACGCGAGCACCGAACCCTTCGCGCCCGTGCACACGAACGCCACGTCGGCACCCGACACGGCGTCGGTCAGTTCCGCGAGCGGCACGGCGGTGGCCGGCACTCCCTGCTCGGTCACGGACGCGGCGAGCCGTTCGGCGTTCGCCTGCGTGCGGTTGGCCACGACGACGTTCGCGATGCCCGCCTTACGCAGGTGCGACGCCGCGAGCGCGCCCATCGAACCCGCACCCACCACGAGCGCACGCTTGCCCTCGAGGCTGCCGCCCGCGTCCTCGGCCTCGGCCAGCGCCGCCGACACCACGGAGGCGCCCAGCTGGTCCAGGCCCGTCTCGCTGTGCACGCGCTTGCCGACCCGCAACGTCGTCTGCACCAGCTCGTGCAACGTCCGGCCGACGGTGCCCGCCTCCCGCGCGGTGGCGTAGGCCGCACGCACCTGGCCCAGGATCTGGGTCTCGCCCACGACCATCGAGTCGAGGCCGGAGGCGACGTTGAACAGGTGCTCCACGGCCGCGCCCGCGTAGTGGACGTAGAAGTTGTCGTACAGCTCGTCCGGCGCCATGCCCGCCTGGCGCGCGAGCACCGACGAGATGTCGCCCAGACCACCGTGGAACGTCTCCACCACGGCGTAGACCTCGATGCGGTTGCACGTCGAGACGGCCATGACCTCGGAGACGTGGTCGGCCTGCTGCAGTTCGTGCAGGATCTTCGGCACCTCGGGAGCGGGGATGGACACCCGCTCGAGCGTGGTCAGGTCCGCCGTCCGGTGGGACAGTCCGAGCGCGAGGATGCTCATGACGACACCACCGTGTCCTCCGCGTCCTTCTCTTCCGTCCCAGCCGCTTGGCCGTTCACCGTGCTGTCCGCCCTTCGCGCCACGTGGAAGGAGAGGATCTGCAGCTCGACAGCCAGATCCACCTTCCGAACCTCGATGTGTTCCGGGACCTGCAGCACGACCGGCGCGAAGTTCAGAATGCACTGCACTCCGCCTGCGACGAGCCTGTCGCACACCGTCTGTGCCGCGGTCGGCGGTGTCGCGATGACCCCGATGGAGATCTCCCGCTCGGCACACACCTCGGGGATGTCGTCGAGGTGCGAGACGGGCAGTCCGCCCACCGGAACCCCGATCAGATCCGGATCGATGTCGAAAAGCGCCTCGACAGGGAATCCGCGTCCGGGGAATCCGCCGTAATTGGCCAACGCATGTCCGAGGTTACCGATTCCCACCACGGCGACGCGTTGTTGCTTGTTCAACCCCAGAGTGCGTTCGATCTGGCCGATCAGCACCTCGACCTCGTAGCCGACGCCCCGCGTGCCGTACGAACCGATGTAGGACAGGTCCTTGCGCAGTTTGGCGGAATTCACACCCGCGGCCGCAGAGAGCTCCTCGCTCGAGACGGTCGTGCCGCCCTGTTCCTGCATGCTCGACAGCACGCGCAGGTAGACCGCCATGCGTCCGACGGCCGCCTCCGGGATCGCCTTAGCGGGCGCCTCGCCGTCGGTGACGGCGGGCAGCTCCGTGGTGGGCGTGTTGTCCTCGAGCGCCTCGGGTTTCTTCCCGTTCCTCGCCTGCCCGCTTCGCGTGGATGAACTCTTGGCCGAACCGTTGCCCGCCGAACCGTTGCCCGCCGAACCGTTGCCCGCCGAACCGTTCTTCGGCGCGCCGTTCTTCGCGGCGCCGTTCGCAGCGTCGTTCTTCGCCGGAACACCGTCGGGCGCCTTGGCCGCTTTCGCGTCCTTGGCGTCCTTCTGGGCCGCGGCGGCCTTCGTGGGGCCGGAGGTCCTGCGCGTCCTCGCGGGCTTCTTCGGGGCCGGTTCGGTGGTGGCGTCGGCCTGGTTCGCGGACTCGGCGGTCGAGTCGGTGTCGTCGGCGCCAGCTGCGGTGCCTGCGTCCTTGGCCGGATCCTTGGGAGCGTCCTTGGCGGCCTTGCGCGAGCGGGCGAGGCCGCGCACGGAGGAGGCGAGGTTCCGCCTGCCCCGCTGTGCCATCACGCTCGGACTCCCGTCACCGAATTCGAGTCAAACCCTTGACCGCACGGGCGCCGACCGTGTTCGATGCACGCGCCCGCCGGGTGTGAACACGGTAGTTCATTTGTGAACGCGTGCACAAAGTAGCTGGTAAGCGCGTTGACCTGCGCCACAACCTGGAATTTTCTGACAGCGAGTCAGCTCAGGACGGCCACGCGACAGCCCCGACGGACAAGGTGAACGATGGAGATCTGGATCAACCCGGCGTGCTCGAAGTGCCGCAGCGCCCTCGGCCTGCTGGACGCCGAAGGAGCGGACTACACCGTTCGCAAGTACCTCGACGACGTCCCCACCGAGGCCGAGCTGCGCGACGTTCTCGACCGCCTCGGCCTCGAACCCTGGGACATCACGCGCACCCAGGAGCAGGTCGCGAAGGAGCTCAACCTCAAGGACCGCACCGAGTGGCCACGCGACGCCTCAGGCAGGGACCGGTGGATCGCGGCGCTGGCCGAGCATCCCAAGCTGATCCAGCGCCCCATCATCACCGCCGACGACGGCACCGCGGTGGTCGCACGCACCGACGAGGCCGTGCTCGAGGCGATGTCCCGGGGCTGACGCCGGCTGGGAGGATCGGGGGCATGCACCACGTCACCGTCATGACGCGCGCGGGTTGCCACGCGTGCGAGGTCGCCGAGGCCGAGGTCGCGCGGATCTGCGGGGAGCTCGGCGCGACGTGGTCGGCGGTGGACGTCGACGCCGATCCCGAGGACCGCGCCGAGTACGGGGACCGCGTGCCCGTACTGCTGGTTGACGGCGACGAACACGGCTACTGGTCCGTCGAGGAGGACCGCCTTCGCGCCGCGCTGAGCTGACCCGGCTGAGCTGCAGCCGGTGGCACCGGGGTCACGGGCGGAGCTGCACCCTGCGGAGTTTGCCCACGGACGTGTGGGGCAGCTCGTCGGCGAACTCCACCGACGAGGGCACCTTGTAGCGGGCCAGTCGTTGCTCGCACACGTCGATGACCTGCTGGGCCGACAGCGACGCCCCCGGCGTGGGCCGCACGAACGCGCGCACGGTCTCCCCGGTGCGTTCGTCGAGGGCGCCGACGACCGCCACCTCGGCGACCTCGGGCAGCGTCAGGATCACGTCCTCGACCTCGCGCGGGTAGACGTTGAACCCGTTGACGATGATCAGGTCGTTGGCACGGTCCACCAGGTGCAGATCGCCGTCGGCGTCGAGGTAGCCGACGTCTCCGGTGCGGTACCAGCCGTCGGCGTCGGGACCGTGGTCACCGTCCGGCCAGTAGCCGCTGAACAGGTTGGCCCCTCGGACGGCCACGAGTCCGGTGAGGCCGATGTCGTCGCCGAAGGCGTCGTCGGGGTCGGCCGGGTCGAGGGGAACGTGGGCCGCCGACCCGTCGCTGTCGACGAGGCGCAGTTCGACACCCGGCAGCGGTTTGCCCACCGAACCGGCCTTCGCGTAGCCGCCGACGAGTGTGGACGTCACCACCGGTGCGGCCTCGGTGAGTCCGTACCCCTCGTAGACCGGCGTGCCCGTCGCCTCCGAGATCGTCGTCAGGACGCGGGGATGCAGCGGCGCGGCACCCGACAGGAACAGCCGCACGGTGGACAGCGCCTCGGCGAGCTCCTCGGAACTGCGGGCCGCCAGGTCGGTGTACATCGCGGGCACGCCGACGACGACCGTGATCGCGTGCGTGCGGCACGCGTGCAGGGTGTCGCGGGCGTCGAACCGCTGCGAGAGGACGACCGCGGCGGTGCGGGCCGTCGACGTCAGCAGGCCGGGGCCGAGGCCGTAGATGTGGTGCAGCGGAACGGCGACCAGTGCGCGGTCCCGGTCGTCGGCGGGCGGCAGCACGGCGGAGAACTGCTCGACGTTGGCCAGCAGCGCACGATGTGACAACAGCACGCCGCGCGCCGGACCGCTCGTACCGGAGGTGTAGAAGATCGCCGCGAGGTCCTCGCCGCCCGCGCGGGGCGGGACCGGCTCGGCAGTGCTGGCGGCAGGGTCGGCGGGATCGGCAGGGTCCTCGGTGTCGCCCTCGGTGCCGGGGTCGGCGGGGTCGGCGGGATCGGCGGGGTCACCGTCGGCCTGCGGGACCTCGCCGTCGACGCGCGGCAGCAGGGCCTGCACCGACGAGCCCTCGGGTGCGCCGTGCGCGATGATCACCCGTGCGCCACTGGACGTGACGAGCGTGCACGTCTCGGCGTCGGGTGCGGACGGCGACAGCGGCACCGCGACGGCCCCGATCCGCAGCGTCGCGAACAGGCCCACCGCGAACTCGGCGGAGGTCGGCAGCCGCAGCGCCACGCGGTCCCCCGGCTCGACCCCTGCCCGCAGGAGGCGACGGGCGAAGGCGTCGACGGCCCGATCGGTCTGTGCCCAGGTCAGCGACACCCCCGCGGACGGATCGAGCACACCGTCCTGGTCCCCGCAGACGCGCGCCGCGGTGGTGACCAGGTCGGCGACGTTGCCCGCGGCCGGGCCCGATGTGTCAGTCGTCATCTGCCGGGTCTCCTCTCCCCTCGCACAGTGTGCCCGTACCTGCCGCGGGAGACCTGCCGTCATGACCGGGATTCGCAGGCGTCTGTCTTATTACAACGCCGACACCACTACCTACCGGGCGGTAGCAACGCGTATGCTCCCGTACCGACGTAGTGGCGGTGATCACTCCGATCACGGATACGTCCGGGAACGGCCCCGGAGGAGGTGCAACACGATGAGCCTGCCAATCGCTGTTGCTGCTGGTCCAGCACGCGTTCCACTCCGAGTCGTACCCGATCCCGAGCCGGCGGAGGCCGATCCGACAGCCGAGGGCTGGGATCTGGTCCGGGCCGCCCAGGGCGGCGACCGCTGCGCGTTCGGCCGTCTCTACGACCGCTACGTCGACGGCGTCTACCGCTATGTCCTCCTCCGAGTGGGTGACCGCCACCTCGCGGAGGACGTCACCAGTGAGACGTTCCTCCGGGCGCTGCGGCGGATCACCTCGATCAGTTACCAGGGCCGGGACGTCGGCGCGTGGTTCACCACGATCGCCCGCAACCTGGTGCTCGACCACGTCAAGTCGAGCCGGTTCCGCCTGGAGGTCGTCACCGACGAGGTGTCCGACCCCGTGACGTCGGGGACCGCCATCGCGGGTGCGGCCGGAACCCCGGGTCCCGAACAGCAGATCATCAGCAGGGACACGGGCGACGAACTCGTGCGCTGCATCGCCGACCTGGGCGAGGACCAGCGCGAATGCATCATCCTGCGCTTCATCCAGGGCTACTCGGTGGCCGAGACCGCGCAGATCATGCAGCGGGGCGAAGGTGCGGTGAAGGCGTTGCAGCACCGGGCCATCCGCAGGCTCGCCAAGCTCCTTCCCGACACCCTGCGCTGAGCACACGCTGTAACGTACGCCACCCACAGGGCGGACCCGGCGTAACCGCGGCGACGCCGACATCGTTGTGCAGGCAAAGGATCTGGACACGTCGTGCCGGTACCAGCCGGCAGGCCGGGAGGCGTTGCCATCGTGGAGCCTCCACGAACTCACCGGCTCCGCGCGCGCGACCCGCGCCGGGGCCGGCCGACCCTCGCCGAACGCAGGGAACACGAACGGTTCGCCCGCGCGGTCGATACCGGCCACGACCCGGAGTTCGCGGGTGAACTCGCCGTCGTCGAGGCCCTGCGTGAGCTCGGCAGGGACACCGAACAGGACGGCACGCCGTCGCCCTCGGCCCGCGTGCGGATCGCCGACCGAGTGTGGCCCACCGCCGACCGCACGCCGCCCGAACCGGCCCCGCACGACCCGCCCGTCCCGTTCCCCGGAACCGGCGAACCCACCACCACACAGCAGCCCACCACACAGCACCCCACCACACAGCGCCCCACCACACGGCCGGAACGCCCCCGGCGCACGCGGATGCCCGTCGTGGCGGCGGGGATCGCCGTACTGCTCGGCACCGGCGCGGCGGCCCTGCTGACCGCGAACGACGCCGCGCCGGGCGATGCGCTGTACGGGTTGAAACAGCTCGGCGAGAGCGCCGCGCTCGGGCTGACCTTCGACGACGAGGACCGCGCCTACCGGCACCTGGACTACGCCTCCGACCGCCTGGGCGAGCTGACGGCGCTCGCGTCGGCGGGATCGCTCGACGACGACGCCTACACCGAGGGATTCGACGACTTCACCGGGCACACGCATGCGGCCGTCAGCACGCTCACCGAGCTCGCGACGTCCACCGACGGCAGTGGGCTCGACCGGCTGCGCGACTGGGCCGAGTCGCAGGGCGTGCGGGTGGCGGCGTTGCCGGACGAGGCGCGCGATCTGCTGTGGCGCGTCGAGAGCAGGACGGCCGCGCTCGGCGAGCGGATGTCGTGCACGCGCATCACCTCGGGCGACCGCGACGAACTCGGGGTGCTACCCGCGGCCGGGTCCTGCGAGGCTCCGGTCACCGCGACCGGGCCCACCACCCCACCACGCGAACGGGCACCCGCCGCCGATTCCGGAACCGGGAAGGACGCACGCGATCCCGGCGACCGCGGCACCGGCGGTCCGGCGTTCGAAGCCGACGACGCCGCGCGCGATGCCGTCACCCTTGCCGGCGGCCCCGCGCACGACGCGGCATCCGAACCGGCGCCCGAGCCGACACCGCGCTGGCGGCCGCCCGAGCCGCCGTCCGCACCACGCCCGGCAGCCGACGTTCCGGCACCCGAGACCGGCCCCCGGCTGCCCGACGGCGGACGCGACCGCGACGAGCCGGTGACCCTGGGATCGTTGCTGAACGGATTGACCGGATCGCCCGGGGTGAGCGCCGACTGAGGCGTCGCCTCCACCCGTTATCCTGACTACTTCAGTGCACAGCCAGGTGAAGGCCGAACTCGACCGTGGAGGCGGTGTGCGTGGCGCTGTGGCGGGCCCGCAGTAAGGGACAGGAACGCGAACGGCTCGCTGCCCTGGCAGGTGAGGCCTCGGCCGACGCCGCCGTGGCCATGGAAGCCGAAGCGGCCGAGGCCGCTGAAGCCGCCAAGGAGACCGACCCGGCTGGCATCACGCCGGAGTCGAGCCCGCAGACCCCGGACGGCGACGAACCGCCGCCCCCTCCCGCACCGCCGGACCTGACGGCCGCGGCGTTCTTCGACGTCGACAACACGATGATGGTCGGCGCGTCGATCTTCCACTTCGCCCGCGGACTGGCCGCGCGCAAGTACTTCACGGCCTCCGACCTCGCCGGGTTCGCGTGGCAGCAGCTGCGGTTCCGCGTGGGCGGCAAGGAAGGCAACGTCGACGGGATCCGCGAACAGGGCCTTTCGTTCGTCGCCGGGGCCACCGTCGAGCAGCTGACCGAGGTCGGCGAGGAGATCTACGACGAGCTCATGGCCGACAAGATCTGGGCGGGCACGCGGGCGCTGGCGCAGATGCACCTGGACGCCGGCCAGCGCGTCTGGCTCGTCACCGCGACGCCGGTCGAGCTGGCGGCGATCATCGCCCGCAGGCTCGGACTGACCGGCGCGCTGGGCACGGTGGCCGAGAGCATCGACGGTGTCTACACGGGACGGCTCGTCGGCGATCTGCTGCACGGGCGGGCGAAGGCACACGCGGTGCGCGCGCTCGCCGCGCGGGAAGGTCTGAACCTGCGACGGTGCACGGCGTACTCCGACTCGCAGAACGACGTGCCGATGCTGTCGGTCGTCGGCACGGCGGTGGCGATCAATCCGGACGCCGACCTGCGTGACACGGCTCGGGCGCGCGGCTGGGAGATCCGCGATTTCCGCACCGGCCGGAAAGCGGCGAGGATCGGCGTCCCCTCGGTGCTCGGTGCGGGCGCGGTCGCCGGCGCCGTCGCGGGCGCGGTCGCCTACCGCCGCCGCGTCTGACGCAGTCCCCCAAGGGCCCTATGGTCGCGTTCAACGCAGCCATGGGGCCCTTGGGCGCATTGGGCCGGCGCGTCAGCCCTGGAAGACGTTGCGGCGTTTGGCCAGGTGGCGATACAGCATCTGCTGGATGCTCTCGCGTACCTGGTCGTTGAGCGTGAACATGCGCATCGGATCGTCGACCGCGTCGGCCTCGTAGCCGTCGGTGAGGATCGGTTCGCCGAACTCGATCGTCCACTTCGTCGGCAGCGGAATCGCTCCGAGCGGGCCGAGCAACGGGAAGAACGGCGTCACCGGGAAGTACGGCAGTCCGAGCAGCCGCGCCAACGGCTTGATGTCCCCGATCTTCGGGTAGATCTCCTCGGCACCCACGATCGCGACGGGGATGATCGGCACCTGCGCCCGCATCGCCGCCGACGCGAACCCGCCGCGGCCGAAGCGCTGCAGCTTGTAGCGCGCCGAGAACGGCTTGCCGACGCCCTTGAACCCCTCCGGCCACACGCCCACCAGCTCGCCGGCCCGCAGCAGGCGTTCGGCGTCGGGGTTGCAGGCCAGCGTCTGTCCCGACTTGCGCGCCAGCGTCCCGAGGAACGGCGTCTTGAACAGCAGGTCGGCACCGAGCATGCGCAGGTGCCGCTGTCGCGGGTGCTCCTCGTGGACGGCGAACGCGGTCATCACCGAGTCGATCGGCAGCACGCCCGAGTGGTTGCCGACCAGCAGGGCGCCGCCGTCGACGGGCAGGTTCTCCACGCCGAGCGTGGTGACGCGGAACCACTTCTCGTACAGCAGCCGCAGCGGGGGCAGCACGACCGTGTCGGTCAGTTCGGGGTCGAACCCGAACTCGTCGACGGGGTACTCGCCGGTGATGCGGTTGCGCAGGAACGTCAGGAGGCGGTCGAGCACGTCGTCCCGGCCGGTCAGTTCCTGCGCGGAGTCGGTTCCCTCGGCGTCCTGGCGGGGCAGCTCGACCACGGAGGCGTCACCGTCGTCGGGACACGCCTCGGCGCGCGAGGCACCGGCCGCGTGCCGGTGCAGTCTGATGACCTGGGCCGACGATCCACCGTCCATGCTGTCCCCTCACTCCCGTGACCGCTTGCCGCCCGCCGTGGCCAGCGCCTCAGCCACACGCTCGCCACCGACCGGACGGATACCCCGCCCGGTGAGGTAGTCGTCGAACGCGTCGCGGGTGCTCCACCGCGGGGTGTAGCCGAAGTCCTTCTTGAGCCGGGTGGTGTCGACGACCCGCCCGAAGTTCAGCAGGCTGACCTGGTCGGCCGAGAAGTCGACGATGCGCGCGCTGCGCAGCACGGTCCCCACGGACGGCAGCATGCTGCGCGGCAGGGGCAGTTCGATCCTGCCCGCCCTGCGGATGGCCTGGGTGAGCGTCAGGACGCCGTCGGCGGCGATGTTGTACACGCCGGGCTTGTCCTCGAGCGTGGCGATCTCCAGCGCCGCGAGCGCGTCGGAGGAGTGCAGCATCTGCAGCCGCGAGTCGAACCCGAGCACCGTCGGCACCACCGGAAGCGCGAAGTACCGGGTGAGCACGGTGTCGACGTCGGGACCGACGATGTTGGCGAACCGGCCCATGGTGACGGTGATGTCGGGCCGCCGCCGCGACAGCCCGCGCACGTAGCCCTCCATCTCGACGGCGTCCTTCGCGTAGCCGGACGGCGAGGTGGGCCCGAGCTCGGCGTCCTCCCCGAACACGGCGGGCGAACGCGCGCCCGCCCCGTAGACGGCAGCCGAGGACTTGACGACGAGCTTGCGCACGAGCGGCGACTTCTGGCACGCGGCGAGCAGGCGCATCGTGCCGATGACGTTGACCTCTTTGACCGCACCACGCCTGCTGGGGCCCGCGGGGTGGGCGTGCGTGGACGCGTGGACCACCGTGTCGACCTTGGCCGAGCTGATGATCTTGGCGATCAGCGGGTTGCGGATGTCGGCGCGGACGAACTCCGCGTGGCCTGCTCGACGCAGGATCTCCGGACGGGGCGGTGCGGTGTCGACGCCGATGACGCGTTCGAGATCGGGATTGTTGCCCAGCCGCGCGAGCAGCCTGCTGCCCAGCTCACCGGCGACGCCGGTCACGAAAACGATGTTGGGCTGCGCGTAAGGCACGGGCGGCATCGAACCCCCTGGGTAGGCGGTTGTTCGCGCTGTGGAACGCGACGGGTGTCGTCAGTGCTGGCAGCTGCTGCGGTCAGCAGCTGTCGTCACCGGCGACGCCTGTCGGCCGATGACGAGACTGTGCTGGACACCGATCGTACGCCGGGTGTGATCCGCTCCGGCCACCGCTTACAGGACGTTAACGAGGTCGACCAGGTGTCGTCGCCCGAGATGGGGGCTGGCCGTCACCCGACTCCGGCGGAATGGACACGCGGGAAAGGTGCGGCAGGCGAAAGAGAGTGCGGGCCCGCGCCGCGCGCCCCGCCGGGAGATACCGGCGGGCACGCGGGCGTGGAGTCCGGGGCTTACTTGCCCTGCTTGCGACGCTGAACGCGCGTGCGGCGGAGAAGCTTGCGGTGCTTCTTCTTGGACATACGCTTGCGGCGCTTCTTGATGACCGAGCCCACTGGCGAACTCCTTAACCCGATAGATCGTGAGGATGCGCGGGCGCCACCGGCACGGCCGCTTTGCCAGCGGCGTGCATGAGGCGACCACGCGCACGGCCTACCAGGTTACCCGGGGCTCGGCGCGGGCTCTCGAGCCGGTCTCCTCAACCGACGTCGAAGTAGGCGTTGTCGAGATAGTCGTGCACCGCCTTCTCCGGCACCCGGAAGGACTTGCCGACGCGAACGGCCGGCAGCTCTCCCGAATGCACGAGGCGGTAGACGGTCATCTTGGAGACGCGCATCAGCGACGCCACCTCGGCGACCGTCAGAAACTGGACCTGCCGTGGTCCTGGCAGATCCTCGTTGTTCTTCGCCGGCATAGGTCTCACCGTGTCCCTTTTCGGGCACGTGTCCCGCCACGCGGCTTCCCCTCCGTGTGACTTCGACACGTACGTGCTATTAGCGAGGGTAGCGGGACGGGTGTGGCGAATGCGACGGCCGTCGAGGCGATCGCCCGGGCGAGTGGGTTACTCCTCGTGGACCTTGCCTAGCTCGATGGAGCGATCACGAGCCGATTCGATGGCGTCGAGCAGGGCCGCACGCACGCCGTGCTTCTCGAGCTCGCGGATGCCGTTGATGGTCGTGCCCCCCGGTGAGGTGACATTCTCGCGGAGCATGACCGGGTGCTGGCCGCCCTCGTCGAGCATCTTGCCCGCGCCCACGGCGGCCTGGACGATCAGCTGCTGCGCCACGGCCCGCGGCAGGCCGAGCAGGATGCCGGCGTCGATCATCGCCTCGACGAGGTAGAAGAAGTACGCCGGGCCCGACCCGGACAGCGCGGTGACGGCGTCCTGCTGCGACTCGGGCAGCACGATCACCTTGCCGACCGACGACAGCAGCTCCTCGACCGTGCGCAGCTGCTCATCAGTGGCGTGCTTGCCCGGTGAGACGGCGCTCATGGCGGCGCCGACAAGCATGGGCGTGTTCGGCATGACGCGAACGACCGGCGTGCCCTCGGGGAGCCTGCGTTCGAACAACGACGTCGGCAGGCCCGCACACATCGACACGACCAGCGAGCAGGGGCCGACGAGGCCCGACAGCTCGTCGAGCACCGGGTCGATGTCCTGCGGCTTGACGGCGACGACGAGCACGTCGGCGCGCTTGGCCGCATCGGCGACCTCGACCCCCGCGACGCCGTAGCGCTCGGTCAGTTCGGCGGCGCGCTCCGGGTGCCGCTCCGTGAACAGCAGGTCCTCCGGGGCGTATCCGGCGTGGAGCAACCCGGACAACAACGCCTCGCCGATCTTTCCGGCACCAAGCACAGCGACAGTCATGACTTCAGGTTAGGCGCCTGCCCACCCCGGCTCGAACGCCGCCACGTGACGTCGGTGGCGCCCGCTACCCCGAGCACGTCACCGCGCGGCGGGGGCCAGGGCGAGTTGGCGGGCCTGGCAGACGATGCGGCCCTGGGCGTCCACGACGAGTGCGTCGGAGTCGAACCAGCCCTCGTGGACCGACCGGCTCTCGACGTGTACCCGCAGCCATCCGGGCGCCGGCCGGGTGCGCACCAACGCCGTCAACTGAGCGGTCGGCGCCCATCCGGCACGGCCGAGGTTGAACACCACCGGCGGGTTGATGTCCCCTGCGAGCAGCGCGAAGTACGGATCGGCGACGCCGTTCCGCGGACGGGCCCACAGCCGCAGCCGCGGCGGGTCGCCCGTGCGGCCGGAGAGATATCCCGCCGTGGCCGGGTCGATCCGTACCTCACAACCTTGCGCGAGGTGGAAGACCCCTTCGAGGTCGTTGCCGTCGAGCGGCACGGTGCCCGCCGGTGGTTCGACCGGCGCTGAGGGGGCGTCGTGCCAGTCCGGCTTGCGCACCGGAAGCCTGCCGGCCGTCACCCTCGCCTCGACACAGCTGCGCCCGCGCTGTTCCAACGTCACCGCCACGACGGTCGCGCGCCTGCCGACCTTGCGGACATCGGTACGCAACAGCACCGGGCCGATCGCGGGCGGGCGCAGGAACTCCGCGCTCACCACCAACGGGTCGATCGCGGGTTCGCCGGCTTCCCGCACCGCCGTCAACGCGGCCCTCGCGAGCAGGGCGAGCAGGAAACCGCCGTGCGGATGGTTGCCGATGGACCATTCCTGCCGCAGGTCGGCGGTGAACGTCCCGTCCCCGAGGGAACGGACGGCACACGCGGACCCGAATGCGGCGCTCTCCGGGGCGCTCACGAACGGCTGGCCAACGGCCGTGGAAGCCGATCGGCACCGCGCGACGATCCCGACTTCACGGCACGCGACCGATCGCAGGACTGGACCCACTTCGCACCGGGCGGAACGTCGACGCGCACGGTCACCCCTTCTCCCACCTGCCTGCAGAGTGGCACGAACCGGGACGCAACGCGGCCGGCGCGCGCACCCCCTTGTCTGCGGCCGTGCTCGCGCAGAATAGGCAGCGGAAGCGGGTGTTGCCCACCGTTCGCGTGGCGGACACCCGATTCGACCAATGTGTTCACGCCACGCCGGTCGGCGATCGGGTCGAGTGAACGCAGCGGCTCCACACAAGGAACGATACGGCTCCCCGACCGGTGGATCACACCACCCGAGGGGAAATTGATCTTGAAAATCCGCTACGCCGCTCGTCACGGCACGTGAGTGGTTCGCACCACAGCGCGATCATGAGGCGGCCCGAGTTCGACGGCCGATCGCCGGGACGCGGATAAGGGAGCTCCCCTCGACCGCCCCCTCAACCGCCCCCTCAACCGAGGTGCAGCCGGGTGAACAGCAGCGCCTCGCTGAGCATCTTCGCCCGCTCCGACTCGGTCCGGGCGCTGCGGGTGTTGACCTCGAGCACGACCTGTCCGCCACGCTCGCCGAAGCCGGTGCCGGCCAGCTTCTCCAGTAGTTCGGCGCACGGCTGCGTGCCGCGGCCCGGCAGCAGATGCTCGTCCTTGGCCAGCCCGGTGCCGTCTCCCATGTGGACGTGCGTGAGCCGCTCCCCCATCCGCTCGGCGAGGGCGAGCGCGTCCATGCCCGCGGTGGCGGTGTGCGACAGGTCGAGGGTGTAGTGGGCGTGGCCGACGTCGGTCGGGTCGACCGACGGCCGGAACGCCGACACGGTCCGCCCGCGCGGCGTGCGCACGGGGAACATGTTCTCGACGGCGATGTGCACCCCGCTCGAGGCCTCGAGTTCGGCCACGAGGTCGGCGAAGCCTGCCGCGTAGCGACGTTGCCAGCGGAACGGCGGGTGCACCACGACGGTCGGCGCGCCCAGGTCGACCGCAGCCTCGACCGAGCGGCGCAGCCGCACCACCGGATCGGGAGACCACACGCGCTGGGTGATCAGCAGACACGGCGCGTGCAACGCGAGCACCGGCATCCCGGTCTCACGACTGCGCCTGCGGACGGCGGTGACGTCCTGGCTCTCGGGATCGGCCCAGACCATCACCTCCACGCCGTCGAAGCCCAGCGAGGCCGCCATCTCGAAGCCGGAACGGGCACGCAGCGGCCATACCGACGCGGTGGAGAGTCCGACCTGGATCACGCGCTACTTCGTCACCAACAGCAGCGCGGCAGGGGACACCGTCACGACGAGTCCGACGAGCAGCGCCAGCACGGTGGTCTGCAGGTCGTCGGCGCGGCGGACCTTACGCACGATCAGCACGAGGCCGACGGTGACGATCAGCGCGGCGATGAGCGCGGCCGCGGGCAGCTGGCCCCAGAGCCAGTTGAACCCGAGCCACACCGCCGCTCCGCCTGCGACGCCCAACGCGAGCTGCCCGGCCAGTGCGAGCCACTGCTTCGCAGGCGAGGGCTCCTCCTCGTCGACCTCGTCGGTGACCCCGGCGGCCGGACGTTCGTCGTCCTCGTCGTACTCGCCCGCGTAGGCGTAGCGGTCGTCGTAGGCGTAACGGTCGTCCTCGGCCGCGTCGTAGTCACCCTCGTAACCGCGCTCGTAATCGTCGTCGTACCCGGGCTCGGCGTAGGCGGTGTCGTCGTAACCCGCGTACTCGCCGTACTCGGGGTAGTCGGACTCGGGGTAGTCGGCGTCGGCGTAGTCGCTGTCGGGATAGCCGGCGTGGGGGTAGTCGCCGTAGCCCTGGTCGTAGGCCTCGTCGTAGGGGTACTCGGCGTCGTAGGCCTGGTCGTACCCGCCCGCGGCCGGAGCGCCGGAACCCAGGGCACCGCCGATGCCGGGACCCGACACCTGCGCATCCTGCGCCGCGTCCTGGTCGTCGTCATCGTCGTCGAAGTTCGGCACGAAGAAGCCGGTGGCGGGACCTTCGTCGGCCTGCTCGGCCGCCTGCCCCGCCTGCGGCGTTGATCCCTGCGCCGTTGATCCCTGTGCCGTGGAGTCCTGCGGCGCCGCGGCGGTGTCGTCGGCGGGCGCCGACGCGGCCGCACCGAGTGCCGCGGCGTTGGCGGGGGCGGACGGCACGACCGGGGTGATGCCGACCTCGGTGTCCTGTTCGGCTTGCTGCTGTTCGCGCGCCTGGGCCTGACGCCGCTTGCGCCGCCAGTTGGCCAGACCCGCAGGCGGCTCGTCCGACCGGACCGGACCGGACGCCGCGACCGGCGCAGCCGTGGCCGTTCCCGCGTCGGGGTCGTCGGAGACGGCGGGAATCTGCTCGGTGTGCGATTCGGGCTCAGGGGCGGGCGCGGGTCTGCCGCGCCACGGACGTCGCCTGCGCAGCGGCGGTGCCGGCGGCTGGGGCGCAGGCGACTGGGCTGCGGGCGGCTGGGGTGGTGGTGCCGCGCCGGACTGCGACGCCGCGGGACCCTCCGGGGCTTGCGCCTCGTCACCCTCGTTCTGCGGCGAGAAGAAGAACCCGCCGGAGGACTGCTGGGGCGCGGGGGCCTGGGGCGCGCCCTGGCCTGCCTCCGCGGGCGGCACGGCGTGCGGCCCGGACTGCTGGGGCGCGCCGCCACGCGCGGGCGGCGCGGGAAACCCGCCGGAGTTCTGCTGCGGACCACGCGGGGGCTGCGCCGGGGGCTGTTGCGACGAGGGTTGTTGCGCCGGGGGCTGTGGTGGCCGGCCAGGCTGCGGCGGTCCGCCCGCCTGGGGGTTCGGCGGGCCGGGCTGTGGTGCTCCGTTCTGGGGTGCCCCGTTCGGCTGCGGCGGCCCACCGGCAGGCGGCGTGCCGTTCGCCGGAGAAGCACCGTTCACGGGGGCGGCCCCGTTGGCCGGGCGCCCTCCCGCCTGCGGCTGCTCACCCGAGGCGCTCTCGCCGCGCACCCGTTCGATGATGGCCTGCGGAGCCGTGTCGGTGATGCTCGGCTGCTCACCGGTTTCGTCGGCAGCGCGACGTCGCCGACGACGGGGAGTCCCGCCACCGGTCTGTCCGCCGTGTTGGGCGAGCAGTTCGGCAACTGTCTTCTGCTGCCGCTCGCCGTCGCTGTCTCGAGTCATCCCTTCCACCGTGCCCGTCGCCAGTTGTGTACGTCCAGTGTGACCCGAACGCGTCTCATCCCCGGCCCCGCCCGGTCATCAACGCAGTCTGGTCTTCGCCGTTGGAAAGGTCCAGCCTGCGCAGAATCACACCTTCACGCAGAGCCCACGGGCAGATCTCCAACCGCTCGAGCGACAACGCACGCATCGTCGCCTCCGCGACGAGCGCGCCGCCCACCAGTTGGTGTGCCCTGCTGGCGCCGACCCCCTCCAGTTCGGCGACATCACCCGAGGACATCCGGGTGATGAACGAGATGAGCTGCCGAAGTCCGGTGGCGGTGAGGGTGCGCAGCACCCTCGGGCCCGCCGACGACGGTGCCGCACCCGTCAACCGGGCCAGCGACCGGAAGGTCTTCGACGTCGCAACCACCCGATCCGGTTCACCCAGCTTACGGATGCGCTTGGCCAGACCGGACAGCTCGTCGTCCAACCACGCCGTCGTGGCGACGATCTCGGAGCGCTTCGGCGGATCGTCGGAGAACCGGGTGCGCGTGATGCGGCCCGCACCGAGCGGCAGCGACTCGGCGAGGTCGGGGCGCTCGTCGATGCCCATCGCCACCTCGAGCGAACCGCCCCCGATGTCGAGGACCAGCAGCCTGCCCGCCGACCAGCCGTACCAGCGGCGCGCGGCGAGGAACGTCAACTTCGCCTCGTCGGCGCCGGTCAGCACGTGCAGGTCCACACCGGTCCGCTCCGCGACGGTCGCGAGCACCTCCTCGGTGTTCGTCGCCTCGCGCACGGCCGACGTGGCGAACGCCATGACGTCCTCGCAGCCGCGCCGCTGCGCGGACTCCTTCGCCGACTCGACCGCGTCGACCAGGGTCGAGATGCCCCGTTTCGTCAGCTCGCCGCGGGAGTTCAGCTGTTCGGCCAGCCTGAGCACCGTCTTCTCGGAGTGCATGGGCGTCGGATGCCCACCACGGTGCGCGTCCACGACGAGCAGGTGGACGGTGTTGGAACCGACGTCAAGAACCCCTAGGCGCACGGGTGTCCACGGTACCGGGCCCGCGGATCACGCCTCGAACTTGTAACCGAGCCCACGCACCGTAACCAGGTGTTGCGGCTGGCCGGGGTCCGGTTCGAGCTTCGAACGCAGCCGCTTGACGTGCACGTCGAGGGTCTTGGTGTCACCGACGTAGTCGGCGCCCCACACGCGGTCGATCAGCTGGCTGCGGGTCAGCACCCGGCCGACGTTGCGCAGCAGGTACTCGAGCAGGTCGAACTCCTTGAGCGGCAGCGAGATGTCCTCCCCGTCGACGGTCACCACGTGCCGCTCGACGTCCATCCGCACCGGTCCCGCCGACAGCACCAGCGGCGCCGCCTCCGGTTCGGCCGCGGCCGCCTCGCCGCCGCGGCGCAGCACCGCGCGAATGCGGGCGATCAGCTCCCGCGCGGCGTACGGCTTGGTGATGTAGTCGTCGGCGCCCAGTTCGAGGCCCACGACCTTGTCGATCTCGCTGTCGCGCGCCGTCACCATGATCACCGGAACCGACGAGCGGGCCCGCAGCTGCTTGCAGACGTCGGTGCCGCTCATGCCCGGCAGCATCAGGTCGAGCAGCACGATGTCGGCACCGTTGCGGTCGAACTCCTCGAGCGCCTGCTGGCCGGTCGTCGCGAGCGCGGCCGTGAACCCCTCCTTGCGGAGAAGGAAGGCCATCGGGTCGGCGAACGACTCCTCGTCCTCGACGATCAGAACCCTGGTCACTGCGTTGTTCCTCCCGGTTCGGTGCGTTCCCGCACGCTGGAGACCAGGGGCTGCTCGGGTGTGTTCTGCCCCTGATCCGAGGTCTCGGACGCCGGCGCCGCTGCCGGCTCCTGCGCCTGGGTGGACACCGTCGCGTCGGCGGCGGTGTCCGAGGTCTCGGCTGTGGTGCCGGCGGTGGCTGTGGTGCCGGTGGCTGTGGTGTCGGCGGTGTCGGCGGCTGGGCTCTCGTCACCCTCGGCGGTGCCGCCGGCGGGGATGCGCACGGTGAAGGTGGACCCGACGCCCGGCCTGCTCCAGAGCCGCACCTCGCCGCCGTGGTTGGCCGCGACGTGCTTGACGATCGCCAGGCCCAGACCGGTGCCGCCGGTGGCGCGCGACCGCGCCTTGTCGGCGCGGTAGAAGCGCTCGAACACGCGCTGCTGTTCGTCGAGCGCGATGCCGATGCCGCGATCGGTGACGGCGAGTTCGACGTGGCCGTCGGTGATCCGCCTGCTGATCGACACCGGACTGCCCTGCGGCGAGTAGGCGATCGCGTTCTCGAGCAGGTTCGACAGCGCGGTGACCAGCAACGTGCGGTCACCGTCGACGCGCAGACCGCTCGGGCCGTCGGTCGTCACCGTGATCTCCGCGGTCTCCGCGGCGAGCTTGGTGCGGGACAGGGCCTCGGTGACGACGTCGTCGACCTCCACGACGGTCAGCTCGGGCAGACGCTCCGCACCCTGGAGCCTGGACAGTGCGATCAGCTCGGTGACGAGCTTGCCGAGACGGGTGGACTCGCGCAGGATCTTCTCGCTGAACCGGCGGGCCTCGTCGGTGTCGTCGGCGTCGAGCACGGCCTCGGCGAGCAGGGCGATGGCGCCCACCGGGGTCTTGAGCTCGTGGCTGACGTTGGCGACGAAGTCCCGGCGCGTCGCCTCCAGCCGGGCGGCCTCGGAGTGGTCGACGGCCTCGACGATCGTGAAGCCGTCACCGAGCCCGCGCAGGTGCGCGGCGACGGCCTCGGGCTGCCTGCCTCGCACCTCCTCGGGGGAGATGTCGACCTGGGCCGGCCCGCCCTCCTCCACGATCCGCAGTGCGGCGGTGCGCACGCGGGAGTCGACCTGGCCGACCCGCAGCAGGCCGAGTTCCTCGGCACGGGCGTTGCTCAGCACCAGGTCGCCGAAACGATTGAGCAGCACCACGCCGGTCTCCGACGAACGCACCGAGCGCAGAAGCAGTTCCGCGGTGGTCGGGCCGACCGGCGGAGGCGTGTCCCTGCCTCGGGTGCGGAAGAAGAAGAAACCGACAGCGATGCCGACCACCAGAGCGGCAGTGGCCAGCAGGACCGATCCGGACGCCGTCACGCTTCGCATCGTAAGCACCCGGGAGGGGCGTTGTCCTAGGCTTGGCGGCCGTCCCGTGACCGGCCTGACACTCCTGGGCCACGTGTTCGCTACCAGGCAAGATCCAGTTCACCTGGAGTACGCCCAAGCCCCCGTGAGACATCGCCCGAACGAGTTGCCGGAACCCACCGATCGTCGGACGAGCGAGCCAGAGCACCGCGTGGGAATCCGGGGCGTCCGCCAGGGCAAACACGCGCGGGCCCGCACTCGAGTCGAGTGCGGGCCCGCGGAGTTTCGGGAATGCCGGGTCAGCGACCCTGGTTGGCGACCGCGGCCGCGGCCTTCTCCGCCGTCTCCGGGTCCAGGTAGGTGCCGCCCGGGTTGGTGGGCTTGAGGTCGGCGTCGAGGTCGTAGCGCAGCGGGATGCCCGTCGGGATGTTCAGACCGGCGATGTCGGCCTCGGAGATCCCGTCCAGGTGCTTGACCAGCGCACGCAACGAGTTGCCGTGCGCGGCCACCAGCACGGTCCGGCCCGCGCGCAGATCCGGGACGATGGACTGCTCCCAGTACGGCAGCAGCCGCTCGACCACGTCCTTCAGGCATTCGGTCAGCGGCAGCTCACCGTCGATGCCCTGGTAGCGCGCGTCGGCGTCCTGGCTGAACTCGCTGCCGGGCTCGATCTCCGGCGGCGGCGTGTCGTACGAGCGACGCCACAGCATGAACTGTTCCTCGCCGAACTCGTCGGCGATCTCCTTCTTGTTCTTTCCCTGCAGCGCGCCGTAGTGACGCTCGTTGAGCCGCCAGCTGCGCCGCACGTCGATCCAGTGCCGGTCGGCGGCGTCGAGCGCGATGTTGGCCGTCGAGATGGCCCTGCGCAGCAACGACGTGTGCACCACGTCCGGCAGCAGGCCGGCCTCGGCGAGCAGCTCGCCGCCGCGCCGTGCCTCCTGTTCCCCCTGGTCCGAGAGCGCGACGTCGACCCAGCCGGTGAACAGGTTTTCCGCGTTCCATGTGCTCTGCCCGTGTCGCAGCAGCACGAGAGTCCCAAGTTCGGCCATAGTACTCAGCCTGCCAGAGGAGACCGGATCGACTGGCGCGACCTCCGCCACTGCGCTACCTCGCGTTCGCGCGCTCGCGCGCGCTCTACACAGAGTGTCGCCAACGCAGAGTGAAAACGCCCCTAACTCTCGATCGGGGCGTACACCTTCGTGTCAATAACGTTAACAAGACCGCAGTGTGTTCAACGCAGCCACTAAATTCACTCGAATAGAGTAGCGAGTAGTCTTGTGATTACAGTGCCGAGTCTGACAAGTTGACACTGAACCCGCGCGGCCCGGAAACCACGCACTCCCCGGGCCGACCCACGCGGGAACAGATCGCAGCTCGTCTCCCCCCTGCCGAGCTGCGACCCGCCGGCCCCGTTGGCATCCCCCTCGTCACCGGGTCCACACGGGCGGGAAGGTCCACGGGGCGGCTCGAGTTCGCGACTCCCCCCTCCCTCGAGCCGCCCCGTCGACCGCTTGGGAGCAGTGTGCTCACCGAACACGCTCGCCTCTCGCGGTCTCCTCGCTGAGCCCAGGGGGCCGAGCCCCCTGCAACCCCCACGGCGCGAGCTCCTCACCCCCGGCACCGGGCACGATCCCGTACCCACCAGCACCGCTTACCGCTCGCTTCGCTCAAGGTCTGCACCAGGGGCGGCGACATCACGGTCGGCACCCCGGCGGCGAAAAGAGCGGCTAGTCGTCCGTCAGAGCGCCCGGCTCGTGGTCGCCACTCGGCTCCACCAGATGCTTGAACGCCTGCAGGTTCGCCAGCGACTCGCCGCGGCTGACCCGCCAGTCCCACTCCCTGCGGATCGAACTCGCGAACCCCAACTCCAACAACGTGTTGAAATCCCCGTCGGCCGTCTCCAGCACCTGCCCGAGCAGCTTGTCGATCTCCTCGGCCGACACCGTGCCCAACCCGAACCGGCCCACCAGATAGATGTCGCCCGCAGAGTCCAACGTGTACGCCACGCCGTAGAGCTTCGCGTTCCGCCGCAGCAGGAACCGGTAGACGTCCTCGTGCGCCTCGTCCGGCCGCCTGCACACGAACGCCTCCACGGCCAGCGAATGCTCCCGCACCACCAACCACGCGTTCGTCTGCAACTTCTTCGTCCCGGGCAGGGTCACGAAGTAGACACCCGCACCGCGCCGGTCGTACGGCACCTCCGCAGCGTCCAGCGCCGCGCGCACCGTCTCATCCGCGCGGGCCACGGCATCCGACGAACTCACACCGCCACCTCCAACGCCGCGCGGCGGAACGCGCCGCGCGCATCGGCATAGCTTCCCAGCAACGCGTCCGTCGTGCGCTGCCACGAGAACCGGCGCGCATGCCGCACCGCACCGTCAGCCAACTCACCGCGGCGCCGCAACGCCGCCTCCGCCAACGCCTCGGCCCACTCCGGCGCGCGGTGCGACCCGACCAGCAGACCCGACACGCCGTGGTCGACCGCCACCGGCAGGCCGCCGACCGACGCCGCCACCACCGGGGTGCCGCACGCCTGCGCCTCCAACGCCACCAGGCCGAACGACTCGTTGTGGCTCGGCACCGCCACCACGTCCGCCGCGCGGTACACCGTCACCAGGCCGTCGCCCGCCTGCGGTGGAAGGAACCGCGTCAGATCGTCGATACCCAGCGACACCGCCAGCGCCTTCAACGACTCCGGCTGGTCGAGACCGCTTCCCGACGGCCCACCCGCGACCAGGACGACGAGCCTGCTGCGCAGTTCCGGCCTGGTTCGCACCAGTTCCGCCGCGGCACGCAACAACACGTCCGGCGCCTTCAACGGCTGGATACGGCCCGCGAACGCCAGCACCACCGCGTCGCGCGACAGGCCGAGCCGGTCACGGGCCTCATCCTGCGAACCGGGGCGGAAACGCTCGAGGTCCACACCCGGTGACACGGTCCGCACCGCGCGCGGATCGGCGCCGTACAGCTCGACCAGCTGGTCCGCCTCGACGCCGGTGTTGACGATCAGCTGGTCCGCCTCGTCGACCACCTGCTGTTCACCGATCACGCGGGTACGCGGCTCGGGGGTGTCGCCCTCGGCGAGCGCGGCGTTCTTCACCTTCGCGAGCGTGTGCGCCGTGTGCACCAGCGGCACGCCCCAACGGTTCCGCGCCAGCCAGCCCACCTGGCCCGAGAGCCAGTAGTGCGAGTGGATCAGGTCGTAGTACCCCGGTTCGTGGAACGCCTCGGTCCGCAGCACGCCGTTGGTGAACGCACACAGCTGGGCGGGCAGCTCCGAACGCGACAGCGGTTCGAACGGGCCTGCGGGAACGTGACGCACCAGCACACCGGGCGCCAGTTCGACCACCGGAGGCTGATCCGAGGCGGTCGCGCGGGTGAACACCTCCACCTCGACGCCGCGTCTGGCCATCTCCTGGGCCGTCTGCGCGATGTAGACGTTCATCCCGCCCGCGTCACCGGTGCCCGGTTGTTCCAACGGTGAGGTGTGTACGGACAGCACCGCCACCCGGCGCGGCTGCTGCGTCACTGCGGCCGGCCGGTACCAGGAGATCGTCACCGGTTCACCTTTCTGTACGCGTCGCGGGTGAAGGCCGCCAGCTCCTCGTCGAAGGTTCGGACTTCCTCTGCGAAAGGAAGATGGCCCACCCCAGGCAACCAACGCGTGCGGGCCCCCGGAATCTTCCCTGCCACGTACTCGGCTGCCGTGATGTCGACAACGGCGTCCCGTTCGCCGTGGACGACGAGCGTGGGCACGTCGATGCCGCCGAGGACGCCGGCCGAGGACACCGTCCTGCGGAACAGCCCTGCACGGACGTGGGCGGGCACGGCGAGGATGTCGTCAACGAACGCCTCACCGCCGGAGCCCACCGTCATGCCGCCGCACAGCCTGCGGACCGCGGGCCGGGCGACCTCGTCGTCGGCGGAGAGCGCATCGGGCAGGGCGTTGCGCATCGCCGGGCCGACGACACCACCCGGTTGGTCGCGGCCCAGTTCGGTGATGGCCCCGGCGTAGACGATGCCTGCGAGGTTCGCGGTGCCGTGGACCCGCACGTAGTCGGTGACCACGAGGCCGCCGTACGACCAGCCGACGACGACCGCCGGAGCGCCTGCCAGCTCGAGCACGGCGGCGAGGTCGTCGGCCCACACGCGGGAGTCGCCGTACGCGTCCGCGCCGGGCACGTCGGAACGACCGTGGCCGCGCAGGTCCATCGCGACGAGGCGGAAGTGCTCGGCCAGTCGCGGATCGGACAGCTGCAGCTCCCATGCGTCAGCCGACTGCGCCCAGCCGTGGACGAACACGATCACCGGCGCCGGGCTCGCCGGCTCCCCGTGCACGCCTTCCACGCGTACGCCGATCCGGACCCCGTCTGCACCTCTGACCTCGGTTCGCACCCCGGCAGTCTCTCACTCCGGCGGAGCGGGGCCGATGGCCTCCGACGGCGAGCGACTGGGGCCGCGTCGCCTGCACCGCCGGGCTACGAACCCCCACCGACAATTCCGGCGAATCCACCCCTGACCAGGCGTAACGCCCAGGACGTGACGAGATTCGCTCCCCGTTCACCCGACCCGGGCTGGCGCACGCGCGCGGAGTGTCGGACACTTGCTGTTCGAGGGGAGTACTTCCGCCCTGGGCCTTGCCGGTCAGTACGAACGCACCGATCGCGTTCTCGGCAGGCCGCCCGGCCGAGCCGGGTGAAGGAGACCTCGAACGTTTCGACATGCGTTCGTGGAGGTCTTTGTGGGTTCGCCCGGCCTGTGGGCCATCAGCATCGCCGTGCTCGTCGGCTTGCTCGTCGGCGACTTCGTCATCACCCGTAAGCCGCACGAGGTCTCCATGAAGGAGGCCGTCGGGTGGTCGGTGTTCTACCTGGCGTTGCCGTTCGTGTTCGCCGTCTACGTGTGGCTCGCGTTCAGCGGCGCGGAGGCCACCGAGTTCGTCACCGGCTTCGTCGTCGAGAAGTCGCTGTCGGTGGACAACCTGTTCGTCTTCATGCTCATCCTCACCGGCTTCGCCGTGCCGGCCGCGGTGCAGCAGCGCGTGCTGCTCTACGGCATCGTCGGCGCGCTGGTGCTGCGCGGCATCTTCATCGCGCTCGGTGCGGCCATGCTCAAGGCGGGCACGTGGGCGTTCCTGGTGTTCGGCCTGATCCTGTTCGTCTCGGCGGTGAAGATCCTGCTCGAGGCACTGAAGGGCCACCAGGACGAGAAGGACCCCTCCGAGATGCGCTCGGTGAAGCTGATGCGCCGCATCATGCCGGTCACCGACGACTACCGCGGCACGAAGATGACCGTTCGCGAGGCGGGCAAGCGTGCGCTGACGCCGCTGGCGATCGTCGTGGTCGCCGTGTTCGCCACCGACATCGTGTTCGCCGTCGACTCGGTGCCCGCCGTGTACGGCATCACCGAGGACCCGTACCTGGTGTTCGCGACCAACGCGTTCGCGCTGCTGGGCCTGCGGGCGCTGTACTTCGTGCTCCAGGCGGTGCTGGCCAAGCTGGTGTACCTCAACCACGGCCTCGCGCTCATCCTGGCGTTCATCGGCGTGAAGCTGGTGCTGCACTGGGCGCACACCGTGTGGCCCGCGGTGCCGACCGTGCCCACGCCGGTGTCGCTGCTGACGATCGTCGTCGTGCTGACCGTGGTGACGGTCCTGAGCCTCCGGGTCTCGCGCCGCAGGGAAGAGCAGGAAGCAGCCCGCTCCCAGGCGTAGACTGAGGTGGTCAGGCCCTCAGCGCCGAGGAGTCGACCATGTTTCTCGAGATCCTGATCATCGCGATCGTCGTGCTCGCGGCCATCATCACCGCGGGGTCGCTCATCGAGGTCCGCGACAAGGACAACCACCACGTCGGGCACAAGGACTGACCGGCGGCCCCCTCTACACGAACCGGCCCCGGTGGGCGCTCCCGCAGCGCCCACCGGGGCCGTGCTGTCCGTGGCGGCCTGCGCCTGACCACCGGACCGGTCACAGGGCCGACTTGGACTTCCACGTCTCCCAGTCGAGCAGCCAGTCCATGACGTCCGACGTGGTCGGGAAGTCCGCCTTGGAACCGGTGACCTCCACCGGATCGCCCAGCATGGCCGAGTCGAAGTAGGCCTTCGCGTCGGCGGCGAACAGGTTGACACAGCCGTGCGAGGTGTTCGCCTTGCCGATGTTGGCGGCGTTCTCCTCGTTCTCGTGGATGTACTCGCCGTGGTTGGAGATGCGGCAGCACCACGTCTTCTTGACGTCGGTGTAGCCGTACTGCTCGTTGTCGAAGATCGACGTCGGCTCCTTGGTCATGACGATGACCGTGCCGTTCGGCGTGTTCAGGTTCGGATCGGCGTCCTCACCGTTGCTGCACGGATAGTTGGCGACTTCCTTGCCGTCGCGGTAGACGCGCATCCGGTGCTCGGGCGTGTGCACCTTGACGACCTGGTTACGGCCGATCCGGAACGAGGTCGACACGTCGGCCTTGCCGTACGCCCCGCCGCCGTAGTTCACGCCGTAGAGCTTCGCGGTGACCGTGACCTCGGTGTGCGCGGGCCAGTACTCGCGGGGGCGCCAGTCGACCTGCTGGTCGTTCAGCCACGCCCACGCGCCCTCGACCTCCGTCGACGTCTCCACCGACAGCGCGCGCTGTGCGGCGGCACGGTCGCTCACCGGGGCCTCGAACTTGACGGTGATCGGCTGGCCGACGCCCACCTCGGCGTCGTCGCCCGGGTACAGCGTGGCGCGGACCACCGACGCGGGCTGGACCGTGCCGAAGGTGCCGTCGAAGGAGGTCTTCTTGCCGTCGGAGCCGGTCGCCGACGCGGCGTAGGTGTACTTGCGGCCGTAGCCGAGGGGTTCGCCGCTGACCCATTCGGTCTTGTCCTCGTTCAGCGACCCCTCGACGGTCTTGCCGTCCTCGTTGGTGACCTTGACGTCGTCGAACGTGCCCTCGGCGACCGTCAGTTTCACGGGCGAGGTGACGTCGACGTCGGTCGCGTCGGGCTTCGGGTCGGCCGTGATCGAGGCGACCGGACGAGACTCCTGGCCGCCGCCGTCCCCGCCGCTGCCGCCCGCACCGTCGGCGGCGTCGTCACCGGAACACGCGGCCAGCACACCCGCGGGCGCCGCGATGGCAGCCGCCTTCAGAAGACTACGGCGCTCGACCATCCGTGCGATTCCCCCGCCAAGCCGGACGTTATGCCGGAAATTCACGTGTTCGTACCTCCCTGACCCCACCGGATCCCCCGTCAGCACTCCAACATTACCTGGCAACATGCGGGCATGAGCATGAGAACCGCAGTCATCACAGGCGCCAGCGCCGGAATCGGCGCAGCCACCGCCAGGTCGCTCGCCCAGGCCGGATTCCACGTCGTTCTCGGTGCCCGCAGGCTCGATCGGATCGAGGCACTCGCCGAGGAGACGTCCGGCACCGCCCTTTCTCTTGACGTCACGGACGCCGATTCCGTTGCCTCCTTCACCGACCGGATCTCCGAGTGCCACGTGCTCGTGAACAACGCCGGCGGTGCGAAAGGCCTGGAACGCGTCGACGCCGCCGACGAAGAGCACTGGCGGTGGATGTGGGAGACCAACGTCCTCGGCACGATGCGGGTCACGAAGGCGTTGCTGCCGAAGCTGGTCGCCTCGGGGGACGGCCACGTCATCACGGTGACGTCGATCGCAGGACACGAGGTGTACGACGGCGGTTCGGGCTACACGTCGGCCAAGCACGCGCAGTCGGCGCTGCACCGCACGCTGCGCTCGGAGCACCTGGGCGACCCGGTTCGCATCACCGAGATCGTGCCCGGCGCGGTCGAGACCGAGTTCTCGGTCAACCGGTTCGACGGCGACACCGACCGGGCGGCGAAGGTCTACCAGGGCTACGAGCCGCTGACCGCCGACGACGTCGCCGACGTGATCACCTTCGCCGCGACCCGGCCGTCGCACGTGAACCTCGACCAGATCGTCATGAAGCCACGCGCCCAGCTCAACGGCAGCCGCTTCCACCGCGAGTAGCCGGTGGGGCGGGTGTCGCGTCGGGTGCCACCACGGTGACCTCGATGGCACCCGACGCGGCACCCGCCACCGTCGCGGCCTCGCGGTTTCACGACTTGGCCGGGGGTCAGAGGCGGCAGCCGATGAGCAGCGGCTCGGGCCGCAGCTGCACGCCGAACACCTCGCGTACGCCACCCGCGACCTCACGGGCCAGCTCGAGCAGGTCCTCCGTGCTGGCGCCTCCCCGGTTGGTGAGCGCGAGCGTGTGCTTGGTCGACAGCGACACCCTGCCGCCCGGCCCCTGATGTCCCTTGCCGAATCCGGCACGTTCGATCAGCCACGCGGCCGAGAGCTTCACACCGCCGTCTGCCGGGTACTGCGGCACCGCGACGTCGGCACCCACGACGTCGCCGATCCGCGCGAGCACGTCGCCGACCTGCTCGTCCGGCACGATCGGATTCGTGAAGAACGAGCCCGCGCTCCACGTGTCGTGGTCGGCGGCGTCGAGCACCATGCCCTTGCGCCTGCGCAGTTGCAGCACCGCGTCGCGCGCCTGCGCTGCGGGCACCCGCTCTCCGACCTCCACCCCGAGTGCACGCGCCAGTTCGGCGTAACGGATGGGTGCCGACAGTCCGTCCTCGTTGAGGCTGAACCGCACCGACAGCACGACGCCCTGGTCGGTGCCCTTGAGCACGCTCGTGCGGTAGGCGAAGCCGAGCTCGTCGGCCGGGATGGTGCGGATCTGCCCCGTCCCACGGTCGTACAGCTCCACCGAGTGCAGCACCTCGCTGATCTCACAGCCGTAGGCACCGACGTTCTGGATCGGGGTCGCGCCCGCCGAGCCGGGGATGCCGGACAGGCATTCGAGCCCGCCCAGCCCTTCGGCGACGGTCGCGGCGACGTAGGCGTCCCAGTCCTGGCCCGCCGACACCGTGGAGCCGTCCCAGCCGGTGTTGGCGATGCGGACCACCACCCCGTCGAACCCGGCGTCGGCGACGACGAGGTTCGACCCGCCGCCGAGCAGCAGCACCGGCTCGCCTGCCGCGTCGAGTTCGCCGACGGTCTCGGCCAGCTCGGCAGCCGTCCGCGCCTCGACGAAGCGGCGCGCGGGACCGCCGAGCCGCAGCGTGGTGTACGCGCGCAGGTCGTGGGAGGTGGGCGTTTCGACAGTGCTCACAACCCGCAACGGTACTGTCCTGCACATGGCTTCCCGTATCGAGCACCGGGCGACGTTCCCCGCCTCCGTGGCCGACGTCGTCGCCGCCCAGTCCGACGATGCCGCGTTGCGGGCGCGGCTGGCCGAGATCGGCGGCCCGAACGCCGCACTGGAATCCCACGAGGTGGACGGCGACCAGGTCCGGTACACGCTCGTGCAGGGCGTCCCTGCCGACAAGTTGCCCTCGGTGGCCCAGAAGTTCGTCTCGGGCGACCTGGTGGTGCGCAGGGAGCACACGTTCTCCGGAGGGACCGGCAGCATCCGCGCGCAGGTCGACGGCGTTCCGGGGCAGATCACCGGCACCGTGTCGATCGAGGAGGACGGCGACGGCGCCCGACAGGTGACCCGCGGCGAGGTGACGGTGCGGATCCCGCTGGTGGGCGGCAAGCTCGAGGGGCTGATCGCCGAGCAGGTCACGACACTGCTCGAGCGGGAGGCCGAGTTCACGACGTCGTGGCTCGCGCGCCGCTGAACCCGGCCAAGCCGGTCGGTTCGCCCACGCGCGGCACCACGAATCCGAACCGGCTGCGGCGGATCGACCGCTGGATGGTCGCCGATCTCGCCGTGCGCAGGGCGTTGCGTTCGGAGTCCTCACCGTTGGTCGTCGACCTCGGATACGGCGCGTCCCCCGTGACGACCGTCGAGCTGGCCACGCGCCTGCGCGCGACATGCGCCGACGTCCGCGTGCTGGGACTGGAACTGGATCCGGAGCGCGTCGCCGCGGGCGCGGCCGTGGCTGCACCGCCGGTGCTGGAGTTCCGGCGCGGCGGTTTCGAGCTCGCCGGGACGCGCCCGGCGGTGGTGCGCGCGTTCAACGTGCTGCGCCAGTACGCCGAGGCGGACGTCGAACCATCGTGGCTCTCGATGCTCGAGCGCATCACTCCCGGCGGCCTGCTGGTGGAGGGCACGTGCGACGAGATCGGACGGATCTGTTCCTGGGCGACGGTGTCCCACGACGGCCCGGTTTCGCTGACCCTCTCGTGTCGTCCGTCCACACTGGACCGTCCGTCCACTGTGGCCGAACGGCTGCCGAAGGCGTTGATCCACCGCAACGTTCCGGGCGAACGGATCCACGCCCTGTTGTCGCGGATGGACGCGTGCTGGGCGACGGCGGCGCCGTTCTCGGCCTACGGCCCGCGGGCGCGGTGGACGGAGACGGTGCGACTGCTGGCGGCGTCCGGTTGGCCGGTGCTGGGCCGCCCCGCCCGTTGGCGACTCGGCGAGCTGACGGTCCCCTGGAGCTCAGTAGCCCCAACCTGACCCGTGTTGCGTCCCCAGGTGCGCGTGTTGCGCCTTCGGGGAGCCGTGTTGCGTCCCCAGGTGCCCGTGTTGCGCCTCCGGGTGCGCGTGTTGCGCCCTCAGGTGCGCGTGTTGCGTCCCCAGGTGCGCGTGTTGCGTTCCTCGGGAGTCGACCGTAGGGACCGGGCTCTCGGAAGAGGTGACGAGCGATGGTGGGGCTAGCCCCACCTGTGGGGTCGGGGACCGCCCCGAGTTGTCCCTGATATCGCACGTCACGCCTGGTCAGCGCCACGCCGGCGGTGCTTTTCTCCACCTCGTACCCCTCTGAGGAACGGAGACCGCCATGCCCGTGTTGTCGACCGCAGCGACGCGGACCTACACGGCCCGCATCGCCGACACCCGCGACGAGATCCACGCCGCGCAACGACTCCGCACCGCCGTCTTCCGTGACGAGCTGGGCGCCGACCTCACCCACCATGCCGACACGCCCAACGTCCCGAAGCCGCAACACAACGTCCCGACGACGCAACACGCGACCCCGAACCCGCAACACGGGCCCCTGGAAGCACAACACGGGCCCCCAGAAGCGCAACACGGGACCCCAGAGGCGCAACACGGCACACCGGCCGCTCCACTCGACACGTCTCCACTCGACACCTCTCCACTCGACGGCGCGCCGCTCGACACCGACCGGTTCGACGACGTGTGCGATCACCTCGTCGTGACCCACGAACCGAGCGGTGCGGTCGTCGGCACGTATCGGATCCTGCCGCCGCACCGCTCCGACGTCGCCTACTCCGCGGGCGAGTTCGACCTCGCCAACCTCGCGCCCCTCGCCGGCGACCTCGTCGAGGCGGGACGGTCGTGTGTGGACCCGGCGCACCGCAACGGGTCGGTCATCACGCTCATGTGGTCGGCGCTCGCGCGGTACACGCTGCTGTCCGGACATCGATACCTGGGCGGTTGCGCGTCGGTGCGGCTCGCCGACGGTGGTCACGCCGCGGCCACGGCGTGGCACCTGGCCTCGACCCGGCACGCCTCGCCCGCCGAGTACCGGGTCCGCCCGCATCGGCCCTGGCTGCCGATCGGGCGCGTGGAGCACCCGCGCTACACCGACCTACCCCCGCTGCTGCGCGGATACCTCCGCCTCAGCGCCTGGGTGTGCGGACCGCCCGCCCACGACCCGGCGTTCGACGTCGCCGACTTCTACGTGCTGCTGCCACTGGACCGCGTCGACGAGCGCTACCTGCGCTATCTGCTCGGAGACGACCGGTGAGTGCCGAGGGCAACCATCCGTGGCGGGCGAGTTCACCGTGCACTCCCCGTTGCGTCACGCACCGGTTGCCGGCGGTGCCGACCATGGAGACCGTGCGGCGAACCGCGGCGCTCGCGAAGGCTCTGACCAACGAACCGGCGACCACCAACGAACCGGCCGGCACCGACCACGCCCGCCTGCGCGCGAAGGCGCAGGCGGTACTCGGCGCACTCGGCATCACCCTCGACCACCGCAGGCACGACACCGGCAGCCTCGAGCACAGCCGACCGGGGAACGCCCACGGCACCGGGACGCTGGTCGTGGCCAACCACGTCTCGTGGCTCGACATCGTGGCGCTGCTCGCGGTCGAACCCGTGACGTTCCTGGCCAAACGCGAGGTCGCCGGGTGGCCGTTCGTCGGCCCGTGGGCCAGGCGCGCCGGAACGCTGCTGCTCGACCGTTGGTCGCTGCGTGGGCTTCCCGGCGCCGTCGACGCGGTCGCCGCCCGGCTGCGTGCGGGCGAGTCGGTGGCGGCCTTCCCCGAGGCGACGACGTGGTGCGGCCGGCCGGGAGGACGGTTCCGGCGGGCGGTGTTCCAGGCCGCCGTCGACGCGGGCGCGCCGGTCCGCCCGGTCACGCTCACCTACCTGCAACGGGGTGAACCGTCCACGGTGGCCGCGTTCGTCGGCGACGACGGCCTGGCTGCCTCGCTGGGCCGGGTGCTGCGGGCCCGCGAGCTCACCGTGCGGGTCGACACCCACGCCCCGCTGCCGCCGACGGCCGATCGGCGCACCCTCGCCCTTCACGCCGAACGGGCCGTCCACGGCGAGGCCGCGCATGTTTGACGTCCTGCACGACATCACCGCCGTGCTGCAGAGCCACCTCGACGAACCGTGGTTGTGGCTGCTGGTGTTCGCGGTGGCGGGCCTGGACGCGTTGCTGCCGTTCATGCCGAGCGAGACGACCGTGATCACGATGGCGGTGCTGCTCGGGCACGGTGACATCGGCGGGCTCGTGCTGCTCACCGTCGTGGGCGCGGTCGGAGCCTGGGCGGGCGACTGCGGCGGCCACTGGCTGGGGCGGACGTTCGGACCGCGGGGCATCGCACGGATGCTGCGGCACGAACGCGGCAGACGGAACTTCGCGTGGGCCTCGGACAAGCTCCACCGGCACGCCGTGGTGCTGATCATCGCGGGGCGTTACGTGCCGGGTGGCCGCGTCGCCTCGGCGCTGGCGACCGGCAGCCTGCGGTACCCGTTCGGCAGGTTCGCGCTGCTGGACATCGTCGGCACCACGGTGTGGTCGGTGTACTCGGTGCTCATCGGCGTGCTGGGGGCGGCGAGTTTCGCAGGCGACCCGGTCGCGGGACTGCTCGTGGCGTTCACGCTGGGTCTGGTGCTGATGGCTTCCATCGAGATCGGCAGGCGGATAGCGTCGCGCCATGCACGACGACACCAACGGGACCCTGACCTACCCGGAGCATCTGACGGCGTTCGACGAACACACGGAGGCACTGAGGAAGGCGGCGCTGACGGCGGGCCCGGAGGCGACGGTGCCCACGTGTCCGAACTGGACAGTCGGACGTCTCGTTAGGCATCTCGCCGCGGTGCATTCCTGGGTACTGGCGTGCATCGCCGACCCGCACGGCACCGAGACACGCGGCGAACGCGCGCCGAAGGAGTGGGACGAGCTGCTGCCGTGGTGGGACGAGCGGAGGAAGGAGCTGCGCGCGGCGTTCGACCGTGGCGCGGACACGCCCGCACAGGTGCCGTTCGGCTTCTACGAGGCGAATCTCGGCTCCTGGGCGCGGCGGCAGGCCCACGAGGCGGCGATCCACCGGATCGACGTCGAACTGGCCGCGGGTGCTGAACCGACGACGTTCGACACCGCGTTCGCCACCGACGGCGCCGACGAGGCACTGTCGATGATCCTCCACCGGCGCACGGCCGACTGGTCGGCGGTCGAGGCCGCGGGAACCGTTCTCGTGCACGCCGAGGACGCGCGCACGTTGTGGTCGTTGACGCTCACGCCGGGCGAGCGGCCCACGCTGGGTGGCCCCGCCGAGCCCGACGTGACGCTCAGCGGCGACGCCGACGCGGTGTACAAGCGGCTCTGGCGCAGGCCGGCGAACGTGTCGATCACCGGCGAGCAGACGTTGCTCGACGTGCTGGAGACCCCCTGACCAGCGCCGACGTCGACGGGCGATAATGGGAAGCCGTGCCCGACACGCGTAAGTACGTCATCACCTTCGGCTGCCCCGACCGCACGGGGATCGTCGCCCGCATCTCCTCGTTCCTGGCCGAACTGGGCGGGTGGATCACCGACTCGGCCTACCACACCGACCCGGACACGGGGTGGTTCTTCACGCGCCAGGTGGTGACGGCCGAATCCATCCCGCTCGAGATCGACGAGCTGCGCGCGCGGTTCGCCGGCATCGCCCGCTCGCTGGGTGCGGAGGCGAACTGGAAGATCTTCGACAGCGCCGAACGCAGGCGTGTGGTGATCCTCGTGTCGAAGGAGGGGCACTGCCTGTACGACCTGCTCGGCCGCGTCGCATCCGGCGAGCTGGACGTCGACGTGCCCGCCGTGATCGGCAACCACGACAACCTCGCCGACATCACGCGGGCGCACGGGATTCCGTTCCACCACGTGCCCTTCGGCAAGGACCCGGAGGAGAAGGCCGAGGCGTTCGCGCAGGTGGCGAAGCTGGTCGCCGAGCACGACCCGCACGCCGTGGTGCTGGCGCGGTTCATGCAGATCCTGCCTCCGGAGTTGTGCGAGGCGTGGGCGGGCCGCGCGATCAACATCCACCACAGCTTCCTGCCGTCGTTCGTCGGTGCGCGGCCGTACCACCAGGCCGCGGCGCGCGGGGTGAAGCTCGTCGGCGCGACGTGCCACTACGTGACCGCCGACCTCGACGCGGGTCCGATCATCGAGCAGGACGTGCTACGCGTGGACCACACCGACTCGGTGGACGACATGGTGCGCAAGGGCCGCGACGTGGAGAAGGTGACGCTCTCCCGCGGCCTGCGGTGGCACCTAGAGGGCCGCGTCCTCGTGCACGGCAACCGGACCATGGTCTTCTGAGCCGCCCTCGCCCGAACCGCGCCGTGCTCTTTTCTGCCGTGCCGCGGGAACGATCATCGGGGTGCCGGTCTCGGGGTCGTCGACGACCCGGCAGCGCAGGCCGAACACGTCCTCGACGAGCTCGGCGGTGACGATCCGCGACGGATCCCCCTGCGCCGCGACCGTACCGCCGGGGCGCATGACGACGAGGTTCGTGGCGTAGCGGCACGCCTGGTTGAGGTCGTGCAGCACGGCCACGAGGGTGTGCTCGCCGCCCGCGTGCAGATCGGCGCACAGGTCGAGCACCTCGATCTGGTGGGCGATGTCGAGGAAGGTCGTCGGTTCGTCGAGCAGCAGGATCGGTGTGCGCTGGGCCAGCACCATCGCCAGCCACACGCGTTGCCGCTGCCCGCCGGACAGTTCGTCGACGACCCGCTCGGCCAGTCCGGCCACGCCCGTCAGCCGCATCGACTCGGCGACGACGGCCTCGTCCTCTGCCGACCACTGGCGGAGCACGCTCTGGTGCGGGTACCGGCCGCGGGCGACGAGGTCGCCGACCGTGATGCCGCCGGGCGCCGTGGACGACTGCGGGAGCAGGCCGAGCCGCTTGGCCACGTCCTTCGACCGCTGCGAGGTGATCGCCTTGCCGTCGAGCTGCACCACTCCGGCCTGCGGTTTGAGCATCCTGGCGAGGGCCTTGAGCAGGGTCGACTTACCGCACGCGTTGGGCCCGATGATCACGGTGAACGAGCCGTCGGGGATCTCGACCGACAGCCCGGTAGCCACGGTGGACTGTTCGTAGGTGAGCGTGAGGTCGTCGGCGCGCAGCCTCGTCATGCGTATCTGCCCTTTCCGCGCCATTCGGACGCCAGCAACCAGATCAGGTACAGCCCGCCGACGCATCCGGTCGCCGTGCCGACGGGCAGCTGCGCGGCGGGGAAGAGTTGTTGCACCACCAGATCGCCCGCCGAGAGCAGCAGCGCACCGACCAGCGCCGTCGTCACCAGGCCGGGCGCGGACGAGCGGGTGAGCCTGCGCGCGAGCTGCGGTGCGGCCAGCGCGACGAACGAGATCGGCCCTGCCGCGGCGACCGCGAACGCCGCCAGCAGCACGCTCACGCCGATGAGCACGGTGCGGTCGCGGCCGGTGTGCACGCCGAGCGCACCGGCGGTCTCGTCGCCTAGTTCCATCATCGACAGCGACCGCGCACGCGACAGCGCGACGGGCAGCAGCACGGCGAACGTGACGGCGGCCGCGACGACGTGTTCCCAGCCGCGGGAGTTGACGCTGCCCACGAGCCACGCCTGCGCGGTGAGCGCGTCGTGGAGGCTGGCCCGGGTGATGAGGAACGCGTTGGCGGCCACGGCGAGTGCGTTCACGCCGATGCCCATCAGCACGAACCGCAGCCCGCTCACGCCGCGGTGGTAGGCGAGCACGTAGATGAGCAGCGCGGCCGTGATCCCGCCGGCCAGCGCACCGAGCGAGACCTGCAGCATCGTGCCGCCGACCACGGTGATCACCACGAGCGCCCCGGTGGCCGCACCACTGGTGAAGCCGATGACGTCGGGGCTGCCCAGCGAGTTGCGGGTCACCGTCTGCAGGATCGCGCCGCTGACGCCGAGCATCGCACCGACGAGCACCGCGACGAGCAACCGCGGCAGCATGAGCGTGTAGACGACGAAATCGCCGGTCTCGTCCCCCACGCCGGCCAGTGAGGCCAGCACCTGACCGAGGCTGAGCGAGTACTCGCCCGCGGTGAGGGTCACGACCATGACGAGGGCGATCAGCACCGCCGCGGTGAGCGCCACGGCGAGGGTGCGTGGCGCGACGCGCACCGACAGCCCGCCCACGCGCACGACCCGGCCGGTCACGGGCGCGTCCACACCCGGTGCGTTCGCGGAGGTCCTCGCGGAGGTGTTCGCGGGGGTCACAGGGAGGCCAGCTTTCGCTTGCGGCACAGGGCGAGGAACACCGGAACACCGAGGACGGCGGTGACGATGCCGACCTGGATCTCGGCGGGCGGGGCGATGATCCGGCCCACCAGGTCGGCCCCGACGAGCAGGGTGGGAGCCAGCACCAGCGAGTACGGCAGCACCCACCGTTGGTCGGGTCCGGCGATGAACCGGGCCACGTGCGGCACGGCCAGGCCGACGAATCCGATGGGGCCGACGGCCGCCGTGGCCGCGCCGCACAGCAACGTGATGGCCACGGCGCCGGCGACGCGGATGCGGTCGGGATGGGCGCCCAGCGCGCGGCCGAGGTCGTCGCCCATGGCCAGGGCGTTGAGGGGCCGCACGAGCAGCAGTGCGGCCACGATGCCGACGGCGATGAACGGCAGCACGGGCACGAGCACGTCGTAGTAGCGGCCGGACAGCGAGCCGACCTGCCAGCGCCGGAACTCCTCGAACGCGTCGGGGGCGGTGAGCATGAGGCCGCTGTTGACGGCGAACAGGACGGCCGTGACGGCGGCACCCGCGACGACGAGACGTTCGGGCGTGGCTCGGGCCGATCCGGCGCTGCCGAGCGCGTAGACGACGACGCTGGCCACGGCGGCGCCCGCGAAGGCGAGCCACACGTAGCCGAGGACGCTGGTGATGCCGAACCAGGTCAGGGCCAGTGCGACACCGGTGGAGGCGCCCATGGTGATGCCGAGCAGGCCGGGGTCGGCGAGCGGGTTACGGGTCAACGCCTGCATGAGCGCCCCCGCCAGCCCGAGGCTCGCGCCGACCAGCATGGCCAGGATCGTGCGCGGGATTCGGTACTCGTGGATGACGACGGCGTCGTCGGAGCCGTCGTGGTGCCACAGCACGTCCCACGTGTGCAGGAACGCGATGTCCTTGGAGCCCAGCCACACGCTGGCCAGGGCGAGCAGTGCGAGTGCGCCGAGCGCGACCGCGAGTCCCACGCCGCGCACCACGGTGGCGCCCGCCCCCGACCGGGCCCCGGAGCCGGATGCGGTGCCGGCTGCCGAGTCGGGTGCGGTGCCGGGTGCGGAGCCGGGTGCCGAGTCGGTCCGGGAGCCGGCCTCGGACGGAGACGGCTCGGGGTCGGCCGCACTGACGGTCGGGGACATAAGGTGAGGCTAACCAATCGGGTGATCGCCCACGATGTGTGCGTCCCCACGCAGAGCGCCCGGGCCCCGTGTTGCGCACTCAGGGACGCGTGTTGCGCCTTCGGGGGCCCGTGTTGCGCATCGGGGAGCGCGTGTTGCCGATTCAGGGGCCCGTGTTGCGGACTCAGGGTGTCGTGTGGTGGATCCAAGGGCCCGTGTTGTGGATCCGAGGGCCCGCAACCGGTGGCGGCGCCGCGGAAATACATTGCGCCGGACAGCCGAGCCGGCCCAAAGTGCGCGCATGACCTGGCCACCCACATTCCGTCCGCCATCCATCGACCGCGCACTCCCCGAGCGCCGCGGAGTCCCCGCCGTCGGGGTCCCGGCCGCGCGCGGGGTCGTGGTGCAGCGACAGCGGCAGTACGTCGGAAGGTCGACCGCCACGCGGCGATGACCGGCGGTTCCGCCGTGGGCGGAGCACTATTGGCCGGCCTCGCCGCGGGATACGGCATCGCGATCCCCGTCGGCGCGGTCGGCGCGTACCTGGTCACGCTCGCGGCCCGCAGCCGCCGCGACGTCGCGATGGCGGCGGCTCTCGGCGTCGCGACCGCGGACGGCGGATACGCCGTGCTCGGCGGTCGCGCCGTGGCCGACGTCCTGGAACCCGTGGCGACGCCGCTGCGCTGGACGTCCGCGGTGGTGCTGGTCGCAATCACCGGCCTGATCGCGGGCTCGGCGGTCACCCGGCACCGGCGGCAGGCGAACACGCGTCCGGCCGCACCAGTGCACAGCAGCCTGTCGACGCGTGACGCCCCGCCGACACACGGCACCCCGCCGGCACGCGGTATCCCATCGAGTCCCGGGCGTGCCTACGTGGCACTCCTGGCGCTCACCGGCCTGAACCCGACGACGGTCACCTACTTCGCGGCGTCGGCGAGCTGGCAGCTGGCGCTGGCGTGTGCGGGTTCGGCGCTCGGCCGCATCGTCTCCGGGCCGCGCGGCCGCCTGGTGACAGCTGTGGTGTCGAGCACCATGGTGATCGGGCTCGCTGCCCTCACCGCCTTCGACGTGCGAATATGGTCGTGAACCCGGCATTCGGGTTCCCGGACGAGGGAGCCGTACCCGGACGCGCGACAAGACGGCCACGGAAAGGGGTTGTCATGTCGTGGCTCGTGTTGATCCTGTCCGGGCTGTTCGAGGCCGTGTGGGCCACTGCCCTCGGCAAGGCGGCGGGATTCACCAGGCTGTGGCCGTCGCTCGTCTTCGTCGTGGGACTCGCGCTGAGCATGGGCGGACTGGCCTACGCGATGCGTGATCTGCCGACCGGCACCGCCTACGCCGTGTGGGTCGCGATCGGCGCGGTCGGCACGGCGGGCTACGCGATGCTCACCGGCGACGAGGCCGCGTCGGTGCTGAAGGTCGTGTTTCTCGCCGGCATCATCGGCTGCGTCATCGGCCTGAAAACGGTCAGCTAGCGGATGCTCGCCGGCCGGAGGTCGGTCCAATGGGTGTCGATGTAGGACAGACACGCCTGCCGGGAGTCCTCACCGAACACCACGCGCCATCCGGCCGGCACATCCACAAAGGACGGCCAGAGCGAATGCTGGTCCTCGTCGTTGACGAGCACGTAGAACCGGCCCTCGTTGTCCTCGAACGGATTCATGGTTCTTTCCAGCCTTTCAGGACTGTCCACTCGTGACGAATGTCGGCAACACACGTCCGCTTCGGCGCTGCAGCACCGAGTCGAGGATCTCCCCGGAACGGATCGCGTTGTTCGACAGCAGCGACGAGGTGATGCCGTGCGTGTGTTCGGTCGCCCCGCCCTGGAGGTAGATCCCGGCCGACAACTCGCCCGGCGCGTGCACGCGGTAGTCGCGTTCGATGCGGGGCCTGCCCGTCGTGTCCCTGCCCACGTACGGGGCGAGCGCACCGAGCTGGGCGTCGATGTCGGCCGACCGGTATCCGGTGGCGTACACGACGACGTCGGCGTCGAGCACGGTTTTCTCCCCCGTGCTCAGCGATTCCACGGTGGCCTGCACCCCTCCGGAGGTCTCGACCACGTCGGTAGCGCGTGAGGCGTGGAAGAACCGCAACCGCTCGCGCCCGAGCACGCGCTCGCGGTACAGCCGCCGGTACAGGTCGTCGATGAGTTCCAGGTCGACCACCGAGTAGTTGGTGTTGGCGTGGTAGTCCATCAGCCGGTCCTTGACGTCCTGCGGTGCGCCGTAGAACTCGTCGACCGCGTCGGGGTCGAAAATGCGGTTGGCGAATCCGCTGTCGTCGGAAGGGCTGTAGCCGAACCGCGAGAACACCGAGCACACCTCGGCATCGGTGAACGTCGAGTGCAGGTGCGCCGTCACCTCGGCGGCACTCTGACCCGCGCCCACGACGACGAACCGCGCGGCATCGGAAGGCGTCTCCCGGATGCGGTGCAGCAGCTGACTGTTGTGCCAGATGCGCTCCGACAGCTCGACGCCCTCGGGCACGCGCGGCACCAGTCCGGTCGCGAGCACGACGTTGCGGGCGCGGTACACCTCGCCGGATGCCGATCGCACGTCGACGTAGGCGATCTCCCCCGCGTCGAACACGGGCTCGAGCCCGACGACGTCGGCTCCGTAGGACACCATGTCGTCGACCTGCGCGGCGGCCCACTCGAAGTAGTCGTGGAACTCGGCGCGCAGGGGGAACAACGTCTTGTGGTTGACGAAGTCCACGAGCCTGCCCCGGTCGTGCAGGTAGGCCAGGAAACTGAACCCGCTGGTGGGGTTCCGCAGCGTGACGAGGTCCTTCAGGAACGACACCTGCATCGTGGCGTCGTCGATCAGCATCCCGCGGTGCCAGCCGAACGACTCCTGCCGCTCGAGGAAATGCGCCGTCACCGGCTCGACGTCCGCGGCGCGATTGTGCTCGGCCACGGCGATCGCGAGCGCGAGGTTGGACGGCCCGAAACCGACACCCACCAGGTCGTACACCGGGGTGTCGCCTGCGAGTCCCTGTGCCATACGTGTCCCATCGCCTAGTCAGCCAGACGGAGGCTACCCTAACCTAACTAAGGTGGGCCTCAGTTAGACCTTCCGAGGGTGATCCTCGACTCCGCCGAGAAGGCTTGTCAGATTAGGCAAGCCTTGCTTCACTGGGCCGCGTTTCGCACGCGACGTTACGGAGGACCGATGCGGGTCGTCATGTTCGGGTACCAGACGTGGGGGCATCGCACCCTGCGTGCGCTGCTCGATTCGGAGCACGAGGTGGCGATGGTCGTCACGCACCCGAAATCCGACCACGCCTACGAACGGATCCTCGCCGACTCCGTCGAAGACCTCGCCAGGGACAACGGCATCGAGGCCGTCCTCGCGCAGCGTCCCGACGACGAACTCGTCAACAAGCTCCGCGAGGTCGAGCCCGACCTGATCGTCGCGAACAACTGGCGCACGTGGCTTCCGCCGGAGATCTTCGAACTGCCCACCCACGGCACGCTCAACGTGCACGACTCGCTGTTGCCTGCGTACGCGGGCTTCTCCCCCATCATCTGGGCGTTGATAGGCGGTGAGTCCGAGGTCGGCGTCACCGCGCACATGATGAACGCCGAACTCGACGCAGGCCCGATCGTCGGCCAGAAATCGGTGCCGGTCGGCCCGCGGGACACCGCGATCGACCTGGTGCACGCCACCGTGGACCTCATCGAACCGCTCGTGGCCGAGGCGCTCGAGTTCATCGCGAACGGTCGCACCGACTGGAAACCGCAGGACCGTTCCAAGGCCAGCTTCTTCCACAAGCGTTCCCTCGAGGACAGCCGGATCGACTGGACCTGGCCCGCCGAGGATCTGGACCGGTTCGTCCGCGCGCTCGCCGACCCGTACCCGAACGCCTACACCTACTACAGGGGCGAACGGATCCGGATCATCGAGGCGTCGGTGTCGGACGGCAGGTACGGCGGAACGCCCGGCCGGATCTTCTACCCCGAGGGCAAGGGCGTCGTGATCGTCGCGGGCGCCGACGCACGCTTCGGCCGCAACCACGGACTGCGCATCGACCGCGTACGCACCGAGGACGGCACCGAGTACGTGGGCACCGATTTCTTCCGCACCATGGGCGGATATCTGACGTCCCACCCGTGAGCGGGTGAGCCGAACGCGTCTCCGGCGCGTCCCCACCCTCCGGACGCGCCGGAGACGACCAGCTTCAAGCCCCCGAGGGCCCCATGGTTGCGTTGAACGCAACCATGGGGCCCTCGGGAGCTTCAGAGGCGGACCAGCATTTTGCCGGTGTTGGAACCGGCGAGCAGGTCGAGGAACGCCTGGGGTGCGTTGCGGATGCCGTCGACGACGGTCTCGCGGTAGGCGATCGACCCGTCGGCCACGAGCGGTGCGACCTCCTCGATGAACCGGGGCCGCGCGTCGAAGTGGTCGCCGACGAGGAAACCGCGCATCGTGAGTCGCTTGGCGATGAACTGCACGAGGTTGCGCGGGCCGGGCTGCGGTTCGGTCGCGTTGTACTGCGAGATCATGCCGCAGATCGCGATCCGTCCGCCCAGATTCATCGAGCCGATCGCGGCCTCGAGGTGGTCACCGCCGACGTTGTCGAAGTAGACGTCGATGCCCTCACCGGCTGCGTCCCGCAGTTGCTCAGCGACAGGCCCGTCCTTGTAGTTGAACGCGGCGTCGAAGCCGAACTCCTCGGTCAGCTGCCGCACCTTGTCGGCCGAACCGGCGCTGCCGATCACCCGCGACGCGCCGCGCAGCTTGGCCAGCTGGCCGACGACCGAGCCGACGGCTCCTGCCGCGGCCGAGACGAACACGGCATCGCCCTCGCGGAACTGCGCCACGTCGAACAGGCCCGCGTACGCGGTCAGGCCCGTCATCCCGAGCACGCCGAGATAGGTCGAGACCGGAGCGGCCTGCGGGTCGATCTTCGTGGCGCTGTCGGCGTCGACGAGTGCGTGGGTGCGCCAGCCCAGCTGGTGCAGCACGGTGTCGCCGGGCGCCAGGCCGTCGGCGTTCGACTCGACGACCTCGCCGATCGCGCCGCCGGTCATCACCTCGCCGACCTCGTACGGCGCCGCGTACGACTTGGCCGAGCTCATGCGGCCACGCATGTACGGGTCGACCGACAGCCAGGTGTTGCGCACGAGCGCCTGTCCCGGCCCCGGCCGGGGCACGTCGACGTCGACGATGTCGAAGTTCTCCAGGGTCGGCTCGCCGTGCGGACGCGACGCGAGCCGGATCTCCACCGCGGAATCGGAAGTGTCGGTCATGTCAGGCCTTGGCCACCTTCTCCAGATTGTCGAGCACGCCGTCGTAGATGCGCTTGAGCCCGCCGGGGGCGAACGTCTTCTCGAAGAAACCGCCGATGCCACCCGCGCCTTGCCACGTGGTCTCGATCCGCACGGTCGAGCCGTCGCCGGCCTCGGTGACGGTCCAGGTGGTGACCATGCTCGAGTTGGCGTCGGTCTCGACGATCGTGCCCGGTTTCGGCTCGGTGACGGTGGCGACGACGTCGCGCACCCGCTTCGACGTGGCCTGCAGCTTCCACCGCGCGACCGTGCCCGCACCCGTGCCACCTTCGGTCACGGCGTAGTCGCGGTAGGCCTCGGTGAGGATCTTCGGGCGGGTGTCGGTGTAGTCGGCGACCAACGCGCGGACCGTGTCGGCGGGAGCGGCGATGGTCCGCTCGGCGGTCGCGGTGACCTGTCCCATGCTGTTCTCCTAGTGATCGGGTTACTTGGCGAGCCCGTCGACGACCTGCGCACCCGGCAGCGCCGCGAGCGCCTCGCCGGTGACGAGGAGTTTGCTGCCGCGGATGCCGCTGCCGATGACCAACTCGGGTGCCTGCGCCACCGCGGAGTCGACGAGGATCGGCCAGTCCGCGGGCAGACCGACCGGGGTGATGCCGCCGTAGGCCATACCCGTCAGCTCGACGGCCTCGTCCATGGGCGCAAAGGACACCTTGCGCACGTCCATGCGTTTGCGGATGACGTTGTTGACGTCGGCACGCGTGGTCGCCAGCACCAGCGCGGCGGCGTAGCGCAGTTCGCCCGCGCGTTTGCCTGCGACGACGACACAGTTGGCCGACGCCTCGAGCGGCGACGAATAGGCCTCGCAGAACGCCGCGGTGTCGGCCAGGTCGGGGTCGATCTCCGCGATGCCCACTGGGGCCTTGACGGACTCGAGTGCGCCGGCCACGGGTTCGGCCATGAGGTCGGGGCGCTCCACGGCGGGCAGGACCGTCAGCGTCCCCGCGATGTTCCAGTCGTTCACGCAGCCACCGTAGGACACGCCGGCCGCACCGGGCCCGGGAGCGTCACCAGGCGGAACCGCCGCGCTGGACCTCGATGAGCTTGGGGCGCACGTCCACGATGTAGACCAGCGCCGCGACGATGCCGGCCAGCCAGAAGATCATGCCGGGGCCGTAGAAGCTGAACAGCAGCATGGCCAGCGTGGCGCCACCGGTGATGCCGAGCCACATGGGCTTGGTGTGCCGGTCGGCGGCGGTGTAGGCGTCGGAACGCTGCATCAACGCATGCACGAAGGCCACCAGGCCGGCGAGCGTGCCTGCCCAGTCGATGACGAACACGATCCAATACGCGAGGTACGGCACGTCGCCCACCCTACGTCAGAGTCCGGACATGGTTCAGGCTCCGGTCGTCGGCGGACGACCGGAGCCTGAACCGGCGAACGTCTGGCGGGCGCCTGTCTCGGCGCCTCAGCTCACTTGTCGGACTTGGTGGTGCCCGAGCCGCCGGAGGTCTTCTTGGCCGCGGCGCCGGTCGTGGTGCGGCGGGTCGTGGTCGACTTGCCGGTCGACGACTTCGCCGCCGACGAGGTCTTCGGCTTGGCCGCGGTGGCGTCCTGGACGGTCCCCTCGGCCTTCTCGGCGGTGTCGGTGATCTTCTCGGCGGTCGCGGTGACGACCTGGCCCGCCTCGTCGCCCGCGCCGCGGACGGTCGAGGTCACCTTGGAGACGACGTCGTCGATGCCCTTGCGGACGTCGGTGGTCGCCGAGTCCACGCGCACCTGCACGGTCTGGAAGGTCTCACCGAGCTGCTCGGTGGCCTTCTTGACCTGCGGCTGGGCGAGCAGCTTGTCCCACGCCTCCTCGCCGGACTCGGCGAGCCGGTGGTACAGCTTCAGCGCGGCGTCGGTGTACTCGTCGAGCAGCTTGCGCAGCTCGGCCGGCTCGAGCTTGCCCGCCAGGCCGCTGAGCTCCGAGGGAAGCTCCTCGACGTTCTTCTTGGCGTCCTCGACGCCCTTCCGGAAGGTCTCGCTGCTCTCGGAGTAGCGGCTGCGGGCCTTGGTCAGCGCGTCGCTGACGGCCTGGCCCGCAAGGTTGCCCGCGCCGAGCGCGGCGAGCAGCGGGGTCTTGATCTGGTCGACGGCCGTCTTGCTCTCGGACGTGGCGGTGTTGTTGCTGGCGGTGTTGCTGCTGGTGTTGCTGGCGTTCTGGGTAGCCATCTCGGCTCACTCCTCGGCGTGCGGTTCGTCGGATTCGGTTCCGGGCGTTTCTGCTTCGCGGTTCTGCCTGCGGAACGACTCGTAGACGTCGAGCAGAACCGTCTTCTGGCGCTCCGACAGTTCGGTGTCGGCGCGGATCGCGTCCGGCACCGGGCCGCCGTCGGGCAGGTCGAGGATCCCGGCCTGCACGTACAGCGCCTCCGCCGAGATTCGCAACCCTTTGGCGATCTGCTGCAGAATCTCCGCGCTGGGCTTGCGAACCCCGCGCTCGATCTGGCTCAGATACGGGTTGGAAACACCGGCCAATTTGGACAGCTGTCGCAGGGAGATCTTGGCGCTGCTGCGTTGCTGACGGATGTACGAACCGATGTCCCTGCCGATGTCGGCGACCTTGTCCATCGGGCCGGACTCGTCACCGTGGGCCTGGCCCGACTCGTCCGTCACACCTGCCACCTCCTTGCGACACCCTCGACGATACCGACAGGTGCTAGCAGTTGCAAGCACTCTGCTTGCACCCTTCGCGTGTGATGCGGAGCACTCGCAACCAGTCCGGTGCTGCCGCTGAAGCGGCGACCACCGGCACATTTCGGGCGCTATAGTCCCGTGCGGCATCCCGGGGGAGCGCGCACCCGCGCGGGGACACGAGGAGGGGGTCATGAGCGACGGCCACGCAGACCGCACGCACCCGGAACCCGCGCCCTACCAGGCAGGATAGGCGACACCCACCGAAGGCCCCGGCGAACGGACACCGCAGTGAACACTCCCTACGCTCGCCTCCACGCCATGGTGGCGCACAGCCTGCAGGCGAAGCCGTTCACGTGGATCGACGCTCGCCAGGCACACATCCCTCCCGTCGAGATCACCGCGCTGGCCCACAGCCTCGGCGCGGAGGTCGTACGCGCCTTCGGCAGCGCCCCCGAGAAGTCCGCCGTACTGCTGAGCCGCATGCCGATCGGATCGCTCCGCGACACCGTCCCACCTGCCATGCGCACACCGGGATTCCGCTCGTTCCGGCGATGGGCGATCGGACTGGGCCTCGCCCTCTGCGCCTTCCTGGTCCCGATCGCGGTGGTCGTACCCGTAGCGATCATGTCTCCCCGTGAGCGTTTCTTCGGCGGGCCCGGCTCGTCCGACGGCGACGGCAGCGCACTAGGCGCCTTGCTGGGAGCGTCGGTGATGCTCACGTTCTTCGGGGGCCTCATCGCCGCGTGTTTCCTCTACTACAGAACCGCCGGGCCGACACTCGATCAGCGCATGTCCGTCTACATCGGCCAGTTCGACGGTTCCGAGAAGGTGCGCATCTTCGCGTCGCACTTCCGTTTTCCGGACGTGATGGCCTACACCGGCATCGCCCACGAACTCGGCTACGACCTGCACCGCCAGTACAACCGGCTCGTCTTCGTTCCCGACGACTACTACCGGTTGTACGTGCTCTCCTTCCGGCGATGCACCTGCGGCCACGCGGCACCACACGCCTGATCACCACGCGACCGCACCGAACAGCCCCACGATCCACTCAAGTTGAGTTGAGGTCTCAGCAGGCGCACAGGCGGAACGGATGGCCGTCCGGGTCCGCATAGACCCGGAACGTCTCCGGACCGTCGTCCAGCAGTCGCGCGCCGAGTGCGAGCACGCGTTCGTGTTCGGCGTCCAGATCGGAGACATCGAAGTCCAGGTGTGCCCTCTGCGGCAGCTCGTTGGACGGCCATGTCGACGGGCGGTACTCCGGGTCCCGTTGGAACGACAGGTCGGCGCCGCCGTCCGGGTTCACCAGCGTCACCCAGTCGTCCGCCGGCGTGTCCCCGCTCCGCACCTCCCATCCGAGCAGGCGCCCGTAGAACCCGGCCAGGCGATAGGGATCAGGACAGTCCAACGCGACACAACCGAGCGACAACGACGTACTCATCAGGCACCTCCTCGTTCCGCTTCTCGCGACCGGTTCCCGGAGCCGGCCTCACAATTCGCTCCATAACCGCTGACAGGAGTATGCCGGTTACCCGGGCCGGATACAACCACCGTTTCTCATACACTGGTGACGTGGATGCGGACGTGACACTCGTGCTCGACTTCCTGAACACGGTGAACATCGACGAGGGGACGGACGTTCTGCGGTCCACCGCCGACTGGCACGCGTGGGCACACCAGCGGAACCTGACCCCCGATCCACTCGACGAGGCGGCGCAGGCACGCCGGGCGCTACGCGCGGCGGTCGGCGAGCCGGCCCGATCCGAGGACGGCCAGCCCGGGCAGGCTGGATCCGAGGACGGCCGATCCGGGCAGGCTGGATCCGAGGACGGCGAGCCCGGGAGAGACGAACCCGGGAGCGGTCCACTGCGCATTCCCGTGGGCATCTCGATCGACGTCGTGACCCGAGCCGACCCGCACCTGGTCGCCGACACCGCGGTCGGCGCCGTCTACACGGCCGCACTGCGCCTTGCCGTCCTCGGCACGTGGCAGCGGGTGAAGATCTGCCCCGCCGACGACTGCCTGTGGGCGTTCTACGACGAGTCCCGCAACCGGTCGCGGACCTGGTGCTCCATGAGCGTCTGCGGCAACCGCGTCAAGGCGCGCACGTTCCGTCAACGGACCAGCGCGAGCGATGACGCAGAGTCCACACACGGTTGACCACAACCGCCTCAACCTGTGGATAACTACGTGGACAACTGCACCTACTGTGGACAACCTCCCCCGGGCGGGTGGCGTAGGCCACACCGTCGGTGGATCGGACCAGTCTCGACACCGCCACGCGGCCGAGCGGGCGCTCACGCACAGCCACCGGCGAGCACCGCCCGCACCGCCCCGACGATCCCGATCAGCCGAAGAGCAGCTCCGCGACGGTGTAGATGACCAGGCCGGCGAGCGCGCCGACGACCGTGCCGTTGATCCGGATGAACTGGAGGTCGCGGCCGACCTGCAGTTCGACCTTGCGCGAGGTCTCCTCGGCGTCCCACCGCTCGACCGTGTCGGTGATGATCGTCGTGATCTCCCGCGAGTAGTGCCGCACCACGTACGCAGCGGTGCTCTCCACCCAGCCGTCTACCTTGCGCGCCAGTTCCGTATCGGCCTGCAACCGCTCGCCCAGGGTGCCCAGTCCCTCCCGGACCCGGGTGCGCAACTCGCTCGACGGGTCCTCCGCAGCCGTGAGCAGCATGTCCTTCGCCGTCGCCCACGCCGAGCCGATGAGCTTCTGCACCTCGGGGTGCTCCACGAGCTGCTGCTTGACCGCGTCCGCCCGCGCCATCGTCTCCGGGTCCTTCTGCAGGTCCTGGGCGAACTCGCCGGCGAAGCGGTCCAACGCGAGCCGCATCGGGTGGTTGACGTCGGTCTTGACGGCCCAGGCGAACGTCAGCACCTCGCCGTAGACCTTGTCGGCGAGCATCGCGTCGACGAACCGCGGTGACCAGGACGGCGCCCGTTCCGAGACGACCCGCATCACCGTGGCGTGGTTGGTCCGCACCCACTCGTACGCGCGGTCACACATGAGGTCGACGAACCGGTAGTGCGCGCCGTCGAGCAGCACCTGTTCGAGGAGCTTGCCGAGCGGCGGCCCCCATTCGCGGTCGACGACCCTGCGCACGACGGCCTGTTCGAGAACCGCCTGCACGTCCTCGTCGCGCAGCACGGTCACCGCCCCCCGCACGACCGACGCCAGTTCCGACGTGACCCGCTCGGCGTTGCCGTCCGCCGTCAACCACTCGCCGGTGCGCCGGGACACGTCGAGGCGCTGCAGCTTGTCGCGCACGACCGGTTCGGACAGGAAGTTGGTGCCGACGAAGTCGCCGAGGCTGTTGCCCAGCACGTCCTTCTTGTTCGGGATGATCGCCGTGTGCGGGATGCGGATCCCCAGCGGATGGCGGAACAGCGCCGTGACGGCGAACCAGTCGGCGAGGCCACCGATCATGCCGGCTTCGGCCGCGGCGCGGACGTAACCCACCCAGGCAGGCCACCCTTCGCTCTCGGCCCACCTGGCGAGCAGGAACACGGCCGCCGCTCCCAGCAGGAACGCGGCCGACACCCGCTTCATCCGGCGCAGGCTCTGCCGTTTGGCCTCGTCACGGGCCAGGGCGCCGGAGGTCACGCTGTCACTCGGTTGCTCCACACCCCCATTGTCCGTGAGGATGATGCCTCGTGCGTGAACCTCTCGTCCCCCGCCTTCAGCCGTTCACCTCGACCGTCTTCGCCGAGATGACGGCGTTGGCGACGCGCACGGGCGCGGTGAACCTCGGCCAGGGCTTCCCGGACACCGACGGTCCCGCCGGCATGCTCGACGCGGCCCGCGACGCTCTGTACGGCGGTGCGAACCAGTATCCGCCCGGTCCCGGCCGCCCCGAGCTGCGGCAGGCCGTCGCCAGGCACCGCACGCGCTACGGACTCGAGTACGACCCCGACACGGAGGTACTGGTCACCGCCGGCGCCACGGAGGCGATCGCGGCGTCCCTGCTCGCCCTGGCCGACCGGGGCGACGAGGTCATCGCGATCGAGCCGTACTACGACTCCTACGCCGCCGCCATCGCCATGGCCGGCGCCGAGCGGCGCACGGTGCCGCTGGTCTCCGACGGCACACGGTTCGCGCTGGACATCGACGCCCTGCGGGCCGCGGTCACGCCCCGCACCAGGGCGGTGCTGGTCAACTCGCCACACAACCCGACCGGCACGGTGTTCACCCACGACGAGCTGGCTGCCATCGCCGAGCTCTGTGTCGAGCACGACCTGGTCGCGGTGCAGGACGAGGTGTACGAGCACCTGACCTTCGACGACCACGAGCACGCACCCCTGGCCACGTTCCCGGGGATGCGCTCGCGCACGGTGTCGATCTCGAGCGCGGGCAAGACGTTCAACTGCACCGGCTGGAAGATCGGCTGGGTGTGCGCGCCGCCCGATCTCGTCGCGGCGGTGAAGACCACGAAGCAGTTCCTGACGTTCGTCTCCGGCGGCCCGTTCCAGCCCGCCGTCGCGCACGCACTCGACCACGAACTGGACTGGGTGGAGCAGCTGCGCACCTCGCTGGCCGCGAAACGCGACCGCCTGGCCAAGGGGCTGACCGACGCGGGTTTCACGGTGTGGCCGAGTGCGGGCACGTACTTCGTGTGCGCCGACGTACGCCCGTTGGGGTTCACCGACGCGGGCGATCTCGCCTGGCGACTGCCTGAACTCGCCGGCGTGGCCGCCGTCCCCGTCAAGGTGTTCGCCGACCACCCGGACGAGTGGAATCACGTACTGCGGTTCGCGTTCTGCAAGCGGGACGAGGTGCTCGACGAAGCCGTGCAGCGCCTTCACCAGCTACGTCACGGCTGAGACGTTCGGGCGCATGATGACCCGCGATCGGCGGAACAACCCGCCGCGGTGCTAGAAAGATCGCGGCCGGACCTGCGACGATGCCGCCGGTCGGGACCGGCCGGTCCGATCAGGGAGCAGCGAACCGCGGGAGTGTGCGATGCGGAGTACGGGTGGCATGCGTGCCTCCGTGTTCGTCGCGCGCGCATTCGCCGTCGCCGGATTCGCCCTGATGGGCTGGCTGCTGGCGGGTGGAATCGCGGCCGCCGACGACGCGACGTCCGGCCCGAGCTCTCCCGAAGCCGCTTCCGGCGCCGTTGCCGAGGCCGTGGCCGATGCTCCGGCGCAGGCTGGTGACGGCGGTGACGGCGGTAGTGGTGGCGACGGAACGGCTCCCGCCGAAGAGTCCGGGCTCGTCAGCGGACTGACCGGCACGGTGACCGACACCCTCGGCGCCCGCGGCACCGACACCGCAGCCGTCCCGAACGAGGCGACCGGTGACGCGGCGTCCGCGCAACCGCAGCCGCCTCGGGGTCTCGTCGGCCGGGTCACCGACACCGTCGACCACGTGGTGACCACCGGTGTCCACCAGCTCGGCCGTACGGTCGGCGGAACGGTCGGCACCGTCACCGACACGGTCGACACGGTGACCACTCCCCTGCGTCCGGCCACCCCGGACGTCCCCGCTCCGGCCGACCCGCCCGCCGACGCACCGTCCGCGCCGTCTCCCTCGCCCGCCTCCACGCACGCGGACGCGGCGCCCACGTCGCCTCCGCCCACCGCGCCCGCCGACCTGGCCGAGTCGCCGCGCTCGGAGCCCGGTGCCGCGCAGGCCGACCGGGCGCCGAACGACCAGCCGCCACCGCCGCCGCGGCCCCAGCCGCGCGATCACGTGAGCGCCCAGAACCAGCAGGACTCGCCTGCTCCGACACCGCCGCCCCCGCCGGTACCGACCACGTCGGCCACGGGCGGCGTGCACGACCACTCCCACGGACGCGGCGGCCAGGGCATCCTGCCCGGCACGCCCGCCGTCCACGTCCTCCTGCCCGCCGGCACCGTCGAGGCCTCCGACGTCGACGCCGCGACGGCGCATCTCGGCCTTCCGCCGACCGCACCGGACTGACGACACCCCTCCGTCACCAGGGCACGTGTGTCCGGTGACGGCGTCAGCATCCGCCTTTCCCACTGCTGGCATCTGACGTTCCCGCACGCACCGATCCACTCGGCGGTCGCAGTGCGTACACGTCTGTTCTTCGGGGTAATCCGCATGTATCGACGACTTCCCGTTCGGCCGACCGCGCCTGGCCGGGACGGGTCCGGGTTCCGGCGCCGCGTTGCCCCCGCGGCGCCGGAGCCGTGTCCGGGTGCGCGCCGCGTCGTCGCCCTCACCGCGCCGAGCGCGACGACGCCGACGCTGCGCACCTGAGCCGCCGGCCCGACCGGCATGGCGAGGGGCGATGCCGGAACACGGCCGGTGGCGAACGTGCCCGCGTGGCACGCGAAGCCGGTGCGCTGGATGTCCCGCCGTTTCTCTGGAGTGACGGCACCCCCGGCATCCAGCGCACCGGCTTCTTCATGTCGACCGCTTCCCGTGCGGGGCGGTCCATTTCGGGTGGTGATTGGCCGTGGACCCGCGGCGCTGCCCGCCCGATAGTGGAGACGTGGCGAGTACGGCTCAGGTGGAACTTCATCCGGTCACCGTGCGCCGCGATCCCGCGCGCAGGCTGATCCAGCTGGTCGTCGGATTGCTGCTGTTCGGCACGAGCATGGCGATGATGTCGCGGTCGTTGCTGGGCCTGAACCCGTGGGACGTGCTCCACGAAGGACTCATGCACCGGACGGGTCTGACGTTCGGCACCGTGACCGTCGTGACGGCGGTGACCGTGCTGCTGCTCTGGATTCCGCTGCGGCAACGTCCGGGGATCGGCACGATCGCGAACGTCGTGCTGATCGCCGTCTCGGTCGACGTCGTCCGCCTGCTGCTTCCCGTGCAGGAGCACCTGGCGACGCAGATTCCGCTCCTGCTCGGCGGGATCGTCCTCAACGGGTTCGCGACGGCGTTGTACGTCGGTGCCCGCCTCGGGCCGGGACCGCGGGACGGGTTGTTCACCGGGTTGACGGCGCGCACTGGGCTGTCGGTGCGGCTGGTGCGGACGCTGATCGAGGTGTGCGTGCTGGCGACCGGATGGCTGCTCGGGGGCACGGCGGGCCTCGGAACGATCCTGTTCGCCGTGTCGATCGGCCCGCTGACCCAGTTGTTCCTGCCGTGGGTGGTGTGGCGCCCGCGTTCGTGAGCGCTCACGCGGCAAGCCTGCGCTGCAGTAGCGCACGCCGGAGCCGTTCCGGCGTCGCGCCTGCGTCGGTGAGGACATCCGCGGCAGGCCCCGGAACCGCGGCGAGCGCAGGCAGAACGTGTTCGCTTCCGATGTAGTTGTCCCGCACGTCGCGGGCCTGCCGGAGACTTGCCTGGAGCACGCGCTTCGCGCCGTCACCGAACGGCATGTGCCAACGGATGCGCCTGCGACGTCCGCGGATGCCGCCCGTCGCCGGCGTCGGTTCCGCCATCGCACCCTCGCCGTGCCGCTCCTCGACGCGGGCGACGATCGCGTCGACGTCAATGCCGACGTCCCGCAGCGCCCGCCGGTCGACGTTGCTCAGCCCTCCATGCCGACGCAGTTCGACCACACGGCCGGCGATGTCGGCAGGCGCCACGTCCACCGCGGCGAGCAGGCCGAGGGCGCCGGTGCCCTCCTCCGCGTGTCCGGCGTCGACGACGGCCGTGAGCAGGTGCAGCGTGTCCACGCGTGCGGCGCCGCTGGCCTCGGCCTCGCTCACTGCCTGTTCGACCACGGCGCGGGCATCCTTGGTGAAACGTTCGAACATGGTCATCGCCTCCCGTGCTTCTTGTGGACCGCTTGCCTGCTGACTCCGAGTTCGTCGGCGATCTCCTGCCAGGACCAGCCGTTCGCGCGGGCGCTGCGCACCTGCACGGCTTCGAGCCGTTCGAGCAGGCTCCGCAGGGCCGCAACAGCGCGCAGACCCGTGCGCGGGTCGCTGTCGCCTGCCTGGGTCGCCAGTTCGGTCGCGTTCGCCATGATGTCAATCTAGGTTGACACGAGGGAGGTGTCAACACTAGTTGACAACTACCGTGGGTGACGTGCCGAGGATCGACATCGCCGAGCGAGCGGGCGTCGCGCTGAACGGCGAACCGCGCCCCACCGAGGACCGGGTCGTCGTGGTCGACCCGGTGTCCGGCCACCCGCGTACGGGCGCCGTGGCCGTGCTCGACGGGGCTACCGAACAGCGGCCGGGACTGCCGAGTGGCGGCTGGTACGCCGAGCACCTGGCCGCTCGGCTACGGCAGGCGCTCACCGTTCAGCCACAGGCGGACCTGGCCACCGTGCTCACTTCCGCCATCGCGGACGTGGCCGACACTGAAAACCTCACCCCCGGCGCCAGTCCGTCGAGCACGGTCTCGCTCCTCCGATGGGACGCCGACGTCGTCGAAGCGCTCGTCCTGGCCGACAGTCCCGTGGTCGCGTTCGGCACGTTCGGGATCCAGGCCGTCACCGATGACCGATTGGCATCTCTGCGCGCCCGCGGTGCGCTGCCGACCCTCGACGCGGTGACCCGGCTCCGCAACCGCGACGGCGGGTTCTGGGTGGCCGAAGCAGATCCCTCCGCGGCGGCACAGGCGGTCCGGGCACACTGGACACGCGACGACGTGGACACCGTGCTTCTGGCCACCGACGGCGTATCGATCGGGGTCGACGAGTACCACCTGTTCGACTGGGCGGGCGTCCGCGAACTGAGCCGAGCGTCGGGTCCGGCCGCCGTGCTCGACACCGTGCGCGCGGCGGAGCGCGCCGACCGGGCCCGCACCCGGTGGCCACGCGCCAAGGTCCACGACGACCAGGCGATGATCGTGGTCGACTTCACCGTCCGATCAGGGTGAATTCAGGGTTTTACCCGGAACACACGCGTGTGTCCGATGCGTTGAAATACACGTATGTCGGGCTCACAGTCGCACGCCAGGGTGCATTCCGCGGATCTCGCGCGCACCCGTGCGTGGACGATAGCCGCAAGTGCCGGCCTCGCCTGGGCGCTGTTCAACCTGGTGATCCTGCACGCGGTGAGCTCGTTCGACCCACTGACCGACCCACTCAGCCGCTACGCGTTCACCGACCGGGGCAGTGGCATGCTCGAGGCGAGCCTGCTGTCGGTCGCCGTGGGCGTGATCGCCCTGCGTGGTGCAGTCATGTCGGCGGGACTGCCGATGACGCGCACGACGTCGACGCTCGTGTACGCGACGTCGACCGGCCTCGCGACCGCGGCCCTGTTCCCGGCGACGTTCAGCCCGGACATCGATCCGATCAGCGGCCGGATCCACCAGTACGCCAGCGTCGTGGCCTTCGCGAGCCTGCCCGCGATCGCCTTGTCACTGGTGGACGTCGTCCGTGCGACGCAGGCGCTGCGCCGGATCGCGATCGTACTGACGTGGTTGCTGCGGATCGCGATCGTCAGTCTCGCCCTGTTCGGTGTCAGTTATGTCGCCGACGCTCTCGCCGCATGGCCCGTATTCGGACCACTCGCCGAATCGTTGCCCGTGGGTTTCACACAACGAATCGTTTTCATCGTGGATTTCTGCCTGCTCGCGACACTTCTCGTGGCCGCCATGCGGTCGGCGCACGCGTCGACGTCGGCGACCGGCGACTTCCCGGCAACGCAGGGCCTGGAAACGCGGCCCCTGAAAACGCAGGGCCTGGAGCGGGCCACGGGCACGGAAAGCGCTCCGGCACACGGTTACGACGCGAGCCACGCCGGCAGCTTCGACCAGCGCTACGCCCATTGTTACGGGCACAGCTACGCCCACTGCGGATGCTCGGGTAACGCGGGGCAGGACTGAGACGACAGCACCTACGCACGGCTACCTGATCCACGCGGAGTGGCACCGTCGGCACAGTCCATTTCGGACCGCAGTTGCCCACAGCACATTTTCCGGCCGAATCGGAAACACAACGTGTGACTCGTGCGTTTAACGGGTAGCTGCAGCACGCAGCCGTGACACGATTTCGGGGAGTGAACCGTGAACGCACACAGCCCGACCGCTCCGACCCAGAACCCGCAGCCGTCGCTCCCGCGCGTGGACGAGCCGGACGCCGATCAGCGCCGCCGGGCCGTGCGTGCCATCGCGTCCGCTGCGAAGGACGCCGACGACTGCGCCATGCTGCTGGAAGCACTCGGCCTGGAGCCCGAAGAGGGCCGGACCGCCGTGCCCGCCCAGCGCGACCAGTGACGCACGCCCAGCCGGACGTGCAGTCCTAGGACGCCCGCAGCAGCTGCTGGGACATCGCCTCGTCGGCCCCATCGGGGTCGGCGGCGTAGATGGCGGCCGCGTCGGGATCCAGCGCGCCGGACGGCTGCCCACACCCGCAGCCTCCGACGACCTCGTCGCATTCGATGACGAGCAGGTGGCGCTCGATGCCGAAGCTCACGCAGCCCGCGTCGGTGCATTCCACGACGCCGGAGGCGTGTTCCACCAGCGTCCCATGGCAGTGGTCGATGCCGGTCTCACAGCTCGAGCAGGTCATGAATCCTTGGTACCACCACCCGTCCGTGGCACTTCGCCCGACACGCCCTGCGTGTCGGCGCGGGTGACCCGACCGTCGTCGTCCCCGCTCCGACCTGCGGTGACGGGAGCGGTAGGAGGCGGTCCTACGCCGACTTGCGCGTGGACTTCGCCGAACCGCTCCGCGACGTGCCCGACGTCGAACCACTCGACTTCGACGAGCTTCCCGACTTCGCCCCGTCCGACTTCGTACCGCCGGATTTGCTGCGACTCGAGGACGACCCCGACATCGAACCACTGGACTTGGCCTTCGACGTCGAGCTCCCCGACTTCGACGACTTCGTGGTCTTCGTGGATTTGCCGGCCGTCGACTTCGTTCCCGTCGGCTTCGTTCCCGTCGACTTCGACGCGGTCGACTTCGGCGTCGAGCGGCTGGAGGAACCACCCTTCGAGGAACCGTTCTCGGACGAGTCCGACTCCTCGTCGGTGTCGCCGGAGCTTCGGGACGTCTTCCGTGAGCCGTCCGAGTCTTCGTCGCCGCCCGCTCCGCGCGCCTCCTTCGCTGCCGACACACTGGCCTGCAACGCCGACATCAGGTCGGTGACCTCGGTTTCGGCCTTGGCCGCAGGCGCCGGGGTGGTGTCCTTGCCCTCGACCTTCGACTCGATGAGCTGCAGCAGAGCTTCGCGGTAGCTGTCCTGGTACTTCTCCGGCTCGAAGACACTGTCGGAGAGGGAGTCGATGAGCGAGGCCGCCATCGACATCTCCTGCGAGCGCACGTCCGGCTGGTCCTCCCTGAGGAACGGGAAGTCGGCTTCTCGCACCTCGTCGGGCCAGAGCATGGTCGTGAGCACCATGACGTCGGAGACCACCCGCAGCACGGCGAGCGATTCCCGCTGCCGGATGGCGACCTTCGTGATCGCGACCTGTCCTGATTTGTGGAGGGCGTCCCGCAGCAGTACGTACGGCTTGACGGCGGCCTTCTGCGGTTCGAGGTAGTAGCTCTTGTCGTAGTAGATCGGATCGATGGCCTCGAGCGGGACGAACTCCTGCACGTCGATCGATCGCGAGGTCGAGATGGGCAGCTCGGACAGTTCCTTGTCGGTCAGCACGACCATGCCGCCGTCCGAAAGCTCGTAGCCCTTCGCGATGTCGGCGTACGGCACTTCCTCGCCGTCCACCGTGCACACCCGCTTGTACTGAATACGTCCGCCGTCGGCCTCGTGCACCTGCCGCAGCGTGACGTTCTTGCTCTCGGTCGCTGCGTACAGATGGATCGGAATCGTCACGAGTCCGAAGGACACCGCACCCTTCCACATGACGCGCATACCGGGAACGGTACGCGTTTTCGCAGTTCATCGACACCGATCACCGCCCGACTCGGCGATCGAGCGCTTCGTCACGCACCTGTTGCGCCTGCGCGTCGAGGTGCTCGACCTGCTCGGCGAGGTCGGGATGCGACACACGCAGATGGGGTGCCGCGGCCACCAAGGGAGGCAGCAGATCGGCGGCGTCGGCACCGCCCAGCCGGTGGTAGACGACATCGATGTGGTGCCGTGCCGCTTCGTCGACATCTGCCCCGCGCTCGGCACCGCCGTCGGGGTGTACGCCGTCGGCGGAGGCGATGTCGTCGATGCCGTGTCCGCCTGCGGCACTGACCATCGCGGCGAGTTTGCGCACCAGCTCGGAGTTGGCCTGCGCCCAGTGCCGCACGGCCCGTTCGGCGGCGCGCCGGTCACGTTCGGCCTGCACGCGTCCGTCGGCCGTCGTGCCTCCCTCACCCTCGGCCTTCCGCAGCCTCAGATACCTCCTTTCCGCCGCCTGACGGCTCGCGACCCCGAGGACCGGTGCGAGTTCGCCCCAGCTCACGCCTCGGCGCCGGGCCGCCGCGATGAGCTCCGGTTCCCATGCGGCGAGTTCCTCCCGTACCGCCCGCAGGGACTCGAGCGCGCCGAGGAGTTCGCCGACGTCGACCCGATCCGCACCGTCGGCGCCGGCGTCGCTACCGCGACCACCGGCATTGCCGTCACCGTCACCATCGCCAACGTCATCGCGGGCAGCCGCGTCATGCGCGGTGCCCACCACCCGCTCGACCGTCTTCCGGATGCCCTCGTACCTGTCCACGCCGTCAACGTAACGACGACACAGCACCCTTGTCAACGGAACGACGACGGAGTAGAAAGGAGCACATGCCACCCGGCGTCCACGGACGCCACGCTGTTTCACACGCCTTCACGCCACCTGCTTCGGGGTTGACGACCACGGACCGGGCGGCAGTAATGTTTCTCTTAACGGTATTCAGCTTCCACAGTGTGAAATCACATCGACCGTGACGATCGTGGAAGGGGAGCGACGATGCTCGACCCCGCAGCGCAGGATGCGCTCGTCAGCGCCGTCGGAGCGGAGAACGTCGTCTCCGATCCGGTGCAGCTGCGCAGTTACGAGTGCGACGGATTGACCGGGTTTCGCCAGACACCCTCGTTGGTCGTGCTCCCGTGCGACACCGCAGGCGTGGCTGCTGCGGTGCGCGCCTGCCACGAGCACGGGGTGCCGTTCGTCGCACGCGGTGCGGGCACGGGCCTGTCCGGAGGCGCGATGCCGGTCGCCGAGGGGGTCGTCATCTCCCTGCAGCGCATGCGCAGCGTCCTGGAGATCGACCCGCTGGACCACCGCGCGGTGCTCCAGCCGGGCGTGACGAACCTCGACATCACCAAGGCCGCGGCGGTGCACGGGCTGTACTACGCACCGGATCCTTCCAGCCAGCAGGTGTGCACCATCGGCGGCAACGTCGCCGAGAACTCCGGTGGTGCGCACTGCCTCAAGTACGGCTTCACCACCAACCACGTGCTGTCGATGACGGTGGTGCTGCCCGACGGAGAGATCGTCACCCTCGGCGAGGACACCGGCGAACAGCTCGGCCCCGACCTGCGGGGGGTGTTCATCGGGTCAGAGGGCACCCTCGGCATCGTCTGCGACATCACGGTGCGACTGTTGCGCGTCCCCGAGACGGTGCGCACGCTGCTGGCCGACTTCCCTTCCGTCACGGACGCCGGTGAGGTGGTCAGCGACCTCGTCGCCGCCGGCATCATCCCTGCCGCCGTCGAGATGATGGACAACCTCGCGATCCAGGCGGCCGAGAAGGCCGTGGCGGCCGGATACACCCTGTCGACCCCGGCCGCGCTGGTCGTCGAACTCGACGGACCGGAGGCAGAGTGCGGCGCCCAGTTCGATCGGGTGCGCCAGATCTGCGAACGGCACGGCTGCACCCGACTCCACATCGCGGAGACGGCCGAGGAGCGAGCCAAGATCTGGAAGGGCCGCAAGGCCGCTTTCGCAGCCGTTGGCCGCATCAGCCCGGACTACATCGTGCAGGACGGGGTCGTCCCGCGGACACGTCTCGCCGAGGTACTGGGCCGGATCGAGGGCATGGGCAGAGACGCGGGGCTGCGCGTGGCGAACGTCTTCCACGCGGGCGACGGAAACCTGCACCCGCTGGTGCTGTTCAACGAGGACGCGGGCGAGCTCGAACGAGCCGAGCAGCTGTCCACCGACATCGCGGAGCTGTGTGTCGAGCTGGGTGGTTCGCTGTCCGGAGAGCACGGCATCGGAACCGACAAGGCCTGCTCGATGCCGCGCATGTTCGGCGAGGACGACCTGGCGACCATGGACCGGGTCCGCTCCGCGTTCGACCCGTATCGGCTCTGCAATCCGGGCAAGCTTCTACCGACCCCACGGTTGTGCGGCGAACAGCCGGGCCGGTATCGACCGCATCCACTCGAAGAGGCCGGGGTGATCGAACGCCTATGACGACCACATCGTTGTCGCCGACCGACCTTCACTCGGCGTGCGAAGCCATGGCCGAAACCCACGGCACGGTACGGATCAGCGGCGCGGACAGCGCACACGGCTGGGCTGGGGCGCCCCGTCCCACCGACACCGTGGTCGGCACGACCGCGCTGACGGGGGTTCTCGCCTACAACCCGGCAGACATGACGATCGCCGTCCGCGCGGGAACGCGGATGGCCGATCTCCAAGCGGAGGTCGCCCAGCACGGTCAACGCATCGCGTTCGACGCCGCACGCGTGCGGCGCGGTGCCACGGTCGGAGGGCTCGTCGCCACGGCCGACTCCGGACCGCTCGCGCTCGGTTTCGGCTCCCTACGCGATCTCGTGATCGGCGCGACGGTCGTCCTGCCCGACGCGACGGTCGCCCGCACGGGCGGTCACGTCATCAAGAACGTGGCCGGCTACGACCTGGCCAAACTCCTCCACGGCTCGTACGGCGCGTTCGGACTCCTCGCGGAGGTCGTGCTCCGTCTGCACCCCGTTCCGCCTGCGGAACGCACCGTGCGGCTCACCTGCACGCTCGAGGAGGGGACACAGCACGCGCGGACTCTCATGGCCTCGGCGCTGGAGCCGGTGAGCCTGGAGTGGGCGGACGGAGCCCTGCTCGCACGGATCGAGGGAACGGACGCGGGCACGAGTGCACGGGCGGCCGAGCTGGCCGACCTGATCGGCGGCACCGTCCTATCCGAGGACGAAGCCGCGACCGAGTGGGAACGTCACGCCGAGCTCGTCGACCGGGCCGACGTGCGCATCGGCTGCCGGCCGAGCCGCCTGCCGACGGTCCTCGACGCCTGCGACTCCGCGGTGGTCGCCGGCCTGGCGACGGGCGTGGCGACGGCCGCCGTGCCCGCTTCCCGCATCGACGAGGTGCACGACGTCGTCACGGCAGCGGGCGGAACCTCCGTGACGCGCACCCGGCAGGAGCAGCGACGGGCGTGGGGCAGGCACCCGTCAGCGTTGAGCGTCGTCCGAGCGCTCAAACACGAACTCGACCCGGCCCGACGCCTGTGCGACGGCCGATTCGAGACATGGTTCGAGCCCTCGGCGCCAACCGCACCCACAACCACCGCATCCACAACGGGCGCGCCCGCCGCGGTCTCCGCCCACGACACCGCCACGACCGACCGAACGACCCAGGAGGAGCACTCGTGACGGAATCGAGTTTCGACGCTACGCACCCGCCGTCGCGCGAGCTGCTCAACGAATGCGTCCACTGTGGATTCTGCTTGCCGACCTGCCCCACGTATCAACTGTGGGGCGAGGAAATGGACTCCCCGCGCGGGCGCATCTACCTCATGGATCTCGCCGAGCGCGGTGAGATCGAATTGGAAGGTGCCTTCACCGAACACATCGACGCCTGCCTCGGCTGCATGGCCTGTGTGACCTCGTGCCCCTCGGGTGTCCAGTACGACCGGCTGCTGGAGGCGACCCGTCCGCAGATCGAGCGGAACGTGCCGAGGCCCCGGTCCGACCGGTGGTTCCGGAACGGAATCTTCGCCCTGTTCCCCTATCGCAGGCGGTTGCGCGCCGCCGCGGTGGCGGGGGCGCTGTACCAGAAGACCGGCCTGGCGAAGCTCGCCGAGCGCGTGCTACCGCCACGGCTGCGGGCCGCCCAGTCGCTCATGCCGGAGGTGCGGCTGTCCTCGGCGTTCGCCTCCCTCCCCCGCAGGGTGCGGCCGGACGGCCCCGTGCGCAGACGTGTCGCCCTGCTGTCCGGATGTGTGCAGGACGTGTTCTTCCACGAGGTCAACACCGCCACGCAACGGGTACTCGCCGCGGAGGGCTGTGAGGTGCTGACCCCGCGCGACCAGGGATGTTGTGGGGCGCTCGGCCTGCACGCCGGACGCGAAACACACGCGCGCGAACGCGCCAAACAGACGATCGCGACGTTCGAGAAGCTGCCCGTCGACGACATCGTCGTGAACGTGGCGGGTTGTGGATCGTCTATGAAGGAGTACGGACACCTCCTCGCCGACGATCCGGAATGGACAGAGCGAGCGCAGGCGTTCAGCGCCAAGGTGCGCGACGTCAGCGAAGTACTGGCCGAGCTCGAACCACAGGCCGAACGGCACCCTGTCGACGCCACCGTCGCTTATCACGACGCCTGCCACCTAGGCCATGCACAGGGCATCCGCGAACAGCCGCGGTCGGTGTTGCGCACGATCCCCGGCCTTCGGCTCGTCGACCTGCCGGAAGCGGAACTGTGTTGCGGCTCGGCAGGGATCTACAACATGGTGCAGCCCGAACCGGCGGAGGAACTCGGCAAGCGCAAGGCCGACAACGTGCGCTCGGTGAACCCGGACCTGCTGGTCACCGCAAACCCCGGCTGCCTGCTGCAGATGCGACGCTACCTCGACGACGTACCGATGATGCACCCCGTGCAGCTGCTCGACGCCTCGATCCGGGGCACGACACCGGGGAGGACGCCGGCACCCCGGTGACTCAGGCGCCATGAGTTCCGGAACCCGGACCCGGGGCCGGTCCGCACCCGATCACGGGACGCGTGGCTCAGCGCGCCGAATGCGCCAGGTCGTACTGGTGCATGACGTGCTCGACCAACGTGATGAGCACTTCCTTCGCCGACGCCCGTTCCCGCGCATCGCAGAGCATCAACGGCACGGTCGGCGCGATGTCCAGCGCGTCACGCACCTCGTCGGCCGTGTACCGGTGGGCACCGTCGAAGCAGTTGACACCGACGATGAACGGAACGCCGCGACGTTCGAAGAAGTCGACCGCGGGAAAGCACGCCTCGAGTCGTCGCGGATCGGCCAGCACGACCGCGCCGATCGCACCCTCGGCCAGCTCATCCCACATGAACCAGAAACGGTCCTGCCCCGGCGTGCCGAACAGGTAGAGGATCAGTTCCGGGCTGATCGTGATGCGGCCGAAGTCGAGGGCCACCGTGGTGCTGACCTTGCTCTCGACTCCCGTCAGGTCGTCGACACCGGAGGACGCCTCGGTGATCGCCTCCTCGGTCCGCAGCGGCGGGACCTCGCTGACCGAACCGACCAGGGTCGTCTTGCCGACGCCGAAACCACCGGCGATCAGCAGCTTCGCGGCCGTGGCCTCCCCGCTGCCGGGTTCGAGATGTCCGGGTGTCATCGAAAACCGCCTGCGATACGTGTCGTGTCCGAGTCCGCTGATCCACCCCTACCGGGGATGCACATCTTCGCAGCAGATCCAACCACGCACACGACGACCCGGACGTTACGAGGGCCGTTCACGTCCGCGGCGCCGCGCTCAACACCGCCCCGACGCGCTTCACCATCATGTTCATCGAGTAGGCGACCATGCCCATGTCCGCGTCGGATGCCGTCAACAAGGCCAGGCACGCGCCACTGCCCGCCGCGGTGACGAACAGGAACGCGTGGTCCATCTCCACGAGCGTCTGCCGCACCCCGCCGCCACCGAACTGCCGTCCCGTGCCGCGGGCCAGACTCTGGAACCCGGACGCGATCGCGGACAGGTGTTCGGCCTCCTCGGCCGCCATGTTGCTGGAATTGCCCATCAGCAACCCGTCGGCCGACAGCACCACCGCCCTGTCCGCCCCCGCGACCTGCTGCACCAGATCGTCGAGCAACCAACCGAGCTCACTGCCCCTGTTCGTCATCGTGGTCCTTCCCCACCGGCGACAAAGCCGTTGCCGTCACGGCCTTCTCGATTCCCCTGGTCCTGCCGGGCACGTTGCGTACCCCGCTGGAAGCCCGCGAAGCGGCTCCGCGCCGCCTCCGCATCCAACTCTCGTCCGTCCGCGATCCCGCCCGGCGCCGGTTCGGGAGTCTCCGGGGGCGCCTGCCGCAGCTGGGGCGCCAAGTTCTCCTGCTTGCGCCTCCGCGGCAACGGCGGTCGCCCCTGTCCGCCGGCCGCGCTCACCTGCCCGGACTGCCCCGGCTGCGCGGCCTGGGTCTGAGCCTGGGTCGAGGCGGGCGGCTGAGCGGGCCTGCGCGGTCGCGGCGGTGATTCCGGCTGAGGCGTACGGCCCGGCCGCGGTGCCGGCACCGGACGTTCACGCCGCGAGTCCCGGCCACGCTCGGCGCCGGTCCGCGTCTCGTCCGACGCGCGTTCACCCGCGCCCCGTTCGCCACGCGCAGACTCCCCACGCGCCAACTCCCCGCGCGCCGACTCGCCCCGCGCGGGCGATCCGCCGCCACCGGACCGGTCGGCGCCGGACTGCTCGGGAGCACGCGGACGTCGCCTGGGCAACGCCTCCGGCGAACCCTGGTCTGGCTGCGCCGTTCGTGCGGTGCCGAACCAGCCACCGGGACCGGGCGATGCGCTCGCAGTCTCCGTCTCCCCCTCGGCGTCCGACAGCGCCTCACTGACCGAGGCGGCCCGTCGGCGCGTGCCGGGCGAGGTGTCCCGCGGCGACGGCGACGGGCGCCGCTCACGCTCGACGGGAGACCGTTCGGACGACTCCGCACCCGCCTGGGCCGTCGGCGCCTGCCCCGGAACGGACTCGCCCGCCGACTCCGTAGGCCAGGCGGAGTCCGCAGGTCCGGCGGACTTCGCAGGATCGGCGGGCTCGGCAGCCCCGGCGGAGGCCTCAGGGTCGGTGGGCTCAGGGTCGGTGGGCTCAGGGTCGGTGGGCTCAGGGTCGGTGGGCTCAGGGTCAGTGGGCTCGGGGTCAGCGGGCTCGGCCGTGGGCCAGCCGACGTCGTCGCTGCCGGAAACATGCGAAGCCGGGACCGCAGGCTGCTCGCCGGTGCCCTGGGCGGGCGGTGCCACCGCGGGCAGGTATCCGGAACCGGTGCCGAGCAGCTCCGGTCCCAGCCGGACAACCGCACGGGTGCCGCCGTGGATGGCCTCCCGCAGACGCACCTGGATGCCGTGCCGTGCCGCGAGCCGGGCCACGACGAACAGGCCCAGCCGCGGCTCGTCCGACAGCGCCATGAAACTGAAGTCCGGGGGCTCGGCGAGAAGCGTGTTCAGCCGCTCGGCGTCCTCCTCCTCGATGCCGAGGCCCTGGTCCTCGATCTCGAGGATCACGCCGCGTCCCTCGGCCGCCTCGCCGCGCACGAGTACCCGGGAGTCCGGCGGGGAGAACGACGTCGCGTTGTCGAACAGTTCGGCCAGCAGGTGGACGATGTCGCCGACCGCGGGACCGATCACCGCGACGTCGGGCAACCCGGCGATGTCGATGCGCCGGTAGTGCTCGATCTCGGCGGTCGCGCCGCGCACCAGGTCGGCGACCGACACCGGGTTGCGCCACCGCCTACCCGGCTGTTCCCCGCCGAGGATGATCAGGTTCTCGGCGTTGCGGCGGGACCGGGTCGCGAGGTGGTCCAGCCGGAAGAGCATCTCGAGCTGCTTCGGGTCGTCCAGACCTCGTTCGGCATCGTCGAGGGCCTTGAGCTGGCGGTGCACGAGAACCTGGCTGCGGTGGGCGATGTTGAGGAACACCGTCCTGGTGCCCTCCCGAACCCGGGACTCCTCGATCGCCGCGGCGACCGCGGTCCGCTGGGCCTTGGCGAACGCGTCCGCCACCTGGCCGATCTCGTCCTGGCCGTGGTCGCTCGACTCGAGGTCGACCACGTCGACGTTCTCGCCCTTGCGCACACGCGCCACCAGTTCGGGCAGGCGGTGATCGGCGAGGTCGAGGGTCTCCTCCCTCAGCCGGACAAGCCGCCTGACCAGCCACGAGGCCAGCCGCCACGCGAAGAAGATCAGCACGAGCCCGACCACGAGTGCGACGACGCCCGCGATGATCGCACCGGTCAACGTGCGGTCGGCGCGTGCGACGCCCTCGTCGGTGGCGTTGGTGCTCTGCTCGATGTAGAGCGACATCAGGGTCCCGCCGACCTCGCTCGCCGCGGCGTGCCAGCGGTCGGGCGGAACGGGCACCTGCTGCGAGCCGCCGCCGAGGAAGGAGTCCTCGACCCGGCCGACGACGCGCCACGCGTCACTGGCGCGAAGCTGCTCGTACTTCTCCCGCACCGACGGGATCATCGAGGCCCGCGCGAGCTGCGACCGGTAGGCGCCGACCTCGCCGGCGTAGGTCTCGAACTCCTCGTCGCTGAGGCCACCCGAGACGTGTGCCGCGGCGGCGAGCGCGTCGGCACGGGCCATCCCGTCGGCGGCGTTGAACAGCGGCATCGACGTGACCCGCAGGTACGACGTCTCGGCGTCGGGGGTCAGCCGGGCGACACCGGTGAGGCCGGAGGCCACCGTGTCGATGATCCGGTTGTAGAGGTCGTAGGCCTCCTGCAGGTCCGGACCACCACCAGGGGTGCTGGCGCCGTTGTCGACCTGCTGGCGGAACAGGGTGAGCGATTCGAGCAGTTCGCGCAGCTGCCGGATGTCTTTGCGGATCTGCTCGGACGCGCCGTCGACCATCCCGTCGACGTGGCTCATCAGTCCGCGCGTCGCGGCGTCGGTCTCGGCGCGTTGCTGGGCGAGTTCGTCGGCGACCCGCGAACCTGCGACCGCTTCGAGGGTGAGGCGGCGTTCCTCACGGATCGCGCCGAAGAACTCGACGCCGGGCTGGGCGGCGTCGTGTACGCGGACGACGAAGTCACGCCCCTTGGCGGCGTCGTAGATGAGATAACCCGAGAGGACTACACCAACCAACAGCAGCGCCACGCTCGGGATCAGCGCCGCGGCAAGCACACGTCCGCGGAGTGAACGCCTGGAAGGCTTGGTGGCCACGCCTCAAGGCCCTTTCATCGACGCCGGATGACTGCCCAGGGCCCCCGCCCCCGCTTGTGCGTCTGTCAGGACGCCACCACGTCGTGTCTGCCCTACTACGCAGTAGCGGAGGCTATGCAGCCCGGTCGGGTGAGTCAACGCTCTCAACTCGACCGGATCAACACTCTCGGCATAACCCAAGCGGACAAGCAGCACTTTTCTGTCTCGAACGAGTAGAGCCACCATCACGTGACGTGATCAACGTCATGCGCCGAACAGAGGACGACGAACGTCGCACCGCCCCGGCGTAACCAACTCGAGTGACGCCGCGATACGCGCTACGAGGATCCCCTCTACCGAAAGGCAGCTTCTCAGGAGACGAGCGATGCTCAGACGTCAGATCAGCGATCACTGGCCACGACACCTGCTCCTCGAACGGGTGCTGTTCCTGCTGCTCGCACTCGCGTTCGCCGTGACGGCGACGCTTCAGCTGTTCCTCGCCGACTCCATGTCGGTGTGGTGGCCGATCGCGCTGGCGGTGTTGCTGGCGATCGCCGCGGTCCTCTGCCTGTACGTCGCCGTACGCGCCACCGACGACTGACGCGCGAGCCGTACCAGCCCGGCTTCAGCCCTCGGCGACGAGCGGTTCGAGCTCCAGTTCCGGATGCGCGCGCAGCAGGATGCGCAGGGACATCTCGTCCTCGAACACGGCGAGTTCGGTGCCGTCCGCGCGGTCGAGGACCTCGCTGCGCCTGCCGGCGTCGACGAGGGCCCGCTGGGACGAGTCACCGAGCTTGCGCACCGCGCTGTAGGGCAGCCGGTCGAGCTTCACGGGCGCGTTGAACTCGTGCTCCATGCGGTGGGTCGCCACCTCGAACTGCATCGGCCCGACGGCGGCGAGCACCGGCGCGCCGTCGCCGCGCAGGTCGGAGGTCAGCAGCTGGACGACGCCCTCGGCACCCAGCTGGTCGATACCCTTGCGGAACTGTTTGGCCTTGCTCAGGTCGGCCGGTGTCGCGACGGCGAAGTGCGCGGGTGCGAACTGCGGCAGTCCGGGGAAGCGCACCGCGGGTTTGCCCGCGTACAGCGTGTCGCCCACACGCAGGGCCGTGGCGTTGACGAGACCGATCACGTCACCCGGATACGCGGTGTCCACAGTGGAGCGTTTCTGGCCGAACACCTGCTGCACGTACTTGGTGGCGAACGGGCGTTTCGTCGTGGCGTTGGTGACGACCATGCCGCGTTCGAACATCCCCGAGCACACGCGGGCGAACGCCACCTGGTCGCGATGCGCGCGGTCCATACCGGTCTGCACCTTGAACACGAACGCGGAGAACTCGGCGTCCAGCGGGCGCGGTGCCCCGTCGACGTCCTCCCGCGGCGTGGGCCGGGGCGCCAGATCGACGACGAGGTCGAGCAGGTGCCGCACGCCGAAGTTCAGCACCGCGGCACCGAAGAGCACCGGCGTGGCGCTCGCGTCGTGGAACTTCGCCTCGTCGAACTCGCCGCCGGACTGCAGGAGCAGGTCGTACTCCTCCTGCGCCGTCGTCCAGTCCTCGCCGACCTCAGCCTCGGCCTGCTCGGGCGGCAGATGCTCCTCCGGGGCGGCCTTGGCGCCGCCTGCGGTACGCGAATAGCGGACGAACTCCCCCGTCGGCACGTCCAGCACGCCCTGGAAGTGGCCGGGCGCGCCGACCGGCCAGGTCAGCGGCATGGGCTGCAGTCCGATCCGTTCGACGAGTTCGTCGCACAGCTCGAGAGCCTCACGACCGGGGCGGTCCCACTTGTTGATGAACGTCAGCACCGGGATGCCGCGGTGCCGGCAGACGTCGAACAGCTTGAGTGTCTGCGGCTCGAGACCCTTGGCGGCATCCAGCAGCATCACCGCCGAGTCGACGGCCGACAGCACGCGGTAGGTGTCCTCGGAGAAGTCCGCGTGGCCGGGCGTGTCCAGCAGGTTGATGACGCAGTCGCGGTACTCGAACTGCAGCGCGGCGGACGTGATCGAGATGCCACGCGCCTGCTCCATGGCCATCCAGTCGGACACGACGCCCTGCCTGCCGCCCTTGCCGTGGACGGCGCCCGCTTCGGAGATCACCCGCGCGTGCAGCGCGAGAGCCTCGGTCAGCGTGGACTTACCGGCGTCGGGGTGGCTGATGACAGCGAAGGATCGCCTGCGCTGCGCCTCGTGGAGGGTGGACACGATCCTCCAGGCTACTCGTCCGGCGGGTGACACCCGGATCGAGAACATGTTCTACTCGTCGGCATGCGTCACGGCATCGTGCTGTTCACCAGCGACCGCGGCATCCCGCCCGCCACCGCCGCCCGGCTGGCCGAGGAGGCTGGGTTCACCTCGTTCTACGTCCCCGAGCACACGCACATCCCGATCCGCCGCGACGCCGCCCATCCGACGACCGGCGACGCGTCCCTGCCCGACGACCGCTACCTGCGCACGCTCGACCCGTGGGTGGCGCTCGCGACGGCAGCGGCGGTGACCTCGCACATCCGGCTGGGCACCGCGGTGGCCCTGCCGGTGGAACACGATCCCATCGCGCTCGCCAAGACGATCGCCTCGCTCGACCACCTCTCCGGCGGGCGCGTCACCCTCGGCGTGGGCTTCGGCTGGAACACCGACGAACTCGCCGACCACGGCGTGCCGCCCGCGAAACGGCGGACCGTGCTGCGCGAGTACGTCGAGGCGATGCGCACCCTGTGGACACAGGACGAGGCCGCCTACGACGGGGAGTTCGTGCGCTTCGGCCCGAGCTGGGCCTGGCCGAAACCGATCGATGCCGACGTCCCGGTCCTGGTGGGCGCCGCGGGCACCGACCGGACGTTCGACTGGATCGCCCGCAGCGGCCAGGGCTGGATCACCACGCCGACCGAGGACGACATCGAGGCCAAGGTGGCGGGCCTGCACCGAGCGTGGCAGGCGGCGGGGCGATCCGGCGTGCCGCAGGTCGTCGCGCTGGCCGGCAAACCGAACCTGGAACAGCTCGACGAGTGGTCGGCCGCGGGCGTCACCGAGACCCTGTTCGGCCTGCCCGATCGAGGCGAACCGGAGGTCGCCGACTACCTGCATCGTCTCGCCGAGACGCTGTCCCGGCGCTGACGGCGGCCGGTTTTCGAACCCGCGCGAGGGGTATTCCTCATATCCGGTGGGTTGTGGCCACCGGAGAAGAGGCCCGCCGCCGTCGGGGGCGGCGGGCCTCCTGACTGCCCGGCTCCGCCGGGACCGGGTGACTACTTCACCGCCATCTCGCCCAGTTCCGACCAGTCGTCCTGGTCGACCGTGGTGTTGACGACCCGCGGAGTCTCCTGCAGGTAGGGCGGCAACGTCTGCTGGGCGGCCTTGAAGTGGGCCGAGTTGACGTGCTCGCCACCCGCGTCACCGTCCCGGAACGCCTCGACCAGCACGTACTCGTTGGGGTCGTCGAGGCTGCGCGACCACTCGAACCACAGGCAGCCCGGTTCGGCCCTGGTCGCGTGCGTGAACGCCTTCGCGATCTCGGGCCAGCGGTCGGCGTGTTCGGGCTTCACGCGGAACTTCGCGGTAATGAAGATCATTCGCTTCCTCCTGGATCAGGGCGTGAGGATGGCACGGCCGCGGACCCGGCCGGCCTCCAGGTCGTCGATCGCGTCCTGGAACCGTTCCAGCGGGTACTTGCTGGTGTGCAACCGCACCTTGCCTTGTGCGGCCAGTGTCATCAACTCGCACAGATCGTTGTAGGAGCCGACGAGGTTGCCGATGAAGTTGATCTCCGTCGAGATGATGTCGATCGTCGGCACGTCGATGTTCTCCCCGTAGCCGACGACGTGATAGTCGCCCGCTCGGCGCAGCATCCGCACTCCCTCCGAGGTCGCACCGCCCTCGCCCACGAAATCGACGACCACCTCGGCGCCGTGGCCGCCCGTGAGGTCGAGGACCTGCTCGACGTGCGTGCCGTCGGCGACGACGCCGTGGTCGGCGCCGATCGTCAGGGCGAGTTTCACCGCATCGGAGTTGCGGTCCACGACGATCAGCTCCGCGGCGGTCAACGCCTTGAGCGCCTGGATCCCGATGTGACCGAGCCCGCCCGCGCCGATGACCAGACACCGGTCGCCGGGCCGCAACCTGCGGGAGGCCTTCGCCGCGGCGTGGTAGGCGGTCAGCCCGGCATCGGCCAGCGCCGCCACGTCGGCGGGTTCGAGCGCCTCGTCGATGCGCACCACGCTGCGCGCCGACGTCTTCAGGTATTCCGCGTAGCCGCCGTGGGTGTCGATACCGGGGAACAGGCTCTGCTCGCAGTGCACGTCGTCACCGAACCGGCACGCCCGGCACAGCCCGCACGTGACCAGTGGATGCACGATCACCTTGTCACCCTCGGCCACGTTCGTGACCGCACCGCCCACCGCGTGCACCCAGCCCGCGTTCTCGTGCCCGATCGTGTAAGGCAACGTGACCCCGGACTTCTCGGCCCACTGCCCCTCGAGGATGTGGATGTCGGTGCGGCACACCCCGGCGCCGCCGATCTTCACGACGACGTCGAACGGACCGGCCGGTTCGGGCGCGGGAACCTCGGTGAGCTGCAACTTCTCGTGGTAGCCGACCACCTGGATCGCCTTCATGACACCTTCTCCTGGAATGCTCGGGGCGCCTGGTCGGCTGCCGAATCGGGATAACGGGTACGCAGCAGGCCCCGGCAGAAGTGGGCGTTGCCGTCGATCGAGACGCGCACGGACCGCGCGAGCCGCAACCGCAGCGGAACCTCCTCCGGTGGGTACGGCTCACCGGCGTCGTCGACGAGCACGGGCTCGTGCCGTCCGGTCGGCAGTCCGATCGCCTGCCGTCTGCGCACCAGCGCACGCGTGGCGTCGTCGCCGGGCAGGTCGCCGAGCACCACGGCGTGCAACTGCTCCTCGGCGAGCTCGTCGTGGGCACGCAGGTACCGGACGAGCACCCGCTCCATCGCCGCCGTGTGCGCCTTGCGCTGGAACGTGCGCCGCAGCTGCTCCAGGTCCTCGTCGGCCTCGGGACCGAACGTGCCCCGGTAACCGGCGTCGGCGGCCAGCCCGCGGTTGATCAGCTCGGAGTCGTGGTGGTCGTCGAGCAGCACCGTCACCCGGGTGCCGAGCTCGGTGAGCACGTCCTTGGCGTCCGAGGCCATCAGGTAGGCGAAGTTGGGCGCGCAGAACGACGTCGGCAGCCTCAGGTGCACCACCAGTTCACCGTCGACCAGGTCCATCGACCGCACGAATCCGAGGTCGGTGATCGGCTCGTCCAGCTCGGGGTCGATGACCCTGCCGAGTGCCTGCCGCGCCTTCTCCAGCAGCTCGTCGGTGGTCCTCATCAGCCCACCGCCACGGATTCCGTCTTGCCCTCGGTGGCGTCCTCGTCGGCGGGCGGTACCGCCCACTCGGGCACGTCGAGGTCGTACATGCGGGCCGCGTTGAGCCCCAGGATCTTCCGTTTCTGCGCCGTGGTGAGCTCGCCGTACTCCGTCATGTCCTCGGGGAACTGGAAGTCGACGAACTTCTCCACGAGCCATTTCGGTGTCCAGATCGCGTAATCGCTGGAGAACTGGATGCGGTCCTCGTCGAGCCAGTACAACAGTTCGCCGATGATCTGCGCGAAGTAGCGCGGACGGGTGTGGATGAACGGCATCGCCACGGCCAGACCCGCGTGCACGTTCGGTTCCTGCGTGGCGATCCAGCAGAAATCCTCGAGCCTCGGCAGACCACAGTGTTCGACGACGAAGTTGAGGTCCGGGAAATCGGTGGCCACCTTGTCGACGTCGGCGACGTCGAACGCATCGCGGTCGAGCGGGCGGATCGTCGGGCCCTTGTGGATGTGAATGTTGCGGATGCCCAGTTCCTGGCACCGTTCGAGATACCGCATCGACCACGGATCGTCGAGCTTGTAACCGCGCGAATCGCCCTGCCATTCGGCGGTGTAGAGCTTGATCCCCTTGAGCCCGAACCGTTCGGCGTCGCGGGTGAGCTGGTCGAGGCCCGCCTGTTCGAACCGCGGGTCCCAGCAGTGGTTGTAGGTCAGTTTGTCCGGATGCTGCTGCGCGAGCGCGAACGCCTCCTCCGTCTGCCCGAACCCGTTGGTGTAGAACGCGCTCAGCAACGCGGGCTGGAAGATGGCGTGGTCCACGTAGCCGTCGGTGAACAGATCGCGCATCAACCTTTCCCCGCCCTGGTAGAGGTAGTCCTCGTAGGGCCACACCTCGGATTCCGGACTGAGGTTTCGGTGGTAGTCGTAGAAGCAGTCGATGAACTGTTTCCCGTGAATGTTGCGCTGATTCTCGGGACGGGCGTCCCACAACGCGATGTGCGCATCGACGATGAAGTAGTTCTCGCCGTCCTTGGTGTACATGAGAAATCCTCCCGTACGTGGCGTCGTTGCCCGCGTGGGGCGGAACGCTACGAGCACCGAAAGGCCACCGGGAATCAGGTGAGTGTCTCACTTTGAGACACCCGAACCGGTGCTTCGCGGTGCATGCTGTGGTGAACTACCGCCCACCGGCAGCGCAGGCGACGCGTGAGGGAGGCTCGGATGAATCTCGACGATCGCGCGTTTCCCGCCGATCCGCGGTCTCCGGGCCCGCGGCCCCGGCTGCGCGCATCCTGGCGGCGAAGCGCACGCTACGGCCTGACCACCGACGAGATGCGGCCCGTGTTCACAGGATCGGTCGACACCGGATCACTGCTGTACGAATGCGGTTCGGAAGTGTTGCGGGGCCTGCAGAGCACCCTGGCGAACGAACCCGTGAGCATGATGATCACCGACGCCGACGGCCTGGTGCTCAGCAGGCTGACCGAGGACCCCGCGATCGACCGCTCGCTCGACCGGGTCCACCTCGCACCGGGTTTCTACTTCTCCGAACGCAACGTCGGCACCAACGGACTCGGCCTCGCACTGGCCGACCGGGCGCCGTCGCTGGTCCGCGCCGAGGAGCACTACTGCACCGGGCTGCGCGGATACACGTGCGCGGCCGCCCCCGTCGTCGACCCCGGCGGCGCGATCGCGGGCAGCGTGAACCTGACGACCTGGTCGGACTCGGCACCCGAACTGCTGTTGGCGCTCGCACAGTCGGCCGCGGCGAGCACGTCGGCGTTGATGCTGGCCAGGGGTGCGGGCAGAACCGCACAGCCTGCGCCGCACGGCGAGGTGTTCCGGGTGTATGCCGACCGCACCCGCTCCCCGGAGTCGGAGCTGCTGACACCGGGGTGGCGCAACGCCTTCTCCGAGGCACGGTCGGCGTTCCGCCGCGGTCTGGCCGTCGCCGTGGCGGGCGAACCCGGCACGGGCAAGACCGCGCTCGCCTCGCTGGCACGCCGCGAACTGCGCACCGAACGGGTGCTGAGCGCCCGCCCTCCGGCGCCCGAGGACGTCGAACCCTGGCTGGAGCTCTGGGTTCCCGAGCTGGGTAAGGACAGCACCTGCGTGATCGTCTCGGGCGTCGACCGGCTTCCCGCGTGGGCCACGAGCGAACTCGCAGCCCTGTTCGGACGGGTCCGTGCCCACGACGACCTGCAGCCGTACGTGGTGACCACCGCATCCGCCGACGACCTGCCCGAGGAACTGCGTCCCCTGGTCGACGTCGTGATCGACGTTCCGGCGCTGCGCTTCCGTCCGGACGACATCGTGCCGCTCGCCAAGCACTTCGCCGCCCAGGCCCGCGGTCGCGAGGTCGAGCTGACCCCCGCGGCCGCGCGCGCCCTGACGGCGTTCGACTGGCCGGGTAACGTCCGCCAACTCCGCCGCGTGCTGCGCGAGGCCGCGGCGAAGGCCGACCGGATCGACCTGCACCACCTCGCGCCCGAGGTGTTCACCGGCCCCGGCCATCCGCTCAGCAGGCTGCAGGCCGTCGAGCGCGACGAGATCGTCCGCTGCCTGATCGAGCCCGGCACCACCGTCGCGGACGCGGCGCACGAACTCGGCCTCGGCAGGGCGACGATCTACCGCAAGATCCGGCAGTACCGGATCAACGTGCCCGGCCGCACGCCCACGTCCTGAACGCAGCGCTACCCGGACTGCGTGCGCAGCCCGGGCACCCTCGCGCGGGCCGGCCCGTCAGGCCAGGGTCTGCAGCTCCTCGTCGGTCAGCAGGCGCGAGCGAATCAGGAACCGCACCCCCTCCGGGGCTTCGAGGGAGAACCCACTGCCCCGGCCCTTCACGACGTCGATCGTGAGGTGCGTGTGCTTCCAGTACTCGAACTGCGAACGCGACATCCACACCGGAACGGGGTCGTGCACCCCGGCGACGTCGAGGTCGCCGAGGTGCACGTCCGCTTCTCCGGTGCGGAACTCACCGGCCGGATAGCACATCGGAGCGCTGCCGTCGCAGCATCCACCGGACTGGTGGAACATCAACGGCCCGTGCACGTCGGCCAGTCGCCGCAGCAGATCCGCCGCGGCCTCGGTGAGATCCACCCTGCTCATCGTCAGAAGAATCCCTGCGCGTCGGGCGAGTACGACACGAGCAGGTTCTTCGTCTGCTGGTAGTGGTCGAGCATCATCCGGTGGTTCTCCCTGCCGATGCCGGACTGCTTGTACCCGCCGAAGGCGGCGTGTGCCGGGTAGGCGTGGTAGCAGTTCGTCCACACGCGACCCGCCTGGATGTCGCGGCCTGCGCGGAAGGCGGTGTTGCCGTCCCGCGACCAGACGCCTGCGCCGAGACCGTAGAGCGTGTCGTTCGCGGTCTTGATCGCGTCGTCGTAGTCGTCGAACGAGGCCACCGACACCACCGGACCGAAGATCTCCTCCTGGAAGATCCGCATCTTGTTGTCGCCGGCGAACACGGTCGGCTTGATGTAGTAACCACCGGACAGCTCGCCGCCGAGGTCGGCTTTCTCGCCACCGGTGAGGACCTTCGCGCCCTCCTGCTTGCCGATGTCGATGTAGGACAGGATCTTCTCGAACTGATCGTTCGAGGCCTGGGCGCCGATCATCGTGTCGGTGTCGAGCGGGTTGCCCTGCTTGATCTGCTCAACCCGGGCCACACCGTCGGTGACGAACCGCTCGTAGATCGACGACTGCACCAGCGCACGCGACGGGCACGTGCACACCTCGCCCTGGTTGAGGGCGAACATCGCGAAGCCCTCCTGCGCCTTGTCGTAGAAGGCGTCGTTGGCGGCGGCGACATCCGAGAAGAAGATGTTCGGGCTCTTGCCGCCCAGCTCGAGCGTCACCGGGATGATGTTCTCGCTGGCGTACTGCATGATCAGCCGGCCCGTCGTGGTCTCACCGGTGAAGGCGACCTTGCGGATCCCGGGGTGCTGGGCCAGCGGCTTGCCCGCTTCGACACCGAACCCGTTGACGATGTTCACCACGCCGGCGGGCAACAGGTCGGCGATGAACGACAGGAGGACGTGGATCGACGCGGGCGTCTGCTCCGCGGGCTTGAGCACCACGCAGTTGCCCGCGGCCAGTGCCGGGGCCAGCTTCCACGTGGCCATGAGGATCGGGAAGTTCCACGGGATGATCTGGCCGACCACACCGAGCGGTTCGTGGAAGTGGTAGGCGACGGTGTCGGCGTCGATCTGCGAGATCGAGCCCTCCTGCGCGCGGATCGCGCCCGCGAAGTACCGGAAGTGGTCGATGGCCAGCGGGATGTCGGCGGCGAGTGTCTCGCGCACCGGCTTGCCGTTCTCCCAGCTCTCGGCCACGGCGATGGCCTCGAGGTTCGCCTCCATCCGGTCGGCGATCCTGTTCAGCAGGGTCGCACGCTCGGCAGGCGAGGTGCGGCCCCACGCGTCGGCGGCGCCGGTCGCCGCGGCAACGGCCTTGTCGATGTCCTCGGCCGTGCCCCGGGCGATCTCGGTGAACACCGCGCCCGTGACCGGCGTCGGATTCTCGAAGTACTGGCCCTTGGCAGGCGGAACGTACTCGCCGCCGATGTAGTGGTCGTACCGCGACTCGAACGCGACGACGCTTCCTGCCTGCCCCGGTGCGGCATACGTGGTCATCCGATGTGAGCCTCTCTGCTCGAAGGGACATCTGCCCGAAGGGACACTGCGTCACCTTGTGGCGGTCAACTTGTGGCGCCGGACGCTAGGTGCGGCGACGTTGCAGGCCCGTTGCAACGCGGCCACGCCACGTGGCACGCCACCTGCTCGGCGTAAGCCCGCGCATCGAACGGTCCACTCGCAGCCGTTTCCTTGCCCTCGACCGCGAGGGCGGGGCATGCTCGGAGAACGTCCGGTCACGACCTGCGGGTTTCACCGGACCGGCAGCACACGAGAAGACCCGGGAATCAGCGAGGCCGGAAGAGCCGGCACCAGAACGAACAGCAGAGTGAACGACCCGGAAAACCGACCCGGAAGAGCGAATCAGCAGCGAGCAGACCAGTCACCACGACCAGCCAGCAGCGCAGCCCGTCACCGTAGCCGCGGAGTGCCCATGACCGTCGAACCCGCCCGAGACGCCCTCCTCACGGCGTCCGATCCCCTGCGACAGCAACGCGTGCTGAAGGGGATCCGGGACGCGACCCTCAGCGGGGACAAACCGTACGCCGCCCCACGTGCCGTCATCTCGGAGTCGTGGCAACGTTCGCTCGCCGCCCAGGTCGACCCCGACGGCTACCAACCGCCGGAGGTGTACGGCTCGGACGAGCTGTCCGAGGTGCGGGAGGGCCATCCGCTGCACGCGGTGCTCGACCCGCTGCGGGAACTGCTGGTGAGCATCGCCGACGAGTCGCAGCACATCACGATCGTCACCGACGCCGACGGCACCATCCTGTGGCGCGAAGGCCCTTCCACTCTGTGCAACCTCGCCGACCACGTCGGACTCCGCGAAGGGACCCGCTGGTCCGAACAGGCGATCGGCACCAACGCGATGGGAACCGCCATCGCGGTGGACGCACCGGTGCAGATCTACTCGGCCGAACACCTCGTCCGCACGTACCACTCGTGGACGTGCGCCGCCGCGCCGATCCACGACCCGGACACCGGGCGGCTGCTGGGTGCCATCGACATCAGCGGCAGGCTCGAGACCCTCCATCCTGCGATGGTGTCGCTGGTCAACGCCACGGCGCAGGTGGCCGAGAACCACCTGCGCATGCGGATGGAACAGCAGGACGAGTGGATGCGCGCCACGAACATGCGGCACCTCGAACGACTGGGCGGCGAGTCGGGCGCGCTGATCACCCCGTCCGGCAGGGTCATCGCCGCCAACCCGCTCGGCGGCTTCCCGCACCGCATCGACGTGGCGACCGGGACGGACCGGATCGACGTCGGCGGGCGCGAAGCCCGGCTGGAACCGCTGGCGGGCGGCTATCTGCTCCGGTTCCCGCGCCGCTCCGGCCAGGTGCGGCGGCCGACGTTGCGACTGTCCCTGCTCGGCTCGGCGCCCGAGGCCACGCTCGACGGACGTGCCGTTCCCCTGACGCTGCGCCGCGCCGAGATCCTGGCGTTGCTGGCCCTGCACCCGGACGGGCTGACCGCAGACCAGCTCGCGCTGCACCTCTACGGCGACGACGGGAACCCCACCACCGTGCGCGCCGAGGTGCACCGGCTGCGCGGCGAACTCGGCGACGCGCTGCGCGCGAAGCCGTACCGCCTGGCGGCCGACGTCGAGGCCGACGTGCTGCGGGTGCGCGACGCACTGGCCTCCGGTGACGTCGCGACGGCCGCGACCACGGCCACCGCGCCGCTGTTGCCCCGCTCCGAATCGCCGACCATCCGCGCCGAACGTGATCAGCAGATCGCCGCCCTGCGCAAGGCAGTGCTGGACAGCGGCGACGTGAACGCGCTGTGGGCGCTGTCCGAGAACGAGCCGGGACACGACGACCTCGAGGTGTTCGAACGGCTCAGCCACGTGCTGCCGGAGGGCGATCCCCGCCGGCCCGTCGTGGACGCCCGGCTGGCCTGGCTCACCGACGAGGACGGCGCCTGACCGCGGCGCCCGGCGAGGTCCACAACCGCACGGCCCAACCGAACAGCGAGCCCCACGGCGGGCGCCGCAGCGCCGCGTGCAACGTCGCTGCAACGCACGCGCCCCTAGGTTCAACCCCCGATACCGACTTCGACGACGAAGGCAGGTGGTGGCGGTGACGCTTCCCGAGCAGGTGGAACTCGACCCGGACCGCGACTACCCACTCGCGGCACACCGGCCGGAGCTGCTCCGCACTCCGACGGGCAAGCCGATCGACGACCTGACCATGCAGGCCGTCCTGTCCGGTGAGGTCGCTCCGGACGACCTCCGCATCTCTCCCGACACCCTCCGGCTGCAGGCACAGATCGCCGAGCGGGTCGGACGCACCCAGCTCGCCCGCAACTTCCGCCGCGCCGCCGAGCTCACGGCGCTGCCCGACGAGCTCGTGCTGTCGATCTACAACTCCCTTCGCCCGAACGCGTCGACGAAACAGCAGCTCACCGACATCGCCGACCGGCTCGAGAACGAGTTCTCGGCGACCCTGTGCGCCCAGCTGGTGCGCGAGGCCGCAGACGTCTACCAGCGGCGCGACATCCTCGCCGACCCCGCCTGACCGGCAGGCCGGGGCGCGGAGTCCCGGCCGACGACCGGTCCCGCACACCAAGGAGATCCGACAATGACCGCGGAACCGCTTCCGGTATCGACTCCGACGTCCAAGCGCACGGAGGCCCTCGAAGCCAGGCCGGTCAACCTCGACGGATTCGTGGAGGAATGGCCCGAGGTCGGCATGGTCGCGATGGACAGCCCGTACGACCCGACGCCGAGCGTGCGCGTGGCCGACGGCGTGATCGTCGAGATGGACGGCAAGCCGCGCGCCGAGTTCGACTTCCTCGACCAGTTCATCGCCGACCACGCGATCGACGTGGACACCACCGAACAGGCGATGACGCTCGAACCGGTCGAGGTGGCGCGCATGCTCGTCGACCCGGCGGTGTCCCGTTCGGAGGTCGTCGAGGTCGCGGGTGGCCTCACCCCCGCCGCGCTGCTCGAGGTCGTCAAGACGATGAACGTCGTCGAGATGATGCAGGCACTGCAGAAGATGCGTGCCCGGCGCACCCCGGCCAACCAGGCGCACTCGACCAGCGCCAGGGACAACCCCGTGCAGGTCGCCGCCGAGGCGGCCGAGGCGTCGCTGCGCGGATTCCGGGAGCTCGAGACGACGCTCGGCGTCGTGCGCTACGCACCGCTGGTGGCCATCGCGTTGCAGGTCGGCTCGCTCGCGGGCACCCCGGGCGTGCTCACGCAGTGCGCACTGGAGGAGGCCACCGAACTCGAACTCGGCATGCGGGGCATCACCGCGTACGCCGAGACGATCTCGGTGTACGGCACCGAGCCGGTGTTCTGCGACGGCGACGACACGCCGTGGTCGAAGGCCTTCCTGGCCTCGGCCTACGCCTCCCGCGGCATCAAGATGCGCTTCACCTCGGGTACCGGCTCCGAGGTGCAGATGGGCAACGCCGAGGGCAAGTCCATGCTGTACCTGGAGATCCGCTGCATCCTGGTGGCCAAGGGCGCCGGTGTGCAGGGGCTGCAGAACGGGTCGATCAGCTGTATCGGCGTCCCCGGCGCGGTCCCGGCCGGCATTCGCGCGGTGCTCGCGGAGAACCTGATCGCCAGCACCGCGGACCTGGAGTGCGCCTCGGGCAACGACCAGTCGTTCTCGCACTCCGACATGCGCCGCACCGCGCGCCTGCTGCCGCAGTTGCTGCCCGGCACCGACTTCGTCTGTTCCGGATACTCGGCCGTGCCGAACTACGACAACATGTTCGCCGGATCCAATGTGGACTCGACGGACTACGACGACTGGAACACCATCCAGCGCGACCTCCAGGTCGACGGCGCGTTGCGGCACGTACCGGAGCCCGAACTGCTCGCCGCGCGCAGCCGTGCGGCGAAGGCGTTGCAGGCCGTGTTCGCCCAGCTCGGACTGCCCACGATCACCGACAAGGAGGTCGAGGCCGTCACGTACGCCCACGGCAGCCAGGACCTGCCGATGCGCGACGTGCTCGAGGACCTCAAGGCGGCCCAGTCGGTGATGGACCGCGGGATCACCGGCCTCGACGTGATCAAGGCGCTCGAGGCGTCCGGATACAACGACATGGCCCGCACCCTGCTGGCCGTGCTGCGGCACCGGGTGTCCGGCGACCTGCTGCACACGTCGGCGATCCTGACTCCGGAGCTGGAGACCCTGTCCGCGGTCAACGACGCCAACGACTACGCCGGTCCCGGCACCGGTTACCGCCCCGCGGGCGAGCGCTGGGAAGAGATGAAACGCCTGCGCCACGTCGTCAGCGCGAGCAACCCCGAGACCGAAGTCGGCTGACGCAGAAGGGACAGCGACGTCATGACGAAGACGGAGACGCGATCCGAGCGGGTGCTCGACGCCGTGGAACGTGGCGAGGCCACGGTGGGAACCCGCCCGGACGAGGTGGTCATCGGGCTCTCGCCCGCGTTCGGGGACTTCTTCACCAGGACGATCGTCGACATTCCCCACGCCGAGGTACTTCGCGAGCTGCTGGCCGGCATCGAGGAACAGGGCGTCGGCGCGCGGGTGATCCGCTACCGCGGCGGAGCGGACCTCGCCGTCATCGCCCACGCGGCGGCACGGCTTTCCGGTTCGGGGATCGGCGTGGGGGTGCTCTCGCGCGGCACCACCATGATCCACCAGAAGGACCTCGTCCGACTGTCCAATCTGGAGCTCTTCCCGCAGGCGCCGCTGCTGGACCCCGAGACGTTCCGCAAGGTCGGCCGCAACGCGGCACGCTATGCCAAGGGCGAGTCGCCGGAACCGGTCCCCGCGCGCAACGACTACATGGCCCGGCCGCGGTGGCAGGCCAAGGCGGCGCTGCTGCACATCAAGGAGACCGAGTTCGTGACCCCCGGGGCGGCGCCGGTCGAACTGGACGTGCGGATCCGCCTCGCCGACGCTGGATGACGGCCGGGAGAACGGCGCGCGGCGACACCGCCACGCTCGTCGTCGGCGTCGACATCGGGAACTCCACGACCGAGGCGTGTGTGGCCGAGCTCGGCGTGGACGGCCCGCGCTACCTGGGCGGAGCCCTGGCTCCGACGTCGGGGGTGAAGGGCACGGCCGAGAACGTGCCCGGCGTGGTGAAGGTCGTCCACGAGGCGCTGTCAGCGGCGGGCCGCTCTGCCGACGAGCTTGCCACCGTGCTGGTCAACGAGGCCACGCCGGTGATCAGCGGCCTGGCAATGGAGACGATCACCGAAACGATCATCACCGAGTCGACGATGATCGGGCACAACCCGGACACCCCGGGCGGAGCGGGTCTCGGCGTCGGCACGACGGTCGCGTTCGCGGAGCTGGCCGACTGCCCTCCGGGTGAGCCGGTGGTCTGCGTCGTCGGGGCCGGGGTCGACTTCGAGGACGCCGCCGCCGGGATCGACGCCGCCGTCGCGCGCGGGGTGGCGGTCACCGGTGCCGTGGTCCGCGCCGACGACGCCAACCTGATCGTGAACCGCCTGAGCACGCCGATTCCCGTGGTGGACGAGGTGACGCTCGTCGAGAAGGTCCCGCTCGGCATGCCCGCGGCCGTCGAGGTCGCCGAGCCGGGGCGCACGGTGCGGACGCTGTCCAACAGCTACGGCATCGCGACGCTGTTCGAACTCACCCCTGAGCAGACGCGGATGGTCGCCCCCGTCGCGCGGGCGCTCGTGGGCAACCGGTCGGCGGTCGTGGTACGCACCCCGCACGGCGACATTGCCGACCGGCGCATCCCCGCGGGAACGCTCACGCTCATCGGCGAGCACTCGACGCTGTCGGTGGGCGTCGACGCGGGCGCCGAGGAGATCATGGCGACGCTGCGGCGCGTGGCGCCGCTGTCGGATGCCACCGGGGAGTCGGGCACGCACGTCGGCGGCATGCTCGCGGCGGTGCGCGACGCGATGACCGAGACGCTGGCCGACGCGCCCGATACCCATGACTCCCCTGACGCCCATGACGCCCCTGACGCGCGAACCGGTGGGCAGGACGTGCGGATCCAGGACATCCTGGCCGTCGACACCTTCGTCCCACAGCACGTGACCGGAGCGCTGGCGGGCGAGTTCGCGCTGGAGAACGCGGTCGCGCTCGCGGCCATGGTGCGCACGAGCAGGGGCCCGATGGAGGCGCTCGCCGAGCAGATCCGCGCGGCGCTCGGCACGGACGTCGTGGTCGGCGGCGTCGAGGCGGACATGGCCGTGCTCGGCGCGCTGACCACCCCGGGCACCGAACGGCCCGTGGCGATCCTCGACCTCGGCGGAGGGTCGACCGACGCGGCGCTGGCGATGCCCGGCGGCGACGTGACGTCGGTGCACCTGGCCGGGGCGGGCGACCTGGTGACGAAGCTGATCGACTCCGAACTCGGCCTCGAGAACCGGGAGCTGGCCGAGGACATCAAACGTCATCCACTGGCCAAATCGGAGAGTTTCTTCCACGTGCGCATGGAGGACGGCACGGCGCGGTTCTTCGACGAACCGCTGCCCGCGGACGCGTTCGCCCGCGTCGTCGTCCTGGGCGAGGAGGGGATGCGCCCGATCCCCACCCGCCATTCGCTCGAGAAGATCCGGCAGGTGCGCAGGTCGGCCAAACACAAGGTGTTCGTCGTCAACGCGGTCCGGGCACTGGAGCGCGTCGCACCGGGCGGAAATCTGCGCGAGATCGGTTTCGTCGTCGTGCTGGGCGGATCGGCACTGGACTTCGAGATCCCGGACCTCATCGCCGAGGCGGTCGCGGGTTCGGGCATCGTCTGCGGAACGGGAAACGTGCGCGGCTCGCAGGGCCCGCGCAACGCCGTGGCCACGGGGCTGGTCGCCGAGCACGCGGCGGGCCCGCGGTGAGCGTGGCCGACCGCCGCGCGGAGCGGGCACGCAGGCAGCCACCGGCCGTCGTGCTGCGCCACCTCGGCGAGCCGGGGACGGTCATGCGGGACCTGTGCGCCGGCCTCGAGGAGGAGGGCGTGCCGGTCCTCCTCGAGACGAGCGAGCCCGCGACCGCCGAGAGCCGACCGGCGCAGGCGGGGGCGGTCGCCATGGCCTTCGCGGCGGCGCAGGCCTCGACGTTGGGGGTCGGCATCGGGGTGGACGCCGCCGCGGTGTGCGTGCACCACGCGAAACGGCCCGCCGCGTCACCGGTGCTGACGGCCGATCTCACGCAGGCCCGCTGGTGCGGGCACAACGCGGCCCGGCTGGTGGTCGGGCTGCCGTTCAAACAGCGACCCGGGACGACCGGAGAACGGATGGAGGAATCGTGGCCGCACAGCTGACCATGGACGAGGCCCGGACGGTGCTCGACGCCGCGCTCGCGAAGGCCGTCGAGATCGGACAGCCGATGAACGTCGCCGTCGTCGACGCCGGTGCCCACCTGGTGGCGTTCGCCCGCCAGGACGGGGCGATCCTCGCAAGCATCGACATCGCTACGCGCAAGGCGCGCACCGCCGCGCTGTTGAAGATGACGACGGCCCAGCTCGGCGAGGCGGCCAAACCCGGCGCACCGCTGTACGGCATCGAGGGCACGAACGGCGGTCTGATCATCTTCGGTGGCGGCATCCCGTTGACGCGCGACGGTGAGGTCATCGGCGCCGTCGGCGTGAGCGCGGGCAGCGTCGAACAGGACACCGAGGTCGCCGAGGCCGGAGTCGCCGCCCTGCCGTGACGAACTGCCGGGACGGACTGGCGTGAGGGACTGACGTGAGGGACCGGCGTTGCTGCTCGTCGTCCGGTCGTCGGTTGTTCCCGCCTGCGCGCCCCACTACCGTGCGCCGACGTGACGCGGAAACCCCTCGACGACGAGCGGCTGGCGGCGATGCTCGTGCACGGTCCACAGCCGACGCGGGTGCAGATCGTCGACTACGACCCGGAATGGCCGCGGCGTTTCGAGCGCAGGGCCGCCCAGCTGCGGAAGGTCCTGGGTGAGCGCGCGCGGTTGATCGAGCACATCGGATCGACGTCGGTGCCGGGGCTCGCGGCCAAACCGGTGGTCGACATCGTCGTGGGCATCGACGATCCGGACGACGAGCCCGCCTACCTGCCCGACCTCGAGGCCGCGGGATACGAGCTGCGCGTCACCGAACCGGGTCACCGCGCGCTGCGGGCAGGCGATCCGGACGAGCCGGTGAACCTGCACTGCTACGCGCCCGACGACGTCGAGACGCGCCGGTACCTGGTGCTGCGCGAGCACCTGCGCACCCACCCCGACGACCGCGACCGCTATGCGGCCACCAAGCGCGAGCTCGCCCGGCGCGAGTGGGACGACATGAACTACTACGCCGAGGCGAAAGGCCCGGTGATCTGGGACATCCTCGGCCGCGCGGGCTGGGTCGAGCCCTGACACGGCCGAGCCCCGCGGGTCACCCCGCCTTCGGAGTGCTCGTTAGGTAGGTCGCGGCCATGTCCTCGTCACCGTGTTCACGGGCGCCCTCGGCGAACCGGTGGCGGATCGTGCGCAGCATCGGCAGGTCGAGGTCGTGGTCGGCGGCTGCCTCGTCGATCAGGCGCGTGTCCTTGGCCGCGAGCGCCAGCTTCATCGCGGGCTCGAACTTGCGCTCGATCATCGACGTGCCCTTGGCCTGCAGGTACGGCAGGTCGAGCGCACCACCCGAGACCGCGTCGAGGAACTGCTTCGGGTCGACGCCGAGCCCCTCGGCCAGCGCGATGGTCTCCGCGGTCGCCTCGACCACCGACGACACCCAGGCGTTGGCGACAAGCTTGAGCCTGCTGCCGGCCCCGGCCTCACCGACCCAGAGGGTCTTCTTCCCGATCGCCTCGAACAGGGGCTCGACCGCGGCACGCACCTCCTCGGGGCCGGAGGCGAGCACGACGAGTTCACCGTTCTCGGCCGGCGCCTTGGTGCCGAGCACGGGCGCGTCGACGAAGGCGACACCCGCCTCGCCGGCCAGGTCCGCGAGCCGCTGGGTGCCGTCGATGCCGACGGTGCTGGTCTGCACCCACACCGCGTCCTCAGCCGCGTGGGACAGCGTGTCGTCGAGGGTCTCGAGGATCACGTCGGCGTCGGCCAGCATGGTGACCACGGCGTCGGCACCCTCGACCGCCTCGCGCTGGTCGTCGCAGAGCGTCACGCCCTCGTCGGCGAGCGGTTCCATCTTGTCGCGGCTGCGATTCCAGGCCCGCACCTCGAAACCGGCGCCGGCCAGGTTGCGCGCCATGGGCTGGCCCATCAAGCCGCCGGCGCCCAGGAACGCGACGCTGCTGATCTCACGATTGGACTCGGCCACGGTTCGTCCTTCCGCCGTCGGCGGCCCCGCTCAGATCGGGTACCGCCGTGTCTCGTGCTGCACGCTCACCCAATGATCGGTCGTGAACTCCTCGACCGCCCATCGGCCACCGAATCGACCGATCCCGGAGGCCTTCTCCCCACCGAACGCCGTGTTCGCGTCATCGTTGACCGGAGAGTCGTTGACGTGCGTCATGCCTGCGTCGACGCGGCGCGCGAACCGCACTCCACGTTCGACATCACGGGTGAACACGGCGCTGGACAGCCCGTATTCCGTGTCGTTGGCGATGCGCAGCGCGTCTTGCTCGTCCCGGGCGCGGATCACGGTGATCACCGGCCCGAACACCTCCTCGCGTGCGGTCGCGACGTCCGGTTCGCCGAGCAGCACGTGGGGCGGCAGCGCCAGTCCGGCCGGACCGCCGGGCTCGCCGCCGAGCAGCCGCTGCGCACCGTCGCGCTCGGCGCGTGCGACCTTGTCGAGGATCCCGTCGCGCTGGCTCGTGTTGATCACCGGGCCGATGTCGGTCCCCGGATCGGACGGGTCGCCGACGGTCAGGCCGCGTACCCGTTCGACGAACCGGTCGACGAACTCGTCGTGCGCCGCCGAGTCGACGATGATCCGGTTGGCGATCATGCAGATCTGGCCCGCGTGGAAGAACGACCCGAACACGGCGGCGTCGACCGCCCGATCGAGGTCGGCATCGTCGAGCACCACCAGCGGGCCATTGCCGCCGAGCTCCAACGCCAGCTTCGTGACTCCGGCCTTCGCCGCGATGTCCTCGCCCACCGGCGTCGACCCGGTGAACGACACGACCCGCGCGGCGGGATGGGTGACGAGCGCGTCGCCGATCTCCCCGCCCGGTCCGACGACGACGTTGAGCAGTCCGTCGGGCAGGCCGGCCTCCTCGAGGATCTTCGCGAGCAGCGTGCCGCCGGTGACCGGCGTGTCGCCCGCGGGTTTGAGGACGACACCGTTGCCGACCGCCAACGCCGGCGCGACCGAGCGGTTCGACAGCTGCATCGGGAAGTTCCACGGGCTGATCACCCCGACCACGCCCACCGGCTCGCGGTAGACGCGGCTTTCCTTGCCCGGCACGTCCGACGGCAGGATCGAGCCCTCGACGTGGTGCGGCATGCTCGCGGCCTCGTGCAGACCGGCACGCACCAGGCCGCGTTCCAGTTCGGCCTTGGCGCGCGTGCCGCCGGTCTCGTGGACGATCCAGTCGACGATCTCGGCCTCCCGCTCGTCGACGATCGCCGCGGCCCTGCGCAGCACCGCGGCCCGGTCGGCGGGCGGTGCCGCGGCCCAGTCGCGCTGGGCCCGTTGCGCCGACCGGTACGCCTCGTCGACGTCGGCGCTGTCGGCCTGGGCGATCTCCACCAGGGTGTCGCCGCTCCACGGATCGGTGTCGGTCCTGGTCTCGTCGCCTCCGCCGGAACGCCAGCGTCCGGCGATGGGCATCGTGTCGAATCCGTCGTAGGCGCTGTGCTGGGTGCGTTGCTCGGAAACCGTCCCTGTCATGGCGTCCGACTACCCCACGCGGCTCGGCCTCCACACGTGGGCGGCCCCGGCCGGAGGGCTGCGCCGCTACCGCCGGCCGCCGAACGCCCCCGCCACCGCGCGGGCGGCCTCGACCAGCGCCGTTGCGCCTGCCTCCTCGGTCGCGCGTGCACCACGCGGCGAGGTGTAGACGGCGACGACCACCGGCGCACGGTCCGGAGGCCAGGCGACGGCCACGTCGTTGATCTCGCCGTGAGCGCCCGTTCCGGTCTTGTCGCCGACCTGCCACGCGGGTGGCAGTCCGGCCCGGATGCGGTCGTCCCCGGTGGTGTTGCCCCTGAGCCAGCCCGTCAGCTGCTCGCGTGCCGCGCGGTCGAGGCCGCCGTCGAACAGCAGCCGGCGCGTCAGGTCGGCCATCGCCGCCGGGGTGGTGGTGTCGAGGCGCGTGTCACGCACGTTGAGCTCGGGCTCCCACCGGTCGAGCCGGGTCACCCGATCGCCCTTCTCCCGCAGGAAGCCGGTCACCTCGGCGGGGCCGCCGACCTGGGCGGTGAGGAGGTTCGCCGCGGTGTTGTCGCTGCGGGTCATCGCGGCCTCGCACAGCTCGGCCACGGTCATCACACCGCCCGCGCGCTCCTGGGTGACGGGCGCGTACTCGAGGACGTCCTCCTGGCGCACGGGCACGGACCGGTCGAGCGGCACCCCGCGGCCCAGCGTGGCCGCCACGATCGGCAGCTTCGCCGTGGAGGCCATCAGGAACCGTTCCCGCTGGCGATGCTGCACGAGCGCGCCGCTGCCGGTGTCCACCGCGTAGACCCCGAGGCGGCCACCGAAGCGCTGTTCGACGGCGGCCAGCTCACCCGCGACGTCCGGTCCGTCCGGCAGCCGCGACGGCACCCCCGCGCCCTGGCCACCTGCTCCGGCCTCGTCCCCGTCCCCAGGGTCGCGCTCGGTGTCGGGCGTGCACGCGGCGAGCGCGCCGGCCGCGGCCGCCAGCAGTACTCCACGACGGGTCCAGTGGTGGTCCAACACGTCGCCAGCGTGCCAGTCACCGGCAAGGGTGGTCCTCGGCGACACGCTCCCGGTCGCGTGGCTGCTCCGCGGATGGCGCCGGGTGCGGACGTCGCGGGGTGGCGGCGAAAATCACGACGCGGGCGCCGGGCGGGCGCGGGTAGCGTGGCCGACGTGCAGATTCGCAGGTTCGCAGACTCCGACTGGCCATCCGTGTGGCCGATCGTCCGGGACGTGATTCAGGCCGAGGACACCTTCGCCGTCGACCCCGGTCTCACCTCCGAGCAGGCCTACGACTTCTGGGTCGACGGGCACACGGTCGTCGCCGTCAACGACGCCGGGGAGATCACGGGCACCGCGCACATGGACGCGAACCGGCCCGCACGGGGCAGCCACATCGCGACGGCGAGTTTCATGGTCTCGAGCGCGGCGCGGGGTCAGGGCGTCGGCGAGGCCATGGTGCGGTACGCACTCGACTGGGCCCGCGAGCAGGGATTCTCGGGTATGCAGTTCAACGCGGTCGTGGAGACGAACACCTCGGCGGTGAAGCTCTACGAACGGCTCGGCTTCCGCATCATCGGCACGGTTCCCGGCGCGTTCGACCACCCGGTGAAGGGCCGGGTGGGCCTGCACATCATGTTCATCGGTTTCTGACCGTCCCCCTAATCCGGCGGTTCACCGTCCACTCAGAACGCGGTCGGCGAAGCGTTGCCCGATGATCCGGTGGGACTCCGCCCCCGGATGCAGCGCGTCCGGCAACGGGAACTCGGCGTGGTCGGACTCGCCGTAGAGGTCGAGACCGTCCACAAGGAACAGATTCGGATCGGCCCGCCGGTCGACGAGATCGCGGAGCTGGTCGCGGATCACCCGCAGGGTCAGCTTTCCGGCGCGCACGTCGGCCGGATCGCCGGCCGCGGCGAACCGGACGACACCCTCGCGGAGTGCCTCGACGTCGAACGCCCCCGGACCCGGCGTGTCCTCGTGGATCGGGCAGTACAGCGGGGACACGAGCGTCAGCGGCGTATCCGGGTGGCCGTCGCGGACGGTGTCGAGGAATCCGTGCAGCGCAGGCGTGAACGTGCGCACGCGCATGGCGTCGCTGTTGACCAGGTTGATGCCGACCTCGAGGCTCAGCACGTCGGCCGGGGTGTCGCGGAGGGTGCGCGCGACGAACGGGTCGAGCATCATGCTGCCGCTGAAGCCGAGGTTGACGAGTTCGACCCCGGCGGCGCGAGCGGCGGTGGCCGCCCACGTGTCGGCGGGTCCCGCGGCGTTGGATCCCTGGCTGATGGAGCTTCCGTGATGCACCCACACGCGGCCGTCGCGGTGCGCCGGTTCGACGGGGGCATCGGTGCGCAGTTCGACGAGTTCGATTCTCTCGTTGTACGGCAACCAGATCTCGACGTCCTTTGTGGAGTCCGGAAGTCCCGTGAACGTCATGGTGCCGGCCGGCCCCGTCTCGACGTCCGCCTCGCCGGTCGTCATGTCGACGTGGATCCGATCGCCGCCGGTGGAGGTCGCCGCGGCGAAGGGGCGCCCGTCGACGAGCAGGTCGTAGCTGCCGTCGGGGCGCGCGGGCACTCCGACGTAGGCGACGGTCGTGCGCACGGCGTCGAGTTCGACGACGGTCGCGGCGGTGCGAAACGCCAGGCGCACCCCCGCAGGCTGGGCCTCGGCCATGGCCAGTTGCGCTCCGGGGCCCTGCCCGTCGAACCACTGGGCGCGCGTCCAGGAGGGAAGGCGGTGCGGAAGGAGGCCGCGGTCGGTGTGCTCGACGTCCACCGCGCCTGCCAGGAGATCCTCGGTGATGGGCGTGCGAAGAACCGGCGAGGACGTCATGAACCCACCTTGGCATGCGAGCGGCCGACGGGCACGGGATTTTCCGCGACACGTGCGGGATCGGCGCGAGTGGGCGGTTCGGTTACGGCTTGCGGCCGACGGCGGCGGCGATGCACTGCGCCGCGGACGAGTGGCCGTCGAGCGGAGGGCCGTCCGGCCACCATTCGTCGTTGATGACGAGGCCGGGTTCGACGAGGTCGAGACCTTCGAGCATCTCGAGGATCTCGGAGCGCTTGCGCCAGTATCCGCGGCCGGTGCCGCCCGCGCCGCGCATGATCTCCTGCACGCGCATGGCGGTCTCGGTGTGTTCGTTCTCGGGGTCGAGGAAGTGGGTGAAGGCCACGTACGAGCCCGAAGGGAGGGCGTCGATGTAGGCGCGCATCACGTCCACGGGCGGCAGGCCGAACTCGGCGTCGTGGTGGTGCAGCGTCGCGACCTGGAGCAGTCCGAGCGGGCGGGAGAAGTCGAGGAAGTCGCGGACCATCGCGTCGTCGAGGACCTGCTCGGGGCGGAAGATGTCGGCGTCGAGGAACCGCGTGTTCTCGTTCTCCTCGAGGATCGCGCGGCCGTGGGCGAGCACCACCGGGTCGTTGTCGACGTAGACGACGCGGGCCTCGTTGTTGAGGCGCTGCACGACCTGGTGGGTGTTCTCGGCCGTGGGAAGGCCCGAGCCGCAGTCGAGGAACTGGTCGATGCCGGCGCGGACAGCCAGGAACCGGGCGGCGCGGATGAGGAACATGCGGTTGCTGATCGCGATCTCGCGCACCTCGGGCACGGCCTCGTCCATGCGGTGGATCAGCTCGCGGTCGACCTCGTAGTTGGTCTTGCCGCCGATGGCGTAGTCGTAGGCGCGGGCGATGCTCGGCACCGTCGTGTCGATCGTCTTCACGCTGGGCGACACGGACTCGGACTCGGACTCGGCTGAAGCGGACATCTCAGACTGACCTCGCTACCCAGATGCGTTCACGACGACGGGGACCTTGCAACGCAGGGTAGCCCACTCCGCCGCCCCTGTGACCGGCGAGTGGACATCGAGATCATTCTGCCGCCCGCAGGACGAGCTGCCGGTCACGTGCGGTCGTGGCTGAGGATCGCGACGAGGAAGTCGGAGCTCGACTCGAAGGGTTTGAGGTCCCAGGTGGCGAGGGCGTGGTCGGTGCGCAGTCCGGCAGCTGCGACGTCGGCGAAGAACTCGTCGGCGGGGTAGCCGCGGTCGGTTCCGAATCCGACGGCGGCGCGGCCGTCCGGCGCCAGCCACTCGCGGAAGCGTTTCAGGACGGCACCGCGCGTGCTCGGCGCCAGGAACGGCATCACGTTGCCTGCGCAGACGATCAGGTCGAACGACGTGGCGACGCCCGCGGCCGCGAGGTCCACGTCGGCGAGGTCGCCGACCAGCCAGCGCGGCCCGGGGTGGTCCTCCTCGGCGGCGGCGATCAGCACCGGGTCGACGTCCACGCCCACGACCTCGTGACCCGCCGCGGCCAGGGCCGCCCCGACCCGGCCGGGCCCGCATCCGGCGTCGAGGATGCGCGCGCCGCGCGGGGCCATCGCGTCCACCAGCCGCGCCTCACCGGCAAGGTCCTCACCGGCACGCGCGAGACCCCGCATCCGCTCGACGTACCAGTCGGAATGGCCGGGATCCGCGGCCACCTTCTGCATCCAACGACTTGTTTCGGCCACGACCCCATTCTCCAGCCACGAGGCCGTCCCCGACCCGCCAGGGCCGGGCCATCGGGGTGCGGCCGGCTGACTGCTCCGTGTGGTCTAATCCGCCTCGATGGACGACATACCGGGCAGGCTCGTGCGCCGTTGGCAGCTCGTCGGCGTGGCGGGCTTCGTCGCCGCTGCGGCCGTGTACCTCCTCGCCGTGTTGACGCCGACCGGACAGCGACTGGAGAACGCCGCGCTGCGGGGCGCCGACCAGGCGGGCGCCCAGGACCGCACCGCGGCCGACGACGGCCTCGCCGAGATCACCGTGTACTCCCTGGCTGTCGCCGTCGTCGTGGTCGCCGTCATCGCGCTGCTGCGCCGCCGTCTCGACCTCGCCGTGGCGGGTGTGGGCGTGATCGTCGCCGGGCAGGTGATCACGCAGGTACTGAAGCGATGGGTGCTGCCGCGTCCGGAACTCGTGCCGGTGACGGGCGACTACGCACACAACAGCCTCCCCAGCGGGCACACCACGATCGCGATGACGGTGCTTTTCGCGGTGCTGATCGTCGTGCCCTACCGGTGGCGCGGCGTGGCGCTGTTCCTGGTGCTCTCGTGGGCCGTCGGCATCGGCGCCTACACGGTCACCGCGAAATGGCACCGGTTGTCGGACACCCTCGCCGCCGACGGCATCGCACTGGGCGTGGCGTGCGCGGCGTCGTGGTGGCTGGCCCGGCGCGGGTTGGTGCAACGCCACGAGGGACGCAGCCGCATCGCCCGTTCGGTCATCGTCGGCTTCACCGCTGCCGTGGGCGTGGCCACGCTGGTGCTGAGCATGATCCTCCTCGTCGTACCCATCGTCCGATTCGGACTCCACGAGACGATCACCGAGAACACGTGGGTGCTGTACCTGTCGGCGCATTCGCTGGCGTCCTTCGGTTCGATCTTCGCGGCGCTGGTGTTCCTCGCGACATGGCGCAGGGTGGAGATCCGGTGAGCGTTCACCCGGTGGCGTTCGCGCCCGCGGCCTTGTTCGCGGTGCTGTTCGTCATCAGCTTCCTGCGCGACCGGCGAAGGCTACGGAACGGCGTCTTCCTCGTGCTGACGCTGGCGTTCCTGGCCATGGCGCTCGCGCTGGTGATCGGCACGGCCTCCGAACGCACGGCCGGGATCCTGTTCGCCATCGCGGTCCTCATGATGCCGCTGGCCGTACTGGCCCTGGGCGTGTTCCTGATCCTCAGCGGCGTCACGATGCTGCGCCGCGAGGGACGGCGGCTCGCCAACATGCTGGCGTTGCTGTCCGGGATCGGCATCGTCGCGTACGTGCCTGCGCAGATCGTCGTCGGGCTGATCGACTGGAAACCGTTGACCGTCACGGCGTCGGCGATCAACGGCGTGCTGTTCTACATCTCGTTCCTGTTCGTGTGCTTCCTGGTGTACTCGGTGGTCTACGGGCGAATCCGGTCGCGCCGGGCCGTCGACTTCGTCGTCGTCCTGGGCGCGGGACTGCTGGACGGCACCCGCGTGCCACCGCTGCTGGCGAGCAGGTTGGACAGGGGACGCGAGGTCTTCGACGCGCAGCGGACGGAAGGCAGGGACCCGATGCTCGTCACCTCGGGCGGCCAGGGCGCGGACGAGGACCTGCCCGAGGCGCATGCCATGCGGGACTACCTGGTGGACCGCGGTGTCCCCGCCGACCGGGTGCTCGTGGAGGACCGCTCGCGCACGACGTGGGAGAACCTGCGGTTCAGCGCGGAGATCATGCGGGAGCACGTGGCGGACTACCGGTGCGTGATCGTCACCAACAACTTCCACGTTCTGCGGGCCGCGCTGCTGGCCCGGCGGGCGAAGGTCGACGGGCAGGTCGTCGGTGCCCGCACGGCCTGGTACTTCTGGTCCGGCGCCCTCGTCCGCGAGTTCGTCGCGGTACTGCTCGAACATCGCGTCTTCAACGGGCTGATCTGCGGGCTGATCGTGGCCTCGCAGGTACTGCGCGCGTTCTAGCGCTCGCGGCCGCGGACTGCACCACTGCCGCCGGCAGGGTTGGGTCGATGTCGCGGCGTTGGGGTCGATGTCGCGGCGGAGGGGCGACCCGGGGCAGGGGCGATGATCCTGATGTGCACCGCCCGCTGGAGCCGTAGGGCACAAAGAAAGACCCCCAGGCCTGTGACCTGGGGGTTTCTGCGCGCCTGTAGGGATTCGAACCCCAAACCTTCTGATCCGTAGTCAGATGCTCTATCCGTTGAGCTACAGGCGCATCAGTGTTCAATTGTACCCGACGGCTTGCCGGGCCCGACGCTCGGGGTGAACCGAGTGTCAGCGGAGGCTGCGGGATTTGAACCCGCGAGGGAGGGTTACTCCCAACCGCATTAGCAGTGCGGCGCCATAGACCGGACTAGGCGAAGCCTCCCGGGTCGGTCGCGACCACTGCCGTCATAGTGTACGCACACCTCCGATCCCCACTCCAGCCACCCCCCTTTCGGGCGCATCCTCCCGTCACCCCGCCGGTGAGCCGCGTGATTCGGCCTGCGACGGGGCAGCCCGCCAACGCGCGACAGCCATGCCCGAGGCCGACCCTCGGCGCCAACGCCCAGCCTCCGAGCGCCACAGCCGACGGGCACCGGTCCGTAGCCGCGACCACCGGAGCGCCACGCCTGGCCTGGCCGAAGGCGAGCCCCGGAAGCCGCAACACGGGCCCGCGGAGAGGCAACACGCGTCCCTGAAGCCGCAACACGGGCCCGCCAACCCGCAACACGCGCCCCTGGATCCGCAACACGCGCCCTCGGGAGCGCAACACGGCTTCCCGGGCTCGCAACACGGGCCCTCGGGCCCGCAACACGGGCGCGCCACGCCGGGTGCACGGGTGTCAGGGGTTTGCGTACTCCACGAAGGCTGTCAGGGCGTCCGGGTTGGCCAGGGCGTCACGGGAGACGGCTCGGTCCGGGTCGGTGCCCGAGAGGATCTTCTTCACCGGCACCTCGCACTTCTTGCCGTTGAGCGTCCTCGGCACCGCCTCGACCACCACGAACCGGTCGGGCACGTGCCTCGGCGACAGCGCCCCGCGCAGCTCCTTGCGCAGATCCGGTTCGAGATCGGCCAGCTCGACGCCCTCGGCCAGCACGAGGAAGCACACCAGCTCTCCCTCCTCGCCTGCCGCCGACGTGTCGATCACCAGCGAGTCCAGCACCGCGTCGTAGCCCTCGACGACGCGGTAGAACTCCGCCGTGCCCATTCGCACACCGCCACGGTTCAGCGTCGAGTCGCTGCGCCCGTAGATGATCGCCGAGCCCCGCTTCGTGATCTTGATCCAGTCACCGTGCCGCCACACGCCGGGGAAGTCCTCGAAGTAGGCCTCGCGCAGGCGGGTGCCGTCCGGGTCGTTCCAGAACATCACCGGCATCGACGGCATCGGCTTCGTGAGCACCAACTCGCCCACCTCCTCCACGACGGCGCGGCCGCCGTCGTCGTAGGCGTGCGCCGCGGCGCCCAGACACCGGCACGACAGCTCACCGAGCCACACCGGCACGTCCGGCGCCGAGCCCACGAACGCCGTGCACAGGTCGGTACCTCCCGACACCGAACAGATCTGGACCTCCGGCCCGATCGCCTCGGCGATCCACCGGAATCCCTCCACCGACAGCGGCGCGCCCGTCGAGCCGATGGCCCGCAGCGCCGACAGATCCAGGTCCTCGCCCGGCTTGAGGTGCGCCTTCAGGCAGCTCTGCACGAACGGCGCCGACGTGCCGAACACCGTGACCCGGTGTTTCTCGGCCAGCCGCCACAGCGCCCCGAGGTCCGGATGGCCGGGGCTGCCGTCGTAGAGCACGATCGTCGAGCCCACCAGCAGGCCGGAGACGAGGAAGTTCCACATCATCCAGCCGGTCGTGGTGAACCAGAAGAAGCGCTCCCCCGGCCCCAGGTCCTGCTGCAGCGCCAGCGCCTTGAGGTGTTCGACCGTGATACCGCCGTGGCCCTGCACGATGCCCTTCGGCAGGCCGGTCGTGCCCGACGAGTAGAGGATCCACAGCGGATGGTCGAACTCGACCGGGTCGAAAGCCAGCTCCGCGCCTGCGTGCTCGGCGAGCAGCTCGTCCCAGTCGAGTGTGGAGGCCATGCGGCCGCCGCCCTCGTAGTCGACGAGCACCGTGGCGCCGAGCCCGGGCAGCGCGCCGCGCAACTCGTCGATCGTGGGCCGGATGTCGAACGACCTGCCGTTGTACCGGTAGCCGTTGACCGCGATCAGCACCTTCGGCTCGATCTGCGTGAACCGGTCGGCGACCGCGCGCACTCCGAAGTCCGGCGAACACGACGACCAGATGGCGCCGAGACTCGCCGCGGCGAGGAACGCCACGAGCGTCTGCGGGCAGTTCGGGGCCAGCGCCACCACGCGGTCACCCTTGCCGACGCCCAGTTCCCGCAATGCCGACCGCGCGGCGGCCACCTGCGCGCGCAACTGCCCGAACGTCAGCTGCGTTTCGAGGCCGTCCTCGCGCGCGAACACCACCGCGACGTCGTCGTCGGCCTTCGGCGCGCCCGCCACACCACCGGTGAGTGCGTGCTCGGCGTAGTTCAGCGTGCCGCCCGCGAACCACGTCGCACCCGGCATCTCCAGTCCGGACAGCACCCGGCCGGGCTCGTCGTGCCAGCGCACACCGAGGTATTCGACGACGGCCGACCAGAAGTCCCCCAACTGCGACGTCGAGAACTCCCACAGCTGCGCGTAGTCCTTCGTGGTCACCCCGCGCTCGTCGGCGAGCCAGCGCCGGAAGTCGGCGATCCGCGTGGCCTCGACCCGCTCCTGCGACGGCCGCCACAGGACTTCCGCCTCGGTCCTTCCGCCCTGATCCTGCTTCGCGCCACCGTCGCCTGCGGCGTTCTCGACGCCGCTGTCCTGGGTACTGCTCATGCCCGAGACCTTAGGCGAGATCGGTGACCATTTCCTCCGTCATGGAGCGCAATCTCGCCATGTCCGCAGGCGTGACGGCGACCCAGTCGCCCACCCTGCGCAGCACGTACCTGCCCTGTTCGGTGTCGACCCAGTTCACCGTGCTCGGCGTGCGCCCGCGGACCGCGGACGTGGCGCCGACGTAGCCACCGGAACGCCTGCCCTCGACCGCGCGCAGGAACGTCGCGGCCTCCGACGACCGCACGCCCGCCGCGCGCAGCGAGTCCAGGAACCCGCTCGCCCCGTCCCGTTCGCCCGCCCGGCACGCCCTGCGGTAGTCGGCGTAACCGACGTTGGCGGGCGCACCCGGTCCGGCCTCCAGCGAGGGCAGCGCCTCGAACATGCGCGGGATCAACTCGCCGCGCAGCACCGGACCGAGCAGTACCTCCGCACCCGAGGTGCCCGCCGTGACGACTCCGTGGCCGGTGATCGCGCCGTAGGCGCGGAACGCGACGTCGGGGCCGACCGCGGTCAGGTCGACGCCGATGTCCGGTGCGGCGAGCGTGTGCAGCAGTTCGGCGAGGTCGGGATCGGGGTTCGACACGGTGCCGAGGCCGCGGCCGGCCAGCGACTCGTCCGCCATCGCGACGAGCCGTTCGCGGTACTCGGCCGTCCTGCCGACCGCAGGCACGTCCAGCACCGCGGGCGGGTCACCGAGGCCGAGCTGCCGCCACAACAGGTAGAACTCGCCCGGGTGGAGCGTGATCCACCCGGAGCTCTCGTCGCGCACCCGGCGTCACTCGTTCCCGCGCCAGTCGCGTTCACCGATCACCGGTGGCGCGATCGGCCCGGTCGGCATACCCCACACGTCGTCCTCCTCCTGCAGATACGACGGCGAGCTGTGTTCGTTCTCCTCGTCGCCGCCGGGGCGCGCGCCCGCGGCACCGCCCATCATGCCGCCGACCGGGGCCGCTCCAGCACGGCCACCGGCCGCGGCCGCCGCCGAGGAACCGGCCTGCCCACCGCCGCCCGACACCGCGGCCGTCGCACCGCCCGGCGCCGACCCGGTCGCCCCGGCACCGGTGGCCATTCCGGGAGCCGCGGTGTGGCCCGCGGCCATGCCCGCCGCGGCGCCCGCGGCCAGCGGGGCCGCCACGACGCCCGGGGTCATGCCGCCGAATCCGCCCGCGTGGTCCGGCCTTCCGCCGCCGGACGGGTCGGTGCCCTCGTGCTCCGGGGGCGGCGGTTCGGGGTCGCGGCCCCGCTCCCGGCCGCCGCCGTCGTCCTTGAGGCCCTCCCCTGGCATCACGAACTGAGGCACGCCGCGGAAGACGTTGCCCGATTCGAGCTGGTAGGTCCGCATCACCTCCGCCGCGCGGCGGTGCAGTTCACGCTGGCGCTCGCGCGCGGTGTCGGGGTCGCTGGGCAGCAGGCCGGCGTCGGAGAATCCGCCGCCTCCACCGCCGCCGTCGGAGGACCCACCGCCTCCCGCGGATCCGCCGCCCTGCCGCCCGCCGAGGGACGACAGGCCCTCGTCGCCGCGCCTGCCCCCGGTCGAACGGGTCGAGCCGTCGCCGAGCACGTCGATGGTGCTGCCGAACCGGCCTCCGCCACTGCCGCCACTGCCGCTGCTGCCACCACTGCCGCGGCCACCGTTGGCGTCGTTGGCGTCGTTGTTGTCGTTGTCGTCACCGCCCAGCGCCACCAGGCCACCGGAGTCCCCAGCCACAGAGCCAGCCACAGAGCCAGCCACTGAACCAGCCACGGGGCCGCCCACGGAGCCGCTGTCGGCACGCAGCGGCCGAGGATCCGGCAGAGGCGATGGCAGAGGCGATGGCGGTGGCGATGGCAAGGGCAGCGGCAACGGGCTGAGCTGCAGCGGTTCTGGCATGGCGTTCTTCGCCCACCTGGCCAGATGTGCCTGCGCCCTGACCGCGTTGGCCACGCCGTGGCTGTCGCGGGAGGTCTGCTCCGTCCACTGCGACAGCCGGTCGACCTTCTCCTTGGCCTGTTCGGCGCCGCCGCCTCGCCAGCCCTCGGACGCCTTGCGCAGCGCCGCCTGCAGGCCCTCGCCGATCTCCTGCAGCCTGCCGCCCAGGTGGCCCCACTTGCGGGCGACCTCGTCGGCGGTCTCGCTGTCGACCCCGGTCGTGGCCATGCGGTAGAGCTCCGGATGCGTGCACACCGACCAATCGAAGTCGGAGTCGAGCGCCTCCTGACCGGGCGGCGGCTCCTCCGGCTCGTGTGGGGGCCACGGGTACGGCAGACAACGCATGACGCTCATGCGAACCTCCCTGTGTCACCGGGGTCGACGCCGATGCCGTAGAGCGCGTCCCTCACGTCCTCGTCGGTCGTGGTGATCAGGCCCGAGGCGGTGCGAATGATGCCGACGAGCTGGTCCAGCTGCTCGGCGTAGCCCTTGAGCACGGGCAGCGCCGCGTTGTCGTCGCCGTCGACGGCGCCCTTCAGACGCCGAGCCAGGGTCTCGCCCACGAAGTTGTCACCGAAGCGCAGCGGCTGGTCGATGTTGTCGCCCGCCTCCGCGATGAGCTGGTGCACCTGACCCTGCAGCCGGAGCAGCTCCCCGAGCAGTTCGTGCGCGGACTCCTCGTCGAACCACAGCTCACCGCGGTCGACCTGGTCGCGTACCTGTCGCAGGTCCTCGGCCACCGGCGCCAGCCGTCCCGCGGCGCCCTCCGCGAACTCGTGGGCGGGCAGGGACGGCGCCTGTGGTGGCGCGGGCGCCGCAGGGCCACCGCCCGCGATGCTGGATTCCGTCACGATGTTCCCCTGATCGGTGGTCGGTGTGGCGAACAGTAACTCGGACGTGCGAAACGGGCGAGCGGTTCACCCGTATTGCCATCCTCGGTTCGTGCGGCGTGGCCTCGGGTTACGTTGAGGTGACAGAACCGCCGAACTCAGAACCGCGGAACACAGACCAGGGAGCCGTCACCGTGTCCAGCACACCTCAGTCCCCAGCGAATCAGCAGGCGGAGCTTCACACCAGGGCCGACCTGGCGAGTCTGCCCGCCTACGTCGCAGGCAGGACGGTGCCCGGCGCGGTGAAGCTGGCCAGCAACGAGACGCCGCACGGGCCCCTGCCGAGCGTGGCGCAGGCGATCGCCGACGCCGCAGCCGAGGTGAACCGCTACCCCGACATGGTGTCGACGGCGCTGACCGAACGGCTCTCGGCCGAACTCGACGTGCCGACCGAGCGGATCACCGTCGGATGCGGCTCCGTGGCGCTGTGCCAGCAGCTGGTGCAGGCGATGTGCGCGCCCGGCGAGGAGGTCGTGTACGCGTGGCGCTCGTTCGAGGCCTATCCGATCGCCACCCAGATCGCCAACGCCGCGGCCGTGCCCGTACCCCTCGACGAGACACACGCCCACGACCTGGACGCCATGCTCGCCGCCATCACGCCGGCCACGCGCCTGGTGTTCGTGTGCAATCCGAACAACCCCACCGGAACGGTCGTGCGCCGCGAAGCGCTCACCCGGTTCCTCGACGCCGTGCCACCGAACGTGCTGGTCGTCCTCGACGAGGCGTACCGCGAGTTCGTCGCCGACCCCGACGTGCCGGACGGCATCGAACTGGGCCGCCGCTATCCGAACGTGCTGGTCCTGCGCACCTTCTCCAAGGCATACGGACTCGCGGGCCTGCGCGTGGGCTACGGCGTCGGCCCTGCCGACGTGATCACCGCGCTGCGCAAGGTCTACGTGCCGTTCAGCACCAACGCGCTCGCCCAGCGGGCCGCCATCGCCTCGCTCGACGCGTCCGACGAGCTGCTCGAGCGGTGTTCGGCCATCGTCGCCGAGCGCACGCGCGTGGCCGACGGCCTCCGCGACGCCGGGTTCGAGGTGCCCGAGACGCAGGCCAACTTCGTCTGGCTGCCGCTCGGCGAGCGCACCCTCGAATTCACCGAACACGCTCTGGAGCACAAGGTCGTCGTGCGCGGGTTCGCCGGGGACGGCGTCCGCGTGACCATCAGCGCCCCCGAGGAGAACGACCTGTTCCTGGCCGCGGCCCGCGCGTTCCGCTGAGCAGCGTCGGAGCCGAAACCTCCCGAGGGCCCTTTGGTTGCGTTGAACGCAACCAAAGGGCCCTCGGGAGCTCCTTCCTACGGCGAGACGGCGGACAGGAGGGCGAGCAGGGAGCGGTTGGCGGCGACGTCGATCCCGTGCCGGTCGCCGAGACGCACGACCGTGGCGGTGAGTCCGTCGTGCTCGAGCGGCCTGCCCGCCTCGCGGTCCTGCAGCATGGACGTCGTACTGCCGGGCGCAAGCGCTTGCAACCACGCGAGGACCTCGCGAGCGTCCGCATCGTCGAGGTGTGCACCCTCGGCACGGCCGACGGCGACCGCCTCGCGCAGCACGCGCATCGCCAGCTCCGCCACCGGCTGCTCGGTCAGCACCTCGACGCGGCGTCCGGTGAGCGCGGTGATCGGGTTGGCCGAGACGTTGGTCAGCATCTTGCGCCAGGCTGCGGTCCGGAAGTCGGCCGAGCGCTCCACGGCCAGCCGCGTGCCCTCGAGCAACGCCACGGCCGGTTCGGCCGACGCGGTGTCCGGCACCACGAGGTCGCGATCGGTCCTGCGGGTGCGGACGGCGCCGAGCCCGGTGCGTTCGACGTTCGTGTAGACCAGCGCGGGCACGACCTCGGCCGTGACCAGCGGGCCGATCCGCTCCACGTGGTCGACGCCGTTCTGCGCGGCGACCACGTGCCCTCCGTGCGCGGTCAGTGCCGCCAGCCAGTCGGCGACGGCCGGGGTGTCGTGGATCTTCGTGGCGAGGACGGTCAGCGCCGCGGCTCCCACGTCGTCGGGCGTCGCGACCCACCGCACGGGGTAGGTGCTGGTGACCGCGTCCGCTCCGGTGCCATCGGTGACCTCGATGCGATCGAGGGGCCGGCGTCCGCAGGCGACGACGTCGTGCCCGGCCGCGGCGAGCGCACCGGCCAGTGCCGTACCGACGGCGCCCATCCCGACGACCGCGACCGTCTCGGCGCGCGTGTCCCTGTCCATCGGTGCCTGCGGTGGCGTGCTCACCAGTGCGAGGCGATGAGCTGGATGACAGCGGCGAGGCCGATGACGACGATGGCGGCGCGCAGGAGACGCGGCGAGAGCTTCCTGCCGATCTTGGCGCCGAGCTGGCCACCGACCACCGAGCCGACGGCCAGCAGCCCGACCACGGGCCAGCTGATGGGCGCGCTGAAGGCGTAGACCAGGCCGGCGACGATGTTGACCGCGGCGGCGAGCACGTTCTTGATGCCGTTGAGTGTCTGCAGCGGCTCGGTCATCAGGATGCCCATGATCGCCATGAGCATCACGCCCTGGGCCGCGGTGAAGTAGCCGCCGTAGATGCCGGTCAGGAAGATCAGCGTGATCAGCAGTACCGCGCTCTTGGCGCTGCGTCCCGCCGCGGCCCCGCCGTCCGCACCGCCGTCGCCGCCGCCGGGGTGCAGCTGGTTGCGGTTACGGCGGCGAGCCACCCAGGCCGAGACCTTCGGCTGGATCAGCACCAGCACCAGGGCCAGCACGATCAGCACCGGCACGATCATCTCGAACGCGTTCGCCGGCAGCGACAACAGCAGGATCGTGCCGACGACCGCGCCCAGGATCGAGGCAGGCAGGAACGAGGCCAGGGTGCGGGCCTGCCCGCCCAGCTCGTGGCGGTAGCCGATCGCGCCGGACACACTGCCGGGCGCGAGGCCGATCGCGTTCGAGGTCGTCGCCGTCACCGGCGGATACCCGAGGGCCACCAGCACCGGGAACGTCACCAACGTGCCCGACCCGACGACCGCGTTGATCATCCCGGCCCACACGCCGGCCACCACGATCACAATCGCATGCCACCACACCACGCGGTGACGATATGCCTCGCCCGACGATCTCCGCGGCTCCCGGACGGGCAGGCGTGGCCAGGCTCACCGATCAACGTTTCGGTCGCGAGATCACCGGTTACCCCGTGCCCCGGACTGCCCGCCCCTTCCGGCGGGATGCGCGTGCGACGGCAAGGAGGTAGAAGTGGGCACCACACGGTCACGGTCACCGGTCATCATCGAGGAAAGACGCCCACGGCCCTTACCGGCCCGTCCCCACTGAGGTGAAAGTGACAGAGACAGAGTCGACAGGACCGCGGCACACCGGAGCGCAACCCGGTGAGCTCGGCGAAGACGACGTCGAGGTCCGGCTCGGCGCCAACCTGACTCATCTGCCCATCGTCCGATCGATCGCCGCCAACGTCGCGGTACGCGCCGATTTCGACCTGGACGCCATCGCCGACCTGCGGCTCGCCGTGGACGAGGCATGCTCCACGTTGATCACCCGCGCGGTGGCCGGCTCGACGATGACCTGCCGTTTCGTCATCGACGACGGCGAGCTGCGGTTCCACGGGACCGTCGCCTCCGCCGAGCAGGAGGCGCCCAGCACGGCCTCGTTCGGCTGGAAGGTGCTGACGACGCTCGCGGACACGGCCAACACGTGGCTCGACTCCGAGGGCCGCGACGGCGCCGACGGCCCCCACGGCCAGGTCCACGTCGAACTGACGAAACGAAAGCCGACGCTTACGTGACCGAATCCACCAGACGCGGATCGCGTGGTTCCTCCGAGGACTACGAGCACCTGACCCCGCTGTTCGACGAACTGGTGACGCTGGAGGAGAGCGATCCCCGGCGTGCCGAACTGCGGGAGGAACTCGTGCGCGGGCACCTCCCGCTGGCCGAGCACATCGCGCAGCGATTCTCGGGGCGGGGTGTGGCCAAGGAAGACCTCGTGCAGGTGGCGCGTGTCGGATTGATCAACGCCGTCGACCGGTTCGACCCCCGGCGCGGTTCGGACTTCCTCTCGTTCGCGGTGCCGACCGTCATGGGCGAGGTGCGGAGACATTTCCGGGACACCGGCTGGGTCATCCGGGTGCCGCGCAGGCTCAAGGAATTGCACCTGTCCATCAACAGCGCGAGCACCCAGCTGTCGCAGCGCCTCGGGCGCGCGCCGACGCCGAGCGAGATCGCCGAGCACCTCGGCATCTCGCAGGAGGCGGTGTTCGAGGGGCTCGACGCGGGCAACGCCTACCACTCGATGTCGCTGGACGAGGTGCTCTCCGGAGAGGTCGAGAACCTGGCGCTCGGCGACACGCTGGGAGAGGAGGACACGGCGCTCGAAGGGGTGGAGAACCACGAGACCCTTCAGCCGCTCGTGAGACAGCTGCCGGAGCGCGAACGCAAGATCCTCGCGCTGCGCTTCGTCCACAACCTCACGCAGACCCAGATCGCCGAGCAGGTCGGCATCTCGCAGATGCACGTCTCGCGGCTGTTGGCGCGCACGCTGGCCAAGCTGCGCTCCGGCCTGTCCGACGAGGCCTGAGCCGCGCCTTCCTGCCGCGCGCCCGGCGCGCCTACGATCACGTCGTGCCCCGACCCCGGCTCCCCGAACGGCTGCGCCCCGTTCTGCGCACCAGTCTCGGCCTCGCCGCGCTCGGGTTCTTCTCGAGCTTCTTCGGCGCGGGTGTCGTCTTCCTGGTGCTGTTGCTGCAGGGAGTGCCCGCGGGCGCGGACGGCGACGAGTGGATCGTCGCGGTCGTCGCGGCCGGGTACGTCCTCCTGGCGGTGCTGATCGGCACGTCGTGGGTGGTGTACCTGCAGCGGCGCACGGCCGTGTGGTTCGTCCTCGGCCGTACGCCGACCCGCGAGGAGGCCCGCCGCGCGCTGCGGCTGCCGATCGACCTGACGAAGGTGAGCGGAACGCTGTGGAGCGGCGGCATCGTCGTGGTCGGCACGCTCACCGCGGTGTTCGGCACGTGGTTCGACGCCCTCGGCGTGGCGCTGGCGATCCTGCTCGGCGGCATGGCGACCGTCGGGCTCAACTACCTGGCGAGCGAATGGGTCGCCAGGCCGGTGCTGGCCGTGGCGTTGCGGTCGCTGCCGCGGCGCAACTCGCTGACGACGACGGTCCTGTCCCGGCTGGTCGTGACCTGGATGCTGGTGGGCGCCACCCCGATGCTCGGCGTGCTGATTCTGGTGTCGCCGCCGCACATCGGCGGCGACCCGAGCTACAGCCTGATCATGCTGGCTGTTCTCGGACTGGCGCTCGGCGCGCTGGCCACGTTCCTGCTGGCCCGGTCGGTGGCGGCGCCGCTGCACCGGCTGCGGGACGCGCTCGACGACATCGCGCGGGGCAGGCGCGACCTGACGGTCGGCGTCGACGACGCCAGCGAGATCGGCATGCTGCAGGCCTCGGTCAACGACCTCACCTCGGGGCTGCGTGAACAGGAGCGGCTGCGGGACCTGTTCGGCAGGCACGTCGGCGACGACGTGGTGCGGCACGCCCTTGAGCACGGCGCGTCGATGTCCGGGGACGTCCGCGTGGTGACGGCGCTGTTCGTCGACGTCGTCGACTCGACCCGGCTCGCGTCCGAACTGGCGCCCGACGACGTGGCGCGCAAGCTGAACGGCCTGTTCTCCGTGGTGGTCGACGCGGTGAGCACGCACGGCGGGCTGGTCAACAAGTTCCAGGGTGATGCCGCGCTGTGCATCTTCGGCGCGCCCACCCGCCACGCCGACCCGGCCACGGCCGCGCTGCGCACGGCGCGCGCCATCCGCGACGCCGTCACCACCTCCGGCGAGCTCGACCTGGGCATCGGCGTCGCCACCGGGCCCGCGTTCGCGGGACAGCTGGGCACGGCCACCCGGTTCGAGTACACGGTCATCGGCGACGCGGTGAACGAGGCGGCCCGGCTCACCGAACACGCCAAGCACGCCGAGGGGCGCATCCTCGCCAGCGGGGCGGCACTCGACGCGGCGGGCGAGGCCGAACGCGCCGTGTGGCACCGCCACGAGACGTACCGGCTGCGCGGACGCAGCGAGCCCACGGAGACGTGGTCCACCACGCCGTCCCCCGCTCAGGTCGCGTCGACACACGCGCCGGCTGTTCAGACGCCGGCCGCTCAGGTCGACGCGGCCGAATCCGATGCGGCAGATCCGGACGAGTCCTAGACGAGACCGAGTTCGCGGGCGCGGACCCCGGCCTGGAAGCGGGACGACGCACCGAGCGCCGCCATGAGCTCACCGACCCGGCGCCGGTAGGTGCGCACGCTCAGCCCGAGTTGGCGCGCCGCGGACTCGTCCTTCGCGCCCTGGCCGAGCAGGTCCAGCACGGCCGGGGCGAGGCGGCGGATCTCGGCGACCTGCGCGTCGTAGACGTCGAGGTCGACGCCCGTGCGCCACACCGTCTCGAACAGCGACACCACGCCGTGCACCGTCTCGGGCTGGGTGATGACGCTGTAGCTGCGCACGCCGTCGGTGACGTCGCCTGCGAGGATCGCGACCTTCCCGTCGACGATCACCGTCTCGCTCAGCTCGTCGGAGCTGATGCGGATCTGCGCCTTGTGCCGGTCGCGGCGGCGCACAAGCTCCTGTGCCGACACCGCGTCGAGCAGCAGTCCCGTCGGGTAGATCTTGCGGATGCGGGCGCGGCCGGCCCGGCGCGTCGCGACGGCGTCGAGTTCGGCGGCCCGGCTGTCGGCCACCCACAACGCGAGGTCGTTGGCGACGCACGCCAGGTCGGTGGCGGTGAGGAACAGATGCCCGAGGCGGCGGTACAGCTCCTGCTCGCCGCGCACGATCGTCACCGGATCGCCGGTCCGCACCTCACCCGTGGTCATACGTCCGATTGTGCGCGCAGTCGGGCCGATGCGCCCGGGTTGGCAGCTTGTTGCCATTCGCGGACAACCACCTCGCGGCGGCAGCACGGTGGCGGCATGGCTATCACCGACATCCACACCACCACACCGACCGCCGACGCCGCGGGCACCTGGCGACTCGGCGACATGACCGTCAACCGGCTCGGCTTCGGCGCCATGCGCCTGGCCGGCATGCCGTGGGACCCGAAGCCGCGTCCGCGCCAGGACGCGATCGCCGTGCTGCGCAGGGCCGTCGAACTCGGCGTGAACCACATCGACACCGCGGCGTTCTACGTGCTGCCGACCCGCTCGGCGAACGAACTGATCAGCACCGCCCTGCAGCCCTACCCGGACGAGCTCGTGCTGACGACGAAGGTCGGCCCGGAGATGAACCGCGACGGGCACCTCGAGTACGCCCGGCCCGAGCGGCTGCGCGCCCAGGTCGAGGAGAACATCCGTCAGCTCGGCCGCGACCACATGGACGTGGTCAACCTGCGTTGGGGCGGCGGCATGGACAAGGAATCAGGCTCGCTCGCCGACCATCTGGGCGCGCTCGCCGAGCTGCGCGAGGCCGGGTTGGTGCGTGAGCTCGGCGTGTCGAACGTGACGTCGGACCAGCTCGACGAGGCGCGGTCGATCGCACCGATCGTCTGTGTGCAGAACCGCTACGGGCTCACCGATCGCGCGGACGACGCCATCGTGGACCGGTGCGGCGAGCTCGGCATCGCGTTCGTGCCGTTCTTCGCCGTCGCGGGCGCGTTCCCCGGCCAGGACCAGCCGGAGACGGGGCGGGCCGAGCTCGCGTCCGTCGCGAAGGCCCACGGGGCGACGGCGGCGCAGGTCCGGCTGGCCTGGTCGCTCGGCCGCGGTGGGCACGTGCTCGCCATCCCGGGCACCGGCAGCCCGGCGCACCTGGAGCAGAACGTCGCGGCGGCCGCACTCGAGCTGACCGACGACGAGCAGGCCCTCCTCGACGCCGTCTGCTAACAGGCCTGCAGCTCGCCGTCCCCGGCCGGAGTCCGCTCCGGAAAGGTGCTGCGCCGCCACCACTGGTCCGGCGTGTCCCGTGTCATATTGATTGGCGGGCTTTCTCCAGGTGAAGTGGGAGCTCGACATCGCAGCCGTCGGGGTGCCGATCCCGTACTGCCGGAGGAAGGAGTCGGTTTGGCGCTTCATGATCGCCTCGAACAAGTCTACGCAAACGTGGTGGACCGCAACCCGGGCGAAACCGAGTTCCACCAAGCTGTGCGTGAGGTCCTGGAAAGTATCGGACCGGCCATCGACGAGAATCCCGACTACGCGAACCAGAAAATTATCGAACGCATCTGCGAGCCCGAACGCCAGGTCATCTTCCGCGTTCCATGGGAAGACGACAACGGCGAGGTCCAGATCAATCGTGGGTTCCGGGTGGAATTCAACAGCGCTTTGGGCCCCTACAAGGGCGGACTGCGTTTTCACCCGTCGGTCTATCAGGGCACGGTGAAGTTTCTCGGATTCGAGCAGATCTTCAAGAACGCACTGACCGGCTTGCCCATCGGCGGCGGCAAGGGCGGCGCCGACTTCGACCCAAAGGGGCGCTCCGACAGCGAAGTCATGCGGTTTTGCCAAAGCTTCATGACCGAGTTGCACCGACACATTGGGGAATACGTCGATGTGCCTGCCGGCGACATCGGGGTCGGAAGCAGAGAGATCGGCTACCTTTTCGGCCAGTACAAGCGGATCACCAACCGATACGAGTCGGGCGTACTGACGGGCAAGCATCTCTCCTTCGGCGGCGCCCGCGTCCGTACGGAGGCGACCGGCTATGGGTGCGTGTTCTTTGTCCAAGAGATGCTGACGGCGAAGGGGCGTTCCTTCGATGGCACGCAGGTCGTCGTATCCGGCTCGGGAAACGTCGCCATCTACGCCATGGAGAAGGTGCACCAACTTGGCGGCACGGTCGTGGCGTGCTCGGACTCGTCCGGTTACGTCTACGACGAGCAGGGCATCGACGTGCAGCTGGTCAAACAACTCAAGGAGGTCGAGCGAACGCGCATCAGCGACTACGTTGAAACCCGGCCAAGCGCGAAGTTTGTCCCGCAGCGCAGTGTCTGGGAAGTTCCGTGCCACGTCGCGCTCCCTTCCGCAACGCAGAACGAACTCACCAGTGTCGACGCCGCTAATTTGATCGCCAACGGCTGCATCGCGGTCGGGGAGGGCGCAAACATGCCGACCACCCCGGATGCGGTCCGCATGTTTCACGAGGCGGGGGTCGCATTCGGCCCCGGGAAGGCTGCCAATGCGGCCGGTGTGGCGACGTCAGCACTCGAGATGCAACAGAATGCGTCTCGGGACAGCTGGAGCTTCGATTTCACCGAAAGACGGCTCCAGGAGATCATGAAGGACATCCACGCCCGATGCCATGCCACCGCTGAACAGTACGGGATGCCCGGCAACTACGTTGCCGGTGCCAACATCAGCGGCTTCACCAACGTCGCGGATGCCATGCTCCGCCTCGGGCTCATCTGACCGCATCCACGACGGCAACGACGTGCGACCCTTGCGCAACCAGGTCAGCGCCCGAAGGATGCTCCGATGACGGCCACTCCCGCGAGCTTCCCCGTATCGGTGAAGGGAGTCGCTGTCCGGGACGGCAGAGTGCTACTCCTGCGCAACGAACGGTCGGAATGGGAACTCCCGGGCGGACGTATCGAACGAGGCGAATCCCCTGAGGAATGCCTCGTTCGCGAGGTGGCCGAGGAGACCGGGTGGAGGGTTCGGGCCGGGCCGATCCTGGACTCGTGGATCTACCACATCGCGGCGGTCGACAGGAGCGTGTTCGTCGTGACGTACGGGTGCCATCCGGACGACTGCGGGGATCCCGTTGCCTCGCACGAGCACAACGACATCGGCTTGTTCTCCCCGGCAGAGGCCGCGGACCTACACATGCCGGACGGCTACAAGCACTCGATCGGCCGCTGGTTCACGATGCTGTCCGGAGACAGCAATCGTGACCGGTCGTGACGCCGTGGGAGCGGCGAGGACTGCCTGTCGCACCTCGCCGTCTCACCGCACCGCCTCGACCGGCACGTCCGGCCACCGCAGTCCCGTGGCTCCCCAGGTGAATCCGGCTCCGAACGCGGCGAGCAGCACCCGGTCCCCCGGCCGGAGGCTGCCGTCGCGGACGCCGTCGACGAGCGCGAGCGGGATCGACGCCGCACTCGTGTTGCCCGTGCGTTCGATGTTCACCACGAGGCTGTCGGCGGGCAGCCCCAGTTGTTTGGCGACCGTGTTGAGGATGCGGATGTTCGCCTGGTGACCGACGAACCGGTCGACCTCGCCGACGGTCCAGCCGAGTCCGTCGAGCACGGCGCGCGACGACTCGGCCATGCGGGTCGTCGCGTGGCGGAACACGGCCTGACCCTCCATCCGCAGGTAGCGATCGCTCGGCTGCTCGGGTTCCTTCTGCCGCGAACCGCCCGCGGGTACGACGAGCAGCTCGGCGTGCTCGCCGTCGCTGTGCAGGTCGAACGGTCCGATCGCACCGGCCTCGCCGTCCCGGCCCTCGCGCAGCACCGCGGCGCCCGCGCCGTCCCCGAAGATCGGCACGGTTCCCCGGTCGCCGGGATCGAGGAGGGTGGTGAACGCGTCGGCTCCGACGACGAGCACGTCCCGGGCGACCCCCGCGGCGATGAGTCCGGCCGCCGTGGCCAGGGCGTAGACGAACCCGCTGCACACCGCGTTGACGTCGAACGCCGCCGCGTCCCGCTGCCCCAGCCTGCTGGCGACCTGCGGCGCACTGGCCGGGCACGGCTGGTCGGGCGTGGCCGTGGCGAGCACGACGGCGTCGACCCGTTCGAGACCCGCGGACCGCAACGCGCGGCCACCCGCCTCGACCGACATGTCCACTGTAGACATCCCGGCGTCGACGACGCGCCGCTCACGGATGCCCGTACGCGTCCGGATCCACTCGTCGGACGTGTCGAGCCTGGCGGTCAGCTCGGCGTTGTCGACCACCCGTGGTGGCAGCCAACCGCCGAGCCCGGCCAACACCGCCGTCGATCGTGTGGCCACTGCGATAACTCCCCATGAAGACGCCCGGTTCGCTCCCCCTCGAGGCATCGCGCGCGAAACCCCGGACAAAACAACTATGGGCTACTTTTCGGTAGAGGCACCGCTTGTGACCTATATCTCCCCGAGCCGCTCGACCCGGCGACGGATCAGCCGTCGGCGGTCGGGTTGTCCGGCGTCTCCTCGGCCTGCTTGCCCGGCGGGAGACCGAAGAGGGAGATCCCTCCGAGTACCGCCGAGTACAGGCTCTCGGCCGGGCACCGCAGGACGTTGCCCGCCTTGGTCAACGCGGGGTCGTCGCCCTCCGGCGCATGGGGCGGCGGCGGGGGTGTCGGCTCGGAGACGGGCGTCGTCTCGGCCACCGAGACCTCGGACTCGAGCGGCAGGTCCCGCGACGACCCGCCGACCGCCACCGGGTAGTCACCGGCGCTGCGCACCCACTGCTCGCCGTCGGTGTCCCAGTGCGCCAGCGAGCGGTCGTCGAGCTCGAACTCCACCCGCCTGCTCTCCCCCGGTTCCAACGCGACCCGCTGGAAACCCTCGAGCCGCTTCGGCGGTTCCCGGTCGGACTCCGGATGCGTCACGTACAGCTGGGCGACCTCGGATCCGGCTCGGTCACCGGTGTTCGTGACCTCGGCGCTCACCGTCGTCCCCGCAGCACCGTCACCGCGCACCTGCACGTCCGAGTACGCGAACGTGGTGTACGACAGCCCGAAACCGAACGGGAACTGCGGCTCGATGCCCTCTCGGTCGTACCAGCGATATCCGACGCCGAGCCCCTCGTCGTAGGAACCGCCGGGGAACCGTTCGTGATCGGCCGTCGGCATGTCGGCCTGCGAGACCGGGAACGTGGCCGGCAACCTGCCACCCGGCTCGCTGTCTCCGAAAAGGACGGACGCGAGCGCGGTGCCGTACTCCTGCCCCGGATACCAGGCGGCGAGGACACCCGCGACGTCGTCGATCCACGGCATCTCCACCGGACCCGCGGTGTTGAGCACGACGATCGTGTTCGGGTTCGACTCGGCCGTCCTCTCGATCAGCTTGGTGTCCTGATCGGACAGTGCGATGTCGTCGTTGTCTTTCGACTCGGTGGACCATTTGCTCACCGCGACGACGGCGACGTCGGCATCGGCGGCGACCTTGGCGGCGTTCCCGCCGTCGTCGAAGGCGACATCGGCGCCGGCTTGTTCGGCACGGTCGGCGATGCCCTCGAACGGTGTGACGATCCGCGGCGCGATCACGTGCGGGCTGCCGCCGCCGGAGCCGATGACGTCCTTGCCCGCGGCGTCCCCGATGACCGCGACGGATCCGGTGCCCTCGCCGAGCGGCAGCAGCTCGTCGTCGTTCTTCAGCAGTGTCATGCCCTGCTGGGCCACCTGCCTGGCGAGCTCGGCGTGGTCCGGGTTGGTCACCACGTCATCGGGCGAACCGCCACCGTCGCGTTCGAACAGACCGAACTGGAACATCGGGCGCAGGATGCGGCTGACCATCCCGTCGAGCGTGGCCGTGGTCACGGCACCGCTGTTGATGCCCTTGCGCAGCCGAGGACCGTAGTGGCAGCCGCCCGGCATCTGCAGGTCCATGCCCGCGTTGGCAGCGGCGTGGCTGGCCTGGGTGGCGAACCAGTCCGAGGTCACGAACCCCTCGAAACCGAACTGTCCTTTCAGGACCTGGTTCAGCAGGTAGCTGTTGTTGCAGGCGTGGACCCCGTTGAGGCGGTTGTAACTGCACATCACCGACGCGACCCCGGCGTCGACGACGTCCTGCACCGGCGAGAGATAGACCTCCTGCAGGGTACGCTGGTCCACCTTCGCGTCGTTGGCAGGCAGGTTCCGCAGCGTCTCCTGGTTGTAGGCGGCGATGTGCTTGGCCTGGGCCAGCACACCCTCACCCTGAATGCCCCGCACCTGCGCCGAGGCCAGCTCGCCGGTCAGGTGCGGATCCTCGCCCAACGTCTCGAAGGACCGACCGGCACGTGGATCGCGCAGCAGGTCGACCGTGGGGGCGAGCGCGACGTCGGCGCCCTTCCCGCGGCTCTCCTTGCCGATCGTGGCGCCGTACCGGGTCGCGAGATCGTCGTCCCACGACGCGGCGAGCGCCATCGGCGACGGCAGCTGGGTGACGCCGGTGTGGCCGTTGCCCACCCCCGCGGGGCCGTCCGTCAGCCCCAGCTGCGGAATGCACAGCCGCGGAATCTCGGAGATCGCGCCCGCGTAGGTCGGGCCGACGAACTGCAAGGGCGCGGCCGCCCCGTGCACCATGTCGAGCTTCTCGTCGAGCGTCATGCGTGACAGCAGCTGCTGCACTCTCTGTTCCACCGGGGCGTCCGAATCGACCCACGGGCAGTCCGGGGTCTCCGCGGCGGCGGGAGCAGCGCTGCCGGTGACGACGGTCGTCGCCAACAGCAACGACGTGACAGCGGGAGCCAGAACGGTACGCAGGCTACGACGCACGAGCTTGCCTTCCGGTAGGAGCCGAATGCGAGACAGTTTCACATAACGGTCACCGGGTGACCAGGGCCGTTCGCGCGCCGTGACCGCGGCGTGAAGGCCGCCGCAGAGGCGAAAACGATTGCGCGGCGGGGCGACGAACGAGGTCGCGAGTCGTTACTGTGTGCAGCGCCACGACCACGGTGCGGCTGCGGGCGGGCTCGGTGCGTCTGCCACGGAGGTCGGAACCGACGCGGGCGTCGCGGGACGGGTTCAGCGCGTGGCGAGATACGGGCCGAACCCGCCGCCGGGTACCGACGGGTCGTGACCGTCGTCGAGCCGGCCTTCGAATCGGCCCTCGAGTCCGTGCTCGGCACCGCCATCGCCATGGTCGCCGAATTCCTGCGCCCGGTCCTCGAATTCCCGCATCGCCTGAGGCACGTGGGTTTCGGGAGCGTGGGTTTCAGGCGCCGGAGTTTCGGGAGCGTGGGCTTCCGGGGCGGGAGATTCCGGTGCATGCGATTCCGGTGCCTCGGAGGATTCGGACTCCTCGTGGAACGACGACCTCGGCACGGGCGCCGTGCCCTGCTGCGGAACCTGCCGGTGGTGCGACTCGACGTCGACGTGCCGATGGGCGTCGCGGTGCGCGTCCCGGACGTCCGCGGGAGGCTGCGGCGCGTGGCGGACCTCCACCTCGGGCCGGTGCGGCTGCGCGGCACGTTCGGTCACCATCGCCGGTTGCTGCTGCAGCAGCGTGGTGCGCAGCCGGTGGCGCAGGTCGCGCATCGCGGCGTCCGTGGCCGCCTCGACGTCGGTGCGCACGCGGTCGGCGGCATCGGCAGGCGAGCGCGGCGGTGAGGCAACACCGGCGCGGGAAACCCCGCCACTCCGGGCAGCACCGCCCAGTGCCGACTCGGCACCCTCCGCCGCGGCGTTCGCCTCTGCCACGTCGGCCTCTGCGGCGACGGCACGCACCGGGCCGGCCGGCGCCGGCGGCGACGTCACCGGCTCGGGCGTGTCCACAGTCGGAACCTCCTGCGGCACCGACGGCGCGGGCGCCACGGGTGCCGGTGGCCCTGCGACGTCGCCGGACGGCTGCCGCGGCCGCTCCTGCCCGTCCGACGGGGAATCGGGGCGCGATCCGCCCGGCGGCGCGACGTCCGGAACAGGAGCCTGCGAACTGACGTCGTCACCCGCGATGAGCGTCGAGGCTCCGCCCCCACCGTCGACCTCGGACAGTCCGGTCACTCCAGCCAGCACCATGAGCACGAACGCCATGAACCCGGCCGCGCCGGAACGATTGATGCCCGGACGGGGCGGAACGGTCGAACCCCGGGACGAGGCACTGATGATCCCCGTGCGGTCGAGCAGGGCGTCCTGGTGCGGTGTGGGACGCGGGGCCGTCGGCGCCATCAGCCCTCCAGGAGTGTTCGGCCGGGCCCCGCACCCAACACCCCAGTCGTGCGGCGGCCCTCAAGGATTCCTGTCATTAACGCGCGCCCGCGTCCCCATGTCACGGCGGCATCCCGAATTCACAACCAGAACGACTCGATGGAGTGAAGCCCCGCATACGGCGGGTCATTGAATGCCCCAATCGGGCGAAGTCGCCCAGTTTTCCGCGCGAAGATGCATCACAGTGTGGCGAATCAGAAGTCTCACGAGTGAAGGCCGCCGCACCGGCGGCACCGGAGAGACGGGAGTGTGCAGTGCGTAACGACGCCGTACACCAGAGCCAGTTCGTGTACCTCAACGGCTGCAGCACGCCGGTGCTCGCTCGCCTGATGTACCGCGCGGACGACCCGTTCACCGTGTCGCTCGCGTTTCGGGTCGACGCGAGCGAGTGGGTCGAGTGGGACTTCTCCCGTGAGCTGCTGTTGACCGGGCTGACCGAGCCGGCGGGAATCGGGGACGTCCGGCTGCGCCCGGACCTGTCCACCGACGACGAGTTCCTCGTGCTCGAACTGGAGTCGCCGGACGGCTACGCCGTGGTGGAGCTCGAGACTGCCGAGGTGCAGCGGTTCGCCGACGCCACCACGGCGATCGTCCCGTGCGGCACCGAGGCCGAGCGGTTGGACCTGGACGCGCTGATCAGCGAGCTGACCACCGCGCAGTTCTGAGCCCGCGGTTTCCGAACCCGACGGTCAGGCGCCGCACGCGTCCTTGGCCCGCAGCACGCGCGTGAGCGAGGTGTCGACCCGCTCCTGCGAGAGCTCGCCGTCGCGCACGGCCTTCTCGAGGCGGTCCAGCACCGGTGCCACGTTCCCGCCGGACGACCACAACGCCTGGTCGGCGCCCGCCTTCAGGGCGAGCAGCACCGCGTCGGGGAGCGAGTGCCGGTCGGTGATCGCCTTCATCGCACCCAGGTCGTCGGTGACGACCGGGCCGTTGAACGAGTAGTCGTCACGCAGCAGCTTGTAGGCGGCAGGCGAGATCGACGCGGGCTGGTCCTCAGTCAGACCGGGCACGGTGAGGTGGCCGACCATGACGCCCACGTCGCCGTACTCGCCGATGCGCTCGTACGGCTTGAGGTCGTGGTTGCGCAGTTCCGACAGCGGCGGTGTCGTCACGTCGCCCACGTGGGAGTCGCCGCTGGCGTTGCCGTGTCCGGGGAAGTGCTTGATGACCGGCTTGATGCCCGCCTCCTGCAGGCCGTCGCCGAAGGCCTTGGCGTATTCGCGCGCGGTGGCCGGATCGGTGCTGAAGGAGCGGTCGCCGATGGCCTCGCTGGCGGGCTCGTCGGTGAGGTCGACGTCGGGGGCGTAGTCGACGGTGACGCCGCGCTCGCGCATCTCGCGGCCCCGCTCGACGGCCAGCTGCCGCACCTCCTGCGGGGACATCGTCTGCGCCATCTCGCGGGCGCTGGGCATGTCGCCCACCAGCTCGTCGAGCCGCTGCACCCGGCCGCCCTCGTCGTCGATGGCGATCGACACCGGGACGTCGGCCACGTCCTGCACGGACTTCAAGGCGCCCGACGTGAACAGGTCCGTGGCGTTGCCGCCCACGAACAGTCCACCGATCTGCTCGTCCCTGACGATCTGCTGGGTCTCCTCGGCGCCGGTCTCGACACCGACGACGACCAGCTGGGCGACCTTCTCGCGCGGCGACATGTCGGCTGCGGCCGGACACGTCGCACCGGAGTCCGGCTTCTGCGCGGACGACTGGGCCGACGGCGCGACCGAGGACGACGGCGCCTCCGACGTCGCCGAGCCCGGACTCGGGGCATTCTGGGTCTCGGTGCCGGACGAACCGCATCCCGCGACGAGCAGACCGCTCATGGCCGCGAACAACAAACGCTTCCTCATCGTGTCTCCACGGTACGGCGTTCGGCCGCGGCGCGCGTCTCGGCGGTGCGGTGACGTGACGGACGTGATGCACCACCCGCACAGCGCGGCCGCACCGCCACGTCGACACCGTCCCGGCGCCCGAACCGCGCCGTCACGAACGGCGAGTTCGCGACGTGCCGGCGACACCCGTGGGCGCGCTCGCGCCCGGGCGACCCGGCCCCGTCCGCGTGCTGCTGCGCCGAACCGTGCCCGTAGCTGCGCACGCTCTGGCACGTGCCGTCCATCCGCTCGATCACGAGCGTGCTCGGCCGACGTCCGCGCGCGTGGGCGGCAGCCACCCGCTCGGCGTCACGTTTGCGGACGTGCCGGGACAGCACGACGTCGTCCCGGGTCACCAGCCAGGTCAGAGAGTCGGGTGAGAGCCGGAAGCGCACGCCGAACACGGTCGCCCGTCCGAACCGGACACCGTCAGCGCCGTGGTCGCCGGCACCGCCGGCACCGCCGGCAGCGCCGTCAACCCCGTCATAGCCCTGGTCGCCCCGGGCACTGCTGTCACCCGCAACACCCCCGACACCCCGGACCTCACCGCCGTCACCGGCACCGTCGACACCGCTGGCAGCACTCATCTCCGTTCCCCCACCCTCGTCTCCGCGTGTGTTTCAGTTCTGCAACAGTATCGCAGTACTGCGATTCGACGCTAGTCATCCCGGCCGGATTCCTGCCACGCTTGCTCCGCCGACACCCTGCCCGAAGGAGCCGACATGACCGGTCGCATCGATCTGCCGCGGCTGTACGGCGCGCTCGACGCCCAGCGCAGAGCGCGCCACCTGTCGTGGCGCCAACTGGCCGAGGAGGCGGGGGTGAGCCCGTCGCTGCTGAGCCGGATGGGCAACGGGCAACGACCGGATCTCGACGGGTTCATCGCGCTCGTGCAGTGGCTCGGCACGCCTGCCGAGGAGTTCGCGGTCCAGCCGGACGAACCCGGCCGCACCGACTCGGGCGGCGCGGCGGGCGGTGTGCCGGAACCGGCGCTCGAAACCCAGTTGGCGATGCTGCTGCGCGCCCGCGACGACCTCGCCGAGGCGGACAAGGAGTACCTGCTCGAGATCGTCGGCGCCACCATGCGGCGCATCGGGAGGAACGGCACCGCGGCAGCGGACGGCGGGAGCTGAGGCGATGACCCTGCGTCGCGGATTCAAGGCCCATGCGGGGCGGCTCGCCCTCCAGGTGCGCGGCGAGCTCCACCTGGACGCCCTCGATCCACTCGACCCGTACGCGCTCGCCGAGCTGTACGGAATCCCGGTCCACGACCTCTCGGACCCGGCGATGCCCCGCGCGGCGGTACGGCATTTCACCGGCCCTGCGGCGGATTCCTTCTCCGGCGCACTGGTCGCCGTCGGCAGCGCCAGGGCGATCGTCGAGAACCACGTCCACGATCCCCGGCGCAGGCGCGCGACGGTGGCGCACGAGATGGCCCACGTCCTGCTCGAGCACGAGTTCGGCCTGCTCGTCACCGACGGCCGGATGTGTGGCTCCGCGTCGGCCACCGCCGAGCGCGAAGCGGACGAACTGGCGGGGGAACTGCTGATCCCGAAGGACGCCGCACGGGTCGCGGCACTGCGCGGATGGAGCGACGCGACGGTGGCGAGGCGGTTCGTGGTCAGCAGGCCCATGGCCAGGTGGCGCCTGAACGCGACCGGGGCACGCACGATCGCCAGCCGGTACCGAGCGAAGCGGCCACGGCTGGCCGCGGCCACCACGTTCGCACCACGGACCCAGGCGGCCTCGCCGTGACCGCGAACGTAGGCGGAAACCGTCGGTGGGGCGTGCCAGGCTTCGGCCATGCCCATCGAACGACTCCGCCCGCCGACGACCGCGGACGAGGCGACGACCCTGGCGGCGTGGCTGGACTTCTACCGGGAGACGCTGGCACTGAAGTGCGACGGTCTCACCGAACAGCAGCTGCGCACCGCGGCGGCGCCGCCGTCGACCCTGACCCTCCTCGGCCTGGTGCAGCACATGACCGAGGTGGAGCGGACCTGGTTCCGCCGCACGCTCACCGGCGAGCAGGTGCCCGCCGTGTACCCGGCGACGGGCGAACGCGAGCACGACGAGGGTTTCGCGCTGCGCGACGACGTGTCGGCCGAGCAGGCGATGGCGGCGTGGCGGGCGGAGATCGCCGTGTCCACACGCAACTGCCGAGGACGTTCCCTCGACGACACGGCCCCTTTCCACGGCATGGACGTGAGCCTGCGCTGGATCTACACGCACATGATCGCCGAGTACGCGAGACACGACGGTCACGCCGACCTGCTCAGGGAACGCATCGACGGCACGACCGGCGTGTGACGCCCGTGGGCCGCGAAACGCCGGGCCGCACGCGAAACGAAGCCGGGCACGCGAAGCGCCGGGCCGGACGCGATGTCCGACCCGGCGCTTCACCTGAGCACAGCTGCGGAAGCGGGGGGATTTGAACCCCCGGTGGGTTGCCCCACGCTCGATTTCAAGTCGAGTGCATTCGGCCGCTCTGCCACGCTTCCTCGCGGGCTCAGGGTAACGCTTCAGTCCTCGAGCTCGGTCAGGTGTGCGGACACCCGGGAGAACACCGAACCGAGAGTGACGTGCTCGTCCTCGGTCAACAGATCGATCAGATGCGCCCGCACCCCGCGCACGTGCGTGGGCGCGACCGCCTGCAACAGTTCCTGGCCCTCGTCGGTGAGTTCGGCGGTCACGCCGCGCTTGTCGTCGGGGTCCTTTCCCCTGCGGACGTACCCGGCCCGTTCCATCCGGGCGATCTGGTGCGAGAGTCTGCTCTTGGTCGACCCCAGCATGTCCGCCAGCTCGGTCATCCGCATCGAGCCGTCCGGTGTGGACGACAACGCGGCGAGCACCTCGTAGTCGATCAGCGAGACGTCGTGGGCCTCCACGAGTTCGCGATGCAGTCGCTGCCGCAGCCGCAGCGTCGAGACGACGTACGGCCGCCACGCGGTCATCTCCGTGTCCGTGAGCCAGGGTGTCTCACCGGGGTCCGCAGCCATGAACGGAGAGTAGAACGGACGGGCGAGCCCGGCTTGTGCGGCTCCTGCCGCAGGAGCACGCTGGGGGTACGGAGGAAGCCGGCAGGGCCGAACGCCTCCACCCGAGGAGCAGCCCGTCGGCTCCGCCCGGGAGAGGTCAGGTGGTGCAGTGTCCAGAAGATCGCACATCGGCCGGCGGCGCGCGACGCCGAATCCGGAGGCACCCCTCGCCGTGTTCCCGCGGTCGGTCCGCCCGTGACGCGGCCCTTCCGCGCGGCGGCGGCGAGCCACCGGAGGTCACCGGCGCCGCATCCGCCCGGCCCGTAGACAACGCACACTCGCACATCGCCTGGGCGCGGCGGACGCGTCGCGCCCAGGCCCGTCCTGCCCCCGCCACCGATTCAGGCCGCACACGCAGGCGGCGCCCGCTTCCCGTTCGGGAGGCGGGCGCCGCTGCTGTCACGGGTGCACGACTCGGGCGTGCCGGGTGCCCGGCACGCCCGCCGCGGTCACCGGGCGAGTGCCTCGGAGTCGGCGGTGGCCACGGCCGCGCGCTGCTGCGCGGAACGCTGCTCGGCCACGGCCGCCCTGTCCTTGGCCTCCTGCGGTGCGATGCCGTTGACGTCCTCGGTGCTCATGGCGTAGCCGTCGATGACGTCGGCCAGGCCCTGGCCGTTGACGGCGAGGGCGTCGTAGTCGACGTTGCCCAGGTTGTCGCACGGCGTGTGGTAGCAGGAGTCGTAGGCGACACCGGCCTCACCGCCCCACTTCTCGGCCTGCTCCTCGGTCTTCTTCCCCTCGGCGCCGGTGTAGACGCCGCCGATCGGGATGCCGTAGGCGGCGAACTCGGCGTAGTCCGAACGCCCGTTGACCGGTTCGGCCTCGACCTCGATGTCGCGACCCGCCATCGACTCGGTGAACGCCTCGGTGATGGCGTTCGAGCCGTAGGGAAGGCCGCTGTCGGGGTAGGTGCCGTCGTGGGTGAAGTAGCCGGCGTTCGGCGAGCCGATCATGTCGAAGTTCAGGTACAGCGCGATGTCGAGCTGCTCGTCGGCCGACAGCGAGTTGACGTAGTGCGTGGAGCCGACGAGACCGAACTCCTCGGCGCCCCACCACGCGAAGCGCACCTTGTTGTTGATGTCGGGCGAGCCGCCCATCTGCAGCGCGGTCTCGAGCAGGCCGACCGCACCGGTGGCGTTGTCGTTGATGCCGGGGCCGTCCACCACGCTGTCGATGTGCGCACCGGCCATCACGACGTTGTCGTCGCGGCCGGTCGTCGTCTCGGCGATGAGGTTGTAGGTGGTGCGCTCCTCCTGGAGCTCACGCAGCTCGACGGTGATGTCCTCGCCGTCGGCGTCGATCAGCTTCTGCGCGTCCTCCTGGGCGACGCCGCCGGTCGGGATGCGCGCGCTCTCGGCGTCGCCGAGGGTGCCGTTGAGCTCGCCCGGCTCGTTGTTGTAGATCAGCGCGGCGACGGCGCCCGCGTCGGCGGCCGCGGCCTGCTTCTGCGCGAAGTCGCACTCGCCGCGTTCGACGAGCGCGATCTTGCCGGTCACGTCGCCGTAGTCCTCGGCCTCGCAACCGGGGGTGTCGTCGGACTCGACGGCGGCCAGCGGAGCGGTCAGCCCGCCCTCCTCGGTCGACTTGCTGTACGACATGACCGTGACGGGAACGTCCTCACCGCCGACGGTCAGCTTCTCGGCGAGGGTCTCGGTGTAGGTGAAGGGGAACTCCTGGCGCGTGATCTCGAAGCCCTTCTCCTCGAGGCGCTGGGCGACGTACTCGGCCGACGTCTCGTGCCCGACGGACCCGGCGACCCGGTTCCCGTCGTGCGCGTCGGCGATGCGCTGCATCGCGATCAGGTGCCGCTGCAGGGCGCTGCGTTCGATCGAGTCGCCGAGCTCACCGGAGGGCACGGTCTGCGCGGCGGCCGCGGTGGCGGAACCGCTCAGCACCAGGCCCGCACAGGCCGCGATCGCGGCGGCGGCCCGGAAATTCCGTCTGTGGAATGACATTCTGAGTCCCCTTCATCGCTTTGCGGCGTCACTTTTGTGCGAGTTATCCGGTACGTCAAGGTCCGTTCGTAGGAAAGCCACCCGCCCGCAGCCCGAGGCCGGCCGCGGAGCGCAGCAACGGGCGCGAGGTGTCGGCGAGGTGACATACAGTCGCGGTATGCGCGCGATCATGCTCCGGGAACCAGGCCCACCAGAGAATCTCGAACTGACCGAGGTCCCCGATCCGGAACCCGCGCCCGGCGAGGTGCTCCTCGACGTCGCGGCGACGGCCGTCAACCGGGCGGACGTGATGCAGCGGATGGGCAACTATCCGCCTCCGCCCGGCGCGAGCGAGATCCTCGGCCTGGAGTGTTCGGGGACGATCACGCAGCTCGGCGAGGGCGTCACCGAGTGGAAGGTCGGCGACGAGGTGTGCGCCCTGCTGGCAGGCGGTGGCTACGCCGAGAAGGTGGCCGTGCCCGCGGGCCAGCTGCTGCCGCTGCCGAGCGAGGTCGAACTGATCTCCGCCGCCGGTCTTCCCGAGGTGGCGTGCACGGTGTGGTCGAACCTCGTGATGCACGCCGGACTGTCCGAAGGGGACGTTCTGCTGGTGCACGGCGGGGCGGGCGGCATCGGCACGCACGCCATCCAGGTCGGCAAGGCCCTCGGCGCGACGGTCGCCGTCACCGCGGGCTCGGACGAGCGGCTCGAACGCTGCCGCCAGCTCGGCGCCGACATCACCGTGAACTACCGCGAGCAGGACTTCGTCGCCGAACTCACCGCGGCCACGGGTGGCGCCGACGTCGTGCTCGACAACATCGGTGCGAAGTACCTCGACCGCAACATCGACGTACTCAAGGACGGCGGCCACCTCGTCATCATCGGCATGCAGGGCGGCGTGAAGGGCGAACTCAACATCGCCAAGCTGCTGGGCAAGCGCGGCACGGTGTCGGCGACGGCACTGCGTTCGCGGTCGCTGGAGAGCAAGGCCGAGATCGTCGCCGACGTCCGCGCCCGGCTGTGGCCGCTGCTCGACCAGGGCACCGTGCTGCCGGTGATCGACCAGGTACTCCCCCTTGCCGACGCCGCGCAGGCGCATCGCGCGCTCGACGAGAGCGGCGTGTTCGGCAAGATCGTGCTGACCGCGAAGTAGGCCCGCGACGTAGAACCCACGATGTAGCCGCCGTGCGGGTGCCGGCCGGGCTCAGGCGAGTTCGGCCAGCACCCGCACGAGCTGTCCGGCTTCGAAGGTGTTCGAGTAGTGCGCCAGGCCGATCCGCACGGCGCCGCCGACCTCGCCGATCCCGAGCGCCTCGAACAGGCCCGACGTGCCGCTGTCGGCGAACGCACACAGGCCCTGCCTGGCCAGGTAGTCGGCGACGTCGGAGGCCTTGCGCCCTTCGACGTAGAACGCCAACGCGGGGATGCGCCGGACGGCGTCGCCGAGCACCGTCACGTGCGGCAGCGACCGCAGATCGGCGCGCAACTGGTCCAGCAGCCCCGACTGGTACGACTTGGCCGAGCCGAGCGAGGTGAGCAGCCGCTCGCGCCTGGTGCCGGTCGCCGCGTCGTCGAGGCCTGCGAGGTAGTCCACCGACGCGATCAGTCCCGCCAGCAGCGGATAGGCGTGCGGGCCGACCTCGAGTCGTTCGGGTCCGCGCGCCTCCTGCTCGAGGGCCACGGCGGGCAGCCGTTCGATGAGCGCGGGGTCGCGGAACACGAGCGCGCCCATCGCGGGCCCGCCCCACGTCTGGGCCGACAGCACGATCACGTCCGCACCGAGCGTCGCGACGTCGAGCGGCAGGAACGGCGCCGCGTACGTCGCGTCGACGACCATCAACGCACCGGCCTGCTCGGCGGCGGCCGTGATCGGGCCCAGATCGGGCCGCGTGCCGACGGCACCGGACGCGGCCGTCACCGCGACGGCCTTGGTCCGCCTGCCGACGAGTTCGCGGTACTGCCACGCGGGCAGCTCGCAGTTCTCGATGTCGATCTCGCCCCAGCGCACGTTGCCGCCGACGCGGTTCATCGCCCGCACCCACGGCGCGATGTTGGCCTCCTCGTCGAGCCGCGACACGACGACCTCGTCGCCGAGTGTCCAGCGGGTCGAGAGGGTGTCGGCCAGCTGCGCGATGAGCACGGACGCACTCGGCCCGAGGACCACGCCCTCGGGCTCTCCTCCCACGAGGTCAGCCACTGCCCGGCGAGCCGCGGCCACGATGCTCTCCGCACGCTGTGAGGCCGGAAACGCTCCGCCCGGTCCGGACACCGGAGCCCGCATCGCCGTCGAAACGGCCGACGCGACCTGTTCAGGGACGAGCATTCCGGTTCCACCGTCGAAGTGAATCCAACCGTCACCCAGCGCGGGGAACAACCCACGGATCCGAGCGACGTCAAACGCCATGCGAACAAGGTACGGAGCCGGGTTTTCGCCGCGCAGCCGGGTCTCCGGTCCTGCGTACGGGGTCACCCGACCGGGCAGGAGGCATCCACACAGGGTGATCGACCGACCGGCGCGAAAATCGGGCGAACCGGGCCAACCGACGAAGACGCTCGCATATCCCCAGGTGGACTCCGCGCACCCGCCGGGGACGATTACGCTCGGAAATCGGAGCAGCAGCACACAGCAGAACCCCAGAGAGCACGACCCGAGAACGCACGCAGTGAGCCAGGATGGAGCTATGACGGAGTCGAACACCCCGTACTCGGCGGCCCCCGCCGACGATCAGCACGTCATGGTGGTCGGGCCGGACGGTTCGCCGGTCGGTGCAGCGCGGCTGAACCCGCAGGGCGAGTCGGAAGAGGCCGCAGGCGAGTCCGTGGGCGACATGGTCGAGGAGCCCGCGAAGGTCATGCGCATCGGCACCATGATCAAGCAACTCCTCGAGGAGGTGCGTGCCGCACCGCTCGACGACGCGAGCAGGGACCGGCTCAGGGAGATCCACCAGACGTCGATCAAGGAGCTCGAGGAGGCACTGGCCCCCGACCTGCGGCAGGAGCTGACGCGTCTGGTCGAGCCGTTCACCGAGGACCGCACGCCGTCCGACGCCGAGCTCCGGGTCGCGCAGGCGCAGCTCGTCGGCTGGCTCGAAGGGCTCTTCCACGGCATCCAGACGGCGCTGTTCGCCCAGCAGATGGCCGCACGCGCACAGCTCGAGCAGATGCGCCGCGGACTTCCGCAGGGCGCTGGCGAAGGCGGCCACTCGGGGATCGGCAACCCCGGCCAGTACCTGTAGGGCCTGTAGGGCGCGCCCGCACAGCACGTCCACGAACGCCCCGCCCGCGATCGGCTCGCGGGCGGGGCGTTCGTCGTCGGTGGGACGGCCGGGCCGATGGCCGCGGGGTCAGCGTTCGAATCAGCGTGCGAGTCAGCGGTTGACTCAGCGTTTGAGGCTGTCGAGCCAGCGGTTGATCGTGACCGCGTAGTCGTCGCCGTACCGCTGCTCGCCGCGGGCGACGGCCGCACGCACGGTCACCTCGACCTGTTGCGCCCACTGCGGGCGGACGAACACGAACTGCCAGCTGCCGTCCCTGGCCTGGAACGGCCCGATCTGCGAGTAGCCGGCCACCGCGACCGGCACGTCGAGGCCGTGCACGTCCTCGGGGATGTTCCCGTCCGGCGACGGCACCACGATCACCGACGGCTGCTGCGAGCGCACCACCGAGTCCGGTCGCGTGCCGTCGGCGATCAGCGCGTCGTTCCTGCCGCTGTAGTCGATCGCCCGCCAGCCGCTGTAGTACGGGATCACCCCGGGGTCGGCGACTGCGACCGTCCGCGCGCCCGCCTCGACGTCGGCCTCCGACAGTCCCCTGCCGATCGCCTCGTGGGTGCGGCTCAGGTCGACCCCCGTGTTCGCGGTCGAGGCCAGGTCCGGGGACAGGGCACCGGTGACGGCGACCCAACCGACCACCACGATGCCGACCCCCGCCTGCACGAACCGCACCCCCGTCATAGCCGAGACCGCGACCCCTGCGGCCAGGCACAGCACGGGGAAGACGGTGAAGGCGTACCGGTGCAGGTCGTCGCCGTCGACCGCGCCGCCCAGCGCGTACGGCAGTCCGCCGGCGATCACCGTCACGCAGAAGAACGCGCCGACGCGGCGCAGCTCCGGCCACGTCATCAGGGCCGCGGTGAGCAGCACCAGCGGGGCGAACACCAGCAGCGTCGCGCCGAGCCACTCCGCGTCGAAGGCGATCCCGCCGAACAGGTCGGACACCGGCTTCGGCACGAGGTGCCCGTACTGCAGCACCGTCCACACCAGGCAGGCGAGCGCCAGCACGATCGCGGCCGTGATGCCCGCGCGGGCCCCGCCGGAGAACCGCCGCGAGCGGAACCACACGACGAACGCCGGCAACACCGCCAGCAGCGCCTCCGGACGCAGCGTCGCGGCCAGCAGCAGCAACAGGGGCGGTTCGATGTCCGGGACGTGCCGTTCCTCGACGACCCGCATGCCCAGCACGGCCATCCGCAGCACGACGAGTGCCACCACCGCCGTCTCGAGACCGCCGGTGAGGTGGAAGAACGTCGGCAGGAACAGCACGTAGGCACAGCCGGCCACGACGGCTGCCGAACCGTCGACCGCGCGCATCAGCAGCGTCAACGTCGCCAGGCCCGCCACCACGCCGGTCACCTTCGCCACCAGCACCGGGTCGGCGCCGAACACGGCGAACAGCGCGTTCCACAGCGTCCAGGCGAAGCTGGTGAACCCCTCGATGGGGCTGTGGTCGGCCGCGTTGAACACCAGCCCGTGCCCGTCGGCGAGGTTCGTGGCGTAGCGCAGGTCGAGCAGTGTCGCGTCGGTGATGTACGACCACGCCAACCACGTGCCGAACGCGAAGACGACCAGCAGGCCCAGTGCGGTTCCGACCAATCGACTCACGGGCGCAAACTACCAGCGTCCCGGCCGTCTCCCACGCACTCCCATCACCCCGCGGGCCGGCCTCGACGAGCTACGCTGACCAGGCATTTCGGGCCTTTCGCCACTCGGACGGGCGACACGCGCGCCCCGGAACCCGACGCGCGCGTTCGACCGATCGCGGCAGCAGTACCCTCATATCCCGTGCATGCCACAAGCACTTCGAAGGCCACTGATTCACGCGAAGGCGGATCAGGCGACAGCCCAGGGACGAAGTCACCGATGAACGCCGACACCGACACCGCGCCCGTTCCCGGCAGCCGGTCCTGGAAGCGCGCGTTCGACGACATCCGCACGGGCCTGCGCCAGCGCGAACTGTGGGGTCACCTCGGGTGGCAGGACATCAAGCAGCGGTACCGCCGCTCGGTGATCGGCCCGTTCTGGTTGACGATCACGCAGGGCGTCATCGCCCTCGGCCTCGGCCTGCTGTACTCGCAGCTGTTCGGCCTGCCGATCTCGACCTTCCTGCCCTACATCGTCACCGGGTTCATCGTGTGGGGCTTCATCAGCGGCTGCATCACCGAGGGCATGCAGACCTTCATCTCCAACGAGGGTCTGATCAAGCAGATGCCCGCGCCGCTGACGATCTACGCGCTGCGCACGGTGTGGCGGCAGACGTTGATGGCCGCGCACAACGTGATCGTCTACGTGATCATCGTGGCGATCTTCTTCCCCGCGCTGTCCCAGCAGTACGCGGTGCAGGAGGACGCCTGCACCACGGGACACGGCCTGTGCCACCCGGGTATCGACTGGACGATCCTGTCGGCTGTGCCCGGCTTCGTGATCCTGGCGCTGAACGCGGGCTGGGTCACGCTGATGCTCGGCGTCATCTCGACCCGGTATCGCGACATCCCGCAGCTGATCAACTCGCTGATCCAGCTGCTGTTCTACCTGACCCCGATCGTCTGGCCGATCGACCAGCTGTACGCGGGCGGCGGCCGGGAGGGCGTGTCCTGGGCACTGCCGATCATCGAGCTGAACCCGCTCTACCATTTCGTGCAGATCGTGCGTGCGCCACTGATCGGCCAGCACATCGACGGCGCCAGCTGGCTGGTGGCCATCGGCATCACGATCGTCGGCTGGGCCCTCGCGCTCGTGGTCATGCGTAACTACCGTGCCCGTGTCTCGTATTGGGTGTGACACCAATGGTCAGCATTGACGTCCGCAACGCCTACGTGGACTTCCCGATCTTCGACGCCAAGACGCGGTCGATGAAGAAGCGGGTCCTCGGCAAGGTCGGCGGCAAGATCGGTTCGGACTCGAAGGTCCCGATCATCGAGGCACTGCAGGACGTGAACCTGCAGCTGCGCGAGGGCGACCGGCTCGCGCTCGTGGGCCACAACGGCGCGGGCAAGTCCACGCTGCTGCGCCTGCTGTCGGGCATCTACGAACCCACGCGCGGATCGGCGCGGGTCACCGGCAAGGTCGCGCCCGTGTTCGACCTGGGCGTCGGCATGGACCCGGAGACCTCCGGATTCGAGAACATCATCGTCCGCGGCCTCTTCCTCGGCAAAAGCCGCAAGGAGATGGAGAAGCGCATCGACGACATCGCCGAGTTCACCGAGCTCGGCGACTACCTCGCGATGCCGCTGCGCACCTACTCCACGGGTATGCGCGTGCGCCTTGCGCTGGGCGTGGTCACCTCGATCGACCCCGAGATCCTCATCCTCGACGAGGGCCTCGGCGCGGTCGACGCGTCCTTCATGAACAAGGCCCGCGACCGGCTCAAGGACCTGGTGAAGCGCTCGGGAATCCTCGTGTTCGCCAGCCACTCCGACGAGCTGCTGCTGGAGCTGTGCGACCAGGCCATGTGGATGGACGAGGGCAGGGTGCGCCAGCACGGCCGCCTGCGCGAGGTGCTGACCGGCTACAAGGGCAGGGACCCGTTCCAGAACGTCAGCCGCGAGGTGCTCGAACGCCTCGGCCAGGCCAACCCCGACGACGCCGCCGCCGCGGCGCCGGCCGGCCAGGCGAACGGCGGCTGACATGCAGGCGCTCCCCGAAGGCGCGGTCGCCGGTGTCGTCGTCACGCGCAACCGCCGCGATCTGCTGGCCGAGTCGTTGAAGGTCATCGAGTCGCAGTCGCGGCCGGTGGATCACCTGATCGTCGTGGACAACGGTCCGGACGAGGAGTCGGCGCGGGACGTCGTCGAGGCGTACTCGCGGCCGGTGACGTATCTGCCGTCGTACCGCAACCTGGGGGGCGCGGGCGGGTTCGCGCTCGGCATGCTGCACGCACTGGCTCTGGGCGCCGAGTGGGTGTGGCTGGCCGACGACGACGGCAGGCCCGCCGACGAGCACGTGCTGGAGACACTGCTGGCCGAGGCCGAGCGGCGCGGGCTGGCCGAGATCTCGCCGACGGTGGTGAACATCGACGAGCCGGAGAAGTTGGCGTTCCCGCTGCGGCGCGGGCTGACGTGGAAGCGCTCGTCGGACGAGCTGGGTGAGGATTTCCTGCCCGGCATCGCGTCGTTGATGAACGGTGCACTGTTCCGGGCCTCGACGCTCGAGGTGACGGGAGTGCCGGATCTGCGGTTGTTCTTCCGGGGCGACGAGGTGGAGTTGCACCGGCGCCTGGTGCGTTCGGGACTGCCGTTCGGCACGTCGCTGCGCACGTCGTACCTGCATCCGAACGGCTCGGACGAGTTCAAGCCGATGCTGGGTGGCCGGTTCCACGCGCAGGACCCGGAGAACGAGGTCAAGCGCTACTACACCTACCGCAACCGCGGTTTCCTGTTGTCCCAGCCGGGAATGCGGAAGATCGGCGCGCTGGAGGTCATCCGGTTCGGCCTGTACTTCGTGGGCGTGAAGCGGAACCCGAAGGCGTTCGTGGAGTGGCTGAAGCTCGTCCGCCAGGGCCGCAGGGAACACTTCTACCGCTACTGAGCGGCCCCCAAGGGCCCCTTGGTGGCATTCAGCGCAACCAAGGGGCCCTTGGGCGCATCGAACACAGTCCCGCGGCAGCGTGCCGTTGAGGGGTGGTGGCCGGGCCGGCAGCGCCGGTCACCACTCGGCGAAGCCGCCGTCCTCGTGGCGCCAGATCGGGGAGCGCCACCGGTGCCCGGTCTCCGCGGCCTTCTCGACGGCCGCCTCGTCGATCTCGACGCCAAGGCCCGGCGCGGTCGGTCGCTGGACGTAGCCGTCGGCGAACGCGAACACCGCCGGGTCGGCCAGGTAGTCCAACAGGTCCGAGCCCTGGTTGTAGTGAATACCCAGGCTCGTCTCCTGGATGAGCGCGTTCGGGCTGGCGAAGTCGACTTGCAGACTGGCCGCGAGTGCCACCGGGCCGAGCGGGCAATGCGGCGCGAGCGCGACGCCGTAGGCCTCGGCGAACGCCGCGATCCGCCGGCACTCGGAGATGCCGCCCGCGTGCGAGAGGTCCGGCTGAACCACGGCGACGCCCTGCGGCAGGACGTCCCGGAAGTCCCACCGCGAGAACAGCCGCTCACCCGTGGCGATGGGGATGGTCGTCGACGCGCAGATCTTTCCGATGTCCGCCGACAGCTCCGGCACCACCGGTTCCTCGACGAACATCGGCTGCAACGGTTCCAGTTCCCGGCACAGAACCCGTGCCACGGCGGGCGAGATCCGGCCGTGGAAGTCGACGGCGACGTCGCGGTCCGGGCCCATGACCTCGCGCACCGCCGCGACGCGGTCGACGGCTGCCTGGATCTGCGCGGTCGTCTCCAGCGGCCGCATCCGTCCGGTGGCGTTCATCTTCACCGCGGTCAGACCGGCCTCGACCTGCCTGGCGGCCTCCTCACCCACCTCGGTGGGCTCGTCACCGCCGATCCAGCAGTAGATCCGCATCGTGTCGCGCACCGCCCCGCCCAGCAGCTCGTGCACCGGCACACCGAGCGACTTGCCGCGGATGTCCCACAACGCCTGGTCGATGCCGGCCACCGCGCTGGACAGGATCGGCCCGCCCCGGTAGAAGCCGCCCTTCGTCAGCACCTGCCAGTGATCCTCGATGCGCGTGGGGTCGGCGCCGATCAGGTAGTCCGACATCTCGTCGACCGCTGCCGCGACGGTGTGCGCGCGGCCCTCGACGACCGGTTCTCCCCAGCCGACGATGCCGTCATCGGTCTCCACTCGCAGGAACAGCCAGCGAGGCTCGATCAGGTACGTCTTGATGCTGGTGATCTTCACGGGCGATGTCTCCTGTTCGGTGCCGGGTAGGGGGCGGCCGAGGTCAGCCGCGGTGGCCTAGGTCGGCGGCGATGGCCTTCGCCGCGGTGGCGAGCCGGGGAACCAGCCCGCGGAGCGCGTCGACGTCGGGGGACGCCTGGATCGTGGTGATCGAGACGGCCGCATCGACGCCGGACGACTGGGGCACGGGGATGCCGATGCAGTGCACGAGCGGTTCGAACTCGCCCAGGTCGGTGGCGTAGCCACGGTCGGCCGTCACGCGCAGCTCGGCGAGCAACGCCTCGCGGGTCGTGATGGTCTCGTCGGTGTGCCATTCGAATCCGCACCGGGCGATCAGCCGGTCGCGCAGCTCGGGCTCGAGGCCGGCGAGGATCGCTTTGCTCACCGACGACGTGTGCAGCGGTACGGCCCGGCCGATACGCGACCACATCCGCATCGTCGCCCGGTGTTCGATCTTGTCGACGTAGACGATCGCATCGTCGATGAGCTGCGCCAGGTGCACGGTCGCGCCGACGTCCTCGGCCAGTTCCAGCAGGTGGCCGTGTGCCGCGCCGTGCAGATCCACGTTGTCGAGCGCCTGCTGGCCGAGCTCGGCGAGCCGCAGGCCGAGGCGGTACTTGCCGTCACCACCGCGTGCGATCAGCCCGTCGGCGAGCAGCGGCTGAATCATGCGCAACGCCGTGGACGAGTGCACGCCCACGGCCTCGGCGAGCGCGGACAGCGACCGCGGACCGTCGGCCAGCTGGTGCAGCACGAGCACCGCCTTGGCAACCGTTGTCGACATCCCACTCCTTGACCTTCGACCGCGCAGCGTACAGACTGATGCAGAATTTACAAGGTGTTTGCATATATTGCAATTCAAGGACTCCCCGGAGGTATGGCGATGAGCTCGACGACCCCGCAGAGCGGGGCCTCCGAAGGCAGTGCCGCCGGCGGCACTCCCGACAGCGCGGCGCTGCTCGGCGACGCCCTGCGGAGTACGCGGATCGTCGCGATCCTGCGCGGACGCTCCGGCGAGCACGTCGACGCGGTCGTGGACACGCTCGTCGACGCCGGCGTGCGCTGTCTGGAGATCACGATGAACACCCCCGGCGCGCTCGACGCCGTCCGCGGCGCCGTGGAGCGGCACGGCACGTCCGCCAAGGTGGGCGTGGGCACGGTCCGCACACCGGAGCACGTGGACCGGGCCGCCGAGGCAGGCGCGGAGTTCGTCGTCGCCCCCGACACCGACTCCGACGTGGCGGCCCGGGTGCACGCGCGCGGCCTCGGCTACTTTCCCGGTGCGTTCACCGCCAGCGAGGTCACCGCCGCCACGAAACTCGGCGCGACGGCCGTCAAGATCTTCCCGGCGAGCCTGGGCGGTCCCGGCTACATCCGCGAACTCCGTGCCCCGCTCGACGACATCGACCTGCTGCCCACCGGCGGGGTGACATTGGATCTCGTGCGGCCCTTCCTCGAGGCCGGGGCGTGCGGACTCGGCATCGGCAGTCCGCTGCTGGGCGACGCCCTCGACGGCGGCGACCTGGGCGAGCTGCGCAGGCGCGCCCACACGTTCCTGGCCGAAACCGAGGCCGCCGCATGAGCGGGCTCGTCACCCTCGGCGAGGCAATGGCCGTGCTCACCTCGCCCATCGTCGGACCGCTGCGGCATGCGCCGAACCTGTCCCTCGGCGTCGCCGGTGCCGAAGCGACCGTCGCGATCGGCGTGGCCCGCCTGGGCGGCCGGGCCACGTGGATCGGGCGCGTCGGCGACGACGAGTTCGGCAGGCTCATCCGGATGACCCTGGCCGGTCAGCAGCTGCCCGCAGAGCACGTGCTGACCGACGAACACGCGCCGACCGCGCTCATGGTCAAGGAGCGGCGGACCGGAACGCGGACCCGCGTCTCCTACTACCGCACCGGTTCCGCCGGGTCCCGGCTGCGCCCGGCCGACGTCGACGAGACCGCCGTCCGGCGGGCCGGCGTCCTCCACCTGACCGGCATCACGCCAGCACTGAGCGAGTCCGCCCGCGAAGCCGCGTTCGCCGCGGCCGAGACGGCCCGCGACGCCGGCGTGCCGATCTCCTTCGACCTCAACTACCGCCGCGCGCTGTGGACCCCCGACGAGGCCACCGCGGCACTGCGCCGTCTGACGTCGGCAGCCACCGTCGTGTTCGCCACCGAGGACGAGGCGCGACTGCTCGTGGACGGCTCCGACCCGGCGCAGCTCGCCCGCGCCCTGGCCGCGCTCGGACCACGCGAGGTCGTGATCAAACTCGGCGGGGACGGCGCGGTGGCCCTCGTCGATGGGGAGATCGTCACGGTTCCGCCGCGGCCCACCACCGTCGTCGACCCGGTGGGCGCGGGTGATTCCTTCGCCGCCGCATACCTGGCCGCCCGGCTCCGCGGTGAGCCCGTACGGCAGCAACTGGACGACGCGGCCATGGCCGGAGCACTGACCGTCGCGGTCACCGGCGACTGGGAAGGCCTCCCCGACCGCAGTGAGCTCGCAGCCGGCGACGGCGACGTCACCCGCTGACCGACCGCGCCGACCTGCACGCTCGAGTCCGAGTAGGACAGCCGACCACCACGACCGAATCCGTCACCGACAGCGCAATCGCCGAACCCCGGGCGCACGAAACAACTCAGTGTTGAGAAAAGGAAACCCATGGAAGAGATAACGCCGGCCTACGGAGTGGGCCCGCTGCTGGCGATCGCAGCCGGAGCCGTCGCACTGCTGCTGTTGCTGATCATCAAGTTCCGGGTGCACGCGCTCATCGCACTCGTGCTGGTCAGCGTGCTGACCGCGGTGGCCACCCGGATTCCGCTCAACGAGCTCGTCGACACGTTGATGGACGGTTTCGGCAGCACCCTTGCCGAAGTCGGCCTGCTGGTCGGCCTCGGCGCCATGATCGGCCGCCTACTGGAAGTCACCGGAGGCGCGGACGTACTGGCCAACTCGCTGGTCAACCGGTTCGGGGAGAAACGGGCCCCGCTGGCTCTCGGCGTCGCCGCCCTGTTCTTCGGGTTCCCGATCTTCCTCGACGCCGCGTTCGTGGTGTTCGTCCCGATCATCTTCAGCGTCGCCACCCGCTTCGGCGGTTCGGTGCTGCTCTACGCGCTGCCGCCGCTCGGCGCATTCGCCGTGATGCACGCCTTCGTCCCGCCGCATCCCGGCCCGGTCTCGGCCGCCGAGTTCCTCGACGCCGACATGGGCCTCGTGCTGCTCGTCGGCCTGGTGATCGCGGTGCCGACCTGGTACCTCGCGGGCTACGTCGGCGGCAAGATGATCGGCCGCCGCGTGGACCTGGCCGTGCCCGCCCTCTCCCTCCCCGGTGCGCCGGGAACCAACTCCGGCACCGGCGGAGACTCGGCCGACGGAGGCCCGAGCGGCGGGAACTCGGCCGGCGGAGACTCGGCTGGTGGAGGCCCGGCAACCGGGGAACTGCCCTACCCGCGGTTCCGCACGGTCATCGCGATCCTCCTGCTGCCGATGGTGTTGATCTTCCTCGACACCGGCCTGAACACCCTCGGCACCGCAGGCGTCGTCGACGCCGACGCGACCTGGGTGCAGGCACTGCGGGTGCTCGGCGCAACCCCGATCGCGCTGCTCGTCACGGCGCTCGTCAGCCTCGTGGTGCTCGGCCGCGGGCGTTCCCGCGCCTCGGTGGAGAACATCGTCAACGGAGCCCTCGCGCCGGTCTGCGCGATCATCCTGATCACCGGCGCGGGTGGGATGTTCGGTGAGGTGCTCTACGTCAGCGGCATCGGCCAGGCCCTGGCCGAAACGCTCAAGGACCTCGGCATCCCGCTCATCCTCGCGGCGTTCCTGATCTCCACGGGACTGCGGGTGGCCCAGGGTTCGGCCACGGTCGCACTCACCACCACAGCCGGCCTCATCGCGCCGACCCTCGCCGCGACCGAAGGCGTGACGCCGTTGTACCGGGCCCTGCTGGTGATCACGCTCGCCTGTGGCGCCACCGTGCTCTCGCACGTCAACGACTCCGGGTTCTGGCTCGTCGGCCGCTACCTGGGCATGGACGTCAAGACCACGCTCAAGACGTGGACGGTGCTGGAGACCTTGATCGGCGTCATCGGATTCGGCCTCGTGCTGGTGCTGAACATCTTCGCCTAGGTCGTGTCTGATGATCCTCTGCCGTCGCGAGCGGGGATGTCAGACGCGACCTGGCGCCAGCACGTAGCCGGCTTGCGACGCGTGGCTCGGCGGTGCGCGGATCGCACCGCCGGGCCACGCGGCTACAGGTACGGCTCGAGCTGGGTGTAGAGGTGCGTGACCAGGCGCGCGTTGTCGGCGGGTGCGTACGTGGCCCACGCCTGGCCGTCCTCGGCGGAGCGTTGGGAGCCGAGGTAGCGGCCGTCCTCGTTGTCGAACCACATGAGCGGGTCGAGCTTGGTCGGTCTGCCCTCGTCGCCGGGCACGAAGGCGGTGAAGAACCCGAGGCGCTTCATGGGCTTCTCGAAGAGCCGGGCGACGGCTCGTTCCTGAGTGGAGTTGTGTCCCGAGCGTGGGGCTTGAACACCGCGGAACGGGTCGTATCCACCGTCCCCTCCACTGGGCCGCGGCGCGCGGGAGGGCACGGGCACGGTGATGGACTGGCCGGGGGCCGGCTTGGTGAGCGGCAGGACGTCGACGAGTTCGGCGACGAAGTTGGTGGCGCGGACTTCCTCGAAGACGAGCATGTTGCCGTCCTGGCGCACGAGCAGGCCGGCCTGCCGGTCGGAGACCGCGCGGGCGTACAGCTCCTCGTCGTCGTCGAGCGTGCCCGCGAGGGTCACGACGAGCGGCGCGCGCACGAAGGCCTGGAAGGCGGTCTCGGTGTCGGGGTCGAGACGGCCGCCGCGGGCGAGGCCGCGGCCTTCGAGGTCGCGCAGGACCGCTTCGCGCACCTGCGCGCGTTGGGTGTGGGTGGTGCCGACGTGCGGGATCTCGAACGGGAACGGCGACCTTCCGAGCTTGAGTTGCTCGAGCAGGATGTCCACTGCCACGAGCGACAGTGAGAACGAACGCGCCATCTCTCCCCCGGTTCCGTGTCGTCTGCGGGCAGAACGTTAGCAGCCTGAACTCGCGCGCCGGGGCGAGTCCGGGGATCGCGGACTCGCCGATCCGCTGTCAGCGAACCGGCTTGCCGCTCGGTGGCGCCCGGTGGTCAGGTTGGGACATGGCCGATTCGAAACCCGCGCTCGTCCTGCATCTGGTGAGTGGCGGAGAACCGCTGGTGTTCCCGCTGCACGCGGATGTGGTCGACGACGTGACGAAACAACTGAATCTGTACCTGGACCACGGTTCGGTGCAGAGCATCCGCGATCCGGACGACCGCATTCTGCAGATCAATTTCGCCCATGTCGCGGCGGCGTACGTCGACGATCTGCAGCGGTCGGGCAAGGTCTTCGGCCTGCGCTGACGCGTGGGCGCAGCCGCAGGCCGAAGACCTCACCACGTCAGAGTTCGTACAGCCGCTTCCAGTTCTCGCGGCTGGTGAGCTCGGGCATGGCGCGCTTGTACTGCGCCTGCACGGCGTGGCCTTCCTTGCGGAGCCTGCTGATGACCTGCACGGCCCGCTTGGCCAGCTCCATCATGCGGTCCTTGTCGTAGGAGCGGACGCGCACGCCCTCCTGCGAGGCGTCGGTGACCACGGCGGTCTTGAACAGCGACACGTGCCACCAGTGCGCCTCGTCGGCCGGAATGGCGCCCATGCCGAAGCGGTGCTTGCCCCGCAGCCGGTCGAGGATGCGCTTGACGAGGATGGCGCGCTGCAGGCTCGGCCGCGGCGCCGTGTTGTTGATGACGATGTCGTTGGACGGGATGCCGGGCACGTCGGTGGGGTCGTGCCGCTTGGTCTCCGGGTACTGGGCGCGGATCTCGCGGATCTCCTTCATGGCGGCGACCCCGCCGTCGTGCAGGATCTCCGGGCCCTCGAGGAAGTCCTCGACAGCCTTGATCAGCGTGGCGGTGAGGCCGTACTGCATGCCGAGCAGGTAGCGCACCACCTGGGCCATGAGCACCCGCGAGAGCAGGTTCAGGTCGAACGGGCTGTGCAGCGCCGCGGTGATGATCGAGTTACGCAGGTTGAAGTAGCGGTGCCACTCGTCCCAGTCCTTCCAGTGGAAGTCGGCGTGCCACACGCCGGCACCGGGCAGCGTCACCGTCGGGAACCCGGCGCCGCGGGCGCGGTAGCTGTACTCGGCGTCGTCCCACTGGAAGAAGAACGGCATCGGGTAGCCGATCTTCTGCACGACCTCGGACGGGATCAGGCACGACCACCAGCCGTTGTAGCCGGCGTCGAGGCGGCGCTCCTGGCGGTTCTTCTTGCCGGTCTTCGGGTCGACGCCGAGCAGGTCGGCGGTCTCGAGACTGTGCGGGACGGGCAGGCCGGGCTGCAGCGCGTTCAGTGCGGCGTACTCCGCACCGACGTGCAGCTGGTTCGGGTGCAGCAGGTTGAGCATCTGGCCGCCGACGATCATCGGGTTGGCGGCCTTGTTGGAGAACGCCGTCATCCGGATGACGATGTCCGGCTCGAGCAGCACGTCGTCGTCCATGAACAGCACGTTGGCGTGCTCGGCCGCCGACACGCCCGCCACCTCGTAGAGGCCGCGGGTGAAGCCGCCCGCACCCCCGAGGTTGGGCTGCTTGATGTACTTGAGCTTGTCGCCGAGCGCCGCGGCGACGTCGGCGAAACCGTCCCGCGAGTCGACCGTGTCGGTGCCCTGGTCGGCGACGTAGATGGCGTCGAGCGTCTCGAGGGCGGGCAGCGAGTCGGCGAGGGTGCGCAGGTTGGAAAGGCAGTCGTCGGCGCGGTTCATCGTGCAGATGGTCACCGCGGTCGGCCGCACGGTCTCCGGCGCTTCGACGGTCCAGCGCACCTGCGAGACGGTCAGCCGCTCGAGCGCGTCGGTCTCCAGGTCGAGCCACAGGGCGCCGCCGTCGAGGAACTTGTCGAGCTTCGCCTCGAGGGTCACGGTCCGCTGCACCACGTCGGTCACCGCACGGGCGGCGATGGTGCGGGGCTGGCCGTCGACGTCGGAGGCACGCACGGCCAGCCGTCCCGAACCGCTGACGACGGCCTCGACGGTCACCGAACGCACGGTCGTCCAGCGCTGCCAGTACGACGCGGGGAACCGGCCGAAGTAGGTGTTGCCAGTGGCCTTGGCGGACGGTTCGAGCGTCAGCGACTCGCGGTCCCTGGTGGCGACACCCTCGGAGACCTCGAAGTACAGGTCCTTGCTGACGATCGCCGACGGGCCCTCGAACAGGCTGCGCTGGGCCAGCAGACGCCCCGATTCCGGGGTGTGGGCCTGCAGCAGCTCGCCGGCCATCTGGTTCCCAGCCTCGGTCACTGTTGCTTCACCGGACATGAGTGGCGTCCTCCAAGTAGTGCTGGCCACCGGACTGCGTGATCAAAACGGCGGGTCCGCCGGCTTCGACGGATTCACCCCATTGCGCGAACGCCAGTAAGGTACAGGCCCCTCGTGGGCGGTCCGCATGAGGCTTGCGGCGGTTCAGTCGCGGGCTTCGCGGAACACGACCCATTTCAACATCACGAAATTGATGGCCGTGGCCGTGCCCTGAGCGATGATCCATGCCGACGCCACGCGCCAGGTGAAGTCGGCAGGCAGGGTCGCGAGCATGAGGGCGTTCGTTCCGACGTTCACGAAGAACGTGGTCGTGTAAAGCGCGGCGAACCCGCCGAGCTGGCCGGCGCCGCCCTTTTGTGCGCCCGTGAATGTGAAGCGGCGGTTAAGGAAATAGGCGGTGGTGGTTCCGGCGATGAAACTGATCGCCTTCGCCAAATGCACCCAGGTGCCCGCCTGCAACAACAACACGTACAGGCCGGAGTCGACGAGGGCGCAGAACCCGCCGATCAGGACGAACCGCATGATCTGCGCGACGAGGCCTGGCGACGCCGGCTTCGCGACCTCGCCTGCGGAAGATTCCATCGTTGTCACCGCTGCATCCTTTGCACCCTCGTACTATCCCGCCTGCGTTCCCGCAGCGGCTGATGCTGCCGTATCCGGATTCAGGTGTTGCCCGCAATGAGTGTAGGGATCGGACATTGTGAGTCCGGAGACAGCCCTTATCTCGAAGTGGTTACCCTGACTCGAGTGAGCGCACCGACTCCCGAACGACACATCGAACGGCGCACCCTGTCCGGCTGGGGCAGGACATCGCCGACCACGGCGAACGTTCTGACCACACCCGACGCCGAAGTCATCGCACGCGCGGTCGCGCAGGCCGGTGAGCGCGGGGTCATCGCGCGCGGGCTCGGCCGCTCGTACGGCGATCCGGCCCAGAACGCGGGCGGTCTCGTCGTCGACATGACCGCGCTGAACCGCATCCACTCGATCGACCCGGACACCGCCGTGGTCGACGTGGACGCCGGCGTCAGCCTCGACGCCCTCATGAAGGCGGCGCTGCCCTACGGACTGTGGGTGCCGGTACTGCCCGGTACGCGGCAGGTGACCATCGGCGGCGCGATCGCCAACGACATCCACGGCAAGAACCACCACAGCGCGGGCAGCTTCGGCAACCACGTGCTGTCGATGGATCTCGTGACCGCCGACGGCCGCGTCCGCACCCTGACCCCGGACGGCCCGGAGTCCGACCTGTTCTGGGCCACGGTCGCCGGGATCGGCCTCACGGGCATCATCGTCCGCGCGCGGATCCGCATGACGCGCACCGAGACCGCGTACTTCATCGTCGACAACGACCGCACCGACGACCTCGACGGCACGCTCGAGCTGATCAGCGACGGCTCCGACGAGAACTACACGTACTCGTCGGTGTGGTTCGACACGATCTCCACGGGCCGCAAGCTCGGCCGCGGTGCGTTCGCCCGTGGTTCGCTGGCCAAGCTCGACGAGCTCCCGCCGAAACTGCGCGCCGAGCCGCTGAAGTTCTCGGCCCCGCAGCTGCTGACCGTGCCGGACGTGTTCCCGAACGGCCTGATGAACAAGCTGACGCTCAGCGCGATCGGTGAGTTCTACTACCGGTCCACGCCGAAGCAGGGCCGCGGCTCGATCCAGAACATCACGGCCTTCTACCACATGCTCGACCTGGTCGGAGAGTGGAACCGCGGCTACGGCAGCAACGGCTTCCTGCAGTACCAGTTCAGCACCCCACTCGGGGCGAACGAGGGGCTGCGCCGGATCGTCGAGAAGGTCGCGCACTCGGGCCACTACTCGGCGCTGAACGTGTTCAAGCGCATGGGCGAGGGCAACCGGGCACCGCTGTCGTTCCCGCACCCCGGCTGGATGGTGTGCCTCGACTTCCCGATCAAGCCGGGCCTGTCGCGGCTGTGCGCCGAGCTCGACGAGATGGTGCTCGACATCGGCGGCAGGCTGTACACCGCCAAGGACTCGCGGACCACCGCGGAGACGTTCCACCGCATGTACCCGCGCATCGACGAGTGGAAGAAGGTCCGCCACTCCGTCGACCCGTACGGCATCTTCATCTCCGACATGGCCAGGAGGCTGGAACTGTGATCGACGCGGTGGGCAACCCCCAGTCGCTGCTGCTGCTCGGCGGGACCTCGGACATCGGTCTCGCGATCGCCGAGAAGTACCTCGCCGACCGTCCGATGCGCGTGCTGCTCGCGGGGCGTCCGTCGCCGCGGCTCGACGACGCCGCGCAGCGCCTGCGCGACAAGGGCGCCGAGGTGCAGACGATCGACTTCGACGCCACGGACACCGACTCGCACCCGATGGTGATCGACAAGGCGTTCTCCGACGGCGACGTCGACGTGACGGTGGTGGCCTTCGGCCTGCTCGGGGACGCCGAGGAGGCGTGGCAGGACCACGCGCAGGCCGTCGAGATGGCGACCGTCAACTACACCGCTCCGGTGTCGGTGGGCGTCGCGCTGGCCGAGCGGCTCAAGCAGCAGGGGCACGGTTCGGTGATCGCCCTGTCGTCGGTGGCCGGCGAGCGCGTCCGCAGGTCCAACTTCGTCTACGGCTCCACCAAGGCCGGCTTCGACGGCTTCTACCTGGGTCTCGGCGAGGCGCTTGCCCCGTACGGCGTCCACGTGACGGTCGTGCGCCCCGGCCAGGTGCGCACGAAGATGACCGAGGGCATGGACAAGGCCCCGCTCGAGCAGACCGCCGACTCGGTCGCCGACATCGCCGTGAACGCGGCTCGCAGCGGCAAGGACCTCGTGTGGGCCCCCGGCACGTTCCGCTGGGTCATGTCGGCGCTGCGGCACGTCCCACGCCCGATCTTCCGCAAGCTCCCGATCTGAGCCGTCCCCGGCATCACGAAGCCCCCGAGGGCCCCATGGTTGCGTTGAACGCAACCATGGGGCCCTCGGGGGCTTTTACTGGCGCTCTACTGGGTGACCCAGTAGCCGTAGCTCGTGTACTCCGGGTACGGGCTGAGCAGGGGCCGGACCGGTTCGAGGGTGATCTCGGCGTCCGCCGAGTCGAGGTAGCGGCCGGGGATGTCGAACGAGCGGGTCTCCCACGACTCACGGTTCGGGCCGAGGTTCCACACGCCGACCTCCTGCCCGTCGACCCGCACGCGTACGAACTGCTCGATACCGTTGACCATCGTGCGGCTCGTCAGCGTCGCGTCCTGACCAGGGCGCAGATTGCCGATCCGGAACGTCTCGCCACCGAGGATGTACCTGCTGCTGTCGATGATCCCGTCCTGGCGCCGCAGGTCGGTGTAGGGCTGCACGCCGGGCTGTTCCATGTCGGCCTCGTAGCCGTGCTCGGTCTCGGAGTCGAGCGAGCCGACGTCGACGTGGTCGCGCACGTCGCCGTCCACCGGCGCCCGGTCGCCCGTGCCCGCGAGCCGCCAGTCGGCCCGGTACACGTTCATCTCGTCGAACGGCACGATGCTCCACCCGGAGCTGTCGCGCGGCACGTTGAGGTCGAACGTCATCTCCGGTTCGGCGACGAACACTCCGGTGTCGACGAACGAGTGCATCGACGCGCCAGGCCACTGCTCGTAGACGGCGAAGTAGTCGGGACGTTCGCCCGGCGGCATCGCCCGCAACTTCTCGTACAGCGCGCCGGGCCCGTGGTTGCTGGCCTCGGCGAAGCCGTTGGACGTCAGGCCGATCGTGTCGACGACCTTGTGCCCGCTGTAGTAGGCGACCGCGCCGACGTCCTTCACCCCGACCACGGCGTCCGGCGGCAGGTTCCCGCGGATCCACGCGGCGACCGAGACGTTCGTGTCGCGGATGGTCGCCGCCTCCCAGCCGAACCGCCACGCCCACTGGGGCAGCGCCACGAGCGAGAACAGCAACGCGACGGTCGGCAACAGGTGCAGCGCCGCCTGGCGGAACCGGCCCCGCGCCACCAGCCGGGACAGTGCGTACAGCCCGATCACCGTGAACAGGATGTACACGGGCAGGAACGGCTGGAAGTAGCGCAGTTCGTGGATCAGGGCCGTCGACAGGGTCGACACCGATGCGACGATCCCGGCGAAGGCGACCACGAGCGCGATCACCAGCGCCCGCCACCTGCGGTGCTTGACCAGCACGTAGGCCAGGCCGAGGACGAAGACGACGAGCATGCCGGGGAACGCGTAGTTCTGCCCGGACAGGCCGTTGAAGAAGCCGACGGCGCCGCGCAGGTTGTCCATGGCGCGGTTGACGAAGTCGCCGATGTAGAACTGCGGCCGGTCGGACATCAACGACTTCGACTGCACGCCGTTGGCCGTGAACGTGCCCGTGGCGACCCGGTAGAAGAGGTACTGGCAGATCGGAGCAAGCAGCGGCAGCAGCGTCCACGCCGTAGCGCGCGGCCGCAACCCCTCTCCGCGGCGCCTGCCCGACAGCGTCGTCCACACCATCGCACCGCTCAGCGCCAGCGCCAGGACCATGCCCTCGGGGCGCACCAACGCCAGCGCCACACCCACGACGGGCGTCCAGCGGAACCGGCGGTCGGGGCGTTCGCGGACGAACAGGTAGACCATGCCGGTGGCCAACAATGCGGTGAGGCCGACCTCCATGCCGCTGGCCGCGCCCCACATCAGCGGACCCGACACCGCGGTGAGCACACCGGCCCACACGCCGGTCGCCCTGCCGACGAGCACCCGTCCGAGGTGGTAGGTCAGGCCGGTCGCGAACGCGGTGCAGACGATGCCGACCACGACCGCGTAGCCCAGCAGTCCGTTGCCGCTGAACCCGACGAGGTGGCCGATCGCGAGCACCACCGTGTACAGCATGCTGCTGGCGCCGGTGCTGATCGGATCGCCCGGGTTGAAGCGGAACAGCTCACCGCTGCCGAGCTGCTTGCCGTACTGCAGGTGGATGTAGACGTCGTCGAGCGGGGCGATGAACGCCCCCTGGTTCCACGCCAGGTCGACGACGACGAACACGCACGCGACCAGGGCGGCGCCCGCGCCCAGCAGCCAGGCGATGGGGTCGCGGCCGCGGCGCAGCCGCTGCAGACGTCCCCTCGGCGCATCGGGCACGGCCGACGACTCCGCCGTTTCGGGCGGCTGCGAAGCGTCGGGATCGGTCGCAGGGCTCGTCGCGGCGCCGGCGCCGGTGGCCGCCTCGCCGTCGTCCTGCGCGGTCATGGGCGCGTCCGCATCGTGTGTCGTCGTCATCGCTCCTACCCGTTCGACCACGGACAAGCTACCGGGTCCGCGCGAGAACGGAACCGGTGCGTCACATGATGCGGACGAGTCGGAAGTGGCCCGTGCCCTTTGCGTCGGAATGTACGTTCCACGTATTCGGACCGTGACCGAGTCCACGGTCGTAGAGGATGCGATACCTCGGAGTCAGCGGCTCACGATCACGGTCGAACCACAGATAGTTGAATTCGAGGAGAGCTTTTCCGACCGTCCCGGAATCGGCCAGTCGCTCGTCGAGAAGTTCCGGAATGCGCCCGCGGTCGGAGAACGGATCGACGATGCGGCATTCGCAGAAGTAGGCCAACGTGCCGATCTCCCCCGGGGACCGCACGACGTCGTCGCCGACGATGCGGCCGATCTCCTCGCCCACCCGCGCGTAGTCCTCGGCGCTGGCCCAGTTCCCGAAGATGACCGGCGAGCGCCACGGCACGCCCCTGCCCACCTCGACCACCACGGTGGCCGCGACCACGACGGCCATCACGGCCATCACGGCGGCCGCGCCGGTCGCCCCTGCCGGCCGGCGATCCGTACGGTCCTCCTGCTGCCCCGCCCCGTCCTCCTGCTGCTCCGGGTGTGCGCGTCGCAGGCCCCACCAGGCACCCGCGGCCAGCACCCCGCACATCGCCAGCGACGTCAGCGGCGGCGCGTAGTACCAGTGATACGGCCCGACGCCGAGTGCGGTGTAGACGAGGAAGTACGCGACACCACCCGCGCCCAGCCCCGCCGCCGCACCCAGCGCGGGCCTGCGGGTCACGGTGAGCCGGACGACGACCGCGACGAGCAGCGCGACCACGCCGAGGGCCGCGGGCACGAGCGAGGCCAGCACGGCGACGTCGGCCGAGCGGAGGTACAGGCCGAGCCCGCTGGCGTAGGTCCACGGGTCGAACAGTCCGTCCTGCGACTGTTTGATCACGAGCGTGTCCGGCACCGCCGAACCGAAGGTCAGCCAGCTCAGCAGGTACCAGGGCAGCGCGACGGCGATCATCGCGACGAGCGCCCGCCACCAGCCTCGGCCCAGGGCTCGCGCGCCGGCGACGGCGACCATCACGAGCACGAAGACGATCAGGTCCAGCCGGACGAGGATCGCCACCCCGGCGGCGACGCCGAACACGACGGGACGGCGTTCCACGGTCGCGGCCGCCAGCCACGCCAGCACGGCGGGCACCAGCAGCACCTCGAGGCCGATCGCCGACAGCACGAACGGATTCGTCACCACGACCGCGACGCCGAGCAGTGCCACGGGTGTGCCGAACCGCAGCCGCGCCGCCATCCGCGCCCACGCCCACCCGAGCGCGGCCGTGGCGGCGACCGTGACCACGCCCAGCGCGAGGATCGGCTGCGCGTCGCCCACGAGCCGGGTGAGCAGCGTGGCGAGCGCGAGCAGCAGCACGTTCAGCGGCGAGGTCGCCGAGTTGGCCGCGGCGTCGGGGATGATCCCCCATTCGCCGTGGACGGCGAGGTTCCTGGCGTAGGTCAGGGTGATGTAGGCGTCGTCGGTCAGGCTCGTCCTCGTCAGGAGGAAGGCGAGCAGTCCGGCCGCCGCGGACGCGACGACGATCCCGGCGGTGCGCATTGTTGGTGGCATGGCCGTACTTCCGCGGTAGGACCTTCGCTGACACCGTTCGGCGCAGTCGGCGTTCATCCTGGCAGGCGCATCGGGTTACTCCCCTGTTTTGCGGCCGGGACGCGTACACGCCGAGGGCCTTCACTCGGAGCTACATCGCGAGTATCTAGAGTTTCCGGCGTGGCAGCCACCGCGACCGCGTCCAGCCGTCGCACGGCCCGACGCCCTCTCGTGGCCGTTTTGGGACTGTTGTCGGCTCTCGCCGCGGTCCTGTTCGTCCTCGCCCCGGTGAACCACGAGCCCGTGACCTACGCGTGGCCGGACGGCGCCCCGCACGACCGGGCGCTGCCCCTGTTGCCGTACGCGCCGGAGCACCTCGACATCACGTTCACGTGTGCCGACGCGGCCGGCCTCGCCGACGGGGTGCTCGTCTCGACCACCGGCCCCGGCGGTGAGCAGCCCGCGCCCGACGGCGTCACCGTCGCGGTCGCCGACGGGCGGATCACGGTCTCGCTCGGCGACCGCGAGCTGGCGTCGGCGCCGCGCGGCGAGTCGTGCCGCTGGAGCATCACCGCAGGCGAACACGGCACCGTCGTCCACGCCGACGGCGCGCGCGTGGGCGCCTCGTCCGAACGGCCCGTGGTCAACGGGCTGTTCACCGACGCGACCCAGGCCGCGGACCTGCACGTCGACGTCACCCCGGACACGCGCTACGCCTCGAGTCCCGGCGCGCTGAAGATCGCCGCCGGCCTCGTCGCGCTGGCGAGTCTCGTGGGCATGCTGTTCGCCCTGCGCCGCCGCGAAGCCGAGGACGCCGGGACCGGCCGCCGTCGCGTGCGCCTGCTGCCGCGGGGCTGGGCGCGGCCACGACTGCCCGATGCCGTGGTGCTCGGCGCGCTGGCCGGGTGGACGGTGATCGGTGCGTCCACGGTGGACGACGGCTACATCGTCACGATGATCCTGTCGGCCGAGCACACCGGCTTCGTCGGCAACTACATGCGTTGGTTCAACGCCCCCGAGGCACCGTTCAGCTGGTTCTACGAGCTGTACCGGCCGTGGGCGGAGATCAGCACGACGACGTTGTGGATGCGGCTTCCTTCGCTGCTGCTGTGCCTGGCCTCGTGGTGGCTGATCGACCGGCTGCTCCTGCCCAGGCTGGCCAAGGGCAGGCTGACCCTGGCGCGCTGGACGGCCGCAGGTGTGTTCCTGCTGTGGACCGTCCAGTTCGGAATCGGCCTGCGGCCGGAACCGTGGGTGCTGTTCGGTTCCCTCGTCACGGCGGCACTGGTCGAACGTGGCATCGCGCTGCGCAGACTGTCGCTGCTGGCCGGGGCGGTCGTGGCGGCCGGTGCGACGACCACGGTCACGCCGACCGGCGTCGCGGTGGCCTTCCAGCTGCTCGTCGCGCTTCCCGCCGCGTGGCCGGCATTGCGGGCACACGGGATGCGTGCCGTCGCGGTCCTGCTGGGCGCGGGCGCGTCGGTCCTGCTGTTGATGTTCCACGGCCAGCCACTCGACGCGGTGCTGCACGCCACCGAGGTGCGCACCGACATCGGGCCCAGCTACGGGATCTTCGGCGAGGGCAAGCGGTACGAGTGGCTGTTCGACCAGTCGCAGGGCGGGCTGAACCGCCGGATGCCCGTGCTGTTGCTGTGGTTCGGTATGGCGGTGCTGGCGGTACTCCTCGTCGCGCGGCACACGCCGAAACTCGCGCTGACGCCGACCCGCAGGCTCCTGATCGCGTCGGTGCTGTACTTCGGCGCGCTCGCGCTGACCCCCACCAAGTACACCCACCACTTCGGCGCCCTCGGCGGTATCGGCACGCTGCTGGTGGCGGCCGCGGTCCACACGATCGCGCGCGGCGCACTGCCCCGCGCCTGGCAACGCTCCCTGGCCTGCGCCGGACTCGCCGTCGCCGTGTGGATCGGGCTGGGCGCGCCCCTGCGCTGGTGGTTCCTCGGCGGACTCAACGTGAAGTGGGCCGACGTCCCGCCCGGTGTCGCGAACATCGACGCGGCCGACCTCGCACTGGTGGCCGGTATCGCCCTCGCGGTCGCGGGGCTGGTGGGTGCGTGGCGGTGGCTGCGGAGCCCGGCGTGGTTCGTGCCCGTCGTCGCCTTCGGCGTCGTGGTCGTGGAGGTCGGGACGATGGCCTACGCGATGGTCCCGCGATCGGCGACCTACACGACGGGTGCGGCGAATCTGGCCGCCCTGTCCGGCGATCCGTGCGGCATCGAACGCTGGCTCCAGGCCGAACCCGACATCGGCAAGGGAGTCCTGCCCGCGACCGGACCGGCCACGATGGACGGATTCGCCGAGAACGGACAGTTCCCGCGCGACGGACTCGCCCGGCCGTACGGCACCGCCGGCGCCCCCGTCTGGCACAGCACCGGAGGCGCGGGCAGGGTGACGACGTCGTGGTACCGCCTGCCCGCCGAGGCCGCCTCGCCCGACTCGCCGCCGGTCGTGGTGCCCGCCCGCGGTGCGGGTGCGGTGTCGATGACGGTGGAGTTCGCCGACGACTCCGGCCGCGTGCTGCACGTGGAGGACGTCGAACTCGACGAGGACTGGCGGGACGTGCGCCTGGATCCCGCCGACGCGACGCGCCTGCGGGTGTCCGTTGTGGACGAACGAGCCGGGGACGGCACGGCCGCCGTGGGCGCGCCGCGACTGCCGGAGGTCGTCCCGTCGCGGCAGCTGGTGCCTGCGTCGCAGCCGGTGATCCTGGACTGGGTCGGTGCGTTCACGCTGCCGTGCCGCCACGCGCCGTCGGTGGCGGGCGGAGTCGTCGAGCCGGTGCGGTACCGATTCGCCTCGGGGCCGAGCATCCGTGCGATCGGGAGCGTGTCGTACGTGGGCAGCGCGGGTGGTCCGTACGTGCCGTTGATGCAGCTGGCCACCGAGACCCCGGTGCCCACCTACCTGCGCGGGGACAAACTCGCCGAACCGATCAGCATCTTCCGCCTCGACTATCCGGACTGACCCGGGCGAGCCCGCGCCCTCCCGGACCGAGGATCAGCGGACCGCCACCACCAGGTACGGGCCCACCTCGCGGGTGTCGAACCGCGGGGAGTCGAACAGCGACGGCTCGAAGGTCACCTTGCGGCCGAGTGCGGCGACCTTCCGCGGGAAGGTGTCGTACTTGACCGTGTAGAAGTAGTTGCCTTCCTCGCCCTTCTTGAGCACCACCACGGTCGGCGCCTCGAACGGGCCCGAATGCATGCGCCGGTACAGCTGCTCCGGGTTCGACGACTCGGCCCACTCGTCGATCTGGGCGGCCCGTTCGGCGTGCCGCGACAACGGGTTCGTGTAGTGCGGCCGGTGGTCGTGGAACAACCAGAACGGCCGGAAGACGAGCATGTGGTGCTGTTCGGACAGCACGGTCTCCTGTTCGGGCACCCCCGTGCCGAGCTCGTCGATCGCCGCGAGCAACCTGCCGCTCCAGATCCCCTCGTCCTCTTCCTCCTCGGGGTCGTGGTCGCGGCTCTCGGGCGTCCTGCCGTTGTCGTAGTAGTCGGTCAGCGCGTGCTCGATGCCGCCCGACATCGGTCCCCGCATGCTGTCCTGCAGCACGCCGACGCTCAGGCCGATAGCCACCACCACGACGACGGCGGTGATCTGCCGCCGCCACACGTGCCAGCGGCGCAGCGCCCAGCTCAACGTGTCGACGGCCGCGAACGTCCCGGTCACGGCGAGCGTGACGTTGACGGTGACGTTGAACCGGAACGCCAGCAACGTCGTGTCGAACGCCAGCGCCAGCATCGACAGCACGTACCAGAGGTAGACCGAGCCGACGGTGATCAGCGCGACGACCGCGATCCGGCTCGCGCGCACGCGCACGACCGCCCACACCAGGCCCGTGAGGCACAGCAGGCCGATCGGCCCGCTCGGGGAGAACGGCGTCGGGAAGTAGACGCTGTTCTCCGGCAGGTACTGGGCGGCGACGTTCTTCGCGCCGAGTCCGCCGCCGAACAGGTACGGCGCCCACACCACGAGCATCAGCACGGCCGACACGGCGGCGACGATCGCCACCCTGCCGACGAGCCCGCGGACGACCTCGCCGCGCGGGACCCCTCCGCGCACCGCCAGCACCCCGGCCAGCACCGCCATCACCACGACGACCATGGCGCCGAACGCCAGGTGCAGCGTGTAGGTCATCGCGCACACGCCGAGGTGCACGCCGGCCAGGACGAGGGGCCACCTGGCGCTGTCGCGCTCGCGCAGGCACGTCCACGTCAGGACCAGCACGGGCAGCAGCCACGCCGTGGTCGGCCACGCGTACGGTTCGCCGACGCCCGGCACGTGCAGGCCCATCAGGAGCGTGGCCAGGCTCGCCACGACGGCCGTGCGGCCGCGGACGACGAGTCGCCACAGCACGAACGTCACGGCCGAGACGACGGCGATCGTCGCGATCGAGAACGGCTTGTAGGCCTCCCAGCCCTGGAGACCGAAGAGGTTGGCGAACCGGCCGCCGAGCCAGAACCAGCCTGCGGGGTAGAACGGCGGCAGGCCCTCGTAGTTGAAGTCGGTCAGGCCCGCGCCGGAGGCCATGCGTTCCAGGTAGCGCAGGCGGAACTCGTTGTCGCCCGTCGTGCCGCCGAGGTAGAAGCGGGTCGACAGCAGCGGCAGGGCGAGCGTGAGGGTCGACAGCGCGGCGAGGCCACCCGTGGCGCCTGCGAACCGCACCCAGCCGGGCGCCGTGCGCACGCGGCGCACCACGAGCCCGCCGAGCAGGCCGACGACGAGTGCCGTGCCCAGCAGCGTCAGCGCGGCGTTGGGCACGTAGGTGTCGGGCACCAGGTTCGGGGCCCGTCCGACGACGAACTGGATCGCCAGGCTGACGACGAGTGCGCCGACGACGGCGACGAGCAGTTCGACGGCGGTCCGGCCCGGACCGGGCAACGGCGCGCGCGGCTCCCTCGTCTCAGCTGCGGGCGGCACGGCGGTGTCGTCCATCGTCGAGCTCACGCGCGCCCCGGCTTACAGGTAGAAACCGAGGACGAGCAGGACCACCCAGGCCCCGCCGAGCACCTGGAGCACGCGGTCGTGGAGCGCGATCTCCTCGGGCTCGCCCGCGTTGCCGCTGTCGACGTCGACGGCGTAGCGCAGCACGGCCACCACGAACGGCACCAGGGAGATGACGCTCCAGGCCATGCCCTCCTGCAGCGCCTGCTGCTGCTCGAACGCCCACAGCGAGTACGACATGATCAGGATCGCCGCGGACGTGGCCCACACGAACCGCAGGTAGCTGGCCGAGTACTTCTTCAGCGACGAGCGGATCTTCGCGCCCGTGCGCTCGAAGAGCATGACCTCGGCGTACCGCTTGCCGGCGACCATGAACAACGAGCCGAACGCGGTCACCAGCAGGAACCACTGGGACAGCGAGATGCCCGTGGCGACACCGCCCGCGATCACGCGCATGAGGAAGCCGGACCCGACGATCGCGAGGTCGACGACCGGCTGGTGCTTGAGCCCGAAGCAGTAGCCGAGCTGCACCGCCATGTAGACGACCAGCACCACCAGCAGCTGCCACGAGGCCAGCAGGCTCAGCGCGCAGCCGGCGAGGAAGAACACCGCCGACGCCGCGTAGGCGGCCGGGACGGGCACGATGCCCGCCGCGATGGGCCGCTTGCACTTCGTCGGGTGGGCACGGTCGGCCTCGACGTCGATGGCGTCGTTGACCAGGTAGACCGCCGACGCGACGAGGGAGAACGCCGCGAACGCGACGAGCGCCTCCAGCAGCACGCCGCCCGTGGCGATCTCGCCCGCCGTGAACGGCGCGGCCAGCACCAGGACGTTCTTGACCCACTGCCGCGGCCTCGCCGTCTTCAGCAGTCCGGTCACGAGGTTTCCGCCGCCGGCAGCCTGGCCGGCCGTCTGTTCGCTCGACACGCTCGTCTCGCCTGCCTCGGCCTCGTGGGTGGTCTCGCTCATCGTGAGCTCCGCTTTCGGTTCAGCTTGCGACGCAGCAGCCCGCCGACAGCGCCGCCGAGCGCGGCGCCCGCGAGCACGTCCGACGGGTAGTGCACGCCGAGCACGAGCCGGGACGCCAGCATCGGCGGCACCAGCACCGGCACGACGTTCCGCCCGGTCAGCCCGGAATACAGCACGGCCGCCGCGGTCGTCGACGTGGCGTGCGACGACGGGAAGCTGAGCTTGCTGGGCGTGCCGACGCCGACCTGCACGCTCGGGTGCTGCGGACGCGGCCTGCGCACGACCCGCTTGACGGCGATCGAGGCGGCGTGCGCGCCCACGATGCCCGCGGCCGCGGTCAGCCAGTCCTTCCGCCGCCGCTTGTCGGCCCCCGCGCCGACCAGCGCGAGCGCGAACCACCCGGCGCTGTGCTCACCGAAGTGGGACATGCCGCGCGCGATCTTCACCGTCGTCGGGTTGGTGATGCGCTCCTGCACGGCCGCCAGCACCGCCACCTCACCGGAGGGCGGGGCGGCGGGCGTGTCGGCAGGCGCTGCGGTGGTGTTGTCGAGCACGCCCTCGACGCGGGCGGCGTCGGTCGCGTCGACGGTGCCGGTCACCGCGGGGTCCTTCTCAAGCATCGATCGAACCGTCCAAGGGGGCGCCGTCGGTCAGATGCGGCGCGATCTTGTTGTCGAACATCGACAGCGCCGACCCGATGGCCATGTGCATGTCGAGGTACTTGTAGGTGCCGAGCCGCCCGCCGAAGAGCACGTTCCGCTGCTTGGCCTCGGTCTTGGCGAGTTCGCGGTAGCGCTCGAGCTTCTCGCGGTCGTCGGGCGTGTTGATCGGGTAGTACGGCTCGTCGTCCTCCTTGGCGAACCGCGAGTACTCACGCACGATGACCGTCTTGTCCTTGGGGTAGCGGTCCTCGCGCTCGGGGTGGAAGTGCCGGAACTCGTGGATCCGGGTGTAGGGCACGTCCTCGTCGTTGTAGTTCATGACCGAGGTGCCCTGGTAGTCGCCGGTGGGCACGACCTCGGTGTCGAAGTCGAGCGTGCGCCAGCCGAGACGGCCCTCGGAGTAACCGAAGTACAGGTCGAGCGGGCCGGTGTAGACGGTCGGCGTGCCCTCGGGGATCTGGTCGCGGACGTCGAAGTAGTCGACGTTCAGGCGGACCTCGATGTTGGGGTGCTCGGCCATCTTCTCGAGCCACGCGGTGTAGCCGTCGACCGGCAGACCCTCGTAGGTGTCGTTGAAGTACCGGTTGTTGAACGTGTAGCGCACCGGAAGGCGGGTGATGTTGGCCGCGGGCAGTTCCTTCGGGTCGGTCTGCCACTGCTTGGCCGTGTAACCGCGGAAGAACGCCTCGTACAACGGGCGGCCGATCAGCGAGATCGCCTTTTCCTCGAAGTTCTGCGCATCCTTGGTGTCGATTTCGCTCGCCTGCTCCGCGATGAGTTCGCGCGCTTCGTCCGGGGAATGCGACTTGCCGAAGAACTGATTGATCAAGGCCAGGTTCATCGGCAGCGGATACACCTGGCCCTGGTACTTGCCGAAGACGCGGTGTTGGTAATCCGTGAAGTCGGTGAACTGGTTGACGTAGTCCCACACGCGCTTGTTCGACGTGTGGAACAGGTGGGCGCCGTAGGTGTGCACCTCGATCCCGGTCTCGGGTTCCGGCTCGGAGTAGGCGTTGCCGCCGATATGGTGCCTGCGCTCGAGCACGAGGACGCGTTTGTCGAGCTGGCTGGCCACTCGTTCGGCCACGGTCAGGCCGAAGAAGCCGGAGCCGACGACGACGAGGTCATATCCGTCGAAACCGGCATTTCCGTTGCTGGGAGTTTCGGTAAGCGCGCTCACGGTGCAAAAGGCTACCGACGCGCTACGACCCCCGTGCGGCGAGGCCCTGCGGTGTCTTTCCTTTCATGGCGTTCCCCGCCACTGCGCGGGGCGCCGCACCGCCCGCACGCCTTCCGACACCACCTCGCCACACGGGGGCCTGCGCTTCGGCACCCCCGCCGATGACCACACGCCCGGACCGTGTGCCCCGGTCCCGAGCTCGTGTTCCCCGCTCGTGCCAGGACCGACGCACGGACCCACGCAGGCGGTTCCACCCCTCACCCGAACGAGTAGTCCGCCGCGAGAACATCACCCGTTCAGAGCAGTTCTCGGCGCTCCATTCGCAGCCAAAACCACGGAGAGTGGCGCTCGGTGGGCCGTGTGCGTCACTCGGCGGCGGGCCGGTTCTGCAGCGTCGGCAGCACCTCGTCCACGACCTCCTCCAGGACGACCTCCCGCCCCTGGTAGGGCGTGCCGCTGCGGGGCCAGTGGGCGACGACGTCGGTGAACCCGAGTTCCCCTGCCCGCCCTGCGGCCTCGGCGAACGCGTCCTTGCTGGTCAGCGAGTACACGGGCGCGGCGTCGAGGCTCAGGTACCTGTCGACGGTGGCGGGGTCGCGTTCCTCGGCGGCGAGCGCCTCGTCGAAGCGCGCCGACGACTCGGCCACGCCCTTCCACCATTCCTCGAGTTCCTCGGAGTTTCGCCCCGTGGTCAGCCAGGCGTCACCGCTGCGCGCCGCAAAGCGGATCATGCGCGGCCCGTTGGCGGCGAGGACGAACGGCGGACGCGGGTGCTGCACCGCTCCCGGCAGGTTCCTGGCGCCCTGCACGGTGTAGTACTCGCCCGCGTGGTCGTGACCGTCCTCACGCAGCAGCCCGTCCAGGACCGTCGTGAACTCGACGAAGCGGTCGGCCCGTCGGCGGGCGGTCAGCTCGGGCTCCCCGAACACGGTGGTGTCGTACCCCGTGCCGCCCGCGCCGATGCCGAGCAGGAGCCGCCCGTCAGCCAGGTCGTCCAGGGTGATCGCCTCACGCATCAACGGCAGCGGATGACGGAAGTTCGGTGAGGTCACGAACGTGCCGAGGCGGATGTGGGACGTGACCATCGCCGCGGCCGACAACGTCGGCACCGCCCCGAACCACGGCCCGTCGACCAGGTTCCGCCAGCCCAGGTGGTCGTAGGTCCAGGCGTGGTCGAAGCCGTACTCCTCCGCGGCCCGCCATTTCGGCTCGGCCGCCCACCAGCGGTCCTCGGGAAGGATCACAATGCCAACGCGCACGGCGCCACACGCTATCGGTGCGCGCCGCCGCTGTCGCCCACGGCCACGCCCACGACCGGCCGGCGTGTCGTCTTCTGCCGTTCTCCCCGGTGTCACACGGAACACGCCGGGCGATCGTCGCAGCTCTGGGACACTGGAGACGTGGAGAAACCGAGCCTCATCGCATCCGACGTCGACGGCACGCTGCTGTCGACGCCCACCGACCTGAGCCCGCGCACGGTCGACGTCGTCGACAGCGCGGTGACCTCGGGCGTGCCGGTGGTGCTCGTATCCGGGCGTCCGCCGCGGTGGATCCCGCAGGTGGCCGAACAGGCGGGCCTGGACGGCTACGCCGTGTGCGCCAACGGCGCGGTGCTGTACGACATCGGCGCCGACCGGATCGTCGACGTGCACGGGCTGATGGATCCGGCGCAGCTGGCGACCGTCGCCGACGCGCTCGACCACGTGCTGCCCGGCTGTCACCTGGGTGCCGAACGGGTCGGCACGCACGCCCTCGACGACGACCTGCGCAACTTCGTGATCGAGACCGGCTACCACAATCCGTGGGGCGACGGCGAGGGAACGCACGCTCCGCGCGCCGAGGTGCTCGGCCACGCCGCGGTGAAACTGCTGGTGAGCCACCCGAAGATGACGTCGGCGGCGATGGCGAAGGCGGCCCGCGAGGTGCTGGACTCCCACGTCGACATCACCTTCTCCACCGGCGGCGGACTCATCGAACTGGCCGCCCACGGGGTCACGAAGGCCACGGGGATCTCCGCGGTCGCCGAACGGTACGGCCTGACCTCCGAGGCCACGATCGCGTTCGGTGACATGCCCAACGACGTGGAGATGCTGCGCTGGGCCGGCCACGGCGTCGCGGTGGCCAACGCCCACCCGACGGTGCTCGACGTCGCCGACGAGGTCACCGCACCACACCACGAGGACGGCGTGGCCCAGGTACTCGAACGCTGGTTCTGACCGCTGCCCTCAACAGGGCTCGGCCACGAACCGGGGATCGGCGGCGAGGGTGTCGGTGAGCTGCGCTGCCTGCGGGCGGTGCAGGTAGAGCTCCACCCACCGCGGTGGTCCGTCGCCGGCCCTGCGGAACGGAACCACCTCGTAGGGGCCCGCGTACTCGGAGCGGATCCGGCACGTGCGTTCGGGCAGGTAGCCGCCCGCGGCGTCCACGACCACCGACGGCATGCGCGTGCCGACGACGTAGGCGTGGTCGCCGGGGTGACGCGCGAGGTGCTCGTCGGTGGTGCCGCTCGGGTCGACGATGTACAGCCCGGAGCCCGCCGCGTCGGCCAGCGCACCGGCGGGCAGTGCACTCACGGCCGTGCCGGCGGGCAACCGCGCACCCAGCCACTGGCCGATGTCGGTGAGTTCGCTGTTGACGGTCCTCAGCTCGTGCATGCCCGGCAGCATCCGCGTGATGCTCAACGCCAGGGACAGACCGCTGAGGGCCACGGCCACGAGCGCGACCCCGCGCCCCGCCGCCGACGTCCCGGTGCGGGTCACCCCGGCCGCGGCGAGGGCGAACCCGCTCGCGGAGGCGACCGTCAGCAGCACCGGCACGGGCGCCAGCTGGCCCCACGCGGGCAGGATCCCTCCGCCGATCGCGACGACGTAGGCCACCTCGGCGATCGCGAGCGCCAGCAGTAACCACACGTGGCGCGCACCCGGTCCACGCCGATAACTGAGCACCCCGATCGTCACCGCGGCGACGAGCAGGAACGCCTGGTAGGTCAGGGCGAAGTCGACGAAGTAGGTCCAGCCCGCCTCGAGACGGCCTGCCACCGAGTCGCTGCCGCGCACGGCACTCGCGACGACCGCGGCGGGCACGAGTTCGCCGTAGTAGGTCATCCGCCACGCGAACCACGGCACGAGCGGGACCGCCGCGCCGAGCAGGTACACCGCGGGCGCCGAGGCCGGGGCGCGCCTGCCGATCGCGACGACCACCAGCCACCCACCGGCGACCAGCGCGACGAGAAGCCCGTCGAGCCGGGTCATCACGGCCAGCGCGGCGACGACACCCGCCAGCACGATGTGCCCGCTCACCAGTGCGTAGGCCAGCGCGAGGATCAGCAGGACGAACAGCGACGTCGAGAGCCCGGACGGGCCGTAGGCGGCCAGCGATCCGACACCCGCCGTGACGACGGCCGCGGCGACGGCGAACGACGGGTTGCTCCGGTCGAGGATCCGCCCCGTGAGCGCGTACACGACGAGCACCGAGGCGAGCACGCCCGCGACGCCCACGACGACGGCGACGGTCTCGACATCCGCGCCCGTGATCGCGCGCACGAGCGCCAGCAGCACGATCCAGGCGAAGTCGGTGTAGCCCTCGACGTACTCGCCAGGGTTGAACACGGCGCCGTACCCGTCGGCGATGTTGCGGGCGTAGCGGAATCCGATGTGGGCCTCGTCGGGCACCGTGCCGTAGGCGAGCTGGTGCACCGTCGCCACGAGCAACGCACCGAACAGCACCGCGACCCGCCAGCCGCGATGGTCGGCGAACCGGCGCCAGCCCACCACGAGCAGCACCGCGACACACACCCACAGCGCGATCACCGCGATCACGGCGAACACCCCATCACCCCCGCCCGGAGCCGCAAGCAACGTACCGAGCCCAGCCGACCCGGGTGTCCGGTGGGTACCCATCGGACACCCGGGCGGCGTGACAGGCCGGCTTAGCTCTGCTTCAGCAGGGCCCGCATCTCGGCGATCTCGGCCCGCTGCGCGTCGATGATCTCGCGCGCCAGTGTGCGCGTCTCCGGCGATCGCCCTTCGGCCAGCACCTGCTCCGACATCTCGACCGCTCCCTCGTGGTGCGCGATCATCTGGCGCAGGAACCGCTGGTCGAACTTCCCGCCCTCGGATCGTTCGAGTGCAGCCATCTCCTCCTGACCCATTCCGGGCATCTCGGCGTGCCCGGAATCTCCGCCGTGCTCTCCGTGCCCGCCGTGCTCGGAGTGTTCGTCTCCTTCGGCCTCGTCTCCGCCGGCCTCGCCCCATTCGGCGAGCAGCTTGTTCATCGTGTCGATCTCGGGCTGCTGCGCACGTTCGATCCGGCCGGCGAGGTCGACGATCTCCGGGGTGCGAGTGCGGCCGTCGACGAGTCGGGCCATGGTCAGCGCACCCTCGTGGTGCACGATCATCTCGCGCGCGAACGCGACATCGGCGTCGTTGAACTGCTGCGCCGCCTGCGACTGTTCAGTGGTTTCCTGAGCCCCGGGTTCCGATTCCGGGGCGCTGCAACCGCCCACGACGAGAGCACCGGCGGCCACGACGAGCGCAGCACTAACCAAGGACTTGGGCATGATCGGGTTTTCCTTCCGTACGAGCTGTAGGTCGACATGCGTGATGGCGGGGCCGTGGAAGACCCCGGTCGATCACAGCCGCAGCACGCAGAGGGAGTAGGAGAAACTGCCTGGGCCTGAGGGCACGGGCAGCGAGCGGATCCGGCGGGTGGCCGGCGGCGCCGCCTTCGCGCGAGGCGGTGCGGGATACCAGCGGCGGCCCGCCATGCGCCACCCCAACACGGCCATTCCGGCAGCCACGAGCACGGCCAGGCACAGGTGTCCGAGGTGGTCGCCGTGGTGGCCGTCGTGGCCGTGCCGATCGTGCCCGGAAGACTCCGAAGACCCGGAGGGCTCGAAAAACCCCGAGGCCCCGGAAGACCCGGAAGACCCGGTATCGCCGGAAACGCCGGACGCTCCGGGGTCTACGGGCTCGCCGGACTGCGGATCGGGCGACGGTGGCGCGTGGTGCGAGCCGAACGCGTGGACCTGCTGGTCACCGTGGTGACCGGCGACCGCCGCCTCGGCTGCCACGCCGCCACCGGCGTGCGAGCCGCCGGGATCCACCGGGTTGGCGAGCAGGTGGTGCATGCCGATGAGGCCGAACAGCAGCGCCGCGAGCAGGAGCATTTTCCTGCACCGGGTCCCGTGCGGCCGGGCTCTGTCCGGCCGGTTCCGCCGCGCGCACACCATCGCAGGCGATGCTACCGGGACGGCGGCAACCGTCCGGCGAGTAGCACGCCGCTGTCCGTGCCCGGCGCGTTACGGTGCTGCGTCATGCAGCGAGTGGTCGTGATCGGCGGCGGGATTCTCGGACTGGCCGTGGCACACGAACTGACCGGACGCGGCGCCGACGTCACGGTGCTGGAGAAGGAGTCCCACTGGGCGAGGCACCAAACGGGACACAACTCGAACGTCGTCCACGCCGGGCTGTACTACAAACCCGGATCGCACAAGGCACGGATGTCGGTGGCGGGCAACCGTTCGATCATCGCGTTCGCCGAGGAACACGGCGTGCCGGCGCAGGTGTGCGGCAAACTCGTGGTGGCCACCGACGCCGCCGAACGCGGGCCGCTGCGGACACTCGCCGAGCGGGCGCAGGCCAACGGCGTTCCCGCGCGGCTGATCGGCCCCGCCGAGGCACGGGAGTACGAACCGAATGTGTCCTGTGTGGAGGCTCTGCGCGTCGAATCCACCGGAATCATCGACTTTCCCGCCGTGTGCGAGGCGTTGGCGCGCGTGTCGGCGAAGGCGGGCGCCGAGCTGCGCACCGGGACGCGGGCGACGGCGATCCGTCCCACCCCCGGCGAAGGCGTCGAGGTCGTCACGGAATCCGCCACGGGCACGGAGGTGGTGCGCGGCGACGTGCTCGTCAACTGCGGCGGGCTGCACGCCGACCGGGTGGCCGAGCTCGCCGGCCTGCGGCCGCGGGCGCGCATCGTGCCGTTCCGCGGGGAGTACTACGAACTGAAGCCGGACAGGCGCGACCTGGTGCGCGGGCTGATCTACCCGGTGCCCGATCCGTCGTTGCCGTTCCTCGGCGTGCACCTGACGCGGATGCTGGACGGCAGTGTCCACGCCGGACCGAACGCCGTGCTGGCACTGCGCAGGGAGGGCTACCGCTGGCGTGACGTCTCGGTGCGCGACCTCGTCGACGTCGCCCGGTTCCCCGGCGCGTGGCGCCTGGCGCGGCGGTATGCGTATCCGGTCGGATTCGACGAGGTGCGACGCTCGTTGTCCCGCCGCCGGTTCGCCCGCAGCCTCGCGCGACTGGTCCCGGCGATCGGCGTCGACGACATCGTCGCGCACGGATCCGGCGTACGTGCGCAGGCGCTGCTGCCCGACGGATCGCTCGTCGACGACTTCCTCATCGAACGCGCACCGGGACAGATCCACGTGCTCAACGCCCCGTCACCCGCGGCCACGAGCGCGCTGGAGATCGCCAGGCACATCGCCGACGAGACACTCCCGCGCTGACACTCCTGCGAGGTCCGAGGCTGCGCGGTCCGAGGCTGCGAGATCCGCGGCCGGAACGCCGTCTCCGCCTGCGGGGATCAGTCCCCGGCCGGGGCCAGCACCTCGCGGCCGCCGAGGAACGGGCGCATCGCCTCGGGAACGCGCACCGACCCGTCGGCGAGCTGGTGGTTCTCGAGGATCGCCACGAGCCAGCGCGTCGTGGCGAGCGTGCCGTTGAGGGTGGCCGCCGTCTGCGGCTTGCCGCCTGCGTCGCGGTACCGCACACCGAGCCTGCGCGCCTGGAACGTCGTGCAGTTCGACGTCGACGTGAGCTCGCGGTAGGCCTCCTGCGTCGGGATCCACGCCTCGCAGTCGTACTTGCGCGCGGCGCTCGTGCCGAGGTCGCCGGCAGCCGTGTCGATCACGCGGTACGGGACCTCGATCTTCGCGAGCATCTCCTCCTCGAACGCCAGCAGCTTCTCGTGCTCGGCCTCGGCGTCCTCGGGCTTGCAGAAGACGAACATCTCGATCTTGTCGAACTGGTGCACGCGGATGATGCCGCGCGTGTCCTTGCCGTAGGAACCGGCTTCCCTGCGGAAACAGGTCGACCAGCCCGCGTACCGCTTCGAGCCCGCGTTCAGGTCGATGATCTCGTCGGAGTGGTAACCGGCGAGCGGGACCTCCGACGTCCCGACGAGGTACATGTCGTCCTCCTCGAGCCGGTAGATCTCCGACGAGTGGGCGCCGAGGAACCCGGTGCCCGCCATGACCTCGGGACGCACGAGCACCGGCGGGATCATCAGCTGGAACCCGGTCGCCCCCGCCTGCGCGGCCGCCATGTTCAGCAGCGCCAGCTGCAGCTGCGCGCCCACACCGGTCAGGAAGTAGAACCGCGCGCCCGAGACCTTGGCGCCCCGTTCCATGTCGATCGCACCGAGGCGCTCGCCGATGTCGAGATGGTCGCGCGGGGTGAAGTCGAACTCGCGGGGCGTGCCGACGTGCTTGAGCACCTCGAAGTCGTCCTCGCCACCCGCGGGAACCCCGTCCAGCACGATGTTGGGAACGGCGCGGTGGAGCTGCTCGAACTCGTCACCGGTCCGGACCTGTTCGGCCTCGGCGTCCTTGACCTTCGCCGCGAGTTCCTTGCCGCGCGCGAGCAGTGCCTCACGCTCGTCGCCGGAGGCCTTGCCGATCTGCTTGCCGAGTTGCTTCTGCTCGGCGCGCAGCTGGTCGGCGCTCGCGATCGCGGACCTGCGCTCGGCGTCGAGGGACAGCAACCGGTCCACGACGCTCTGGTCTTCGCCGCGGGCGCGCTGCGAGGCACGCACCACATCCGGGTCTTCGCGCAGAGTCCTGAGGTCAATCACGTCCCTGAGGGTAGACGGCCCTTCCGGCGACGCTCCGCCGAGGCACGGCCCCGAGCGGCGACCGCGTCACCACTCGGGAACACCCGCACCCGCAACCCGCAACACGCGCTCCTGGGAGCGCAACACGCGACCCTGGGAGCGCAACACGGCCCCTTGGGAGCGCAACACGGGTTCCCGAGGGCGCAACACGGGGCCCGCGACCCGCAACACGGGTGTTCTTACAGGGAGCGGGTGAACGTTGCGATCTCCGTGGCCAGTTGCTCGGCGCCGTCCTCCTGGAGGAAGTGGCCGGCACCCGTGATCGTGGGGTGCTGCCGGCCCTCCGCACCGGGCAGGCGTTCCAGCACCGGGCGCATGCCCGCGGTGATCGGATCGCCGTCGGAGAAGGCGACCAGCATCGGGATGGTCAGCTTGCCCAGGGTCGCCCGCGCCGCGCGGTTGGCCTCCGTCGCCGGGTCGTCCGGGGTCGTCGGCACGAGACCGGGCATCGCGCGCGGACCGGCCTTGTACATCTCGTTGGGGAACGGCGCGTCGTAGGCCTCGCGCTCCCCCTCGCTCAACGTGGTGCGGCAACCGGACTGGACGAACCGCGCGATGTCGAGCACCTGCGCGTTCTGCACGGCGTCGTGGAACGACCACCACACGTCCGGCATGCCCTCGTCGCCGGTCGGCAGGCCCGTGTTGGCCGGCACGACGCCCGCGAACCGGTCCGGATGCTCGGCCACGAGCCGCAGCCCGAGGAGACCGCCCCAGTCCTGCCCGACCATCGTGACGTCGCGCAGCTCGAGCGCGTCGAACGCGAACGCGCGCATCCACTCGACGTGGGCGGCGTACGTGTGGTCGGCGACGTCGGCCGGCTTGTCCGACCTGCCGAAGCCGACCAGGTCGGGAGCGATCGCACGAATCCCCGCGTCCGCCAGCACCGGCAGCATCTTGCGATACAGGTACGACCAGCTCGGCTCGCCGTGCAGGAGCAGCACCACCGGCCCGTCGGCGGGACCGACCTCGACGTAGCCGATCCGGATGATGCCGTCCTCCGGACTGTCGATCTCCGCGTAACGCTGGGGGACGTCGAAGCCGGGAAGGTTCTCGAAACGATCTTCTGGAGTCCGCAGTAGCCGCACGCGGCCACCGTATCCCCTACGAGATGGCGACGGCCACCACGAGACCGAGCGCCAGATGCGCCGATGCCACGACCAGGCTCGCTGGAGCGAACTTCTCGCTCTCGATCGTCGAGCGCACGTCGATCCGCGTGGCGAACTCCAGCGCCCGCACGGCCGCGACCTGCACGACGATGCCCGCGAAGCCGAACACCAGCGACGTGATCAGTCCCTCGGCCAGGTCGCCGGTCGAGGCCCAGATCGCCACGACGACGATGAACGCCATCGACAGCAGCCCGGACGAGGTGATGATCACGGCGTTCGGAAGACCGCGGCGCACGAGTTCGGACAGCTTGCCCGGCGTGGTGAAGTCGATCGCGTAGAAGCCCGCGAACATCAGCAACAGGCCGACGATCGCGTACAGCGCGATCGCGCCGATCCCCCAGGCGAGCTGGCCGCCGAAGTCCTCAGGCAGAGCGAGAAGCACGTCGGTGTCTCCTTCAGTCGTTCGTCAGTCGGTTCGGAAGGGGTGGAACGGGAAACCGCCGGCGCGCGGTCTACTCCGGAATGCGGTGCGGGACGAAGGCGGCGCCGTCATCGGTGACGAGCCCCGCCGTTTCGCGGATGCCCAGGCCCGCGGCGTTGTCGCCGACGATCCACGCACCCAGTGCGGGCCGGAAGCCGTCGAACTCGGGCAGTGGGTCGAACGCCTGGTACGTGTAGCCCTCCCGGCCGTAGACACCACCGGTCTCGGTCTCGTACCCGGGCGCGACGATCTGCACGTTCGCGCCCTCCCTGCCAAGCTTCGGCTTGCGCACGTACTCGGTGAGCAGTCCTGGCTGGTCGTTGAAGGCGGGCAGCAGGTTCGGATGCCCGGGGTAGTTCTCCCACAGGATGCCGAGCAGGGCCTTGTTGGACAGCAGCATCTTCCACTGGGGTTCGACCCACAGCGTCTGCGGCGAGGACTCGGCGGCGTACCGGCCGAACTCCTCCTCGATGACCCACTCCCACGGGTAGTTCTTCACGACCGTCGACATCGGCGCCTCTTCGAGGTCGACGAACCGCTTGAGCACCGGGTCCCAGCCGATCTCCTCGATCACGAGCGCCACGGTGTCGAGCCCGGCCTCGGCCGCCGTCTCCTGCAGGTAGGTGGTGGTGATGTGGTCCTCGCCGCTGGTGTCGGCGGCCGACCACGTGAAGTGCACCTCCTTCGACGGCAACAGCCCGCCGATGTGCTGCCAGCGCTCGACGAGCTGTTCGTGCAGCGAGTTCCACTGGTCGTCGTCGGGGAACACCGTCGTCTTCCAGTGCCACTGCAGGATCGCCGCCTCGAGCAGCGAACTCGGCGTGTCGGCGTTGTACTCGAGCAGCTTGGCGGGCCCGCGGCCGTCGTAGCGCAGGTCGAACCGGCCGTACAGGTGCGGATCACGCCGTTTCCACGACTCGGCGATGTGCGGCCACACCCACTCGGGCAGGCCGAACTCGGCGTAGCGCTCGGCGGTGATCACGTGGTCGACCGCTTCCAGGCACATGGAGTGCAGCAGTTCGACGTCGGCCTCGAGGGCCAGCACCTCGTCCATGGGGATGACGTAGTGCACCGACTCGTCCCAGTACGGACGCGCCTTGCCGTCGCCGTAGCGGGCGGGGGTGCCGAAGACGAGACCCTGCTCTTCGACGGTGCGCTGCCAGTCGGGGCGCGGCGCACTGGTGGATCGCTGCACGGGTTCAGGCTCCGCTCTTGCCGAAGCTGCCGCCGCTGACGCCGAATCCGCCGCGCTGCACGGTCTTGCCGGACTTGGTCGTGATGTTCGCCCCGTCGGGCTTGGTGAACGAGCCGCCCTGCACCTTCTGGCCAGGGACGCCGGTGCCGCCGTAGTTGTAGCGGTACTGCTGGAAGCCGCCGCCCGGCATCGGGAGGAACACGAACCCGCCCGCGCCGGGATATCCACCGTGCTGCTGGGCGTACTCGGGGTCGCAGTACTCGTCGTTCTCGACGACCGTGCCATCGGCCGTGGTGCAGGTGGCCGTGACCTCCTCCGGCTTGGCGACGAGGTACCAGCCCGCGACGAGCCCCACCAGTCCGAGACCGACACCGGCGCCGATGAACACCTTGCGCCTGCTGTCGGACTTCTGCTCCGCGGCGATCCTGGCCCGTTCGGCCTGCTCCGCACGTTCGCGCTCCTCGGCGAGCGCCTGCTGGCGGGCGCGCTGCTCGGCGAGCGTCGGCTCCCTCGGGGTCGTCGACGAGGGGTCCTGGAACCGCATCGTGCCCTGGTTCGGGTTCGGCGGCTCGCCCTGCCCGGAGCCGGAGGAACCGCCGGCCGTGTTGTTCTCGTCGCTCATCCTGGAAGGCTCCACACGTTGAACCCCCGTCACTCACACGGGGTTGACCCAACCCTATCGACTCGCGCGCGCGAGGTTGTCACGAGCGCGCATCAGGCATCATGAGAGTTGATGTCCGAAGAGCCTCGCCGGTTCCCACCTGGCCGGTCACCCGAAGAACGCCCGGCCCGACGAAAGTCGGCACGGCGCACCCGCGTACTCGTCGCGGGCGTGTTCGTGGGCGCCCTCGCGGCCATGTCCCTGTCGTGGTTGCTCGGGTGGGGCTTCGAAACGGAGGAGGAGCGCACGCAGGCGCGCGCCGAGGCAGCCGCCGCGGCGCGGTACGAGGCGTTCAGCTCACCTCCCGGCACGTGCCTGACGTGGCAGGCCGCCGACGCCGCCGACATCCGCACCGTCGACTGCACCGAACCGCACCTGTTCGAGGTGATCGACGCGGTCGACATCTCCGACCAGTACCCGCGCGGCGCGCAGCGCCCCGACGACGAAACGTGGCGCACCATGACGATGCAGCGCTGCGGCCAGTCGGCACGCGAGTACCTCGACGGCCCGCTCGACCCCGAGGGCAAGCTGAGCATCGGCGTGCTGCAACCGGACGACCACCAGTGGCAGCAGGGCGACCGGCGGCTGCACTGCGGTCTGCAGCGCACCGCGGCCGACGGCTCGCTGCAGGCGCTCGACCAGCCCGTGCGCGAGGTCGACCAGTCGGACGTCTGGGCCGAGGGCACCTGCCTCGGCATCGCCGACAAGTCCCCGACCGGCCCCGTCGACTGCGCCGAGGAGCACTCCTACGAGATGATCGCGGTCGTCGACCTGGGCAAGGAGTTCGAGGCGTTCCCCTCGCCCAAGCAGCAGAACGAGTTCCTCGACAAGCGGTGCAACCGCCTCGTCCGCGACTACGCCGGGGACACCGACCTGCGCAAGCAGGGGTTGATCACCACGTGGGACAACCGCACCAAGGAGAGCTGGCAGGCCGGTTCGAAGCTCGTCAACTGCAAGGTCGGCGCGCTGTTGAAGGACAACAGCGGCCTCGCGCCCGTGCGCGGCAGCGTGTCCAAGGACGCCGAAGGCAAGCCCCAGACCGGCGGTGAAGGCTCCTCCGACGGCAGCGACAAGGGCGGCACCGAAGGCGGCAGCAACAACGGCGACGGCGGCAACAACGGCGACGGCGGAAACAGCGGCGGCAACGGCAACGGCAACGGTGGCAACAGCGGCGAGGGCGGCAAAGGTGGCAACAGCGGTGACGGTGGCGCCGACGGGGACGAAGGCGGCGCGGACGGAGCGGACGGTGACGACACCGATGGCGGCCTGATCCCCGAGCCGGGCGACATCACCGGGAACGGAGGCTGACGGGTGGCGGTCGACATGTCGCTGCCGCGATTCGAGGAACTCGTCTCGTCGGCGCTCGACCAGCTGCCGGCCGAGTTCGCCAAGGCGATGGACAACGTCGTGGTGCTCGTCGAGGAACACGACGAGCACGAGCCCGACATCCTGGGCCTGTACCACGGCGTGGCCCTGACCGACCGTGGTCACGACTACGGCGGAGTGCTGCCGGACCGGATCTCGATCTACCGGCAGCCGATCCTCGCGATGTGCGATTCGGAGGACGACGTCGTCGAGGAAGTAAAGATCACCGTCGTGCACGAGATCGCCCACCACTTCGGCATCGACGACGCCCGCCTGCACGAACTCGGCTGGGGCTGAGAATTGGGGCTGAGAGCTGGGGCTGCGAGTCGGGCCTGACGCTCGTGACACAGTGATCGCTTTGTCGACATCGGCTGTCGATGAGCTGTCCGGACCACGACCGAGGTCGGTAGTATCGGACAAAACACTAGCCCGTTCGGGTCTTATTACTGGCGGCGAGCGTGCGGACACGCTCTGCTCTAATCGATGGCGCACGACTCCTCGACCACCGCTTCGCCCGCGCGAACCCGACGGGGACTGCCGTTGTTGCTCGGCGCCAACGCGGCCGCCAACCTGGGCGACGGCATCGCCAAGGTCGCCTTCCCGCTGCTGGCCGCGACCGTCACGCGCGACCCCGTACTGATCGCCGGGCTCTCGGCGGCCCAGTTCCTGCCCTGGCTGCTGCTGGCCGTCCTCGCCGGCGCACTGCTCGACCGCGTCGACCGCCGCAAGGCGATCGTGCTCGCCAACACCGCGCGAGCCGCGGCGATCGGCGGCATGGCGGTCCTCGTGCTGACCGGATCGGCGTCGATCTGGATGGTCTACGTCGGCGCGCTGGTCGTCGGCGTGGCCGAGGTCGTCGCCGACAGCGCGGCCAACGTGCTCGTCCCCTCGGTGGTCGACCGGAGCGGACTGTCGAGCGCCAGCAGCAAGCTGCAGGCCACCGAGATCGTCGGCCAGACATTCGCGGGCGGACCGCTCGGCAGCCTCACGTTCGCGGTGTTCGCCGCGTTCCCGTTCCTGCTGACGTCGGCGTCGTTCTCGATCGGCGCGGCACTGATGGTGGCGCTCGCGGGCAGTTTCCGTCCCGAACGCCCTGCCTCGGACGAACGGCCGAACGCGACGCTGCGCACCGACCTCGTCGACGGCATGCGGTGGCTGTTCGCCAACCCGACCATGTGGCGGCTCGTGATCGCGGCGGGCGGGCTCGCGCTCACCTCCGAACTCGCGCAGGCCCAGCTCGTGTTGTACGCGCTGGAGGACCTCGAACTGACCGAGGCCGCGTTCGGCGTGTTCGGGCTCGTCGGCGGAGTCGGCGGACTGGCGGGCGCAGCCGTGGCCTCCCGCCTGGTCGACCGGTTCCGCGCGCGCTACGTCCTCGCCGGTGGGATGGGCACCAGCGGGGTGGCGTTCCTGGCCATGGGCGTGTCCGGCAATCCGGTCGTCTCCGCGGTGCTGTTCGGCGTGTTCGCCGCCGCCGTGGTCGTGGCCAACGTGCTGTTCGCGACCGTCCGCTACCGCCTCGTGCCCGAGGAACTGCTCGGCCGGGTCCTCGGCGTCTGGCGGACGGTGGTGTGGGGCATGCTTCCCGTCGGCGCCCTGCTCGGCGGCTGGTTGACCACCCTGCTGGGCACGACGAGCGCGACCTTCGCCTTCTCCGGTGCGTGCCAGGTGGCACTGGCGGTGGTCGCGCTCGTCGCGGCGGCGTCGCTGGCCCGCAGGCTGGCGAAGCAGGCGTGAGCCGGCCTCGTCAGCGTCCCGGCTGGATGGTGGCCACGGTCAACTGCTGACCCTCCGGGTTCGCCGCACAGCCCGTGCCCTCGGCAGGCACGAACATCGAGTTGGTCTCCTGAGGCGGATAGACCCGAAGTCCGCGCACCGGGGTCGGCTTGCAGTCGGCCGGGTCGTAGTTCTGCACGCGCACGAACCCGACGGGCGCGTGCGCGACCTGGCCCGGTTGCACCGTCACGGGCTCACCCTTGCCGCCCGTGCGGTACGCGGCTGGGCCCACCTGGTGCCCGTCGTCGCCCGCGACGTACGAGACGCCGGGGAATCCGTGCAGCACGCACGCCGAGTCGCTGACGTTCGTGAACCGCAGCGGACGGTACTGGGTGCCCGCGGTCCCCTCGCCGCGGCCGAGCGACAGTTCGAGGTCGGCCGCCCGGCACAGGTCCGTCTTCCCTGCGCCGCCGGAGCCGCTGCCCGAGCCGCCTTCGGACTGCTGGGGCGCCGGGACGGCTTGCTTGGGTGCGTCGCCTGCACCGTCGCCCTTGCCGGGCGCGTTGCCCGACTCGGACTGCTCGGACTGCTGCCCGGACTGCTGCGACGGAGCGGATGTCGTGGCGGGATCGGCATCGGGGTCGTTCTGAGCGGCGCCACTACTGGCGTCACCACAACCCGTGAGAATCATGGCCAGAATCGCCGTTCCCGCGACGGCGATCGATGTACGCGAAGCGGTTTCACCAATCTTGTTCATCACGCGCCTCCCTTGCCGAATGTCGGCTACCCGGAAGACGTTGCGGACACGCGGCCGGTTGCGTGGACGTTGTCCGGAATAGGCCGATAGTGCGACAAAGATTGACCGTTCGGGTGCACGTCCGGCGGTGCCACCGAGAGACGTGCCTGGTTCGCCGTCAGTCCTGGACGCGGATTCCCGCCCACTCGGAGCAGCGCCAGCCACCGTCGGGACGGGCGTCGAGCCGCACGTAGGCGGTGTTCGGCAACAAACCCGTGTCGGCGATCTCAGCCGTGACGTTGGGGGCCAGCCACTCCGCACCGAGCCGGATCGCGCCACCGTGGCTGACGAGCACCACCGCCTCGTCGGTGCCGTCGTGCCGCTCCCGCAGCCGGTCGACGGCGGTGACGTATCGAGTGCGGACGTCGTGACCGCTCTCGCCGCCGGGCAACGGGACCTCGAGCGCGCCCTGGGTCCACTGGTGGACGACCTTGCCGTAGGTCTCGATCGCCTCCTGGTCACCGCGCCCTTCGAGGTCGCCGACGTCGACCTCGTGCACCCCGTCGAGCACCTGCACGTCGGCCGACCGCGCGGCCGCCAGCGGCCCGGCGGTCTGCCGGGCACGCAACGCGCGCGAGGCGTACACCGCGGCGATCGGCTCGTCGGCGAAGGTCTCCACCAGAGCCTCGGCCTGTTGCCTGCCCAGTTCGGTCAGCGGCGGGCCGGGCAGGGCGGTGTCGAGGATCTTGCGGACGTTCGCTTCGCTCTGAGCGTGCCGCACGAGGTACAGCCTCACGCGAGTTCTCCCTTCCGGACGGCCTCCACCCAGGCGTCGGCGGCGACGAAGTCGTCGTTACCCGCACCCGGTTCGATCGTGGCCGTCACCCCGTCGGCGCGCGGATGGGAGCCGAGGAACCGCACGGACATCGACCGCCTGCGCATGGCCGCCAACGCGTCCGCGATCCGCGGCTCGGTCACGTGGCCCTCGAAGTCGATGAAGAACCGGTAGGTCCCGTAGTCGCCCTTCACCGGCCGTGCGTCCAGGCGCGTGAGGTTGATGCCGCGCATCGCGAGTTCGGTGAGCAAGCCGGCCAGCGATCCGGTGCGGTTGGCTGCTGCGACGACGATCGACGTGCGGTCGGCACCGGTCGGCTCGGGCAGCGTGCCGGGGGTGCGCAGCAGCAGGAAGCGGGTGCGGGCGTCGGCCAGGTCGGCGACGTCGGTGGCGAACGTCTTCAGCGGATAGTGCTCGGCGGCGACCGGGGCGACCACGGCGGCGTCGTACTCGCCGTCGAGCACCCCGACGGCCGCGGCCGCCGTGGACGAGGCGACGAGCTGTTCGGCGCCGGGCAGGTGCTCACCGAGCCAGCCACGCACCTGGGCGAGCGCATGCGGATGGCTGGCAACCGTCCGCGGCGGGTCGGCGACGGGGTCGCGGTCGGCGCCGACCAGCACGGTGAACCGGATCGGCAGGAGCGCCTCGGCGACGGCGACGAGCGGATCACCGTCGACGGCACTGTCGAGCGTCGCCGTGACGGGGCCTTCGACGGAGTTCTCGACGGGCACGCAGGCGCCGTCGGCGGCTCCACTGCGGACCGCCTCGAAGGCTGCCGGGATCGTCTCGACCGGGAACAACTCCTCGCCGCCTGCGAGAACTCTTGCCGCCTGTTCGGTGAACGTTCCCTGCGGGCCGAAGAACGCGATGCGTACCACGACCGAAAGGCTAGGCGATGGCGAAGATGTTCACTCCCACAGCCCGTTACGCGACTTGCGCCCGTTTGCCATGCTGTAGACGTGACCGCCGAATCAGGCACCCATATGACGTGGAATGGCGTGGCTGACATGACCGGTACAGAGCCGGAGACCGACGGGCCGGACGTCCCCCGGCCGGGCGTCGACGGGCCCGGTGCCGACCACCGCAGCCGCGCCACTCCGGAACTCGTGCTGTGCGCGATCGACGAACCGCTGGCGCTCGCGTGGGAGACGGTGCCGGAGAAGGTGTCGGGCCCGGTGCGGGTCCATCAGGGATCGGTGCTCGACATCGAGGCGCAGGCGCTCGTGAGCCCGGCCAACTCCTACGGGTGGATGCGCGGCGGCATCGACGCCCTGTACGCCAAGGCCTTCCCCGAACTCGAGCAGCGGGTGCGCAGTGCGGTCCTGGCCTCGCACGGCGGGGAACTTCCGGTCGGCGAGGCGCTCGTCGTGCCGACCGGCGAGCCCGCACCGGCATGGCTGATCAGCGCACCGACGATGCGTGAACCGGGCGAGCAGCTGCCGCCCGACACGGTGCACCCCTACCTCGCCGCGAAGGCCGTGTTCACCCTGTGGTCGACGGGCACGGTCGAGACGGCCGACGGCACGTACGCCCTGCGCGACGTCATCGCCACCATCGCGATGCCCGGCCTCGGCACCGGCGTCGGCGGCGTGGCCCCGGAGACCTGCGCCCACCAGGTCGCCGCCGCCTGGGACGAAGTCTTCGACTGAGCAACCCCTGACGTAGCTGTCGTCGGCACTCCCGAACGTTGACAGGCAAGTGCGTGCTTGCCTATCATCGCCGTATGGCCGATGCCGACCGGGCGGAGCTGTACAAGGCACTCGCCGATGCGACCCGGCGGATCATTCTCGACGAGCTGTCCGAGCAGAACGGGCAGACGCTGTTCGAACTCTGCGGACGGCTCACGTCCAAGCACGGACTCGGTTCGTCGCGGCAGGCGATCTCGCAGCACCTCGACGTCCTCGAGAGCGCCGGGCTGGTCGAGACCCGGCGCGAAGGGCGCTACAAGTTCCACCATCTCGACACCACCCCACTGCGGGCCATCGCCGACCGCTGGCCCACACCACCCGAGAAGGAGACTCCGCGATGCGGATCCACCTGACCAGCGTCTTCGTCGACGACCAGGAGAAGGCCCACCGCTTCTACACCGACGTGCTGGGCTTTCGCACCAAACACGACGTGGACATGGGCGGTGGCGCCCGCTGGCTGACCGTCGTGTCCCCGGAGAACCCCGGCGGCACGGAACTGTTGCTCGAGCCCGCCGGTCACCCCGCGGTGAAGCCGTACCGCGATGCGCTGGTCGCCGACGGCATCCCGGCCACCCAGTTCGCCGTCGACGACGTCCACGCCGAGTACGAACGCCTCACCGCGGCCGGCGTGACCTTCACCCAGGGCCCGGTCGCGATGGGCCCGGTGACCACGGCCGTCCTCGACGACACGTGCGGCAACCTCATTCAGATCGCCACCGAGGCACCGGAACCGGCGTGAGGACTCAGGTCGCGGTGGTCCGGTAGGCCTGCGTCACCTCGTCCAGCGACTGCATCAGCTCGACCACCAGTGCCAACAGCCTCGTGATGGTGACGCCCAGGTCGGCGATCCCCTCGGCGATCTTCAGCGCCGCGGAACCGATGCGCTGAAGGATCGTCCGGACCGCGTTCGGCGCGAGTACGACCGTGGCGGCCTGGATCGCGGCACTCACCAACCCACCTGCCAGGTCGGCCAGCACGTCCCGCACCAGCGTGCGGACGGCACCCACGACCTGCGCCATCTGCATCGACGCGCTCTCGAGGGCGAACGAGGCCGACGCGGCCGCGTTCATGGTCGTCAGGGCCTGGGCCAGCTTGCCGACGTAGGCCATTTTGGCCTCGCCGGACCACTCGGTGGTCTCCTGGCCGAACGCCTCCACGATCGCGGCCTGATCGCCGGCCAGTGAGTTGCCGACGTTCTGCCACGTCCGCCCGTACGCCTCGACCATGTTCGGCTCACCGGTGAGCTGGTGCAGGACCAACCGCAACGGCTCGACGTGCTCGAGCATCCATCCGAGCAGCTGACCCGCGACCGCACCGATGGGGTCCATCGCCGCACCGACGACGTCGACACCGACCGACAGCCCACTGGTGACGGCCGAGGCCCAGTCGCCGTCGTTGATCTGGTTGACGGTGTCCCACACGGTCTGGACCGCCGTGCCCTTCGACAGGTTGTACCCGGCTTCGCCCACGGTGTCGCCGGTCATGTTGTCGAACTGGCCGGTCGCGGCGCCGAGCACCAGGGACGCCGGGTTGCCGGCACCCGCCAGTACCGCGATACCGCCGATCGCGTTGACCGGGTTGTCGAGCACGTCGTACTCGTTGCGGGCGTCGGTGCCCGAGTCGACGAGCGGGTTGTCCGACGACGGATCGTCTCCGACGAGAGGTGACGACATCGCCTCACACCTCCTGCGGCGGTTCGGTCGGGTTCGGCATGGGCGCAGGCTGGGGATACGGCTGCGGGTACGGCTGGGGCGCCGGTTGCGGCATCGGCGCGGGCGGCACGCCGCCGTCCGGTGGCTCCGGCGTCGGCATCGGGGCGGGCTGCGGCGCCGGGTACGGCTGGGGCGTGGGCATGGGTGCCGGCTGAGGAGCAGGCTGAGGATCCGGTTGCGGTGTCGGCGGATACGGCGGCACGCCGCCTCCGTCCGGCGGATCCGGCGTGGGCATCGGAACCGGCTGCGGCGTGCCGGGCGGCTGGGTCGGCGTGGGCATCGGCACGGGTTGCGGAGCACCCGGCGGCGGCACCGGGGTCGGCATGGGCACCGGACCGCCGCCCCCGCTGGGCCCGTCGAACTCGCCCGATCCGCCGAGCTGTTCGAGGATCTTGCGCAACCGCTCGAGCAGTTCCTGCTCCTGCTCGTCGTACCGCTTGGCCGCCGCCGTGATCGACTTCTCGAGGCGCTGCAGTTCCTGCTGGGCTTCCTTGACCATCTGGGCGCAGCGCTCCTGCGGCATCTTCAGGATCATCGGCAGGCCCATCTGGAAGCAGATCAGCCCGTAGGCGTCGTTCAGATCGGCCACGTGCGCGGCGGCCTCGGCTGCCGTGCCCACCGACTCCGCCTTCCCGGCGATGGTCGCGGCGTGCGTGCGCATCTGGTCGGTGTCGGTGCAGAACCCCGACAGTCCCGATCCCGGCGGTGCCATGCGGTCTCCCCTTCCCGGACAGCTGCTCGATCAGCGGAAGATCGAACCGCCGAAGTCGTCGTCGGTGTCGTCGTCCTCGCGGCGGTCGTCGCGCGCGGGTCGGAAGGTCGGACGCGTCGGCGAGTCGTGCGGTTCCGCACCGCCGTAGTCGGCCGTCTCGTCCTCGAGCGCGCCGATGTCGTGGGTCCCGCCATCGGTGCCGTCAGTGCCCTCGGCCCCGTCGGCGCCGATAGCGCCTTCGACCGGGTCGGGGAACTGCTCTCGGTAACCGGCGACGATGTCGGTGCCCGGCCCGTCGTCGCCGACCGTCTCGGCGGTCAACGCGGCCACGGTGTCGCGCAGCTGGGCCTGTGCCTGGCGCATCGTCGCCATCAGCGCGGCCGACAGTTCCCGCACAGGCGCGCCCTGGCCGCGCTCGGTGATCGTCAGCTCCGTCGGCACGCCCTTCGAGTCGACGGTCACCCGCACCGTGCCGTCCGGCGACGTGCGGGTCACCGACGTCGCGTCGAGTTTGCTCTGCAGCTCGCCGTAGCGCTCGGCCTGCTGTTGCAGACCCTGCGCCCACGCCTTCAGATCGTCGGCCAGCTTGGTCGGATCGGGCATCGGATCGGACGTCGAACGGGACACCGGAATCGCCTCGTCTCCCTGGTAGTGCGGTCGAAGCGAAACTAACAGCATTCGCGCGCACACGGGTGCACAACGTCACAGTCCGTTTTCGGCCGCTACGGCTTACCGTAAGAACTGCGTTACGAAGTCGCGGGATCGCCGGCCCACCGACGGGCAAGGAGTGAGCGAATGCCACGGGTCCGTGAGCTGAGCCCATATGTCGAATTACAGCGTGACCAGTGGCGGGAGCTCCGGCGCTCCACGCCGCTTCCGTTGACGGCTGAGGAACTGGTCAAGCTCAGAGGTCTCGGCGAGCAGATCGATCTCACCGAGGTGGCGGAGGTGTACCTGCCGCTGTCCCGGCTGATCAACCTCCAGGTGGCCGCGCGGCAGCAGCTCTACGAAGCCTCCACGACGTTCCTCGGCGAGGACACGCGTGGCACGAAGGTTCCGTTCGTCATCGGCATCGCGGGCAGTGTCGCGGTCGGCAAGTCGACCACCGCCCGCATCCTGCGCACGCTGCTCGCCCGCTGGCCCGACCACCCGCGGGTGGACCTGGTGACCACGGACGGCTTCCTGTACCCGCGGGCCGAACTGGTGCGCCGAGGCATCATGCACCGCAAGGGTTTCCCGGAAAGCTACGACCGCCGCGCGCTGCTGCGGTTCGTCACCGAGGTCAAGTCCGGGGCCGACGAGGTGTACGCGCCGGTCTACTCCCACCTGGCCTACGACATCCTGCCCGGACAGGAGCAGGTGGTGCAGCGGCCGGACATCCTCATCGTCGAAGGTCTGAACGTGCTGCAGCCGGGGCCGAGCCTCACGGTGTCGGACCTGTTCGACTTCTCGATCTACGTGGACGCCCACACCGCCGACATCGAGCGGTGGTACATCGAGCGGTTCCTCGAACTGCGGCACACGGCCTTCGCCGACCCGAACTCGCACTTCCACCACTTCGCCGGGCTCTCGGACGAGGATGCGCGCTTCGAGGCCCAGCACCTGTGGAAGACGATCAACGAGCCGAACCTGGTCGAGAACATCCGGCCCACGCGTCCACGGGCGACGCTCGTGTTGCGCAAGGACAGCGACCACTCGATCAACCGGGTCCGGCTGCGCAAGCTCTGACTCGCACCGGCCGGCCACGTTGCCCCGACCCGGGTGCGTCCATCTGCCAGGCGCAGACGCAGGCACAGGCCCAGGCACAGGCGTGAACGCGGGCGATTCACCCACATGCCGCCCAGCTGTTCCACCGACCGCGGAGCGCGATCGTTCTCGTGCTTTCGGCGGATGATCGGGCGAGGAGACCAGCCGGTCGGCCGATGGTTCGGTCCAGTCCCAGCGGGCGATTCTTGGTGGCGTACGACGAACCACCTGCGAGGGGGAAGGACCACCATCGTGCTCTCGGACATCGTTACCTGGATCGGCGCGATTCTCGGCATGCTCGTGCTGCTGGCGATGGCGTGCGGCGCATTCGTGCTCGACGTCGACGAGTCGCGGCGGGCGCAGGAGCCCATGCGGTGACAGCCCGCACCGTGGCGGGCGCGCGGCTCAGGGCCGCAGCTGGCGTGGGGGTTTCGGCAGTGCGACGCGGGCCTTGCGGATCTCGTCCATGAGGCGGGTCTTGCGGCCGTGCTCGGCCACCAACCCGGCGAGGTAGGCGGTGAACTCGTCCCTGGTGCCTGCGTCGCGGTGCAGGGTCCGCAGCCGGCGCAGGGCCACCGCGGCCCTGGCGTAGTTCACGGCGGGATTCCTGGTGTCGCGTCCGGCGATGAGGCCGTCGACGTGCCTGCGATAGACGTCGACGACCAGGTGCGCCGACTCGGCGGGCAGCTGCCGCGTGAGCGTCCACGCCTCGTCGTCGTGGCCCGCGGCCAGGAGCTCGGAGATGCGGGACGGGTCGGCACCTCTGGCGCGCGCCGCGTGGGCGATGGCCTCGGAGTGCCTGCCCGCCGCACGCAACGCCCGGACGATCTTGAGGCTGATCTCGACGTCGGGAAGGAGCTTCGACCAGGCGGCAACCAGCCGGTCGACGTCACCGGTGATCTCCGCGATCTCCTCGGCGAGCCGTTCGGCGATCGCATGCTCCCCCTTGACGGCCGATTCCGGTGTGGACACCGCGAGCGTGGCATCCACAGTGGACCGGATGTGTTCCATGCCGGTGTCACCGAGCGCTTCGGCGAAGGCGTGCAACGGCACCGTGACGGGCGGGTCGCCGAACGACATCGCCAGCACCCAGTCGGCCAGTTCGATCCGGTCGGGCGGGTGCGCCGCGCACGCGCGCGCGTACAACGCGATGGCGCGGTCCAGCAGGGCCTCGTCGACTCCGGCGAGCCCCTCCGGCCCGTCGGTGAGCCGGTCGACCGCGAGCCGCGCGAGCCGCGCGACGTCGGCCTGAGTGCCCGCGTCGAGCAGCCGGTTCAGGGTGTCGAGTACCGCCGCCACCTGGGCAGGGTCACCGACTCGACGCATCCGATCATGGTGTCATGACTCCGGTTTCCGCGGTAGCGCGCGGTGCGGGTACGCCGATCCGCCCGACGGGCCGCACGTCGGCCTGCGCGGCCCGCACGCGGCCGAGCGGCGTGCCGGGATCGGCCTCCGCGAGTGCCGCCGCGTCGGCGAGCAGGTACAGCGTGCACCGGGCACGGGTGGTCGCCGATGCGAACGCCCGCGTGCGCACGCGCCAGTCGTCGGAGACCAGGTCGACGAGCACCGCGTCGAACTCGGCCCCGTGCATCGTGCGCGCGGTGCCCACCGCGAGGTCGAGGCGCTGCCGCGCCGCGGCCGACCAGGTCGCCGCGGCGGTCCGATGTGGAGCGATGATCGCTGTGCCGCGCGGCAGCGACGCGACGATGTCCTCGTGGCGGACGGCCTCTCCCCCGGTGTCGAGCACGATCACCCCGTCCCCGTCAGTGGTCCCCTCAGCACCGCGCCCGCCACGGGTCGCGTCGAGGGAGATTCGGCGCGGCGGAGTGGTGAGCACGTAGCACCCGGGGTGGCTGCGTGCGTCGGCCTCGGTGCGGATTCCGCAGTGGGCCAGCACGGTCGCGCCACACCAGCGGCGCACGGCGGCATCGTCGCGCAGGGACGGGACGACCCAGGGCTGCGGCGATCCGGCGTCCCCGGCGATGACGGCCGTGTGCTTGGCGAGTCCGACGGCGGCGAGCACCTCCGCCGCGGACCTGGTGCCCGCGTCGTCGACGAGGACGACGTCGAACGCCTCGCCCACGTCGCCGTGCGGCAGACGATCGGTGTGCACGAGCCGCTCGTCCCGGTCCGCGCGAGCGCGTTCGCCGAGCCACCACAACCGTTCCTCGAGCTGCCCCCTGCGTGCGGCCTGTTCGTCGGACAGCCGGGCGAGTTCGTCGTACTCGTCCTGCAGTTCGGGCAGTCCGCGGTCGAGGCAGTCGGCGTGGAAGCGCAGGTCCTGCTCGCTCGGTTTCGCCGAGCGCAGCTGGGCGATCTTGGCGTGCAGGGATTCGACGCGGGTATAGGCCTCGGACTCGTCGCGCGCAGCCTCGTCGAGCCAGTGGTGGGCGTCGGAGAGTGCGGTGTCCAATGCCGACGCACGTTCGGCGCTGATCGCCGCGTCGGTCGCCGTCTCCACACGTTGGCGCAGCGCGTCCCGTTCCCGTTCCATGCGGTAGAGCGATGTGCGGTCGCGCGAACGGCCGCGGTAGCGCCGCCGTTCGACCTTCAGGTGCAGTCGCGCCAGTTCGGCGTCGACGTCGGCGAGTTTGGCCGACAGCGCGCGGGATTCGGTGAGCCTGCGCCTGCCGTCCTCGGCCTGCTCCCACTCGTCACGCGCGCGGCGCAGCTCCTGGCGGGCCTGCGCGAGGTCGGCGGCCGCGACGTCGTACACCCGCTGCGCCTCGACGAGTTTCGCCTCGAGCGCGTCGGCGCGGTCCTGGTCGTCGATGCGCCGTTGGACGGCCGCGAACGCCGACGGATCGAAGTCGGCCAGGAGCCTGCGCAGTTCGGCGAGCCGCTGCCCGGCACCCGCGATGTCGACGAGTTGTTGCTGCACCGACGCCCTGGCCGCATCCACGGTGACGGGCAGGGTCTGTTCTGCGCGGCTGAGCAGCAGGACGCGGTGGCCCGCCTCGGCGAGTTCGGTGGCCGCGCGGGTCAGCAGGGTCGTCTTGCCCGTGCCCGGCGCTCCCCAGATCAGCCGCACGCCGGGCAGGAAGCACGCGCGCTGGGGATCACCGTGGGCGCGGTCGGGTTTGCCCGCGGCGAGCCGGTCGGCGAGCGGGGCGAAACCGAGGTCGGCGAGCAGGGCGGCGCGATGGTCGGCGGCGTCGATGCGTGCCCATACGCGATCGCATTCGGGCGGCACCGGACCGGGATCGTCGAGCCACAGGACGCCGTGGCGCAGTCGCGCGCCGACCGGAACGGCGGCACCGCCGCGCGGACCCTCGGCGCCGGCGAGGCGCACGTCGAGCAGTGTGCCCACGCTCGTGCCGCGCAGGTCCACGGCCAGGCCGTCGTCGGTCGTGCGCGCCGCGCCCAGGTCCTGCCACGTGTCGCCGTCGACCCGTGCCGTTCCCCCGGTGTGGGCGGTCTCCGTGCCGACCGCCTCGGCAGCCTCGTGCCGCCAGTTCGCCATCTCATCCCCCTTCGCGCCTCCGGTCATCCAACCGTTGTCGCGGCTCTACCGGGGGGAATGTCCTTCGAGGGTGTGAGATCGCCGTGTCCCGTGTCCCCGATCGTGGCGCGGCGGTAATGCGAGGAGCGGTGGCGGCGATGAAGTACGGCTCGGCGCCGGGCCCGTTGGAGTGCACACGAAGCCGCCTGCCGGAAACCTGGCCCCCACAGCCGGTCACGGTGGCCCTCCGTTCCTGCATGTCGACTACTACAGGGAACCGGAGCGATGTAGCAACACTCCTTGGACTTAGATGGTTGCGTTCCGTGGCCCCGTGGAATACTTTTTACCTGGTTTACTCGCACTTTGAGGGGGATCACCGTGGGGACGGCAGGCGGGGGTTACGAAGTAGACCCCCTGGAACTTCGCGACTACGCGAACTACACGCAAGAACTTGCGCAAGACGTTGAAACTATGCGCATAACTGCAATGTACGAAGGAAGAGTACTTCGACAATTTCGATCCATTTAGAAGATAAATTGACAGGAAGAAAATTGACAAAATCACATCGTCAAAAGTTCGCAACACCTGTCGTCCTCCTACTCGCAGGGATTTTCTTCCTGACGTCCTGTAGCGATGAGTCCTCATCAGGCACAACAAAGAGCCTTCCCAACGGGAACGACGCCTGCACACTGCTGACAGAGGACAAGGCCGCACAGGCGCTCGGAGTCTCCGATGTGGAGGTCACACCCGACGGATTCCAGTGCGATTTCCGCGCGGTCGACGGATTCGCGGGGGCCAACGTCATCCGCGGTCAGGCCATGACGCAGATGGAGACCGACGAAGAGGTCGACCTCGACGGCGTGTCCGCCATCCGTTTGGAGGGCATGGGCGAGACGTCGTGCGGTGTGAGCGTGAAGCTCTCCGAGGACGACGAGCAGCAACAGTTCTCGGTCATCGGCAACAGCGATCACACCGACGAGACGGCCAAGGACGCATGTGCCGTGAGCGACGACGTCGCCAAGGCCGTGCTGAACGGACTTCCGGGGTGACGAATGCCTGACTGGTTCTGGTATGTCGTGTCGCCATTGGTGATAGGCGGATACCTCTACTTCCAGTGGAGCCAGAAGAGAAAGACCAAGAGCGAATACGACAAGCTCGCCAACAAGCTCGGTTGGCAATACGCCCCAACCGACATCTCTTTGTCCAGGAAATATACGGGAGACCCCTTCGACTGGGGGAAGTGGGACAAGGCAGAGCACGTGTTCCGCGGCACATGGCGCGATCGCCCTCTCGAAGTGTTCGAGTACAGCGCCAACATGAAGGAGAACGACCGCGCGGGCGACGAGGTCACCAAACGCCGCCGGTTCCAGATCGTGTCAGTCAGCCTTGGCAAAAAGGTACCGAACATCGACATCGAGAAACGGGGACCGATCGGAAAGCTCGCCCGAAAACTGGGCCTGCGGGGACTGGAAACCGGTGATACGGACTTCGATGAGCAATACACCATCTCCACGGACGATCCCGATTTCGCCTCGGCCGTGGTCACCGGCGATCTTCGGTCCTGGCTGATGTCGGACGGCAGGTCTAAAGACAATCCAATCCGGATCGTGGGCGACTCGGTGCTCACCTGGCGGACCGGACCGCTGGAACTGGACGACATCGAGCACCGTCTCCGTTTCCTGCACGATTTCCTGGCACAGGCACCGAAGCTCTCCCGTTGATGCACAAGCCAGGTAATCGTGCCGTGAGCGACGACGTCGCCAAGGCCGTGCTGAACGAACTTCGACGTGAGTGGCGGCCCGCCTACGACCACGGGGTCTGCGGCCGGGCCTGCAACACGCCGTCCACGCGGACGTCGACGCGTTCGTCGGCGAAACAGATCAGCCCGGCGATCCGCTGACTCTCCGGCAGCGGATGCCGGTACGACCACGCCACGTCGATGTGCTCGCCCACGGACCAGTATTCGGCCTCGCCCTTGTACGGACAGTGCGTGACGGTGTCGCTGGGCGTCAGCCGGTCGAGCCGCACGTGCGGCGCGGGCAGGTAGTAGCGCGTCGGCAGGCCGGTCTCGAACAGCAGCCACGGGTGACGGGACTCGGCGACCGGTTCGCCGTCGACGTCGATCCGCACGTGGCGCGAGCTCGGCAGGATGTCGACCCGCTTGTGCGGATCGCGGGGATGCGTGTACACCTGCTCGTCCTCCTCGAACCACTGGTCCATCGCGGGCCAGTCGAGGCGGACGTAGCCGGCCAACGGGGCTTCGGGGTACTCGACGACGGCGTCGACCGCCTCGCGGCCGCCGGCACGCAGCGTCGACAGCGCTCCCTCGCCGAGCTGCGAAGCACGCGTCCGTCCACTCGGGACGAACAGCTCGGTGCGCACGTCCTCCCGCGGAAGGTAGTAGGCCGGGTAGTACGGGTTCTCCCACACCAGCAGCGGCCGGGCCGTGTCGGCGACGACGGTTCCCGCGAACACGACCCGGACCCGCTTGGCGCTTTCCTCCGTGCGCGGCTGCTCACCCAGCATGACTCGACGGTACGCCGGTCACCGCTCCCGCGCGTAGACGATCACCCCGCCACCGCGCCGATCCTCGGCGTCGGCACACGCGATGAGCCGCAGCTGCGGGCCCTCCGTGTCCCCGTGCACGCGCCGGGCCGGGAAGTCCCCGTGGCCGTACCGCTCGGCCTCGTCGACGACGAACTCGGTGCGTGTCCCGCGTGCGGTCCACGCGGTCACCACCTCACCGGGCCGCAGCTCGTCGAGCCGCGCGAACACGCCCTCGTCGCCGGAGACGCGAGCCGCGACGACGGCAGGTCCCGGCTCGCCGGGCCGCGGTCCGTTGACGTAGCGGCCTGCGATCGCGGGGTCGCGGGGCACGTCGGGCTCACCGCTCCCGCGCAGTCCCAGGTCGACCAGTACGCCGGTGCGCAGGCCGATCGCAGGCGCCTCGACTCGCACGTCCGCGGCCCGTGCCGGAGCCGCGTGCTCGCGGCCCACCGTCGCCGCGGCTGCCACCGGCACGGTCGAGGCGGCACCCGCGGCGGGATCGGACTGCGACGTCGATCCGGGCAACGCGATCACCGACGCCAACGCGACGAGCAGGACGGCCGCGGCCACCAGGGACGCGGCACGGGCCTTCCGCCGCGCGGACCAGTTCCGCGCGCGGCCGATCACGCCCGATCACCGGACATCGGGCACGTGCGGCGACGCGACATCGTCACGCTCACAGCCTTTCTCGGACGGTCGTTCTGGAATGGTCGTTCTGGGGAAGGGGCGGCGTTCTTCCGCGGCGGCGTTCCTCCCACCGGCGGCGCGGCGACACCGCGCCCCACACCTGCGCGTATCGGGCGCAGCGGACATCCGCGTTACGCCTTTCGGGCGGGAAACCGCCGACCGTGACGCGCGGTGTTCGGGTGCTTTCTCACCGGTGGCGCCGTGAGCACAGCTGGGACTAGCGGGCCGAACCGCCAGGCCACCGCTCAGGAGGACGTAATCTCGAACCATGGCCATCGAGGTGCTGCTCGTCGACGACCACGAGGTCGTGCGCCGCGGACTGCGCGATTTGCTCGGCGACGAACCCGACATCACGGTCGTCGCCGAGGCGAGCAGCGCCGACGAGGCACTGGCCGTCGCCATGCACGTCGAACCGGACGTGGCCGTCGTCGACATGCGGCTCGGCGGTTCGGAGAGTGACGGCGTCGAACTGTGCAGGCAGCTGCGTGCGCTGAGCAGCCCGCCGTACTGCCTCGTGCTCACCGCCTTCGAGCACGAGGAGGCGATGGTGGGTGCCATCCGCGCGGGCGCGTCGGGGTATCTGCTGAAGCAGGTCCGCGGGCAGGACGTCGTCCATGCCGTGCGCGAGGTCGGGGCGGGCCGGTCGCTGCTCGACCCGGTGACCACCGCCAGGCTGCTCGACACCATGCGCGGCGACGCCGAGGCCGACCGGCTGGCCGGACTGTCCGAACGCGAACGCAGCGTCCTCGAACTCATCGGACAGGGACTGTCGAACCGCGAGATCGCGCAGCGCCTGTTCCTCGCCGAGAAGACCGTGAAGAACTACGTCACCTCGCTGCTCGGCAAGCTCGGTATGCAACGCCGTACCCAGGCCGCCGCGTGGGTAGCCCGCCACACGGCGAACTCGAACCACCCCCGCTGAGCGAAGCCGTGTTGCGTCCTCCGGGGCCCGTGTTGCACCCCCGGGGGCCCGTGTTGCACCCCCGGGAGGCCGTGTTGCGGCCCCAGGATCCCGTGTTGCGTTCTCCGGGGCCCGTGTTGCGGCGCGAAGGCCGAACGGCTCACGCGCTTCTGCGGAGGAGGTGGTGGCCGTGCCGTTCGATGTCCGACGCGCGTTCCGCGAGCGCCGTGCCGACGAGTTCGCCGTGCACCACGTCGCGTGCCCTGCGCAGAGTCGTCAGTGCGGCACGCGCCTCGGCCCGCGCGGCCGCGATACCGCGACCGGACGCGAGCCGCGCCATCAACTCGGCGTTGGCCACCTCGGCCGACGCCACGGCCGTGCGTACCGCCGTCACGTACCGGTGTCCCGGAACGGCCAGCGCGGCGACGAATCCCACGAGCGAGCCGAGCACGGTGTCGACGACCCGGTCGGCGACCAGCGTTCCGGCGTCGGCGGGTACCAGCAGGGAGGCCAACAGCAACGTCAGCGGGGTGAGGAACACGATCGCGATGCCGTAGTTGCGCAGCACGCAGTACTCGGCACCGAGCAGCGCGAGCACGATGCACCCGAGCATCGCCGGCTGCGGCAGGTCGGCGAGCAGCAGCGCGGCACCGAGGACACCGCCCACCACGGTGCCGACGGCGCGCTGAACGGTGCGCTGCACGGTGTGGCGCACGTTGGTCGACTGCAACACCGCGGCGGCCGCGACCATCGCCCAGTACGCGTGACCCAGGTCGAGTGCCGCGGCGACGATGCCGGCGACGAGCACGCCGAGTCCGACGCGCGCCGCGGCCGTGAGCGCGGGTGAGCCTGGGTGGGCGGCCCGGCGGACGAGCGTGCCCCACGCGGGGAGGATGCGTGCCCGGCGTTCCCGGTGCGTGCCTGCCGTGGCGAGTGCTGCCCGACGCCTGCGCGCAGCAGGCGTCCACGCCCACGATCGCAGCCGCCGGGCGTGGTCCCGAAGAGCGTCGACGTCGCGGTCGGGGTCGGCGAGGGCGGACTCGGCGTCGGCGAGCAGATCGCAGAGTCCGCTGACGTCGCGGTCGGCGGGCAGTGTCGCGATGGCGCGCCACGCGGTGTCCACGGCCTCGAGTGCCGGGTGGAGGTCGTCGGACGCGCGGGCTGCGAGCACGGCGTCGAGTGCCCTCGCGACCGCCGTGCGGATCGGGCCGAGCGGGTCGACGAGCCGTCCCCACATGGCGACGAGCCAGCCGGCGGCCGCACCCGTCCCGGCGAGCGCGAGCTGCGCCCCGACACCGCTCCAGTTCGTCGGCAGCATCGCCACCGTGCCCGTGGCGAACACGAAGATGAGCCCGCCGGGAGGTCCGGAGCCGACGGCGTCGGTGAGCAGCTTGGCCAGCGCGGCCACTACCGCGAGGAGCACGACGACCGCGGGAATCGGCCAGTGTGCCGCCGAGGCCACGGCGCCCGCGCCCACCGCGAGCACCATGCCCGCGCCGATCCCCGCGAGCATGCGGCCGCGGACGGCGAACGGTTCGAACCGGGCGTGGACCGCGGTCATGCCACCGAACGCGGCAGCGGGCGCGAGCTGCGGCTGGCCGAGCAGGACGACCGCAACGAGCACGGCGTTCGCCCCGATCGCGCCGCGCACGGCCGACGGCCAGATCACGTCGGCGGGCCGGATCGCCGTCCAGCCCCGCGGCGAGAGTGCGGACCGGACGTTCCTCGTGGCAGCCGTGATGCCCTCCTCACTCGCGAAAACTACTTCACTAGTAAAATAGTAAGAGGTATCGGCCCAACGAGGAGCCCCGCGATGAGTGACCTTGTCGACACGATCATCGGCCAGTGGCGCGACGTGCGCCCCGACCTGGACACCGAACCGATCTCCGTGGTCGGCCGAGTGCTCCGGCTCGCCTCACTCGTGCGCAAGGCCACCGAGGAGGTACTGGCCGAATCGGGGCTCAACCGGCCGGAGTTCGACCTGCTGTGCGCGGTGCGCCGCGGCGGCGACACCATGACACCGAGTCGCATCTCGCGCGAGGAGCTGTCGTCGGGCGCCGCCGTCACGAAACGTCTCGAACGGCTGACCGACCTCGGACTCGTCGTGCGTGAGCGCAGCAACCGCGACCGCAGGGTCACGCACATCCGGCTCACCGAACACGGTCGTTCCACTGTGGACACACTGTTGCCGAAGCAGATCGACGCGGAGCGGGCCGTGCTCGCCGACCTCACCGATCGGCAGCGTGCACACCTGGCGAACCTGTTGTCCACGGCCCTGGCGACCGCCGAACACCGCGCGAGCTGACGGCGACGCCGGTTTCCCGAAGCGCAGCCCCGTGAGCTCCCTAGAGGGGGATCTCGAGGGCGACCATCGTGCCCATGCTCGGGGAGGAGTTGACGTCGAACCGCCCGCCCGCGGCGTCGGCGCGTTCGGCGAGGTGCCGCAGGCCGCGCCGGGCGACGTCGGCGGGAACGCCGCATCCGTTGTCGCGCACACGCAGCCGGACCTCGCGGTCGTCGCGTTCGAGCGTCACCCGCACCTCACTCGCCCCCGAGTGACGCACCACATTGGACAGTGCCTCGCGGAGGGCTGCGCGGATGTGGTCGCCGCGTTCGCCGGGGATCCCCGCCAGTTCGCCCGACAGTTCCAGGGTGGGCGGATAGCCGAGGAGCTCCCCGGCGATACGCACCTCGGAGCGGGCCGACTCGGCGAGGTCGCTGGCATCGGGCGTCTCGGGCACCGGTTCGGGCGAACGCAGTTCCCGCACGGTGCCGCGGATCTCCTCGATCGTCTGGTCGAGCTGTTCGATGGCCTCGCCGAGCCGGTCGCGTTCGGTGCGCGCGAACCGCCGGTGCAGCCTGCGATGCACCCGGTCGAGCTGCATACCCGCCGCGTACAGCCGCTGCACGACGACGTCGTGGAGTTCGCGGGCGATGCGTTCGCGCTCCTGGTAGAGGGTCAGCCGGTGGCGCGCGTCGGCACCGTCGGCCAGGGCGAGCACGACCCCGGCCTGTCCCGCGAACGCGGTGAGCAGGTCGCCGGTTCCGGTGTCGAACGGTGCGCGATGCGGCGCGCGGTACGCGGTGAGCACGCCGAGGCGTTTGCCTCCGGTGCCGAACGGCGCGGCGGCGAACGGTCCGTATCCGGCGAGTTCGGTGGGCACGAACTGCGACGTGCGGGGATCGCTGGTGACGTCGTCGGCGAACACCGGCTCGGCACCGCCCGCGACCCTGCCCGCCGCCGATTCGGCGGGCAGCACCAGACCGATGAGCCCGGCGGTATCGGCGCCGTAGGCGGCTTCGACGGTGACGCTGCCGTCCTCGTCGCGCACCATGAGCAGCCCGAGGTCGGCGTCGGCGATCTGCACGGCGTGCCGCACGACCATGGGCAACACGGCGTCGGGGTCGTCCCCGGACAGCACGGTCGTCGTGATCTCGGTGGCTGCGGACAGGGCCCGCGCGGCGACGTTCGGTTCCATCAGGCTTCCGACGGTACGGCTCCTCACGTCGCGAGGGCCCGTGGACGTGTCGCGGCTCGCGTGCGCACCCGCCCTTGGTCGACCTCGAGCACCAGGTCGGCGCCGTCGACCTCGGCCGGGCGGTGGGTGACGTGCACGACCGTCCTGCCCTCGAGCGCGCCGCGCAGGCCGGTCAGGACGCGGTCGGCGGTGGGTGCGTCGAGGTGCGCGGTGGGCTCGTCGAGCAGCACGAGGTCGGCCTCCGGCGCAGCGAGCAGGGCCCTGGCCAGCGCCACCCGTTGCGCCTGCCCTCCGGACAGGCCGGCGCCCGCGGAGTCGAGCATCGTGTGCGGGTCGAGGTCCACGTGCGCGGTGCGGAGGGCATCGGCGAGTTCGGCGTCGGTGGCGTGCGGATCGGCCAGGCGCAGGTTCTCGGCCACGGTCGTCGAGACCAGCTGCGGGTCCTGCGGAGCCCACGCGACGCGCGCGGGCACGTCCGCCTCGCCGCGCACCGGCCGCAGGAATCCCAGCAGCGCGGCGAGCAGCGTGGACTTGCCCGCACCCGACGGTCCGACGACGGCGACGTACGAGCCGCGCGGGATGTCGAGGTCGACCTCCCGCAGCACCGGTCCGGAACTGGAGGGCCAGGCGATGTCCGCGTCGCGCACGGACACGTGGCCCGGGTGGTGCGCAGGCCGCCGCGCCGCGGATTCCGCGTGCACCACGCGAGCGGTGTCGGTGGCCGTTCCCGTGGCGTGCTCGGCGGCGGCAAGGCGGGCGCGGGCGTCGCGGAGGGTGTCCCAGTGCTGGGCGACGGGCGGGAGCAGCGCGAGCACCTCGGCCAGTGCCAGTGGCACCAGGGCGACGACGGGCGCGGCGACGGGAGCCAGCGTCCCCGCCTCGACGGCACGTGCGCCCAGCCAGGCGCCCGCGACGGCGGCTGCGCCGGTGGCGGCGACGATCACGGCGTCGGCGGCGCCGTCTCCCCAGGCCTGTCTGCGTGCGGCGGCGGCGAGCCGCGTGTCGAGGCGCGCGAGTTCGCTGCGCCTGCGGCGGTGGGCGCCGACCGCCACCAGTTCGGCCGCGGTGTCGAACAGCGCCAGTACCCGTTCGTCGAGCCTGCGTCTGCCGTCGGCGAGCGCGGTCGTGGCGCGGCGTTCCACGACGAGTGCGGCCCACGGGGCGGCGACCGCGGCGACCCCGACCGCCACGGCGAGCGCCAGTCCCGCCTCGGGCAGCACGAGGGTCACGGCCGTGCAGGCGGCGACCAGGACGACGCCCACGACGAGGGGCGGCGTGAGCACCCGGGGCAGCAGATCGCGGACGGTGTCGATGTCGCCGACGAGGCGACGGTGCTCGGCGCCGTGCCGCAGGGCCGCGGCCGGCCCCCTGGCGACAAGCCCGCGCCACAGCCGCACGCGCAGGCTCGCGGCGATGCGGAACGCGGCGTCGTGGGTGACGAGGCGTTCGGCGTAGTTCAGCGCGGCTCTGGCCAGGCCGAAGGTGCGCACGCCGACGACGGCGACGGTGAGCATGAGGATCGGCGGTTGTTGCGAGGCGCGGGCGATGAGCCAGCCGGACGTGGCCGTCAGCGCGACCCCTGCGACGAGCGATCCCGCGCCGAGCGCGACGCCACCGAGGAAGCGCCGGTCGACGAGCCGGCGCAGCGCGAGGAGACGGGTCGAGCCGGTGGTCGGCTCGTCCTCGGGGTCGCGCTCGGGAGCGGGGGTCGCAGCCGGATCGGCGTCTCCGGTTCGGGGTGCGTCTCCGGTTCGGGGTGCGGCTGTGGTTCGGGGTGCGGCTGTGGTTCCGAGTGCTGCGCGGTCGTGGGCGGCCACGATGACGGTGCACCCTGCGCGTGCCGCCTCGTCGATCAGCTCGTGGACACGGCGGGCGTTGGCGGCGTCGAGGTGCGCGGTGGGTTCGTCGAGCAGCAGCAGCCACGCGCCCGCGCGCACGCGCGCAAGGGCCCTGGCGACGGCGAGGCGCTGGCGCTGGCCGACCGACAGCGTGGTGACGGGCCGGTCGGCGAGTCGGTCGAGCCGCAGGCGGTGCAGCAGGTCGTGGGTGCCGGCCGGGTCGAGCGTGGGGGCGGCCAGTGCGATCTCGTCGGCCGCGGTACCTCCGGTGAATGCCGGTGACTGCGGGACCCAGCCGATGCACTCGCGCCACGCGTCGGCGTCGAGGTCGGTGAGGGGGATGCCGGCGATGGCGACGTCGCCCGCGTCGGGGCGCACGAAGCCGAGGAGGACGGCGAGGATGGTGCTCTTGCCCGCGCCGCTGGGCGAACGCAGCCAGACGGTCTCGCCCGGTCGCGCGGTGAACGTCTCGCCGTCGGGGGCGTCGCGGCCGCGGCGGTGGACGCGCAGGTCGCGGACGCGGACGTCGCCGCGGCGCGGGGGCAGCGATCCGTCGGACGGTGCGGGTTCGTCCAGGACGTCGGTGACCCTGCGGACGGCTTCGACGCCGTCGGTGCTGGCGTGGAAGGCGGTGCCGACGGCGCGCAGCGGGGCGAAGCATTCGGGGGCGAGCAGGAGCACGCCGAGTCCGATGGCGAGGGGCAGCTCGCCGTGGACGAGCCGCACGCCGATGACGACGGCGACGAGTGCGACCGAGAGGGTGGCGGCGAGTTCGAGGGCCAGCGCCGAGCTGAACGCGACGCGCAGGGTGCCGAGGGTGGCGCGGCGGTGGCGGTCGGAGACGCGGCGGACGGTGTCGGCCTGCGCATCGGCACGGCGGAACGCGGCGAGTACGGGCAGGGCGCGCACGAGTTCGAGTACGTGGGCCGACAGCCGGGCGATGGAGTCGCTCGCCTCGGCGACGCGGTCGCGTGTGTAGGAGCCGATGAGCGCACCGAACAGTGGGAGCAGCGGCAGGGTGACGGCGATGAGCAGGGCCGACGGCCAGTCGGCGACGAACACGGCCGCGCCGGCGGCGAGGGGTACGACGGCGGCGGTGACGAGCGCGGGCAGGTAGCGGGTGAAGTAGGCGTCGAGCGCGTCGAGGCCGGTGGTGGTGAGTGCGGTGAGCCGGCCCGGGCCGCGGCGGGCGATCCATTCGGGGCCGAGGCGCAGCGCGTGGTCGAGGACGTGGGCGCGGAGCTCCTCCTTGGCGCCCGCGGCTGCGCGGGCGGCGACGACGCGGATCGCCCACGCCAGCACGGCGCGGCCGGCGACGGTGGCCAGGAGCAGGCCGATCCGGGACGTGAGGTCGCCGGTGTGTCCGGCTCCTCCCGCAGTGACGACGTCGGCGAGCACGGAGGCGAGCAGGAACGCCTGCGCGACCAGGCATGCGGCGTCGAGGAGCGCGAGGACACCGGATGCGGCCAACGCTCGGCGCGCCGCCGGGGACAGTGCCGGTAGCGCGCCGAGCGGGCCGTGTCCCACCCGCGACCGGACCGACGTGTCCGGTGTGGACGGTTCGGCGCCGGTGCCGGTAGCGGAAAGGGTGTCGCGGGTGGGACGGCTCATGAGGACACCTGCTGTGCGGTGTGCGGGGCGGGGATGTGGGAGGTCTTGATGCGTTTGCGGAACACCCAGTAGGTCCAGCCCTGGTAGACGAGCACGGCCGGGGTGCCGAACGCGGCCACCCAGGTCATGACGGTGAGGGTGTAGTCGCCGGACGAGGCGTTGTGGACGGTCAACGAGTTGGCGGCGTCCAGTGTGGAGGGAAGGACGTCCGGGAACAGGGCGCCGAACAGGGTGACGACGGTGCCGGTGATGGCGACGCCGAGTGCGGCGAAGGCCTGCCCCTCACGTCCGGCGCCGATGCGCCACCAGGCGACGAGCGCGGCGGCGACGGTCACGGCGAGCGAGGCGTAGGTCCAGTCGGATCCGTGGCGGACCTGCACGAGGACCGCGAACGCGGCGACGGGCAGGATCGCGACGGGAAGGATGGCGGTGGCGAGCCGGCGTGCGCGGCGGCGGATGTCGCCGTCGGTCTTGAGCGCGATGAACACGGCCCCGTGCAGCAGGGAGAAGCCCGTGACGGCGAGCGCCCCGAGCAGCGTGTCCCAGCGGAAGGCCGCGAACGCCGAGCCGACCCGGTTGCCGTCGGCGTCGAGCGGGAGGCCGAGGACCGTGGAGGCGATGATGAAGCCGATGCCGATGGGCGGCACGGTCGAACCGATGACGATGACCTTGTCCCAGGCGCGGCGCCAGCGGTCGGACTCGACCTTGCCGCGGTACTCGAACGCGACCCCGCGTCCGATGAGTGCGAGCAGCACGAACAGCAGCGGCAGGTAGGCGGCGGAGAACAACCCCGCGTACCAGGCGGGGAACGCGGCGAACGTCGCGCCGCCCGCGACGATGATCCAGACCTCGTTGCCGTCCCAGACGGGCCCGATGGTGTTGATCATGACGCGCCGCTCGGTGTCGTCCCGGCCGAGAACCGGCAGCAACATCCCCACCCCGAAGTCGAACCCCTCGAGGAACAGGTAACCCAGCCACAGGAACGCGATGACGACGAACCAGACGACCTCGAGTTCCACTCAGACCACGCTCCTCGAGGATGTTTCAGGTGAAACCTGTTTTCCCCAGCCAGTTGTGCACAACAGCAGGAGTTGTCCACAACTTGCTGCACAACCCTTGGGAAAACCCCTCGTGGCGATAGGCTGGAGTCGGGGTCGCCCCCCGGAGAGGGTGGGGGCGTATCCACCGGAAATCGCGATCACGGCATCTCCTCGGACGGCGGACGGCAGGTGTTCGGTCGGCATGGGGGTCGTGCGGGCGGCTAGTAGGCGAACGACAGCGGCTCGTCGTCCTCGGTGTCCTCGGTGTCCTTGGAGTCCCGGCCGTCCTCGGAGCCACGGGGGCCACGGGAACCCTCCGAACCGCCACGCAGATCCGAGCCGCCCGAACCGCCGGCCGAACCCGAACCACCCCCGTCGCCCCCGGTTCCGAGGCGGGAGGCGACCTTCGCGGGCATCACGCTCTCGATGCCACCGCGCACGTACTTGGCCATCAGGAACACCTCGACCACGCCGAGCACCACGTACAGCAGGGTCAGCGAGACCAGGGACAGCCACACCTCCCCCTCGGACACCCTCGACACGGCCATCGCGGTGTACATCCACACCCCGTCGACGCCGCTGGGGTCCGGGTTCGGCACGACCACGAACGGCTGCCTGCCCATCTCCGTGAAGATCCAGCCCGCGCTGTTCGCGAGGTACGGCAACGCGATGCTGCCCAGCGCCATCCACGGGAACCAGCGGCCGCCCGGAATCCGGCCGCCGCGCGTCAGCCACAGCGTCGCCACGCCGATCAACGTCGACAGCGCACCGAAGCCGATCATGATCCGGAAACCCCAGTAGGTCACCGGCAGGTTCGGCACGTAGTCCACCGGCTTGCCCGCCAGCTCGCCGAGTGCCGGGTCGTCCGGGTAGTGCGAGCCGTACTTGTCCTGGTACTCACCCACCAGGTCCTGCACGCCCTTGACCTCGGACGAGAAGTCGCCCTCCGCCAGGAACGACAGCAGAGCGGGCACGGTGAAGGTCTTCACGCTCTCGCAGTCGGCGTCGGCCACGTCGCCCACCGCGATGATCGAGAAACTCGCGGGCTGTTCGGTCTCGCACAGCGCCTCCGCGGCGGCCATCTTCATCGGCTGCTGCTGGAACATCAGCTTGCCCTGGAAATCACCGCTCACCACGAGCACGGCGAACGCCACGACACCCGTCCACGCCCCCAGCTTCACCGACGAACGCCACACCGCGCGGTGCTCGTCGTGCTCACCGCGCTTGCGCCACAACCGCCACGCCGCGATCCCCACCACGAACACCGCGGCCACCGCGAAACAGCCAGCCACGGTGTGCGGAATCGCCGCCATCGCCGTGTTGTTCGTCAACACGGCCCAGATCGACGTCATCGTCGGCTTTCCGTCGACGAACTCGGCACCCACCGGGTGCTGCATCCACGAGTTGGCCGCCAGGATGAAGTACGCCGACGCCACCGTCGCCAGCGAGAACGCCCACGCACATGCCAGGTGGACCCGCTTCGGCAACCGGTCCCACCCGAAGATCCACAGGCCGAGGAACACCGACTCGACGAAGAACGCGACGAGCCCCTCCATCGCCAGCGGTGCACCGAAGACGTCGCCCACGAACCGGGAGTACTCGCTCCAGTTCATCCCGAACTGGAACTCCTGCACGATGCCGGTCACCACGCCCATCGCGAAGTTGACCAGCAGGAGCTTGCCCCAGAACTTGGTCATCTTCAGGTAGCGCTCGTTGCCGGTGCGCACCCACGCCGTCTGCATGCCGGCCACCAGCACGGCCAGGCCGATCGTCAGCGGCACCATGAGGAAGTGGTAGACGGTCGTGATCCCGAACTGCCACCGCGCGAGCTCCAGTACTTCCACGCTCCCGACTGTGCTCCGCGCGTGCACGCACCCGACAGGTCCCGCGGTCCCGACCTCACCGGGACCTAGGTCCCGTCCCCGCAGGCCCCACCCCTCGTCACACCCACATTTCGGCGCGCCGAAAAAAATTGTGAGACGCAGTAATCACGACGTTTCCGAGGCAGCGAAACCGCCGATTCGAGAATCCGATTCCCTTGATTTTCCGCGATCCCCCTTTATCGTTGAAGCGACCAAGGGGTGAAACGTTTAGATGTCTTCTGTGCTTGCCGCCTTCTTCACGGCGTTTGCGCTGGTCTTCGTAGCCGAGCTGCCGGACAAGACCACTATTTCCACATTGGTGCTCACCACGCGTTACCGAAAGGGCGCCGTGTGGACCGGTGTGGCCGCCGCATTCGCCGTGCACACGACCGTCGCGGTCGCATTCGGCAGCGCACTGACCCTGCTTCCCGAACAGGTCGTGTCGGTCATCGCGGGAATCATGTTCGGCATCGGCGCCGCCCTGCTGCTGCGCGCAGGTTTCAGCAAGCCCGAGGAGAGCGGGAAGGACGCGATGCGCAGCGGCCCGGCCCAGACCACGTTCCTCAGCGGCGCCGCGGCCTGCTTCGGCATGATCTTCGCGGCCGAGTGGGGCGATGCCTCCCAGCTCATGATGGCCGGCCTGGCCGCGCGCTACGGCCAGCCCATCGCCGTCGGACTCGGCTCGCTCGCCGCCATCGCCGCCGTCACCGCGCTCGCCGTGTTCGTGGGCGGCAAGCTGCGCGACCGCATCCGGCCGCACCTGCTCCAGCGCGCGGCCGGCTTCCTGTTCGCGGGCTTCGCGGCCTACGCCTTCGGAGCCGCCGCACTGGCCTGAGCGCCCGCCGCACGCGCCACCGCGGCCTCACACCACACGCGGGGCGGTCACTCCGAGGACAGCAGCCCCAGCTCGATCAGGTCGCCGACCGGCCGGTCGAACTCGTCGCACGCGTACGAGGCGAACATCGTCCGCACCGCCTTCGCGGCCTCGTCCGACAGTGCACGTGCCTCCTCGGCGAGCACGGCGGAATCGGTCTCCGCGAGCGCAGCCCGCACGTCGCCACCCGACAGGCACCGCGCCGTCGCCACGATCAGGTTGAGGAAACCGTGGTGCTCGATCCCGTCGTCGGCGGTGTGCCGCACGGCGCGGTGGAGGCTGTTCGTGGCCTTGAACGTGGCACCCGTCGACCCGGCGACCACCGACAGGAAGTCGGCGACCTCGTCGACCGCGGGGAAGTTCTCCGGCGACGGCCCACCGCAGCGGATCTTCGGCCTGCTGCCGTGCTCGATCACCTTCTGCACGCCGTCGAGCCAGCCGACGCCCCGCCGCGGCTCCACCACGCGCACGACGTCCTCGGGCACGAACTCCGACACCCGCTCGAGCCACATCTCGTCGACGTCCGAGGGCGCCGGCATCTCGACCATCTTCAGCGCGAGCAGTTCGCTCCGGGACTCGACGATCGAGATCGCCTTCGGCACCCCGCCAAGACCCGTGTCGATGATCAACGACAGCGGCAGCGGTTCGGCGGGCTTGATCTTGATGAGTTCCGTGATCAGCTCAGGCAGTCGCGACGCCTGGCACAGGAACACTCCCAGCACGCCCGCCTTGTCGCCACCGCGGCTGGCGAAGTGTGCCTTCAGGGCCTCCGGCATGGCCGCGTCGCTGGGCGGAAAGAGCGCCGAGTCGTCGACGAGCCGAGCGAACAGCGGAGGGACTCCGCGAGGGCCGGGGGGCGTGAGTTCCACAGCGCTTGACACCCCTCACACGCTAATAGCGCCCACATTCGGGATGAATATCGGGCCGACGACGCAACCCTCCGCGCCCCCGCTCACCAGGCGTCATGACTCTTCCCTCGAACTGATCGATAGGTTAGCCTCACCTTAGTTGGAGGTGAGTGGTGACTCGTACACGTCCCCAGACGCCGCGTCCCGCAGAACGCGCCAAGACCATCGCCACCCGCGGAGGCCCCGCGGTGCTGATGCCCGCCGTCGACCGCGAACCCTCGTCGGGCCTGCGGACCGAGCCCGTGCTGCACCACGTGCACGCGGGCGGCCGCGCGAGCATCCTGCTGCGCGACGACGACCCCCTGGTCACGGCGACCCGCGACCGGTCCCACGCAGGCCAGGGCCAGGCAGCCGGCCCCGACACCGGCTGTGAACTGGCCATCACGCTCGAGATCACCGACGAGGCGCCGGTCGCGCTGCGCGAACCCGTGCGCGGGCTCCTGTGGCTGACGGGCTGGCTGCGTCCGCTCGACCGCCGGGCCGCGCGAACCCGCGCCGTCACCATCGCCGAACAGCGTCCCGACGAACGGCTCCTCGACCTCGACCACGGACTCACGATGCTCGACCTGGTGCCCGCCTCGTTCGTGCTCGCCGACTCGGAGGGCACCCATTCGGTCAGCACGCAGAGCTTCAGCGCGGCCACGGCCGATCCCTTCTGCACGCAGGAGACCGACTGGCTGCGCCACCTCGAACACGCCCACCCCGACGTCGTCCTCGCACTGTCGCGGCATCTGCCGGGCCAGCTGCGCGGCGGGGCCATCCGCCCGCTCGGCATCGACCGCTACGGGCTGCGCCTGCGCGTCGAGGGCCCCGCAGGCGACCACGACGTGCGACTCGGGTTCGACCAGCCCGTCGACTGCCCCCGCAAGCTCGGCCTCGCCCTCCGGAGCCTCGTCGGCTGCCCGTTCCGCCACTCCGAGCACTGAAACGCCGGACGCCTGCACCGGACGCAGGCACCGGCTCGTCCGGCACCGGCCGGGAACACGAGAACGGCGCCCCGGGAAGCTTCCCAGGGCGCCGTTCTCGTCGCGTGTCACGCCGAGCGCGTCAGGCCTTGACCTTGCCGCTCCCGTTGTCCGGGTCCTCGACGATGCCCGCGTCCACGAGGTTGTTCGTCACGTGGTCGGTGAGCTCCTCACGCTGCACGCGTCGCTGCGCGCGCAACGACGCCTTGCGTTCGGCGCTGAACTCGCGCCAGATCGAGATGCACATACCGATCATCACGACACTGAACGGCAACGCGATGAGGATCGCGACCAACTGCAACGTCGACAGGCTCTCGCCCTCGCCAGGCAGCAGCAACGCAACGGCCACCGCACCCTCGAGCACACCCCAGAACACGCGGCTCCAGGTCGGCGGGTTCGGGTCGCCACCGGAGGCGAGCATGTCGACCACCAGCGAACCGGAGTCCGACGAGGTCACGAAGAACAGCACGATCAGGATGATCGCGCCGACGATGACCACCGAACCGCCCGGCAGACCGTCGATCAGTGCGAACAACGAGTTGTTCGTGTCGACCGTCGCCGCACCCGTCTCGTCGGTGCCGATCAGGCCGCCCTGGCCGAACAGCTCCCGGTAGACGGCCGTACCGCCGAAGACGCTGAACCACAACAGGGCCACCAGCGTGGGAACGAGCAGCACACCGGCGACGAACTGGCGCACCGTGCGGCCACGCGAGATCCGCGCGATGAACACACCGACGAAGGGTGCCCACGAGATCCACCATGCCCAGTAGTACGTCGTCCAGTTGCCCTGCCACTCCGTACCGTCTTCACCCGAGTACGCCGTGGTGTTGAAGCTCATCTGCAGCAGGTTCTGCAGGTAGTCGCCCAGGTTGGCGACGACCTCGCGGAAGATGAACAGCGTCGGACCCGCGATCAGTACGAAGAGCATCAACGCGGCGGCGAGGCCGATGTTGATGTTCGACAGGTACTTGATGCCCTTCTTCAGGCCCGTGACCACGGACGCCACCGCTGCCGTCGTGATCGCACCGATGAGGATCACGTAGGTCAGGTTGTCCGGCTCCTGGATGACGTCCATGAAGCTCAGGCCGGCTGCCACCTGCATGACACCGAGACCCAGCGACGTGGCCACACCGAAGAGCGTGCCGCAGATGGCGGCGATGTCGATGACGTCGCCGATCCAGCCCTTGACCTTGCGTCCCAGCACACCTTCGAGCGCCCACCTGATCGACACCGGGCGCTTCTTCCGGTGGATGGCGTAGGCGACTGCCACACCGACCACCACGTAGATCGCCCACGGGTGCAGACCCCAGTGCAGCAACGCCTGGAGGATCGAGTCGTGGGCACCCTGTTCGGTGCCCTCCTCGATCCCGGTGGCCCGGCTCGGGATACCGGCGAAATGGTTGAGCGGCTCCGCCACCCCCCAGAACACCAGGCCGATACCCATACCGGCCGCGAACAACATCGAGAACCACGAGAGCAGCCCGAACTCGGGCTCCTCGTCGTCCGGCCCCAGCTTGATGTCACCGAAGTGACTGACCCCGATCCAGACCGAGAAGATCACGAAGATCGACACCAGCAGCAGGTAGTACCAGCTGAACGTGCCAATCACAGCATCCTGGATGCTGCTGACGACTTCTCCGACCTGCTCGGAGAAGATCACAGAGATCAGGACGAAGCCCACGACAATGATCGCCGACGGCCAGAAGACCCTCGGCGCTATGCCCTTGTGACCAGACGATGTCTGCTCCGGCGATGCGGGTGGCGCGGCCTCAGCTTCTGACGTTTCCGCCACGAGGCTCTCCTCCTTCATCGATTCTTGACAACCGCTGCACCCTAATAGGCCGTTCGGGCGGTTTGGCCGTAACAGTCCGCTTTGTTAGTGCGATCGTGATGATTCCCGTTTCACCCGGACGGCCATTCGATCACCACAAGGCGTTAGCGTGCCCCGGTGTCACCGGGTTCCCATGAGCGTTCGAACCGCTGGCTACGCAGGTGGTTTACTCCCTCCTCGCCGGCGCCATCTCCCGTCTTCTCCGACCTCGACGAGCCGCGTCGACGGCGGGCGTTGACCATCGAAGTGCTGATCGTGTTTACGGTCACACTCGGTTTGTCCGGAGCCCGCGCACTGCTCTCACTGCTGGACGCACTACTCCGACCCAGCACACTTAGTAGTCAACAGGTGGCGATCAACGCACCCCAGGCCACGATCGAGGCAATCGATCTTCTGCGGCAGCTGCTCGGGGCGCTGCAGCTTGTGGCCTGGGGTGCGCTCGGTCTGTACCTGCTCTGGCGCGGCGGCACGAAACTCGCAGAAGTCGGACTCCCGCGCAGGCCCAAGCGGACCGACCTGCCCACCGCGATCGGCCTCACGGCGCTGATCGGCATCCCGGGACTGCTGTTCTACCTCGCCGCATGGCAGCTGGGCATGAACCTCGCGGTGCAGCCGTCCACGCTCGACGAGACCTGGTGGCGGCCGATCACCCTGACCCTCTCCGCGTTCGGCAACGGCTTCGCGGAGGAGGTACTCGTGGTTGGGTACCTGATCACCCGATTGAGACAGCTGGGGCTCAGTGAGAATACGAGCTTGATCATCTCCGCTGTCCTGCGCGGGACCTATCACCTCTACCAGGGCTTCGGCGGGTTCCTTGGCAACGTCGTCATGGGCCTGGTCTTCGGTCGCGTATGGCAGCGCACCGGCAGGCTGTGGCCGCTGATCGCCGCGCACACCCTGCTCGACGTCTTCGCGTTCGTGGGGTACGCGCTGCTTCGCGACCACGTCTCCTGGTTGCCCTGACTGGTTGCCCTGACCCTCCTGCGCCCGAACGGCCTCCACCAGGACGTTTGCAGCGGTGATCGAACATGTGTTCTACTAGGTGGAGCAGCCGAGACGACGACAGTACGACGTGGGTACGACAGCTTCCGGCGATGTGCGGGGAAGCTCCGGCGGCCGGGCAGGGCGGCCATCGGAGGCACACGGGAGCTCGAGTGCCCGCGAGGGGATGGACCAGTGCAAACGGAGGAATCCGTGATGGAGGGGATCGAGATGGCCTGCAAGATCACGCATCGTTCACTGCGCGACCAGCAGATCCGGTTCGCCAACCGGGAGGCCGCGGAACGGTATGCCGAGATCATGGGCGGTGGCGTCGAGAACTGGGTGTTCACCACCGTGCCGTCGGTGGTCGCCGAGTACGGCTGGGGACCGTATCCGGAGCGGGCCCCGCGCACCCGGCAGCTCGAAGCGGTCGGATAACCGGCCCTCGATCACTACGCTCACGTCCGTGACGAACACAGTGAACACGATCACCGGCCCGGTCACGGACACGATCACGCCGGGAGTGGACAGCGAGGTCGGCCCGCTGCGGTCGGTCCTGCTGCATCGGCCGGGGGGCGAGCTCACGAGGCTCACCCCGCGCAACAACGACCAGCTGCTCTTCGACTCGATCCCCTGGGTGGGCCGCGCGCAGGAGGAGCACGACGCGTTCGCCGAGGTCCTCGCGGGCCGAGGGGTCGAGGTACTGCTGCTGGCCGACGTCCTCGGCGAGGCACTGAGCGACCCTCGGGCACACGCGGCGGGAGTACACGCCGCGGTGGACGAACGGCGCCTCGGCACCGAGTTGGCGGACGCACTGCGTTCGCACCTGAGCGGCCTGGACGCCGACACGCTGCGCGAGACCCTCATGTCGGGCATGACGTTCGAGGAGCTGCCGGCGTCCGAGGGCGCGTCGCTGGTGCGCAGGATGCATCACGCGCACGACTTCGTCGTCGATCCGCTGCCGAACCTGCTGTTCACCCGCGACTCCTCGGCCTGGATCGGCGATCGGGTGGCGATTTCGTCGCTGGCCATGCCGGCACGGCGCCGCGAGACCGAACTGCTGGACATCGCCTACGCCTACCACCCGCGGTTCCGCGCGGCGTCCCGCGCGTACGGCGCGCACTCGGCGCCCGTCGAAGGTGGTGACGTGCTCCTGCTGGCTCCCGGCGTACTCGCGGTCGGCGTCGGGGAACGGACCACCGCGGCGGGCGCCGAATCGCTGGCCAGGTCCGTGTTCGCCGACGGTCTCGCACACACCGTCCTCGCCGTGCCCATCGCGCAGAACCGCGCGACGATGCACCTGGACACGGTGTGCACGATGATCGGCCCGGACGCCGTCGTGATGTATCCGCTCGCGCGTGACTCGCTCGTCGCCTACCCCATGCGGCCCGGCGACGACGGCACACTGCGGGTCGACGGGCCCTCGCCGTTCCTCGACGCCGCGGCCGAGGCCATGGGCATCGACCGCCTGCACGTCATCGACACCGGCCTCGACCCCGTCACCGCAGAACGCGAACAGTGGGACGACGGCAACAACACACTCGCACTGGCGCCGGACGTCGTCGTCGGCTACGAACGCAACGTCGAGACCAACGCCAGACTCGAGGAAGCCGGTATCGAGGTGCTCGCCATCGCGGGGTCGGAGCTCGGCTCGGGCCGCGGTGGGCCGCGCTGCATGTCCTGCCCGATCGCGCGAGATCCCCTGCCCGCAACGCACTGATCCGATGGCGCAGGGTCACGACTTCCCCGAATAGGCGACAAACGATCATGCGACACATAATTAAGCCTCACCTAAGTAATTCGCGATAACTTAGGTGAGGCTTAATTTATTTAGCTCAACCTTGGCTAATGAATTGTAGAGAAATGCGCTCCGGATCACCAGACCCCGGGTGGAAAAATGTGGATCGAGAGGCGTACATTGAATGTATGCCCACCACGAAGACGAACCCCCGTTCCAAGTTCTACGAATTGCTGCAGGGTCAGGTCCACAACGAGTTCAACGCCTCGCAGCAGTACACCGCGCTCGCGGTCTGGTACGACAACGAGGACCTTCCCGAGCTGGCGAAGTTCTTCTACGCGCAGGCCCTCGAGGAGCGCAACCACGCGATGGCGATCGTCCAGTACATGATGGACACCGACCACCACGTGACCATCCCGAGCACCGGCGAGGTGCGCAACGACTTCTCCAACGCCAAGGAGCTGGCCGAGCTGGCCCTCGAGCAGGAGAAGGAGGTCACCAGCGACATCAAGACGCTGACGAAGGCCGCGCGCGCCGAGGACGACTTCCTCGGTGAGCAGTTCATGCAGTGGTTCCTGAAGGAGCAGGTGGAGGAGGTCGCGACGATGAGCACGTTGGTGAACGTGTTCGAGCGCGCCGACGGCAACCTGTTCGAGGTCGAGCGCTTCGTGCACAAGCACCTGCAGGACGACGAGGGCGACGACGACATGCCCGAGGTCGCAGGCGGCAAGATCTGATTCCCACGGGCGTGGCAGCGTTCTAGAACCGAAAAGGGCCGGTACCTCTCACCGAGGTGCCGGCCCTTTTCGCTGCGGGCGAAGAATGTAGGAATGGCTTACCTCGGTTCCACGCGGCCCCCGTGAGTACCGCCGCAACGAGTTTCCCGGTGGCGATGAGTACCGCCGCGCCTCGTCGGCTTCGGTCAGCAGGTCGCGGCAGGGCTGGGAACGGTCAGCCGCAGGGTGGCCACACTGCCGTTCGCGATTCCGAAGACGTAGCGCGACGAGGAGTCCGGGTTCTGCTTCACGTAGGAGTTCTCACCGGCCTGCTCGAGGTCGGGATAGGCCGCGCGGAGTTCCTCCATCGACGACCCGACCCGGATCCCGTCCGGTGTGCGCGCCGTGTCGGCCTGGAACCGCACGATGCCCTGGCCGCCGCGGATCGCGACGCGCGAGATCGCCGGATCGGACACGGCGTACGACTTGCACGAGCCCTGCTCCGGCGGTCCCGTGCCGTCGTCCATGGCGCCCGTCTCGACGGCGGCGGCATAGCCCATGCCGAGGCGCAGCGGGTACTTGCCGGTGTGGGTGAGCACCGGGGAGGCGGGCGCGTCCAACGGTTGCGTCACGATGCTCTCGTCGGAGCTCGACGGCGCGGCGGGGGTGCCGGAGTCGCTCGTCATCGGCGGCGGTGACGTCACCGTCGACGGGGGCGCCGACGGCTCTCCGTCCACGGGTGGTTCGGGCAGGCCCGGCGCGGACTCCGCGTCGCCGGGTGACGACGACGCCGGTGGTGCGGTCCCGGTCGGGCGTGGCGCCGCGGACGTGTCGCTGCGGTCGGCCGCGATGGTGTCGCCGCGGCCGCCCTCCGGCCCGCCGAGCCCGGTCAATGCGACGCCCGCCGAGATGGCACCGACCACGACGAAGACTCCGGCGCTCGCGCTGAGCGCGGCCCTGCGGCGCCGGCGACGACGCGCGCCGGCCACGATGACCTCGGGGTCCGGTCCGCCGCCGGAAGGGAGCCGGTCGCTGTGGAACAGGCGGCGCAGCTCGTCACCGACCACCTGCTCGTCCCGGTCGTCGCCGTGCTCGCTCATCTCACCGCCCTCCCCTCTGGCTCCGGTCCGCCGGTCAGTTTCCCCCGCAGTGTCGCGATCGCCTTGCTGGCCTGGCTCTTCACCGTCCCGGTCGACACGCCCAGTGATGCGGCGATCTCGGCTTCGGACAGTTCTTCGTAATAACGCAGGACGATGACCGCGCGTTGCCTCGGCGGCAGATCTTTCAGCGCCTGCCACAGCGGCTCGTGCTCGAACGGGTCGGCAGGCGTGGCCGCGCCGCTCTCCGGGAGGTCGGCGACGAGGCTTTCCCTGCGGTGTTTGCGCCACCGGCTGATGTGGGCGTTGGCCATGGATCGGCGCACGTACGCGGCCGGGTCGGCGGCCTTGCGCTGCACGCTCGGCCAGCGCGAACCGATTTTCTCCAGCACGGTCTGCACCAGGTCGGCGGCGTCGTGCTGGTTGCCGGTCAGGGCGTGTCCGTAGCGCAGCAGTCCCGGCAGATTCGCCTCGACGAACTCGCCGAAGCCCGCGAGGTCGCCCGACACGAACGTCCTCCTCGCTGCCCGGTACTCCCCTCGGCCCGGAATTCGACATCCCGAGCGTGCCGCACACCACGGCGACGCCTTGACCCTATCGAGCGACGTGGACCCTATCGAGTGGCCAGGGCGGCGACGTCGCCCGGCCGCGGGTCAACCGGTGAATTCGTGCAGCTGCTCGGGCAGACGGAAGGTGCCGTCCGCCGCGGGCGGGAAGGGACACTCGCGCACGACGGCGGAGGTGGGGATCGGCCCGTACACGTGCGGGAACCACGGTGCTCCCGGCTCCGGCGGGTCGGCGGGCTCCCAGCGCACGGGGACTTCGAGCCTGCCCGGGTCGATCACCAGGAGCAGCAGGTCGTCCCGGCCGCCGAAGACGCGTTCGGCGGGGAACTGCACGGTGCCGAAATCCGAACAGTGCACGAAGCCCGCATCGTCCAACGAGGCCGGCTTGTACTCGCCGCCGGGCGGCACCGCCGCCCAGTCGGCTTCCGGGCAGATGTGCAGGATCATCAGCGCAGCGTGAACTGCCGGCCGATCAGACCGTCGCGGGCGCGGCGTTCGGCCGCGTCGAGCGGCGTGTCGTCGAGCGAGGCGAACGCCTCCTCGAGACGCTCGCCGAGCTGCTTGGCAGGCTCGGCCCACTCGCGCGCGTGCGCCTCGGGGTCGAGGTCCCACACCGGCACGAGCAACCCGTGGGCGCGGAACGAACCGGCGAACTTCGTCTCGTCGCCCAGCGTCAGCGTGCCGGCCGCGGACAGCCGCGCAAGCGCTTGCATCAGGCGGTTCTCCTCGGCGGGCCACACCCACCGCAGGTGCGCCTTCTCGCCTGCCAGCACCCAGTAGGCGCCGGGGCTGAGCCGTTCGGTGGGCATGATCGCGTCGTTGGCGCGCTGCAGCGACATGGCGACCTCGCCGGAGGGCTCGTCCTCGTCGTCGGGCAGCCACCACGAGAAGTCCTCGTGCACCTCGACCTCCAGCGGAGCGTCGACGTCGAGCAGGTCCTGCAGCCGCTCGCCGGGCTGCGAGGGGCTCGTGGTGTCGGGGACCGAGAGCACCGCGCCCGGCTCGGCTTCGAGCGCCCAGGTCAGGGCCCGGCCGAGGTCACGGCTGATGTCGCCGGAGCGGGTCTGCACCTGGAGGCCGACGAACACCTCCCCGTCGGCGCGGACGAACGCGGCCGCGGCCATCGGCAGGACCGACGCGATGGTCACCTTCCGGTCGGCGTTGTCCCCCGCGAGCGACAGCCGCGCCGTGCCGGACGGGACGAACTCGCGCATCGCGATGAGCTCCGGTTCCGCCGCGAGGCCCTCGAACGGGCGCCCGACGAAAACGTCGCGGACCTTCTGCTTGCGCTCCTTCTTCCGCGCGGCCTTGCCCACAGCGCTGTCCTCCCGGTCGTGATTCGCCTGGCGGAAAACGCTACTCGACCCCGGCGCCGGTTACCGTCGGTGGGTGTTCGATCCCGCTGATCCCGCCTTCCTCGCCGATCCGTACCCCGCGTTCGCGCGCCTGCGCGCCCAGGGCGCCGTCCACCGGCACGACGGCCTCGGCCTCGCGGTGGCGGTCTCGCACGAGGCCGCCTCGGCCGTGCTGCGGCACCGTTCGCTCGGGCGCATCTGGTCCGACGCGACGCCGCTCGAGCAGTTCGCCTCGTTCAACATGCTGCACCGCAACTCGCTGCTCGAGAACGAACCGCCTGCCCACACGCGGCTGCGCAGGCTCGTCTCGTCGGCGTTCGCGCGCGGTCACGTGGAACGGCTTCGGCCCACCGTGCGGGCGCTGGCCGGGCGGATGGTCGATTCACTGGCCACCGCGATCGCCACCGACGGTGAGGCCGACCTGCTGGAGCACGTCGCGCAGCCGCTGCCGGTCGCGGTGATCGCCGAGCTGCTCGGGGTGCCCGAGGACGCCGGTCCGCAGCTGGTGGCGTGGAGCAACGCGATCGTCAAGATGTACGAGTACGGCCTGCCGGACGACAAACGGATCGAGGCCGAACAGGCGGCCGAGGCGTTCGCGGGCTACCTGCGCGAGCTGGTCGACCACCGCACCGCCGACCCCCGCGACGATCTGCTCAGCCACCTCGCGGGCAGCGACCTGACCGGTGACGAGGTCGTCGCCACTGCCGTGCTGCTGCTGATGGCGGGACACGAAGCGACCGTCAACGTCATCGGTAACGGCGTACGTGCCCTGCTCGAACACCGGGACCAGTGGGACCTGCTGGTGGCCGACCCCACGCTGGCCGCCTCGGCGACCGAGGAACTGATCCGGTTCGACTCGCCGCTGCAACTGTTCGAACGCACCGCCACCGAGGATGTCGAGATCGCGGGCCACCCGGTGCCGCGCGGGTCGAAGATCGCCGCGCTGCTCGGTGCCGCCGCCCGCGATCCGGAGGTGTTCGACGAGCCGGACACCCTCGACATCACCCGGGAGAAGAACCCGCACCTCGGCTTCGGCGGCGGGGTCCACTACTGCCTCGGCGCCCCGCTGGCCCGGATCGAGATCGCCGCAGCGCTCGACGCGCTCGTCACCCAGCTGCCCACCCTGCGCTGCACGCGGGAACCCACCCGGCGGGACGAGTTCGTGATCCGCGGCCTGCGCACCTTTCCCGTGACCGCGGGTTGAGGGCCGGAACGGCGTTCAGCGGACCGACGTGGTCGGGCGCGGGCGGCGCTCGGGCGGCGGCGCGCCGGTCACCTTGACGACGCGGCGCAGGTGCGCGGCCTCGGCGTCGATGGGTGAGAGCAGCCGGGTGATGCGGCGGACGAACACCGCGGTGACGACGGCCAGCCCGGCGGCGGTCGCGTCGGTCAGGGCGCTGAGCACGACCCCGTCGGCGTCGGCTTGGACGCCGTCGCGCAGCCGCCACACCACGGTGAGCACGGCGAGCACCACGTTGGCCGCCAGCGTCGCCCACCAGCCGAGCACCAGCCGCGAGGGCCGGGGCCGCTGATCGGCGGGCCTGCGCAGGGCGGCGTGCTCCAGTTCGGCGACGATCGGCCCGGCGAGCAGCACGTTCACCCCGGGCACGAGCGTGCCCACGAACACCTGCCAGGCCGGACGCGGCACCTCCTGCCCGGCCTGTTCGGCGGCGACCGTCCTGGCGACCAGCAGCCACCACAGCGTCACGCCCACGGCCAGCAGCGCCATCAACGGGGTCATCAGCGCGAACGTCAACACGAACGCGTCCGACGTGCCGACCACGCCAGGGCTCAGCGCCGAGGTCCGACTCTGCAACAGCAGCACGTACCGCCACACCTCGGACAACGCCGCGATCCCCGCCAGCACGGCGAGGGTGATCAGCAGAGCGCCGGCGTTACGGCCGGTCGCGCGGAGGCGTTGCGCCGGTTGCATGCCACCCGTCGACGTGCCCGGCACGGCCGTCGAGGGGCGCCACACCAGGTTCGGAAACCCCCACCGGGGCGTGAACGGATAGCGCGGCGGGCCGGTGTACGGCCTTCGCCGGGGACGCGGGCGCGCACCACCGACGCCGGGCGGCACCGTCGCGATCCACCGCACGTGGTGTCGCGCCGGCGGTCTGCCCGACTGTCCGTTGCCGTGCCTACCCGGATGCATCGCCGCTACAGCACCTCGGGCTCGGCACCGTCGTGATCGCACTCGAGGGGCCTGCCCTCGGTCTGCCACGACTTCATGCCGCCCGCCACGTTGACGGCCTCCACCAGACCCGCCGAGTTCAGCCACATCGTGGCGCGCGCCGACCGGCCGCCCGTGCGGCAGATGACGTACACGGGCCGGTCGTCGGGCAGTTCGGCCAGCTGGTCGGTGCTCGCGGGCAGGTCGCCCAGCGGGATGTGCACCGCTCCGGGTGCGTGCCCCGCGGCCCACTCGTCGGCCTCACGGACGTCGAGCAGCACGGCACCCTCGGTGGGCAGCTCGGACACGGACGTCGTCGGAATCTCGGCAGGGTTCACCACGTCTCCCATCGTCGCACGAGCGCCGTGACGTCACGGTAGGAGCGAGCCGCGTGCAGATTTCGCCCTCCCCGCGGCCGGGCCCGGGCGCTACTTGCGGTGCCGGCCGGGGCTGGTGCGGGTCGCCGAGGAGGTCGCACCGGTCGCCCCCGGCTGACCAGCCGGCCTGACCGTGCCCTGCCCCGATCCGCCCTGCCCCGATCCGCCCTGCGCCGATCCGCCCTGCGCGCGGTCCTCGGCGCGGCCGAAGCGCTGCACGGCACGGTCGCGCATGAAGCCCAGCGGATCGGGGGCGTGCAGGCGGAGCATGACGGCGCCCACGTCGTCGGGAATCCGATCGGCGGTCGCCAGGCTGACCACAATCGTCAGCAGGAACGCCGTCGGGACGGTCACGATCGCGGGCTGTTGCAGCACCCACGGTGCCCACCCGCCGGTGTGCGCACTGACGACGTTGGCCACGACGGCAGCCAGCACCAGGCCACCACCGGCGCACATGCCGACCATCGCACCGAGCCACGTCAGCCTGCGCCACCACACGCCCAGCACCAGCAGCGGCGCGAACGTCGACGCGGCGAGCGCGAACGACATGCCGACACTCAGCGTCAGGTCCTCGATCGGCAACAGCACGGCCAGCGCCACCGCGACGAGGGCCACGACGAGGCTGGACAGCCGGTAGTCGCGCACCTTGCCCGACAGCAGGTCGGTGGCGATCACGCCCGACACGCTCGAGACCAGGCCGGACGCGGTCGACAGGAAGGCCGCGAACGCGCCCGCGGCGAGCAGCGCCGCCAGGATCTGCCCGCCGAGGCCCGGGATCATGCCGGTCGGCAGCGCCAGCACGGCGGCGTCGGTGTCGCCGGTGACGAGCAGCTCCGGGACGAACATCCGCGACAGCATGCCCAGCATCACGGGGAACAGGTAGAACAGCCCGAGCAGCAACAGCACCTGGACGGTGGTGCGCCGGGCGGCCTTGCCGTCGGGGTTGGTGTAGAACCGCGCGAGCACGTGCGGCAGGCCCATCGTGCCGAGGAACAGTGCCAGCAGCAGGGAGTACGTCGACAGCAGGCCGTCCAGGTCTGGACTGGGCAGCAGCCAGTCGGTGTTGGCCGACTTGGCCGGGTCAACGGTCGGCACCGGAGCACCGGCGGGGAACGTCAACGTGGCGGGTGCCTCGACCGCATGGTCCGTACCGGGCTGCCACGTCGTCCACTCCGCATCGCCCACGCGCACGCGGGTCGGTTCGGCGACCCCGAGGGTCACGTCCGTCTCGACGGACACCTGCGTCTGGCCGGTGAACGTCGGCGGCGCGGGATCGCCCAGCGCTCCGCCCGAGCCGGAACCACCGGCACCGCCGGTCGCGAACACCGCGAACAGCACGAACGTCGGCGCCGCAATGGCGAACAGCTTGAACCAGTACTGGAACGCCTGCACCACGGTGATGGCACGCATGCCGCCACCGATGACGTTGTAGGCGATGACGACGGTGACCAGCACCGAACCGGCCCACGCCGGGGTGGGCATGATCTCGGCCAACGCCATGCCCGCACCCTGCAGCTGCGGCAACAGGTACAGCAAGCCGATGAACACGACGAACCACGTCGACACGGTGCGCAGGCCCGTCGACGACAGGCGGGCCTCCATGAAGTCGGGCAGCGTGTACGCCCCCGACCGGCGCAGCGGACCTGCGACGAACAACATCAACGCGAGAAAACCGGCGGTGAACCCGATCGGGTACCACAGCGCGTCGGCTCCCTCCTTGAGGACGAGTCCCGCGACGCCGAGGAACGACGCGGCGGAGATGTACTCGCCCGCGATGGCTGCGGCGTTGCGCCTCGACCGGACGGTCCGGCGGGCCACGAGGAAGTCATGGGTGCTGCGCGCGAACCGCGACGTGCGGTGCCCGAGGTAGAACGTCACCACCACGACCAGCGCGATGCTGGTCACGGCCCACGGGTTCACCTGCACGGACGCCTTCCTCGGGGAGCCTCCTGTCGGCTCGTCGGACTAGTTCTCGATCATGTTGACGAAGTCCCGCTCGTGCCGCTCGGCAAGCCGGTTGTACCACAGTCCCACCCCGAACATGAGGGGGAAAGGCGCGACGCCGAACAGCAGCCAGGGCAGGGGGATGCCGGCCAGCCGCGCCTCCGCCAGGGACGGCGCCGCGAAGAAGAGCACGGGCAGCGCGCCGAGAACCAGCACCACGAGCAGGGCCAACAACACTCCGGTGCGCAGCTGCACCTTGATCAGGTCCTTGATGAGCAACTCGCCCCAGCTGGTCTGCTGCTCGAGCTCCACCCTGGCGCGCAGGCTGTTGGACGCCCGGCTGGGTTCGGCCAGCACCACCCGTTGCCGACGGATCCGGGGCGGCCGCGCTTCGGACGAACGCGGTTCCGGCGAGCGCTGCACCATCGGCGGCGGTGCGGGCCGCGCCGGTTTCCCGAGGGTCGGATCCGGTTCGCGGATGCCGTCCGGCCGTTCGGTGGAGTCGCCCACCGCGCGTCACCCGGCTCGCGACGAGCCGACCAGCTTGTCCTTGAGAGCTCGGGTGTGCCGCCGCGACACCGGCAGGACCTTCTCGTCGTCGCCCAGCACGACCTGGTAGCCGCCCTGCGCCATGCGCAGCTCGGTGATCAGCGGCAACGCGACGAGGTACGACCGGTGGATACGCACGAAGCCTGCCGATCCCCAGCGCTCCTCGAGTTGAGCCAGCGGGATGCGCACGAGGTGACTGCCCTCGGTGGTGTACAGCCGGGCGTAGTCACCCTGCGCCTCGACCCACCGCACCGACGAACGCGGGATCAGCTTCGTCGTGCCGCCCAGCTCGACGGGGATGACCTCTTCGTCGCTCTTCGCGGGCTCCTCGGCCGAGACCGGTTCGGCGCCGACGCGGCCGGTCTGCGTGTCCAGCTTGTCGAGCACCCGGCCGATGGCCTTGTCGATGCGCTCCTGCCGCGCGGGTTTGAGCACGTAGTCGACCGCGCCCAGGTCGAAGGCGTCGACGGCCTCGCTCGCATAGCCGGTGACGAACACCAGCACCGGAGCCGGGTTGAGCGAGGCGAACACGCGCGACATCTCCATGCCGGACAGGCCGGGCATGTTGATGTCGGCGAACACCGCATCGACCGGGGGAAGCCCGGCGGCCTTGCGCCGGTTGATGTCCTCGTCCGCGGATCCCAGCAGCCGCAGCGCCTCGGACGCGTCGACGGCCGGGATCACTCTGCCGACGGCGTCGTTCGACTCGAGGCAGTGCCGAAGCTGGTCAAGGCCGGGCAGCTCATCGTCAACCGCCAGGACGAGGAGCTTTCGGTTGTCATCACGAGCACTCACAGTGAGCGCAATACTGCCGCGCGAAGCACCGGACTGTCTACACCGCGACGGGCGAAACTCGGTGTCACAACCCGAAACGTGACCACGCAGCGCGATGTTCGACGGCGGTCAAGAGGGCCGACATCGGGCCGCCGAGGCCGAGTTTGGCCGCCAGGGGCTTCTTCGGTTCGGCGACGATCAACTCGGCGTCGGGGAACCGTTCGTGGACGACGTCGCGCAGGTTGCCCACGCGGTCGACCAGGCCCAGCTCGACCGCCCGCGTACCCAGCCAGATGTCACCGGTGAACAGGTCCTGCGACGTGTCGAGCCGCTCACCGCGCCGCTCGCGCACCCATTCGGTGAACAGTCCGTGCAGGTCGGAGTGGACGCCCTTGAGCCATTCGACGTCCTCCGGCTTCTCGGGGCTGAACGGGTCGAGCCGCGCCTTGTTCTCCCCCGCCGTGTGCAGTCGTCGTTCGATGCCGAGGCGCGAGATGAGCCCTTCGAAACCGAAGCCACCGCTGATCACACCGATGGAGCCGACCTGGGACGTGCGGTGGGCGATGATCTCGTCGGCCGCACACGCCAGCCAGTAACCCCCGGACGCGGCGACGTCCTCGCAGAACGCGAGCACCGGCACGTTCTTCTCGTCGGCGAGCTGACGGATGCGTTCGGCGATCAGTCCCGACTGGGTGGGCGCCCCGCCCGGCGAGTTGATCTGCAACGCGACGGCCTGCAACCGGTGGTGGCCGAACGCCCTGGTCAATGCCGATTCGACGGACGCGAGGTTGAGCACACCCCTGCCGATCGGCGAGGCCTGCGGCGTGATGACCCCGTGCAGTTTGACGACCGCGACGACGTCCTTGTCCTTGCGCTCGAGGCGCTCACCGACGACGGGAATCCGACCCGCCAGACTGGTCTTTCCCATACGCCCACCGTAGCGGCGATGACGCACTCGGTGTCGCGGAAACCGCACCGCCGGCGCCACCTGTCACTCCGTCGCGTTCCACCGCGCGGCGCCTCCCGGCATCGGTTCGGGTGCCGGATCTGGGGCGGGTCAGCGGCTGGCCGGATCAGGAACGGCGGGTGGTCCCGGTGGGTCGTGGGCCCTGCCTGCCCTGGCGGTCGTCGCGGCCCTGCCGCCGGGACGTCGGCTGGCCACCCGTGGACTGGCCGGAACCGGGCGGCTGTGCGCTCGGGTGCGGGGCGGCGGTGTTGACGTCCCCGGGGCCGGCGGCCGGCCCGTGCTGCCTGGTCGGTTGTGCGACCACCGGGGTCGCGCCGCCCGCCGCGGCGGCCTGCGCCGCGTGCGCGGCCTGTTTCGCCTCGGAGGCCTGTTTCGCGACCGGCTGCCGGGACGGGTTCGTCGAATAGCCCTTCCGGGTTCCCGGCCGCTGCTCCGGCGACATCCCCGGTGCGGACCGCGGACCCGGCGTGCCGGACTGCGCAGCGGCCGGCGCCGACGACGGGGCTCCGGGGTGAGCCGGAGGATGCGACGGGGCGTGCGGCGGGACGGGCGGCGCTTCGGCCGCTGCGGCACCGGCGGCTCCGTCGGCGGGGGAAGCGGCGGGCGGAAGCGAGGGCTGTCCCGCACCCGCCTGTCCGGCGCTCGTCTGGCCGGCAGGGGCCTGCCCAGTGGTGTCCGGGCCTGCGGATTCCGAGGTCGCGGCAGCGGTCTCCGAGTCGCCGGAGCCCTCCGCGGCGAACTTGAGCATGTCGGGTCGCACGCCGCGGACGAATTTCGGCACCCGCATCGACACCTTCATGCCCGCGCCCGGTGCGGTCTCGACGATGAGCGAGTAGCGGTTGCCGAACACCTGGCTCATGCGGCGGTTGATGCCGGTCAGCCCGATGTGCGCGCTGGTGCGGGAGTCGCGCATGCCGTCGAGCAGCTTCGGGTCCATGCCCACCCCGTCGTCCTCGACGCTGATCTCGGCCTCGGTGCCGTAGTCCTGCGCGGTGACGGTGACCGTGCCGCCTCCCGGCTTGTTCGCGATGCCGTGCTTGACCGCGTTCTCGACGAGCGGCTGGATCAACAGGAACGGCACGACGACGGACTGCACCTCGGGGGCGATTTTCAGCCGTACGCCGAGTCGGCCGCCGTAGCGGGCGCTCTCGATGGTCAGGTAGCGGTCGATGTTGCGCAGCTCGTCCGACAACGTGGTGAACGTGCCCTCGGTGCGGAAGCAGTACCGCGTGAAGTCGGCGAAGTCCTGCAGCAGCTCGCGCGCTTCCTCCGGATCGGTGCGGATCAACGAGGAGATCGTGTTGAGCGCGTTGTAGACGAAGTGCGGCGAGATCTGCGCCCGCAGCGCCTTGATCTCGGCCTGGTGCAACTGGTGCTTGGTGTCCTCGAGACGGGCCGCCTCGAGCTGGGTGCCGACGAACCGGGCGACCGCGTCGGCCATCTGCACGATGCGCTTGCCCTTGGTCTTGCCGACGACGATGAGCACCGCCTCGGTCTCGCCCTCGACGATCAGCGGGACGAGCACCGCGGTGCGCATCCGGCACGTCCCGCGGTGGTTGCACGGCATCTTGTCGTGCGAGACGACCTCACGCCGGTGCTTGCGGATGCACGTGCCGATGGTGTCGACCAGGTCGACGTAGTGGTCGTTGGCCTCACCGTCCCACGACAACAACGTGCCCTCACCGTCGGTGATGCCGACCGCGATGCTCTTGAGCAGCTGCAACAGCCTGCTGGTCAGTTTGTCGGCCGCGGCCTGGTCGAGACCTTCGCGCAGTTCGAGCGGAGCCTTCGACATGACGTAGACGGCCTCGAGCACCGCGTCGTCGATGGCGCTGGTCGGCTTGCGCCGTTTCAGCAGGACGATGACGAGAACGACCAGGAGGATCGCCGCGAATCCCCACGGCACGATCTGCATGGTCAGCTGCTCGGACACGGCGTCAATGCTGGAGGGTCGGGCTGGCCCTGGCAAGGCCCGCGGGCGTACTTCGCGTATCTGTTTCACCACCGACCGTCATCGCCCGAGCTCGTGCCCGCCCGGGACGGTGCGATGTCGTCAGCCCTGCGACAGCTTCGTCTCCACCGCGGTGGCGACGCTCGCCGCGTAGGCACAGTCCTGCTGACCCGTGCCGTCGAAGAGCACCCGGACCACCTCGTCGGGGTTCATCTCCATGATCACCTGACAGCCCAGGTCCTGGCTGGTCATGTCGTACTCGGCGGCCGCGCGGCCGTGAATGTTGCCGAGCTGCAGACCGGAACGTTCGATCACGTCCGGCAAGGATTCCTCGGAGAACTCGATCGCGACCTGCACGCCGAGCGAGGGTTCGGAGCTGAAGCAGCTGCCGGCCTTGTGTTCGGGCCGGGTGAACTCGCCCCCGCGTTTGAGCACGTCCATCGGCATCAGTGAACACGGGTCGATGTCGGTCGAGTCGTCGACGTCCCGCAGGTCCTTCGAGCTGGTGACGTCCGTGGTGGCGGGCGACCCCTCGCCGGCCGGCGTCTCCTCGTCGGGCGGCTGGTCGCCGGCCGAACCGTCCGCGGTTCCGCCGGCGGGCGTGGTGGTCGCGGTGGTCGTGGTGGCCGTGGGCGCGGGCGGTGAATCACCGGATTGCGGTTCGGCGGTACCCGCCACCTGACCCCCGCACGCGGTGAGCAGTACGACCGCGGTCGCGGCCACGATCGCGACCGCTCCGCTGCGACGTCGTCTCCGTTCCGTCGTCCCCATCCGTTCCCCCTCGTCGGATCACCTGTGTTCGCTTCGCTCACTTGACCAGGCGCGACAGCCGCCGGTCGGCGAGCGGTTTCCCTCCGGTCTGACACGTGGCGCAGTACTGGAACGCCTTGTCGGCGAAGGACACCTCGCGCACCGTGTCGCCGCACACCGGACACGGCAGTCCCGTGCGCCCGTGCACGCGGAGACCGGAGCGTTTCTCCCCCTTGAGCCGCGCGGCGTCCTGACCGACCGAGCGTTCGACGGCGGAGGTGAGCACGTCACGGGTCGCTTCGAACAGCGCGTCGACGTCCTCCCCGACGAGCCGCGCGGGCGTCGCGTACGGAGACAGCCGGGCGGTGTGCATGATCTCGTCGGAGTAGGCGTTGCCGATGCCGGCGATCGTCTTCTGGTCGGTCAGCACGGTCTTGAGGCGCCGGGTCTCACCGGCCAGCAGGTCGCCGAGCCGGTCGCGGTCGAGTTCGAGCGCGTCGGGTCCGAGAGCCGCGATACCCGGCACGTCGGAGGGCTCGGCGACGATCCACGCGGCGAGTCCCTTTTTCGTCCCCGCTTCGGTGAGGTCGAATCCGACGCCCCCGGACAGGTGCGTGCGCAGGGCGAGCGGGTTCTTACCGCCGGGCCGCGGCGGCTTGGGTGAGAGCTCGTCGGCCCAGCGCAACCAGCCCGCACGGGCCAGGTGAACGATCAGGTGCAGGCCGGAACATTCGAGGTCGAGGTACTTGCCGTGCCTGCCCGCGCCCGTCACCTCCCTGCCGTGCAGTTCCGTCCACGCCGGGGTGACGGTCTTCAGCACGCTCAGCGACGCGATGTCGATCCGGGTCACCGTGCGGCCGACCGCGTGCTCGCGCAGATGGTGCGCGAGCGCTTCGACCTCCGGTAACTCGGGCACGGCCGCTACTCCACCGGGTGCAGCGGACCCTCGAAGTCCGGCAGGTCGTGACGAGCGATGGACTTGGCGATCTGCTTCAGCTCGCCGTTGACGTTGAACACGCCGCGCACGGTGCCGACCCACCGTTCCGAAGGGTGCACGCCCGACGGGTCACCGTCGGTCTCGGCGACGACGGTCCACGGCCTGCGCAGTACCCAGCGCAGCGGGAAGAACAGCGCGATCAGCAACACGCCCAGGGGTACCCAGTCCGGGATGACCAACCGGTCGGGCGTGGAGACGAACAGGACGAACGCCAGTACGACCGCGACGACGGCCATGATGATGCCCGGCGTGTAGTTGGCCGCGGCGTCGTGCTCGAAGTCGTCCGCCGTCGCGGGCTGACGCCATTCCATCTGGGCGCGGATGACCCATTCCCGGCCGTCGTTTCCCCGGGCCAGCCGGTCCATCACGTTCCTCCACGGGCTCCGCCGTACCTGTCAGTAGCAGACGTTACCGGGATCGTCACTCTCCGCGGAAGTGGGCGGCGGCCGGTTTACGACCTTGGTGGAGCTTGAGCTTCAGCAGCTCGGCGCGGCTTTCGGCCACGTCGTCGACCGGCTCACGGGAGGCCTCGCGGAGCGCGCCGGGCACGTCCGGTTCCTCCGATCGCGCGTCCGGGACGGATTTCGGTTCCGGCTGTGTCTCGGTGCGCTGTGTCTCGGTGCGCTGTGTCTCGGTGCGCTGTGTCTCGGTGCGCTGTGTCTCGGTGCGCTGTGTCCCGGTGCGCTGTGTCTCGGTGCGCTGTGTCTCGGTGCGCTGCTCCGGCAGCACCGATCGGGCGTGGGGTTCCGATCGCGGTGCGACCTTCGGCTCCACGTCGCCTGCCGAATCGTTCGCGGCATCGCGCTTGAAGAGTTTCGCGTCACCCGGTGCCGGATCGGCGCGGTACATGCGGGCCTCGCCTGCTGCATCTTCGGCGGCTTCGGCGGTGTCGGCGTTTGTGCCGGTGTTTGTGTCGGCGTGCGTATCGGCGGCGGCCTTCCGGCTCCGCGCGTCCGTGCCGGGCTCGGCCGCGGAGTCGTCGGTGTTCCCTGCGGCGTTCCCTTCCGGCTGCTGGGTGCGGGCCGCGCGGACCTGGCCGGGCGGGGTGCCGTCCGACCCCGCTGCAGCGGGACACTCGGGTGCGGCCGCCGACGGGATTCCGCACGCCCTGCCTTCCGCGGCGGGCCCCTGCGAGGTGCCGCCCTCGTCGGCCACCGGCCCGCCCTCACGCGGTGCGGGCCCTCCGGCCCGTGGTGCGGGCGCGTCTCCGGAACCCCCAGCGCCGTCGGAGCCAGCACCGTCGGGGCCAGAGCCATTGGAGCCAGAGCCGTTGGAGCGAGCCGCACCTTCGGGACCGGCTGGCTGTTCGGGAGCCGGATTCCGGGGTTGCGGCTGTTCGGCGGCCTCGCCGGCCAGTCGTTCGGCGGACCGTTCCGCGGGCGAGGGCGGGACGACGTACTCGGTGTCGGCCAGCGGACCGCGGGCGTCCCGCGGCCGATCGTCGGCCGCTGCACGCCCTGCGCCGGTGTCGCCGCGATCTCCGTTGTGTTCGACGACCGGCGGAGCGGGCCGGCGGCCGTCGCCCGGCACGTGGTCGCGGCCGTGGACGGGCTCGTCGACGATGTTCAGTTCCGGGCCCGGGCTTCCGTGCAGTCCGATGGCCCGCCGGGTGTCGCCACCGTCGAGATGGCCGACCGCCACGATGCCCGCGGCGCCCACCGCGACCGTCGACGCGACGGCGAGGCCGACCTTGACGTGCGCGCCGAGCGCCGCCATCCCGCCCACCGAGGAGACCGAAGCCCCGCTCGCCGAAGACACGGAAGACACCGACGAAGAAGACAGCGACGAAACAGAAGACGCCGACGCGGCCGCCGCTCCTCCGGTCGCTCCGCCGGACGTGGCCACGAGGCCGGCCGCGGGCACGAGCAGGACGAGGATGCCGGCGTGCGACCGGAGGGTGGAACAGACGTCCATCAGTTCGTCGTGGGTGGCGCGGCACGATGCGCACGAGGACAGGTGGGCACGCACCTTGCGCGCTTCGGCGCCGGTGACGCTGCCCGCGGTGTATCCGCCGAGCTTCTCGACGATCGTGCGGCAGCCGTTCGCGCTGCGCCCCGTCGACAGGTGCGCCTGCAAGTACGCCGCGCGCAGGCCGATGCGTGCGCGGCGGGCGAGTGCGGCGGTCGCGTTGGGGCTGAGGCCGAACTCGGGTGCAACGTTGGCGGGCTGTACGCCTTCGACCTCGGTCTGCCACAGCACGGTCCGCCACCGCTCGGGCAGGCTCGAGAAGGCGCGCGTGATCAACGTGGCCTCGGCGGTGGAGCTCTGGGCGTCGGCGCCCGCACCGGCCCTGGTGGTCAGTTCGTCGTCACTGACCGGGACGTCGCGCTTGGCGCCGTGCCACTCCCAGGTGACCCGGCGGGCGACCGTCAACAGGTATGCGCGCACGTTGTCGCGGGGGCCGTTTCCGCGCCGCACGGCCTGGAGCACCCGGAAGAACGTCTCCGCCGTGACGTCCTCGGCCTCCGACGCGTCGCGCGCGATGCCACGCGCGAGCCTCCTGACCGACGCGACATGCAGCTCGAACAGTTCGCCGAACGCCTCGTCCTCCCCCTGACGTAGCCGTTCGAGCAGTTCGACCTCGTCGGTCGCAGGCGCCGTTCGCTCCATTCAGCCAGCCACCCCCTTCGGCCTGCCTCCGGCCCCTCGCCCCGGCAGCAGACACCAGTTGAATGTTGAACACGATACGGAGACTCCGCTGGTGCGTCACCCCTGTGCCGGGCGCCTGACGCCAACGTGTAAACTTCTGACCCGTACCGAGGAACACGGCTTCCACGGACAACTGAATGCGGACGTAGCGCAGCTGGTAGCGCATCACCTTGCCAAGGTGAGGGTCGCGGGTTCGAGTCCCGTCGTCCGCTCCACACCACGAGGGCCTCGCGCTACCGGCGCGGGGCCCTCGTTGCATCTCCCCCATGCGGGCGAGGGTGGATGCGGCTGTTCGGTGGTCTACGCCTGTGTCCGCGACGCGGACAATCTCCTCGTCCCCTGGGAGAGGAGAAGAACGTGTCCGATATCCGGTCCGATGTCCGTTCCGATATCCCGTCCGACGCCCGGTCCGGTTCCGGGTCCGATGCCGGGTCCGATGTGCGTTCCCGCGGCCGTTCCGATGGCCGTTCCGGAGTCCGGCGCCGCCGGGCGGCGGTCGCTGCGGCCGCCCTGATCCCGCTCGCGGCACCGTTCGCGCTGACCGGCACCGCATCCGCACACGGCTACACCCAGAATCCGACGAGCAGGCAGCTGCACTGCAGCGAGGGCGCTGTGACCGAGTGCGGCCCCATTCAGTACGAACCGCAGAGCGTCGAGGGCCCGAAGGGCTTTCCCGAGGCCGGTCCCGCCGACGGCACTCTCTGCGCGGGCGGCAACGAGCAGTTCGCGCAGTTGGACGATCCGGCGAAGGACTGGCCGACGACACCACTGCCGGCCGGTACGGACTACGAGTTCACGTGGGAGCTCACGGCCGCGCATGCGACCACCACGTTCCGGTACTTCGTCACCAAGGACGGCTGGGATCCGAGCGAACCGATCACGCGTGACCAGCTGGAGGCCGAACCGTTCCTGACGGTGGACCTCGAGGGCCAGCGCCCTCCGTTCACGGTGACGCACGAGGGGACACTTCCGGAGGGCAAGAGCGGTCACCACGTGGTGTTCGCGGTGTGGGACGTCGCCGACACGGCCAACGCGTTCTACGCGTGCTCGGACGTCGAGTTCTCCTGACCAGAAACGGAGGCCCCGTCGCTCGGACACGGGGCCTCCGCCGGTCTCCCCCTCTTCTCCCCCTCGCGGCTCCCCTCCGTGCACGGCCGCCGAGCGCCTGCCGTTTCCGGCTGCCTCCGTGACCGTGTCTCATACGATGCCGCACCGGCGCCGCCGCGGCGTCGGGAAAACCACGCGTACCGGCCGGGTAGAACTACTCAGTTTCCCGCGCGCCAGGCCAGCGACGTCATGGACGTGGCGACGTCGGCGACGCGGCGGGCGGTGTCGGTGACCAGGCTCCGCCTGGCGCTGTCGATCCATTCGCCGACCCCGGCGACGCCGACGTCGCGGTACTCGACCGCCTGCAGCAGCATCTCGAGCTTGTCCGCGTCGCGGGCACACCGCGATTCGGGTGTCGAGGCCGCCTCGTACTCGTCGACGGCGCCGCGCACGCTGTCCCGGGCCGCCTCCGGCAACGCGGCCGTCTGGTCGGCGGTGATCCGCCGCGGATCGGGTTTGTCGACATAGGGTTTCGCCGAGTGGGGCAGATCGCCGGTGCGCGTCTCCTGCGTGTCGTGCCACAGCGCGAGGTACGCCGCCCGTTCGGGATTCGCGCCCTCCTCCGCGGCGAGCAGTCCCGCGAGCTGCGCCACACGCATCGAGTGCTCGGCCACCGACTCGGGATCCCGCACGCCCGCCTGCCACCACCCGGCCCTGCGGATGCGCTTGAGCACGCCGAGTTCGTACCCGAACGCCGCGATCGACTCACCACTCATGAGCTGCGAGAACCTCCACCTGCCGCCGTACGTTTCGGACGGTAGATCCGGCCGAAGCTGCGGGGACTGTCCTCGTGGATCTCGACGAGTTCCCAGTCGATCCGCCGCCCACCCGGAACGTCGAAGATACGGACACCGTCGCCGAGGAACACCGGTGCGACGAACACCTGCAGCTCGTCGACGAGGTCGTGTTCCAGCGCCTGCCTTGCGATGTCGGCGCTGATGATCTGCACGTCCCGCTCGCCCGCGATCTCCTTGGCCCGGCGGACGGCTTCGACGACGTCGCAGTCCATGGCCGTCACGGTGGGGTCGTCGGCGAGCTCGTCCGGCCGGTGGGTCAGCACGAACTCCGTGCCCGACCACGCGCCGCCGTAGGCCTCGGAGGTCAGCTCGTCCCGTTCGTCGTGCTGCGCCTTCGCCGCGTCGTACCCGGCACGTCCGGAGATGATCACCGCGACGTCGCCGGCCATGCGTTCGACGGTCCCTTCGGCGAGCGGTTCGGCGGTGGACATCCAGCTCATGTCGTGTCCGGGGCCTGCGATGAAGCCGTCGAGCGAGCAGGTGAATCCCCAGGCGACCTTACCCATGTACGGCTCCCACGGTGAGCGATGCGACCGGCGGAGTCAGCCTAGTGCGAGGGCAACCACCGGCGCACCACCGAAACACCACCTCACTTGCCTACCGCCCTCCGCACAATGCGCGCACGGCATCGACCGAGGGAGGACATCCATGGACGCCGACACGCGAGGTGCACGGCTGCTCAACGCGCGACTGATCAAGGAACGCATCCAGGCCGTCGGGTGCGCGATCGTCGGCGTCGGCATGATCGTGCTCGGCATCTTCTCGCTCAACGACGACGAGGTCATGTGCGGTTCGCAGGCCATGGAGGCGGGCGAGGTGTGTGAGGAGACCAAGAACGGCGAGGTCACCGCCGAGCGCGGCCTGGAGGAGCAGGCCGACGACAACACGCTCACCGGTTGGCTGATCACCGGCGGCGGCGTGGCCATGATCGTCGGGTCGTCGTTCTGGGCCGTCGGTGCCTTCACCCGCAAGAAGCGCGTGACCGCCGACGAGGCCGCCGCGGGCCTGACCCCCGCGACCGTCCACAAGGCACGCAAGGAGAACGGAACCCCGCCGCAGCAGCAGGCCTACGCCCACGCCGCACCGCAGTATCCGCCGCAGCCCGGCCACTCCCAGCCCTCGCAGCCGCACCAGCCGCAGAACTCCCACCAGCCGTATCCGCCACCGGCGCCGTACCAGCCGCATCGCTGAGAACGCGGCGGTACCACCACCGCCGGTAAAACGGGAACCGCCTTTTCATCTGTGGCCTGTACGGTGCGGAACTCGTGAACGCCGGGTTCCCCGAAACCTTCGACCATCCCGGCCGCCGTCCGCACGAACTGCGGATGGCGGTCGAACCGAGAGCCCTGGTAGTCGTGGCCGGATTGCCGGGTTCGGGCAAAAGCACCCTGTTGCGTCACGCCAAATCGGACACCGAGCTCGTCGTGCTCGATTCGGACACCACGCGCTGCCGGTTCCGGAACCTGTTGCCCGCGGCCGTTCCCTACGCCTACTACCGCCCGTTGGTGCATGCGGCGCATCGGTTGTACGTCAGCGTCGTCGTGCTGCGCGCGAGCGGAGTCGTGGTGGTGCACGACCCGGCGACCGGCGCGCCGACCCGCGTCTGGTTGACGACACTGGGTGCGCTCAGCGGGCGACGACGGCACTTCCTGTGGGTGGAGTGCCCGCCCGACAAGGCCGCCGCGGGGCAGCGCGCTCGCGGGCGCGTGGTGCGGAAGGGTTCGTTCGCCCGGCACGTCCGGCGCCTGCCGAGGGTTCGCGCCGCGTTGGAGTCCGGGCTGCGCGGATGGCACACCACCACCGTCGTCGAACGTGCCGACACCGCAGGCGGCCTGCGGTTGCGACTACGCAGGCAGCGGCGGTGACCGGCCGTCCGGGGGACCGTCCACACCGGACGGCTCCCCGGACGGCGGTCAGCTGCCGACGGTCTGGCGCTTGCGCGCGAGCTTCACCGCGGGCGGCACGATCAGCGCGACCACGAGCAGGCCGTACAGCACCAACGCGATCGGGCTGGAGAACAGCACGCCGACATCGCCCTGACTGATCGCCATGGCGCGGCGCAGTTCGGTCTCGGCGAGCGGTCCGAGGATCACCCCGATCAGCACCGGCGCGATCGGGAAACCGTAGCGGCGCAGGAGGAATCCGAGCGCGCCGACCGCGTAGAGCAGCACGACGTCGACCACCGAGCTCTTCGCCGTGTACACCCCGAGCGTGGCGAACACGACGATCCCCGCGTACAGGTAGTTGCGCGGGATGCGCAGCAGCTTGGCCCAGATGGGGGCGAACGGCAGGTTGATCAGCAGCAGGATCACGCTGCCGATGAACAGGCTCGCCAGCAGCGCCCAGATGAGGTCGGATTCCTCGGTGAACAGCAGCGGTCCCGGCTGCATGCCGTACTGCTGGAACGCACCGAGCATGATCGCGGCGGTCGCCGACGTCGGAAGGCCGAGGCCGAGCAGCGGGACCAGCGAGGTCGCCGTCGTGGCGTTGTTGGCGGCCTCCGGCCCGGCGACGCCTTCGATGGCGCCCTTGCCGAACTCGCTGTCACCGCGGCGCCGCGCGAGACCGCGTTCGGCACCGTAGGACAGGAAGGTCGGGATCTCCGACCCGCCCGCCGGAATCACGCCGAACGGCATGCCGAGCGCGGTGCCGCGCAGCCACGGCCGCCACGACCGGCCCCAGTCACGCCGTGACATCCACGGCCTGCCCGGTTTGATCGTCTGCGTGGCCGGCGTCCTGCCCGCCGTCGAGGCGACGTACAGCACCTCGCCGATGGCGAGGATTCCGACGGTCACCACGACGATGCTGATGCCGTCGAGTAGTTGCGGGGAACCGAAGGTGAACCGGACCGCACCGGACTGCTCGTCGATGCCGACGAGCGCGATCGTGAGGCCGAGCCCCAACGAGGTGAGGCCGCGGAGCTTGTTGCCCGCGACGATCGCGGCCGTCGCCACGAACGCGAAGATCGCCAGCGCGAAGAAGTCGGCCGGACCGAAGCTGACCGCCAAATCGACCATCACCGGCGAGAAGAACACCACCAGTGTCACCGCGATGATGCTGGCGATGAACGAGCCGATCACCGCGGCCGCGAGGGCTTGCGGTGCGCGGCCGCTCTTGGCCATCGGATAGCCCTCGAACGCCGTGACCATCGAGGAACTCTGCCCGGGGGTGTTCAGCAGGATCGCGGTCGTCGCACCGCCGAACTGGCCTCCGAAGTAGACACCGGCGAACATGATGAACGCGCCGGTGGGCTCCAACGTGAACGTCAGCGGCACCAGCAACGCGACGGCCATGGCCGTGCCGAGACCGGGAAGCACGCCGACGGCGGTGCCCAGCACGACACCGATCAGACACCACAGCAGGTTCTCCGGGGTGAGCGCCTCGGCGAACCCGTTGGCGAGCAGTGACAACGTCTCCACTCAGACCACCGCCCCGAGGATCCCCGCGGGCAGCGCCATGCCCAGCCCCGCCGAGAACGCCAACTGCGCCACCGCCGACATCACGAACGCGACACCGAGGTCACGCAACACGTTGCGGCCGCCGAGCGCGTAGGAGATGCCGAAGAACAATCCGGCTCCGGCGATCAGCCACCCCAGCGGTTCGAGCAACACGACGTGCAGCACCAGCGTCGCGGCCACCAACCCGAAGGGTTTCCAGTCGATGGCGGGTGGTGTGTCCGATTCGGACTCACCGGCGGCACCCTTTCCGTCGTCGGCAGGTTCGTCGTCGGCCGACTCGGTGCCGGCCGTCTCGGTGGCGGGTGCGCGGCGGAGGTGCTGCACGACGAGCAGCGCGCTCAGCACCAGCAGCAGGGCGCCCACCACGTACGGAAAGAACTGCGGACCGAGGAAGGACCCGTTGTCGGGGACGTCCATGGCCGCCGTGCGGACGAGCACGACGACGGCGATGACCGCCACGGTTCCCGCGACGATCAGCTCACCGCGGGCTTTCCGGCCGCCCACCGGCGACCGTGGAGTCGTTGTGGTCGTCATGCCAGCCCCAGCTCCTTGCTGATCTCGGTGATGCGGGCGGTCTCCTTCTCCACGAACCGTTCGAACGGCTCTCCGGTGAGGAAGGTGTCCTGCCATTCCTGGGTCTCGAGGGTGTCCTGCCACTGGCGCGTGCCGTGTACCTGTTCGAGGACCTCCTCCAGCGCCGCGCGTTGGTCGTCGGACAACCCGGGCGGGGCGACGACGCCGCGCCAGTTGGCCAGCTCCACGTCGACGTTCTGCTGGCGGAAGGTCGGAATGTCGATGCCGTCGACGGGTTCGGCCGCCGAGAGGCCGAGCGCCCGCACCTCGCCACTCTCGATCTGGGCGGCGAACTCGTCGTATCCCGAGACGCCGACATCGAGGCTGCCGTTGAGCAGACCGGCGACCGCCTCACCACCGCCCGCGTACGGGATGTAGTTCAGCCCGCCGGGATCGGCTCCGGACGCGTCCATCAGCATGCCCGCGAGCAGGTGGTCGGTGCCGCCGACCGAACCACCGCCGACCGCGACCGAACGGGGGTCCGTGCGCCATTTCTCGAGCAGGTCGTCCAGGGTCCGGATCGGCGAGTCGGCGGGCACGACCACGACGCCGTAGTCATCGGCGAGCCGCGCGATGGGGGTGACGTCGGTGAGGTTGCGCGGGGTTCCGGTGGCGGCGATCGAGCCCATCATGACCGTGCCGGTCATCATCAGCGTGTCGCCGCGTCCGGCCTGGTTGACCACGCGGGCGAGTCCGATGGCACCGCCCGCTCCGGGAACGTTCAGCACCTCCGTCGTCTTCGCGAGGCCCTCGCTGTCCACAACGGACTGGATCTCCCTGCCGACACTGTCCCATCCGCCGCCGGGAGCGGCGGGAACGGTGATGTGCAGGCGGTCGCGCGGTCCGGAACCGGCCTCGGCACTGCTGATGACATCGACCACGGCGACGCCGACGAGCGCGACGGTCGCGGCGATGGCGACGACCCGCGCCACCGGCCTCATCGCTCGCTTCGGTGGTCGCCCCGGGCTCGCGCTCTCTGGCGAGTCGCTCGCGCTCATGGTGCTCCTTCGCGTACGTCGTCGGGCGCGGCAGCCGTGCGGCACCCCCAGACGAGGTGGGGCGCGGGCGGTGCACACGGCGATCCTTCACCAGCGTGGCGGGGTCCATTAGATGGACTTTCAGAACCACTCTGCGGATCGTGCGTTACTATAGAGATCGACCACGTCCGCGACAACGTCCGTGCGGGAGTTGATTTCGCGTGCCCACCACCGACGGCACCTCGCCCGATTCCGGGGCTGCCTCGCCGGTCCGCAGCGTGGTGCGCGCACTGGACCTGCTCGCCCTGTTCACCGAGGACCGCGCCACGTGGAGTGTGCGCGAACTGACCCAGGCCAGCGGACTGGCCAAGACCACGGTGCTTCGCCTCGTCGACACACTGCAGCAGCGTGGCCTGCTCTGGCCGGACGAGCAAGGACGGATTTCGGCCGGACCGGGACTGTTGCGGTGGGCCAACCTCGCGCAGGCCACCTGGCGGGCGCCGGAGGAGGCCCGGCGGGTCATGCGGGAGTTGTCGGACACCTGCGGCGAGACGGTGAATCTGTACGTGCGCTCCGGCTCGCACCGCATCTGCATCGAACAGCAGGAGGGGACACGCAACCTCCGGCACATCGTGCGGGTCGGCGACGAACTCCCGCTGTGGGGCGGTGCCGCCAGCAAGGTGCTCCTCGACGGCGCCGACGACGAGACCCTCGCGGCCGTCGCGGCAGCCGACCCGCGCGGCAGAACCGTCACCGAGCTGCGCGAGGAGGTCGACGAGGCACGGCGCGCGGGATACGCGGTCAGCCACGGCGAACGTGAGGTCGGCGCGTCCGGCGTCGCAGCGCCGATCGTGACCGGAGACGACGTGGTGATCGGCGCGCTCGCGCTCGGCGGCCCCACCCCACGCTTCACCGACGACGCGGTGGCGGACTTCAGCGCCGCGGTGCAGGACGCGGCGCGACGGATCTCGGACATCGGCCTCGGAGGGGCGGCGTGACCGGCGGACTACTGGACGGCATTCGGGTACTGGATCTGACGAACGTGCTCGCCGGGCCGTACGCCAGCTATCAACTCGGCCTCTTCGGCGCCGACGTCGTCAAGATCGAGACGCCAGGAAGCGGGGACCTCGCCCGCCAGCTCGGTGCGGACCCCGACCTGAACAAGGCGCACCTGGGCACCTCGTTCCTGGCCCAGAACGGCGGCAAACGTTCGCTGACGCTGAACCTGAAGACCGACCGGGGCAAACAGATCTTCGCCGACCTGGTGCAAAACAGCTCGGTGGTGCTCGAGAACTTCCGGCCAGGCGTGCTCGCCAGGCTCGGATTCGACTGGGAACGGCTGAGCGAGCTCAACCCGCGCCTCGTCTACTGCGCCATCTCCGGGTTCGGCCAGCGAGGGCCGATGGCCGACCGGCCCGCCTACGACCAGATCATCCAGGGCCTGTCGGGGATGATGAGCGCCACCGGAACCCCCGACACGGCGCCGTTGCGGGCCGGCTATCCGATCTCCGACACGCTCGGCGGCATGGCCGCCGCGTTCGCCGTGTGTGCCGCGTTGTCCCACGCCGCACGTACCGGCGAGGGCACCTGTCTGGATCTGTCCATGATGGACACGGCGATGACGGCGATGGGCTGGGCGATGTCGAACTACCTCATCGCCGGCGTGCAACCACAGGCCATGGGCAACGAGAACGCCACGGCGGCACCGTCGGGCACGTTCCGCACCGCCGACGGACACCTCAACATCGCGGCCAACAAGCAGCAGCAGTTCGAGACACTGTGCGTCGAGATCGGCCGCCCCGAACTGCGCACCGATCCGCGGTTCGCCGCGCGCGAGGACCGCAAGACGTATCGCGAACAGCTCCGCGAGGAGCTCGAGGTCGGACTGCGGACCCGGACCGCCGAGCACTGGGAACGCGTGCTGTCGGCCGCCGGTGTCCCGGCCGCGCGCGTACTCGACGTGCCCGAGGTGCTGGAACTGGACCAGGTGCGGGAACGCGAACTCGTCCACGAACTGCCCTTCCCCGGCGCCGATTCCGGCACCGTGCGCGTCCTCGGCAGCGGCGTGCAGGTGAACGGGAAGGCCGCCGCGCCGACCAGTCCGCCGCCGCTGCTCGGCGAGCACACCGACGAACTGCTCGCCGACCTCGGCTACGGCGTCGACGAGATCACCGAACTACGCGACGCGGGAGTGGTATGAGCGAGACGACCGGCCGAGACGAGCAGAGTGCCGCTGCGGCGTACTGGGCGACCGGGCTCGTGCGGATCAAGCCGGGTGAGATCGCGTTGCGCGGTTACCCCATCGAGGAGCTGATCGGGCGGTTCTCGTTCGTCGACATCGCGTGGCTCATGGTGCGGGGCGAACTGCCGACCGTGCCCGAGTCGCGGCTGCTGGAGGCGGCGTTGACGGCGGCGGTCGATCACGGACCGCAGGCGCCGTCGATCGCCGCGGCGCGCATGGCCGCCACGTGCGGCGTCGGGCTGAACAACGCGATGGCCACGGGCGTCAACCTGCTCGGCGACGTGCACGGCGGCGCGGGCCAGCAGTGCATGGAGGTGCTCGACGACGTCCTCGCGCGCGTGCGCGCGGGCGAGGACCTGGCGACCGCGGTCGGCGAGGTGCTCGCCGAGCACCGCTACGTCCCCGGGTTCGGCCACCGCTTCCATCCGCGCGATCCGCGCCGCGATCCGCTGCTCGGACTGGTGGAACAGGCGCGAGACGACGGCGTCGTGGCCGGCGATCACCTGGCCGCGGCCGTGGAGATCGAACGGCAGCTGGCGCGGAAGTCGAGCAAGCCGATCCCCATGAACATCGACGGCGCCACGGCGGTGATCTACGGCGAACTCGGGTTCACGCCGGAACTGGCACGTGGACTGTTCGTGCTGTCCCGCTCGGTCGGCATCCTGGCCCACGCCTGGGAGGAACGACAGAGCGGAACCCGCATCAAGGGCCCGGTGCCGCGGCCGGTCCTCGCCGACTACACCGGGCCGGACCTGCGCGAACCGCCCCGCTGACGATCGGACACCCCTCGGCCGTCACCTGCCTGCGTAGGGCACGGCGCGTACGAGGCGCACGCGCACCGTACGTCCGCTGGGCACGGTGTAGGTCCGCTCCTCGCCCTGGACCGCACCGGTCAGCGCCCTGCCGAGGGGCGAGTCCGGCGAGTACGTCTCCAAGCCGTCGCCGCCGGCACCGTCCCGTACGCCCAGCAGGAAGGTCTCGGTCGCTTCGTCGTCGTCGAACCGCACGGTCAGCACCATGCCCGGCTCGGCGACCCCGTCGTCAGGCGGCGCCTCACCCACGACCGCACGGTGCAGCAACGCCTCGAGCTCCCGGACGCGGGACCGCACCCGGCTCGTGTGGAGCGCACGGTCGTCCCCGTCGAACGCCTCCGCGCCGGATCCGCAGTCGCCCTGCCTGCGCAGCTCGGCGAGTTCGTGCCGGAGCCGGTCGAAGGCCTCGGCGGTGAGCCATACGGTGTCGCTGTCGGTCATGGTCGTCCCTCGTGAGTCGCTCGGTATCGAAGCCGGCGGTGTCGTGGCCGGCGGTGTCGTGGCCGGCGGTGTCGTGGCCGGCGGTGTCGTGGCCGGCCGTGTCGAAGCCGGCGGTGTCGTGGCTCGTGAGCTCGGGCTGTGGGGTGTCTGTGGCGGGGGTACGGAAAACGACCCCGTCGTGGATCCGGCCGTTCCGCGGCGCCGCGCGAGTTCGTCGTCCAGGTCGTCGGCGAAGCCGGCGGCGATGCGTTCGAGCACGTCACGCTGGGTCCGCAAGAGGTGGTTCTCGACGCGCAACCACTCCAGTTCGGCACGTTCGTCCGCGGTGATCGGGACGTGCCGGGCGTCGTCCGGCCGCCGCCGCGGATGCGGGCCGGTCTCGTCGGCCATGGCTGTCCGCCCGTCCGGTCAGCGCAGCGGGTCGAAGTCGGCGAGCGCATCCGGCCGTTTGCCGGTGACGATGTGCTCGGCCAGCAGGCGTCCGGTGAGCGGCCCCTGCGTCAGGCCCCACATGCCGTGCCCCGCCGCGACGTACACGCCGGGTGCGTTGGTCGCACCGATCAGCGGTTTGCCGTCGTGGGTGACGGGGCGCGCACCGACCCACTCGTCACGCCGGTCCTCCCACCGCACCCCGGTGAGCAGCGGACGCGCGGAGTCCACGATGGCCCGGATGCGCGCCGGGTCGAGTTCCTCGTCGGGCCGGCGGAACTCCATCGTCCCCGCGACGCGCAGCGCGCCCTGGTACGGAGTGCACGCCACGCGGATCCCCGGCAGGTAGACGGGTCCGGGAACCGGTTCGTCGGTGGGGACCGTGAACGAGTAGCCGCGGCCGGCCCGCACCGGGACGCGCACACCGAACCGGCGACCGAGCCGCGTGAACCACGCTCCGTGGGCGAGGACGACCGCGTGGGCGGACACCGTGGTCGAGGTCGCGGAGCGCACGGTCACGGCACGGCCGTGCGACCGCACGTCGACCACGTCGAACCCGCTGCGGATCTCCCCTCCGCGGGCGCGTACCGCCTCGGCGAGGGCGCCGACGAACGCACCGGGGTCGACGTGACGCTGGCCGTCGATGCGGACACCCTCCCCGAGCCGGTCCGATGCCTGCGGCAACCAGTCACGCAGCTCGTCGGCAGGCAGGTGGTGGAACGAGACGTCCTGACCTGCGGCTGCCAATCGGTCGAATTCGTCGACCAGGGCGTCGGCCTGCCGGTGGGTCTCGAACACGGCGGTCACCGGGGCCTGCATCGCGTGCGTGGCCACGCCTCCGGCGGCGAGGTCGTCGTAGGCGGCGAGGCTCTCGACGTTCAGGGTGGCGTTGGCGCGTGCCACGCGGTCCCACCCCTGTTCGGTGCAGCGCGCGGCGAAGCGCAGCAGGAACCGCCACAGCGCCGGGTCGATCCGCGCCGGCACGTGCAGTGGAGCGGCGGGGTCGAAAAACGACCGCAGCCCGTACCGCAGCACACCGGGGTCGTTGAGCGGCAACGCCAGCCCCGGCGAGACCCAGCCCGCGTTGCCCCACGACGCCCCTGCCGCCACCCCGGCCCTGTCGACCACGGTGACGTCGACACCACGCTCCTGCAGGAACCACGCGGTGGACAGTCCGACGACCCCCGCGCCGACGACGACAGCCGTGCGTGGCTGGTCGGAGCCTCCGGCAACGTTGAGCATGCGCACCTTCCCCGTGTCGATCCGTCTCCGCCGAGCATGGAGGACTGTGGACACGATCGGGTTGTCGAAAAGCGACAATCCTCGGTAGCACCATTGTCGTGATCGGCCAGCGTACGATCGGCGGATCCGGGCGCCGACCCGGCGGATCGCGCAGGGCAGGGCGTGCATGGTCAAGCTCGATCGCCTCATCAACGTGCTCGGCGGTTACGGCGTACGGGTGGTGGGACAGCCCCGCGGACGCGATGCGGAACTGCACAGCGTCGCGATGCACGATCCGACGGCCGGCAGTCCCGTGACCGGGGACGCGCTGCTGGCGGTCGGCGTCCCGGACATCGCGGGCGCACTGGAGTTGGCGCGCGCCGCGCAGGCCGGTGCCGTGCTGGTCAGGACCGGTGCGGAACCCGACCCCGACGCACTCGCCGCCGCGCGCGCCGCCGAGTCCTGCGTACTGCTGGTGCCGGCGGAGATCTCGTGGAGCCAGGTCGCCGGCGTCGTCTACGGGCTGGTGCTGGAAGGCAGGGAGACCGAGTCCGGACGAGGACCGAGCGACCTGTTCACCCTCGCCGACAGCATCGCCACGACCGTCGGCGAACCGGTGACCATCGAGGACCAGCTCTCGCGGGTCATGGCCTACTCGAGCGTGCAGGGCGACACCGACCCGGCGCGGCTCGACACGATCCTGGGCAGGCGGGTGCCCGAAGGGGTGCGGCAGCTGTTCGACGAGCGCGGCGTGTTCACCCACCTGGCCGTCTCCGACGAGCCGCTGTACGTCGTCGGCGCCCCGGAACACGGACTCCAGGACCGCACCGTTGTCGCCGTGCGCGCAGGACGCGAGCTGCTGGGGTCGCTGTGGATCACCTGCGACGGACCACTCGACACGGCGCGCAGCCGAGCGCTGGCCGACGGCGCCCACACGGTGGCCCTGCACCTGCTGCGGTCCCGGGTGAGCGCCGACCTGGAGCGGCAGGTCGAATCGGAACTGGTGATCCAGCTGCTGGAGGGCACGCCGGACGCAGCTGCCGTGCTGGGCAAACTCGGCCTTCCCCCACGGCGGCACCGGGTCATCGCGCTGCAGGCGCACACGGCTGCCGAACGCAACGCGGCGATCCTGCTGGCGTTCGAACGGGCGACAACGGGATTCGGCTGGTCGCGTCCCGGGCGCACGACGTTGTTCGGCAACACCGTCTACACGCTGTTGCCGTGCGACGACGACCCCGCGCCCACGCTCGGCTGGCTACGCGAACTGTCGCGCGGCCTGCCAGGGCACGCCCGCGTGGCGGCGGGCGTCGGCGCACCCGCCGAGCCCGGGGAGATCCCGGCGAGCAAGCAGGAGGCCGACGAGAGCCTGGCCCTGCACGCGAGGCGTCCCGGCACCGAACCGGTCTGTTACGACGAGGCCTGGGACGAGATCCTGCTGCAACGGCTCCGTACCGCGGCCGCGGCGGGCCGCGTGCCGTCCCGAGGTCCGATCAACCATCTCGCCCACCACGACGACACGCACGGCACCGTGCTGGTGCCCACGCTGCGGGCCTGGCTCGAAGCACAAGGGGACCTCAACACCGCAGCCGAACGACTCGAAGTCCACCCGAACACGGTCCGCAACCGCCTGCGCAAGATGTCCGAGGTCACCGACCTACGACTCGACGAACCCCGCACCCGCCTCGCCATGTTGATCGCCCTCGCGGTCGACAACCCCGACCACGGCCACGAACGCTGAACGACTGCGCGGTCCTTGTCCGGTGCCCTTCGGCCGCCCTGCGTCGCAGGCGATCCGTCGTTCGGTCCTCACTCTGCCGGGACGTCGCCCCGACCACCCGGCCGGTCTCGACGTGCCCATTCGAGGATCCGGTAGTGCAGACCCGTGGACGACTCCTGCCACGGGCCGGTGGTGTCCGGCGGCCTGCCGGCGTCGGGCGCGGTCGTGTCGCCGTCGAAGTGCTCGCGGATCTCGGTGACCACGATGCGGTCGGCGATCGGCAACGCCGCCCGGTAGACGGCCGCACCGCCCATGACCCACACGTCGCCCGACGCCGCGTCGAGCGCCTGCTCCAGGTCGGCGAACGTCTCGGCCCCGTCCTGCGGGGTGCGCGAGAGCACGAGGTTTCGCCGTCCCGGCAGCGGCCGGAACCGCGGAGGCAGCGACTCCCACGTGCGCCTTCCCATGAGCACCGTTGCGCCCGCGGTCAGCGTTCGGAAGTGCTTGAGGTCCTCGGGCAGGTGCCACGGCATGGTGCCGTCGCGGCCGATGACGCCGTTCGCCGACTGCGCCCAGACGAGGCCGATCACACGGCCACCGGAGCCTTGATGCCGGGATGCGGGTCGTAGCCGTTGATCTCGAAGTGCTCGTAGGTGTAGTCGAACAGGCTGTCGGCCGGCTTCAGGGTCAACGTCGGGAACGGACGCGCCTCACGGGACAGCTGTGTGCGCACCTGCTCGAGGTGGTTGTCGTAGATGTGGCAGTCGCCGCCGGTCCAGACGAAGTCGCCGACCTCCAGTCCGACCTGGTCGGCGATCATGTGGGTCAGCAGGGCGTAGCTCGCGATGTTGAACGGCACGCCCAGGAACAGGTCCGCGCTGCGCTGGTACAGCTGACAGGACAGCTGCCCGTCGGCGACGTAGAACTGGAAGAACGCGTGGCACGGCGGCAGCGCCATCTGCGAAATGTCGGCGACGTTCCACGCGGACACGATGATCCGCCGGGAGTCGGGGTTCTCGCGCAGGGTGCGCAGCACCTCGCTGATCTGGTCGATGTGCCCGCCGTCGGGCGTGGGCCACGACCGCCACTGCACGCCGTAGATCGGGCCGAGGTCGCCGTCCGGCGCCGCCCACTCGTCCCAGATCGTGACGCCGTTCTCGCGCAGCCAGTTCACGTTGGCGTCGCCGCGCAGGAACCACAGCAGTTCGTAGGCGATCGACCGGAAGTGCACCTTCTTCGTCGTGACCAGCGGAAATCCGTCGGACAGCCGGTAGCGCAGCTGGTGTCCGAAAATCGACCGCGTGCCCGTGCCGGTGCGGTCCGCCTTGCGGGTACCGGTGTCCAGCACGTGCTGAAGCAAGTTCTCATACTGCGTATCCGGCATGCCTGAATCCTAGGCAGCCGCGCGAAGCGCGTCCGTTTGGGCGGCGGTGGGAGACGGGCGGGCGTAGGCAGCCGCGCGAAGCGCGTCCGTTTGGGCGGCGGCGGGAGACGGGAGGGCCCTAGGCAGCCGCGCGGAGCGCGTCCGTTCGTACCGTGGCCGGACAGTGGCGGTGCGGCGGCGCGTGGCCGGGCGGCGGCGGTGAGCGGAGTGTCGCCCGGATGCGGACGCGGGCATCATGGCGCCCATGCCGAAACACGCGGTCGTGGTGGGCGGCGGGATCGCCGGGCTTGCGACGGCGGTCGCCCTGCAGCGCCGGTCGTGGCAGGTCACCGTGCTGGAGCGGAAGCCGTCGATCTCCGAGATCGGGGCGGGCATCACGCTGTGGCCCAATGCGCTGCGGGCGCTCGACGCCCTCGATCTCGGCGACCGCGTCCGCCGCCTCGGCCTCGTACAGGGTTCGGGCGGAATTCGGGACAGTCGGGGCCGTTGGCTGGCCCGCACCGATTCGGACGCACTGGCCGCCCGGTTCGGCGACGGCATGGTGATCCTCGAACGCGGCCAACTGCTCGCCGCACTGCTGGAGGCCTGCCGTGACCTGCGGATTCGCACCTCGGCCGAAATTCGTACCGTCGAACCCGGCAGTGTCGACGCGAACTCGGAAGCGGTGGTGCGGCTCGGCGGCGAGCCGCACCAGGGCGGGTCAATTCTGGGCGAGTCGATCCGGGGCGAGTCGATCCGGGGCGATGTGGTGATCGGTGCCGACGGACTGTGGAGCACCGTGCGGGGGTCGCTCTGGCCCCGGGCCAGGGTCCGCTCGACGGGCACGGTCGCCGCGCGGCTGATCGGCCGCGTTTCCGACCCCGGCGGCGTGCAGGGCGGCGAGTCCTGGGGACGCGGTGACTACGCCGGCATCGCACCGTTGCCCGACGGGCGGTTCTACGCGTACCTGGCCGTCCCCGTCTCCGCAGACGTGCCGGCGGACCGCGGTGAGGCGCTGACGTGGTTCCGCCACCGGTTCGCCTCGTGGCATGCGCCGCTGCCCGAACTGCTCGCCGACATCGAACCGGCGCAACTGCTGGTCCACGAGCTCTTCGACCTCGCGCCGCTGAGCACCCTGGTCCGCGGAAGGGTCGCGCTGGTCGGCGACGCGGCCCACGCCATGACGCCCAACCTCGGCCAGGGCGCGTGCCAGGCCCTCGAGGACGCCGTCGAACTCGCAGCCGCCCTCGATGCCACCGCTGCCGTCGATCCCGCCGCAGCCCCCGATTCCTCCGCTGCCCGCGATCCCGCAGGCTCCCCCGATCCCGGAGCTGCCCTCCACGGCGGAGCCGATCACGACCTCGCCGAGGGGTTGCGGTTCTACGAGCGCCGGCGGCTTCGCCGCGTGCACGGGCTGGCACGCCGCTCGCGCAGCGCGGGACTCGCGGCGAGTCTGCGCGGCCGCGCGACGACCGCGGCCCGGAACGCGCTGGTCAGCGTCGTGCCCGGCGCGATGGTCCTGCGCGCGTTCGACGCCACCCTGGACTGGACCCCGCCCTGAGCACGTCGCCGACCACGTGGCGAGGCCGCCGCAGGACTCGGTGAACCGAACGCGCGGTCCACCGCCCACCAGCGGTGTGCAGCCGCCAACCGCCCACCGCCGGTCCGAGCACCGCCGGGTCAGACCGAGTGCATCCGTTCGCGTGCCTCGCGGTAGGCCTCGCGCGCCGGTCGCGCCGTCGCCGGATCGCCTGCTGGCAGCCGGGTGCGATCGACCTCCCAGGGCGGAGGCTCCTGCGTGCCGGACAGGGTCCAGGCTGCTTGGCGTGCGGCGCCGATGGCGACGTATTCGTCCGACACCGGGACTTCCACGTCGGCATCGAACAGCGCCGGGGCCGCGTGCTGCACCGCGGACGAGCGGGCAGCACCTCCGGTCAGCAGGACACGGTTGATCGTCACGCCGTGTTCGCGCAGCCGGTCCAGACCGTCGGCCAGCCCGCAGAGCATGCCCTCGACCGCGGCCCGAGCCAGGTTGGCCTGCGTCATGTTGGTGATGCGCAGCCCGGTGATCGTCCCCGCGGCGTCCGGGAGGTTCGGGGTGCGCTCGCCCTCGAGGTACGGCAGCAGCGTCAGCCCACCTGCACCGGGCTCGGCCTGTTCGGCGAGCCGGTTGAGCCCGTCGAGATCGGTACCGAGCATCTCCGCGGTGCTGCTGAGTACGCGTGCTGCGTTGAGCGTGCACACCAACGGCAGGAACCGGTCGGTGGCATCGCAGAAGCCGGCGATGTCCCCGGTCGGGTCGGCCACGGGTTGTTGTCCGACGGCGAAAACCGTGCCGGAGGTGCCGAGCGAGACCGCCACGTCGCCCGGTCCGATACCCAGCCCCAGGGCCGCGCCCATGTTGTCGCCGGTACCCGGCCCCAACACGAGACCACCTGCCGTGGTGGCCACCGGTTCGGCCGGTCCGCACACACGGGGCAGCAGCGGCACCGACCCGAACGCGCGCTCGACCAGGTCCTCGCGGTAACGGCTCGAGCGGGGTGACCAGTACCCGGTTCCGGACGCATCGCCCCGGTCGGTGGTGACCCGGGCGGGATCGCCGCTGCCGGCCAACCGCCACGTCAGGTAGTCGTGCGGCAGGCACACCGCCGCGGTGCGGGCGGCCGAATCGGGCTCCGACTCGGCCAGCCACCGCAGTTTGGCCACGGTGAACGAGGCTCGCGGCACGCTCCCGACCGCCTCGGCCCACTGCTGCGGACCGAGCTCGGTGACGAGCTCCTCGGCCGCCGAGGCGGGAGCGAGGTCGTTCCACAGCGAGGCCGGGCGCACGACCTCGCCGTCCTCGTCGAGGCAGACCAGCCCGTGTTGCTGGCCTGCCACCGACACGGCGGCGACGTCGTCGAGGCCCCCGGCCCGGTCGACGGCGGTGCGAAACGCCGTCCACCAGTGCCGGGGGTCCACCTGGGTTCCCGCGGGATGCTCGGCGTGCCCCGCACGCACCGGCGCACCGGTCTCGGCGTCCCGCACGAGCACCTTGCAGGATTGCGTCGACGAATCGACACCCGCGACGAGGGGCATGGTCAGCGCGCTCCCATGAGGTGCTCCACGGCGAGCTGCTGCAGGCGGGCGTTGGCTGCTCCGCGCTGGGCCGCCTCCTCCACGTCGAGTTCCTCGGACAGGACGCCGCTGACCGTCTCCCCCTCGTCCAAAGTGGGCACCGACAGCTGGTCAAGGCGGGCGGCCTTGCGCGCCTCGGCCACCTCAGGGTCGGCACGGAACTGCCGCGCCCGCTCGCGCAGGATCAGGTAGGTGCGCATGTTGGCACGCGCGCTCTCCCACACGCCCGCCTTGTCCTCGGTGCGCAGCGGCTTGTAGTCGAAGTGGCGGGGACCGTCATAACCGCCGTTCTCCAGCAGGTCGACGAGGAAGAACGCGTTGATCAGGTCGCCGTGCCCGAACACGAGGTCCTGGTCGTAGCGCGGACCGTGCTGGCCGTTGAGGTCGATGTGGAACAGCTTGCCCTGCCACAGCGCCTGGGCGTAGCCGTGCACGGCGTTGAGCCCGGCCATCTGCTCGTGGCCGACCTCGGGATTGACCCCGACCATTTCGGGGTGGTCCAGCGTCTGAATGAAGGCCAGTGCGTGCCCGATGGTCGGCAGCAGGATGTCGCCGCGCGGCTCGTTCGGCTTGGGTTCCACGGCGAACCGCAGCTGGTAGCCCTGCTCCTTGACGTAGTGCGTCAGCGCGTTGAGGCCCTCGCGGTAGCGCTCCAGCGCCGCGGTCGGATCGTAGGCGGCTTCGGCCTCCGAGCCCTCGCGGCCGCCCCAGAACACGTAGGTCTGCGCGCCCAGTTCGGCGGCCAGGTCGATGTTGCGCGCCACCTTGCGCAGGGCGAAGCGCCGCACGTCCCGGTCCTTGGCGGTCAGCGCGCCGTCCTTGAACACCGGGTGCCCGAACAGGTTGGTCGTCGCGGTCGGCACGACCAGCCCCGTCTCGTCGAGCGCTTTGCGGAACCGCTCGATGATCGCGGTGCGTTCGGCAGCCGGCGTGCCGAACGGGATCAGGTCGTCGTCGTGGAACGTGATCCCGTACGCGCCGATCTCGGCCAGTCCGTTCACCGCCTCCACGGGGTCGAGGCGTTCGCGGGTCGGGGCGCCGAACGGGTCGTCGGCCCGCCAGCCGATCGTCCACAGGCCGAAGGCGAAGCGGTCCTGGGGCGTGGGGGTCAGATCCATGATGTCTCCTCGTCTCGGGTTGGGAAGGGGAACACGGTCGGATACTCAGCTCGCCCGCGTCAGCGTGGTGCGGTCCATGTCCTCGAGCGTGCGGCCCTTGGTCTCGGGCACCCACTTGAAGACGAACCACACCGACACGGCCGCGAATGCGGTGTAGCCGAGGTAGGTCATCGACAGGTTGATCTCGGAAAGCGGCGGGAACGACGCGGTGATGGCGAAGTTGCCCAGCCACTGGGCGGCGGCGGCCACCGCCAACGCCGGAGCACGGAACCGGTTCGGGAACATCTCGCCCAGCAGCACCCAGACGACCGGGCCCCACGAGATGGCGAAGAAGAACACGAACACGTGCGCGGCGATCAGTGCCATCGGCCCGTACGGATCGGCCAGGTTCGGCTCGCCGTTCACCGTGCCCGCATGGCTGAAGGCGTAGGTGGCGACGGCCAGCATGACCGCCATGCCGGCCGAGCCGATCATCAGCAGGGGCCGACGTCCGACCCGATCCAGCAGGATCAGCGCGAGGACGGTCCCGACGATGTTGAAGATCTGCGTGGACAGGCTCAGCAACAGCGAGTCGGACTCGTCGATCCCGACCGACTGCCACAGCGCCGACGAGTAGTAGAAGATGACGTTGATCCCGACGAACTGCTGCAGCGCCGACAGGACGATGCCGACCCAGACGATCGGGAGCAGGCCGGTGCGCCTGGTGCGCAGGTCGCGCACGCGCGGCCGGTGGTCGTTGGCCACGGAGTGCTGGATCTCGGCGAGCCGTCCATCGACGTCGCCACCTTCGGTGGTGCTGAGGACCTCGCGAGCACTGTCGACGCGTCCGCGGGCGACCAGATAGCGCGGCGATTCGGGGATCGTGAAGGCGAGCAGGCCGTAGAGGACCGCCGGGAAGGCCTCGACCGCCAGCATCCACTGCCACGCGTCGAGTCCCAGCACCGATTCGCCGGCACCACCCGCGTAGTCGGCGATGACCCAGTTGACCACCTGGGAGATCGCGATTCCCAGCACGATGGCCAGCTGCTGCAGCGAGCCGAGACGTCCCCGGTTGGCGGCGGGTGAGATCTCGGCGATGTAGGCGGGTGCGATCACCGATGCCATGCCGACCGCGACACCACCGACGAATCGCCAGAACGTGAAGTCCCAGACCGTGAACGGCAGGGCGGAACCGATCGCACTGAGCAGGAACAGCACGGCCGCGGTGCGCATCGTGATCAGGCGGCCGTACCGATCGGCGAGCGTTCCGGCACTCCAGGCACCGAGCGCCGAACCGATCAGGGCCGTCGCCACGGCCAGTCCGGTGACCACGGCGCCGATCTGGAACTCGTTCTGAATGGCGGTGACGGCCCCGTTGATCACGGCGGTGTCGTAACCGAAGAGGAAACCGCCGAGCGCGGCCACCACGGCGAAGTGCGCTGTGCGTAACGAGTGTGCGCCGCGGCCGGACCCCGAGGGTTCAGCGGTGGAAGGGACGGACATCAATGCTCCATTGCAGTGGTGATAGGTCACTCCGAAGTGGTTGGTAAGGATCGTATCCTTACCAACCACTGTCAAGATGGGAACCGCCTGTTACCGAGCCGATGGGCGGAGATCACCATGAACCGTGGTGCTCGCGGCCGGTCGCAGCCGCGCAGGCCGCACGAGGAGGTTTCGCAGCATGGCCGATCCCCGGACAGTCCGGCAGATGAACCGGCAGCACCTGCTCGAACTGTTCAGCGACGGGCGCCCGCGCTCGCGTGCGGCGGTCGCCCGCGCCACCGGCCTGACCAAACCCTCGGTGGCATCGATCGTCGACGGCCTGTTGGAGGAGAAGCTGCTGGTCCCAGCCGGCGTGGGCGAAGCAGGCGTCGTCGGGGGCCGTAGGCCGAACCTCGTGGTCTTCAATCCGGACGCGCGCGCCTACGTCGGCGTGCACCTGGGCGTGCACCGCAGCTCGGTCGCGGTGGCCGACGCGCTCGGCCGAACCCTGGCCCAGGCGACCGTGCCCAGCGCGGTCGGCGACCCCGCGGCCGGCGTGCGTCAGCTGGGGCCGCTGGTCCGCGAGACGGCCGAGCAGGCGGGTGTGCCCGTCGAGCGCATCGCCTCGGTGGGGGTCTCGGTCGCCGGCCTCGTCGACCACCGCACCGGGCACTGCCTGCTCGCGCCGAACCTGGACTGGCACGACGTCCCGCTGAGGGAGTGGGTCGAGGAACTGTTCGGCGTCCCCGCCGTGATCTACAACGAAGCCCATGCCGGTGCGCTGGCGGAACAGCGCTTCGGCTGCGGCAACGGGGTTGCCAACTTCGTACGGATCATGGTCAGCGCGGGCATCGGTGCCGGCGTCGTGCTCGACTCCCGGCTGTTCTCCGGAGCGGCCGGAATCGGCGGAGAGATCGGCCACTGCCGGGTCGAGGACGACGGCAGGCCGTGCGCCTGCGGCAACATCGGATGTCTCGAGAGCGTCGCCTCCCAGCCCGCGATCCTGCAGTCGGCCCGCGAGGCCGCCGAAGAAGCGGCCACCGACCTCGCATCCAGCTGCGACATCGACGACGTGCTGACGGCCGCAGCGCTCGGCGACGCCGCGGCGGTGGCTGCGGTGGAGCGTGCGGGAACCGGGATGGGCCGCGCGATCGGCTACCTCCTCAACGTGCTCAATCCCGACCTCGTCGTCCTCGGCGGCGCGGTCGCCGGCGCAGGCGACGTGCTGTGGCGCCCGCTGGAACAGGCCGTTCGGCACTCCTCGCTGTCGCAGTCCTCCTGCAGCGTGGTGGCGAGCTCGCTGACCGACGCCGAACTCGACGGCGCCGTGCTGCTGGCCCGCGAAACCGTCACCCTGTGAGCAGTCGCGCGGTGAGCAGCTGTCACCCGACATGCACTCGGTCGCGTCACCGGGTGGTGGCCACAGGCACCACCGGCATGCACGGTCCCGGCTTGGTCCGAGTGCCTCCTCGTCTGGCCTCATCGGCCGACCCGTCCGAGATACCCACAGGGCACGCTGCCTGCGGAAGGCGGCAGGCTCACCTCACAGGGACGCGACGACTCGAGCCCACTGTGGCACACTTGAACGTATGTTCGGATACGGCGAGTCGTGGGGCGGTCCCGGCGCAGCACACGGCCTGAGTCGTAGGCTTGGCCACGTGCAGGAAACCGGGGACGACGCCGAGCGTGCAGCGCTGGTTGCACTGCTGCGCACACGCCCGGGTGGCGAGAACTGGCGCAGTCTGACCGAGGATGTCGCGACGCGCTCGAGTGCACTGGCAGTGTGGAACGAGCGCTGCCCCGCCGAGCTGTTCCCCACGCCCCAGGGACCTTCCGAGCAGCTGTCGGCCGCCGCACGTGATATCGCCGCGTGGCGAGCCGAAGGCCTCGGCTTCATGACGTTTCTGGACTGTGACTTCCCGGCGCAGCTACGGGAAATCCACGAGGTTCCGCCCGTACTGTTCCATCGAGGAAGGCTCGTTCCTGACGACGTCGGCATGTCGGTGGTCGGGTCCCGCAAGGCTTCGCAGCGGGGTCTGGACATCGCCCGCACGATTGCTCAAGGACTCGTGGAACGAGACATCACCGTCATCTCGGGACTGGCGCACGGCATCGACACCGCAGCTCACACGCAGGCGCTGGAAGACGGTGGGAGGACGGTCGCGATCATCGGAACCGGCCTTCGCCGCAGTTACCCCGCCGACAACGCACCGCTCCAGCAGCGGATCGCCGCACAGGGGCTGGTCCTGTCGCAGTTCTGGCCCGACGCCGCTCCCACGAGACACAGCTTCCCGATGCGCAACGCGGTCATGTCCGGCTACGGACGGGCCACGATCATCGTGGAGGCCGGCGAATACAGCGGCGCCCGCATCCAGGCACGGCAGGCTGTCGCCCACGGCCGCACCGTGATCCTCACCGACCGTGTCGTCGAGTCCAATGCCTGGGCCCGCGATCTCGTGCACCGACCCGGCGTACATGTCGCCAGGGGGACGGCGGACGTGATGTCGAAGGCCGAGGAAATCGCAGCGGCGGATCGCGACATCGACGAGCTGATCGCGCTCACAGCCGCACAGTGACCGATTCCGGACTTACGACACGGCTTGTCCGGCGAGTCCGGACGCAAGTCGGCGGATTCTTCAGCAATACGCTGCGCGGAACCGCCGGCGTCTGCCCGGCGTGCACCGGACCAGCCACCTCCGGTCTCTGCCCTCAGTGCCGCAGCGCGCACACGAATCACAGAGGCCACCTGGCAGACCTCGTCGTCCCACTGGCCTATGCACAGGGCAGGAGGAACCCACGCCACCAGTCTGAACACCACATGTACATGTACAAAAGGTCTCCGCCTGCGCCGAGATGCGTGCAGGACCTCAAGCTCATGATGGCCGCTGCCACCGCCGTGCACGGCCCCTGTATCGCTCGCGTGACCGGATGGTGGGATGTCCTGACCTTTGTGCCATCCAGGAGCCACCCCGGGCCCTCGCACCCGGTGGTGAACCTTGCCCGCCAGGTGGTCACTCCGCCCGACAAGACACCTACGCGGGTACTTCTCGAACCAGGACCTGGCTACGACGAACCGCCGTACCGCGCACCGCGACGGGACCGATTCCGACTCTCCGACACGTTCGAGGGTGCCGTGTCGGGACGGCACGTCCTGGTCGTGGACGACACCTGGGTTTCGGGAGACAAGGGACAGTCGGCGGCGCTGACCCTGAAGGCTGCAGGTGCCTCGACGGTGACCGTGCTCTGCGTCGCACGGTGGCTGCGGGCCGACTGGCCCGACCACGAGGACCTGATCACCAGGCTCGAGCAGCCTTACGATCCGCTCTGTTGCCCGGTCAGCGGCGGTACGTGCGAATAGTGACGACCTAAGCATTTCTGGCTGCGGCCACAGGCACTAATGTTCGTCCTGACGCTGCTCACACATCCCGTCGCGATCATGGTTCGCATGGCTGCGGGGTTCGACGGTGGGAGTGGGGTACGCACGCGGGCTCTGACGGCATGGCCGGCGACAGTGCCAGCGACGGTGCTGGCGACGGTGCTGCTGGGCGTGGTCGCGCTGACCGGGTGCAGCGCACCGGCGCAGACGCAGGAGCCGGATCCGAAGCGCAAGCCCAACGTGGTCGTCGTGATGACCGACGACCAGTGGCTCGAGTCCATGCGGGTCATGCCACGGACGCAGCGCCTCATCGGCGACGCGGGCGTGACGTTCGACCGGCACTACGCCTCGTTCCCCCTGTGCTGCCCTTCCCGGTCGACGTTCCTCAGTGGACAGTTCGCGCACAACAACGGGGTTCGGCACAACTATCCGCCGCAGGGCGGCTATCTCAACCTCGACGAGCAGGACACCCTGCCCGTGTGGATGCAGCGGGCGGGCTACACCACATCACACATCGGCAAGTACCCGAACGGCTACGGCTACCGGGACGAGACCGAGGTGCCGCCGGGCTGGGACGAATGGCGCGGCTCGGTCGACCCCACCACGTACCGCATGTGGGGATACCGGCTGAACGAGAACGGGAGACTCCACAGCTACGGCGCCTCGCACATCGAGGACCCGAATCTGTACCAGACCGACGTGTACCGGGACAAAGGCGCGGACTTCATCAGGCGGCACGCGAAGACACGTAAGCCGTTCTTCCTGAGTATGGCGTTCCTGGCGCCCCACTCGGAGAACACGGGGGTCGGACCCGCACCGCGGCCCGCGCCACGGCACGAGGGCGCGTTCGCAGGCGAATCCCTGCCCACCGGCCCCGGTTTCGACGAGCGCGACCTGAGCGACAAGCCCACGTTCCTGCAACGCAGACCACGACTCGACACGGCCGACCGGGCGAGGATCACCGAGAGCTACCGCGGTCGGCTGGCATCGCTGCAGGCCGTGGACGAGGCCGTGCAGAAGCTCATCGACACGCTCCGATCCACCGGTCAACTGGACAACACGTACGTACTGTTCACATCGGACAACGGGTTCTTCTTCGGCCAACACCGCGTGCACACCGGCAAGTACCTGCCGCACGAGGCGTCGTCCCACGTGCCGATGCTGATCCGCGGCCCCGGTCTGCCTGCCGGCCTGCACTCCAGGGAGCTGACCAACAACGTCGATCTGACCGCGACGATCGCCGAGATCGCCGGCGCCGAGCCCGGACACGCGCTCGACGGGCGGTCCCTTCTGCCGTACGCCCAGAACCCGGATCGGCGCACCACGCGACCGATGCTGCACGAGGCCGCGACCGGTGCGCGTCCCGATGCGCTGAAGGCCGAGGACGAACGTGGGCTCGACGGCGCGTCCGGCCGAGCGGCGGCGGGCGGAAACCTGGATCAGGAAGGCGCGGCGTGGTCCAGGGTCAAGCCCGACCCGAAGGAGAAGGGGGAGGTCATCTCGGCGTCCTACGAGGCGATCCGCACCGACCGCTACCTCTACATCCGCTACGCCAAGGGAGATCGGGAGCTCTACGACCTGCGCACGGACCCGCACGAGCTGACCTCGCGCCACGACGACCCCCGCTACGCCGCCACGCGCCGCTTCCTCGACCGGCACCTCGACGAACTCCAGGGCTGCCGAGGTGAGGAGTGTCGACAGGAGATCCCGCAGGCCCCCGCACCGACGTCGTGAGTGACCGGCGGCGTTCGCCGAGTCACCGGGAAATCGAGTCGCGGGCCTGCGCCGAGAACAGTACGTTCGGCCCGACACCGCCAGGTTCTCGAACGAAGGCGCCTTCCGTGCGAATCGGACTGACGATACTGCCGGAACACCCGAAAGCGGCCGCGCGCGACATCTGGGCACAGGTCGAGGAGGCCGGTTTCGACCACGGGTGGACGTTCGACCACATCGGCTGGGAAGGGCTGCTCGATGAGCCCTGGTACGGCGCAGTATCGACCTTGTCGCTGGCAGCGTTGTCGACCACCCGGCTCGAGATCGGCCCACTGGTGGGGAATCCGAATGTGCGCGGACCGGTGGCCTTCGCCCGCGAGCTGATCGGTCTCGACGAGCTCAGCGACGGGCGGCTCACGCTCGGCGTCGGCGCGGGAGCGGCCACCGGCTACGACGTCGATGCCGCCGATGCGCCGCCGCCGCGCAGCAGAATGCGCCGATTCCGCGAGTTCGTCGAGTTCCTCGACCGCCTGCTCACCGAGGACCGCGTCTCCTACACCGGCGAGTACTACACGGCACTGGATGCACGTCATGCGCCGGGCTGCCGACGACGACCGCGGTTGCCGTTTCTCGTCGCAGCAAACGGCGTGCGGTCGGTGACGCTCGCAGCGCGTCAGGGACAGGGCTGGGTCACGATCGGCGGCATGGCCGACACACTCGACGACTGGTGGCATCTCGTCACGGCCGCGTCCGAGCGGATGACCACCGCACTCGAACAGGCCGGGCGCGCCGACGACACCGACTTCCGGCGTGTGCTGCAGACCGATGCGGCTCCCGTGCTCAGTATCCAGTCGGCCGAGTGTTTCGCGGATTTCGTGGGCCTTGCCGTCGTTTCGTTAACGGTTTACCGTTAACGAAACGACGACCGGGTCGCCCGCCGGGTTCAAAGGAGAGCCGTTCATGAAGCCTGAGTCGACGACGCTCAGTGGGCAGACGTTGGTGCCCACAACACGGACCGGAAAGTATCGCTACGTCGTGTTGGCGATGGTCACACTCGGTATCGCGATCAACTATCTCGACCGGGCCACAATCAGCGTCGCGTTGCCGGATATGCAGGCAGACCTGGGCTTCTCCGAAGCCGTGGCAGGCATGGTGCTGGCCGCGTTCTTCTGGACATATGCGGGTGGACAGCTTCCGGCCGGATTCCTCGCAGGCAAGTTGGGCCCGCGGAAACTGGTCACGTTGTCGGCGCTGGTGTTCGGACTCGTCACGATGCTGACGGGACTCGCGTGGGGCATCGTCTCGCTGGTCGTGTTGCGACTACTACTGGGCCTCGGAGAGTCGCCCGCATATCCCGCGGCGGCCCAGGTGGTATCCGAGTGGTTTCCGCGCCGTGAGCGGAGCTTCGCCTCCGGCACGTTCAATAACGGCAACCCGATCGGCTCAACACTCTGCATTCCGCTCGTTGCTCTGCTGGTGACAAGCTTGGGCTGGCGACCTGCTTTTTTTGTGGCAGGCGGGATCGCCGTCGTCTACGCAGCAGCATGGTGGCTGTTCTACCGGTCTCCCCGTGAATCCCAACGACTCAGCCCCGGTGAGCTCGCACACATCGAGTCCGACCAAGAAACGCGTGCCAACGCAGGCGATGAACCGGTCGCCGTGCCGTGGGGATCACTGTTCCGGCATCGAACGGTGTGGGCGATGATGATCGGTTTCTTCTGCGTCAACTTCGTCGCCTACTTCTTCATCACATGGTTCCCGACCTACCTGGTCAACACCTACAACCTGACCTTGCTGAAGTTCGGGTTCATTGGGATGATCCCGGGCATCGCGTCGATGCTCGGTGGCTGGACGGGTGGACTCGTCTCGGACTGGCTGGTCCGGCGCGGAACGGATTTGACGAAGGCCCGCAAGATCTGCCTGGTCGGCGGCCTGCTCGGCACGTCCGTGATCGCACTCGCAGTTGTCTCACCCAGCGTCACCACGGCGCTGGTTGCGTTGTCGGTCTCGTATTTCTCCAGCACGTTCGCTGCCGCATCGGTGTGGTGCCTTCCGGCCGACGTCGCGCCGACAGCAGCACACGTGGGATCACTCGGTGGCATCCAGAACGCGGCGAGCAATTGCGCCGGCATCGTGTCGCCCGTGCTGATCGGTGTCATCACCGGAATGACGTCGTCGTTCGCCGTCCCGATGCTCATCGCAGGCTGCGTGGCCATCATCGGTGCACTGAACTACGCGTTCTTCCTTCCGCGATTGCGGCCTCTCGAGCCGTGATCACAAGCCCGTCACAACCTCCGAAGGGAACACCATGACCGCGCCGAACCGGCCGATCATCCTCACCGCAGCGCCCGTCGGCTTTTCCAGGGACGGCTCACTCGATCTCGGGGCCTCACGGCGCATCCTCGAATTCATCGCCTCGTCCGGCACCGACGGCGCCTTCGTACTCGGCACGACCGGCGAGTTTCCCAGCCTGACGCAGCAGGAACGACACGAGCTCACGAAACTCAGCCTCGACGTCCTGCGGGGCAAGCGTGTCGTCGTGCACGTCGGTGCTCCCAGCGCCTTCCAGGTACGGGCGTTGTTGGCAGATGCCCGTGACCTCGGTGCAACCTCGGTGGGGGTGCTCACGCCGTACTACCTACCCGCGAGTGATGACGCGGTCTTCGATTTCTACCGCTCGATTGCCGCCGAGGCGGGCGGACTCGACGTGTACGCCTATTTGTTCACAGGCCGCACCGGAAATGCCGTTTCCCCCGATCTACTGGGGAAAATCGCCACTCTCCCGCACATCGTGGGGGCCAAGATCAGCGGTGAGTCCCTCGAAAAGGTGTCGTCCTACCGCGCTGCCGTCCCGGCCGGATTTCAGCTCTTCACGGGCGGAGACCGGGACATCGCACGCGTTCGCGCCCACGGGATCGACGGCGTGGTCTCCGGTGTCGCGTCGGTACTACCGGCACCCTTCGTCGCTGTCGCAGACTCGGTCGAGCGAAGCGACGACGATGCGCTCGCACGACTGCAGCCGGCCGTCGACGACGCCGTCGACACCGTGCTCGGCGATCCCGCGCGGATCAAGGCCGGACTGGCGTTGCAGGGTGTCGACGCCGGGACGAGCCGCATGGCGCTCGACCCCGTCGACGAAGCCACACGCGCCCAACTCGAGCGCGTGGTCTCCGAACATGGCTGACCAGGCGGGCAGAGTCTGCGTCGTCGGTAGCGCCGACACGCCCTCGCCGCCCGCGGACACCGCTATCGTTGACCGTTGACGATGTGAACGATGGAGGGTGAATTGTCCGACTCGCTCGTCCGCGCCGATTCCCTGGGCGACCGGCTCGCCCGCACGCTGCGCGACCGGATCGTCCGCGGGGAGATCACCCCGGGCACGCACCTCGTCGAGGACACGGTGGCGGAGAGCTTCGACGTCAGCAGGGGCCCTGTGCGCGACGCCCTCAGGATGTTGCGACTGGAGAACCTCGTCGAGCCGCAGCGACGGGGCGTGCACGTGGTCGGGCTCAGCACGACGGACGTCCGCGAGCTGTACGCGATCCGTCAGGCCATCGAGGGCCTGGCAGTGACCACGGCGATCGGCTTGGGCGAGCACAGGTCCGGTGCGGGAATGGCGCAGGCGTTGCGGGGGATGGCCGACACCGCCACGCCTACTCATGCCGCAAAGTTCGCCGAGTACGACCTGCTGTTTCACCGCGGCATCTACGAGGCCAGCGGTAATCGCAGGTTGTTGACGATGTGGCTGCAGATCGAGCCGTTGTTCGCCAGCATGCTCGCCGTGACCAACAGCGAGGACGAGGACCTCTCGCCGGTGGTCACCGCGCACGAGAAGCTCCGCGACGCGATCGTCGCCGGTGACAACGCCGAGGCGACAGCGCTGCTGACAAGCCACCTCGAGGGTTCCGAGAAGCGCATGCTCTCGGCCCTACAACGGATCTGGGCCAACTCGGTGTCCTGACGCCGAGACCACTCATTCCACCGCTCGGCGGTGGGTACGACACACGGAGAGGAACCAGGCCGGATGGCCGAACACATCGTCAGCTTCTACCACCTCAACGACATCACCGAGGCGGAACTGCGCAAGCACCTTCCCGAACTGCCCGACCTGCGGATCACGGAGATCGGCGACACAGAGGACCCGCAGGATTACCTGAACGAACTGTCCACGGCGACGATCGTGTTGGCGCCACTGGAAAAGGAACGGCGGATCGGGACGGAACTGCTGGACGCCATGCCGCGATGCCGGCTGATTCAATCGGTCGCGGTCGGCTTCGACGGCGTCGACCACGTGGCGGCCGCCGAACGTGGCATTCCGGTCGCGAACCTGCCCGGGTTCAATGCCGACGCCGTAGCTGACTGGACGGTCGGTGCCATGCTCTACCTATTGCGGCACTATGCGGCGGGGCATCGCAAGGTCAACGACGGCGGCTGGGGACCGGAAGGGCTGCGCGGGCGTGACCTGTCGGCCATGAGGGTCGGCATTCTCGGCTTCGGCAATATCGGCCGTGCGGTGGCGCGCAGGATCGACGGGTTCGGTGCTCGCGTCGTCGTCCACGATCCCGCACCGTCCGAACCAGGACGTGAATACCTGTCGCTGCGGGAAACCGTTGCCACCTCGGACATCCTGACCCTGCATCTGCCGCTCAACCCCACGACGCGCGGGCTCCTCGACGAGGAGCTGCTTGCCACACTCCCGCGTGGCGGTTACGTCGTGAACGCCGGTCGTGGTGGCGTGATCGACGAGGCAGCACTGGCGCGAGCACTGGACAGCGGACAGGTCGCCGGTGCCGCACTCGACGTGTTCACCGAGGAGCCGTTGCCCGAGGTATCGCCGCTACGCGGCCGCTCCGACGTCCTGCTCAATCCCCACGCGGCGGGTGTGACGCGGGAGGCTTATCACAAGCTGCGCGAGCAGCTCTTCGCCACTCTCACCGACGTCGTGAACGGACAGGAACCACTCAACGTCGTAAACCGGACCGCGGCAGCCGGCTGACGGCTGCTGCGCCGGCTCGGCCGCATGCCATGACGGCGTCTGTACGTTCGGGGAACGCCATTCGCGCTCCCCGACGCAGCGCTACTCCTGGCAAGACCGCAAGACGCTACTCGCCGGCCCCGAGACCGGCCGGGCAGCTCACCCCTGCCACTTCGGGGGCGCATCCGGGACCACACTGCTCGCGCAGAAAATGCAGTTCAGCGTCGTGGGATCGGTCGCTAACGTCGGTGCATGACCGCTGACTTCGGTGCGTCGATCGCGGCGCACTACAGCCATAATCCCGAACGCGACGGCTCGAGACCTGGGCGCAGCTGGAGCGGCTGCGGACGCAGGAGTTGCTCGACCGCTTCCTGCCGTCTCCGCCCGCCGTCGTCCACGATGTGGGCGGCGCTCGGGGCGCTTACGCGCTGCCGCTCGCCCGTGCCGGATACGACGTTCACCTCGTCGATCCGTGGGAACCGCACGTCGACGCGGCAGCCGCGGCTTCGGAAACTCAAACCGCGGCGCCACTGGGCTCCGTCACTCTCGGCGACGCCCGCGGTCTCCCCTTCGACGATCACAGCGCTGACGCCGTCCTCCTGCTCGGCCCGCTGTACCACCTGGTCGAACGTGACCAGCGCGCACTCGCACTGTCTGAAGCACATCGCGTGCTGCGCCCAGGGGGTGTCCTACTCGCCGCGGGAATCTCTCGGTTCGCCTCGACCTTCGACGGCCTGCGCAGCGGAGCGATCGCCGACCCCACCTTCGCCGCCGTCGTGGAAAACGACGTGCGTACCGGTGTCCACCGCAACCCAGAGCCGCAATCTCACCCCGAGTGGTTCACCGACGCCTATTTCCACCGTCCCGACGAGCTCCACGACGAGCTCGACGTTGCAGGCTTCGGCGACATCCAGATCCTGCCGGTCGAAGGCGTCGGAGCGTTCGGGATCGCCGACGACCAACTCGACGACCCGGCACGGCGCGAAGCTGCCCTGCAGGCAATCCGTCGCGTGGAGAGCTTCCCCGAGCTGGTCGGCGCAAGCGCCCACATCATGGGCATCGGTCGTACCGCACGGCAGCAATAGCCGATCGACATCCGCGTCACCACGGCTGGCGGTGAGGACATCAGCGCCACCGGCAACCCCAGGGCCCGGTTCACGAGGCCAGAAGGAGCGGAACGAACATCGTCGCGGTGTAGTAGCACATGAACTGAACGCCGGCGTTCATGCCGAACGCCCGGGTGCACAGCCCGCCGAGCAAGCCGACCGTCAACGACGTGAACAGGCCGAGCAGGCCTCCCTCGTACCAGGACACGACGACGATGAGCCCGGCGAACGCGGCGATGAGTGCCTCGTGGCTGATCCGCGTGATCACCCAGGCGCTGGCCACTCGCGCGTACTTCATCGCGACCGGATACACGACCACGGCTGCCACGAGCACGCCGAGCAGTCCGCACAGCAGGAACTGCCACGACGAGAGCATCGAATGCAGGTTCTGTCCCGACTCCACCGAGTAGACGGGCGGTGCGTTGAACAACGCGGCCGCCGGACCTGCCGCGACCGGGCTCAACGGCAGCCCGAAGGCCACCAGCGGAATGATGGTCTCAGCCAGGTAGGTCGATTCCGTCGTCCCGTTCTTGACCGCCATGAGCGAACTCAGTCGCTGGTACGGGTGCTTCAGTCGCGACCCCACGGCTTCACCCACGATGACGGTCGTGGCCACGGGACTGAACATGAAGGTGGACGAACTGACGACCGCCGACCCCGCGGTGTAACCGATCTGCTGACGCGTCAGCACCCGAAGCGGGTTCGGGAAGAAACCCCTGCCGTCCGAGAGATCCGGGGCGAGCCGGAACTCCCGGGTGCCGCTGCGCTCCATGCCCATGCGTCCTTGCCGAGACGTCGACCTCACCAGGTCGGCGAGGAGCGGGCCGATCGCGATGCCGAGGAAGAAGGAGATGCTCAGTGAGTCGCCCAGGTGCCGTTCGGTGAATCCGTGCAGCGCGGCGATCGCGAGGGTGAAGGGGACGATGCCGACGATGCTCGCCCAGCGACCCGGCGAGAAGTAACCCACGAAGATCGCGGCGACCGCGAACAGCCACGGCGCCACCGCCTCGACCGCCTCGGACAACGGAGCCAACGCGGTCGCGATCCCCACCGCGACGGGTACTGCGATGACGGCCGACAGCAGGGCACCTGCGAGTGCTTTGCGCAACGCGATGTGCGGCGCACCGAGACGCCGCATTCCGTCCGCGTCCTCCATGAGCGGGACGGCCATCGTGTCCCCGGGGATACCCAGCAGGGTGGTCGGAATCGCATGGGTCATGTGTTTCGACACCGCCGCGGCGATGAAGAACGTGAACACGCCGACCGGTGGTACGCCCGCGAGCACGACGATCAGGGTCAGCGGGCCGAGCGTGGCGGTCTCGTCGGTACCCGAGACCAACCCGATGGCGCCGAACACGACAGCGCCGGTCAGTCCCATTCCGAGCGCCCACAGCAGATCCACGATCATCGCTGCGTCTCCCTTCGCACCGGCTCGCCCGGCCGTACTGCGGCGTCGGACGACGGGCCGTCGGGGTCGTACAGCCCGATCTCGCGCATCTCCGCGACGTACTGCTCGGGCAGGTCGGCCACGGCTTCCGGCGAGGAGAACTCAGGAGGCAGATCGGGGCGTGCCGAATCGGATCCACTGTCGACGAACACACGTTTCGGGGCGAAGAGCTTGGCGCACACCGCACCGGTCACCACGCATGCCGCCAGTCCGACCAGGAGTGCGTAACCGTCGACGACCTGCTCGTCCCCCGAACCGGACAGGACCTGCTGCGCCAGGAGAAACGCACCCAACGCCACCGGAACCGCCAGCAACAGCGATCGGCCCAGTTCTCGCGGTGCGACCGCATCGCCCCACAGCACGAGATAGGGGCGGGGCTCGACGTCACCGCTGTCCGGCGAGCACTCACCGGCCTCCGAAGCCGCTTTCCCTGGATCCGTGCCTTCGTTGCCACTCATCGCTCACTCCCGTGTCGCAGGTGGACTGTGCGGGCGCCGCCGCTCGAGACCGTTCACTGCCCGGACCTGAGTTCGGCGAGGACCTGGTCGGCGTGATCGGCACGGACGGCCCGGTCGGCGACGAGCCGGGACACGACGTGGGGAAGCTCGTCCGTCGTGGCTCCCGCGGCGACCGCCACGTTGCGCGCGTGCAACGCCATGTGCCCGCGCTGGATGCCCTCGGTGGCCAACGCGCGCAAGGCGGCGAGATTCTGTGCCAGGCCGACCGCCGTGATCACCTCGGCCAGTTGTTGCGCCGTGCCGGCGCCGAGGAGGCTGACCGCCGACCGAGCGGCGGGGTGAACCTTGGTCGCGCCACCGACCAGCCCGACCGGCATCGGCAGTTCGAGCGTGCCGACCAGATTGCCGTCGGTGTCGGTTTCGAAGCGCGAGAGCGAGGTGTAGCGACCGTCCGCGCCGACAGCGTGTGAATGCGCCCCTGCCTCGACGGCACGAGTGTCGTTGCCCGTGGCGAGTACGACGGCCGTGATCCCGTTCATGATGCCCTTGTTGTGGGTCGCGGCCCGGTACGGATCTGCCTCGGCGAGTGCGCCCGCGTGCACGATGTCGCGCACGACGTCCGCCCCTCCGAGCGTCTCGGCATCGAACACGGCGCTCGCACGGGCCAGGCGCGTGTCGGCCTTGTTGGTGAGGATCCGCAGCAGTACGCGACCACGAGCGATCTCCCCGACCCGCACGGCGACGGCTTCGGCCATCGAGTTGACGGCGTTCGCACCCATCGCATCCCGGACGTCCACCAGCAGGTGGAGCACCACGTATCGGCCGGCCCTGGACTCGACCACTCGGACGGAAAGGTCTCGGACCCCGCCGCCGAGCTCGACGAGCTGCGGGTCCTGCTCGTCGGCCGTCCGCATCAGCTCGTCCCGCGCGTCGAGCAGACGCAGCCGGGCACCTTCGGGGTCGGCGACGTCGAGGATCTGGACCTGCGCCTGAATGACCGGCCGCGAACTCGAGGTGCGGAACCCGCCGCGGACCCGCGCGATCCGGGCGGCGTTACTGGCGGCGGCCACCACCGACGGTTCCTCGGTGGCCATGGGGACCAGGACGTCGTCGCCGTTGACCGTGAAGTTGGTGGCGACACCGAGCGGCACGCCGAGTACCCCCACGACGTTCTCGATCATGTGGTCGGCCTGTTCGGCGGTGAGCCCTTCGAACGGATCGAGTGCACGGAACTCGTCCAGGGTGCGACCGGACCGTTCGGCGAGCAGAGCCCGCCGCGCGGACGGCGACTCGTCTCGAAAACCGGGCAACCTGCTGTTCACGGACACTCGGACCTCCCACGCCGCAGTTGCGTCGCCGCGTACTCACGACGACCGGTTCACCCCGGAGGCAGGCGGGACGGAGAGGTCGGCCGCGCTGCCGGTACCGGTTGATCAGGAAGGCTAAGCCGCGAGGTGCGGCATCCATACGGGCAGAGAACCCATATTCGCTACGGCGACGACGTGTGTTTCGCCCACCTCGCTCGGCCCACCACGACACCGGCCCGGCCACGCCTCCGACCCGTCACGACGCGCAGGACACGCCTCGCGGCCGCGTGCGTTCACCGGACGCCCACGGACCGACCAGCCGCGTCACGGGCGAGGAGCGCGTGCATCCGCGTCGCCAGCGATATCCGGAACAACGGTTCGGGTTCACGCCAGTCGTCTCCCAACAGCGCGGTGATGCGGTCGAGTCGCTGGGTGACGGTGTTGATGTGCACGTGGAGCGCGCGTGCCGTGCGGGTCGGGCTGGCATGGGAGTCGGCGAACGCCGAGAGCGTGGCGAACAGGTCGGTACCGCGCTCACTGTCCCACCGCAGGACAGGGCCGATGACCGCGTCGATGAACCGCGACAGATCCCGCGACCCCGATCCGAACACAGCCAGATACGGCTCGTACGCCTGCGCGTCCACGGCACCGTCCGGAACGTCCTGGTTCTGCAACAGATGTGCGCAACGGCGCGCCGTCTCGAACGCATCACCCAGTTCGGTCGGCGACTCCGCGACCGGGCCCGCGACGGCCAGCACCGGCGCGTCCGCCGCTCGGCGGGCCGCGGTCCATACCTCGCGTGCGACGTCGTGCGGATCCGATCCCGGCGACAGGACCGCGAGCACCCCGTCCCGCTCGCCGGCGAGAGCACCGGCACAGGCCCTCCGCACCGCCACGGCCACCGCGCGCCGGGACTCGGCTGGCACCGCCACGACGACGACCGAGCGCAGGTCGTCGAGACGGACGTCCCGTGCTCGCGCGCGCCGGGCGAGCTCGCGCCACTGCAGAGCGTCTCCGCGCAGGATGTCGGCCACGAGTTCTCCCCGGACGCGGTCCTCGACCTCGGCCACCGCGTCCTGCTGCACCGCAACGAGTGCCGCGATCTGGGCCGTGCGTTCGATGGTCCGCTGTTCGACCGCCCCGAGATCCAACTCGCCGTGCCCGACGAGCACGGCACCCAGGAAGACGTCACCGGCCACCACCGCGACGACCACCTCCGGATCCGCAGCGGCACCGTCGACGAACACGCACCGACCCGACGGCCTGCTCCCCTCGATGGCCTGCCGTACCCGGGCGGACAGGTCCTCTCCGCCCGTACGGAACGGATCGGCCTCGCAACCTGCCTGCGCCACGGGGAGGTAATCACGGTCGAGGATGGCCACCGACCTGTTGAGTGCCTCGCTCAGCGTGTCCGCCAGCCCCTCGGCGCTGCCGCCTTTCAGGACGACCGCGGTCAGGTCCTCGTGCACGGCGCTGGCCCGTTCCATCGCGGTGACGTTCTCCGCCAGCACCGCCCTGGCGCGATCCGCCTCGTCGGCCGCGAGTCTCGCCTGTTCCAGCAGGGACGTCGTCTGCAGCACGACGGCGGCGTGATTGGCGAAGGCGCTCAGCAGAGCCACCTCGTCGGGCGCGAAGTTGTGTCCACTGCGGTTCGCCGCGAACAGCACGCCGAGAACTCGGTCGCCCGCGATCATCGGCACGCCCAACAACGAGACGAGTCCCTCCGCCCGGACGGCCGCGTCGATCCCCGGCTCGTGCGGGATCTCGTCGTTCTGCAGATAGGTCGACGTCCATTGCGGACTTCGGGTGTGGACGACCCTGCTGGCCAACCCCATTCCCGGCGGAACGCGGAGACCTCGGAACAACGGGTCGATCGCGCCCGACGTCGAACGGACGAGCAACTCGTCCCTGCCCTCGTCGAACTCCGACAGATACGTGACGTCGGTGCCCAACAGGTCGTGAGCCCGCTCCACCAGACGATCCAGGAGCGCGTCGGTGTCGCGCAGCTCGGCGAGCTCGTGAGCACTCGAGAACAGGGCCGACAGCTCCTGACCCCGGCGGCGCCACCGGGCCAGCGAAGCACGTACGTCGCGGACACGACCCTCCAGTACGGCCCTCTCCTCGGCAGACAGCTCCGCACCCAGGAAAGCCGAAACATCCGGATCATCGGACTCTGCGACGACCGCGTCCAGGAGTGTCAACACCCCGGGCACCGTCAACCGCGAGTCCGACTCCGTCTCACGCGCCACCATGCGCCCGAGCATGCCCTCCGCCCGCAGGCGAGTCGAGACATCCGCCGCCTACGCGCTCACGCGATACGTCATAGGCGCGAGCGACATCGCCGGTCGCCCACATCCGTCCCCGTTTTCCCCGACGTTTCGAGCAGTCCCAACCAGCGTCGACGCCTTAGCTCTCCGCGCACGAATGACTACACCTGATCCCTCCACCAGCGGTCGCCGCCCGTCGGCGCAGGGCTCCATCCTTGGCCGAGGGGGTCACGACATGGGGAGAACACGGCAACGCCGACGGGCCAGGTTCTAAGCGACGCCGTTCCGCGCGTGGGGTCTCACGCTCACGCTCATCTCGGTGCTACTCGCAACGCAGAAGTTGTGGCCGGAGATGGTGCTCTGTCTCGGAGCGCTCGCCTTCTACCTGGCCGTTGTGCGGCTGAACCGGTGTCGTGTGGAGACTCAGGATCACCGGCCGTGCAAATGGCTCGTGCGCGGAGTACTCGGCACATGCACCTATCACGTCGGCTACAAGCGCGGGCTCCCCACGTTGGTGCGCGGCGACGGTTTCCTCGGGCTGCCGACCTTCATGTGGCCACGCGACGACTTCGCGAGAGCCAGGCCGGAACGCCAGCCCGAACGCGGTCAGAAGGCGGCAGGCAACACGGCGGCGAAGCGGCCCAGCTACGACTGGGTGATGATGGCCTTCGCGGGCCTCAGTCTCATTGTCGCGGTGATCGCCCTGATCAACGATCTCGTCAGCAGGTGACGGAACAACAACGAAGCGTCCACACACTGCGACGCCGGTGGCGGGTGCCGGTAGCAATCGACCGCATCTCGTGACCGAACCCGCGGAACAGAGGAAACGCCCTTACCCGACTACTCGCCGACGCCCAGCCCGACCGTTGACGGCGGCGGCGAGGGCATCGGCAGCGCCACCGCATGCCCAGGGTTGGTGACCGCTCGAGCGCAGCTCAGCCCACGGTGTACAGCCGGCGTACGGCCGAGTCGATGGCCGCAGCCGCCTCACCGGCGGTAGGGGCACGAGACGGAATCGCTCGTTCGTTCTCCGCGATCAGGCGCCACAGGCTCGTCCACGAACCGGTCTGGGGCGCAGCAAGGAACCAGACATATCCACGCGGCCGAGGCGGAAGGCCCGCCTCGGCGAGGAAACCGTTCACGCCGTCGTCTATCAGATCCTGATCGGCCTCGGTACGCCACGCCCGCCCACTGCCGACCGCGTCGCCACGCCACACCCGAGTGCGCACGGTGTGCCACTGCGGTTCGTCCCACACCCGCACCACATGGCCGGGACCTGCACACCAACACACGGTCATGTACCAGCCGGTGTCGCCAACCCGCAGATACTCACGCCCGTCGTGCTGGAGCGTGACCGGGCCAGGACCCGCCGCCACCGCACGCGCGTCCGCCACCTCGACCAGCGCGTAATCACCCCAGCCGCCGGTCACGACGACGCGACTACTCGCCGACGCCGAGCCCGATCGGGCAGGACACCCCGGTCTCGCCCAGTCCGCAGTAGCCGTTCGGCACCTTGTAGAGGTACTGCTGGTGGTAGTCGTAGGCACATTCACCTGCCTCACAGCCGGTGCCAGATGGTAGGTCATCGAAGCTCGACCCGCTGGCGGCCAGGCAGACTGTGGAAATGGGCTCTGACCCCGACCGCAGCCGGAACCGGCCGGCGCGCTGGCTGCGACAACGCCGAGATCACCGTGCGCTTCGGCCGCTGTGGAACTTCCTGCTACCCGTCATCGCAGCGCGCCACACCGTCACCGTGATGCGCGCCGAGGCAAACGATCGCTTCGAACGACGACTGATGGAGATCCGCGACGCACTCCGTGTCCTCGACGGATACCGACTGGAACCACCAGCCGCAGTGACCCACGCAGGCGATGACGCAGCCCGCGAAGCCGCGATCCTCGCGATCAGCCTGCAGCTCTGGTACGACCACACCCCCTCCGCTCCGCCCCGACACACGGTGGCACCTCAGCGCACCTCGACGACCTCGACTGACTCCGAGACCTGGCCGCCGAAGTCGCATTCCTGCCACCCGAGATGGGCCAACCACGCCAGTAATCAGCCGACTCCACTCCAACCAGCCACCATGCAGTGAGCACAGCATGGCCGTCAGGGGGCAACCACAATGACCGACAAGAGCGCCCAAACGAACCCGTCGCCGGACTCCGGCGACAGTCAGGACAAAGGCGCCCACCATCTCGGGTCATGCCTACTGTTCGGCGTGCTGGTCGTGGTCGGCCTCGTCGTGTCGTACGCACTCAGCTTCGCCTTCACCATGTCCAGCGACGCCTGTACAGGAGGAACCACCGGCTGGATCTGCGAAGCACCCGGCCAGCAACTCGCGTTCTGGCTGCCCTGGATCGCCCTGGTCCTCGCCATCGCCTGCGCACTCACCGGCTTCGCCTTCAGCAGCCGCTCCGACTACGCGCCCATGGCCGGCATCGGCGTCGGCATTCTCGTCTACATCATCGTCAACGCACTCGTATACGGAGCGATCAACGCCGTCATCAGCGGATAAACCTGCCTACTTCTCCACACCCAACCCCACCGGACACGACACCCCGGTGCCACCCAGCCCGCAGTAGCCATTGGGGTTTTTATTGTCCGAAAGATACTGCTGGTGGTAGTCCTCGGCGTAGTAGAACGTGCCGAGCGGGGCGAGTTCCGTCGTGATCTCGCCGTGGCCGGCCGCGCGCAACGCCTGCTGGAACGACTCCCGCGACGCCTCCGCCTCGGCCTTCTGCTGCTCACCGTCGTAGTAGATCGCCGAACGGTACTGCGTGCCGACGTCGTTGCCCTGGCGCATGCCCTGCGTCGGGTCGTGACCTTCCCAGAAGACCTTGAGCAGCTGCTCGTAGCTGACCCGCGCCGGGTCGTAGACCACGAGCACCGCCTCGGTGTGGCCGGTCAGTCCCGTGCACACCTCTTCGTACGTCGGGTTGGGCGTGTGCCCGCCCGCGTATCCGACGGCGGTCGAATACACGCCGTCGGTCATCCAGAACAGTCGCTCGGCACCCCAGAAACAGCCCAGCCCGAACACCGCCGTTCGCATGCCCTCGGGAAACGGCGGTTTGATACGGCGGTCCGGGTGGACGGCGTGCAGTTCAGGCGTCACGAGTGGGTCGGGGCGGCCCGGCAGGGCCTCCTCGGCGGACACGAAGCGCGTCTTGTCTCGACCGAAAAGCGACATACGTCAATGGTAGGCGACACAATGTCCTTCGAACTGGTGAGAGCGCGACCCGGCGGCCCAGTACTGTGCATGCGTAACCGTGACCTCCGCGTGTCACGGCCGTACGAGCTTCGCAGGGAGTCCGCACATGTCATGGCAGGAAGAGTTGAGACGTCTCGACGCCCAGCTCGCGGCCGGTGTCATCACCCGGGACCAGCACACCCGCCGACGTGACGAGATCCTCGCCGAAGCCTCCGGTGACGGCTCCGGTGAGGAGGCCACCTCCACGGACACCGGTTCGAGGGACTACTCCACCACCAAGGACAGCAGCAAGGACAGCAGCAAGGACGCTGGCTCCGGGGACAAAAGACCGACGGGCGAAGTCTCCGCCGACAACGGCCCCAGGTGGGAGGCCGCGAACCCGGCCGCCGCCGCCCAACTGTCCGAGGGCAACGACTCGTCGGCTCCGCAGTCGCAGTCGCAGTCGCCGTCCCCGTCCGTGTCGCCTTCCGGACACCAGTCCCCATCCGCGCCGCAGTCCACCCCGCCGCAGCCTGCCCCGCCGTCCACCAAACCGGCCGCGACACCGCTCAGCTACGCCCCGTCGACCGCGCCTCGCCAGCCTGCGCCGCTTTTCGTCCCCCAGACGCCCGCGTCGGCGGGTCGTCCCGGCGCCGCGCAGACCCCGACGTTCGCCCCCTCCGCCCCGCAGCAGGGCTTCGAGCAGCCGAACGACCAGCAGAGCGCGGACTACCCCGATTTCTCGCCTCCTCCGAAACGCGGCCGCAAGGGAACCTGGCTGGCCGTGGCTCTCGCCGTACTCGTCGCGCTCGGCGCCGTCATCGGGGGTGCGTGGTGGCTCGGCCAGGGTGGTGACTCGTCGGCCGATCCGGCACCGTCCGAAACAGTGACCAATGGCCCCGAAGGCGGCTTGGGCGGCACCGACACCGACGACTCGACCCTCGAGGAACGCCTACCTGCCCTGCCCGGCACGCCGAGCCCGGACGACTCGACGATGTCCGTAAGCCGCGGACTCGACCTCGGTTTCATCACGTCGAACGACGCCGACTCCATGCGCCGGTTCGGCGTCTCCGACCTCATCTACCGCGCATCCGCGGACGGCACCGACGGCTACAGCCTGGTCGTCGCCCGCACCACCAGCCCCCAGAAGGCGGGAGCCCTCGGCGAGGCACTCAACACGTCGCTGGTCAAGGAGGGGTTCTCCAATGACCGGCTGCTCGACGACCCCCGGTTCATCGCCTTCACCGGCGAACAAGAAGCAGGCCGCGTGAGCATCGTCTGGTACTCGTCCGGAAATGCGACCGTCGGCATCGGCGTGTCCCAGCCGAAGAACGGCAACGAATCGGAGCTGTCGGAACGCCTCGAGAAGACCCTGCTCTCGCTCGACGACGTGCTGCCCGCCAACTAGATGACCGGCGAGAATCGGCGAGGTCACAAAATGACCCACACCACCTCACAGCCTGCACACCGTGCAGAATGAGCAGGGTTCGAACACACGCAGGAGCGGCCGCCGGCACTCGGCGGCGCTGATCGAGCAGGGGGTCGCACGGTGTCCTGGCAGGAAGAGTTGCGCAAGCTGGACGAGGAGCTTGCTGCGGGCAGACTCTCCGCGGACGACTACCGCGTCCGCCGCGACCAGGTGCTGTCGTCGGCCGTCACACACGGCGACGACGCCGGCTCCCAGCAACAGCCCCAGCAGGCCCAGCAACAGCCCCAGCAGGGCGCCGCGCAGCAGCCCGGCCAGCAGCCCCAGCAGCAACCGCCCGCACCGCAGCAGCCGAACCAGGGCGGCGACGCCAACTCCACGCAGGTCATCGCCCCGGTGACCCCGCCGCCCGGCCAGCCGGCGCAGCAGCCGCAGGGTGGTCAGGCAAACGACCCCGAACGCACGCAGGCCGTGCAGCCCGCCGACGCGGAAGCCACGCAGGCGGTGCAGCCGGTCGCGCCGCAGCCGCCGTACCAGCAGCCACATGCCTCCCCCGCGGGCGGATTCCAGCAGCCCCACGCCTCCCCCGCAGCCGGCTTCGCCCAGCCTCAGCAGCCGTGGAACGCCCCCGAAGCCGACCAGAGCCCGCCGTGGGGCGGCGAGTTCCCGCCCGTCTCGCCGGGCAACGCGGCCGAATGGGGCCAGGGCCCCGACGACGCCTTCGACAGCGAATCCAAGGGCGGCAAGGGCAAGATCATCGCGATCGTGGCCGCGGTCGTCCTGTTGGCCGGGATCGCGACCGGCGCGTTCTTCCTGTTCGGGTCCGACGACCAGCCGCAGGCCGACGACAAGGGCAACACCCAGCAGCAGGGCGGCGGCAACGGTGGTGACGGCGGGCAGAGCGCCGAGCCGGCACCCGAGGAGGACATGCCGCTCGAAGGCCAGGAAGGTACGCAGGAAAGCGGCACCGAGCTGGACTCCTGGGACAAGATCCCCGACATCAACCTGCTCAACGACGACGAGCTGAAGGCCTACCAGGGCGCCGCGCCCGGCGAGGCCAAGTACGGCGTGTACGGCCACGGCGACGACAACACCACGCTCGTCCTGATGATCAAGGTGGCCGACCAGAAGGCCGCCTCCCGCGCGGTCGGCGAGCTGCGCGACATCCAGCTCAAGAACGGCCAGAAGTCGACGTCCGTCAACGGCGTGCCGAGTTCGGTGCAGGTGACCGAGGTCGAGAAGAAGAAGGACCAGCCTGCGACCATGCGGGCGCATTACCTGTCCGGCGACGTGCTCGTCCGGGTCGAGGGCGTGTCCCAGGAGGGCAAGCTGGACGACGTCCGCGACAAGTTCGAGGGCGCGCTGAAGACCCAGCTCGAGAACCTGCCTGCCGATGAGTGAGCCGACGCAGGCCAGCGGTGACCTGACCGTGGTCACCGCGTGCACGATCGTCGCCCGCAACTATCTGCCCGCGGCACGTGTGCTCGCCGCGTCGTACCTCAAACACCACCCGGGGCACCAGTTCGTCGTCGGCGTCATCGACAGCGACCGCGTCTCCGACGGAGGTGCCGAGGCCGAGACCGTCGTCGACGGGATGCGCATCGTCGGCCCTTCGGCGTTCGGCATCGACCCGGAGACGTACCTGCGGATGGCCACGGCCTACTCGGTCACCGAACTGGCCACGGCGGTCAAGCCGTACCTGCTGCGCAGCCTGCGCTCGAGCTCGTCGGTCGTCATCTACCTCGACCCGGACATCCAGGTGTTCGCGCCGATGCCCGAGGTCGCCGAGTTGGCCCTCGAACACAGCATCGTGCTCACCCCGCACTTCACGGCTCCGCTGCCGCGCGACGGCAAGGAGCCCGACGACGCGGTGATCATGGGCACCGGCATCTTCAACCTCGGTTTCGTGGGCGTCGGTCCCGGCTCCGAGGAGTTCCTCGAGTTCTGGGCAGGCCGGCTCAGGCAGGACGCGATCGTCGCGCCCGAGGAGCAGCTGTTCACCGACCAGCGCTGGGTCGACCAGGTGCCCGCGCTGTTCCGGCACGTCGTACTGACCGACCCCGGGTTCAACGTCGCGTACTGGAACCTGCACGAACGCCCCGTCGACAGGGACGAGACCGGCGCGATCACCGCGGGTGGCCGTCCCGTGCGGTTCTTCCACTTCTCCGGCTACCGGCCCGAGAAGCCGTGGCTGCTGACGTTCCACTGCGCCCGTAATCCGCGCGTACTGCTGTCGGACAACCCCGAACTCCGCGAACTGTGCGACGCCTACGGCGCGGCACTCAAGGCGTCCGGCTACGCCGAGACGCTCGACGCGGTCCCGTACGGATTCGCGACCTTCGGGGACGGCACCCCGCTGCCTTCCGGTTGCCGGCGCCTGTTCCGCGACGGCTGGATCGCGGCCGAAAATCCGGACAGCTCCGGACGCACCGAACCGATGCCCCCGCACGCCTACGGCGAGGACGGCGGCGAGGCGCTGCGGGCATGGTTGTCGGCTCCTGCCGACCACGCGCAGGCGGCAGCCGGGCTGAACCGCCTGGCGATGTCGGTGTGGCGGACGCGGACGGACCTGCAGTTGGCGTTTCCGCACCCGACCGGCTCCGACGCGGACGGTTTCCGCGAGTGGTGCCGCACGTCCGGGGTGTCGGAGAAGGTCCTGCCCGAGTGGGCGCTGCCCGAGCAGCGGCCGCAACCGAGCGAGCCGTCCGAGGACTTCGGCGTCAACTTGCTCGGCTATCTCACGGCCGAACTGGGGCTCGGCGAGATGGGCCGCGTGATCCACGACGCGATGGTCGCCGCCGACATCGAGGTGGCGTCCGTGGTCGAGGAAAGGGCGGTGTCGAACCGCACGGGCGTCGAACGTCCCGAGACCGCCGGCGACCCGCGTTTCCCGGTGAGCGTCATCGCGGTCAACGCCGACCAGACCCGCCTGGCCGTGTCGACGCACCCGGACGTGATGCACGACCGGTACCGCATCGGCCTGTGGGCGTGGGAGCTCGAGGACTTCCCCGAGTGGCAGCACGAGGCGTTCGGGATGGTCGACGAGGTGTGGACCGTCAGCGACTTCTGCCGCGACGCGTTCGCCGCCCACTCGCCCGTGCCGGTGAAGACGATTCCCGTCCCGGTTCGCGACCCCGGCTACACCGCGCGCACCCGCAAGGCCGGCGATCCGACCCGCTTCCTGTTCGCGTTCGACTTCAACAGCGTCGGACAGCGCAAGAATCCGTGGGGCGCGGTCGAGGCGTTCCGGCTGGCGTTCGACGGCCGGACCGACGTGCGGCTCGTACTGAAAACCATCAACGGCCACCTGCATCCGCAGGCCGCCGAACGGCTGCGCACGATGGTCGCCGACGACGCGCGTATCGAACTGATCGAGGGCTATCTCAGCGCCGCCGAGCTGGCCGAGCTGTATGCGACGGCGGACTGCTACGTGTCCCTGCATCGCAGCGAGGGATTCGGCCTGACCGTCGCCGAGGCGATGGCGCGCGGCATGCCGGTGATCAGCACGGCCTACTCGAGCACCACCGAGTTCCTCGACGCGAACACGGGGTGGCCGATCCCCTACCGGCTCGTCCCCGTCGGTGAGGGTTGCGAGCCCTACCACCCGGACGCGCTGTGGGCCGAACCCGACGTCGACGCCGCGGCCGACGCGATGCGCCAGATCGCCGACGTCCCCGCCGAGGCGGCGCGTCGCGGACGTGCCGCACGGGAACACATCCTGCGGACCCGGTCGATGGACGCGGCATCGACGTGGCTGCGCACCGAACTGGAACGCGCGCACCGCACGTGGCTCGAACGCCGCCGCGCAGCTCAGGACGCCGGTCCGCCGCCGGAACACCCGCTGACCCCGATGCGCACCGCACGTGAAGCGCTGCGCTGGCGGCCCGAGCCGGGTGCGGCTTCGCGTACGCCGATCGCGCCCGCGCTGCGCAAGGCGGTCCTGCGGCTGCTCGACCACTACGACGTGCACCAGCGCAAGGTGCTCGGAGCCCTGCACGAGGGTTCCGAGACGACCATGCAGCGACTACTCGAGCGGATCGAGTCGCTGGAACGGGCCGTCGAGGAGAACGCGCGCGCAGCCGCCCAGGCCGAACAGGTCGCACGCAGGCAGGACACCCGTGCCGAGGCGTTGCGCAAGTCCGTCGACGAGCTCCGCCGCGCGGGCGGGGTGAGCGCCGAGGAGTTCCGGAGCAACAAGGCCGACGTCCGGAAGATCGCCGACCGGGTGGCCAAGCTGTCGAGCGACGTCGAGCGCGGTCAGGAAACGGTCCACGACCTCATCCAGGCCCGCGACCAGCGGTTCGACAACGACGAGCACGCCATCCAGCGGCTCGGCCGTGACCTCGAAGCGGTCCTCGAAGCGGCGCGGCTCGTCCACGCCCCCATCCCGGAGTCCGGCGACGTCGTCGTCTGCGACGCGGGCGTGCTGCTGCTGCCGTCCGACGACGTGATGCTGCCGTGGATCCGCCACCACCGATCGTGGGAACGGGACGAGGCACAGCTGATGACCCAGCTCGCGGCCCGCCGCCCCGGTGCGTTCCTCGACGTCGGCGCCCACGTCGGCTACCACACGCTGAGCCTGTTGCGCTCCTCGTCGACGGTCACCAACGTCGTCGCCGTCGAGGCCGATCCGACGAACGCCGAGTTCCTGCGCCGAAACTTGGCCGTGAACCTGCCGAAGGACCGGTCGGGGCTGGTCAGCGTGCTGGAAGCCGCAGCATGGGACACCGACGGCAACCTGGTGCTCGCCCATCCGGACGAACGCAACAGCGGGGACCATCGGGTCCGCGAACCGGACGGCATGGCCGGGCTGATGGTGCCGGCCGTGCGCCTGGACGGAAACACGGACGTGCTGCGCCAGCCCGTGAGCCTGGTCAAGACCGATCTGCAGGGCAGGGACCACCGGGCTCTGGCCGGGTTGCAGGAAACCCTCGAACGGGACCGGCCGGACGTGCTGTGCGAGTTCTCCCCCGAGGCCATCGAGGAGTTCGGCGACGATCCGCACGCCGTGCTGACCGCCTACCGCAAGTGGGGCTACCAGCCCGTCGAACTGGCTCCGGACGGCACACTCGCCGAGGACGAGCCCGACGAGTCGCTGATCCACCACGCGCGCACCGACCAGCGCGGCTTCACCACGCTCTGGCTCCGCCCTCAGTGACCGTGCCGACCCGCCGCAGCTGACCCGCAGCCGACCAGCCGACCCGCCGCAGCTGACCCGCCGGCCCGCAGCTGAGCCGCAGCCGGCCCGTCTCGGCGGCGGGCGGTCAGGGGTTCAGCTCGGCGAACGCCATGAGGTAGGCACCCCACCACGCGCCCGCGACGGTGGCGGCCGACAGCACGACCGCCGAGACCCACCGTGGTGCCCGTGCGAGGAGGAACGCGACAGGCACGGCGATCGTGATCGCGGGCAGCAGGAAGCGGGCACGGCAGTTCCAGAATGCGCCGGTCCCCAACGCCGACGCCATCATCACGGCCGTGTAGACGTGCGCAGGCAGCGGGATCGAGCGGATGAACCACGACGCGACCAGCAGTCCGACGCTCGCCACGACGACGACCGCGAGGATCACCGACCACATGGGTTCCTCGCCGGTGAACGCCCGCACCAGCGTGTCCCAGGTGAGCTCACCGCCGTCGAAACCCATGTGCCAGGCGTGGTTCTGAATCCAGAACCACGTGTCGATACGACCGCCCTTCCAGCCGACGTACAGCAGGAACGCCGCCAGTCCGAGCGGTGCGATTGCGGCGGCGACCCACGGACGCCATCCGTCCCTTCTGCGGACGACCGCGATCAGGGCCGCGATTCCGACCGCGGCGACCAGCGCCACGGCCGTACTGCGAGACAGGCCTGCCACCAGCGTCAATCCGCCCGCGGCGAGCCATTGTCGTCGTTCGAGGGCCACGAGCGTCCAGACCGCGAGCGCGACGAACACCGACTCCGAGTAGCCCATCCGCAGCACGATCGCGCCCGGCGCTACCGCCCACAGGACGGCCATCAGGGTACCGACGCGCGGTCCCCCGAGGCGCGTGCCGAACACGTGCAAACCCCACGCGGCCGCTCCACCCGCGATGAGCGACACGAGCAGCAGCCCCGCATGGGCCGGAATTCCGACGAGGACGAAAATCGACGCCAACGCCGGGAGCAGGGGAAAGAACGCGAGACTGACCGGCACGGGGTTGCCGTTCGCATCGACCTCGACGTCCTGCCGGTAGCCGTACTCGGCGATTTCCGCGTACCAGTTGACGTCGTACTGACCCAGCAGCTCGGGCAGCGACGTGCCCGCGCTGTGAGCGACCAGACCGACGACGATGAACGACACGAGCTGGATCGCGTAGAACGCGACGAGCGCGGGCAGGACGGGCTGCAGACTGCGCCACATCCGACGGCGTAGCGGTTCATAGGCCGCCGGCAGGTCACCGGCGGTCGTTTCGGTCATGCGCAACGCCACAGATCATCGGGTCGGACAGGGATTCCGCGGCCATGCTAACTGCCGATACGCTGCCGTTTGCCCGGTTCTCCGATGGAGTGAACCAACACACGCACGGTCCGTGACGGCCGTCTGAAGAGCGTCGGCGCATTTCGTGACCGTGACCGAGGTGCCTGGAGGGGGTGAGAACGCTGGTCGCATCGTGGCGTTCTCAGCCACTCGAAGGTACGGACAAAACGCGCATCTCGTTCGTCGACATGGGCCGGGCCATCGCCGCGTTGCTCGTGGTCTACTCCCACGTCGCCCATCCGTGGGTACAGGAGAAGGGCGAGGACGCACCCGTCATCGGGTTCGTGGAAACGTTCACCAGCGAACCCATGCACATGGCGACACAGGGCATCGGCCAGGTCGCCGTTCCGTTCTTCTTCCTGGTGAGCGGGTTCATCGTCACGCCGATCGCCATCCGCCAGGGCCACCGCAAGTTCGCGGTGAACCGCTTCATCCGCGTGTACGCACCGCTGCTGTTCGTCCTGCTGTTGACGTCGGCGGCCCTGTGGGCCGGCCTGGAACCGCAGTCCACGGGACAGTCGCAGGAGCTGACTCCCTGGACGATGTTCACCAACTGGACCCTGGTGAACTACGTCCTGTATCCGCAGGTCGTCCTCATGCCCGTGGCGTGGACGATGATCATCGAGGTCCTGTTCTACCTCATCCTCCTGGCACTGTTGCCGGTGTTGCGACGTGCCGTGTGGCTCGCGATCGGCATCGAGCTGACGTTCGTGTTCGTCGTGCTCGTGAGCCGCAGCGAACTGAACGAGTCGTGGTCGCTGTTCGCGGTCAACGTCTCGTACCTGCCGATCCTGCTCATCGGTCAGATCGTCTGGGCGACCACCGCGAAGAAGATCCCCCTCTGGGCGGGCGGTGTGTTCGGCGCTCTCGCATGGATGCTGTACGTCTACGCCGACATCATCGACGTCGGACGGATCGACACCTCGTACAACCTCGCGATGTCGATCGCCGTGATGTTCTTCCTCATGGGCTACTTCGCCGAACCGAAACTGCGCCAGTTCCGCTTCTGGACGGCGCTGTCGGAGCGGTCCTATTCGATCTACCTGCTGCATGGCCTCGGCATCTTCGTCACCCTCGGCCTGCTCCGCCCGACCGTGCCGTTCGCCATCGCGCTGCCGATCTCGTTGCTCGTGACGGCCGCGTTGGTGGAGATCAGCTACCGCTGCGTCGAACGCCCGAGCCACGAGTGGGCACGGAACCTCTCGCGACGTGTCGGTGGTCGACGTCCGTCCGCTACCGGCGGGCCACCGTCGAACCTGTCGGCGGCGAACTTGCCGGCGGCCGAAAACGCGACCCCCGACGAACCACCGCATTCGGGCGAACCAGCCCTGCCCGACGGCAGCGGAGTGGAGACCGAAACCGAGACGACGGTCCGCATCCCCACGGTCGACGCCGAGCACACCCGGCACGCACCCGGGGCGACCTTCCGGTCCGAACCCCGGCCGCCGCGGTCACAACCGGCACCTCCCCCGCGCCGCACCCCGGCCGAACCGCGACCGGAACGCCACCCCGAGAACCGACCGGAACGGCGGCCCGAGAACCGACCGCAGCGTCGCCCGGGTCCCGAACGTCGTTCCGAATCCAGTCCAGCTGCCCGTCCCGACACCGGCCGGGCACCGCATCCTGACGGCGCTGCGCGAGGCCCCGCGCCCGGGAGCGTGCCGCCGCCTGCCCGCCCACGTCCGCCCCGTAACGACCCGCCGAACACGGGACCACGGCACTCGCGCTGACCCCGTCGGGACGAAAATCGGCCTTCACCCGTCGGAGACCCAGCCCTCGGAACGACGATGGGGATGTGACGAGCCCACGGATCCAGCCTGATCCGGCGTTGGCGCTGCTCGGGCTGTACGACGACGCGCTCCCGCAGGTGTACGGGTACCTGCTGTCGCGCTGCGGCGACCGGGCGTTGGCCGAGGAGTTGACCTCCGAGACGTTCCTCGGTGCCGTCTCGGCCTGCCGCAAGTCGGGCGCGCCTGAGGTAAGCGTCGGGTGGCTGATCGGCATCGCCCGCCACAAGCTGGCCGACCACTGGCGTGGACAACAACGACGGGAACGCACGCTGCGCGCGGTCCACGATCCACACGGTGAACACGACGATCCCTGGGATGTCGAGTTGGACAAGCTCGTCGCCCGCGACGTCCTCGCCGAACTGGCCACGCACCATCGGGCCGCGTTGACGCTGCGGTACCTGGACGGGTTGAGCGTTCCCGAGGTGGCTCAGCTCCTGGAACGCACCGTCCACGCCACCGAGGCCCTACTCGTTCGGGCACGCACCGCGTTCCGCAAGCAGTACCAGCTCCACACCGGGGAGGAGGGACGATGACCGACGCATCCGATACACCCGATGCATTCGAGGCCCTCCGAACCGACTACGAACCCCTCGCACCGCCGCCGGAGTTCGCCGCGACGCTGCGGCAGCGGCTGTGGCACGTCGTCGCCCGCGAGGGTTCCACCACCACAGAGTCCGGAGGAGGGACTATGAGCAACTCACCCGAGGCCGGCGGCGCTACCCCGGCCGAACCGCACGCGCTGACTCCGTACCTGGTGGTGTCGGATGCCCGGCGGGCGATCGAGTTCTATGTTGCGGTGTTCGGCGCGTCCCGACGCGGCGAACCGATCGTGATGGACGACGGCCGCGTGGGTCACGCCGAGGTCGCCATCGGTGACTCTGTGCTCATGCTGGCCGAGGAGTTCCCGGAGATCGACCACGTCGCGGTGAGCTCCGGTGGGCCTGCCGTCCGCGTGGAGGTCGCCGACGTCGATACCGCCGTGGCGCGGACCGTGGAACTCGGCGGTGAGGCATTCGGCGAGGTCGCCGACGACGGTCACGGCCGCACCGGACGAATCCGCGACCCGTTCGGACAACGGTGGCTCGTGCAGCAGGCACCGCACCGGTCGTCTGCAGGCCGGCCGCGGCCGCGGCACGGCGAGGCCGCGTACTTCACGTTCACCGTCCCGGACGACGAGGCGGCCACCGCTTTCTACGGTGCCGTGTTGGGCTGGCAGTTCGCCGGCGGCGGACGTCCCCGAACGTGGGGCGTGATCGGCAGTGGACTTCCCGACGCGGGCCTCGCCGGCGAGCAGGACTACGCCGGATGGAAGCTGATGTACGCGGTCGACGACCTGGACTCGGCTGTCACACGCGTGCGCACCGCGGGCGGCACCGTGCGGTCGGTGACCGACGAACCGTACGGCCGCGTCGCCGACTGTGTGGACGACCAAGGCGTCGAATTCTGGCTCGCGCAGCTGTGACGTAGGTGCGAAACCGAGGAGGGAGATCGCTGTGGATCTGTACCGGCGCTGGCTCGGAGAGCTCTGGAACGGGCCGTTGACCGATTTGGAGTCGATCGCCCGACGGGTTGTCACCGACGATTTCGTCGGGCACTGGCCGGGACGACCGAAATTCGTCACGGGGCCCGACGAGTTGGCGGCAGTGATCCGCCAGGGCCGCGAGATGTTCGACGACCTCACGTTCGAGGTGGCGATCGGACCGGTCTCGGAAGGAGACCTCGTCACAGCACGGTGGCTGGGCCGCGGTCACTACGAAGGCACGCCGGCGTCCTTTCACGGACACGACATCCTGCGTCGTGACGGCGACCGGTTCGTCGAGTACTGGGTGATCGCCGAGACCCCGTGAGCATGGTGCGCTCTTGCCGTCGCGCCATGGCTCACGGACACCGACTCCCAAGCTCACCAGACGGACTGCCAAGCTCACGGACGTTGCGGCCCCGGGACACGCGAGGTGACCGGCCGCACGTGGTCACCGGCAGTGCGGTCACGCTCGCGCGAGTCACCGGCCGACGGCGTAGCCCTGCATGCCGCGTGCGTTGGCAGCGGCATGCAACATCCCGCTGCCGCACTCGCGTGACACGGCCGACAACCGTCCGAGTGCCCATGGCCCGGCATCGACGACGTCGTGTCCACGTTCGGCCAACGCTGCTCGGGTGTCCTCCCCGACTCGCGATTCGACGACGAGTTCCTTCGGGGTCCACGAACGCGGATAGAACGAGCTCGGGAACGCGGTCGTGTGCCATGCCGGCGCATCGATGGATTCCTGGAGATTCAGACCCGCGCGGACGTGGGCCAGCCAGAAGCAGAGCTGCCACTGGTCCTGCTGGTCGCCGCCGGGCGTGCCGAACGCGACCGTCGGCTCGCCGTCGCGCAGCGCCATCGACGGCGACAACGTGATGCGGGGCCGTTTTCCGGGCGCGAGGGAGTTGGGCAGCCCGTCCTCCAGCCAGAACATCTGCGCACGGGAGTCGAGGCAGAAGCCGAGCTCCGGGATGGTGGGTGAGGACTGCAACCACCCTCCGGACGGCGTCGCCGACACCATGTTGCCCTCGGCGTCCACGACGTCGATGTGCACGGTGTCGCCCCGTGTCGCGCCCCGCCGGTCCACGGTCGGTTCCCCGATCGCTCCGGAACCGGCGGACATGCCACGGGTACGTTCGATCATGCCGGGGATTCGAGCGTCCGCTCCGCCCGGCCGCAAAAGGTCACTGGCCTCGTCGCCGATCAACGCCCGGCGCTCGGCTGCGTACTCACGAGACAACAACCATTCGAGGGGCACGTCGCTCGTGTCGCCGTACCACGCTTCGCGGTCGGCGAACGCCAGTTTGGCTGCCTCCGTCGCGAGGTGGATGGTTCGCGCCGTCGGCACACCGTCCACATACGACAAATCCGCGTCCTCGAGGATGCGCAGCTGCTGCGCCAACACCGGTCCCTGCGTCCAGGCCCCGCACTTGACCAGGCCCCATTCGCCGAAGTCGGTGATCACCGGTTCCTCGTAGGACGCCTGCCACGCGGCGATGTCGTCGCCGGTCAGCAGTCCTGCGTGGTCACGACCGGAATCGTCGCGAAAAGCCTGCGTGCAGAAGGCGTCGATAGCCTCGGCGACGAATCCGTGCGACCACGCTCGCCGCGCCGCGTCGATCTGCTCCTCCCGCCCGGTGACGGATTCAGCCTCCGCGAGCAGACGCTGCCACGTCCGCGCCAGAACCCTGTTGGAGTGCAACGAACCGGACGTGGGTGCGTATCCGCCGGGCAGCCACAGCTGTGCCGACGACGGCCAGTGAGTCGCGAACAGTTCCGATACCGCGTCGATGGTGCTGGTGATCCGGTCCAGTACGGGGATCCCGTTCCACGCGTACGAAATTGCGTACCCGAGGACATCGCGCAGCGACTTGGTGCCGTAGTCGCGCAACAGCAACAGCCACGCGTCCCACGCTCCCGGAACCGTCGCCGCCAACAGACCACTGCCCGGGATGAGGTCCAGACCGAGGTCGTCGAAGTGACCGATGGTCGCCGAAGCCGGTGCCACGCCCTGGCCGCACAACACCTGGGGCCTCTCGCCCGCCGGCGCGAAGATCGCGGGAACCTGCCCGCCAGGTCCGTTCAGGTGCGGCTCGGCAACCTGCAGCACGAAACCCGCCGCAACCGCAGCGTCGAACGCGTTGCCGCCGTTTTCCAGCACCGCCATACCGGCGGACGAGGCGAGCCAGTGCGTCGAGGCGACCATGCCGTGGGTGCCGGCCAGTTCCGGCCTGGTGGTGAACGCGGAGGACTTCACTACAGACACACCATGACCCTACGGGCCGTTATGTCGTTACCTCAACTAACGATCGGCGTGACCCGCTCGACAGCCCGCGGGCGACCGATGCCCTGCCAGCTCAATCCGGCGTCCAGCACCGTGTCCGGGTCGAGCAGGTTACGGGTGTCGAGCACGGTGTCGCCGTGCATCGACTCGGCCATGTAGTGCCAGTCGAGCCGCCGGAACTCCGGCCACTCGGTCAGAACGACAACCGCGTCGGCGCCCTTCGCGGCCCGGTAGGCACTGTCAACGACGAGAATGCCGGGCTGTTCCTCGGCCACCGCCGGGTCGTATGCGGTGACCTCGGCACCGTGCGCACACAGCACGGACGCGACACCGAGGGCCGGCGAGTCCCGCAGGTCGTTCGTGCCTGCCTTGAACGCCAGGCCCAGCAGGCCGATTCGCGCGTCGGCGAGGTTGCCGCCGACCGCCCTGGCGATCTTCGCGATGATCCGCTCGCGCTGCGCCAGGTTCTCCGCGATCGCGGCGTCCAACAGCTCGAACCCGAACCCGGTCGACTCTGACATCCGCAGCAGAGCACTGGTGTCCTTCGGCAGACACGAACCACCCCATCCGGGCCCCGGCTTGAGGAACGAGCGCCCGATACGGCGATCGTGCCCCATGCCTTCCGTGACCGATTCGATGTCCGCGCCGAATCGTTCACACAGCTCGGCGATCGAGTTGACGTACGACAGTTTCATGGCGAGGAAGCAGTTCGCCGCGTACTTCACGAGCTCGGCACTCGCGGCGTCGGTCACCACCGACGGCGCACCCAGCGAGGCGTACAGGTCCGCGATCCACTGCGCGGCACCCGGCGTGTCCGAGCCGACGACGATCCGGTCGGGCCCGAGGAAGTCGTCGACCGCCGTGCCCTCGCGGAGAAACTCCGGGTTCGACACCACGGCGATATCGGACCGCCCCAGCAGCGCACTGATCCGGCGGGTCGTCCCCACCGGCACGGTCGATTTGGTGACCACCGCGCAGTCCGGCGGCAGATGGTCGGCGATCTCGGTGACGACGTCCTCCACGGCCCGCAGGTCGGCCGCCCCGCCGGCGCCCATGGGCGTCGGCACACAGAGGAACACGGCATCCGCGTCACGAACCGCCTCGGCAGCGCCCACCACGAACGACAACGTGCCGCCCGTGAGTCCCCGCGCCACAAGCTCGGCAAGACCCGGCTCGAGGATGTCGACCCGTCCCGCTGACAGCCGTGCGACCTTGACCGTGTCCACGTCCACACAGGTCACCGTGTGCCCGAGGCTGGCCAGGCAGGCTCCCGTGGTGAGGCCGACGTATCCGGTGCCGACCACGACGATCCGCGCAGCGTTCATGGTGGCACGGTCACAGCCGTCGGTGACCTGCGAGCGAACGTGAAGGGAACCAGCAGGCGGACATTCGTCGACGAATCGACCGCGTGACCACGTACGCTCGCTCTGCTCGAAGACGTGCGAGAAGGGACGAGAATGCAGATCAACGACACCGCGGCCATCGTGACGGGCGGAGCCTCCGGGTTGGGCGGTGCCACCGCGAAGGCACTCGCGGCCAAGGGCGCTCACGTGTTCGCGTTCGACCTCGCGGCATCCATCGAGAAGGCCGAACAGGTCGACGGCGTCACCTACGTGGAAGCGGACGTCACCGACGGCGCTGCGCTCCGGCCGGCCGTCGAGCAGGCCTCCTCGAGTGGCATGCCGCTGCGGATCGTCGTCAACTGTGCCGGGATCGGGCCGTCCTCGCGCATCCTGTCCAAGAAGGGCACGCACGATCTCGACCTGTTCCACAAGGTCGTGAACATCAACCTCGCCGGCACGTTCAACGTCATGACGCTCGCCGCCGAGGCGATGGCCCAGACCGAACCGCTCGAGGACGACCAGCGTGGCGTCGTGATCAACACCGCGTCGGTGGCCGCGATCGAAGGCCAGATCGGGCAGATCGCGTACTCGGCGTCGAAGGGCGGCGTCGTCGGGATGACCGTTCCCGCCGCGCGTGACCTCGCCTCGCACGGCATCCGCGTGATGACCATCGCTCCCGGCATCATCGACACTCCGATGCTGGCCACCGTCAGCGAGGAGTTCCGCGCTGGTCTTGCGGCCGGTGTCCCGTTCCCGAAGCGCCTCGGCCGCCCGGACGAGTATGCACAGCTCGCGGTCGACATCGTGGAACACGACTACCTCAACGGTGATGTCATTCGCCTCGATGGCTCACTTCGCATGGCGCCACGCTGACGGTCCGTAGCGTCACCGCCCCCGAAACGTTCTCTTCGTTTCGGGGGCGTCCTTCTTTCCGGCGACGAAAATTGTCGAGAATCCTCCGAACATGCAAGTCGGTTCCAGTACTGCAACAACGCAGCGAACGGGATAGTTCGCGTCATTCCTCGAACATGGGTTTGACGATGCTTTGTGTCGTCGCTACGTTGAAATGGCGAACCGAGGGGGAATCATGACGATCGATGATCTCGTACGCGCCAAGCGCGCGATCAGCCACGCACAAGCCGACTACCTCAGAGCACTGGCGGCATTCGCCGAGCAGAACCCGGAATCGGCCCACAGCACCGCTGAATTGGCCGTGCTATTGAGCGAGTCCGAGCACACCGTGAAACGAGAACTCGACTGGGCTTGGCAACTGACCACGCGACTACCGATGACGATGAACGCACTCTCAGAAGGCGTCATCGACCTGCACAAGGCATCGAAAGTCGCCAACCAGACAAACGTTCTCCAGGATGAAATGGCCAAGGAGGTCGACCGGGTCATCGCCGACAAACTGCGCCACAGGGATGCCGAGGGGATCCGCCGCACGGCATATCGCGCGGTGCAGCGAGTGGATCCCGCCGGGGCCGCGACACGCGCCCGGCAGCGACGCGCCGACCGCAAGGTCACGCTGACCCATCACGACGACGCCATGGCGTCGATGTCGGCATACCTCCCCGCGGAGAAGGCGTCCGCGGCCTATGCCCGAATCGATCGCGCCGCTCGCGCGTTGCAGGACAAGAACGACACGCGCACACTCGACCAACTGCGCGCGGACGTGCTGGCCGACTGGTTGATCGACGAAAGCTCGACGGCAGTGGACGCCTCGCCCAAGGCCGACATCTACGTCCACATCGACTTCGAGACACTCGCGACGCTTCGCGACCGACCCGCGCGGCTGTCCGGCCACGGCCCCGTGCCCGCGGAGATCGCGCGGCAGATCGCCCACAACCCGACATCGACGTGGCGGCGCGTACTCACCGATGCGTCCAACGGCACGCCCGTGGAAGTGAGCAGCACCCGTTACCGGCCGCCGGCTGCCGTCGCCGACTACGTGCGGGTCCGCGACTCCGAGTGCCGCTTCCCCGGTTGTCACCGCCCGGCCGAGTTCTCCGATCTCGACCACGTCCAGCCGTACAGCTGCGACGGCGAGACCTGCGCGGCGAATCTGATCGGGCTGTGCAGGCGGCACCATCTGGTCAAACACACCGAAGGCTGGATGTTCACCCTCGACCCCGACGGCACCCTCCGCATCCGCACTCCGAGCGGGGTCGCCTACACCGGAAAACCCCCACACGACGACACCCTCGAAACACTGCCCGAGAAAATCCGTGCCGCCAAGCGACGCCGCAAGCGCAAACGCTCAACGCGCAAACGCGACGACGGTCATGGACACGATCCGCACGGCCCGACATCCACTACAGATCATCAGTGAAGGGAACCTCGCTCATGGCCCGCTCGCTGATCCATTCCCGCAACGCCTTCGTGGCGAGCACATCGTCCTCGTTGTATGTCAACAGACGGGTGCGCTGCGGCAGCACGGGTTCGGCACCGTCCATGCCCACCGCATCGCGGTACCACCGCATCGACGCCTCTCCGCCCGCTTCCGCGTCCCGCCACGCGAACCCGGCCACCGGGGCGACAACCTTGAGGCCCTTTCCATGCGAACACAGGAACTGATCCGACACACTGCGGAACAGATCGACCCACTCGTCGGAGTCGACGAACGCACGCACGTCCGCCGACGACGGCACCCCCGGAAAGCCCGCGAAACGCTCCGCCGAAGCGAACAACCAGCGGTTCTCGGCCAACGCGTTGTAGCAGTAAGCGCGGAACGACAAGCCCCGTTCGGCGGTGCGCGCCCGGACATCCGACAACCACGCCCAGAACTCCGCGAACGACCGCGCCTCGTCCTCGGTCGGCAACGGATCCCACGTGGCGAAAGCGTGATAGCCGTGCTCCACACCGATATCGGCACCGCTGATCAGGCAGCCCCAGAGGTAGGCCCCGGAATCACCGAAGCTCTCCATGTCGATGTCGACCTCGACGTCGCCACGCGGCACCTGCACCTCACGGACACGCCGAACCATCGTGAGATCGGCCAGCCACGCGCGAGCGAGCGACACCGCGTCCTGGAACGTCACACCGGTCCACTGAATAGGCGGCTCGTCGTGGACATCGAGTGCGGCGAGTTTGTCGACGGTCGCAATGCCGGCCCGGCGCAGCTCCATCGCGTCCTCGCCGCGCACGACGAGGCTCACATCGCGGATGCGGGTCAGCTCGGCCTCGCACGTCGGCCACCACGGACAGCCCTTGCATTCGAGAATCCTCGACGGCTCGGCCAACGGTTCGGCACCCGATGCCGCCGCGCGCGCCACGGCAAGCCGATCGGCGAACCGGTTGTCGTACTCCTCGAGCGCGGTCTTGCCTCCGGGCCACGTGCCGGCTTCGAGGTCGTGCCAGAGCACCACGTCGACGTCCAGGCCGATGACGCCCCCGACCGCCCGGTCCGGCTCGGCGAAGCCGGCGGCCTGGAGCAGTCGGTAAGTGTGCGCGAGCCTCAGCTGGTCCCGCGGGTGAGAACGCACCTTCCTGGCAGGATCCGGCGCGGCGTTTGCCGGGTCGAGATCCGCTACTTCGGTGGTGCGCGCACCCTCCCCGTAGTCGGTGATGCGGTGCCGAACGACCAGTACGGGCACGTAGCCGTCCGAGGTGCGGACGAGCAGCTGGATACCACCGCGGCGGCCGGATTCACGATCCCGGGGAAGCAATGCGCCCCAGATGTAGGCGACGCCTTCCTCCAGCGCGGTCAGGGTGAGGCCGGCACGTTCGGCGGGCGGGAGGTCGGCGGGGACCACGACCCATGACGCACTCGAGGCATCCGGAACGATGCCGTCGTCGTCGACGGCGGTTGTGGCGGCCTGCAGGCGGTCACGAACCTCGGCGCGGTGCGCCTCCGCGTCGGCGATGCGCTGTTCGGACGAAGGATCCGGAGGCGCGAGCGGGGCGCCGGCCATCGTCGGATCGTTGTCGAGGTGCACCCGTCGGCGACACCGGGTCACCACATTTGCGTCGAGTAACACCTCGTCAGCCATAGTGTCACTTTATGAGAAGCCGCCGACACTCCCGGAGGCGACGTGCTCCCGGGCAGTCATGACCAGTAAGTTCTGCGTCAGTTCAGCCGCGATCACGACCAGCACGACCCGGAGGCGAGGAACGGCGATGGCCCGCAAATCTCGTAAGAACGGCCACGACGACACGTTGGCCGAATCCTCGAAGACGAAGGGCACCGAGGAGCACGAGTCGGGACTGACCCCGAAGCGCGCCAAGAACGCCGTGCGGGTCGCGAAGATCGTCATCCCTGCTGTCGGCCCGGCCCTGATCCCGCTCGCCGTGCGCGCGGCCAGCGGTGTCCGCGATGCGTACGACCGGTACCAGGCTCGCAAGATGGGCATTCCCGTCGACCAGCTCGCCGAGTACAGCGGGCACGGCGGAGCCCTGCTGGCCCGGATCTCTGGCGCGGCGGAAGGACTCGCCGAGCTGCGCCATGCACCTCAGGCCACCGACGACGACCTCTCGTTCACGCAGCACGCGCAGGGCACGCTCGAGCAGCTCACAGCCTCGGTGCGCGCGGCCGAACACATGCCCTCAGCTCGGCGGAAGGCGGCGCACAAGGCGGTGTCGTCGGAACTGGACGGAGTGGAGTCCGAGCTGCTGCGCCGCCTCGGCGTGGCCTGAACCCGGCAAGGACCCAGCCCGTAGGGGGCGAGCCTAGTAGGCGCCCGAGCGCGGTAAGAACCCGCTCGGGAAGGCCCGACGAGGCGGCGCAGCAGCCGCTCAGAAGTGACGCGGTGACGGGCCGGGGGCGCCGGCCGAACGGTTCAACGACTCAACCGCTCGGCCGGACGACCAGCAGCGCCGCGCCGGCCAGGTGAGAAGGATCAGTACGGCCGGTCGCCGGCGATGGCCACCCGCTCGGCGACACGCGGGTGCGGCGAGTAGTCGTTCACCGCGTAGTGCTGCGTCGCACGGTTGTCCCAGAAGGCGACGGTGTTCCTCGTCCAGCGGAACCGCACCTGGTATTCGGGCACGTGCGCCTGGGTGAACAGGTAGTGCAGCAGGCGGTCGCTCTCGTCGCGGTCCATGCCGACGATGTGCGTCGTGAACGCCTGGTTGACGAACAGCGTCTTGCGACCGGTCTCCGGGTGGGTACGCACCACGGGGTGTTCCACCGGCGGGAACGTCTCCTGCCAGCGTGCGAGGTAGTCGTGGTCGGAGAACCGGTCGAACCCGGGGATGTAGTCGTGCACCGCGGTGAGCCCGTCGATGCGTTCCTTCACCTCCTCGGGAAGGTTGTCGTAGGCCGCCGCCATGTCGGCCCACATCGTGTCGCCGCCGACGGGCGGAACCTCGACGAGCCGCAACACCGACCCGAGCGCGGGATTGGGGCGGAACGTCACGTCCACGTGCCAGATGTTCTCGAACGCCGGCATCGCCGCGGTGCGCTCGAACCGCGTGACCTCGTCGGAGTCGCCGGTGGGGATGAACGGGTTCGTCTCCAGCTCACCCCAGTTACGGGCGAAGTCACGCTGCTGGGCGGGGGTGATGTCCTGGTCGCGGAAGAAGATCACCTTCCACTCCAGCAGCGCGCGGTTGAGTTCGTCGCGCAGCTCAGGGGTGAGGGGCTGGGACAGATCCACGCCCTCGATCTCGGCGCCGATGATCCGGCCGAGCGGATGCACGGTGAACAGTTCGTAGGGCTTCGACTCCACGCCCTCGGGCAGGCGGCGCAGCGTGCGCGGACCTTCGAGGATTCCGTCGGCGGGCGTACGGGCCGAGCGCAGGGTCGTGCCAGGAGACAATTCGATCGTCATCGAGAAAAATTCCTCCGCTGCTGGGATTTCGGTGTGTCAGCGAACCGGGTCAGCGACCCGACCACGGCGGAGAGCCGAGGCGGCCGCGCCGCAGCAGCAGGGCAACGACACCGGAGTGGTCCCACACAGGAGGCATGACCCGATTATGGGGTCTTCCCGCCCCCGAACAAACCCCTGCTCGGGGCAATGGTTGGTGACGTGCGGAACGAAACAGGGCCCACGGACCGACAACAGCGTCGAGAACGGCCGAAGGACGGCCGACAGAGAAGCGGCGCGGTCCCGCCGAAGGGCGGGCACCGCGCCGCGTGCGCGAACCGTCTCGCATCGCGCCTACGACGGACGTCGATGACAACGACGAGTGCGGGTCAGCTGACGAAGCCCTTCTCGCGCATCCAGTCGTAGGCGACCTTCGACGGGTCGCGCCCGTCGACGTCGACCTGCTTGTTCATCTCGATGATCTCGTCGTTGTTCAGGGCCTTCGCGACGGGCGCGAGGACCTGCTGGATCTCGGGGTGCTCCTCGTAGAAGTCCTTCCGCACGGTCACCGACGCGTTGTACTCGGGGAAGAACTTCTTGTCGTCCTCGAGCACGCGAAGGTTCAGACCCGCGATGCGGCCGTCGGTGGTGAACACCTCGCCGAAGTTGCACGTCCCACCGGCGACCGCCGCGTACACGGCGCCGGTGCCGAACGTCTTCGACGTCGTGACGGGGAAGCCGTACTCCTTCGCGACCCCCGGCATGCCGTCGGGCCTGCTGGCGAACTCCGTCTCCACGCAGAACACCGCTTCCTTCGGGTTCTCCTTGAGGTAGTTCGTCATGTCGGTGGTGGTGCGCAGGTTGTGCTGCTGGGCGAACTTCTCGGTGGTCGCGAACGCGTACGTGTTGTTCACCTGCGAGTACGGCAGCCACACGATGTCGTTCTGTTCGAGGTCGGCCTTGCGCACGGCCTCGTACTGCTGCTGCTCACCGGCCACGGGCTTGTCGTGGCCGAGGTAGGAGAGCCAGGCGGTGCCGGTGTACTCCCACTGCATCTGCAGCTGGCCGTCCTCCATCGCGTACCGCGAGCTGTTCGACCCGGCGATGTTGGTCATGTCGACCGTGTTCGCCCCCGCGGCTTCCAGCGCGATCTGGGCGATGTAGCCGAGCACGATCTGCTCGGTGAAGTCCTTCGACCCCACCGTGACCTCGACGCCTTCCAACGCGGGAACGTGCTTGATCGACCCGGGTTGCACGTCGTAGGGCAGAGCGGCGTTGACGGTCAGCCCGCACGCCGACGTCGTCGCCATCAGCACCGCCGCCCCGAGCACCGACCGAAGCTTCGCGCCGCAGCGCTTCGTGCTCCTCATGACGACAGCCCCTTCGGTCCCAGGTACTCCTCGGCGAGCGCGCCGAGCCAGTCGACGAGCAGCGCGAGCCCGACGGCCAGCACCGCGCCCACCACGAGCACGGAAGGACGGTTCAGCTTGTATCCGGTGTCGACGAGTTCGCCGAGCCCGCCACCGTTGACGAAGAACGCCAGCGTGGCGGTGCCGACGGCGAGCACGAGCGACGTGCGCATCCCGGCGAGGATCAGCGGCAGCGCCAACGGCATCTCGATGCGCATCAGCACCGCACGCGGCGACATGCCGATGCCCTTGGCCGCGTCCACGAGGGCCGGGTCGACCGCCTGGATACCGACGATCGTGTTGCGCAGCACGGGAAGCAGCGAGTAGAAGGCGATCGGCAGCGCCGCGGCCCACAGCCCTTCCCACCCTGTCCACAGGAAGAACAGCACCAGCACACCGAGTGCGGGCGCGGCCTGGCCGATGTTGGCGATGCCGATGAACACCGGTGCCACGGGCTTGGCCCACCGCCGGGTGAGCATCGCGCCCAGCGGCACGGCGACGCCGACCACGATGGCCGTCACGACGACCGTGATCAGCAGGTGTTCCCAGGTCTTCGTCAGCAGCACACCGGTCTGGATGGACTGGGATTCGATCTCGTCGTTGGTCCGGGTGAACGCCCACACGAGGACGGCGCCGACCACCACGACGACGGTCAGCGGCTGCGCGAGCAGCCGTACCCGGTCGGCCTTGCGGGACCCGGACTCGGTGGAGAACCCGGTGACGTCGACGTTGCTCATGACGCGTCCGCCCCGGCCTCGTGTTCCTCGCGGAGCTGGGCCAGCACGTCGGTGACCGTGGTGATGTCGATCATGCCGACGTACTGCCCGCGCGTTCCGGTGACGACGGCGTGGCCGCCCTCGGCCAGGATCGCCTCGAGCGCGTCCTGCAGGGTCGACTGCGTGCTCACGGTGTCGCCGACGGGCCTGCCGAGGCCGGCCAGCGACGTCGCGGTCGGCAGGCTCCGCACGTGGATCCAGCGCTGCGGCCTCCGGCGACCGTCGACGAGCAGCGCGTACGTCTTGCCCGCCTCGGCCATGCGGGTGCGCAGGTCGGCGGGCGATTCGCCCACCTGCGTGGTCAACGCGATGTCGGGGTAGTCGACGTCGCGCACGCGCAGCAGCGTGAGCTGCTTGAGCGAGGCGCCCGCGCCGACGAAGCCGGCGACCATGTCGTTGGCCGGGTTCGCCAGGATCGCCTCCGGGGTGTCGTACTGCTGGATCGACGACTGGTCGCCGAGCACGGCGATGCGGTCACCGAGCTTCACGGCCTCGTCGAAGTCGTGCGTGACGAACACGATCGTCTTGCCGAGGTCGGCCTGCAGGCGCAGCAGTTCGTCCTGCAGGTTGCCGCGGGTGATCGGGTCGACGGCGCCGAACGGCTCGTCCATCAGCAGGACGGGCGGGTCGGCGGCCAGCGCCCTCGCGACCCCGACCCGCTGCTGCTGACCACCGGATAGCTGACGCGGATAGCGGTCGCGGAACTGCGTCGGGTCGAGCCCGACGAGGTCCATCAGTTCCTCGACCCGGTCGGCGATGCGCTTCTTGTTCCAGCCGAGCATGCCCGGCACGACGCCGATGTTCTGCGCGACCGTGAAGTGCGGGAACAGCCCTGCCTGCTGGATGGCGTAGCCGATCTTGCGGCGCAGCTGCACGTCGTCGAGCTTCAGCGCGTCCTCGCCGCCGATGGTGATGCGGCCCGACGAGGGCTCGATCAGCCGGTTGATCATCCGCATCGTCGTGGTCTTCCCGCAGCCCGACGGACCCACGAAGATGACGATCTTCCCCGCGGGGATCGTCATGGTGAAGTCCTTCACCGCCGGTTCGGCCGACCCCGGGTAACGCTTGGTGACCCCCTCCAGCTGGATCTCGACGCCGGAGACGCCGTCGTTGCCGGTGGTGTCGGTCAGATCGTTGGTGTCAGCCACGGATACCTCTCGAAACGGTGAAGCGGGCGATCAGGAAGTACACGCCCTCGAGCAGCAGAGCGAGGATGACGACGCCGAGCGTCCCCGCGAGCGCCTGGTTGGTGGCGTTGGCGCTGCCCGCCCTGGTCAGACCGGAGAACACCTCGCCGCCGAGGCCGGGCCCCTTGGCGTAGGCGGCGATGACGGCGATCCCCATCAACATCTGCGTCGCCACCCGCATGCCGGCGAGGATCGCCGGCCAGGCCAGGCGCAGTTCGACCCTGGCCAGCACGGCGAACCGGTTCATCCCGATGCCCTTGGCCGCGTCGGTCACGGCCGGATCGACTCCGGCGAGGCCGACGATCGTGTTCCGCGTGATCGGCAGCAGCGCGTACAGGACGAGCGCGATGACCGCGGGCGTCGGGCCGAGGCCGAACACCGGGATCAGCAGGCCGAGCAGCGCGAAGGACGGGATGGTGAGGATGGTGCTGGCCAGGGCGGTGGCGACGGCGGAGCCGATCGGGCTGCGGTACACCGCGATGCCGATCAACACGCCGACCACCGCCGCCAGCAGCGTGGCCTGCACGACCTCGCTGACGTGCAACCACGACTGCAACGCGAGCCGATCCCACCGATCGGCGACGTAGTCGAACAGATTCACCGGCGCCGCGCCCTCAGCCCTCGCCTGCGTGCACGCCGCTCCTCACTCCGTTCGTCGTGGATCTCCTCGAGAGATCGACGCATCTCGTCCTCCTTCAGAATGAGCGGGTCACGCCGCAGATCCATCCACACCGCGACGCACAAACCGATCATGACGAAGACGAATGGTACTGCTATCAGAATCGTCAAATTCTGCAAACCCGACAAAGCGTCCTCACCACCGACGATGAGCATCACGGCGGCGACAGCGCCCATGACGACGCCCCAGAAGATCACGATCCCCTTCTTGGGCTCGACCGAACCGCGCTGGGACAGCGTTCCCATCACCACCGACGCCGCGTCGGCACCCGAGACGAAGAAGATCGAGACCAGGATCATCACGATGATCGCGGCGGGCAGGAACCACGGCAGATTCTCGAGCATCGTGAACGTCGCGGCCTCGCTCGAACCCGTTCCCGCGATGTCGATGCCGTCCTTGGCCTGCATGTCCATGGCCGCGCCGCCGAAGATCGCGAACCAGATGAGGCTCACCACACTGGGCACGGCGATGACGCCGATGATGAACTGCCGAATTGTCCGCCCACGCGAAATACGCGCGATGAACATGCCCACGAAGGGCGTCCAGGAAATCCACCAGGCCCAGTAGAAGATCGTCCAGCTCGAGAGCCAATCCTGCATGGCCTGGCCGCCGGTGGCACCGGTGCGGCCCGCCATCTCGGGCAGTTCACGGACGTAGTCGCCGATGGCGCCCGGCACCAGGTTGAGGATCATCACGGTCGGGCCGACGACGAGGATGAACACCGCGAGCACGGCGGCCAGCACCATGTTGATGTTGGACAGCCACTGGATGCCCTTCGCCACACCCGACACCGCGGAGGCGATGAAGCACACGGTCAGGACCGCGATGAGGCCCACGAGCAGACCCGAGCCGGGCTCGTCGATCCAGCCGACCGCGCTGAGACCACCGCCGACCTGGAGCGCACCGAGGCCGAGCGAAGCCGCGGACCCGAACAGCGTGGCGAAGATCGCCATGACGTCGATGGCCTTGCCGAGCGGGCCGTCGGTGTGCCGCTGGCCGAGCAGCGGCCAGAAGACCGAGCTGATGAGCTGGCTGCGGCCGCGCCGGAACGCGCTGTAGGCGATGGCGAGACCGACGACGGCGTAGATCGCCCACGGGTGCACGGTCCAGTGGAACAACGTGGTCGCCATCGCGGTGTGAATCGCCTGATCCGAATTGGGCGGAATGCCCGTTCCGGGTGGCGGTTCGGCGAGGAAGGACACCGGTTCGAACACGCCGAAGAACATCAATCCGATGCCCATTCCCGCACTGAACATCATGGCGACCCACGACGATGTGCGGAATTCCGGTTTTTCGTTGTCCTGTCCGAGTTTGATACGGCCGTATCGACTGATCGCCAGACCGATCGCGAACACGACGAAGCCACTGGCGGTGAGCACGAAGATCCAGCCGCCGAACGGGATCACCGCGTCGTAGAGGAGGGTCTCCGACACCGTGAGCAGGTTCTCGGGCAGCGCGACGCCCCAGACGATGATCGCCAGCGCCAGCAGCGCTGCCACGATGAACACCGGCCGGTCGGTCACGGCCTCTCTGTCCGCGGCCGACACCTCGGGGGTGTCCACCATGGGCCCTGCGGCCCCGGTCGCCTCGGGCGGATTCGCCTCGTCATGGCGGACTTCGCCGCCACCTGCACCGTCGTCACTCACTGCACCGGTCGCCTCGGGCGGATTCGCCTCGTCATGGCGGACTTCGCCGCCACCTGCACCGTCGTCACTCACTGCACCGGTCGCCTTGTCGGAATCGGGTTCTGTGGACATAACCACGCGCCGCGCTCACGGCGCGTTCTCCTTTCGCTGTCACCATTTCGACCGTCTACGCCCGTTCGGGTTAACACCTTAGAGGGTTCGCGAAAAATCGCGGATGGATCCCGGGCGTGCGTCACAGCCGCGGGACCACTCGGCAACCGTTCCCCATGTCGACTCGAACATCAACTGTTTCGGGCTTTCTCCCTGAATCTTTCCCGCTCCGGTTCCGGCATCCGGGACCAAACTGGACGGAACTTCCGCGTCTCATAAGCTGTGGGCGTGCGCGCGCCGCGGTCCTCAGGTCGGGGCATGCCTCGGTCCCGGGGCATGCCCGGCCGGGTGATGCCCCTCTGCCGCGGGGTGCTGCTGGCTGGCCTGTCGGCGGCACTCTCCGTGACGGCTCACGGCACCGCGGGCGGCGGACTGCCGCATCCGGGCGTCACCGTCGTGCTGGCCTCGCTGATCGGGTGGATCGCGACGGCGACCGCCCACCGGGCGCAGGGCACCCGCGGCATCCTGCTCGTCCTGGGCACCGGCCAGCTGGCCACCCACGCGCTGCTGACCCTGCTGTCGGGCCACGGCGGCGAAGGGCCCGCCATGGTGGCGGGACACGCACTCGCCACGGCCGCGACCGCGGTCGTACTGGCCCGCGCCGAGGAGATGCTCGCCGCTGCGGCGGCCGCCACGAGGTGGCTGTGGCGTCCGGTGACGATCCTCGTCACCCTGCCGGCCCTTCCGAGCTCCCCCGCGCCCGCTCCACTGGCCTTGCCCACGGCCGCGACGGTCGTCACCGACGTGCTTCTGCGGCGGGTGCACGGCAGACGCGGTCCGCCCGTTCGCTCCTGACCCCGCATGCCCACCCGCTCGCGCCCGCGAGCGGTCCGGACCACATCGCCCGCTCAGTGGGCGATCGCACGCACATCAGGAGTCATCCAGCATGTCGACCCATCGATTCCCCACCCTCGCCGCGCGCGGTGGCGCCGTCGCGGCCGCGCTCGGGCTGACGCTCGCCGCAGGCGCGGGCGTGGCCTCCGCGCACGTCACCGCCAACGTCTACGGCGACGCCCCCGAGAAGGGCGGGTACGGCGCGATCACCCTGCGCGTCCCCAATGAGGAGGAGCAGGCGGGCACCACGAAGATCGAGGTGACCGTCCCCGCCGAGTACAAGATCAGCAGCGCGCGCACGAAGCCGGTGCCCGGCTGGGACGCGACGGTCGAGAAGAACGGCTCGGACGTGGTCACGAAAGTCACCTGGACCGCGTCCGACGGCAACGAGATCCCCGCGGGCCTGGACTCCTACCAGGAATTCGACCTGCAGCTCGGCGCGCTGCCCGCCGACGCCGACACGATCATGCTGCCCACGAAACAGACCTACTCCGACGGCACGGTGTCGAACTGGAACCAGCCCCAGTCCGGCGACGCCGAGCCCGAACACCCGGCGCCCGTGGTCGAGCTGGCCGCCGCGTCGGGCGGGCACTCCCACGGCGCAGGCGGTTCCCACGGTGCGCACGGTTCGGGCGAGTCGGCAGAGGGCGGTCACGGGGGCTCCGGTGACAACGCCGAGGCCGCCGCGAACGCGACCGACGACACGGCTCGGTGGCTCGGCGGAGCAGGCCTGCTGGTCGGCGCACTGGGCGTCGGGGTCGGCGCGGGTGCGACCCTGCGCGCCCGCAAGGCGGGAAAGGCGGACTCGTGACGGCACGACAGGGCACCATCCCCACCGGCACCCCCAGCGGCACCGTCTCAGGCGGCAACTTCAGCGCCGCACGTCGGCTGCTGGCCGTGGCCGGCGTCGTGCTGGCCACACTGTTGGCCGCGGCGGGGCCTGCGTCGGCGCACAACACGCTGATCGAGTCCGATCCCGCCGAGGGCGCATCGCTCGACCGGGCACCGGACGAGGTCACGTTGACGTTCGACCAGCCGGTGCAGCGCGGCGCGGGTGACGGAGTCAACCAGATCGCCGTCACCGGTCCCGACGGCGGCCAGTGGCAGCGCGGCCAGGCGCAGGTCGACGGCACCAGCGTCACCACGGCGCTGCACCCGCTCGGCCCGAAGGGCGAGTACGTGATCGGGTACCGGATCCTGTCCGCCGACGGCCATGCGGTCACCGACGAGATCCGGTTCACGCTCACCCAGCACGGTCCCGGGGGCGACGAAGCACCCGGTCAGCCCGCCGACGCCGAGAACCAGGCCGACTCCGACACCGACGGTGGCGGAGTGCCGGTGTGGGTGTGGATCGTCGCCGCGGTCGCGTTGCTGGGTGTCGGCGTGACGGTGGCCCTGCGCGCCGGGTCCGGCCGCTCGTGAGCCCCACCGAGACCGCCTCGCGCCCGAGGGCCACGGTCCTGACCGGCCTGCTGACCGCCGCGCTGGCGGGGTCGCTGGTCGGGTTCGCGCTGACCGCGGCCGCCCCGGTTCGTGGGGTGGCCGCGGCGGGCGAGGCGGTCTCGGTCGGCATCCCGGTGGTGCGGGCGGTGATGAACGTCGCCGCCGTGACGACCGTCGGGCTCGCACTGCTGCCGGTGCTGCTCGGCGGTGAGCGGCCGAAGTTGGCCGCTCCGGTGCTCGCGGCAGCGCGGCCGGTGGCGATCGGCTCGGCGGCGGTGTGGGCGGCGGCCGCCGCCGGGACGCTGCTGTTGCAGTCGGCCGAGTACCGCCCGACCGACCCGGACGTCGCCGGTTACGTCGCCGACGTCGCGGCAGGCAAGGCGCTGCTCCTGGTCGCCGCGCTGGCACTCGTGCTGGCCGGATTGAACGCGGTGGCGCTGTGGCGCGCCTCCGCCGTTCCTCCCGAGGTGTGCGTCGGACTCGGACTGTTCGCGCTGTTGCCGCTGCCGGTGACCGGCCATGCGTCGGGGTGGTCGTTGCACGACTACGCGACGATCTCCATCGAGCTGCACGTGCTCGCGGCGGTCACCTGGACAGGAGGCCTGGGTGCTGTCGCGGCCGTGCTGGCAGGCAACCGGACACTGCTGGCCACGGCACTGCCCCGGTTCTCGACACTGGCCACGGTGTGCCTCGTCGCGGTGACCGTCACCGGGGCGTTCAACGCGGTCGTCGAACTGGGCGGCAACCAGGGCGACTCGCTCCTCGGGCTGTTGTTCGGCACCTCGTACGGCGTGCTGATCCTCGTCAAGGTGTGCTGCCTGGCCGGGGCCGCCTGCCTCGGGGGCTACCTGCGGATGCGCCTGCTGCCCCAGGTGCTGCGGCACCGCAGAACGGCGCTCGCGACCTGGGCGACCCTCGAACTGACCGTGCTCGGCCTCGCGTTCGGCTTCGCGGTGGTGCTGAGCCGCACCCCCGTCACCCCGTGATCCACGACCACACCCGGACGCGCCCGACCGGCGCGGAGTAACGATCCGCCCGCCGCCGGCGATCAGTCCGACCGAACATCACTGTGAAACACCGCTTCGGGACCCAAACGCCGAACGGTCAGTTTCTGTCGCCGAATGAAGGCTCGTCGTCACCCTCAGCGGTAACGCGCCCACTGGCGGTGCACGTCTCCGGAACGCAGATCCGCGATGCGCCGGTGCAGTTCCGCGCGCACCCGGTCGTCGCGCCCTGCGATGGGCAGCACGCTCGTGGCGAGCTTGAGCTCCCGCACCGCGCGCAGCACCTCGAAGCCCTCCCACGTGGTGACGTCGAAGCCGTAGCCGTCGGCCAGCGCGCGCTGCCACGACGGCGGGTCACCGAACCGCAGGCAGCCCACGGCGACGGGCGTGAGGTCCCACACCGGGGGTCCCGCGCACGCCGAGTCGAAGTCGCACAGCACGGGACCGTCGGGGCCGACGATGACGTTGCCCGCGTGCGCGTCGCCGTGCACCAGCGTGCCTGCCAGCGGAAACTCGAGCTTCGCCAGTAGCGCGTCGAGCTCGTCGCACCGGTCGGACAGGAAGGCGCGGTCGGACTCCGACAGTTCGGGTGCCGCCGCGATCCGGACCCGCACGTCCTCCAGCGGCGCCCACTCGGCCACGCCCTCCGGAGCGCCCGCGGCGTGCAGGGCGCGCAGGAGTTCGGCCAGCTCGGCCGGCTCGGCGCGCCTGCCCACGTCGGGCACGCGGTGCCACACGGTCGCCAGGTAGTCGCCCACACGCACCGGCTGGTCGACCTCGCCGACCAGGCGCACCGCGGGCACCGCATGCCGTTCGAGATGCTTCGCGACCTCGACGACCTTGCCCACCCGATGACTCAACGCTGGCGTGCCCACGATGCGCACCACCACCGGCCGGTCGCCCAGGGCGTACACCGCGTTGTTGGTGAATCGCAGCAGCGTGGCACCGCGAGGGTCGGAATCGAGCCGTGCGCAGACGGCTTCGAGCAGGTCGTCGAAGGGGTCGCCGGCTAGGCGAAGAATGCGTTCATCCGTTCGACGAAGTCCCGGGCGTCCGGGTTGTTCGACCTGCGCGTGGCCTCCTGCTTGAGCGGCTGCATGCGCTGCTCGATGCGGGCCGACTTGAGCCCCTCGGCCGAGTCGAGCGCCTTGCCGCCGATCCGGACGCCGTGGTCGATGTCGCCGTCGATCATGTGGTTGGTGGCCAGCATGCCGAGGTTGAACACCTTGCTGCGGGCCATCTCGTCGTTGTAGGCGTCGATGGCCCTGGTCAGCGCCGGAATCGCGTACTTGGTGTGGCTCGGGTCCGCGGCCTGCGCGAGCTCGGTGTGCACCGTGCCGACCATGGCGTGGACGTCGGTCTCGGTGAAGAACTTGACCCACGACTCGGCGTTGGCCAGATCGGCGCGCGCGAACTCGTCCCTCGTCCTGCCCAGCAGCTTCACGGCCTGCTCGGCGTTGCCCATCATCGCGTAGGCCCACGCCTCGTTGGCACACAGCACGGCGACCGCGAGTTCGGAGCCGGACTCCTGCGCCGCGATCTGGCCGAGCTGGAAGAGCTTCAACGCGTCGTTCGGCGCTTCCTGCGCCAGGTAGACGCGGCCCATGCGGTAGAGGATGTTGGCGACGAGCGGGTGGTTGTCACCCTGTTTGGCCAGGTTGAGCGCGTTGGCGAAGTGCCCACGGGCGGAGTCGATCAACCCGGTGTCGAACGACGTCCAGCCTGCGAGGCTGTGCAGGTCGGCCAGTGCGACGAACAGCCGCGACCGGACGACCTCGGTGCTGCTGGACTGCAACATCTGCTGCCCCCAGGACAGCTGTGCCACCACGGCGTCGCGGCAGAAACCGCCGCCGTACTGGTAATCGAGGGCGCGCAACGCTCTGGTCGCGGCCTCGACCTGCCGGACGTCGGTGACACCGATCCGTCCAGGCGCGGGGGTCCTTGCGGGGCTCGCGGCCCAGGCCTCCGCCGACGATCCGAAGACCGCGGCACCCATCGTGACCTGGGCGGCGTGCGCGAGGAACTTCCGCCGTTTCACGGACTCGTCCTCCTCAGCCTGCTGCTCGCCGGATGTTCCGGCGACCTGAATCTCGGTGGCCTCGTCGTAGGCGAGGCCCATGTATCCACGGGGGATGCCCAGACCGGTGGAGATCCTCGCCAGCACGTCGTAGGCCATGACCTGGCGGCCTTTGAGGATCTCCGAGACCTCGGACTGCGACTGGCCGGTCATCGCAGCGATCTGGCGTTGCGACACACCGTGCTTGCGCAGTTGGCGATAGACCTCGCTGACGTTGCGCACGGCGAGCGCGTCACGCATCTCCTTGCCCTCCCAGACCTGTGGGTCCAGGCGGCCCGGGGTGGCCTCGGATTTCTCCGGGTCCACACCGGCACCGGAGATGCGGGTGATCGCCGTTTCGTCAGAGATGTCCATGCGCCCCTCCACCGTCCTTCCGGGCGTCGTCAGCAGCGTAGGCACTTCACATTGAACCGCGCGAAAGTCGATTTGTGACCCCTGATCGGTTCTGCCGAACTCGATCGACCGCTTAACGGCCAGCCATTGCCGGTCGCCGCTGCCCGGCCCACCGAGCCTTCTTTCGTCGTTTGATTCATCGCAATCTAGTTCCCGAAGCGACGTGACCGCCCGAACACGGTCCGCGATCGCACGGGGTTCCAGCCGGATTCGTTCCAGCCGGATTCCCCGGGAGACCGAGAACCGAACGCCGACGACCCGCCAGGACGGAGACGACGTGGAGATGGCATCCCAGGCACCGCACGGTGCGTCGCCACTCACGCCCGTGTCGTCCCTGTCCGCCGCACGGTCGTCGGCCGGTGGCGATGTCGTGACCGTCGGAGCGACCCCCGACTTCGACGGCGTCGGCAGCATCGACGGCGTCGACGCCCCGGTTCCCGCCTCCAGGAAGCACTTCTCCCCGGTCCCCACAGCCGAACGGCACACGCCGGACGGCCGCCGTCCCGAGGACGGTTCGGCCGTGTGGCGCGTGCAGTGCGGTGACCTCATCGGCCGCGAACGCTGCGTGACGGTGTACGTGGACAACGACGACGTTGTGCTGGTCGGCCCGCCCGGTGAAACGGCGCGACTGACCGGCACCCAGCTCGGCCAACTCAGGGCCGCGCTCGGCGAAGCCGCCAAGCTGGCGGAAAGGTGACGGTGACTTCCCAGTGGATCAGATCCTCGGCCAAGTGCTCCGCAACGCGGTGTGGGAACGGCTGGACATGCTGTCCGACCTCGCGGACCGTGCCGACGAGCCCTCGCTCGTCTCGGTGGCACGTTCGGAGCTGCCCCGACTGACCGACGGATGGAAGGAGATGCTGCGGTCACACGAGCCCGACGACCGCGGTGACTGCCCGACGTGTTCGACCCGCTGGCACCGGGTGAAAGCCCCGTGCACGGTGTGGCAGGTCGCACACGAGCACCTCGTGGCAGGCGGGCTGGCCACCGGTCAGCCGACGAAGCGGAAGCTCCGCAGGCGCGCGGCGTCCCCCGCGCACGCGGCGGCGGAGTCGACCACCCGGGTCCCCGAACAGCCCGGGCCCTCCGAGCGAACGGGCAGGCATGCGCTGGTTTCGCCGCCGTCCGCCCGGCATGCCGTGACCGGTTCCCCGACCCGGTAAGCGGCACACGACGACGGGTTGTCACCCGTCCCCGGCCGGCGGCCGGCTCGTCCGTACCCCCGAGCGAGACGAGTCGGCTGCCGGTCTCCCAACGGGGATTAATCGGAAATCCCGTCTTTCGTTCGCTGGCGGACGCAGTAATCGCCAGTTAGGTTGGGCGGCGACAGCGCGTCAACAACTTCACAAGGTAATCCCGCGGACCGACCCCCGATTAACTCGGACGGCCGGATCCCCCGACCGCGGATGTAGCCCGCAGTAGTTCCCCGCCTACGCAAGGGCCCCGATCCCCGCGGGCCGGTGTCGAAGATTCCCCCTCCCCCGACCGACACCGGCCCGCGGTCCCACAGACCGGCGAATCCATGATCACTCGACGGTGAACCGCATACCGGCGGCGTTAGAGTTCCCCACGCACAGTGAGGGAGCCACACGTGTCCGAGAACCATTCCGATCTGCCGCCACTCCGCCGCAAACCGGTCCAGGAGCGCAGCGCCAAACGCGTCGAACGGATGCTCGACGCCGGCGCCGAGTTGCTGGCCGAGGTCGGTTACGACGGCTTGACCACGACACTCGTTGCCAAGCGCGCGGGCGTGGCCGTGGGCTCGCTGTACCAGTTCTTCCCCGACAAGCGCGCGATCGTCCAGGCGCTGACCCATCGCAACCTCGACCGGTTCGTCACCGCCGTGGGCGAGCGGTTGCGCGGCGTCGACCACCAGAGCTGGTGGGAGGTCGTGGACGCGCTCCTCGACATCTACCTGCACATGCACCGCGACGTGCCAGGGTTCTCCCAGGTGCATTTCGGCGACGTCGTCGACGTGCAGCTGCTCGACGAGCGGCGCACCAACAACGGCGTGATCACCGACGCGCTGGCCGATCTGGTCGCAGGCCACGTCGACCTGCCGCGTGAGGAACTCGACCTGCCGATCTCGATCGCCGTCGAGGCGGCCGACTCGCTGCTGAAGTTCGCCTTCCGCGCCGATCCGGCAGGTGACGAGAAGGTCGTCGCCGAGACCAAGGCGCTCATCAAGACCTACCTGGCGAGCCGCTTCGGCGACTGACCCGGAAGCCCCCGAGGGCCCCATAGTCGCGTTGAACGCGACTATGGGGCCCTTGGGAGCATTGGCCGTCAGCCGAAGGACTGGTCCTCGCCGCGGTAGGTCGGCACCGACGAGACCACCTGGGCTCCGCGCACCAGGTGGTAGGTGGTGAACCGTTCGGCAAGCTCGCCCGCCTTGGCGTGCCGGAACCACACGCGATCGCCCGGCCGCAGGCCGGCGGCGGCCTTGCCCTTGACCGGTGTCTGCACCTCACCCGCTCCCTCGACGCCCAGCAGGCTCAGGCCGGCCGGGGCGACGGGTGTCGGCAACCGTGAGGGATGCGCGGGTCCCGAGCCGATGTAGCCGCCCGCGAACACGGTCGCGATGTTCCCCGTCGGCCTGCGCACCACGGGCAGGGCGAACAGCGCCGCGGGTGCGGGCGTGAAGGTGGTGTAGTCGTCGAACAGGCCGGGACCGAGCAGGCCCGATCCGGCGGCGATCTCGGTGACGGACCGGTCGCGGCCCGTCGACTCGATGCTGCCGGTACCTCCGCCGTTGACGAACTCCAGGTCGGCGACGCTGCGGACCGCCGCGACGGCCGCACCGCGCCGCCTAGCCAGTTCCTCCGCCGACCGGCGCTGCATCCAGCGGACCAGTCGCGACTGCGGACCACGCCCGCCGTCGGGCACGCCGGCGATCTGCCCCTCGTAGGCCATCATGCCGACGAGCCGGAAGCCGCGCCTGCGCACGATCTGCGAGGCCAGCGCGTGCGCCGACCGGGGCCGGAACACCGGTGACCTGCGCGTGCCGACGTGCAGACCGGGCGCGGGCCGCCACGACGCGTCGAGCTCGAGGGCGACGCGGATCTCCGGGTGCGCGGGACCGAGCGCGGCGTCCACGACGTCGAGGTGGTCGGCCGAGTCGACCATGATCGTGATGGCCGCACGCGCGGCGTCGTCGGCGGCGAGTGCGCGTAACGCGGCGTGGTCGACGGTCGGGTACGCGACGACGAGGTCGTCGCAGAGACCGCCGCGGTGCAGCCAGAGCGCCTCGGGCAGCGAGTAACACAGCACTCCCCGGAACCCCGGCTTCGCGAGCACCCGTTCGAGCAGCTGCCTGCAGCGCACCGACTTGCTGGCCACCCTGATCGGCGTGCCGGCACCGCGCCGCACGAGGTCGTCGGCGTTGGCGTCGAACGCGTCGAGATCAACAACCGCCAATGGAGGGTCGAGATCCTTGGTCGCTGCGTCGTACGCTGCGGCGTTCACGGTGGTCACGCCGATTACCGTACGTCAGAATGCCTTGAAACGCGAAATGTATTCACGTACTACTGAACGACCCTCACGCAGGCAGGTGATCACGTGACGACGTGGACGAACTGGTCCGGCACTGCCACGGCGAGCCCGCAACGGACGCCGAGACCGCGCAGTCTCGCCGAGATCAGCGACGCCGTGCGCCAGGCGGCCGACGCCGGCATGCGCGTGCGCCCGCTGGGCAGCGGCCATTCGTTCACGGGCATCGCGGCCACCGACTCGGTGGCGCTCGACCTCACCGAGTGGGCGGGCGTCGTCGACGCCGACCGTGAGACGGGCCTGGTCACCGTGCGGTCGGGCACCACGCTGCACCGGCTCAACACCGAGCTGGCCCGGGTCGGGCTGGCGATGACCAACCTCGGCGACATCGACGAACAGACCGTCGCCGGCGCCATCTCGACCGGTACGCACGGCACGGGTGCGGCCTTCGGTGGCCTGGCAACGCAGGTCAGGGGCCTGGAACTGGTGCTGGCCGACGGGTCGGTGGTGACGTGTTCGGCCGACGAGCAGCCGGAACTGTTCGCCGCGGCACGCGTGGGGCTCGGCGCACTCGGCGTGATCACCACGGTGACGCTGCAGTGCGAACCGTCGTTCGTGCTCGCCGCCCACGAGGGGCCCGAACCGCTCGACGGCGTGCTCGAGTCGTTCGACGAGCACGCCGACAGCAACGACCACTTCGAGTTCTACTGGTTCCCCTACGGACGCAACGCCCTGGTCAAGCGCAACAACCGGGTGCCGGGTCCCGCCGCACCGCTGTCGAGGGTGCGTGAGTTCGTCGACTACACGCTCACCGAGAACGCGGCCTTCGGCACGCTGTGCAGGCTCGGCCGCGCGGTGCCGCCGCTGGTGCCCACGCTGGGCCGGGTGTCGTCGGCGGCCCTGTCGACGCGGTCGTACAGCGACACGTCGTACCGGGTCTTCGCGACCCGACGGTCGGTGCGCTTCGTCGAGTCGGAGTGGGCGGTGCCGCGCGAATCGGTGCGGGACGTCCTCCGGGAAGCCCGCGCGCTGGTGCCGACCCTGCAGACGCCGGTCACCTTCCCCGCGGAGGTGCGGGTCGCCGCGGCCGACGACGTGTGGTTGTCGACGGCCTACGGCCGCGACACCGCCTACGTGGCGATTCACCAGTACGTCGGCATGCCCTATCGGGAGTACTTCCTGGCGTTCGCGTCGATCGCGGGCGCGGTGGGCGGACGTCCGCACTGGGGCAAGCTGCACGACCTGGACGCCTCGACGTTGCGGGAGCGGTATCCGCGGTTCGACGACTTTCTGCGCGTCGCCGCGGACACCGATCCGCGCGGGGTGTTCCGCAACGGCTACCTGGACCGCGTGCTGGGGCCGGTCAAAGGCGGCTGACGGCCTCGGCGATCGGCGTGTTGCCGGAGGTGAGTTCGACCGTCGAGCGGAAGGCGACGTCGTCGCTGAGCAGGGCCACGACCACGGCGGCCACGTCGTCGCGCGGCACGCTGCCCCGCGGGACGTCCTCGGCGAGCTGCACCATGCCGGTCGCGGGGTCGTCGGTAAGCCCGCCGGGCCGGAGGATGGTCCAGTCCAGGTCGCGTGCGCGCAGGTCGTCCTCGGCGGCGGCCTTGGCCCGCAGGTAGGCGGCGAAGACCTCGCCGACGGCGTCGGCGTCGATGGGCCCGTCGGTGCCCATGGCGCTGATCTGCACGAACCTGCGCACGCCCGCGCGTTCGGCCGCGTCGGCGAACAGCACTGCCGCGTCGCGGTCGACGGTCTCCTTGCGCGGGGCGCCACTGCCCGGCCCCGCGCCCGCGGCGAACACGGCCGCGTCGGCTCCCTCGAGAACGGATGCGACCTCGTCGACGGTCGCGTCCTCCAGATCGAGCACGGCGGGTTCGGCGCTCACCGCGCGCAGGTCGTCGATGTGGTCGGAGTTCCGGACGATGCCGACGGCCTGATCACCGTTCGCGGCAAGCCGCTTCTCGAGCAGGAGGGCGATCTTTCCATGTCCACCGGCGATGACAACACGCATGTTGACGAGACTACGCAGCGGCGCGGAGCGCCACAGGTTGGGCGGTGGTGGGAGACGGGTGGGCCTATGCAGCGGCGCGGAGCGCCACATGTTGCGCGCCGCCAGGTCGGGCGGCGCCCGGCGGTGGGCTTACGCGTGCTGGGCGGTCTCCTCGGCGGGGTCGGCGCCCGCGTCCTCGGCGGCGATGAGCCGCTCGTAGACGACCTCGTTGACCCAGCGCCACACGGCGTCCCTGCCGAGCAGGATGCGGTCCTGGTGGCTCTCGACGTCGAGGGTCACGTGTGCCTCGTCGTCGGCGGCCACCACGGCGACGCCGTAGGTACGGGCGCGGGGCAGGCAGTTGTCGACGTAGTCGTGGGTGAGCGTCATCGACTGCGGCAGCACCATGGCGGCCTCGCCGTAGCGGGAGAACGGCACCGTCGCGGCGAGACCGGTCCGCCAGTGGCGAGCCACCGCGAGCACGCCGACGACGTCGGCGGCGGGCGGCGGTGCCGTGTCGGCCAGCTCGGGCCACGTCCAGGTCGAGACCTGCGCGCGGTCGGTGACCGGCTCCTGGCCGAGTGCGATCCGCTCGGCGTGCGCGGCGGGGCGCAGCTTCGCCACGACGTAGACGCGCCTGCCGAACATCGTCAGCGGCGGCAGCACGAGGCCGCGCCAGCCGAGGGTCGCTGCGGCGTCGGCCGCGAGCTCGTCGACGTTCTCGGGCAGTTCGACGGGCGGGACCACCCGACTCGGCACCGAACGCGTTCCGTTCGCGCCGTTGGTGATCGTGGTCTGTCCGGGTGTCGCCGCCACGGATCTGCCTCCCCGTTCTCGTCTGCCGGCCGTCTTCGTCGGCCCTGTCACTTCGCGATACCGGCCCCTGCTCCGGGCTGCGCCTTCTCGGGCGCTGCCGAACCAGATTGCAACCGAAAACGGCCGACGTCTGCGGCCTGGCGGGGTAGCTGCGATCGACGGCGCCCAGCGGTCGGTGATCGGTCGGTGGGCGGTTCCGGAAATTCGGCCCGGCAGTGCTGCCGTATGGGTGACATGCGACTGAACGGGGGAAACGTGGGGAAATCGGGCCTGCACGGTGACGTTCACCGCTGCATGAGCCTGCGACGGGCGGTTAGGGTTTCCGTCGGCCGTGGCCGGGCTACCGCTGGTCCGTGCCGGCAGTGCGATACCGCGATGCCGGACCGGTCCAGGGCAGCACATCCCGGGCGCGGTGGCAACAGGTTCGGACAAGGTTCAACCGGAGGTTGAACCTTCTCTGCCCCGTCTGCCGCCGCCACCGAACCGCCAGCCGGCCCCGATCTCATGGGCTCCCACCACCCCGACTCCCACGACCCCGACCCCAACCCGACAGCCCAACCCCCGACAGCCACAGCGACAAGGAGGTCCGCGCGTGACACCGCGCCGTTCCGTTCTGTACATGCCCGGCGCGAACGAACGCGCGCTCGAGAAGGCCAAGACGCTGCCCGCCGACGCGTTGATCTTCGACCTCGAGGACGCGGTCTCGCCCGACGCGAAGGAATCCGCACGCGAGCGGGTCTGCGCGGCGGCCGCGTCCGGCGACTACGGCAAGCGCGAGGTCGCCATCCGCGTGAACGGTCTGGACACCGACTGGCACGACGCGGATCTGCGGGCCGCGGCGCAGGCCGGGCCCGCCGCCGTCGTGGTGCCGAAGGTGAACTCGGCACGCGACGTCATGACGATCGAGCGCGCACTGGAACTCAACGGTGCCCCCGAGCACACGATGATCTGGGCGATGCTCGAGACGCCGGTGGCGATGCTGCACGCCGAGGAGATCGCCTCGGCGAGCGAGCGGCTGACCGTCCTGGTGATGGGCACCAACGACCTCGCGAAGGAACTGCACGCGGAACCGGCGGCCGGGCGCGCACCGCTCGTCGCTGGACTGTCGCTGAGCCTGCTTGCCGCCCGCGCGGCCGGCAAGCAGATCCTGGACGGTGTCTACAACGACGTGCAGAACCTGGAGGGTTTCGAGGCCGAGGCGACCCAGGCGCGACAGTTCGGGTTCGACGGCAAGACGTTGATCCATCCCGGGCAGATCGAACCGTGCAACCGGGTGTTCGCTCCGTCGGACGAGGCGATCACCCGCGCGCGCAAGGTGATCGAGGCGTTCGAGAAGGCCAAGCGCGACGGCGACGCGGTGGTGACGGTGGACGGGCGCATGGTCGAGAACCTGCACGTCGCCGAGGCCGAGCGGGTGCTGGCCCTCGCCGAGGCCATCAAGGCCCGCTGACCGCCCCGTCCGCGCCGTCCGACCAGCCCGACCGGCCCGGTCGATGGCGCCGCCTGCGGTGGGAATCCCGCCGCAGGCGGTGTTGTTGAACCGGGCGTGGGTCTTCCGCCGTTGTCCGTGCTCGACCGGGCCTCCGTTCGCAGGGGCCGGGAGCCTGCGGAGGCACTGCGGGAGACGGTGGAGTTCGCCCGCGAGATCGAACGGCTGGGGTATCGCCGGTTCTGGGTCGCCGAACACCACGGCGTGCCGGGGGTCGCGGGTGCGGCTCCGACGGTGCTGGCCGCGGCGCTCGGTGCGGCGACGTCCACCATCCGCATCGGTACCGGTGGGGTGATGCTGCCCAACCACCGGCCGCTCGTCGTGGCCGAGCAGTTTGGCACGCTGGCCTCGCTCCATCCAGGCAGGGTCGACATGGGACTCGGCCGTTCGGTCGGGTTCACCGGCGCCGTGCGCGCCGCACTGGGTGCGGACAAGTCCGACGCCGCGCGGTTCGGCGACGATGTCCGCGAGCTGCTCGGCTACCTCGACGGTGCGCATCGCGTGCACGCCGTTCCCGCCGAAGGTCTGCACCTTCCGACCTTCGTGCTGGCCACCGGTGCGGGCGCGGACATCGCGGCGGAACTCGGCCTGTCGCTGGTCATCGCACCGCTGGGGCACACCGACGAATCGGGCGGACACGACCGGCTCGCCGAACGGGTCCGTCGGTACCGGGAACGCTTCCGCCCTCGCCGCGAGCACCGCGCCGATCCACCCGGGCGGTGGTCCGAACCGTATGTCGTCGTGTCGACCGCCGTCGCGGTCGCCGACACGCGCGAACGGGCGCGCAGGCTGCTGCTTCCGGAGGCGTGGTCGTTGGTCCGTTCCCGCATCGACGGAGCGTTCCCGCCGCTGGTCGCACCCGAGGACATCCCCGAGCCCGACGACCGGGAACGGCGCTACCTCGACGACGCGCTCCGCGGGCAGATCCACGGCACCGCCGACGACGTCGCCGCGGAGCTGTCCACGCTGAGCGAGCGGGCAGGCGCGGACGAACTGCTCATCACGATGAGCACCCACGACCGCGCCGACATGCTCGACTCCTACACCCGCCTGGCCAGGCTGGCCTGACCGGACGGATCAGACGATGTTGGCGCCCGCGTCCACCGGCAGCGTGGCACCGGTGATGTAGCGCGCCTCGTCGCTGGCGAGGAACAACACCGCGTTGCTGATGTCGATGCTCTCCACCCACGGCACGTCGAGTGCGTTGAGCGAGGTGAACCCGGGGATCGCCTTGTCCTGTGTCGGTTCCGGATCTCCCGGTGCGAACATCGAGTAGACGCCCGGGTTCTGGATCATCGTGGTGTCCACATTGGTCGGGTGGACGGTGTTGACCCGGATCGCGTGCGGAGCGAGTTCGTTGGCCATGGTCCGCATGAGGCCCACGATGCCGTGCTTGGCCGACACGTAGTGCCCGACGTGCTGGATTCCCTTGAACCCGCCGATGGAGCTGGTGAACACGATCGACCCGCCCCTGCCTGCCTCGATCATCGCGGGCACGGCGACCTTCGCGGTGTGCCAGACGCCGGTCAGGTTGACGTCGATCATTTCCTTCCACTGCTGCGGAGTGAGCTCCCACGCCTTGGTGAAGGCCGTCGCGATCCCCGCGTTGGCCACGACCGTGTCGATGCGCCCGAGTTCGGCGAGCCCGTGGTCGAACGCCTTCTGGAGTGAACCGAGGTCGCGCACGTCGACCTTCTGGGTCACCGCTTTCCGGCCGAGATCACCGACGAGCTTCGCCGTGCCCGCCAGATCCTCCCGCGTGGCCAGCGAGTAACACGACGTCACCGTTTCGATGTCCTCGCAGATGTCGACCGCGATGATGTCCGCGCCTTCCTCCGCGAGCCGCACCGCGTGGCTTCTGCCCTGCCCGCGCGCAGCTCCGGTGATGAAGGCGACCTTGCCTGCCATCCGACCCGCCATCACTTGCCTCCCTGAGACCGCCGTCACACGCGAGGAAGTGTTCTCCGTGGCCTAATCCATGTCAAGGATTAGCAGAATTACGACCACTCGAAGAACGGAAGATGCAGGTCAGAGCTGTTCGAAGAGTGCGGCCGCGCGCAACACGTCGACGTCGGCGAATCGCCTGCCCGCGATCTGCAGCCCGATGGGAAGGCCGTCGGGCGTGCGTCCACAGTCGACGGACACGGCGGGTTGGCCGGACATGTTGTACGGCACCGTGAACGCGATGTGCTCGAACGGACGGGACGGATCACCGGTGGCCGACGGTGCGTCGAACGCCGGCGGCGACACCGGGCACGTCGGGGAGAGCACCACGTCGAAGTGCTGCGTGGCGTGCAGCGTCGCGACAGCGATCCGGTCCATCTGCGCGAAACCGTCGTAGACCTCGACCCCCGACAGTCCCTCCGCCGACCGCCCCCACTCGACGATGTACGGCAGCACCTTCGACTCGTCGAGCGTGGCCAGTTCCGACAGCATGCGGGTCCGCCAGAAGCGGTCGAGTCCGTCGATCATCCCGCGGGTGAGCCACGGCCGCACGGGTTCGACCGTGGCGCCGGCGTCGGCGAACCGCCTCGCCGCAGCCTGCACCGCGTCGGCGACCGCGGGTTCGACCGGCAGCCCGACACCGGGGTCGAGCTGCACCCCGACACGCAGCGACGCCGGGTCGGCGGGTGGGCACGTCCAGTCGAGCGTCGCGGGCGGCAGCGACAGGTGATCGCGTTCGTCCGGCAGTGACAGCACCCGCATCAGCAGTGCGGCGTCGGCCACCGTGCGCGTCATCGGCCCGACCGCACGCCCTGGAAACGGCGGATCCACCGGTACCCGGCCGAAACTCGGCTTGAGACCGACGATTCCGCACCATCCTGCGGGCAGCCGGATCGAACCGCCGATGTCCGTGCCGACGTGCAACGGCCCGTACCCGGCTGCGGCCGCCGCCCCCGCTCCTGCGCTTGATCCGCCAGGTGTGCGGCTGTGATCCCAGGGATTGCGGGTGGCGATGTGGAAACTGGACAGTCCGGAGGTGAGCATGCCGAAGTCCGGCATCGTCGTCTTGGCCAGCAGCACCCCGCCCGATTCCCGGACGCGCGACGCGGCAGGTGCGTCCTCGGCGGCAGGTGTGTGATCACTCGCCGCGGTGCCCATCGGCTTGGGCGTCCCACGGGTGGCGATGTTCTCCTTCAACGTCAGGGGAACACCGTCGATCGGCCCGGCCGGTGCGCCGTCGGCCCAGCGCCGTTCGGACGCCTTCGCCGCCGCACGGGCCGCATCGGGGTCGTAGGCGTAGAGCGCGTGCAACTCCGGTTCCCGCGCGTCGATGTGGTCGAGCACGGCATCGGTCGCCTCGACCGGGGACAGGCTGCCTGCACGGTAGGCCGCCACCAGTTCGGTCGCCGACATCATCACGGGATCGGACATCGTCACTCCTTTTCGGACAGCACCGTCTCGAGCGTGGGCGCCGCGGCGACGAGACTGCGCGTGTACTCGCTGCGCGGCGCGTCGTAGACGTCGGCGACCGGGCCCTGCTCGACGATCTCGCCGCGTCGCATGACGGCCACCTCGTCGCACACCCTGCGCACGACGCCCAGGTCGTGCGATACGAACACCATGGTGAGCGAGAACTCGCCCGCCAAGCGGTCGAGCAGGTCCAGGATCTGTTTGCGGACCAGCACGTCGAGCGCGCTGACGGCCTCGTCGGCGATCAGCACCTCCGGCCGGGGCGCGAGCGCACGTGCGATGGAGATCCGCTGCCGTTGCCCGCCCGAGAACTGGTGCGGGTACTTGCGGCCCGCATCGCCGGGCAGGCCGACGGCGTCGAGGAGTTCGGCGACGCGCTCGTCCCGGCCGCGGGCCCGGCCCAGGGGTTCGCTGATGATGTCGCGCACGCGCATCCGCGGGTCGAGCGACCCCATCGGGTCCTGGAAGACGATCTGCAGCCGCTTGCGCAGGAAGCCGAGGTCGCGGTCGCGCAGGTGATCGATGCGCGTGCCGTCGAAGGTGACACTGCCGCCGGTGGGCCGGTCCAGCGCGGCGAGCAGCCGGACCACGGTGGACTTCCCGGATCCGGACTCGCCCACGATGCCGAACCGGCTGCCGCGCCGCACGTCGAAGGACACGCCACGCAGCGCCTCCACGCCACCTCGGTAGGTCCGTTCGAGATCGCGGACCGACACGAGCACGTCGCCGTCGGTCGCGGTGCCGGTTCGGGCCTCGCCGTCGTTCGGTCCGCCGGTCACAGTGCCGCCTCCACGAGTCGGCGCGTGTACTCGTGCTCCGGTTCGGACAACACCGCGCGCACGGGCCCCTCCTCGATGATGCGGCCGTCGCGGCACACCAGCACGCGTTCGCACACCGAGGCCACGACGGCGAGGTCGTGGGTGATGAACAGCAACGTCGTGCCGCGTTCCCGGACGGCCTCGGCGATGAGCTCCAGCACCTGGGCCTGCACGGTGACGTCGAGCGCCGTCGTGGGTTCGTCGCAGAGCAGCAGTGCCGGGTCGTTGGCCAGCGCGGCCGCGAGCAGCACCCGCTGCCGTTGCCCACCGGACAATTCGTGCGGGTAGGCGCGGGCGGTGCGCTCGGGCAGGCCGACGCGGTCGAGCAGTTCGCGGGCGCGATCGGTCGCCTCGCGCCGGGAGGTGCCGTGCACGGTCAGCGCCTCGGCGACCTGCCTGCCGACGCGCATCGCCGGGTTGAGCGCCGTCATCGGCTCCTGGAACACCATGCCCAGTTCCTTGCCCCGCAGCCGCGACAGGGTGCGTTCCGAGGCACCGACGAGTTCGCGGTCGCCGAACCGCACCGAGCCCGACGCGGTCAGCCCCTCCGGCAGCAGGCCCATGATCGCCGACGCGGTGAGCGACTTTCCCGAACCGGACGCGCCGATGAGACCGACCCGTTCGCCGGGGGCGAGCGTGAACGACACGTCGTCGACGAACCGCCGTTCCCCCTGCGCCACCGTGAGTCCCTCGACGCTCACCAGCGCCTCCCCGAAGGTGCTCCCAAGGGCCCCATAGTTGCGTTCAACGCGACCATAGGGCCCTTGGGAGTAGTCACCTTGTGTCATCGGCGTACCTCCACCCGCGGATCGAAGCGGTCACGGAGGCCGTCGCCGAGGAGGTTGAATCCGAGCACCGCGACGGCGATCGCCGCGCCGGGCACGAGCGCCAACCGCGCGTCGACGGCGAGCAGTTCCTGCGACTCCTGCAGCATGCGGCCCCACGACGGCGTCGGCGGGGCCGTGCCGAAGCCGAGGAACGACAACGCCGCCTCGGCCAGCACGGCGATCGCGAACGACACCGAAGCCTGCACCACCACCATGCTCGAGATGTTCGGCAACACGTGCCGCCACGCGATCCACGACCGCGAACGCCCACCCGCCCGCGCGGCCAACGTGTACTCGCGGGACAGCACCTGCAACGTGCCCGCCCTCGCGACGCGCGCGAACGACGGCACCGTCGACACCCCGATCGCGATCATCGCCGTCAACGTGCTCGCCCCGTAGACCGCGCCGAGCATGATCGCCAGCAACAACGCGGGGAACGCCAGTACGAGGTCGCTGGTGCGCATCACCAGCTCCCCCAGCCACCGCGGCCCCATCGCCGAGAGCACGCCGAGCGGCACGCCCACCACCGCGGCCAGGCCCACGGCGACGATGCCCACGTACAACGTGGTGCGCGCGCCCACCATCAGCTGGCTGGCGACGTCCCTGCCGAACTTGTCGGTCCCCAGTAGGTGGTCGGCCGTCGGGCCGAGCAGCCGCACACTCGCGTCGACGGCCAGCGGATCGTGCGGGGTCCACACGAACGACACGAGAGCGACCGCCACGACCACTCCGACCAGGACCGCACCCGCGACGAGGTTTCCGCGCATCACGACCTCCGCAGCCGAGGATCGAGGAGCGTGTAGGCGACGTCCACCAGGAAGTTCACCAGCAGCACACCCACCACGAGCACGAGCACGATCGCCTGCACGGTCAGCAGGTCGCGCGCGGCGACGGCGTCGAGCAACATGCTGCCCAGTCCCGGAAGCACGAACACCCGCTCGATGACGACGGCACCGACCAGCAACGTCGCGAGCTGCAGACCGAGGACCGTGACGACGGGCACCGCGGCGTTGCGCAGACCGTGCCGCACCAGCGCGGCCTGGGGGCGCAGTCCCTTCGCGCGGGCCGTGCGCAGGAAGTCCTCCCGCTGCACGTCGAGCACGGCCGAGCGCACGTACCGCGTCAACACCGCGCCCTGCACCAGGCCGAGCGACACCGCGGGAAGGATCAGTCCCCGCAGCCATTCGCCGACGTCGTAGGCGGGCGGCGTCCACCCTCCGGAGGGCAGCCAGCCGAGCCGCACGGCGAAGATCTGCACCAGGATGATGCCGGCCAGGAACGCGGGCACGGCGACACCCAGCTGCGCGGCCGCCGACACCGCGACGCCGCTCGGCCTGCGGTGCCGCACCGCGGCGAGCACACCCATCGGCACCGCGATCGCCAACGCGATCAGCATGCCCGCACCCACCAGCCAGAGCGTGACCCCGAGCCGGTCGACCAGCTGCGGCCCGATCGGCTCCTTCGTCACGTACGACGTGCCGAAGTCGCCGGTCAGCAGGCCGCCCACCCAGTCGAGGTACTGCACCACCAGTGGGCGGTCCAGCCCGAACTCCTGCCGGGTCTGCTCGACGAGTTCGGGTGTGGCGTTCACCCCGAGCGCCACCTGCGCCGGGTCACCTGGCAGCACCGCCATGAACGCGAACACCACGATCGACGCGACGAGCACGCTGGCGACGAAGATCGCCGTCCGGCGCAGCAACGGCCATGCGGTCATCGTCGCCCCTGTCATCGCTGTCCCTGCCGTCGCAGTTGGGTGAGGTCGAACGACTCGCTCACCTGGTTGCGTTGCAGCCCCTGCACCTCCGTCTTGGCGACCACGATGTTGGGGAACAGGAACAGCCAGTTCGCCGCGGCGTCGTCGGACAACGTCCTGGCGACCTCCCGCATGGCCCCGACGTACCGCTGCGCAGGCCCGCTGTCGGCCTCGTCGAGAAGCCGCTGCACCCGCGGACTGTCGTACCCCCAGTAGAAGTCCGGATCGCCGAACGTCGTGATGTCCTGCGGTTCCACGTGCTGCACGATCGACAGGTCGTAGTCGGCGTCGGTGAACACCTGCTGCAACCACACGGCGGGGAAGTCGAGCGGTTCGATGTCGACGTGCACGCCCACCTTCGCCAGGTCCGAGGCGACCACCTGCGCCGACGACACCGCGTACGGCAGGTTCGCGATGCGCAGGTTCAGCCGCAACGACTCGTGGCCTGCCTCCCGCAACAGCCTCCGCGCCCGTTCGGGGTCGTGCGGGTACCGCCCGGACAGGTCCTCGAACCACGGGTCGGTCGGGGCGACCATGCTGCCGATCAGCTCGCCGCGGCCAGCCCACGCGGCGTTCAGCAACGCCTTCCGGTCGATGGCGTAGGTCAGGGCCTTGCGCACGCGGACGTCGTCGAGGGGCGCCCGCCGGTTGTTGTAGGCCAGCACCACCTCGCCGTTCGTCGTGCCCTGCAGTACGCGGAACCGGTTGTCGGCCTCGAACTGCGGCAGTGAGTCCGGCGCCGTCACCCCGGAGATCACGTCGATACCGCCGGACAGCAGCGCGTTGTTCAGCGCCGTGGCGTCGGCGTAGTACTTCAGCACCACCGTCGAGTAGGCGGGTTCGAGACGGGTGTACTCGGGGTTGCGGGTCAACACGACCGAATCGCCACGCCTGCGGCTCTCGACGTCGTAGGGGCCGGTTCCCACCGGATCGCCTGCCAGGTCGGCCACGCCGGACGGATCGAACATCGCACCGATGCGGGTGGTCATGGTCCGCAGCCACGAGTTGCTCGGCTCGTTCAGCACCACCCGCGCGTGATGATCGTCGACCACCTCGACGCGGTCGACGACGTCCATCGCCGACTTCAGCGAGATGGTCCAGTCCTGTTGGACGCGTTCGATCGAGAACTTGACGTCGGAGGCGGTGAACGGTTCGCCGTTGCTGAACTGCGCGTCGTCGCGCAGGTGGAAGTCGTACACCCGGCCGCCGTCGCCGACCGTCCACGACTCGGCCAGCAACCCCTTGATGTCACCGTGCTCGTCGACCTTCACCAGCGTCTCGTAGACGTTGTAGAGCAACGCCTGCGGGATGGCGGCACCGTCGGTGGTGGTGAAGTCGAAGTTCTGCGGCTCGGCGGTGAATCCGACGGCCAGCGTCGACGGGTCGTCGCTCACCATCGCCGTCGACCCCGCGGTGCACGCGGACACGGCGAACGCGGCGGCACACGTGAGCGCCACGCCCTTCCGCGCCGACCGGCGTGGAGGTCTCCGACGACACCGTGCCATTCCGACGCCTCCCGAGGTGATCAGGAATGGCTGAGGTTCGCACCGCGCCGACCGGTGGTCAAGACCTCATGCGCCGAGCGCACGCTCGAGATCACGCCACAGATCCTCCGAGTCCTCGAGGCCGACGCTCAGCCGCAGCAGTCCGGCGGGCACGTGGGAGTCGCCGGGAAGGTGCGCGCGCCGCTCGACGGTCGTCTCCACCCCGCCGAGGCTGGTGGCGTTGTGGATGAGTTCGAGTTTCGCGCAGGCACGCTCGGCCGCATCGCCGTCGGCGAGTTCGAAAGCCACCATCGCGCCGGAGCCCGGGTAGCGCACGCGCGTCACGGCCGGGTGCGAGGCGAGCCGGTCGACGAGGAACTCCGCCGTCCTGGACGCCTCCGCCAGCCGCACCCCGAGGGTCCGCAGTCCGCGCAGGGCGAGCCACGACTCGAGGGTCCCCGGCGTCGCGCCGGTGCGGGTGCGGGCTTCGCGGACGGCGGTGGCGAGGTCGTCGCGCCCGGCCACGACGACGCCGAGGAGCAGGTCGCTGTGTCCCCCGATGAACTTGGTGGCGCTGTGCACGGAGAGGTCGGCACCGAGGGCGAGTGGCTGCTGGCCGAGCGGCGTGGCGAAGGTGTTGTCGACGACGGTGAGCGGCCGGCGTTCGGACTGGGCGACCGCGGACAGGATCGCGTCGAGGTCCATCACGTCGAGCGTGGGATTGGTGGGCGTCTCGAGCCACAGCAGATCCACCTCGCCCGCGGCCGTGATCCAGGCCGCCGTGTCGGTGGGTTCGATGCGCCGGACGGTGAGCTTGCCCTGCTTCTGGGCGTGGTCGAGTGCACCCCGCGTGCCGGTGTAGCTGTAGACGGGCACGGCGATGGTGGCGCCCGCGGGCAACAGGTCGAGGACGGCGGTGACGGTGGCCATGCCGGAGGCGAACGCCGTGGCGGTGCCGCCTTCGAGGGCGCCGACCGCCTCTTCGAACGCCGCCCACGTGGGCGTGCCGACCTCGCGGGAGTAGTCGAGTCCCAGCGCGCTGGCGGGGACGAGCGGGACGTTGGCCGGCTGTCCGTCGGCGGCGTCGGGACGTCCGGCGAGGATGGCGCGGGTACGGGGAGACCACGAATCGTTCACGTTGCTAACGGTAACGACGGCTCCGGTGGCAGGCGCGCCGACGAGAGCGAGCTAACGCGGGCCTCGCGGTGACCGGGTTCGCCAACGGCGAACACCGCGAACAACGGCGCACAGGGGCGGACAGGGCGCACAGGGGCGGACAACGAACGCGGCCCCACTTTTGACCCGATGGTGTGACCTGAGTCGCCCACCGTCCACCCCGACACCGACACCCAGCAGAAAAAGCCCCGGGCGAGCGCCCAGCGGGGCCGAAGGACCAGGACGTGCCCAACGGGAGAGATCTGCCGCGCCCAGCGCGATGTGGACCCGGGACGTACCCAGCGGAACGGGAGATCCGGGACGTGCCCAGCAACGATGGGGGTCCGGGGGCGTGCCCCCGGCTGGGGCGTGGGGCTTGGCCCCACAGTCATCCACGGAAGCTGACAAAGCGAAACGCCCCTTGCGTGAGCAAGGGGCGTTTCAGCTTACGTGCGCGAGGTGGGAGTTGAACCCACACGTCCTTTCGGACACACGGACCTGAACCGTGCGCGTCTGCCATTCCGCCACTCGCGCGAGTGCCTCTCTGCGGCAGCTCCAATAGCGTAGCAGGCCGTTTCGGGCCGTTTCACCGGCCCCGGTGTCACGACCGCGAAACCCAGATACGATCGATCGCGGGGAGGAACCTACAAGGGGAGGAGGTTGTCCGGAATGGGTCGCGTTCAGCGTTTTGACCGGCGCCTGGAGAACCTTGTAGGCAACACCTTCGCACGGATGTTCGGTGGCAACGTGGTCACTCAGGAAGTGGCGCACAGTCTGGAGCGTGAGAGTGAGGACAACGTTCGTGAGCTCGCGGGTGGGCGCAAGCTCGCTCCGAACCACTACATCGTGTCCTTGGGTGCTGCAGATCACGACCGGATGGCGGGGGACGAACAGCGGGTCACCAGTTTGCTGGCGGATGCCGTCTCACAGCATCTGTCCGAACACGGTTGGGACACCTATGGTGACGTCGTAGTTTCGCTAGAGCGCAACGACGCGCTGCATACTGGACAGTTCAAGACCCGCTCGACCGTTGATCCCGACGTCACAGCATCTGGCGGCGGAGGTCACGCACGGCCGGCACGAACCAGCGACGCAGGAGACCGAGCAATGAGCCAGCCCGGCGGCTACGGCCAGTACGACCAGGGTGACCCGTACGGCCAGCAGGGCCAGTACGGATACGGACAGGGACAGCCCGGTTACGACCAGGGCTATGGCCAGCCCGGCGGGTACGACCAGTACGGCCAGGGTGGTTATGACCAGGGTTACGGCCAGCCCGGGTACGACCAGTACGGCCAGGGCGGCTACGACCAGGGTTACGGCCAGCCGCAGCCCGGCGGCTTCGACCCCGGTTACGGTCAGCCGCAGCCCGGCCAGGACCCGTACGCCGGTTACGGACAGCCCGGGTACGACCAGGGATACGCGGCTCCGCCGAGCCCGCCCGGGGGCTACCCGGCACAGGCGCCGGCTCCGCAGTCCGACCCCTACGGCCAGCCGGCCCAGGACCCGTACGGCCAGGGCGGCGCCTACCCGCCTCCGCCCGGTGCCCCCGGCGCGCCCGCGGGTGCTCCCCCGCGTGCGCTGACGGCGATGCTGCAGCTCGACGACGGCTCGGGCCGCAACTACTCGCTCAAGCAGGGCAGCAACGTCGTGGGCCGCGGCCAGGACGCCGACTTCCGCCTGCCGGACACGGGCGTCTCGCGTCGGCACCTGGAGATCACCTGGGACGGCCAGAGCGCGACGCTCGCCGACATCGGCTCGACCAACGGCTCGACGGTCAACGGAACTCCGGTCCAGACCTGGCAGTTGGCGGACGGGGACGTGATCCGCGTCGGCCACTCGTCGCTGGTGTTCCGTACCCAGGGCTGAACGGATCCGGGTTCGCCTGCCCGCTTCGAGCGGAGAAGAACCCGGGTTTTCTCCCAATCCCGCATGGGCCGCGTATGCGGGTCCCGCATAATAGCGGCCATGTGGGGGCCCGCGGCGCGTTCGCCGCGGGGCGAGCGCGAAAAGGCGGGAGCTGACAGGGCAGGTGCCGGAGCTAGTCGTACAACTCACCAGAGCGGGCTTTCTCTTGCTCCTCTGGCTGTTCGTGTTCACCGCGCTGCGCGTGGTGCGCTCGGACCTCTATGCGGCGTCCGGTCTGCGGGTCAACCTGCCGGGCCTGCGCCGCGGCAAGGAGAAGAAGCGGCCTCGTGCGGGTCGCGGCGCGAAGATGCCGCGGCAGCTCGTCGTCACTCAGGGAGCCTTGTCGGGCACGAGGATCGCGCTCGACGGCAAGCCGATCCTCATCGGCCGTGCCGACGACTCCACGCTGGTGTTGGACGACGACTACGCGTCGACGCGCCACGCCCGCATCTCCTTGCGCGGAGACGAGTGGTACGTGGAAGACCTGGGCTCGACGAACGGCACCTACCTCGACCGGGCTAAGGTCACTGCACCCCTCCGAGTCCCGCTCGGCGTCCCCATCCGGATCGGCAAGACGGTGATCGAGCTTCGCCCATGACTCTCGTCCTTCGCTACGCGGCACGCAGTGACCGCGGCCTGGTGCGATCCAACAACCAGGACTCGGTGTACGCCGGCCCCCGCCTGTTGGCGCTGGCCGACGGTATGGGCGGCCACGCCGCCGGTGAGGTGGCCAGCAAGGTGGTCATCGCGTCGTTGGCTCCGCTCGACGACGACGAACCGGGCGACGACCTGGTCAGCCAGCTGCGTGACGCCACCATCCAAGGCAATCAGGCCATCGCCGAACTGGTGGCGAACGACCCCGAGCTGGACGGCATGGGGACGACGCTCACCGCGGCACTGTTCGCGGGTTCGAAGCTCGGCATGGTGCATGTCGGCGATTCGCGTGCGTACCTGCTGCGCGGTGGCCAGTTCTCGCAGATCACGCGGGACGACAGCTTCGTCAACGAGCTGATCGAGCAGGGCCGCATCACCGAGGAGGAGGCGGCGACGCATCCCCAGCGTTCGCTGCTGCTCAAGGCTCTGACGGGCAACGACGTGGAGCCGAGCCTGACGGTCCGCGAGGCGCGGGCCGGCGACCGGTACCTGTTCTGTTCCGACGGCCTCTCGGGCATGGTCAGCAACGAGACGCTGGCCGAGGCGATGCAGATCCCGGATCCGCAGGAGTGCGCGGACCGGATGATCGAGCTCGCGCTCAAGGGCGGTGGTACGGACAACGTCACCGTGATCATCGCCGACGTGGTCGACGTCGACTACGGCGAGGACGCACCCATCGTGGGCGGCGCCGCCGGCGACGGCACCGACGAGGGACCGCAGGGCGACTCCCCCGCCGCGCGTGCGCGGGCGTTGACCGCGCCTCCCCCGCAGCAGGCCACGCAGGCACAGGCCGAACCGGCCGAGCCGCCCGAGGACCCGAAGGCCAAGCGCCGCAGGCGGATTCGCCTGCTGGTGGGGATCGGCCTGGCGATCGTGCTGTTGGCTGCCGCGGCCATCGCGACCCGATACTTCGTGATGCGCCAGTACTACGTCGGCGTGGGCGCGAACGACGAGGTCGTGATCTACCAGGGCATTCCGGGCAGCGTGCTGGGCCTGGAGCTGCACGAGGAGGCGGAGGGCTCGTGCCCGCCCGCGTCGACGCTGTGCGAGCCGCTGCGTCTGCAGGATCTGCAGCAGGACGCGCGTTCGGCCGTGTCCAACTCGGTCAAGCGGGACGACCTGTCGGCCGCGCGCGACTACATCGACACGCTGCGCCGCAACAACATGCTGGAGATCTGCGACGACGAACAGCAGCCGCAGGGCGGCGGCGTCATCGGTGGGATCGGCGAGAACACCCAGCAGGGCGGTGCGAACGACGACTCCGGCGGCGACGCCAACGGCGGTTCCGAAGGCGGCGAGCGTGACCGGCGGCAGGGCTCCGACGAGTCCGGCGCGGCACAGCCCACGACACAGGCGGGACAGGACCAGCAGCCGGGGGTGGACTGCCGTCCGGCGCCCGGCTCGGGCGGTAACTGATGGCCACGGCCGCAGGCAACCAGGGCGCGGTCGGGCAGCAGTACACCACGAACCCCCCACGTGAGCTGCCCAAGCGCCGGGGCACCGAACTCGCGCTGCTCGCGTTCGCAGCGGCGATCGTCACGACGGCGTTCGTCCTGGTCCAGATCAATCAGGAACAGGCGCTGTCGTGGTCGATCCTGTGGTACGGCGGCGCCTATCTGGCGATCTTCTCGGTCGCGCACGTCGCGGTGCGCTACTGGGCGCCGTACGCGGATCCGCTGATCCTGCCGTGTGTGGCGTTGTTGAACGGTCTGGGCCTGGTGATCATCTACCGGATCGACCTGGCCCAGACCGAACGGGCGGAGTCACTGGGGCAGACCTTCAGCGGCAACGCGCCGCGGCAGGTCATGTACACGGTGCTGGCCCTGGTGCTGTTCCTCGCCGTGCTGCGGGTGATCAAAGACCACCGCACCCTCACCAGCTACGCCTACACGGCCGGTCTCGTCGGTCTGGTGCTGTTGGCGCTGCCCGCGGTGTTGCCGAGTTCGCTGTCGGAGGTCAACGGCGCGAAGGTGTGGCTGAAGCTGCCGGGCTTCTCGATCCAGCCCGGTGAGTTCGCCAAGATCCTCCTGATGATCTTCTTCGCGTCGTTCCTGGTCGCGAAGCGGGACCTGTTCATGACCGCGGGCAAACGCGTGCTCGGCGTCGAACTGCCGCGGGCGCGGGACCTGGGCCCGATCATCATCGCCGCGGTCGCGTGCCTCGGCGTCCTGGTTTTCGAACGCGACCTCGGCACGGCGCTGCTGTTCTTCGGCATCACGCTGATGATGTTGTACGTCGCGACCGAACGCGTGATCTGGGTCGTCGTCGGCCTGAGCATGTTCCTGGTCGGCGCGCTGCTCGCCTACCAGATGTTCACGCACGTCCAGCAGCGTGTGACGAACTGGTTCGACCCACTGGCCACCTACGACGACCCGGGCGGCGGTTACCAGATCGCACAGGGGCTGTTCGGACTCGGCACGGGCGGCATGTTCGGCACCGGACTCGGCTCGGGCAGGCCGGAGATGGTGCCCGAGGCGCACACCGACTTCATCACCGCCGCGCTCGGCGAGGAGGTCGGCTTCGTCGGCCTGGCCGCGGTGCTGCTGGTGTATCTGATCCTGTCGATGCGCGGCATGCGCAGTGCCCTCGCGGTGCGCGACACGTTCGGCAAGCTGCTGGGCGGTGGCATGGCGTTCGCGATCGTCATGCAGGTGTTCGTGATCGTCGGCGGGATCACCAAGCTCATCCCGATGACGGGTATCACGACGCCGTTCCTGTCGGCGGGTGGTTCGTCGCTGTTGGCGAACTACATCCTGATCGCGTTGCTGTTGCGGATCTCCGACACCGCGCGGCGTCCCCAGCAGCCGAAGCCGCGTGGGCAGGCCGCGCAGCAGAAGCCGCTCGCCCCACTCGCCGAGGCGCACACCGTGATGGTGCAGCGACCCGCCGGTGCTGCACTGGAGGGCGGAGCTCAGCCCGCTCCGCAGGCAAGCCCTCCGCAGGCAAGCCCTCCGCAAGCGGGTCCGGCACAGGCGGCTCCACCGCAAGCACAGCAACAACCGGTGCAGCCTCCCCAGCCGCAGTCCCCCCAGTCCCCACCTGCCCAGGCGCAGTCCCCGCAACAGCACGCGGGCCGGCCGCAGGCAGGGAACCAGCAGGGGCCGGCGGCGCGACCGGCACAGCCGGAAGGAAGCCGGCAGCAACCGGCCGGCGACGAACCCGCCTGGCCGACGGACGAGGCGGCCGAGGACTCGGCTCAGCGATCGGAAGGGGATGACACGCCGTGAACACGCCCCTGCGCAAGGTCGGCATGGCGATGCTCGTGATGATCGTGCTGCTGCTGGCCAACACGACGTACGTCCAGGTCGTGCGCGGTGACGACTACGCGTCCGACTCGCGCAACTCCCGCGTGCTCTACGAGGAGTACTCCCGGGAGCGCGGCAAGATCGTCTCCGACGAGGCGGGCCAGGTGCTGGCCGGGGTCAAGCCCTCGGACGACAACTTCAACTTCATGCGCACCTACCGCAACGGCCCGATGTACGCGCCGGTCACCGGCTACTACTCGATCATGTACGGCGCAGGTGGCATGGAGAACGCCGAGGACTCGTTCCTCAACGGATCCGACCCGCGGCTGTTCGTGCGCAGGCTGTCGGACATGGTCACCGGCAGGGATCCGCGGGGCGGCAACGTCCGGCTGACCATCAAGCCGTCGGTGCAGGAGGCCGCGTACCAGGCGATGGCCGAGCGTGGTTACACCGGTTCGGTGGTCGCGCTCGACCCGAAGACCGGCGACGTTCTCGGCATGGTCTCCACGCCGTCCTACGACCCGAGCAGGCTCGCCTCCCACGACGGCGACGAACAGCAGAAGGCGTGGCAGGAGTTCTCCGAGGCCGACGGCAACCCGATGCTGAACAGGGCCGTGCGGGAGACCTACCCGCCCGGTTCGACGTTCAAGATCGTCACCACCGCCGCGGCGCTCGAGGACGGCATGGAACCCGACGCGTCGGTGACCCCGGACTCGAACGTCACGCTGCCCGGCACCAGCACCACGCTCGAGAACTACGGCGGCGCGACCTGCCCCGGCACCACGTTGAAGGACGCGCTCAAGTACTCCTGCAACACGGCGTTCGCCGAGATCGCGGGCAAGCTCGGCGCCGACAAGCTGCGGGCGACCGCCGAGAACTTCGGCATCGGCGCCGACGAGGACCTCGAGATCCCGCTCGGTGTCGTGCCCTCGAGTCTGGGCGAGCTGGAGAGCGAGGCCGCGCTGTACCAGAGCGGCATCGGCCAGCGGGACGTGCGGCTCACGCCGCTGCAGGACGCGCTGCTGGCCGCGACGGTGGCCAACGACGGCATGGCGATGAAGCCGAACCTGGTCAAGGCGCGCCTCGCACCCGACCTGTCGACCATCGAGGAGACCACTCCCGAGGAACTGACCGGCGACGAGGCCATGTCGTCGGAGAGCGCAGAGGCGCTCACGCAGATGATGATCCAGTCCGAGGAGAACACCAGCGGTGGTGGCAAGGACCCGGACCTGAAGATCGCGTCGAAGACCGGTACGGCCGAGCACGGCTCGGACCCGAAGAACACCCCGCCGCACGCGTGGTATACGGCGTTCGCGCCGCACGACGACCCGAAGATCGCCGTCGCGGTGATCGTCGAGTCGGGCGGTAACCACGGCCTGGCCGCGACCGGCGGCACCGTGGCAGCCGAGATCGCCAGGACGACCATCGCCGCCGCGCTCGGGGGTGGATAGATGCTGTCGTCCGGACAACTCATCGCGGAGCGCTACCGCCTCACCTCCCAGATCGCCGTCGGCGGGATGGGCGAGGTGTGGGAGGCCAGCGACACGCGTCTCGACCGCACCGTCGCGGTGAAGATCCTCAAGGCCGAGTTGTCCGGCAACGCCGAGTTCCTGCACCGCTTCCGGGCGGAGGCCAAGACCACGGCGTCGCTCAACCACCAGAACATCGCCGCCGTCCACGACTACGGCGAGACCGAGGCCGGCGAATCGGCCATCGCGTTCCTCGTGATGGAGCTCGTGGAGGGCGAGCCGCTCGCGGGGATCCTGCAGCGGGAGGGCCGGATCGCGGCCGACCGTACGCTGGACATCCTCGAGCAGGCGGCGAGCGCACTGCAGGCCGCCCACGAGCGCGGGCTGGTGCACCGCGACGTCAAGCCCGGCAACATCATGGTCACCCCGGCCGGCGGGGTGAAGCTGACCGACTTCGGCATCGCCAAGGCGGCCGATTCGGCGCCCGTGACCCGCAACGGCATGGTCATGGGCACCGCCCACTACATCGCGCCCGAGCAGGCTCTCGGCCAGGACGCCGCGCCGGGCAGCGACGTCTACTCGCTGGCGGTGTGCGGCTACGAGTGCCTCGCGGGCCGTCGCCCTTTCCTGTCGGAGAACGCGGTGACGGTCGCGATGATGCACATCCGCGACGTTCCGCCGCCCCTGCCGCAGGACGTGCCGCCGTATGCACGGGCGGTCATCGAGGCGACGCTGGTGAAGGATCCGCGGCAGCGCTACGCGAGCGGCGGGGAGTTCGCCGCGGCGATCGCGGCGGTCCGTTCCGGCCACGCACTGCCCGTTCCGTCGGGTATGACCGGTTACGCGGCCGGTGGTGCGACTCAGCACACGACGACGGCCGTTCCTCCCGGTCAGGCCGCTACGGTGGGTCCGGGATCGCATCCGTCGATGCAGCCGGTGTCACCCGTCTCAGCGCAGCAACCCGGCGTCATGACCGGTGGCGGGGCCACGTCTCACGGCATGACACCACCTGGCATGACGAATCCGGGCGCGCATCCTCGGCAACGGCCCGCCGGGATGTGGATACTGCTCACGCTGGCGGCGGTGGTGGTCGTCGCCGCGGTAGCCGTCCTGCTCATCGTGCTGCTCGGCCGGGACTCGGAGCCACCTCCGAGCCGGGTCGGGGACCAGCCGCCGTCGACGAACGGTAACTGGTCCCAGGCGGACTACGACAACGGGGACAACAGGTACGGGTACGGGCACGGCGACAAGCACGGGCACGAGGAACACGCAGAAGGCATGACGGGCACACCGTGGACGAAGTGGGACGGCACCGAGCAATGAGCGCACCGAGAATGCTCTCCAACCGCTACGAGCTTGGCGACACGCTCGGCTACGGCGGCATGTCCGAGGTCCACCACGCCCACGACGTGCGACTGGGCCGCGAGGTGGCCGTCAAGATCCTGCGTGCCGACCTGGCGCGCGACCCGCAGTTCCAGGAGCGGTTCCGCCGCGAGGCCCAGAACGCCGCCGCGCTGAACCATCCGGCCATCGTGGCCGTCTACGACACCGGTGAGGCCGACACCGAGTACGGCCCGCTGCCCTACATCGTCATGGAGTACGTCGAGGGCAGGACGCTGCGCGACATCGTCAAGACCGAGGGCCCGATGCCGGAGCGCCGGGCCATGGAGGTCATGGCGGACGTGTCGGCCGCCCTGGACTTCTCGCACCGGCACGGCATCGTGCACCGCGACGTCAAGCCGGCGAACGTGATGATCACGCGGGGCGGCGCGGTGAAGGTCATGGACTTCGGCATCGCGCGTGCGGTGCACGACGGCCAGGCCGCGATGACGCAGACCGCCGCGGTGATCGGAACGGCCCAGTACCTCTCGCCGGAGCAGGCGCGCGGTGAGCGGGTCGACGCGCGCAGCGACGTGTACGCCGCCGGGTGTGTGCTCTACGAACTCGTCACCGGTGACCCGCCGTTCACGGGTGACTCGCCGGTCGCGGTGGCCTACCAGCACGTGCGGGAGGATCCGAAGCCGCCGTCGGCGTCGAATCCCGACGTCTCCCCCGAGCTCGACGCGGTCGTGCTGAAGGCACTGGCCAAGGGGGCTGACAACCGATACCAGTCGGCGGCGGAGATGCGGTCGGACCTGGTGCGCACGCTGACGGGCCAGCGCCCGTCGGCCCCGATGGTGATGTCGGACGAGGAGCGCACGCAGGTGATGGGCGCTCCGGCAGGCGACGGGGCCGACCAGGGCGACGACCTCGCCTACGCCGACTACGACGAGGAAGAGCCCAAGCGCAGAAGGCCGTGGCTGATCGCGTTGCTGGTGCTGCTCGGGCTCGGCCTGGTGGCGTTCGTGGCGTGGCTGGCCGGCGCGTTCGACAGCGAGGAGTCCAACCTGACGCCGATGCCGTCGAACCTCGTCGGCATGCAGGTGCAGGAGGCGAAGCGGACCCTCAACGAGGCCGGCTTCAACAACATCAACGAGGAGCGCATCACCTGCCGCGCGGGCGCCGACCCGAGCGACGACAGCACCTGCACGCCCGATCAGATCGGCAAGGTCACGTGGACCGACCCGCAGGGCGCCGAGCAGGTGAACCCGAACGAGCAGGTGACGTTGCGCGTCGGTGCGGCTCCGCAGCAGGTGCAGGTGCCGGATCTGCGCGGTATGACGCAGTCCGACGCCGAGGAGGAGCTCAAGCGGGCCGACCTGCAGCTCGACCAGAACGTCCAGGAGGTCGAGGTCGACGACGAGTCGGCGGTCGGCACGGTCGTCGAGCAGGACCCGGGCGCGGACGAGAAGGTCGAACGGGGCACCTCGGTCACGATCACCGTGGGTGTGGAGCCCGCGAAGATCACCGTGGAGAACATGCAGGGCAAGCAGTTCGCCGAGGCCAAGCAGCGCCTCGAGTCGCTCGGCTTCTCCGTGGCCCGCGAGAACGTCGACAGCGACCAGCAGCGGGGCGTCGTCGTCAACCAGACGCCGAACGCGGGCGAGTTCGAACGCGGCCACACGATTCAGCTGCAGGTCTCCAACGGCGCCAACCAGGAGTTCCAGATGCCGGACCTGACCGGCATGAACGAGAACCAGGCCAAGCAGGCGCTCCGGCAGGCCGGATGGGAAGGCGGCGAGCCGAACATCCAGTACGAGGAGGCCGACGAGGAGTACGAGGGCAAGGTGACCAACACCAACCCCTCGGCGGGCGAGACCATCACGAAGGACCGCCCGGTGACGCTGTACGTCGGGTCGAAGGAGAGCGGCTCGCCGCCGTCCTCCTCGACCGGAGGGGACGAGGACGACGGGGGCATCCCCGGCTTCCCCTGATCCCGCCGCACAGGTGAGTCGATGACGGCCGCGCCGCCCGGAGCCATCCGCCCGGGCTGCGCGGCCGTTTCACTGCGGGTGCGCGGGCGTGCGGGTGTGCGGGTCCGCCGGCCAGGTATGCCTGCGGACTCGGCATGCGGCCGACCAGACGGCGTGTGTGGTCAGCGGCGTGTGGGCGGCGGCGTGTGGGCGGCGGCGTGTGGTCGGCGGCGTGTGGTCAGCGGCGTGCGATCAGGTGGCTGGTCGTGGTGGCCGAGACGGCCAGCGCGGCCGCCGATGCGCCGAGGCACAGCAGTGGGACGCCGAGGTCGGCGGCTCCTCCGGCGAGGCTGCGCAGCGCCGGGTTGACCAGCGGCACCCACGTCACCAGCAGCACCACGGCGAGAGCGGAAATCGCGGCGACGACCGTGTAGCCGACGTGTGGCAGTAGGAGACGTGAGCACGGCAGGCCGATCGCGACTCCCGAGCACACAGCGGCCAGGTGGACGAGCACGGCTGTCGGCAGCACGCCGGCCAGGGCGGCGGGACCGTGCAGCACCAGCGACCAGCCGGGCGTGACCACCACGGTCACCGCCGCGTACGCCGCGACGGCGGTGGTGAGGCCGGCGATCACGGTCGCGGGCCCGCGGGCGTGCGTGGTGGTCACGAGCCGCTGGGCGGGGTCCTCGGCGTCGGCCGTGGCGACCGTCAGCCAGCACGTGACGACCAGGAGGGCGCCCGCGCTCACGGCGAACTCCGGCGCGGCGGGGGCGGCGCGGTCGGTGAAGGCGATGGCCAGCACGGCGAGGTAGCCGATGACCGGCGGCAGGTACCGGTGCGATCGGGCGAGCAGGCCGGCGTAGTAGCGCGCGACCGCGGCGACCCGGACGGCGGGACCTGCGCAGTTCGGCGGGCTCACCGGGTCACCTCGACGACGGACCAGCCGGTGGACAGCGCGTCGCGGAGCACGGCGTCGCAGGCGCCGGCGTCCACGGTGAGTTCGACGTGACCCCCGCCGTGACCCCCGCCGTGACCGCAGGTGTGGCCGCCGTCGTTACCCCCGTGGCCGTCGTCCTCGGGCCCGCCGTCTGCGGCACCGGACAGCTCGGCCACGCGGACGATCCCGGCGTGGGACGGCCGGAGCGCCGCCGCTGCCGCGGTGCGGCGCAGCACGATGCGGACCGTGTCCCCGCCGAGTGCGCCGAGGCGGCCACCCGCGGGCGCGGTCGGCGCGATGCTCGGTGTACACGACAGCCGAGCCGGAGCGCCGGAGCTCGTCGAGGATGTCGCCGAGCGCCGCGTGGGCGTCCGGGTCGAGTCCGGAGAACGGTTCGTCGAGCACGACCAGGTCGGGTTCGGTGAGCAGTGCCTGCGCGAGGCCGACCTTCTGTGCGTTGCCCTTCGACAGCGTGGCCAGCGGGACGTCGGGTCCGCCCGCGAGGGCGAGGCGGTCGAGCCAGGTGCGTGCGCGCGCCCGGCCGGTCGCGGTGGGCAGCCCGCCGATGCGGCCCATCGCCGTGAGGTAGTCGAGGGCGCTGAACCGTTGCCCGCCCGGGAACCGGTCGGGCAGGTAGCCGATGGTGGGTGTGCCCGTGACGGTGCCCTCGGACGGCCTGCTCAGCCCGGCGACGATGCGCGCGAGCGTGGACTTGCCGGAGCCGTTGCCGCCGACGAGCGCGACGACGTCGCCGGGTGCGATGTCGAGGTCGACGCCGCTGAGCACGGGGCCGCCGCCGCGCCGGTAGCGTTTCGCGACGCCGGTGAGCCGTCGCATGCCGGCCTCAGGCGGCGGCGCGCTGCAACGCTCGGGTGGCTTGTTCGAGGCGGTCGACCGTGCCCGGGTCGACGGCGTGGCCCGCGGCTGCCATCCAGTTGGCGAGCATGCGGTGCCCGCCCTGGGTGAGCACCGATTCGGGGTGGAACTGCACGCCCTCGAGGGGCAGCTCGCGGTGCCGCATGCCCATGACGATGCCGGTCTCGGTGCGGCCGGTGACCTCGAAGGCATCGCCGGGGATCGTCTCGGGCAGTACCGTCAGCGAGTGGTAGCGGGTGGCGGTGAACGGCTCGGGCAGCCCGGCGAGCACGCCGGAGCCGTCGTGGTGCACCTGGCTGGTCTTGCCGTGCAGCAGCTCGGGTGCGCGGTCGACGGTGGCGCCCCAGGCGACGCCGAGGGCCTGGTGCCCGAGGCACACGCCCAGCATGGGGACGCGGTCGGCGGCGCACCTGTTGATCACGTCGATGCTCTGCCCCGCGCGTTCGGGTGTGCCCGGTCCCGGCGAGACGAGCACCCCGTCGAAGTCGCCGATGCGGTCGAGGTCGACGACGTCGTTGCGCCACACCTCGGGCTCGGCACCCAGCTGGGCCAGGTACTGCACGAGGTTGTAGACGAAGCTGTCGTAGTTGTCGACGACCAGTACACGCATATCCGCAGGGTACCGCTCCGAGGCGGAGAACGGACGGACCTCCTGACCTTCCTTCATGTTGTAGTTGCAGTAGCCCATGCCGCCGCTGGAATTCGAGTCCCGGCAGATCCCTTCTCGTCCGTGGTCGGTCTCCCAGTAGACCTGCACGCCGATGCCGTCCTTCTTCCGCGTGGTGCGTTACTCCTGCACTCGGCTCAGTCCTGCACTCGGCTCAGTCCTGCACTCGGCTCAGTCCTGCCCGTTCAGCCCTCGACCGACACGTCGTTGAACGGGAGCATCGGCTCCAGCCAGGGGAAGATCACCAGCATCAGCAGGGCGACCACGCCCACGATCAGGATGAGCGCCTCGAGCACGCGTACCGGCACGGGGCCGGGCAGGTGCCGCCAGATCCAGCCGTACATCTACGCCTCCCCGATCGCGGCGAGCAGGTCCTCGTACCCGGTGCCCTCGCTCTTGCGGTACTGGTTGGTCAGCACCGAGTGGATGATCATGCGTTCGGCGTCGGAGAACTGCGGGTGGCACGTGGTGAGCGTGAGCAGTGACGCCTGGGACGCGGGCGGCAGCGGGTCGTTCGGCTTGTACGGCACGGGCGCGACGGCGTCGCCGCGGTCGGGCAGCACGATCCGCCTGCCGAACGTCTCGTCGTAGGCGCCCTGCTTGTCCTGCAGGGGCGCGACGTTGTCGCACCGCTGCTGCGTGCCCTGGTTCTGTGCCCAGCCGTCGACCTCGTCGGCCATGGGCAGTACGCGGTAGACGTAGAAGCTGTCGGCGGTCTCCATGACGATGGCGTCGCACGAGTTGAGCAGGTCGAGGTCGTTGAACGGTGCGCCCTTGCCGACGCGGTGTCCGGCGACGCCGACGTTGCCGGGTTCGCCGGGCATGGCCGTGTTCTTGTAGTGGCCGGGCCCGACCTCGAGTGCTGCTGGGCCGACGCCCTGCTGCACGGTGAAGCTCCAGTCGGCGCCGAAGGAGGGGATGTACATGCGCGCGAACGCCTGCCCGTCGGCGGGATCGGTGTGCAGTTCGCGTTCCCCGCGCGGTGCGCTGCGCCATTCCTCTTCGAGCTCGGCACTGGCCTCGCGCTGGAGGTAGCCCGACTTCCAGTTGGTCACGTAGAGCTCGTAGACGACGAACAGCAGCAGGACGAGGCCGAGCGTGATGAGGACTTCGCCGAAACCACGGACCGCGGTGCGCACCTTGCCGCCTCCGCGCCTCGGCGGTGGTGGGGGACGTTCCTCGGAGGCACGCGGGGTGCCGATCTCGTCGGGCGAGGCCATCCGGCCCGCACCGCCACCCGGTCCGTCGTCGGATGTCGACAAGGCGGCTCCTTTCACCCTGGACCCTGCTTCGTCCTGGGCGTGAAGGGCCCAGGATGGAGGCCGTCGGCGATTGCCGGGCTTCTCGGTACTGCTTCGGACGTCTGGGCGCTTACGTTAACGTGTTGAGGTGGCGGTGGCCCAAGTCCGCCATGCGTTTCGACCCCCAGAGCACGAGGGACATCAATGCCCAAGTCGAAGGTCCGCAAGAAGACGGCGTACACCCCGCCCGCCGACCGGAAAACCCCGGTGAAGGTGTCGGCGGCCGGTCCGTCGCCGCTTCCTTACAAGATCGTCATGTTCGGGTTGATGCTGCTGGGCCTGGCCTGGCTGGTCGTCAACTACCTCGCGGGCGAGAAGATCGGCTTCATGCTGGAGCTGGGCAACTGGAACTTCGCGATCGGTTTCGCGTTGATGATCAGTGGCCTGCTCATGACGATGAAATGGCGTTGATCCAGGCGGCGGATCAGCCTGCTGCGACCGACTTACATGGGTGTCACTAATCCCCACTGTGGATGATTCTGTGGACAACTCCACTCTCCGTTGGTCGACCCATCCCGGCCTCGTGGTGATCGGCTGGGTCCTCGCCGTGGGAGCGGCGGTCGCCGCGGTGGCGGCGTCGGGGTCGGCCGACCGGCCGGGAACGCTGCTGTTCGGCTTGGGCGCCGTGGCGTTGACGCTGGCTGCGGCGTACGGCACGTTCGTCCGGCCCCGTCTCGCCGCCGATGCCGCCGGGGTGCGGATCCGTTCGCTGGGCGGCACGCAGGAGCTGGCGTGGGACGCCGTGCGGATGGAGCTGACGACCGTGCGGCGGTGGGGCCGCGAGGCCCCGGTCCTGGAGTTCGAGGCGCTGGCCGCCGAGGCGCAGGGCAGTTCGGGCGACAACACGACGAGCAGCGGCGGTGAGGGCCTCACGGTGCTCGGCTGGGTCGAGCTGGGTGCCGACCCGCGCGACGTCCACGACGCGCTGCTGGCCCTGCGCGGTTAGGCCGTGTCTGTTAATCCTCCGCCGCTACACGGACGTGCCGGGGCAGGCGTAGGGCACCGCGGTGCAGATGTCGGAGGCGATGGTGGCGTCGCGGTAGAGGATCAGGCCGATGAGCGCGGCGACGACGATGCCGACGGCCGTGATCTGGTACTGGGTGCGCTGCTTCTGCGGCGCGTAGAGCATCGCGACCATGACGAGAGCTCCGGCGACGAGCCCGCCGAGGTGGCCGAGCAGGGAGATGCCGGGGATGGTCACGGTCAGGACCAGGTTGATGGCGATGATGCCGATCGCGCCACTGGGGTTGAGCTTGAGTTTCAGCACGGCCACCAGGAGCGCGCCCATGAGCCCGTAGACGGCGCCGGAGGCGCCTGCGGTGCCGGTGTTGACGTCGCCGAGCAGGTAGACGGCGGTCGATCCGCCGAGCAGCGAGACCAGGTACAGCGCGAGGAACCGCACCTTGCCGAGCAGGATTTCGAGGTCCCTGCCGAGGATCCACAGCGCCAGCATGTTCATGGCCAGGTGCAGCAGCCCGTAGTGCAGGAAGCCGGACAGCACGAGGCGCGTCCATTCGCCGCCGGCGTACACCGCCAGCGGCCACAGCTGGCCGTCCTGGAACAGCGTGGACTCGCTGTTCTGCATAGGGTCGCCGACCTGCGCGGCGGTGGCGACGTAGAACAGGACGTTGAGCGCGATGAGCAGCGGGGTGACGACGGCCCTCGTGGACACGCGCGCCCCGGCGACCGTGCGGTCGCCGGGGCGGAGCGGCTGTGCGCGGCGCTGCTGTGCGCGCGAAGCCTGCACACAGTCGATGCACTGGTATCCGACCGACGCCTCACGGAGACAGTCGGGACAGGCGGGCCTGCCGCAGCGCACGCAGCTCAGGCCGGTCGGCGTGTTCGGGTGCCACCAGCACCCCGGCCGCGCTTGTTCGTCCGACCGGGCCGGGCCGTCGGGCGGATACGGAGGTTGGGTCACTGCACGCTCCACGTCACGACCGTCAACCTACCCAGGCGGAGTGGCAGAGATCAGGAACGCTCGATCTCGACCGACTCGATGACGACGTCCTCGAGCGGCTTGTCGGCCGGACCGGTCGCGACGCGGCCGATCTCGTCGACGACGGCACGCGACGAGTCGTCGGCGACCTCACCGAAGATCGTGTGCTTGAAGTTCAGGTGCGGGGTCGGCGCGACCGTGATGAAGAACTGCGAACCGTTGGTGCCGGGTCCGGCGTTCGCCATGGCCAGCAGGTAGGGCCGGTTGAACTGGAGCTCCGGGTGGAACTCGTCGTCGAACTTGTACCCCGGGCCGCCGCGGCCGGTGCCCGTCGGGTCGCCGCCCTGGAGCATGAACCCGTCGATCACGCGGTGGAAGATGGCGCCGTCGTAGAACGGGCCGGTCTTCTCGCCCTTGGCGTTCGGCTGCGTGTACTCCTTCGTGCCCTCGGCGAGACCGACGAAGTTCGCGACCGTCTTCGGGGCGTGATCAGGGAAGAGGTTGATGGCGATGTCGCCACGGTTCGTGTGCAGAGTGGCCTTGATCTTGGTACCGACCACGCTCTCGTTGCTCTCAGTCACACGAATCATCGTGCCATCCCGGGCATAATCCAGCGGTAAGGGGCAGGATGGGCGGTACGGTGACAGCCAGAGAACCGACGAATGACGAGGTGGAGGCGATGACTCGAACCGCGGAGGCGGGTGAGTCCGTGAAGGACCGGCTGACCGACGGGTCCGACGAGCTCGTGAAGAGCTCGAAGCGGGCCCAGAAGAAGCTGGCCGCCCAGGCCAAGAAGGCCGGCAAAGAGGTCTCCAAGAGCGCCAAGAAGGCCAGGAAGGTCGCCGACGAACGTCGCGGCGAGCTGGCCGAGCCCACTCGCAAGGCCAAGAAGGCCGCGATCAAGGCGGCCAAGGCCGCCGGTGAGTCGAAGCGCCGCGCGAAGAAGGACTTCAAGCTGGCCAAGAAGGATTTCAAGGCCGCGATGAAGGACGCCAAGGGCGCTGCGACCGGTGAGAAGGGCGAGAAGAAGAAGCGCAGGAAGCTTCCGATTCTGCTGGCGCTCGGCGTGATCGCGGGCGTGGCGTATGCGCTGCGGCCGAAGCCGGAGGCCCCGGTGGCGCCGGCTCCGCCGAAGAGCACCGACACGCCGGAGACGTCCGGTTCGGCGGGTTCGGCGAGCTCGAACGGCCAGACGGCCGCGAAGCCGCAGCCGAACCAGTCACCCAAGCAGGCCTGAGCACGGCTGAGTAACCGCGCGAAAAGGGCTACCTTCCCGCTGGGAAGGTAGCCCTTTCGTGTGAGAGCGGGAAGATCAGCCCGCGTACTTCTGGATGAGGGCGCCCAGGCGCGGCAGCGCCTCGATGACGTTCTCCTTGCCCTTCGGGCGCAGCTTCTCGTAGACCTTCTTGATGGAGTCGCGCGAGGACTTCTCGGCGCGGGCGTCGGTCACCGACAGCAGTGCGTCGGCGGCCTCGTCGCCGCGGCTCGGCAGGTAGCTGCCGAAGTCGCCGCCACCGTTGGCCTTGAAGTCGGCGAAGATCGGCTCGAGCGCGGCGACGAAGTCGTCGAGCAGGCTGTCCACGGCGGAGCCGATGATGCCCGGCTTGATCTTCTTGACGGCGCCGTAGCCGGTCTTGATGACCGTGCCGGACACGCCGCTCTTGTCGCCGACCTCTGCGTCGATGAGCTCGGTCAGGTCGTTGACGACGTCCGGACGCCGGGTGGAGTCGAGCAGAGCTTCCTTCAGGGTGTCAGCCACGAGATCTTCCTTCGTCACTTCGAAATTCGGAGGGGGACCACGCAGAGCCGACCGGTCGATCGTCACCTGTTCAGGGGAGCCGGCGTTGAACGATCAACACTGAGTGGCCTGCGCGTGTGGCGCAACCCTAGTACACCGGTCATTTGGTACTCACGTCGTGGCCTCATGTGCGTCGCTGCCTGATCACACAGAGCTAGGTCGGCGTGTGCCGAGCGCGTCGGAACCAGGAGCAACGGTGCACTTCGGGCGGAGATTCTCAGAGGCCGGGTTCTCAGAGGCCGAGGGTGGCGATGACGTCGGTGGCGACGGTGCGGGCTTTGACGCTCTGCTGCTGGTTGGTCGTGACGATGACGGCGTTGCCCTGTTTCGACACGGCGTACACGGCTCCCTCGTCGTCGGCCTCGTAGCCGCCGGACCAGCCGGCCGGCTGTTCGGTGGGGTTGGAGGTGTCGATGGGGGCGGCCCGGTCGACGAGTCCGGTGGCGACGTCGGCCTCGCCGACGTAGACCTGCACGGTGAGCTGCACTTCGCCGTCGGGCCGGTAGAAGAAGCACGTGGGATGGGGTTTGTCGGCCGAGAGCCGCACCTGGCCCACTCCTTGGCCGTTGGCGCTCTCGGCCTCGGCGGTGGGCAGGTAGGGGCAGTCGCCGGTGGTGGCGGGTTTCGGTTCGGGCGGCAGCTCGGGTGCGGGTTTGGTGCGGGTGACGGTGCGGGTGGTCGGTTCGCCGCCGTCTCCGGTGCCGGTGTTCTCGCCACCGCTGTCGGGTTCGGGGATGGTGCAGCCGGCGAGGGTGAGCGCCGCGGCGGTCATGCCGATCAGCGCGACGCGGGTGCCGCCGGATCCGAACAGTCGTCCCATGGTCAGCGAGTGAACCAGATGGGCTGACGGGGTTGCGGCTGGCACGCTGGCGGCATGGTCGCCGAGTCGGAACGGAGCGGTGCGGTGCAACCGGCGCAGCGGGACAGGGTGGTCGAGCTGGTGCGTGCGGTGCTGGGCGGTTCGCTGGTCGGGTGCTATGCGCACGGCTCGGCGGTGGGCGGTGGTCTGCGTCCGGCGAGCGATCTGGACGTGCTGGCGGTGTCGGAGGCACCGTTGGACGAGCGGCAACGCAGGTCGTTGACCGACGGCTGTCTGGCTCTGTCGGGGATGGGCGGCGAGCTGCGGCCGGTGGAGCTCACCGTGGTGGTTAGCGAGGACGTGGTGCCGTGGCGGTATCCGCCGGTCGGCGACTACCTGTTCGGTGAGTGGCGGCGGGCGGAGTTCGAGGCGGGCGCGGTGCCGGAGCGCGCCCCGATGCCCGATCTGGCGTTGGTGATCACGACGGCGCTCGAGGGTGCCTCGCCGTTGGCCGGTGCTGAGCCGGGTGAGGTGTTCGACGCGGTCCCGGTGGGCGATGTGGTGCGGGCGAGCGTGGAGGGCTTGGACGAGCTGCTGGCCGAGGTTGACACGGACACGCGGAATGTGGTGCTGACGGTGGCTCGGGTGTGGTCGACGACGGCCACGGGCCGGATCGTCGCGAAGGACGAGGCGGCGAGTTGGGCGGCGCGCCGGCTGCCGGACGAGTACGTGCCGGTGGTCGAACACGCCCGCGAGCTGTACCTGGGCAGCACGTACGCCGAGGAGGTGTGGCCCGAGCCCGTACTGGCGCGCGTGCGCGCATGCGTCGAATGGATGGCGGACGAAGCACGCCGCACCCACCCGCCGACCACCGAAAACGTCGGCCCCGAACGTTAGTGTGAGAACTCGGGGGACCCCCTCCGGCGCGAACGGTCCGTTCGCAACGCTCCTCGCACGTGCGCCGCACCGAACGGTCACCTCGCGCGGTCCGCCCAGCGCAGCGAGCGGGAATGCAGTGGGCGGGAATGCAGTGGGCGGGAATGCAGTGGGCGCGAATGCAGTGGGCGCAAATGCAGCGGGGCGGCAAAAGCAGCGGACGGCAAAGCAGGCAAAAACAGAGGACCGAAAAGCGGTCGCCCCGCGCGGGTACCGGCGACATAATCCGCGCTTGTGGCCAGGATGTCGTTCACTCCGTTCTCGCGGTACTGGTTGTCGTCGTTCCTGGCCGATCTCGGTGACGGCGTGCGGTTCGCCGCGTTTCCGCTGCTCGCGCTGACGGTCACCGATTCGCCCGCGGCGGTGGCGGCGGTTCCGGCCGTGCAGGGACTTCCGTGGATCGTGCTGGGGCTGGGTGTCGGGGCGCTGGTGGACCGGTGGGATCTGCGCCGCACGATGGTCGCCGTCGACGTGGTGCGGGCACTCGTGGTCGCCGGGTTGGCGCTGTCGGTGCTGACCGACACGGTGAGTCTGCCGTTGATCTTCGGCGCGGCGTTCGTGACCGGTCTGGGCGCGATGATCCGCGACACCGCGGCGGCGACGGCCGTTCCGCGGCTGGTGGGGTCGGCCGAGCTGGACAGGGCCAACGGGCGGATCGTGGCCACCCGCATCGTCGGGGACGAGCTTGCCGGGCCGGCGCTGGGTGGGTGGTTGTTCGGCGTGGCCGCGGTGTTGCCGTTCGCGTTCAACGCCAGCGGTTTCGGCATCTCGATCCTGTTGTTGCTGACGTTGCCGAGCGTGTTCGCTCCCCATACGCAGGCGTCGGGGGCAAGGACGATCGGCGGACTCGCGCGGTCGACGGGCCGCGATCTGCGGGAGGGACTGCGTTGGTTGCGGGGTGATCGCGACGTCCGCAACCTGACGATCGCCGTCGGACTGGTGGCCGTCGCCGATGGCGCGTACCTGGCGATTCTGGTGCTCTACGTGACGCAGGTGCTCGAACTGCCCGAGGCGACGTACGGCTTCCTGCTCGGGGCGGGAGCGATCGGCGGTGTGCTCGCCGGGGTGTTGTGTGCGCGGATGACGGCCAGGGCGGGCACGCGCGGCATGCTCACCGGCTCGATCGTGGTCATGGCGGGCTGCCAGCTGCTGTTGGGCCTGACCAGCCACGTCGTGTTGACGATCGTGGCTCTGACGTGCAGCAGCGCAGCGTTCGCGGCGTTCAACATCACCGCGATGACCATGCGGCAACGCCGCTCCCCTTCCGGAATGCTCGGTCGGGTCAACAGCGCATACCTGACGGTCGCGCGCAGTGCGGACGCCACGGGCGCACTGGCGGGCGGTGGACTGGCGACGGCGATCAGCATCCAGGCGCCGATCCTGCTCGGTGTGCTGCCCATGCTGGGCGCCGCTGCGCTGCTGGGCCTGCCCCGGCCTTCCCGCGGTTCGACCCCCACCGCTCCGGCCACCTGACCGCTCCACAATGTCGGCCCCGAACGCTAGTGTGAGAATCGGGGGATCCCAGGCGGCGCGAACGGTCCGTTCACGACACGGTCCTTGACGCGAACGGTCCATCCACGTCGCGGTCCATCACTCCGCCGTCGGCGGACGAGGGCAGGCGGGGGTATCGATGACGCACACGCCCGTGGACGACCTGGACATCTGCCTGCGCGCGGTCGGTGATGTCGTCGCGGGAGTCCGCGACGACCAGTGGGCGAACGAGACGCCGTGCACGCAGTGGTGTGTGCGCGACGTCGTCAACCACCTCGCCCTCGGCAGCAGGCTGTTCGCCGGACTGCTGGCGGGAAGACCCGGTTATCCCCTCGATCCGGCACACGCCGATGCGCTCGGCGACAACCCGGCCGGCAGCTACCGCGGTCACGCGACCGCCGTCGTCACCGCCTTCCGCCAACCGGGGGCGCTCGAGCAACCGCTCGCCGCCCCGGTCGGCACGATCCCCGGAGCGGTCGCGGTCCGCCTGCGCACCGTCGAGGACCTCGTGCACGGCTGGGACATCGCCGTCGCCACCGGTCAACGCGTCCACTATCCCGACGATGTCGTCGAACGCGCCCTCGCCTTCACCCGCGAACAACTCGCAGGCATGGGCAGCGGCAACGACAGCAATGGCGAGAGTGGCGAGACCCCGGACGCCCCGGACGGCGGGAACGCTCCGTTCGCGCCACCGCAACCCCACCCCGACGACGCCCCGCCGATCGACCGGCTCGTCGCCCTCCTCGGCCGCCGCCTGCCCTGATCACGGCCCCCGGCACCTCGCGGCACTCAGCGAGGCCGGGTGACCGTCAACGTCACACCGTCGGAGAGCCGGTAGGGGGCGGGTGCCACGAGGTCGCCCACCACGCGGCGGAGTCGGGACACCTCGGCGCGGGCGGTCACCACGTGCCCGTCGTCGCCGAACAGGGCGCGGCCGAGCGCAGCCGCGTCGAGTCCGCCCGGGCCGGCGTCCGCGATCAACGCCAGCACCTGCCCCTGCCGCCTCGTCAACGCCGCCGACCACGAACCGTCCCCGCCGTGCACGCGCACCACCGGATCGCCGGTGAGGTCGAGTTCGGCAACCATGGGCGTGCGGTCGCGTTCCGGCCGCAGCAGCCAGCCCTCCCCCAGACGTTCCGGGGTGCACAGCCCGAGCCCTGCCACAGCCATCGGAAGTCCCTCCCGCGGCACCGGCACCCGCGCACCCACCGCGATGCCCGACCGCACGGCGACCCAGCCGTCGTCGTCCACCACGAGCAACGGCTCGGCCGTGCCGCCCAGCACCGGCTCCGCGCTGCGCCGCAGCCGTTCCAGCCGTTGTTCGTGCAACCGCCACAGCCCGGACTCGGCCAGCCGCACCGACGTCTCGACGAGTGCACCGATCGCCGGGTGCAGCGTCAGCGCCGGGCCGCTGATGTCCACCACGCCCGCCAGTTCGCCCGTCACGGGTGAGTGCACCGGGGCGGCGCAGCAGTACCAGCGATGTTGGGCCGGCTCGAAGTGTTCGGCAGCCAGCAGCTGCACCGGCGCTGCTTCGACGAGCGCCGTGCCGACGGCGTTCGTGCCGACCGTCGCCTCGGTCCAGCGCGCCCCCTCGGTGAAGCCCAGCGCGTCGGCGTAGGCGCGCACCCGCGCCGACCCGTCCCGCCACAGGATCACGCCGTCGGCGTCGGTCACCACCACCAGGAACGGCGAGGTCTCCGCCGCATGGCGCAGCATGCGCCGCAGGTCGTCGATCACCGGTTCCAGTCCCGACCTGCGCCTGCGCAACTCCACCTCGGGCAGCGACACCACCGTGCGCTGCACCCCGGAGGTGTCGAGCCCCATGTCCAACATCCGCGACCAGGAACGCTCCACCACGTCCCGCGGCCGCACCGGCGGACGTGCCCCGGACAGCACCGCCTCGTGCACCCGCTGCATCACCCGCGCGTGCTCGGACAGATCGGCCGGGAAACCCGACAACCCCGGCAATGCCGCCTCACCGGTCACGTCAGCACCTCCTGACAGCACCTCCCGCGAAAACCCGGACGCCGGGCTCAGGCACGTGCAACGCGGCGCAACGCTGGCCGCCCGGCCACTCTGCGCGGACTGTGTATCCCACATCACACGATGAACCACGTGGCCGCAAGGGAGGGCCCTCCAATGACGCAGACCCTCGGTACGCCGCAGACCGACTCGCTGCCCAGCCCGCAGCGCAAGGCCGAGAACTGGCTGTCCGGTTTCGCCGACGCACTGGCCGCCCGCGACATCCCCCGCGCGGCGAGCATGTTCGCGGCGACGAGTTACTGGCGCGACCTCATCGCGTTCACCTGGAACATCACCACCACCGAGAACCCCGACGGCGTGGAGCGGCGCCTCGAGGCCACGCTCGGCGACGTCGACCCCACGAACTTCGCGCTCGAGGAACCGCCGGAGGAGGCCGACGGCGTCATCACCGCGTGGTTCACGTTCGAGACGGCCGTGGGCCGCGGACGGGGCCTGACCAGGCTCGTGGAGGAGGACCACGAGACGAAGGCGTGGACGTTCCTGACCGCCCTCTACGAACTCAAGGGCCACGAGGAGCCGCGGGGCACGCACCGTCCGATGGGCGCCGAGCACGGCATCAACCCCGAGCGCAAGACGTGGGCGGAGAAACGAGCCCAGGAGGAGGCCGAACTCGGCACCACCGTGCAGCCGTACGTGCTGGTCATCGGCGGCGGCCAGGGCGGGATCGCGCTCGGGGCGCGGCTGCGTCAACTCGACGTGCCCGCGCTGGTGATCGACAACCACCCGCGGCCCGGCGACCAGTGGCGTGGCCGGTACAAGTCGCTGTGCCTGCACGACCCGGTCTGGTACGACCACCTGCCCTACCTGAAGTTCCCCGACAACTGGCCGGTGTTCGCCCCGAAGGACAAGATCGCCGACTGGCTCGAGGCGTACGTCAAGATCATGGAGGTGCCCTACTGGGGCTCCACCCGCGCGACGTCGGCGACCTACGACTCCACAGCCAAGGAGTGGACCGTCGAGATCGACCGGGACGGCGAGCGCATGACGCTGCACCCGAAGCAGGTCGTGCTGGCCACCGGCATGTCCGGCAAACCGAACGTGCCCGAGCTGCCGGGGCAGGACATCTTCCGCGGCGAGCAACACCACTCCTCGCAACACCCCGGTCCGGACGCCTACGCGGGCAAACGGGTCGTGGTGATCGGCAGCAACAACTCGGCGTTCGACATCTGCGGCGCGCTGTGGGAGCACGGTGCCGACGTGACGATGGTGCAGCGCTCGTCGACGCACATCGTCAAGAGCGAGAGCCTCATGGAGATCGGCATGGGCGACCTGTACTCGGAACGCGCCCTCGCCGCGGGCGTGACCACCGAGAAGGCCGACATGATCTTCGCGTCACTGCCCTACCGGATCATGCACGAGTTCCAGATCCCGCTGTACGAGAAGATGAAGGAGCGCGACGCCGAGTTCTACGAGCGGCTCGAACGCGCGGGCTTCTGGCTCGACTTCGGCGAGGACGAATCGGGGCTGTTCCTGAAGTACCTGCGGCGCGGCTCCGGCTACTACATCGACGTCGGCGCCGCCGATCTCGTCGCGAACGGCGACGTCAAGCTCGCCCACGGGCAGGTGCAGCGGCTCACCGAGGACTCCGTCGTGCTGGCCGACGGCACCGAGCTGCCGGCCGACCTCGTCGTCTACGCCACGGGATACGGGTCCATGAACGGCTGGGCCGCCGACCTCATGGGCCAGGAGATCGCGGACAAGGTCGGCAAGGTGTGGGGCCTCGGCTCGGACACCGCCAAGGACCCCGGTCCGTGGGAGGGCGAGCAGCGCAACATGTGGAAGCCCACGAAGCAGGAGGGGTTGTGGTTCCACGGCGGCAACCTGCACCAGTCGCGGCACTACTCGCTGTACCTCGCGTTGCAGTTGAAGGCGCGGCACGTCGGCATCCCGACGCCCGTGCACGAGCCCGCCGAGGTGCACCACACCCACTGAGCCGGTAGTTCTCCCGATACCCCGCGGTGGCCCCGTGGTGACGCTGTAGCCGGCGCCACCGCGGGGCCGCCCTGTCTGCGGCCTGCGGTCCGAATGGTCGATGATGGGTGGCAAGCGCCGAGGTGAGGGAGTGAACGTGGTGGCAGCCGAGCACGACGAACCGGTCGATACCCGCACGGACGCACCCACAGACGAAGCGCCGGAGCAGCCCGCTGCCGAATCGGCCGATGCGCGCATCCGGCGCAGGCTCGGCCGGTACCGCTGGCAGGTGCTGCTCGGGTCGATGCTGGCGCTGCTGCTCGCCATGGCCGAGGCCGTGCCGACCACCGACCGGGTGCTGTGGGCGATGCTGATCGTCACGTCGGTGCAGTTCGTGTTCGTCCTGCCCGCCTCGCTCGTGCTGGCCGAGCCGAAACGGTGGGCCCACTACGTGCTGCTCGTGGCGACCCCGGTCAGCGCCGTGCTGTTCGTCGTCGCGCTGACCCAGACGGCGTGGCTCATGCTGCCCGCCAACCTGCTGATCGCCGTGGTGTTCGTACCGCTGCGCGACGCCGAGGTCCGCGCGTTCGTCCGGCGGCACGACCGCACCCTCGCCGACATCCGCGCGGGCCGCTGAGCCCGGGACCCCGACCCGACCTCGGGGTTTTTCTCCGGCGGGTTCCCGATACCGATTCGGGCCCGGTCGCCGCAGTCTGAGCGCATGGCGAACTCCCGGACCTCGCGCTCCCGCACCGCACAGCGCCCCCGGCAGACGCTGGTGTGGCTGCACGTGCTCACGTCGGTCGGCTGGATGGCGCAGGCGCTGGGCCTGCTGACTCTGCTCGCCGTCGGATTCGCCTCCGCCGACCAGGACGTGCGCATCGCCGCCACGTCGATGGCGCACGAACTCGACACCACACTGCTGGCGCCGATGGCCAACGCGAGCGCGTTCACCGGATTCGTGCTCTCGGCGGCCACGGCGTGGGGCTTTTTCCACCACTGGTGGGTGCTGGCCAAGTTCGCCATCACCGTCGTGCAGCTGAACCTCGGCATCTTCGTGTTGTCCCGGAACCTGGGCGCTGCCGCAGCCGACGCCGAGGCCGGACTCGCGGCGCCACCGCCCGGCCTGCTGGTGGGCACCGCCGTGATGGCCTCGGCGATCGCGTTCCAGGCGTGGCTGTCGGTGGCCAAACCGTGGCGGCGAACACCGTGGGCACCGCAGCAGCGGCCACCAGCGGCCGGCTCGCGCGTCTGCGTGGCCGCGGTCGCCGCACCGCTGATCGACATGGCGCTCGGCGTGCTCATGGGCTTCCCGATGCCGCTGCTGGAGATCGCCGTGTTGGTCGTGGTCCTGGTGTCCCGAACGCGGCGGCTCCGCGGTGCACGGGAAGGCAGGGCGGTGCCCACCGGGGTGACCTCCGCTGCCGGGCGCCGCGGCGCCGGAGCCACCCCCGGCTGACGGCATCCGACGTCGGGCCGCGGCAACCGCTCGCGTGGCGCCTGCCACGATAGGGGCACCGGCTGCCTCGATCCGCTGGCGCCGCGAACTTCCTGGCCTGTCGAAGGAGAGACTTGTGACGACATCGCCGCAGCGCACGGGCAGGGCCCCGGCGTGGACCAGCTACGGCGTCGACGCGGTACGCGGCGCCCTGATCGGCACCGCGGAAACCGTTCCCGGCGTCAGCGGCGGCACGGTCGCACTCGTCGTGCGCGTCTACGACACGGCCATCACCTCGGCGGGCCACCTCATCACCGGTGCCGTACGCGCCGTCACCGACGTGCCCCGCGGCAAGGGCGCCGCCAGGGCGGCCACCGAGTTCCGCTCCGTGGCGTGGCGCACGATCATCCCGCTGCTGGCGGGCATGGTCGTGGCGCTGCTCGTGATGGCCCGGTTCATGGAGGGATGGGTCGAGGACCACCCGGTTCAGACTCGGGCGCTGTTCTTCGGCATGGTGCTGGCCTCGTTGTGGGTGCCGTACTCGATGGTGGCCGGCGCGCCCCGATCGGACGGGCGGATGTCGCCGTGGACCATGCGGGACATCCTTCCGGCTGTCGTGACGGCGGTAGTGATGTACGTCGTGGTGAGCCTTCCCCCTGGCAACGTCGAAGCCTCGGCACCGGTGATCGTGATCGCGGCGGCCATCGCGATCTGCGCGCTCGTGCTGCCGGGTCTGTCCGGCTCGTTCCTCCTGCTGACGATCGGGCTCTACCAACCGACCTTGGCCGCGGTGAACGATCGCGACTTCGGCTATCTCGGCCTGTTCGCCCTCGGCGCGATCATCGGTCTGGGCTCCATCGTGAAGGTGCTGCAGTGGCTGCTTGAGCACCGCAAACGCATCACCCTCGTCATCGTGACCGGCCTGATGGCCGGAAGCCTTCGGGCGCTGTGGCCGTGGCAGAACGACGACCGCGACCTGCTTGCGCCCAGCGAGGACCTCGCACTCGCGATCATCCTGGGCATCGTCGGGTTCGCCGTGGTGGCCGCGGTGCTCGTGGTGGAGGCCAGGATGACGCGGGCGCAGGAGCGCACCACCTCGGCGTGAGCCGCTCCCCCGGGCACACCGTGCTCGCGGTCGGCGTGCCCGACCTCGACGACCACGTGCGGACGCGAACGGCGCACTACGACGCGTCGTTCGTGTCCGCCGATCCGGCTTTCGTCCACGCGCACGTGACGCTGCTGGCCCCGTGGATGGCGAACCCGACGACGTCCGATCTCGACGAGGTCGGACGGATCGCCGCGGCCACCGCACCGTTCGACATGCGATTGGCCCGCGTCGACACGTTCCCCGACGGGCTCATCCACCTGAGACCCGAACCCGAGGCGCCGCTGCGTGCCCTCACCGCCGCGCTCTCCGCGGCATTTCCGGATCATCCGCCGTACGGCGGCCGCTTCGGCGACGTGCGCCCACATCTCACGCTCGACGCCGTTGCCGACGGCATCACCCCGGAGACCGTCGCCGCCGAGCTGCGCGATCTGCTCCCCGTGCGCCAGCGCGTCGACCGCATCGACCTGCAGTGGTGGGCCAACCACGACTGCCGTGTGCTCGCCTCCTGGAAACTCGGCCAACCGGCCTGAGAATTCCGTCGGGTTGGCCGATCGGCCCGGGTACGAAGTAAGGCACAAAAAATCGGCAGGGACCGCTTTTCCCTGCCGTGCCTACAGTAAACCGCACCCCGGCTCTTGCCGCAAGACCCGGGGCGTCCCTCAGAATTCACCGGCCGCGCACAATTCACGCACCGATTCGCGCCGCCGTGCGCACGGTGGAACATCGAGGGGGAACCGCATGTCCGACAGCCGTACCGAACCGCGCTGGGTGCTGAGCCTCGACGAGGTCGACCGCGCGCGCCTCGACCGGGTCGGCGGCAAGGCCGCCCATCTCGGCGAACTGTCCACAATGGGTGGATTCGTCGTCCCGGCGGGATTCTGCGTCACCACCGACGCCTTCCGCCGTGTCGTCGAGGGGACGCAGTCGATCGCCGAGCGACTGAAGGCACTCGGCGACCTGGGACCGGACGACGCCGAGGCCGCCCGCACGCTCAGCGCCGAGCTGCGCGACAACATCGAGCAGGCGCCGATCCCCGAGGATCTGTCCACCGAGATCGCGGCTCACCTCGACGACGACGCGGCCTACGCCGTGCGTTCGAGCGCCACGGCCGAGGATCTGCCGACCGCGTCGTTCGCCGGTCAACTGGACTCGTACCTGAACGTGGTGGGGCGCGACGCCGTGCTGGAACACGTCCGGCGCTGCTGGGCGTCATTGCTGTCCGAACGGGCAGTGGCCTACCGCCTGCGCGCCACTGTCGCCAACCACGGATTCGCCAACCACGGATCCGACGACCGGGGATCCGATCACCGGGGATTCGACCGCCGGGACGTCGGCATCGCCGTCGTCGTGCAGCGCATGGTCGCCGCCGACGTCTCGGGCGTGTTGTTCACCGCCGACCCCGTCACGTCGAATCGGCGTGTCGCCACCGTGGAATCGGTCGCGGGTCTCGGGGACGCGCTCGTGTCGGGCCGGGTCAGCCCGGACGTCCACCGGGTGCGGGAAGGGACGATCGTCGACACGACGGTCGCGGGCCAGCGGCCTGCGCTGACCGACGAACAAGCGGTGCGGCTCGCGGCGGTGGGCAGGCGCATCGAGGCGCATTTCGGCGCACCGCAGGACATCGAGTGGTGCCTGGCAGACGACGAGATCCACGTCGTGCAGAGCAGGCCGATCACGACGCTGTATCCGGTTCCGGAGTCCGGCGACGGGCAGAACCACGTCTACGTGTCCGTCGGTCACCAGCAGATGATGACCGACGCCATGACTCCGCTCGGACTGTCGGTGTGGCTGATGACGACCCCGGCGCCGATGGTGCACGCCGGCGGCCGGCTGTTCGTCGACGTCACGCCGCAGCTGTCCTCGCCCGCAACCCGCGACGGCATCGTCGGCGTGCTGGGCGATTCCGACCCGCTGATCGGCGACGCACTGCGCGCGGTGATCGCCCGCGACGGGTTCCTCCCGCCGCCGCCCGCCGACGCAGAACATCCCGCCGGTCATCCCGCCGCGCCGCGGGACGGCGAACCCCTCGACGCAGATCCGGGCATCGTGGCCGAACTCGTCGCGAACAACGAGAAGTCCGTCGCGGCGCTGAAGCGCAGGATGTCTGCGACATCGGGGCCGGCGGTGTTCGACGTGGTCGCCGACGATCTCCACGAGCTGCGTCACCGCCTGGTCGGCCGGTCCACGCACCGACAGGTGATCAACACCGTGCTCGACACGACCACGTGGCTGGCCGACACGCTGGAGTCCCGGCTGGGCGAGAAGGGTGTGGTGGACACGCTCACCCAGTCGGCACCCGGCAACGTCACCTCGCAGATGGGACTGGAACTGCTGGACGTCGCCGACACGGTGCGGCCACATCCCGAGGTCGTCGAACTGCTGCGCGCCGCCGAGGCACGCGGGGACGACACGTTCCTGGACCGGCTGCCGTCGGTACCCGGCGGCTCCGAGGCGGCCACGGCGATCCGGTCCTATCTCGACCGCTACGGCATGCGGTGCGCGGGCGAGATCGACATCACCAGACCGCGCTGGAGCGAACAGCCCACCGCGCTGGTGCCTGCGATTCTCGCCCACGTGGCAGCCTTCGAACCGGGCGAGCACGCGCGGAGGTTCGAGCGCGGTCTGCGTCAGGCCGAGGAGAAACGCGACGAGGTGCTGCGGCGGCTGCGCGCCCTGCCCGGCGGCGAGGGGAAGGCCGATGAAGTCGCGCATCGGATCGACGTCCTGCGTACTTTCCTGGGCTACCGCGAGTACCCGAAGTACGGCATGGTGCGCCGTTACTTCGTCTACAAGCAGGCGTTGCTGGGCGAGGCACGGCGTCTCATGGAGGCGGGCGTGCTGGACGATCCCGAGGACGCCTTCTTCCTCACGTTCGACGAGTTCCGCGACGCCGCTCACTCGGGAACCGTGGACCACGAGGCCGTGCGCACGCGCCGCGCCGAGTTCGCGACGTTTCGCACGCTCACCCCGCCGCGCGTGCTGACCTCGGAGGGCGAGGTCGTGACGGGCAGCTACCGGCGCGAGGACGTTCCGCCGGGGGCGCTGGCCGGACTGCCGGTGTCGGCGGGTGCGGTCGAGGGACGCGCGCGCGTCGTGACCGACATGGCACACGCCGACCTGAGCGAGGGCGACATCCTGGTGACGGCCTACACCGACCCGAGCTGGACTCCGGTGTTCGTCTCGATCGCCGCGCTCGTCACGGAGGTGGGCGGGCAGATGACCCACGGTGCCGTGATCGCCCGCGAGTACGGACTGCCCGCGGTGGTCGGCGTCGAGCACGCCACCCAGCTGATCACCGACGGCAGGCGCATCCGCGTCGACGGAACCCGCGGCCACGTGCAGTTCCTCGACTAACGTGTACAGCGTGCGGGCGACTCCGGTGCAGGCATGGATGCTGTGGCGCGCGATCGCCACGGGCGGTCCCGGCCTCATCGTGCCCGACGGCGTGCTCGATCTGATGTGGCACGAGGGGCGTTTCGTCGTGGCGGGCCCGGATCGCACGGCACAGACCGTGGATGCCGCCAGTGGGGACGAAACGTGGGGACTGCGCCTCCCGCCGGGTGTCGCGCACGCCGTGTTCGGTCTCCCCGCGCGGGAACTCACCGACCTGCGCGTCGACCTGACCGACTTGTCAGCGGTGCCACCGTGTGACGACACCGCCGCTCCGGCCGTACGGCTGCGACAGGTGGCCGAGACGTTGTGGCGACGGGCCGATCCGGACGTCGGGCAGCTGCGGTTGGCTCACTCGCTCGACCGTGCCGCGCGAGCCGGAACACCGGTGCGCGAGGTCGCCGACACCCACGGCATGTCCGAACGCACCCTGCGGCGGACGTCCGACCGACTGTTCGGTTACGGGCCGAAGACCCTCGCGTCCATCCACCGCTTCCAGCACGCGTTGCGCCTCATGCGCACGGGAACGCCGGCCGCCGAGGCAGCGGCCGGCGCCGGGTACGTCGACCAGGCGCACCTCACGCGCGAGGTGCGCAGACTCGCGGGCACCACACCGCGGGAGCTCTCGGGCTGACCGTTTCGTACAAGCGGCGGACGTGCAGGACGTGCGACGGTGCGTGCCATGGGTATCGAGCAGGCACGCGCGTTCCTCACCACCCACGGACGGCAGCTGGACCGGCGTCGTTTCGACGTACTGACCGGCGGCGACGGTCACGACGTCCTCGCGGCGCTCGAGGCGTATCGCAATCCCGACGGCGGTTACGGCTGGGGCATCGAACCGGATCTGCGCGCGCCGGAGAGCCAGCCCGCGGGAGCGCTGCACGCGCTGGAGGCGATGGCCGACGCCGGGATGACAACGCCTCGGGCGAGCGAACTGCTGGATTGGCTGGCCTCGGCGACGCTCCCCGGCGGCGGACTGCCGTTCGCGTTGCCGATCTCCGACGACACCGGGTGCGCGCCGTTCTGGGCGCAGGCCGACCCGCGCGAACCGTCGTTGCAGATCACTGCGGCGGTCGCGGCGCAGGCGCACCGGGTGGCCCGGTTCGACGCCGCCATCTCCTCCCACCCGTGGCTCGCCGCGGCCACCGAGTTCTGCTTCACGGAGATCCGGGCCCTCGACGAGGCGCCGTTCGCGTACGTCCTGTCGTTCGCTCTGCAACTGCTGGACGCCGCGTCCGACACCGTGGCCGAGGCCCGAGGACTGCTGGACAAACTCGCGCGGTTCGTCCCGTCCGACGGTGCCGTTCCGGTGGAAGGTGGGGCCGAGGGCGAAACGCTGCACCTGCTGGACTTCGCACCGGAGCCCGGCCGTCCGGTGCGTGAGCTCGTCACGGCGGAAGCGGTGGCCGCCGACCTCGACCGACTGGCCCGCGGACAACGCGACGACGGCGGCTGGGCAGTCGACTTCGACAGCTACTCCCCTGCAGCCGCCCTGGAGTGGCGGGGCTACAGCACGGTCGCAGCCGTCGACGTTCTCCGGAAGAACGGACGCTGGTGACACCGCACTACGGGCGCGCCCCGGTGACCATGCCGAGTGCGAGGTCGGCGTAGAACTCGCCGAGCTGTTGCGGCGAGTCCGCTCCGTCGGAGCGGTACCAGCGCACCAGGTCGACACCGAGCGACAGCACAGCACGCACGACCCGGTGCACGTCGACGTCGGCGAACGACCGCTCCGCCACGCCCCGCTTCACCACGTCCTGGAACGTCGCCGTGGAGCGCCTGCGCAGCTCGCGGATCTCCTCGTAGTGCTGGTCGGACAGCGCGGCGAGCTCGTACTGGCACACGCGGGCCACGACGTGGTGGTGCGCGTGCCAGGCGACGAACCGGCGGACCAGCGTCCGCAGGTGTTCACGCGCATCGACGGCCGGTTCGACCTCCTCAAGCACCTCGAGTGAGCGGCGGTGTCCGGTGTGGACGATCTCGAACAGCACGTGTTCCTTCGAACGGAAGTGCACGTACAGCGCACCCGGGGAGAGTCCGACAGCGGACGTGATGTCCCGCGTGGTCGTGGCGTGGAAACCGTTCGCGGCGAAGCACCGGACCCCTGAGGTCAGGAGACTGCGAGCCACCTCGGCTCGATCCGAGTCCCACAGCTGGTCCGGCACGTCGATGCCGGACGCGGCCGCCGAATCACCGTCCATCCCCGTCTCCCTTCGGCCGAGCAGGCCGTGCTGTCCGTGCCGGCACAGCGCTGTCCGTGCAGGTACAGCCGACTGTGGCTTGCGTCATCGTCGACGCTTATCGTACTCTCCGACCAGGCTAAATGTGCGCTCAGTCAGCGTCGACCACCTGCGTTTCATGAGCCGGAAGGAGACACCAATGGAGGTGTCGTGCGCGTTCCCCACCGCCCTGGACACGCCTGACCACGTCGCTCTGGCGGAGAGACTCGGCTTTTCTCGAGCGTGGGTCTACGACACATCCCAGCAGAGTCCGGACGTGTGGATGACCCTCGCCCTGGCCGCCGAGCGCACCGAACGCATCGGACTCGGCCCCGGCGTTCTCGTACCCAGCCTGCGCCATCCGATGGTCAACGCCTCGGCGACCGCGACGCTGTGCGCGCTGGCACCGGGCCGCGTGGCGGTCGCGTTCGGCACGGGGTTCAGCGGCCGCAGAGCCATGGGCTACGGCGCGGTCACCTGGAAATTCATGGACGCCTACCTTCGCGCCTACCGCGGACTTCTGCGTGGCGAGGTCGTCGAATGGGAGGGCGCCCGCATGCGGATGCTGCATCCCGACGGGCACGCGCCCGCTCGTCCAGTCGACGTTCCGGTGCTGGTCGGCGCGCTCGGCCCCAAGGGCGGCGCGGTCGCCAAGGATCTCGGGGACGGCCTGTTCGCCACACTCCAGATCCCCGACTACGTCGGCGACTTTCCCTGGTCGGCGTATCTGCTGTGGGGAACCGTCCTCGACGATCACGAACCGGTCGACTCACCGCACGCACGCGCGGCGGGCGGCCCCGGGTGGGCACTGTCGCTGCACGGCGCGTACGAGTTCGGCGGCCCCGAGGCCGTACGCGCACTGCCCGGCGGGGACGAATGGCTCGCGGTGGTCGGGAAGGCCGGCGAGGACGAACGGCACCTGTCGGTCCACAGCGGACACTGCGTCGAACTCAACGACGCCGACGACGCCGCGTGGCGCGCGGGCGGACACTCCACCCTGCGCGACGTCACGCTGTCGGGCACGACCGACGAGGTCCGGCGCGGCCTCGACGACCTTGCCGCGCGCGGCGTCACCGAGGTCGTCTACCAGCCGTGCGGTCCGGACGTGCGCACCGAACTCGAACGCTTCCTCGACGCCGCACGCGCCTGAGCCACACACCAAGGAGGGACACATGAGCCGCAATGCCGCCGCCATCGTGACCGACATGTCCTACACCGAGTGCCCGCGTTGGCACGACGGCCGGATCTGGTTCTCCGACTTCTACACCTACGCGGTGTACTCGGCCGCCGAGGACGGCAGCGACCTGCGCGTCGAGGCCGACGTGCCGCAGCAGCCGTCCGGGATCGACTGGCTGCCGGACGGACGGCTGCTCATCGTGTCCATGCGCGACCGCAAGGTGCTGCGCCGCGAGGCCGACGGAACGCTCGTCGAGCACGCCGACCTCTCCGGCCACGTCGGCGGCCACCCGAACGACATGGTCGTCGACGACCAGGGACGGGCGTTCATCGGCGAGTTCGGGTTCGACCTCATGGGCGGCGCGCCGCTGCAGACGGCCAACCTGTTGCGCGTGGATCCGGACGGCACGGTCACGAAGGTTGCCGACGACCTGTGGTTCCCCAACGGCAGCGTGATCACCGACGACGGAACGCTGCTGGTGTGCGAGACGTTCGGCAACCGCGTCACGGCGTTCGACATCGCAGGCGACGGGAGCCTCACCGGCCGCCGGGAGTGGGCGACGTTCGGCAAGCAGCCGACCGAGGTGGAACTCGAGCCGATGCTCGCGCAGGTCGTGGTCGGGTCCGACGGCTGCTGCCTCGACGCCGAGGGCGCACTGTGGATCGCCGACGCCACGGGCGCGCGCGTGATCCGGGTGCGCGAAGGCGGCGAGATCGCCGAGGAATTCAGCACGGGGAATGGCGTATTCGCGTGCATGCTCGGCGGCGCCGACGGGCGCACGTTGTTCCTGTCCGGAGCGCCGGATTTCCACGAGGACGCACGGAAACAAGCCCGCGAAGGCGCGCTGCTCAGCACTCGCGTCGACGTCGGCCGCTCCGGACGGCCGTAGGCGTCAGTCCGGCAGGACGTCGGACTCGAGCCAGGCCGCGAAGAACTCCTCCAGTGATCGGCCCGCGTGGTGGGCGGCGAGGGAGGTGAACGCCTCGGTCGTGACGGTCGCGTGGCGGTGGGTGGACGTCCAGTCGCGCAGCAGGGCGAAGAACGTCTCGTCGCCGAGTTCGCCGCGCAACGCGTGCAGGGTCAGCGCGCCGCCCTTGTAGACGCGCTCGGCGAACATGTCCGCCACGCCGGGGTCGCCGATGCGCGGCCCACTGCCCTGCTGCGCGGGCTGGGCGCGCCAGTGCCGGGCGAGCGCATCGGCGGACTCCCCGCCCGAGGCCTCCGACCACAACCACTCCGCGTACGTGGCGAAACCCTCGTTGAGCCAGATGTGCCGCCAGTCGGCGACCGTGAGGCTGTTCCCGAACCACTGGTGTGCGAACTCGTGCACGACGAGGCGTTCGTGGGTTCGCGCGCCGTCGACGTGGCCTGCTCCGAACACGGCCATTCCCTGCGCCTCGATGGGGTCGTCGAGTTCGTCGTCGGTGACGACCACGACGTATTCGTCGAACGGGTACGGCCCGAACCACTCCTCGAGCGCGGCGCGGATGCGGGGCTGGCGGCCGAAGTCGACGAGCGCGTCGTCCCGCAGCCGGGCGGGCACGGCGATTCGTGCGACGTCGTCGAGCTCCACGTCGACGTACTGTCCGATCTGGACACTCATCAGGTAGGTGGCGGACGGTTCGTCGCGTTCGAACACCCACGTCGTCGCGCCTGCGGACCGGCGGCTGTCGACGAGCCTTCCCGTGGCCACCACGGTGTAAGGCGCGGGCACCTTGACGGCGAGGCGGTAGGCGGCCTTGTCCGAGGGGTGGTCGTTGCACGGGAACCACGTCGGGGCGCCGATCGGCTGACTGGCCACGAGGGCGCCGTCGGTCAGCTCGTCCCATCCGACGTCGCCCCATTCGCGCGACGACAGCGGCTCGGGATTGCCCGCGTAGCGGATCTCCACGGTGAACTCGGCACCGTCGGCGATGGAGCGCGCCGGTTTGATCCGCAGTTTGTTCCCTCGGTGCGTGTAGCGGGCGTTGCCGCCGGACACCTGCACACGGTTGATCTTGTACGGGGCGAGATCGAGCGTGAAGGCCGACAACGCCTGGGTCGCGACCGCGGTGATGCGCGCGGTGCCCGACAACCGGTTGGCCATGGGGCGGTACTCGAGGTCGAGGTCGTAGCGGCGAACGCGGTAGCCGCCGTTGCCGTGGGACGGCAGGTACGAGTCGCCGGAGACGTCGGCGCCGGGCGCGGGCTGGGCGGTCACTCGTCACCCCACGCCGCGATCGGGTTGCCCTGCCAGCGCGAGTCGGCGGGCACGGTGTCGCCGCGGGTGACCAGGGAGCCGGGTCCCACGGTCGTCCGGTCGCCGATGCCGCCACCCGGCAGCACGATGCCGTGCGGGCCGAGGGTGGCGCCTTCGCCGAACGCGACGGTGTCCATGCTCATGATGCGATCATGGAACAGGTGCGTCTGCACCACACACCCGCGGTTGACGGTCGCGCCGTCGCCGATGCGGATCAGGTCGGACTCGGGCAGCCAGTACGTCTCGACCCACGTGCCCTTGCCGATGCTCGCCCCCATCGTGCGCAGCCACGCGGGCAGCAGCGGCGTTCCGCCGACCCCGCCGACGAACCACGGCACGGCCAGCGTCTCGACGAACGTGTCCGCCAGTTCGGCCCGCCACACGAACGAACTCCACAGTGGAGTCTCCTGGGCGCGGAACCGGCCGACGAGCGTCCACTTGGCTGCCGTCGCCAGCGCCGCCGCGACGACACCCGCACCGAGCAGCACCACGCCGGACAACGCCGCAGCCGCCCACAGGCCCGCGGCCGACCACACGGCCAGCAGCGCCGCGGCCGTCGACACCGACAACGCCACCGAGCACATCACCGGAACCACGCGGCACAGTTCGACGACGCCGCGGGCGATCTTCAGCCTGCGGGGCGGGTCGAAGGTGCGGCTCGTGTCTCCCGTCTCGACGGCCCTTCGCAGCGGCATCGGCGGCATGCCCAGCCAGGACGAGCCCTTCTTGGCCTTCTTCGGGGTCGACGACAGCACGCCGACGAGGCCGCGTTTCGGCACGGAACGGCCGGGCGCGGTGATCCCGGAGTTGCCCAGGAACGCCTGCTTGCCGATGCGCGCGGGCGCGACGTGCAGCCAGCCGTTGCCGAGTTCGTAGGCCGCGACCATGGTGTCGTCGGCCAGGAAGGCCCCGCCGGCGATCTTGGTCATCTTCGGCACGGCCAGCACGGTCGACGCCTCGACGCCGCGTCCCACTTTGGCGCCGAGCAGCCGCAACCACACGGGCGTGAGCAGGCTCGCGTACAGCGGGAAGAGGTCGGAGCGGGCGGCGTCCATGAGCCGTTCGGTGGCCCACACCTGCCAGGCCTGCCTGCTGTGCACGGGGTGGAATCCCTCGCGCAGCCCGATGCCGAGCGCCCGCACGCCCACCAGCACGAGTGCGGCGTAGGTCGCCAGGTAGGCCAGCGTGGCAACGGGTGTGACGGCCAGCGCGGCATTCCAGGCCGCGGCGATCCCGGTCGTCCCGGTGACGGCGGCGCCGACGATCGCGACCGCGGGCAGTGCGGCCAGCGCGGGCAGCAGTCCGAGCAGGAACGACGTGACGCCGTAGACGCCTGCCCAGCGCCGGGAACGCGGCGGTTTCTTGTCCGGCCAGCGCAGACCGCCCTTCGGGTCGCTGACGGCGGGCGAGCCGGCCCAGCGACGTCCCGCGGGCACGGCTCCGCGCACCGTGGCGCCGGCCGCGACCTCGGCGCCCTTGCCGATCCGTGCGCCGGGGAACAGGGTGCTGCGGGCACCCACGCGGGCGCCCGCGCCGATGCGGATCTTGCCGACGTGCACGGTGTCGCCCTCGACCCAGTGGCCGGACAGGTCGGTCTCGGGTTCGACGGCGGCGCCCTTGCCGAGTTTGAGCAGACCGGTGACGGGCGGAGGGGCGTGCAGGTCGACGTCGTCGCCGACCCTCGCGCCGAGCAGCCGTGCGTAGTGGGTCATCCACGACGCGCCGGCGACGTCGGTGGCGCCGCTGACGTCGGCGAGCCGTTCGGCCGCCCACAGGCGCAGGTGCACGCGGCCGCCACGCGGATAACGCCCCGGTCGCAGCCCGCGCAGGAGCAGCCGGGCGCCAGCTGCGGAGATCACGATCCTGCCCGCGGGGCTGAACAGGGCCAACCAGGCGAGGCCCAGCGCCCACCACGGGACGGCCGGTGCCCACGCGACGCCTCCGAGCGCCGACAGTGCCGTCGACAGCGCGGCGGCGACCGTGGTCCAGCGCAGACCGACGACCGTCAGCAGCGGCACCGTGAGCAGGCATTGGAGGACTCGCGCCGAGGCGGGCACGGGGGCCACCTCGCCGCGTCGACGTCGGGTGCCGCCGAGGCCGTCCAGCTTCCCGGCGAGGTCACCGAGCCTCGGGTGGGTGTAGACGTCGGCGACCGACACCTCGGGGTGGCGCGTGCGGATGCGCGCGACGAGTTGTGCCGCGCTGAGGCTGCCTCCGCCGAGGCGGAAGAAGTCGGCGTCGGCGTCCCCGACCGGGACGCCGAGGATGGCCGTCCAGCCGTCGGCGAGCCAGCGTTCGGTGTCGGAGAGCGCTTCGCCGCCGCCGTCGCCGGTGGAACCGGGAGGCAGCGGCCACGGCAGTGCGGCGCGGTCGACCTTGCCGGAGGTGCGCACGGGAAGGTCGTCGACGACCGCCAACAGCGGCACCAGTGCGGCCGGCAGCTGGTCGCGCAGGCGCGCGACCGCGGCGCCGGTGTCGAACTCGCGCGCGCCGGAGCGGTCGTCGGTGTTGGTGTCGGAGCCGGTGTCGGTCTCGGCAGGCAGGACGTAGCCGACGAGCATCTGGTTGCCCGCGTCGGTGGTGCGGACGGCGGCCGCGGCACCTGCGACGCCGGGCAGAGCCTGCAGCGCGGCGTCGACCTCGCCGAGTTCGATGCGCCTGCCACCGAGTTTGACCTGTTCGTCGGCACGGCCGAGGAAGACGAGGCCGTCGGGGTCGGCGCGCACGAGGTCCCCGCTGCGGTAGGCGCGCTGCCAACCCAGGGACGGCAGCGGGGCGTACTTCTCGGCGTCCTTGTCGGGGTCGAGGTAGCGGGCGAGTCCGACGCCGCCGATGACGAGTTCGCCGGACGAGCCCATCGGCACCGGCCTGCCCTCGTCGTCGACGACGGCGAGTTCCCAGCCCAGCAGCGGCAGGCCGATGCGGACCTGGCCCTCGCCGGTGAGCTGGGCCGCGCAGGCGACGACGGTGGCCTCGGTGGGCCCGTAGGTGTTCCACGCCTCGCGGCCTTCGACGGCGACGCGGGCGGAGAGTTCGGGCGGGCACGCCTCGCCGCCGAAGATGAGCAGGCGGATGTCCTCCAACGCCTCGGCGGGCCACAGTGCGGCGAGCGTGGGCACGGTGGACACGGCGGTGATTCGCCGTTCCAGCAGCCACGGGCCCAGGTCGACGCCGGTGCGGACGAGGGAACGGGGCGCGGGCACGAGGCATGCGGCGTGGCGCCAGGCGAGCCACATCTCCTCGCAGGAGGCGTCGAACGCGACCGACAGGCCCGCGAGCACGCGGTCGCCTGGCCCGAGAGGTTCATCGGTGAGGAACAGCTGGGCCTCGGCGTCGACGAACGCGGCGGCGTTGCCGTGGGTGACGGCGACGCCCTTGGGTTTGCCGGTGGAGCCGGAGGTGAAGATGATCCAGGCGTCGTCGTCGGGGGTCGGGGTGCCCGGCGTGCCGACGCAGTCGCCGACGCGGTTCACGGCGCCGCCGTCGCCGAGTACGACGCACACGTCCGCTTCGCCGAAGACCAGGTCGGCACGTTCGTCCGGGTCGTCGGCGTCGACGGGCACGTAGGCGGCGCCTGCGGCGAGGGTGCCGAGGATCGCGATGTACAGCTCGGCGGTGCCGGACGCGATGCGGATGCCGACGCGGTCGCCCACGCCGACGCCCTCTGCGGCGAGTTTGCCGCGGACGGCGTCGACCTCGGCCAGCAGCGCCCGGTAGGTGAGGACGGTCGTGCCGTCGTCGAGGGCGGGTGCGTCACGGTGGCCGGCGGCCGTGTCGGAGAGGATGTCGAGCAGCGTGCGGGTGCTCGGTGCGGGACCGGCGCGGTAGACGGCCGGGGTGGTGTGGGCGTCGTCGGGCGTCGGTCTGGCAGGCTTGTCGATCGCGATCGTCACGAACCCTCGCAGGCGCTATCCGGGCCAGCTCCGGGTGAGACGGCCGAGAACAACCGATCAGCTTACGTGACACCCGCCGCAGGTCACGCAACGATGTCGACCAGGTCACACAACCGGGGACATGGGTGAGGCGCCCCTCGACGCGTCACATTCCCGCCCTGCGTCGTCGGATTCCCGCCCTCAGTCGTCACATTCCCGTCCTGCGTCGCCGGATTCGCACCCTCCGTGACGCGAATGGACCGTTCGCGACGTTCTCGTGGGGGACCCCCGATTTCCACATTACCGGCGAGGACCGACGAAAACGGGTCGTCGATGAGCGGCGTGGACCACTGCCGTGAAGTGTCCTCTTCGGACTGCTCGTGCTCGGGTCCGTTGCTCGGGTCCGTTGTTCGGGATCGTCAACCGGTCAGCCGGTCAGCCACCACCTGAGCGATACCGAACCGTCCGACTCCTCCGTGTCCCCCGTGTCCCCCGTGTCTCCCGTATCGCGCGGGGCGTAGCCGAGCGACCGGGCGTGCTCGGCGACGTCGGCGAAGGCCTGGCCCACGCGGCTGGGGTCGTGCGCGTCGCTGCCGAAGGTGACGCTCGGTCCGTCGACTTCACGCCACCATTCGAGGATCCGCGCGTCGAGCGGCCGTTTCGTGTTGATCTCGAGCGCTTTTCCCGACGCCGCGAGGGCACCGAGGACGGGCAGGAATCCGTCCTCGAACCGGCCCACCTCGAACGGGTCCGCCTTGGCGGGCCACGACCGCACCGGATAGTCGACGTGCGCGAGAACGTCGAACTCCACCGGCGCGGTCACCAACGCCAGCACCTCGCGCAGATACGTGCGCAGCACCTCGTCGGCATCCCACCTGGCGAACAGGCTCTCGATCATCTGCGGTGTGCCGTCGACCTCCACCGCGTGCACCGAGCCGATTACGAGATCGAACCGCCCGCGCCGCACCAGTCGTTCGACCGCCGATGGGTGCCAGTGCGGTTCGCTGACCTCGACGCCTGCGCGCACCACAAGCTGCGGATACCGCTCCCGCGCCGCGGCCACGGCCGCCACGTGTCCTTCGACGTCCAGTTCGGACGGACGTACCACGCCGTCGTCGCCGAGCCGTTCGGTGAAGTGCGGCGGCATCCGGGCGTGCAGGTGCTCCGGCATGAACCAGGCCGTGAGGTCGGCGTGGTCGGTGAACACGACGCCGGGAATCCCCACGGCGACGGCACGGTCACACGCCCCGTCAACCGAGCCCTCCGGCGCGTCCCACGACCACTCGGAATGCACGTGACAGTCGACAGGAAGATCCGCGCTCATGCCCCACCTCGGTCGTCAGGTCCGCCGGCCGCCCGGCACCGTCGCCCGGCGAGGCCGCCGACCGTACCGCTCGCCGTCCGGCGCGGCGAGGGTTCGGTCCAGGACATGAAGGCGGGCCCCGCGCGAGGGGGAGGTGCGCAGGGCCCGCACCACGCAGGGTACGGAGTGATCGGTGATCGCGCCGTGAGGTGAGCGGCCCGTTGCCGGCTCGTGTCCGCAATGTGGCGTGGCGTTGCTCCGTTCGCCGGGACGGGTTCGGCCGCCCGCGGGAAAACGAGGCGACGCACCACGTCCCGCCGGCGCAGAATCGGCGTCATGGTCAGCCGGTTCACCGAACTCGCCGTCGACTGCGCCGATCCGGCGGGGTTGGCGCGCTTCTGGTGCGACGTCCTCGGTTACACGGTGCGCGAGGCGGAGGTCGGCCTCGTCACCATCGGCGATCCCTCCGACCGGGCCGCACCGGTGCTGACGTTCGCACGCGTGCCCGAGGCGAAAACCGTCAAGAACCGCGTGCACCTGGACGTCAACCCCGTCGACCGTGATCAGGACGCCGAGGTGCGCAGACTCCTCGATCTGGGCGCGCGGCGCGTCGACGTCGGGCAGGGCGACGAGAACTGGGTGGTGCTCAGCGATCCGGAGGGCAACGAGTTCTGCGTACTCGCCACCCGCAGGCCCTGACGGCTCAACGGTTGCTGACGGCGCGTTCGACGGCGGCGAGGTAGTCGTCCATCGCCTCGACGGGAGTGCCGTTCGGCATCAGCAGATCCCGCTGACCCCGCGTGAGTTCGAGCTGGACACCCTTGCCGCGGTCGTTGCGGTTGGCGATGTTGTCCGGGTTCTCGCCTGCGAGGTGGTCGGGCACCTCGCTGGGCACGTCGAACCCCTCCTCGCGCAGTTCGTCGCGCACCGCGTCGCGCAGCTCGGTGTCCAGACCACCGACGTACGTCTTGGCCTCGTCGCCGGCGGCGCCGTGCCACGAGATCGTGTAGTCGGAGTTCTCGACGACCTCGACGGTCCTCGGCTCGTCGAAATTGGTCGACGTGATGTGCAGGACGCTGTTACCGGACGGCTTGATCCCCTCGAACGTGGCGAACGCGTGGCCGCCGAGTTCGGCCGCGTGGTCGGCAAGCTCGGTGGTGGGCCGTTCGATGCCGCCGCCGTGGATGGCGATGTGAGCGACGTCGGTGTCCCCGGAACGCGTGGACCGCTGGTAGTCGACGCCCTCGGTCTCGTTGGCGGCGAGTTCGGCGTAGCTGGAGTAGGTGTCCTCGGCCGCGGCCGTTGCAGCGAACGTCGGAACCGCCAGCAAGGTCGCAGCTGCCACGGTCGCGGTCCTGATCTTCATGGGTGCCCCTCCAGGCCGGTACAGGTCGATGGGACGCATCGTATGCGGCATACCCGCCCCCGCCCCTCCGACGAACGTCGGTTCCCTGCGGCGGCGCAGGTCAGGCCGCGCGCCCGTTCGCTAGTCCTGCTGGTGTTCCTCGTTCCGTTCCCTGCGACGGGCGCGCTCGCGGTATCCGTACGCGACCTGGCGCACGACCTCGTCCGATTCGAGGCTCGAGCCCACCGCGCCCGCGAGCATGCCCATGCTCGTGAAGCCCCACGCCAGGGTCAGATACACCGTGACGTCCGAACTGGACCCGAGCGTGCTGGTCAACAGCTCGGGCGGGACGAGGAACTCGGCCAGGCCGAAGTTGACGGCGAACAGCACGACGTACAGCATCACGACGCCCGTCAGCACCGTCAGTACGGTCGTCGTGTTGTACAGCGGAACGAGTTTGCGGAAGCTGCCCTCACGGTTCTTCGACCGTTCCCACAGGCCGTGCCCGAGGATCAGCCAGGTGGTGAGCACCGCGACCGAGAGCACCCCGCCGAGAATGCGACTGCCCGGCGGCAGCAGATAACCGATCTCCCAGATCGTGGTCGACGACAGGCCGAACGCGCTCGTGGCCAGTGCCGCCGCGAGCGCACTCGACAGTCCGAAGATCACCCGCCACGGCCGGTTCGACAGCACCATCCCCCACAGCACGCGCGGCCACCCGAGGAACCGGCTGAGGGGGTAACGGACCTCGCTGCCCTCGTCGTCGATGTCCGCCCTGGCCACGGCGGGCGACGATTCGGTGACCTGGTCGGTGTCCCGGTGTTCCTGAAGAAGCTCGCGGACGAGCACCTCGGAGATCTGCCGCAGCGGCTTGCGGTGGCGGAACCCGAGCGCCGGCATCGACACCACGGCGAGCCCTCGTTCACGGCTGCATTCGGCCAGCAACGGACGTGACTGCAGAAGCAGGGGAAGGTCGGTCACGCAGATCGCGTAGCGCCACTGCTCACGATCGCGGTACTGCTCGAGGGCCTCGAACAGTTCGCTCGTCTCGGCCGCGCCGGCGGCGATGGGATCGGAGACGACCTGCACCTGCCAGTCCTCACCGGTGCGGTCGCCGAGCCACTGGGTGAGCTCGTCGGCAATGAGGGATCCTGCGTCGACGGGCAGATCGGGATCGGCAACCACGCCGATCACGACCACCTGCCCTCCCGGGTGCTCGTCCCGTCCCAGACGCTCCTGAGCCTCCGGGTCCTCAGCCGGATCGGTACCGACGTCGGTGGTGTCGTCGGCGGCCGCCTGTTCCTCGCCTGTGTTCGAATCGTCGCCGGTGTTCGAATCGTCGTCGGGTTCCGATTCGGACTGCGCGCGTTCCGTCATGGCCGGACCGTACCCACCACGGGGCGACACGTAATCAAGGCCGAATCCCGCCTCGCCATGGAACTCGCCGTAGAAAAGGACACACCAGGCGTTTCACCCGACCGTCAGGAACTCGGCCACACCTTCCACGGGGATCGAGCCGCTACCCATGCAAAAGGGCGGGGTGTTCCGCGCGACTTCCGCGAAACACCCCGCCCTTGTCGGGTGGAGCTGAGGGGAATCGAACCCCTGACCTCCGCCTTGCAAAAGCGGCGCTCTACCAATTGAGCTACAGCCCCTGGGTCCGTGAGCTCGGCTCACGAACGCCGGTCAGTTGTGGTTGGCTCCGGTCGCCGCCGGCGCGCTGCCGTTGAGGGACACCCCGTTGACCTGGTTGTCGCTCGGCGCCGTCGCCTCGCGCCACAGGTCGGCCTCCGCCTTCGCGTCCTTGTTCCGCTTGATCACGAAGAACACGCCACCTGCGACCACGGCGAACGCCAACAGCTTCTTCACGGTCGAGGCCCTCCCTCTGGCACGACTGACCCTGCCGACCCGATGTTACTGCACCCGACCAGGCCCGGTTTACGCGGTAGGCCTCTCGGGCAGCCGAAGGGGCGACCAGGCACGACGTGAGGCGTAGGAGGTTCGGATGACGAACAGGGACGAGCAGCAGGAAGGCCTCAAGGGTGCCGTCGAGGACGTGAAGGGTCGCGTGAAGGAAGCCGCCGGCTCGCTCCTCGGCCAGGACTCGATGCAGCGCGAAGGCAGCGCGCAGCAGGAGAAGGCACAGGCCCAGCAGGAAGTCGCCGAGAAGGAAGCCCAGGCCAAGGAAGCCGAACGCAAGGCAGGCAGCTCCGAGGCCCGCGAGCGTTCCCACCAGGAGTGACACCTCCAAGATCGCGGGTGGTTCCACGTGGAACCACCCGCGATCTTCGTGCGCGGCGGCCTTGTCGCCCCCCTCGCCTCTTGCCGGCTCCAATTCGAGACATCTAATATCCAGGTTGTGCGGATGAACGAGGGTGTCGAATGGGCCACCCACACGTGCCTGAACCTGGCGTGGCTCGGCGACGAGCGCGCGGTGCCCGCCGCCCGGCTCGCCGCGTTCTACGAACTTCCCGCCGCCTACCTCAACAAACAGCTCCAGGCCCTGGCTCGTGCGGGCATCCTCACGTCCGTCTCGGGACCGCGCGGTGGCTTCCGGCTCGCCAAGGCGCCCGATCAGGTCACGCTCATGGACGTCGTCACCGCCATCGACGGGCCCGACCCCGCGTTCCGGTGCACCGAGATCCGGCTCCGTGGGGGATCCAGCTCCGGCACCACGCGTTACCGCACGCCGTGCGCCATCGACACGGCCATGCGCAAGGCCGAACTCGCCTGGCGTCGCGAACTCGCCGCGCAGACCCTCGCCGACGTCATGACCACCGTCGAAGCCACCAACCCCGGCGTCCCCGACAAGGTGCGGCGCTGGTTCGACGACACCCACTGAGGCGCGAACACACCGGCGAGGCCGCGACCCGCATCGCCGACAACCCGCACGGCGTGCCCGACGACGTGTGGGACGAAGCCCGCAAGCACTACGACGACAACGAACTGGCGGCACTGACGATGGCGATCGCGGTGATCAACGCGTGGAACCGCATCAATGTCACCAACCGCACCGTGCCCGGCAGTTACAAGCCGTAGGTCGGGCTCAACCCACTCCTGGGCACACCGCAGCGCCCAGGAGTGGGCAGCTCGTCAGTCGTCGACCCCGCCGTCGAGCCACACGCACGGCGACGAGGCACCCAGCGACAGATCACCCTCGTAGCTCTGGGTGATCGACATGCGGAATCCGTCGTCGCGATTCTCCACCGACACGAACCGATCCTCCGACGAACGCCGATCGGCCAGCACCGTGAACCCGGTTTCGGTCCAGTGTGCGAGCAGCGCGTCGACGAGTTCGCCGTTGCGATCGGGGGGAACGTCGTCGAGCCAGTACGTCTTGCCGACCTCGTAACGACCGCCCGGCCCCTTGTCGTCGGGCACGTCGCACTCCATGGCGTCGTCACGCTGCAACGTCAGCGTGACGTCCACATCGGACGGCAGCGCCGCCACTGCTCTTTCGATGTGCTCCTGCGCGCGCTCACGGGCCTGCGCGTGGGTCAACGTCCGCATGGTCGTCGGGTTCCCTTCGTCGTGGCGCGTCAATCCACGGCCTCGGCGGCCGGAACCGCTTCCGGTTTCCGGCCGAGCGCGATGCGCGCCATGTTCCGCAGCGACGCGGAATCCATGTTCCAGTACTCCACGTGTGCCTTCGTGGAAAGGCCGACCGTGAACCACGAACCGTCGCTGCCCGGATCGGACTCGAACTCCACGGCACCGAACTCGTCGGCGATCGGCTGCCTGCCGTGGATGAAATCGGGCGTCGCGCGGATGACGTCGTGCTGGGCCGTCGTCGCGTACACCTCGGCACCGGCCGGAAGGTACAGCTGCGACGCCGTGTCGACGCCCACTCCGGGACTGCCCACGAACACCAGCGCGTCGGCGTCGAGCAACCCGTCGCGCGCGGCGTAACCGGCCACAGTGGACCCGTAGCTGTGCCCGATCACCGTGTTGTACGACCGTGTGCGGTGCGTTGCCCGCAGCCCGTCCTGGAAGTCGCGCAACAGTGCGGCCGCGTCCTCGGCGTACGAATCGCCGGCCGCGGCGAACACGTGCGCGGGCGCGTCGTAGCCGACCCACGTCACCACGGAAACCGTGGTGCGGCGCGAAAGTTGCCGGATGCGGTCGAACACCGCGTCGCTGCGGTCCAACTCCGCGCTCATGTTCTCCAGCCCCGAACCGCAACCGGGCACGTTGGTCACGACGTAGTCCGCCGTGTCCGGATCGCCGATCGCGACGACACCCAGCCCGTCGTCGTCGGAACAGAAGTCGATCAGATACGCATCGGGGCGGCCTGGTCCCGGATCCTCCTCGAGCCTGCGGCGGATCGCGACCAGACCGGGGACGATGCGGTCGATGCGTGCGCGTTCGTCGTCGCCCTCGTCGAGTTCGGTTCGCAGTGCCAGCAGTTCGGCACGTTGTTCGGCGAACCGCACCCGGTTGGCGCGATCGCGGTCCGCCACGGGCACACCGTCGAGGCGGCCGACGACGTCACCGTGTTCGGTCGACAAGGCCTTCCGTTGCCGGCCGGAGAGCCCGTCCCACCACGCCTTCACCTGCTGCGGTGCGGCGCCGTCCGGTGGGAACGCCGTGTCCCCCGTGCTGTCGCTGCCCATATCGCCTCGCCCAGCCGTCCGTGTCCGGGTCGTCCCGGTCGAGCGGTTCGGACCTCAGGCTAACGGCCGTGGCGGCGCCGGATACCGGTTTTCGGTGGAGTTCACGAGAATGTCCCTGCCACGTCCGCGTCGAGCGGCGCCCGCATCACCGGATGCGGATTCCGGGTGAATCCGGCTTCGACGTACATCGACTCGCCCGCGTCCGTGGCCATCAGCTCGGCCCTGCCGACGCCGGAGGCATGTGCCCAGTCGAGCACCGCGGTGAACGCGACCCTGCCGTATCCCCGGCCACGCTCGCCGGTCCGCGTACAGACGTTGCTGATCAGCACGTCACGCCCATGTGGCACCGCGGGTGAGGGCGCCGCGTCCCGGATTGCACCCACCGCGCACGACACGACCCGTCCCGCGCGTTCCACGACGACGAAACGGTAGGACGGGTTGTCGATCCGGTCGGCGAACCATCGACGCGCCGGTCCACGCCACGCATCGCTGTCTCCGGCGGTTCCGCCGGAGACTCCCATCGCGTCGAACATCTCGCCCCGGAGTTCCACGAGTGCCTCGACATCCGCGAGTTCTGCTGTGCGCACCACGATCCCGTCCACATCCCGCACCCTAGGTCGCGTCTGATCAGTGGTCATTTGGACTCCGCCGCATGGATACTCCGTCAACTCGGGTCCTCGCCCACGTTCGGATGCGATCGCGGGCGCCAGCGGCCGAACCCGCCCTCGGTGTTGATCACCTGTCCGGTGATCCACCGCGCCTCGTCGGTGACCAGCCAGCTGATCAGCCGTGCAGGGTCATCAGGCCGGCCGTATCTGCCGAACGGGAACATCGGGGCGACGGTCTGCCACATCTCGTCGGTCAGGTACCCGGTGTCGACCGGGCCGGGATTCACGGTGTTGACGCGAATACCGCTGTCGGCCAACTGATCAGCGAACGTGAGGGTCATTCCGTGCAGGGCGGCCTTCGCCGCGCCGTAGGCGATCTCTCCCGGCAACGGGCCGAGCGCTTGGCCCGAGGTCATCAACACCGCGGCGCCACCGTCCCGGCCGTCGTGCTGGTTCGCGAACTCCTGCAACAACAGGATCGACGAGCGCGCATCCACCGCCCAGTGCCGGTCGAGCTCCGCAGCCGTCAAGGCGCCCAGCGGGCCGTCCTGTCCGGTCAACGCGTGGTTGCAGACGAGGATGTCGACGTGGCCGAACGCGTCCACCGCCGCGTCGACAACCCGCTTCGGCGCATCGGCCTCGGCCAGGTCGGCATCGACGTCGGTGACGTTTCCCGTCACCGCCTGCTCACGGACCCCGGCCAGCACCGCGTCGAGATCGTCGGCGCCCCATTCCTGCTCCCGGTCATGATCCGCGAAGTGGTGCAGGAACACGTCGGCGCCGAGGGATGCCAGTCGGCAGGCGATCGCATACCCAATACCGGCTCGTCTGCTCACGCCCGTGACCACAGCGACGCGGCCTTCGAGGGGATGTGCATCGCTCATGGCGGCAGCGTCACACGGAAGGCCGACCCACTCAACTGGGTTTGCCCACGCTCGTACGCCAGTGGTGGTCGAGTGCCTCGACGAGCTCGGCGGCGTACTCGTCGGGGAAGAACAGGCGTCCACCGGGGATCTCGACGATCTCGCGCGCACCGGGGATGACGTCCCGCAGCCACCGCGCCTGTTCGATATCGAAGAACAGGTCGCCGGTTCCCCAGATCAGTGCGGTCGGCAGCTCGCACTCGGCCAGCCGTGCGCGGTTCTCGGCCAGTTGCCGGGGATGCACCGACGTCAACAGGCGTCCGGTGAACCGCAGCCCTTCGCGATCGTCGACGGTCGGTGCGAGGTAGCTCCGGAACACCTCCCGCGGAACGTCCGCGGGCCGCCGATAGCCCGACCGGAAGACTTCCCGCGCGACGAAGGGGAACCGCAGAACCGGAGCGATCGCCCGCAACACGTTCGCCCGCGCGCCCCACACGAGTGGTTTCAGCAGCCTCGGCGGGAACGCGAGCTCGGTGTCGCAATTGGTCAGTGCCAGCGAGGCCAGGCGGCCGGCCTCCTCCCTCCCGAGCAGCAGTTGCACGACCGCGCCGCCGGTGTCGTTGCCGACCAGGTGCACGTCACGCAGATCCAGTTCCCGCAGCACGGTGGCGACCGCGTCGACCCACCCGTGTACCGACGGCTCCCCGATCGGCGGGGTGCGCCCGTGGCCGGGCAGGTCCACGGCGATACACCGGCGCGTGCCGGCCAGCTCGCGCATCACGTTGCGCCACAGCAGTGCGTTCGTGAACACGCCGTGCACGAACACCGTCACCGGACCCTCGCCCACGTCGACGTAGGAGATCCCGTCGACCGAACGGCGGCTCGCCTCGAACTCCTCGAACATCGCTCACACCCTTCGTTCCGTTCGTGGTGTGTCGACGTTCGCAGCGCGGCAGGCCGTGCGTCGATTACCTCGCTGGTAATCGCCTCGCGCACCTCCGGCGTCTACGGTCGCGGTATGACCGTGGGCCCACTGATCCGCGAATGGCGGTCGCGAAGGCGGCTCAGCCAGCTCGAGCTGTCGTCCCAGCTCGGCGTGTCCACACGGCATCTGAGCTTCGTGGAGACCGGACGTGGCAAGGCGAGCCGCGCCCTGCTGTTGCGCCTCGCCGAGCATCTCGATCTGCCGCTGCGTGCCCGCGACGAACTGTTGCTGGCAGGTGGGTTCGCCCCGGCGTTCGGCAACCGGAAGCTCGACGACGCGGCGATGGAACCGGTCCGCAGGGCCATCGCGACCCTGCTCGCAGCACACGAACCGAACCCGGCGATCGCGGTCGACGACACGTGGAACGTCGTCGCGGCCAACCGCGGATGTGCCCTGCTGCTCGGCCACGTCGAGCCGCAGCTGTTCGACGCCGCGCCGAACGTGATGCGGCTGAGCCTGCACCCCCGCGGCCTCGCACCCCACATCGAGAACCTGACCGAGGTGCGCTCGTCACTGTTGCGGAAGGTCCGGCGAGCAGCGCTGCTGAGCGGCGATCCTCGCCTGGACGCGCTGTACGACGAACTACTGTCCTATGCGGACGGATCAGTCGACGGCACGGGTCCACCCGCCGACGACCGCGTGCTGTTGCCCGTGCGACTGCGCACCCACGACGGTGCGGTGCTGAACCTGCTGAGTACCGTCACGACCTTCGGCACCCCGCTCGACACCACCGTCGCCGGGTTGTCGACGGAGACGTTCCTGCCCGCGGACGAACCGTCTGCCGCCTACCTCGCGACCTGGTTCGACGGCATCGACGAGCGGATCGAGCAGCTCACGACGGGACATCCGCACCTGGCCGCGTACGTCGCAGGGAGCTGAAACCACACGGACGGCGGACGGCTGTTTTCCGTGTGGCGCAAACACCTGAGCCGGCCCCCTCTCGGCCCTACACCTGGCGTATGACGACCACGCAGTACCTCTTTCACCAGGACGAGGCCGAGGACCGGCGGCTCCGCGCCCAGAGCGGCCTGCTGGACGACACGACGGCCGAGCTGTTCGACCACGTCGGCCTCCAGCCCGGTTGGCGCGTGCTCGATCTGGGCAGCGGCGCCGGCAACGTCGCCTACCTCGCCGCCGAACGGGTCGGGCCGAACGGGTCGGTCGTGGGCATCGACCGCGACCGGTCGACCGCCGAACGTGCGCAGGCCGACGCCCGCAGACGTGGCAGGACCAACGTCGAGTTCCGCGTCGGCGACGCCCGGACGTTGGAGGGCGCGACACGTGGGCCCACCCCATGACCCCACTGTGGCAGCAGGCGCACACATGGCTGCAGGAGACGATGCGACTGGCCGGGGTCAACGCGCGGATGGGGTACGAGCTGTTCGCGACGTTCCGGGCCGCCGGGCTCCCCGACCCGGAGGTCGGTGTCGGGTGGAAGATGCGCGGCGCGGGCGACCTGCCGGACTACACGTGGGCCGACATCGTGTGCGGAGCGCTGCCGCTGATGGAGAAACTCGGCGTCGTCACCCGCGACGAGGTGCAGCCGGACACGCTCGGCGAACGGCTGAAGGCGGACCTGCGCGCCCACGACGGCGTGATGACCATCGGCCCGTGCCTGTACGCATGGACCCGCAAACCGGCGTGAGCAGACCGCGCGCGTGGGGCCCGTGCGCGTGGGGCCGTGTGCGAAGACTCCACGATAAAAAGAGGAGGCGCCCTCCGCGTTCGCGAAGGGCACCTCCTCGTCGGTGGGCCCAGGAGGACTTGAACCTCCGACCTCATCGTTATCAGCGATGCGCTCTAACCACCTGAGCTATGGGCCCGTGCAGCGGTGAAAACTCTACCGCACCGCTGCGAAGCGGATTACCCGGGGTCACTCCCGTTCGGAGAGCGTCACCTCCAGGCCACCGGCGAGGTCGGCCGACACGTTGTAGATGAACGCACTCACCGTGGTCAGCGCCGAGATCAGCACGATGTTGATCGCACCCACGATCGCCGCGATGCCGAACACCCTGGGCGCCGTGATGAACGGATCGCCCGCTCCTTCGCTGACCTCGCCCTGCACCAGCGACGTGTAGGTGCCGTTGATCTGGTCCCACACGCCCATGCCTTCGAGCACGGTGTACAGCACACCGACCGCGACCAGCCAGATGAAGAACAGCGCCACGCCCAGCACGAGCGACAGCTTCAGCACCGACCACGGGTCGAACCGCTTGATCTGCAGGCTCGCCCGCCGCGGTCCACGTCCCGGCCTGCGCAGCGCGCTCACCGGCGTCGAGCGCTTGCCACCCCCACCGGAGCCGGAGCCCTGCGCGGCGCCCACGTTCGACGGCGCCGCCATGTGCTCGGTCGCCTGCTCGGACTGTCCGCCGCCGAACAGCCTGCTGGCCGCGGTGCCGCTCACGACCTGCGTGTCGGCGCTGCTGCCCGCGTAATTGCTGCCCGCGTAATTGCTGCCCGCGTAGTCGCCCGTCGACGCAGCCGTGCCCGCCGACCCCGAACCCGACGCAGCCGAGTACTGCTGCGTGGGCTGGTACGACGTCTCGTCCGCGGGCAGCTGGCCTGCCGACCAGCGTTCGCCGAGCTCGTCGTCACCGTCGGAGTCCGACACGGCGTCGACGTCCTTGGCGACCCGCTGCCACGGGGGCGCGACGTCCTCGTCCGCCCCCGCGCCGCCTGAGCCGCCGCGCCGTTCGGTGTTCTCGGGTGGTGTCACAACCGGTCAGTCCCTCGTCCACATCTGCGTCGTCGGAGTCGCAGTGGTACCTACGTCTTATTCCTGTCCGTTCTGCGAAGAATCGTCGCTCGCGGACTCCGTCTCCGTCGAGACTGCCTCATCCGGTGTAACACCACCATCAGAAGCCTCGCCGTTCTCACCCTCGGGGGTCGGTTCGCCGTCCGCACCATCGCCCTCGGGCACGTCCGACGGCTTGTCGGCGTTCCGGGCGACCGTCAGCAACGTGGTCCCCTCGTCGAGGTTCATCAACCGGACGCCCTTGGTCTGACGGCCGGCCTTGCGCACGTCGTCAGCGGGCGTGCGGATGACGCCACCGCTGGAGGTGATGGCGTACAACTCGTCGTCGGCCTCGACCACGAGCGCCCCTACCAGCCTGCCACGCTTGCGGTCCTGCTGAATGGTGAGCACACCCTTGCCGCCGCGGCCCTGCACCGGGTAGTCCTCGATGGCCGTCCGCTTGGCGTAACCGCCGTCGGTCGCGACCAGCAGGAACGTGTCCGGCTTGACCACGCTGATCTTGAGCAGCTCGTCGCCCTCGTTGAACCGCATGCCCAGCACGCCGGACGTGGCACGGCCCATCGGGCGCAACGTCTCGTCGTTGGCGTGGAAGCGGATGGACTGGCCCTCCGCAGACACGAGCAGCAGGTCGTCGTCGGCCGAGGCCAGCACCGCGCCCACCAGTTCGTCGCCCTCGCGCAGGTTGATGGCGATCAAGCCACCGGAGCGCGCGGAGTCGAAGTCGGTGAGCCTGGACTTCTTGACCAGACCGTTCCTGGTGGCCAGCACCAGGTAGTCGGCGGCCTCGTAGTCCGGGATGTGGATCGCGCCCGCGATCTCCTCGTCCGGCTGGAACGCCAACAGGTTCGCCACGTGCTGACCGCGTGCGTTACGGCTGCCCTCTGGCAGGTCGTAGGCCTTGGTGCGGTACACGCGGCCCTTGTTGGTGAAGAACAGCAGCCAGTCGTGCGTCGAGCACACGAAGAAGTGCTGCACGATGTCGTCCTGCTTGAGTGTCGCGCCCTGGACGCCCTTGCCGCCGCGCCGCTGCGAGCGGTACAGGTCGGTCTTGGTGCGCTTCGCGTACCCGGTGCGGGTGATGGTGACGACGACGTCCTCTTCGGCGATGAGGTCCTCGATGGACACGTCACCGTCGTAGGGAATGATCTTCGTGCGGCGCTCGTCGCCCCACTTGTCGACGATCTCGGTGAGCTCGTCCTTGACGATCTGCCGCTGCCGCTCCGGCTTGGCCAGGATGTCCTCGAGGTCGGCGATCTTCGCCTCGATCTCGGCCAACTCGTCGACGATCTTCTGCCGTTCCAGCGCGGCCAGGCGGCGCAGCTGCATGTCGAGGATCGCGGTGGCCTGGATCTCGTCGATGTCGAGCAGCTCGATCAGGCCGGTGCGGGCCTCGTCGACCGTCGGCGACCGGCGGATCAACGCGATGACCGCGTCCAGCTGGTCGAGCGCCTTGACCAGACCACGCAGGATGTGGGCACGTTCCTCGGCCTTGCGCAGCCGGTACCGGGTGCGCCGGACGATGACGTCGATCTGGTGGTTGGTGTAGTGCCGGATCATCTGGTCGAGCCGCAGCGTGCGCGGCACGCCGTCGACCAGCGCCAGCATGTTGACGCCGAAGTTGTACTGCAGCTGGGTGTGCTTGTAGAGGTTGTTCAGCACCACCTTGGCGACCGCGTCCCGCTTGAGCGTGATCACGATGCGCATGCCGCTGCGGCTGTTGGTCTCGTCCGCGATGTCGGCGATGCCGGTGAGCTTGCCGTCGCGCACCAGCGTGGCGATGTTCTCGACGAGGTTGTCCGGGTTGACCTGGTACGGCAGCTCGGTGCAGACCAGGGTGGTGCGGCCCTTCGTGTCCTCCTCGACCTCGACCACGGCCCGCATGCGGATCGAACCGCGGCCCGTCCGGTACGCCTCGGAGATGCCCTGGGTGCCGAGCACGAGGCCGTGCGTCGGGAAGTCCGGCCCCTTGATGCGCTGCATCAGCGCCGCGAGGGTCTCGTCGTCGTCGGCGTCGGGGTTGTCGAGCGCCCAGACGACGCCGTCGGCGACCTCGCGCAGGTTGTGCGGCGGGATGTTGGTCGCCATGCCGACCGCGATGCCGCCGCCACCGTTGACCAGAAGGTTGGGGATACGGCTCGGCAGGACGTCCGGTTCCTGCGTGCGACCGTCGTAGTTGTCGGAGAAGTCGACGGTCTCTTCCTCGATGTCCCGCAGCATCTCCATGGCGAGCGGGTCGAGGCGCGCTTCGGTGTAGCGCATCGCGGCAGCCGGATCGTTGCCCGGCGAGCCGAAGTTGCCCTGCCCGTCAATGAGCGGGTACCGCATCGACCACGACTGGGCGAGGCGCACCAGTGCGTCGTAGATCGCGGAGTCACCGTGCGGGTGGTAGTTACCCATCACGTCACCGACGACACGCGAGCACTTGTTGTACCCGCGGTCGGGGCGGAAGCCCGAGTCGTACATCGAGTACAGCACGCGCCGGTGCACCGGCTTGAGGCCGTCCCGCACGTCCGGCAGGGCGCGCGAGACGATCACGCTCATCGCGTAGTTGATGTACGAGTTCTGCATCTCCTGCTGGAGATCGACCGGCTCGACACGCCCGTGCTGGCCGTCGGGGGGCAGGGTTTCAGTCACGGCTGGTTGTTCCTTTCACGCCTGATCCGAAGTGCTGGTCCGCGAACCGGGGACCGGTTCGTCCACTTCGGACCTAGATGTCGAGCATCCCGGCGGCCTTGGCGTTGCGAGTGATGAACGATCGGCGCGCGTCGACGTCCTCGCCCATGAGCACGGAGAACAGTTCGTCCGCGGTCGCGGCGTCGTCGAGGGTGACCTGCAGCAGCACGCGGTTCTCCGGGTCCATCGTGGTGTCCCAGAGCTCGTCGGAGTTCATCTCGCCGAGACCCTTGTACCGCTGGATACCGTCCTCCTTGGGCAGCTTCTTGCCCGCCGCGGCGCCTGCTTCGAGGAGTCCGTCGCGCTCGCGGTCGGAGTAGGCGTACTGCGCGTCCCCGCGCGGCCACTTGATCTTGTACAGCGGCGGCTGCGCCAGGTAGACGTAGCCGTGCTCGATCAGCGGGCGCATGAAGCGGAACAGCAGGGTCAGCAGCAGCGTCCGGATGTGCTGGCCGTCGACGTCGGCGTCGGCCATCAGCACGATCTTGTGGTACCGCAGCTTCGAGATGTCGAACTCGTCGTGGATACCGGTGCCAAGTGCCGTGATCAGCGACTGGACCTCGGTGTTCTTGAGGACGCGGTCGATGCGGGCCTTCTCGACGTTGATGATCTTGCCTCGGATCGGCAGGATCGCCTGGAACATCGAGTCCCGGCCCTCCTTGGCCGAACCGCCGGCCGAGTCACCCTCCACGATGTAGAGCTCGCACTGCTCCGGGTCGGTCGACCGGCAGTCCTTGAGCTTGCCGGGAAGGCCACCGATGTCCATGGCGCCCTTACGGCGCACCAGGTCACGGGCCTTGCGGGCCGCATCGCGCGCCTGCGCACTCGAGATGGCCTTGTTGATGATGGTCTTGGCCTCGGTGGGGTTGCGCTGGAACCAGTCGGACAACCACTCGTGGGCGTTGGTCTGGACGAAGGACTTGGCCTCGCTGTTGCCGAGCTTCGTCTTCGTCTGGCCCTCGAACTGCGGCTCGGCGAGCTTGATCGAGATGATCGCGGTCAGACCTTCACGGACGTCGTCCCCGGTGAGGTTGGCGTCCTTCTCCTTGAGCAGGCCCTTTTCGCGGGCGTAGGCGTTGACCACGCGGGTCAGCGCGGCACGGAACCCCTCTTCGTGCGTGCCGCCCTCGTGCGTGTTGATCGTGTTCGCGAACGTGTAGACCGACGGCGTGAAGCCGTTGTTCCACTGCATCGCGACCTCGACCTCGAGGCCCTCACCCTGGGACTCGAAGCTGATGATGCTCGGGTGGATCGGGTCCTTCGTGTTGTTGATGTGCTTGACGAAGTCCTCGAGCCCGCCCGGGTAGTGGTAGGTCCGCTCCTTGATGCGGGCGCGCTCGCCCGCGGCGTCCTCACCCTCGCCGTTCTCCTCGGCCACCCGCTCGTCGCGGAGCACGATCGTCAGGCCCTTGTTGAGGAACGCCATCTCCTGGAGCCTGCGCGCCACGGTCTCGGCGTTGTACTCGGTGGTCTCGAAGATCTCGGGGTCGGCCCAGAACGTGACCGACGTGCCGCTGCCCTCCGCGGGCCCGGCGTCGACCAGCTCGCCGGGCTTGGAGTTCTCGTAGTGCTGGGTCCAGCGGCGGCCGTCGCGGTGGATGTCGACGTCGAGCCGGGTCGACAGCGCGTTGACCACGGACACGCCCACGCCGTGCAGACCACCCGACACCGCGTACGAGTCACTGTCGAACTTGCCGCCCGCGTGCAGCACCGTCAGCACGACCTCGACCGTGGGGCGCTGCTCCTTGGGGTGCAGTTCGATGGGGATACCGCGGCCGTCGTCCACGACGCGCACGCCGCCGTCGGCCATGAGCGTGACCTCGACCCTCGTGGCGTACCCGGCCATCGCCTCGTCGACCGAGTTGTCCACGACCTCCTGGATCAGGTGGTGCAGGCCGCGCTCACCGGTGGACCCGATGTACATGCCGGGGCGTTTGCGGACGGCCTCGAGACCCTCGAGGACCGTGATGGAGGACGCACCGTATTCGTTCTCGTTCTCAGCCACCGGCCTGACTTCTCCTCACCTCGTCACACGCGCACGCGCGCGGGACACTTGAGCGCGGGCATTTCCGTCGACCGCGTCCCCGGTTCTTCCGGACGCCGATCCGACCCACCGGTACCAGTTTACTTGCCCAGTCTCGCTCACATGCATCAAGGACACGTCTGATTTCGCCAGAGAGCGACGATCTCGACCACGAATGAGTCCGGGGGCTGGGCCAGGCGGTGACACGTCGTGTTGAAGAAATCGGACGCTCGCGACTCGCCGGGGTTCAGCCGTACGTGTCACGCGGCCCCCTGCCGGGGACGTGGCGTGGGCCTTTTCGCCAGCTCGGCGCGGCAGGCCCCTGGATTCGCATCCGCTTCACGACGCCGTGGCCCACTCCGGCGGCAATCTTCGCCAGCAGCTGACGTTGCAGCAACCGCAGCTGCGTGGCCCACGCCGTCGACGACGCCCTGACCACCAGTTCTCCGTCGGTCAGGCTCACCGGCTGGGCGTGTTCGGCGACGTCTTCACCCACGAGGGTGGCCCACCGGCCGAAGACGTGCCCTCCCGCGAGCCGGTCACTCCAGCCCATCTGCGTCGCCATCCGCGCGGCGATCCGGCCGAGGCTCTGCGGGTCGCGTTCGTCGGCACCCGCCGCCGACCAACGGCGCCTGCGCGGGTTCTGCGACGACTGCTTCGCCGGCCGGTCACTCGGCTTGCGCCTGCCCGGTTCGTGCCCGCGCCCCTTGGCCCGTTCCTGCGCCGCCTTCAACGCCGCGTGCGCGAGGTCCCGGCCGTTCGACTGCTCACCCGGCTGCGAGTTGTCCCCACCGGCAGTACCGGACCCCGCGGCGGCGGATGCTCCATCCGATGAGGTACGTTCACGCTCCGTCGATCGCGCGGGCAATTCACCGCGAAACGCCCCCACCGGGGGAGTATTGACCTTCTGATCAGGCTCTGCGGTTACCCAGTGCGATAACAGGTCGAGGGTGTTATCCACACTGTCCACAGACTTATCCCCAGTTTGGCGACGTTTAGCTGTGTTCGCGGTCACCCCGCGTCGCTGATTCTTCGGATTGCCGCCGCGGTCAGCCACGTGTTACCTCACCCTCCGCGACCGCATAGCGGACGCCGGTCAGCTCAGCGGGCACGTCCTCATCCACAGCCGCGGTCACGAGCACCTGTTCGGCACCCACCGCGACCTCCGCGAGCCGTGCCCTTCTGCGCTTGTCCAACTCGGCGAACACGTCGTCGAGCATCAGCACCGGCTCACCCCCTGCATCACCACGCAGCAACTCGTACGAACCGAGCCGCAACGCCAACGCGAACGACCACGACTCGCCGTGACTCGCGTATCCCTTCGCCGGAGCCTCTCCGAGCACCAGGTCCAACTCGTCGCGATGCGGTCCGACCAGGCTTACCCCACGTTCCAGCTCCGCCGTGCGCGACTCGCCGAGCGCCGTGCGCAGCACCTCGGCGAGCCGTTCCGCGTCGGCCCGGTCACCGTCCGGAACGCCGTAGCCCTCCGGCAACGCCTCGCCCAGGCTCGACCGGTAGGCAATGTGCGCAGGCCGCGAGTCGGGCGCCACGTCCGCGTACGCCCGAGCCGTGTGCGGTGCCAGGTCGGCCACCAGATTCAACCGGGCTGCCAGCAACTGTCCGCCCGCGGTGGCCAGGTGGTCGTCCCACACGTCGAGCGTCGAGGCCGCGTACGGATCGTCCCCCCGCTTCTTGCCAGCCGACTTGAGCAGGGCGTTGCGCTGTTTGAGCACCTTGTCGTAGTCCGAGCGCACCCCGGCGTACCGCGGCGCGCGCTGCACCAACAGTTCGTCGAGGAACTTGCGCCGCTCACTCGGGTCTCCCCGGACGAGCGCGAGATCCTCGGGCGAGAACAACACGGTGCGCAGCACGCCGAGGATGTCGCGCGGCCTGCCCACCGCACCACGGTTGACCCGGGCCCGATTGGCCCTGCCGGCTGCGATCTCCAGCTCGACGGTCAGCTCGCGGTCCTCGTTGACCACCGCTGCCCGCACCAGGGCGCGCTCACACCCGTGCCGCACCAGGGGCGCGTCGGTCGCGACCCGGTGCGACGAGAGCGTCGCGATGTAACCGATCGCCTCGAGGAGGTTCGTCTTCCCACGGCCGTTCTGCCCGACCAGTACGGTCGGGCCCGGCTCCAGCGGCAGGTCGACGTGCTCCCACGAACGGAAATCGGTCACCTGCAGGTGACGGACGTACACGTCGTGTCCGCTACGCCTACTTGGAGACGCTCTTGACGCTGTGCCCGCCGAACTGGTTGCGCAACGCGGCCACGGCACGCATCGCCGACGAGTCCTCCTGCCGCGAGGCGAACCTGGCGAACAGCGCGGCCGAGATCACCGGAGCCGGCACCGAGTTGTTGATCGCCTCCTCGAGGGTCCAGCGGCCCTCGCCCGAATCCTCGACGTAGCCCTCGAGCTCGGACAGCTGCGGGTCCTCCTCGAGTGCGCGGATCAGCAGGTCGAGCAGCCACGAACGCACGACGGTGCCGCGCTGCCACGCCTTGATGACACCGGGCACGTTCTGCACCACATCGGAGGCCTCGAGCAGTTCGAAACCCTCGGCGTAGGCCTGCATCAGGCCGTACTCGATGCCGTTGTGCACCATCTTCGCGTAGTGACCCGCGCCGACACCGCCTGCGTGGGCGAAGCCCTCGTCGCGCGGACCCTCGGGACGCAGCGCGTCGAAGATCGGCATCGCCCGCTCGACGTCGGCCTCCGAGCCGCCGGCCATCAGGCCGTAGCCGTTGTCCTTGCCCCACACACCGCCGGACACGCCGACGTCGAGGTAACCGACCCCGTGCTCGGCGAGCACCGCGGCGTTGTGCGTGTCGTCGGTGAACCGGGAGTTACCACCGTCGATGACGAGGTCCCCCTCCGACAGCAGCTCGCCGAGCTCCGCGACCGTCGCCCTCGTCGCCTCGCCCGCGGGAACCATGACCCACACGATGCGCGGCGCCTCGAGCGAGGCGACCAGATCGGCCAGCGTGCCGACGTCGCTGACCTCGGCGTTGCGGTCGTAGCCGACCACCTCGTGCCCGGCGGCACGGAGCCGCTCGCGCATGTTGAACCCCATCTTGCCGAGGCCGACGAGTCCGAGCTGCACCATCGAAATGCTTCCCCTAGTCGTTGCGAATGTGCTCGTTGTGGATTCGGATGTGAATCGCCGTGAGTGGCCGTGGGCGCCGCGGCTCAGCCGGGCAGCCGCACCGGCATGAGCAGGTACAGATAACCGGGCACGACGTCACCGTTCTCGTCGGCCGGCTTGATCAGCGCAGGCCGGTTCGGAGTCGTGAACGTCAGCTCCGCCCGGTCGGCATGGAGCGCGGCCAGCCCGTCGGCCAGGTAACCCGGGTTGAAGGCGATGACCACCGGCTCGCCCTCGAAGTCGACGGGCAGTTCCTCCTCGGCACTGCCTTCGTCGTCCCCGCCTGCCGAGAGCCGTAGCGACCCGTCGGCGAACTCGAGCCGTACCTGCGTACCCCGCTCGGCGACCAGGGACACCCGCTTGATCGCCTCGGCGAGCGTGGCGACGTCGATGACCGCCCGGCAGCTGTGCTCGCTGGGCAGCAGCTGGCGGTACGGCGGGAACTCCGCGTCGAGCAGCCGCGTGGTCGTGTACTTGCCGGAACCGGTCAGACCGAGCAGGCCGTCGCCGCTCGCGAGGCCGACCTGAACCGTCGACCCGCTCGTGCCCAGCGACTTCGCGGCGTCGGCGAGCGTGCGGGCGGGAACCAGCACGGAGGCGTCGCCGAGCTCCTCGGCCGGCGCCCAGCTGAACTCCTTCATCGCGAGCCGGAACCGGTCGGTGGCCACGAGCGTGAGGTTCTCCCCGGAGATCTCCACGCGCATGCCGGTCAGCATCGGGAGGGTGTCGTCCTTGCCCGCGGCGACCGCCACCTGCGACACGGCCTGTGCGAACGCCTCGCCCGCGACCTCGCCGGCCAGATCCGGCTGCGCGGGCAGCTGCGGGTAGTCCTCGACGGGCATCGTCGGCAGGGAGAACCGCGCACTGCCGCAGGTGATGGACGCGCGCGCACCGTCGACGGAGATCTCGACCGGCTGCGCGGGCAGCGCCTTGGTGATGTCGGCCAGCAGCCTGCCCGAGACCAGCGTGCGTCCACCGTCGGCGATCGTCGCCGGAACGCCCACGGTCGCGGAGACCTCGTAGTCGAACCCGGAGACGGTCAGCGCATCGGAGCCGCCGGCCGCGCTGTCGCCGCCCGCGTCGAGCAGCACTCCGCCCAGCACCGGAACCGGAGGCCTGGACGGGAGGCTGCGTGCCACCCAGGCGACGGCGTCAGCGAGCCCATCACGCTCGACGCGGATCTTCATGGCGCCCATCCTTTCGACGGCCGAGCCGCCGTAGCTCGAAAGACGACAACGCCCTGCCCGGTTTCCCTCCCCTGCTTCGGAGCGGGACGCCGGACCTGGCTAGTAGCGGGTCCGCCAACTTACAGCGTGTCGACATGACGACGCATCGACATGGAGACAGGCCGCTACCCGAGCGGACCGGATGTGTGGGTCTCCACGGTAGAGCGTGCGCGGTCGGTCCGTCATATCGGCCCGGGCGCCTCGAGGCCCCTTCGTCCCCAGCTCGCCTCGTTCCCTCTTTTTCTTTTGTTCTTCTAAGAGAGATCTTTTGTCCAGCCGTAGTAGTAAGCGTTGTGAGTTGTGTGGACACGGCTCGTTCTCGCAGGTCGGCAGGCGCGGCGGCGTGTGGAGCACAGGGGGCGGCAACCGGTGGACGGTTCGGGGCCGGTTGTGAGTGGATTCGTCCGTCCTCAACCCGTCCACAGTTGTCCCCAAGGTTGTCCCCAGTTGTGGGGAGGGTTGTGCCCAAGACGTACACGCGCGCCTCGTGACCGAGATCGCCCGCGGGGGTGAAGGACTTCTTGGCACACAAGGATTTCCACACGCTGGGGACATCGTTGCAGGCCAGTGGTGCACAGGTGCGCGGTCGCGCGGCTCGTTGTAGTGCGGCGTTCCGGTCAGGGCCCTCATGGACATCCTGCGGACAAGGTGCGGACAACCCTGTGGATGCTGTGGACATTCGGTGGACAACGGTCCGCGGCAGCGTGGATGAGCGTTTTTCGCGTTGTGGCGCGGAATACGACGAAGGTCGCCCGGCACTGCCTGTGCACAGTGGACGGTGAGCGCCGCGGGGCCGGGAATCGGCCTCCGAGCGGGCTCCGGAGTACGGCGACGGGTGGTTCACCGCTGCCGCTCAGGCGCGTGCCGGGGCGGTTGAGTGCGTCCGGGGCGGATCACGCCGGCTCGGAGCAGGATCGACCGGACCCGGGCAGTGCGGAGCGGGCCGCAGGACGAGACGGCGCGGAGCGGTGCAGAGCGGGTCGCGCGGCTGGACGCGCGCTCGGGACTACTGGCGAGCGCGCTGCTTGATGCGGGAGGTGAGCTCCTGCACCTGGTCGTAGATGCGCCTGCGTTCGGCCATCTCCTTGCGGATCTTCTTGTCCGCGTGCATCACGGTGGTGTGGTCGCGGCCGCCGAACGTCTGGCCGATGCGGGGCAGCGACATGTCGGTCAGCTCCCGGCACAGATACATGGCGATCTGCCTCGCGGTCGCGAGCGCCTTCGTCTTGCCTGGGCCGCAGAGGTCGTCCATCGTCACGTCGAAGAACTCCGCCGTGACCCCCATGATCGTCGGCGCGCTGATCTCCGGCGCCTGCGAATCGGGGATCAGATCGCGCAGCACGATCTCCGCCAACCCGACGTCCACCGGCTGCTGGTTCAGCGACGCGAACGCCGTGACCCGGATGAGCGCACCCTCGAGTTCGCGGATGTTCGCCTCGATGCGCGCGGCGATGAACTCCAGGACGTCGCCGGGGACGTCGAGGCGATCCTGCGCGGCCTTCTTCCGGAGGATCGCGATGCGCGTCTCCAGTTCCGGCGGCTGGATGTCGGTGATCAGGCCCCACTCGAACCGGGTCCGCAGGCGATCCTCGAGCGTTTCGAGTCGCTTCGGCGGCCGGTCGGACGACACCACGATCTGCTTGTTCGCGTTGTGCAGCGTGTTGAAGGTGTGGAAGAACTCCTCCTGAGTACCTTCCTTGCCTTCGAGGAACTGGATGTCGTCGACGAGCAGGATGTCGATGTCGCGGTACCGCCGCTGGAACGCGACCTTGCGGTCGTCACGCAGCGAGTTGATGAAGTCGTTCGTGAACTCCTCGGTGGAGACGTACCGCACGCGCATGCCGGGGAAGAGCCGCTGGGCGTAGTGCCCGACGGCGTGCAACAGGTGCGTCTTGCCGAGTCCGGACTCACCCCAGATGAACAACGGGTTGTACGCCCGCGACGGCGCCTCGGCCACGGCGACGGCCGCCGCGTGGGCGAACCGGTTCGACGCGCCGATGACGAAGGTGTCGAACGTGTACTTCTCGTTCAGCTTCGTCTTCGACGTCTGGGGCTGGGCAGGCGCGGTGTACGGCTGTCCTGCGGTGGGCTGGCCGGTGAACGTGGGCCAGATCTCGTGCACCGCGGCGAGGGCCTCGCCCTCCTCGTCGACCTCTTCCTCGGAGTCGTCGAGCGCGTCGAGTCGGGACTGTCCCGCCGACCGGCGGGAGTCCGTGGTGCCGTTCGATCCGCCGGACTGCGGTGCGCCAGATTTCGCCGTGCCGGACTTCGCCGTGCCGGACTTCGAGGCCGCCGTGGAGGCGTCCCCGCTCGTCGACGTGCCCTGCGTTCCCGTGGACGCCTGACCGTCCGAGGACGGAGAACCCTGCTGCGTCGCGGCCTGCGTGCCTGCCGGGGGCGGCATGTCGTCGCGGATCGCCGGGATGACCATCGTCTCCTCGGCGGGCGAGTTCGGCGGACCACTCTGCCTGCCCGGCGCGGGACGGCGCTGGGCGGACGAATGGTGCTGGGCGTTCGACTGGTGTTGTCCTGCCGACGGCAACGGTCCCCCGGCGTTGCCAGAGGCGGGGTTGTGCGGAGCCGGGTGCTGTGACGTCGAATACGGCGCCGGGCCAGGTGCCGATGCGTGCTGCGGTGCCGGGTACTGCGGGTTCTGCGGGTTCTGCCCTGGCTGGCCCGGGGCCCGGTGCTGCGGGGCTGGCTGTGTGCCCGCGGACTGCTGGGGCGGCTGGTGCTGGCCGGGCCCGGAAGCGGGCGGGGAGTATCCGCCCTGCCCGTCGGCCGAGGAGGCGAGCGTGCCCTCCATCCGGCCGGCCGAGCCGTACTGCGGAGGCGTGGTCGGACCGCTCGGCGCGGGGGCGCTGTCGGCTGCGTCCACCTTCACGGCCAGCGAGACCTCGCGGCCCAGCCTGCGCGACAGTGCGGCGGTGATCGGCTCCCGCAGCGCGCGCTCGATCGCTTCCTTCGCGAAGTCGCTCGGCGCGGCGAGCAGTGCGGTGCCGTCGAGAAGGCCGATGGGTCGGGTGACGCGCATCCAGGCGCGCTGCTGAGGGGAGAGCGTGCCGTCCGACAGCTCCTTGACGACCTGCTCCCAGACGGAACCCAGGTTCAGCTGGTGCTCAGACACCCTGCTCTGCTCCCCTCCCCTCGACCTCGTCGGTTCGGCCTGTCATCTCACCCTGCCGACGCCCGAACGGCCCGTACTCCCCTGACGTCCGAGCGGAAGCTGCAGCGCAGGTCGAGCGGAACCGCCACCGAATCTGCGCAGGAGGCATCCACAAGGTTGTCCACAACTGTGCATCAATGTACGGCGGCCCCACGAGCCCTCCTACTCGCGGGTCCGGATGTCGGACACCCAGTCTCCCACTCACCGCCGACGCGACACGTGCCCCTCGTCCGTCGGGTCGAGAAGGGGCACGCTAACAAGGCTGGGTCTGTGCCACAAGCGGTTCATTCAAGCAAGGATTCCATGGTCGACGGCGTGTCGCCATTCGAACCGTGTGCGTGACCAGGCCAGGAGGAACCGGGGGGCGGTGTCGGGCTCGCGGCGATGGGTGCGTACCCTTTTAAGGTCTGCCGCTGACAGCGTGCCCGTTCGGGCTGCCCAGCTGACGAGGTCTCGACGGAGACTATCGCGCTGGCACGCCGAGCGTGACTGCCGGTGGCCGGACCCGAGACCCAGACGTCACAGACCAGGAGAATGACGCCGTGAGCAAGGGCAAGCGCACTTTCCAGCCGAACAACCGCCGACGCGCGCGGACCCACGGGTTCCGGCTGCGGATGCGTACCCGGGCCGGTCGCGCCATCGTGGCCGCCCGTCGTCGCAAGGGCCGTCAGCAGCTGTCTGCCTGACCTCGTCTGCTGCCAGGAGGTGAGCGCGCGTGCTTCCCGCCGACGCTCGCCTGCGGCGCAGTGAGGAATTCCGTGCCGTCATGCGCGGCGGCGTCCGAGCCGGGCGCCGCCGCCTTGTGCTGCACGCGCTCGCCGAGTCCGGCGAGCGGACGAAGGCGGGGTTCGTCGTGAGCAAGGCCGTGGGCAATTCCGTGGTGCGGCACCGGGTGACCCGGCGGCTGCGCCACCTCGTCGCGGCTCGACTCGGAACCCTGCCCGACGGTTGCGCGTTGGTCGTACGAGCCCTGCCTCCCGCCGCGAACGCGAGCAGCAGGGAACTGGGTTCGGACCTCGACGCGGCGTTGCGGCGGTTGAAGCTGACCGGTGCCGCACCGGAGGCCTCCCGCGACAGCAATGGATCAGCGGTGTGAGAAACGAGCAGGCGGCTACCGAGCACGGTGACTGTGTCCACGACAGTGCCGGCGGCCACGACGAGACGACCCAAGCGGCTCCGCGACCGACCCCGGTCGCGTGGATCCTGCTCCTGCCGATCCGCTTCTACCGGAAGGCGATCTCGCCTTTCCTGCCCCCGATGTGCCGGTTCTACCCGAGCTGCAGCACGTACGCCGCCGAAGCGCTGACGAAGCACGGCGCGGCGCGGGGCACCTACCTCGCCGTTCGCAGGTTGCTGCGGTGCGGACCGTGGACCCCGCCGGGCCGCGACCCCGTGCCCGAGACGTTCAGCTTCCGGCGCCAAAGCCCTGGTATGTCTACCGAGGAGTAGCTCAGTGCTCGACTTTATCTACTACCCTGTGTCGTTCATCTTGTGGTGCTGGCACAAGGTGTTCGGCTTCGTCTTCGGGCCGGACAATGCCATCGCCTGGATCCTCGGCATTGTCTTCCTGACGTTCACGGTGCGCGGCATCCTCTTCAAGCCGTTCGTGAAGCAGGTGCGGTCGATGAAGAAGATGCAGGACTTCGCCCCCGAGGTGAAGAAGCTGCAGAAGAAGTACGCCAACGACCGGCAGCGCCAGGCCCAGGAGATGCAGAAGCTCCAGCGCGAGCACGGCGTCAACCCGCTCGGCAGCTGCCTGCCGATGCTGCTGCAGATCCCGGTCTTCATCGGTCTGAACTGGGTGCTCCGCAACTTCCAGGAGGGGCGCCCCAACAACTACTTCTTCGACGCTCAGGAAGTCGACTCCTACGTCAACGCCAAGATCTTCGGCGTCAACCTCGGTGACGCGATCAACCTCCTCGGGTTCGGTGGCACGCCCCAGGGTTGGCACTGGGACGTCGCACCCGTCGCGATCCCGCTGATGATCGCCGCCTCGGTCGCCACGCACTTCACCGCGCGGCACTCGGTCGCCCGGCAGAACCCGGCGTCGGCCACCCAGCAGACGGCCATGATGAACAAGCTGACGCTGTACGTCTTCCCCGTCGGTGTCCTCATCTTCGGTGCCTTCTTCCCGATCGGTCTGCTCCTGTACTGGCTCTCCAACAACATGTGGACCCTCGGGCAGCAGCGCTTCGTGTACACCCGCATCGACCGGGAGGAAGAGGAGAAGAAGGCCGAGGCTCGCGAGAAGCGCGACAACCTCGCCCCCAAGCCGGGTCAGCGCCCGAACAAGCCGCAGCCGGGACAGAAGCCGCAGAACACGCCGAAGCAGGCCGAGAAGAAGCAGGCCTCCGGTGATTCGGAGTCGGCGTCCGCGGGCAACTCCTCCGAACAGTCGTCGCAGAACGCGAGCAAGAACGGCTCGTCGCAGAAGAGCACCGGTAGCAGTGCGAAGGGCGGCGCCTGGGCGAAGAACGGCGGTAACCGGCAGCGCCCGGCGAGCCAGGGGAAGAAGAAGTCGAAGGGTGGCAAGCGCCGCTGACGCGACCGGCGCCCACCCGACCACGAACAGACTTGCACGGGGCTGAGAGGAGAGACGACATGTCCGAGACCGCAGAGGTGATCGGCGCGGAAGAGGAGAAGGCCGCGGCCGGCTCGGCCGGGGCCGGGGACGAGGACACGGCCGCCGGGGTGGCCGACTCGGCTCAGGAGGCCGACGAGACCGAGGAGCCGGAAGCCGGTGAGGACCTGCTCGTCCGCGAGGGCGACATCGCGGGTGACTACCTGGAGCGGCTGCTCGACCTGCTCGACTACGACGGCGACATCGACCTGGACGTCGAGGCGGGCCGCGCGGTCGTCAGTATCGACGGTGGCGACGACCTCGAGAAGCTCGTCGGCCCGCGGGGCAACGTCCTCGAGGCACTCCAGGAGCTGACACGGTTGGCGGTTCAGCAGGAAACGGGTTCGCGCAGCAGGCTGATGCTCGACATCGCCGGGTGGCGCGCGGACCGGCGTGAGGAGCTCCGCCGGATCGGGCGCACCGCCGCGGAGAAGGTGGCGAAGTCGGGCGAGAAGGAGAAGCTCCAGCCGATGAGCCCGTTCGAGCGGAAGGTCGTCCACGACGCCGTCGCCGAGGTGGACGGTGTGACGAGCGAGAGCGAGGGCGAGGAGCCCAAGCGTCGCGTGGTCGTCATCCCCGAATAGGCGCACGCCACGGAGACGAATCGAAGCGGCCCACCCGACGCGGGTGGGCCGCTTCTTTTGTGTCCGGGAGCGGTCGCCACTCTCCTGTCGCGGCAGATGTCGCCGTTTCACGTGAAACGGGGCGTGGAGTTCTCCACATTCGCGGACTGTCGCCATGGAACGGCGACGAGTTCATGGACAATCGAAGCGGGCCGTTTCACGTGAAACCTGATGCCCGTGGAACCTGTGAGGAGATGAGTCAGTGGGTCCTGGCGGACTTGAGCCGACCACCCCGACCGCAGCGATCGTCGTCTTCGGCGACCATGCCGATCGGGCCGAGCGCTTCGTGGCGATGTTGCGTGAGGAGGGTGTCCGGCGCGGGCTGATCGGACCGCGTGAGCTGGATCGGCTGTGGGATCGACACGTGCTCAACTCCGCCGTCTTGGGCGAAGAGGTTCCACGTGAAACAACGGTGGTCGATGTGGGCTCCGGAGCGGGCCTTCCTGGAGTACCGTTGGCGATCAGTCGTCCCGACCTGGATATCGTTCTCCTCGAGCCGATGGCGCGTCGCGTGGAGTGGCTCGAGGAAGTCGTCGACGAACTCGATCTCGACGGTGTCACCGTGGTTCGCGGCCGTGCCGAGGAGAAGGCCGTGCGGGCACAGCTGGAACTCGCGGATGTGGTGACGGCCCGTGCGGTCGCTCCGCTCGCCCGTCTCGCCGGCTGGTGTCTGCCCTTGGTCCGCGAGTCCGGAACGCTGGTCGCACTCAAAGGTGCCAGCGCGGCGGACGAGATCGAGCGCGATCGCGCGGCGGTGGCCAAGGCGGGCGGCGGCGAACCACGCATCGCGCAGTGTGGCACGGACATCCTCGACACTCCGACGACCGTGGTCGTGGTCGAGCGCGTGGCGCGTCAGCGGTCGGGTTCGCAGCGGAAGCGGTCGAAGCAGAAGGGTCAGCGGAGCGCATGACGAGCAGTACTGAGCAAGGCATGTTCCACGTGAAACAGAGCGGCCACGGGCGCGCTTCTGAGAAGGGAGAGGCTCGGTGACGACACCAGCTGGACAGACCGAGACCGGTGGATCGACCCCTATCGGCGAGGAAGCGCTGCGTGCCGCGAAGGTGCTGCACCCCGACGAGAACTTTATGCCGCGGCCGACCAAGCGCCGTGTGCTGACCGTCGCGAACCAGAAGGGCGGCGTCGGTAAGACGACGAGCACGGTGAACCTGGCCGCGGGGCTGGCACTTCACGGCGTGAAGACGTTGGTGATCGACCTCGACCCTCAGGGCAACGCCAGCACCGCGGTCGACGTGGATCACCGGTCCGGCACGCCGTCGGTGTACGAGATGTTGATCGGTGAGGTGTCGCTCGTCGACGCCGCGCAGGTGAGCTCGCAGAGCGAGAACCTGTTGTGCGTACCCGCCACGATCGACCTCGCCGGTGCGGAGATCGAGCTCGTGTCGATGCAGTCCCGGGAGTCGCGTCTGAAGGAGGCGCTGTCGGCCGAGGCGCTCGATCAGCTGGGCGTCGACTACGTCTTCATCGACTGCCCGCCGTCGCTCGGCCTGCTCACGGTGAACGCACTCGTGGCCGCCCACGAGGTGCTGATCCCGATCCAGTGCGAGTACTACGCGCTCGAGGGGCTCGGTCAGCTGCTGAGCAACATCGAGTTGGTGCAGAAGCACCTCAACCGCACGCTGTCGGTCTCGACCATCCTGCTGACGATGTACGACGGCCGCACCAAGCTGGCCGACCAGGTCACGCAGGAGGTCAAGAATCACTTCGGGGAGGTCGTGCTCAAGACGATCATCCCCCGCAGCGTGAAGGTCTCCGAAGCTCCGGGATACGGCCAGACGGTGCTGGCCTTCGATCCCGGTTCACGTGGCGCCATGAGCTATCTGGACGCCGCACGCGAACTCGCCGAACGCGGTGTGGAGGGGAAGCAGGAATGACCGAACGCAGAGGCGGCCTCGGCCGCGGCCTGGCAGCGCTGATCCCGACGGGACCCGTCGAGGAGGAGGGCGAAGCCCCCTCCGTGCCGATCCCCGAGGTGTCCGAGGTCAAGCCGGCGGGTAGCGACGACAGTGGGTGGTTCGCCGCGAACGGTGCCATCGACGGCTCCCCTGCGGTCAGCGGTCAGGTCGCCGGTGCGGTCTATCGCGAGGTTCCGGTCGAGGCGATCGAGCGGAACCCCAAGCAGCCTCGGCAGGTCTTCGACGAGGAAGCCTTGGCCGAGCTGGAGCACTCGATCCGCGAGTTCGGCCTCATGCAGCCGATCGTCGTGCGGACGCTGGAAGGCGACAAGTTCGAGCTCGTCATGGGCGAGCGCCGACTGCGTGCCTCCCAGCGTGCGGGCCTCGAGTACATCCCGGCGATCGTGCGGCAGACGACCGACGACGCGATGCTCCGGGACGCCCTGCTCGAGAACATCCACCGGGTGCAGCTGAACCCGCTCGAGGAGGCGGCCGCGTACCAGCAGCTGCTCGACGAGTTCGACGTGACGCACGACGAGCTCGCCTCGCGGATCGGGCGCAGCCGTCCGGTCATCACCAACACGATTCGCCTGCTCCGTCTCCCCCTCCCCGTGCAGCGCAGGGTCGCGGCCGGCGTGTTGTCGGCGGGCCATGCGCGGGCGTTGCTGTCCCTCGAGGACGCCGACGCTCAGGAGGAGTTGGCGGGACGGATCGTCGCGGAGGGCCTGTCCGTGCGCGCCACCGAGGAAGCGGTGACGCTCTACAAGAACGGCCCGAAGAAGAAGGAGAAGAAGCAGGCGCGCAAGCCGATGGAGGCGCCCGGTCTCCAGGAACTGGCGAGTCGTCTGTCGGACAGCTTCGACACGAAGGTGAAGGTGGACCTCGGTCGCCGGAAGGGCCGGATCGTGGTCGAGTTCGGCTCGGTGGACGATCTGGAACGCATCGTCGGGCTGATGGACCCGAATCAGGGCAAAAAGGACACCTGAGAGTACGTCCGGCCACACCAGGCCATTACGTCACGGTGACGATTACGGCCCGTGTTGAAAAGTAGCGCTGCGCAGTACCCATGACGAAGGCGCCCGAGCGGACTCGCTCGGGCGCCTTTCTCGTCGGAATCGGAAGCGGGTTCAGTCGGGGCGCGCCGCGGCGCGCTCGATGAGGTCGCCGAACACGGTCCCCAGTGAGGTGCCCGCTGCTTCGAGTGCCATCGGGACCGTGGAGGTCTCGGTCAGGCCGGGCGAGGAGTTCACCTCGAGGAAGTGGACGGTCCCATCGGAGCCGACGATCGCGTCGGTACGCGAGATGTCCCGCAGCCCGAGCAGCCGGTGTGCCCCCACGGCGAGTTCCGCGACCGCCTTCTCGACGTCGGCCTCCAGCCGTGCGGGCGTGAAGAAGTCGGTGAGGCCTGCGGTGTAGCGGGCCGTGTAGTCGTAGATGCCGCTCTCCGGCACGATCTCGACCGCGGGGAGGGCCTGGGGCCCTTCGGCGCCCTCGATGACCGTCACGGCCACCTCGGTGCCCTCGATGTACTGCTCGGCCAGGACGGTGTCGCCGTAGGCGAAGCAGCCGACCATCGCGGCGGGCAGGTCGGCGGCGTCCCGGACGACCTGGGCGCCCAGCGCGGAACCACCCTGGTCGGGCTTGAGGATGAGCGGCAGGCCGAGACGTTCGACCATCGCGTCGAGCACGGTTTGCGCGCCGAGCTCACGGAAGGTGCTGTGGGGCAGGACGACCCAGTTCGGCGTCGCGAAGTCGGCACCGGCGACGAGCGCCTTGGCGATCGGCTTGTCCCACGCTCGCCTGCATCCCTGCGAATGCGTGCCGACGAACGGGATGCCGAACATCTCCAGCACCGTCTGGACGGACCCGTTCTCACCCTCGCCGCCGTGCAGGGCGACGACGGCGGCGTCGGGGCGTTCGTCGCGGAGCCTGCCGATGAGGCTGGCGTCGGTGTCCCATTCCTGGACGGTCAGGCCGGCGTCGCGCAACGCGACCGACAGCCTGCGGCCGGAGCGCAACGAGACGTCCCGTTCGTGCGAGAGTCCGCCCGCGAGGACGGCGACAGTACGTTCGGCCTTACGTTCGGCCACCCGAAACTCCTTGGGGCTGAAGGGAAAACGTCGCTCTACGCCGTCTCGGGTCCCGGCGTCTGCGGGCCGGAGACGGCGCGGGTGGTGACGCTACCGAACGTCCGCATCAAGTCCATTTCGGACTCGAGAACGCCCGCGAGCCTGCGGACGCCCTCGCGGATCCGTTCGGGCGTCGGGTAGCAATAGGACAGTCGCATCTGCCTGCTGCCCAAGCCGTCGGCGTAGAAGCCGGTACCCGAGGCGTAGGCGACGCGAGCGGTGACGGCGCGGGCCAACATCGCCTTCGCGTCAACCCCTTCGGGGACGGTGAGCCACACGTAGAACCCGCCGTCGGGATGCGTCCAGCTGCAGCCCTCCGGCATGTACTGCTCGAGTGCGCCGATCATGGCGTCGCGGCGTTCGCGGTAGTTCTCGCGGAACGTCTTGATCTGACCCTTCCAGTCGTGCGTGGCGAGGTACTTCGACACCACGAGCTGGTTCAGCGTCGGCGGGCAGAGCGTGGCGGACTCGGAGGCCAGCACGAGCTTCTCGCGCACGGCGTGCGGCGCGAGCACCCAGCCGACCCGCAGTCCCGAGGCGAACGTCTTGGAGAACGACCCGAGGTAGACGACGTTGTCGGGATCCATCGACCGCAGCGCCGGGTAGGTCTGGCCGTCGAAGCCGAGCAGACCGTACGGATTGTCCTCCACCACCAGCACGTCGTACTGGCGGCAGATCTCGAGGATCTCCGCGCGGCGGTCGACGGCGAGCGTCACGCCAGCGGGGTTGTGGAAGTTCGGGATCGTGTACAGCAGCTTGACGCGCTTGCCTGCCTTCTCGCACTGGGCGAGCGCCGCACGCAGGTTCTCGGGCACGAGGCCGTCGTCGTCCATCGCGACGTGCACGACCTCGGCCTGATAGGCGGCGAACGAGCCCAGCGCACCGACGTACGACGGGCCCTCGGCGATCACGACGTCGCCGGGGTCGCAGAACAGGCGCGTCACCATGTCGAGGGCCATCTGCGAGCCGACGGTGACGACGATGTCGTCGGGATGGCCAGTGATGCCCTCCATCGCCATGACGTCGCAGATCTGCTCACGCAGGGCGGGGACGCCGTGGGCGGAGCCGTACTGCAGCGCGGTCAGCCCGTCCTCGGCGATCAGCTCGGACATCTGCTGCGACAGCGACTCCAGCGGAAGCGCCGCGAGGTTGGGCATGCCGCCCGCGAGCGACACCACCTCGGGCCTGCTGGCCACGGCGAACAGGGCCCTGATCTCCGACGCCGTCATCCCCGCTGTGCGGGCGGCGTACCGCTCGACGTGCGGGTCGAGGTTGGTACGGCTCCCCGGTTCGGTGCCGGGTCTGTGCTCTGGGAGCTGGGCTTCGCTCATGACTACTTCCGTCTGCTTCGAGGAAAGCTTTCGGCGGCTGGGCAACTACCGGCAGGTAGTCCTGCGAGTGTAACGCCGGCCCGCCCACCCCTCCCGCCGTTGGCGCACTTCTCACATCGGCATATGCTTGCCGGTGTTACCGCCTCGCCGTCGTCGGCGGGCGGCCGCGCGCAGCCTGGGAGGTTCGGTGTCACGTCAGATCGTGGGCGTCACGCTGGACAACCTGGAGGAGCTTCCGCGGCAGTGCAGGCGCTGCGTGTACTGGGAGCTGGCTCCGCACCTCAAGCAGCAGGCAGAGGAGTACGGCGAGACCGAGGTCGAGAAGGAGGCCTGGGTTTCCGGGGTCCTGCTCGAGTGGGGTTCGTGCGGGCGGATCGTCTACAGCGGCAGGCTTCCGGTGGGTTTCGCGCTCTACGCTCCCCCGAGCGCCGTCCCCCGCGCCGATGCGTTCCCGACGTCCCCGCCCAGTCCGGACGCGGTGCTGCTCACGGCGTTCCACGTGGTCCCGGAGTTCCGTGGCGGTGGTCTGGGCCGCATGCTGGTTCAGGCCGTGGCGAAGGACCTCACCCGCCGGGGTGTGAAGGCGATCGAGGCGTTCGGTGACGCCGATCCGGACCAGTCCGAAGACGACGCCCACTCGTGCGTCGTGCCCGCGGCGTTCCTGCGGAGTGTCGGGTTCAAGACCGTCCGGCCGCATCCGCGTTGGCCGCGGCTGCGCCTCGAGCTGCGGTCGTCGATCACGTGGAAGGAAGACGTCGAGGCGGCGCTGGAGAAGCTGCTCGGCGAGGTCACGATGACCACGGCCACGTCGTCCGGCACGCGCGCCTGACCGACGAGTTATCCACAGAACTGTGCACAACTACTGAGGTTGTCCACAGATTCGATGCTGCTTGTGCACACCTGTCCCCATCGACAACCACTGTCCGTCGATGGAGGGATACCGATGGTGACGACTACTCCGCGCGGGCCAGCTCGTGGGCCAGCACGTCGGCGAACGTGAACGTGCCCGTCGGCTGGTCGCCCTCGCCGAGCAGGTACAACCGCTTGACGGCGATGAGGATGCCCTCGGCGACGACGTCGCGGAACGCGGGGTCGGACAGCCTCAGCCGGTCCTGCTCGTTCGTCAGGTAGCCGATCTCGACCCGCACCGCGGGGCAGCGGGTGCGCGTGAAGATGTCCCACGTCTTGGGGTGGGTACGGCAGTCCCGCAGCCCGGTCCGTGCAGCCAGCTCGCGCTGGATGTAGCCGGCCAGCAGCTCACCCACCGTGGACGTCGTGCCGTTGCCGGTGCCGAAGTGGAAGCTCGCGACGCCCTGCGCGTGCGGCGAGGAGTTGCCGTCGCAGTGCAGCGACAGGAACAGGTCGGCACCCGCGTCGTTGGCGAACTGCGCACGCTCGACCTCGGACGGGCTCTGCGCGGGGCCGCGCGAGATGAGTGCCTCCATGCCGGTGGCCTTCATCCGCCCTTCGAGCCGGCGAGCCAGGTCCCAGGCGATGTCGCGCTCGACCACGTCGCCCACCGCCACGCCGGGGTCGTCCCCGCCGTGACCGGGGTCGATGACGATGCGCTTGCCACGCAGCCGTGGTCCCGCCTGGCGCACCTGCTCCTGCTCGCGCAGGAACACCGGGCGGCCACCACGGGCACGCGGCGACAGCTGCCGCAGCGCGCGCACCGTCGACGGGCCGCAGATGCCGTCCACCGTCAGCCCGTAGTCGCGTTGGAAGTTCTTCAGACCACGTTCGGTCTGTGCGCCGAAGTGCCCGTCGGGGCGGCCGGCGTTGTAGCCCAGCTCGGTGAGGCGTTCCTGCAACGAGAACACGTCGTCACCGTGGACGGGCGAGGAGATCAGATAGGCCAGTGGCCTGCTGCCGAGGTGGTAGCAGGATCCGCGGAGTGCGCGGTACGTCGCCGGTCCCACGACGCCGTCGGTGATCAGCCCGCGGCGCTGCTGGAACGCCCGCACCGCGTGCTCGACCCGCTCGTCGAACACCGTGTCCGCGGTGTCGGGGGAACCGTTCGAGGGGTGCGAACCGTTCGAGCCGTTGGACGCCATCGCGCCGCCTGCACCTGGAAGCAGGTCCAGGCTCACGAGCATAGACCTGATCTCGGCGACGTCCGCTCCGGTGTCGCCGCGGCGGAGTACCCGCATGCACTCCTCGCTCTACCTTGGGCATCGGCTCGGGACCACGAAATCGTCACCCGATCCGGTGCTTGTTGCTGTGCAAACCAATGCAGGGCGTCCGTAACCCTGCGCCTACCTATTGTGCCTTGTTCTCACTTCACGGGCGCGCAGGCCCGTCTCACGCTGTTCTCACGGGTGGGACGCGCAGGTCCATCCGTCATGACGCGCCGGCGCACATAACCGCACAACCGCCCAGCCGCACAAGCGCACAACGGACGAGCCCGGGACGCCGTGTTCGCGTCCCGGGCTCGTCGACGTGTGATCGGCGAGGATCAGAGCACGTCCGACAGGTCGGACAGCAGCGCAGCCTTCGGCTTGGCGCCCGTGATCTGCTTCACCGGCTTGCCACCCTGGAACAGGATCAGCGTCGGGATCGACATGACCTGGTAGTCGCGGGCGGTGTTCGGGTTCTCGTCGATGTCCAGCTTGGCGATCTGGATCTTGTCCTTGTGCTCGGTGGCGATCTCCTCGAGCACCGGGGCGATCATCTTGCAGGGGCCGCACCAGGTGGCCCAGAAGTCGACGAGCACGGGCTTGTCGTTGGCGAGCACGTCGTCGCTGAAGCTGGAGTCGGTGACCTTGACGGTGTCGGTCATGGTGCCTCTTTCTGTGTCGTTGGGCCTGGTACCTGGGGAAATCGGGTCGTCAGTTGGCCGCAGCGGTGGCGTAGCCGCCGCCCACCATCTCGGCCGACTCGGCGGCCTCGCTGACGTGCGCGTGCTCGGCGAGCCAGCGCTCGGCATCGATGGCCGCGGTGCAGCCACTGCCCGCCGCCGTGATGGCCTGCTGATAGGTGTGGTCCACGAGGTCGCCTGCGGCGAACACGCCGTCGACGTTCGTGTAGGAGCTGCGGCCCTGGGTGAGCACGTAGCCCGACTCGTCGACCGCGACCTGGTCGCGGAACAGCTCGTTCCGCGGGTCGTGGCCGATGGCGACGAAGAATCCGGTCACGTCGAGGGTCGACTCCTCGCCCGTCACGGTGTCGACGAGCTTCAGGCCACTCACGGTGCCGTCGCCCAGCACCTCGGTGACCTGCGAGTTGAGCTGCCAGCGGATCTTCTCGTTCTGCTGGGCGCGCTCGAGCATGATCTTCGAGGCGCGGAACTCCTCGCGGCGGTGGATGATCGTGACGGTCCTGGCGAACTTCGTCAGGAAGGTCGCCTCCTCCATCGCCGAGTCGCCGCCGCCCACCACGGCGATGTCGTGCTCACGGAAAAAGAAGCCGTCGCACGTCGCGCAGGACGACACGCCGTGGCCGAGCAGCTTCTGCTCGCCGGGCACGCCGAGGTAGCGCGGCGCGGCGCCGGTCGCGAGGATCACGGCGCGGGCCGCGTAGCGCGTGCCGTTGGCCGTGACGTACTTGATGTCGCCGGTGAGCTCGAGCTCCTCGACGTCCTCGGTGCGCAGGTCGGCGCCGAACGTCTTCGCCTGCTCGCGCATCTCCTCCATGAGCTCGGGGCCCTGGATGCCGGACCGGAAGCCGGGGTAGTTCTCGACCTCGGTCGTCGTCATCAGGGCGCCGCCGAACTGGGAGCCCTCGAACACCAGCGGCTCGAGCTGTGCGCGCGCCGCATACACGGCCGCGGTGTATCCCGCGGGACCCGACCCGACGATGATCAGGTTCCGAACGTCCTCTGCAGCCACTGGTTTCCTCCGCTTCGATAACGCCTGACACCAGGTCCAACAGCATCGTAGGTGTGCGTGTTCCCGGTGTGGCCCACGCCCGCATGCGAACCGCGGATCGGGCCCGTGCGCTCCCGCGATGTGGACCTCCAGACCTCGGCGGCCCCGGAACTCACGTGCGTTTCACGGCGGGCACACGACGAGGCCGCCGACTCCGGGTGGGAGCCGACGGCCTCGTTCGGTCGGTCACGTTCGCCTGGTGCTGCCTCGCGTCAGTTGCGGCCGACGATCTCGTTGAGCACCGGTTGCGGTCCGCAGTCCGGGCTGACCGCGACCATGCGGAACTGGGCCAGCTCGCCGGTCGTGTACAGCACCATGATCGCTTCCTGCCCGTCGATGGTGACGGGACGCACACCCACCGGCTGCTTGCTCGGATCGATCCCGGCCTCGGCGACGCAGCTGTCGAGGCGTTCCTTCGTCTGCAGGGTGCCGAAGTCGCGCACCTGGTTGATGTCGTTGACGGCCGCCGAGAGTTCGCCGCGGTCGCTGCTCAGTGCCAGCGGCCCGTCCCCCGTCCCGCTGTCGGGCTGGGAGTTCGGTTGCGACGGCGCGGGCTCGGACGGTGCGGGCTCGGCGACGCCGGGTGTGCTGTCGCCGCCACCCGCCCCCGGGAGCACGACCGCCACGGCGGCCACCGCCGCCGCGGCCACGGCGACGAAGCCCGCGGCCCATCCGGCCTGCTTCTTCCGCCTGCTGCGCGCCCGGTCGAGGCCCACGACGTTGGTGGTGCCCTGCTGTTCGCGTGCGCGCTGCTCGCCGGCGATCGCCGCGTCGAGCCTGGCCGCGACGTCCGCGGGCATCGGCTCGACGGGCTCGTCGGTCAAGGACGACAGGTCCGACGTGGTCGCTTCGAGCGCCTCGATGACCGCGCGGGCCTCCGGGTCGGCGTTCACACGAGGCCACAGCTCGGCGGCTTCGCTCTCGCTCAGCACACCGGCGTGCAGGTCGGCGAGCACGTCGACAGACAGAGCGGACCCGTCCCGATCCGTGAATTCGCCGTTCATCGTCGTCCCTCCCCGTGTTTGCTTTCGTAAGTTGGGACGTCGCCTTCCTCGGCCGGGTTCCGCAGATGCCCGAGAAGTTTCGCGAGTTTGGAGCGACCCCGAGCACACCTGCTCTTGACCGTGCCTTCGGCGATGCCGAGCATCTCGGCGGTCTCGGACACCGAGTACCCCTCGACGTCGACGAGCACGATCGGCGCGCGCTGGTCCTCCGGCAGCTCGTCGAGGGCTTCCTTGATCACCAGCCTGGTCTCCCGCTCGGCCATCGAGTCCCGCGGGACGGCAGGCTCCTGGTGGCCCTGTTCGGGCAGCGGAACGGTCGGCCTGGCCTGCCTGCGGCGGATCCGGTCGAGGCAGGCGTTCACGACGATGCGGTGCAGCCATGTCGTGACCTGCGACTCGGCCCGGAAGTTCGAGGCGGCGCGGAAGGCGGAGATGAACGCGTCCTGCAGGGCGTCGGCTGCTTCCTCCGGATCCCGGACGGTGCGCAGGGCGACGGCCCACATGCGGTCTCGGTGTCTGCGGACGAGCTCGTTGAACGCGTGCGGATCGCCGGCGGCGTGCGCCTTGATCAGATCCGCATCGGTCGGCTCGGCGGTGGGCGCTGTCACCCGGAAGAGATTACTAAGAACGTGCGCATCGCACCGGAGCGCCTCGGACCGGCATTTCGGACGGGTCGCCGCGACCTGTCCGGCACTCGTGACTCACGGCGGGTCAGGCGGAGGGGAGGAACTTCACCTCGCCGATCTCGGACACGAACTCCGGTTCCTGCCCGCCCAACTTGCTGACCCACACGATCACGTACTGGCTCTGCGCGGGCTCTTCGAGGCTCAACTCGGTGTTGACCTGGTCCATCGTGCCCTTGGCCACCACCTGGGACGCCTCGAGCGGGACGTCCGGGGCACTGGCCGTGCGGATCTCGATCTCCGTGCCGGGGCTGTCGCCGACGATCCGCACCTTGGCCAGGTCGACGGGCTCGTCGAACGTCGCCATCAGGCCGACGCCGCTCTTCAACGCGGGCAGCTGCTGCTGGTACATGTCGGTGCGCCACACGGTGCCGGGGTCGCCGTCGGTGGTGAGCTGGGCGTCCTCGGGACTGTCGCCCTCGCCCTCGGGGTTGTAGACGGTGATCTCGGACGGGGCCACGGGCTGTCCGGTCTGCACCTGCTGGTTGCCGCCGTTACCGCCGTTGCCGCCGGACTGGCCCTCGTTCTGGGTCGGTGTCGGATCGGCGAGGTTGACCGGCGGTCCCGAGGTGTCGGAGTCGTCCTGGAAGAAGCTGATGGCCATCATGCCGAGCCAGGCCAGCACGCCGACCGCGGCGCAGACCAGCACGGTGACGCCGAGTGCGAGCTTGCGCCTGCGTGCCTTGTCGGTGGTGGGCTTCTTCGTGGTCCACACGGTGCCGTCGGACTCGGACGGCTCGGGTGGCTGCTTGGCGCGTTCGGCCGCCTCCGCGGCCTGGTCGAGGGCGCGCAGGATCGCCGCGGACGTGCGGATGCCGCCGTGGTCGCCGTCCTCGATCGTGCGGACCGACAGCGCCGACAGTTCCTGCGGGACTCGTGGCTGGAGCGACTTGGCCGGCACGATCCGCCCGGTCGGCGACTTCGGCGCGGGCGGCAATGCGGGCGGCCCGCCCGGCAACGCCCACCGGCCGGTGAGCAGCAGGTACAGCACGGAGCCGAGCGCCTTGACGTCGTCGCGCAGCGTCGCGTCGGGAAGCGGTCCGGGGAATGCGAGGCGCAGCCTGCCGTCGGGGGTGAGCCGGAGCCGCTGAGGGTGGTCGATGCCGAGCACGAGGCCGGACTGGTGGGCCTGGTCGACCGATTCGGCGAGGGCACGCACCATCCGGGCGGCCGCTCCCGGTTCGACGGGGCGTTCGGCGACCAGGTCGATGAGGTCGGTGCCCTTGGTCCACTCGGCGACGACGATGCCGAGCAGCCCCTCGCTCGAGGAGATGCCGCTGCCGAGACTGAGCACGTCGAGCACGCGGGCCACACCGGGGTGTTCGAACGTCGCGGCGTGGGCCGCGCGTTCGAGGGTGCGCCTGCCGAGGAGCGCGGCCTCGGGGTCGGCGGGGTCGCCGACGAGCATCGTCAGTGCGACGTCGCGGCGGAGCTGACCGTCGCGTGCGCGCCACAGGTGGGCACCCGCGCGTTCGTCGATACCGAACTGTGCCAGCAGCCGGTAGCGGCCGTCGCCGACGACTCCGCCGGGCGCCAGCGCACCACGCTGCGCTCTCGTGCCCATCCGGCCTGACCCCCTACTTCGGTTCCTGCTCCGGTGATCTCTCTAGAAGAGGGTACGTGAACACGCCCCGCGAGCGGCCCATCAGCCGCGCCGGATCAACCGGGTGACCCTCCTGGTCACCGGAGCGAGTTCATCCACCTTGAGTGCCATCAGCACGCCGAACGAAACCCCCATTCCGACGATGCCCTGCAGGACCAGCGTCACCCATGCGCCGGGGACGGTGCCGAGGAAGTCGGGCACGAGGTAGCCGGTCCCGGCGGCGGCCGCCGCACCGAGGACGCTCGCCACGACGGTGAAGAGGATGACGCCGACGACGCGTTTGCTGCGGAGGTTGCCGAGCTTGACCCACAGCCACACCTGGCCGAGCACGGCGCCGACGACGAACACCAGCGAGTTGACCATCATCACGCCGAGCACGACCTGGGTCGGCGACAGCAGTCCCTGCGCCAGGTACAGCAGCGGGATCTTCACCGCCGTCATCACGACCATGATCAGCGTGGGCGTGCGCGAGTCCTTCATGGCATAGAACACGCGCATCTGCAGCATCACGAGTGCGTAAGGCAGAAGGCCGAACGCGCTGATCGCAAGCGCTTGCCCCAGGCGTTCGGCGTCCTCGACCGAGCCCTTGCCGAGTGCGAAGAGGGCCACGCCGATGGACGTGCCGGCCACCGCCATGACGGCGGACACCGGCAGCAGCATCAGGGTCGTCAGCCGCGAGCCGTAGGACAGGTCGCCGACGAGCCTGCGATGGTCGCCGTCGGCAGCCGCCCTGCTCATCTTCGGCATCAGCGCCGTCAGCAGGGACACGCCGATCACGCCGTAGGGCAGCTGGAACAGCAGCCAGGCGTTCGAGTAGATCGAAAGGCCGCCCTTCTCCCCTGCGGTGAGCACGCGCGTGTTGACGACCATGCCGATCTGGCTGACCACGACGTAGCCGAGGATCCACGCGGCCAGCCCGCCGAACTCCTTGAGCCGCTCGTCGAGGCCGAAGTTCCACTTGAACCGGAAGCCCGACTTGATCAGCGGCGGGATGAGGAACAGCGCCTGCGCGGTCATGGCCGACAGCACGCCGAGGCCGAGCACGAGGACCTGCGGGTCGGTCATGCTCGTCGGAACGATCGTCGGATCCCCGGGCACCAGGGCGAACGCGACGATCGTGACGATGATGACCAGATTGTTGATCACGGGTGCCCACTGGGCGGGCCCGAAGATCTGTTTGGCGTTGAGCACGGCCGAGAGCACGGCGAACATGCCGTAACAGAGCAGGCCGGGCAGCAGGAGATACGCGAACCACGTGGCCAGCTGCGGGTTGGCGTCCCCCTTGTCGTCCATCAGCACCCACGTCAACCACGGCGCGGCTGCGGTGGAGGCCACGGTGCCGATACCGAGGACCGTGATCGCCATCGTGATCAGGCGCTGCGTGTAGGACTCGCCGCCGTCCGGATCGTCCTGCGACCGCACGAGCAGCGGCACGACAACGCTGGTCAACACGCCGCCGAGGAGCAGCTCGTTGATGATCAGCGGCATCGTGTTGGCGACCGTGAAGGAGTCGTAGAGCACGCCCAGCGTCGCGACCCACGTCAGCAGCACCTTCCACAGGAAGCCGGTGATGCGGCTGGTCATGGTCGCGATCGCCATGCGTCCCGTGGCCTTGGCCAGCGAGACCTTCTTGGCCGCGGGCTTCTCCTGCGGCTCGTCGACGCCGACGGCGGGCAGGCGTTCGCCGATGTCGGTGTGCCGCGGACCGTCGAGGATCCGCGGCATCATCTGCGTCGCGAGCTCGTCGTACGGGCCGCGCACGTCCGGGTCGACGCCCGGCCAGCGCGCCGACCTGCGCGGGATGTAGACGGTGGCGTCCGGTTCGCGCGGCGGCGGTGGCGGGGTCGGCCTGCCCTGGTTCAGCGGCCTGCCCTGCTCGGGTGCCTGTCGTTCGTCGCGGCTCCACGGGCGCACGGGGCCGCGCCGGGTGTCCTCCGGTGGCCTGCCGCGGCGCGGCGGTTTCCGTCGCGGATCCGGGGGCAGCGGCTCGTCCCGCGGTGGCCAGCGGTCACCCGGTGCGGGCGGCGGTGGCTGCTGCGGCAGGGGCTGCGCGGGTGACGGTGCCTGCGAAGACGGTGCCGGTGAAGACGGTGCCGGTGAAGACCCAGACGCGTGCGACGTCGGCCGGCCGGGCGCCTCCGCGGGCGGCACGCCCTGAGGGGGTTGCCTGCGCGGCGGTCCGGCAGGTCCGGGCGGTGGCGGCGGTTGACGGCGCTGTGCCGAGCGGTCCGGTGCTGCTCGTTCCGGTGTTCCTCGTTCCGGTGGTGCCGGGCGGTGGGCGGGCGCGGGTCGCTGCCCGCGCGGACGTTCGGGCGGTGGTCCCGGCCTCCGAGGTGGCTGCCCTCCGGGCGAGGGACCGGGAGGGTGCGGCGGACGTCCCTCCGGCGGACGTCCCTCAGGGGGTGTCTGCGGCGGCCGCGGCGCGCGTGGCCGCGGCTCGGGTTCGGGTGCAGGCCCGCGCCGGTCGGCGGCGTCGGGCGGGCGGTGTCCGTTCCTGCGGGGCTCGTCGGGAACGGCGGGGCGGGCCGGCTCCGGAGCCGATGGGTACTCCGGAGCCGCCTGCTGTGGGGCGCGCGGTGGGCGCGGGGCGTGTGGCGGCTGACCTGGTAGGGCGCTGTCCGGGCGTTCGTGCTGGTCGGCGGCGTGCCGGGGCGCATCCTCGCCCGGGTCGTCGACGTCCGGCCACGAAGCGACGCGTTCCCCCTCGCGTCCTGCCGGCCCCCCTGGCCTTGCCGGTCCTCCCGGCCTCCCCCCGTGTTCGGGTGGCCGGCCCGGCTGTCTGTCCAACGCGTGCCCCATCAACTCGGCGTCAAGCTCGGTCGATTCAGGGTAATGCGCGGCGACGTAAAACTCAGGTCGCCTCTGCGTCGGAGCCGTCCCCGTCACCCTTGCGCCTGACGCGCCGGACGATGCGCCTGCCCGACAGCAGCACGAGCGCCACGCCGGCGACGATCGTGATGACGACCGTCACGGTCGAAAGTTCCGTCGACGACAGCTCGAGTTCGGCGGGCTGGCCCAGCGCGGTGCCCTGGGGAGTGGTCAGGTTCACGGTGAGCTTGAACCGGCCCGAACGCAGCGTCTCGGCCGGCACCTGCGGGCTGATCGTGCTGTTGGCCGACAACGTCTGCACCGGGATGTGCGCCGGCCGCAGTCCGGCGATGTTCTCCAGCTGGAGGCGGACGCGGATCTCGACCGGAAGGTCGTTGCGCACGCTCACCGGCAGCGGCGCGGACTCCGAACCGCGCAGCACGGGCTGGGCGAGGGTGGCGACGCTGACGTGGCCGGTGAGCTCCCGCAGCTGTTCGTCGGCCAGTGTGGCGGCCGACAACGCGGCGCGGGGGCGGTCCTCCCACGTGACGGAGGTCGCGCGGATCACGGCGTTGTGCAGTGGCTGGAGCAGCTGGGCCGGTCGCACCTGCCTGGCGGGATCGACGCTCATCGCCCGCTGCAGGTCGGCGGTGGTCGCCTCGGTCGCCGACAGCGAGTCGATCAGGTCCGCGTCCAGCGCGGCGGAGGCGGTGCCGCTGCCCGACGGCTCGGGTGGCGTGACGCCCTCCGCGGGTGCGGCGAGCACGTCGTCGAGCGCGGTGGGGGTGAGCATCCGCGCGCGGGTGAGCTGGGCGTAGGAGTCGAGGAACGCGGTGAGTTCGCCGGTGGTGGCCGAGATCCGCGGGGGCGGCGAGACGATGACCGGTCCTGCCGGCTGCTCACCGAGGCCGCCCCGGAACGCCAGCGCGGCGATGCCGTTCTGGGTGGCCACCTCGGTGTCGTCGACGGCCGTGAGGTTGCCGCTCGTGGCCGGCGATCCCGTGAGCGCGGCGGAGACGAGCGGGTCGTAGGTGATCCTGCGGGCGCCGCCTCCCGCGGAGCCGATGTGGGAGACGCGGCCGATGTCCTCGGGGCTCGCGTCGGCACGCACGGGCGGGGTCAGGAACGTGTTCGCGCCAGCCGAGGAGGCGGCGTCGAGCGCGTCGCGGGTCAGCGAACCGCCCGTCCACACGACGCCCTGCCGCGGCTGCACACCCGTCTTCTGCAGGATCGAAGCCCCGCCCAGCGCCATCCCGACCAGCCCGGCGTCACTGTCGACCCTGGCCAGCGTGCCCAGGTCGGCGTCGGCGTAGGGCATCTGCACCACGCAGTGGGCCGACACCAGCGACCGCAGCCGCTCGAGCCAGCGGCCCGCGTGCTCGGCGCCGCTGCCCGGCACGTCGCCGTGGTCGGTGCGCACGCGGTAGCCGCCGGACATCTGCTCGACGGTGTCCAGCAGTTCGGGGTCGACCGCGAAGCACATCGAGCCGAACAGCGCCGCGTCCTGCTGTTTGGCCAGCGCGGAAGCCACCAGCGCGTCGAGCCTGCCACCGGGTGCGAGCGCGGTGCCCAGTTCGTCGTCGGAGAGCACGAGCGTGTCGTCGTGCGGGTCGGACAGCACGCGGGGGCGCTGTGCGGTGATCGGCCACAGCAGCGACGTCCTGGCCGGTTGCGCCTCGCTCGGCGGGTCGATCACCGGCAGCATGAGGTTCATCGAGGCCAGCCGCGCCGGACCGCCGTAGGCGGGCGTGCCGTTGACGTTCAGTAGCAGCGGATACACGCCGGGCGAGCCGAGCGGCAGGTCCGTGGCGGGCACGTCGAACTCGACGGGCGCCGACTGGCCCGGCGACAACGAGTCGGCGAGCGTGATCCACTCGGTCATCCCGGCGTCGGCGGGCGGCGGCTCGGTCGTCGCCTCCTGGAACTGGGCCGCCGACTGCACGGGCTGGCCGGTCTGCAGGCGAGCGACGACCTCGGAGATCTCTCTGTCGCCGGTGTTGGTGACCGTGCCCGTCACCCGCACCCGGTTCTCGCCCTCGCCGGCGGTGAGGATGCGGGGCTCGAACGAGTTGATGCCGAGCGTCAGCAGGTCCGGTTCGTCGAGCTGCTGCCCGTGGGCGGGCGCCTGGGCCAGCAGCCCCTGCGCGAGGAGGAAGGCCAACGCCAGCGCGAACGCGCTGAACCTGCTCACTACTCGCCGCCTCCGTACCTATCCGAACGGGTGCCTATTCGAACAATTCCCGTGCCTTGCGCACGAGCTTGCGCTCGTCGGTGTAGGCGAGCCGTGAGTCCAGTTCGTCGAGCGGAACCCAAGCCACTTCGGTGACTTCGACATCCTCGTCCGACAGCTCGCCGCCGTCTGCTTCGAGGAGGAAATGATGCACCGTCTTGTGGATGCGCCTGCGCTCGGCCACGAACCAGTAGTCGATGGAGCCGAGCGGACGGACGACCCTGGCGATGATGCCGGTCTCCTCCCGAACCTCGCGCACGGCAGTCTCCTCGACCGTCTCACCGTCCTCGATGTGGCCCTTCGGCAGGGACCACAGGAGACGTCCGTGCCGGTTCAGCCTGCCGATGAGTGCGGCGTGGGCATGAGCCCGGTCGACCACGAGACCTCCCGCTGAGGTCTCGCTGACGGTGGTCATCCGTCGCCCGCGACGCCGCCGCGACCGGCGTCGCGGTGTGGCATCACCGGAGCGACCGGCCGATCCAGGCATGCTGCGATGCTAGATCACCGGCCCGCACCGGTAGGCTGGCTTGCTGTGTCCGTGTTGAACCGATTCGCCCGTCGGGGCGCAGTCGCGGAGGTCGCCCAGGCGTGAATCAGACCGCCGTGAATCCCACCGAAGCCCAGCTCCGCGCGAAGAAGAAGGAGGCGCAGCGCAACGCCGTCGCCGAGCTGTTGCGCGTCTCCCCGGTCGCCGACGATCTGGCCAAGCGGTTCGCCGAGGCCGGCCACACGCTGTACCTCGTCGGAGGGAGCGTGCGCGACGCGCTGCTGGGCCGCCTGTCGTCGGACCTGGACTTCACCACCGACGCGCGGCCGGAGCGCATCCAGAAGCTGGTGTCCGGATGGGCCGAGGCCGTGTGGGACACGGGTATCGAGTTCGGCACCGTGGGCGCGGCCAAGGGCGGCGTGCAGCTGGAGATCACCACCTTCCGCGCCGACGTCTACGACCGGGTCAGCCGCAACCCCGAGGTCTCGTTCGGCGACACGATCGAAGGCGACCTGGTGCGCCGCGACTTCACGGTCAACGCGATGGCGATCGAGCTGTCGACGAAGACGTTCGTCGACCCGCACGGCGGCATGGAGGCGCTGGCGGCGAAGACGCTGGACACTCCGGCCACTCCGGAGGAGTCGTTCGCCGACGACCCGCTGCGGATGCTGCGGGCCGCACGCTTCACCGCGCAGCTGGACTTCACGCCCGCGGAGCGTGTGGTGACGGCCATGAAGGACATGGCGGGCGAGCTGGAACGGATCACCGCCGAACGCGTGCAGGCCGAGCTGTCCAAGCTGATGCTCGGTGCCGTGCCGCGGCGTGGGCTGGAGCTGATGGTCGACACCGGCCTCGCCGACATCGTGTTGCCCGAGGTGCCGGGTATGCGCCTGGCGATGGACGAGCACCACCAGCACAAGGACGTCTACCAGCACTCGCTGACCGTGCTCGACCAGGCGATCGACCTGGAGACCACGCACGAGCCCACGTCGGAGCCGGACCTGGTGCTGCGTCTGGCCGCGTTGTTGCACGACATCGGCAAGCCCGCGACGCGCAAGTTCGAACCGGGCGGGGGCGTGAGTTTCCACCACCACGAGGTCGTGGGCGCCAAGATGGCCCGCAAGCGTTTGCGTGCCCTGCGCTACTCGAAAGAGGTGGTGCAGGACGTCTCGCAGTTGGTGTACCTGCACCTGCGGTTCCACGGATACGGCAAGGGCGAGTGGACCGACTCGGCGGTGCGGCGCTACGTCAACGACGCCGGACCGCTGCTGACCCGGCTGCACAAGCTGGTGCGCGCCGACTGCACCACGCGCAACCGGCGGAAGGCGACGGCGCTGCAGCGCACCTACGACGACCTCGAGGCGCGGATCGCCCGGATCGCCGAGGAGGAGGACCTCAAGCGGGTCCGCCCCGACCTCGACGGCAACGAGATCATCCGCATCCTCGGCGTGGAACCGGGGCCGATCGTCGGCAAGGCGTGGAAGCACCTCAAGGAGCTGCGCCTGGACCGCGGTCCGCTCGAACACGACGAGGCCGTCGCCGAACTCCGCCGCTGGGCCGCCGAACAGGGCATCGACCCGGCGGAGTGACCGCTCAGGCGCGTTCGAGGGCGCCGGATTCGACGTGGGCGCCGATGGGCCGGGGAAGCAGGTAGGCCACCGCGCCACCCGGTAGCGGGCCCCACGGCGCGGTCACGCCGGTCAGCACGTGCAGCGGGCGCGTGACGACGAACGTGCGCAGGTCCGACTCCCGCTCGAACGTCAGCGACGTCTCCGGGAACGGCGTCCGGTCCGGGTGCAGCAGGTTGCCCTGTTCGTTGCCGAACCTGCGCAGCCGGGTGCCGACGGGCAGGGTGACCATGCGCTTGTTGCGGTAGAACGGCAGCGGCGGTTCGCCCCGCAACGGCTGGATCGGCCAGTCCGTCGGGTGTTCCTGCACGGCCGACGTTCCGCCGCCCATCCGTCCCGGCACCAGCAGCAACGCGCCGAGCAGCGCCTCGGCCGCCTCGTGCACCCGGCCGAAGTACCGCGGCTCGACGGGCGCTCCTTCGGCGTACCTGGCGACCTCCCAGCCGTCGGCCGCCCGGTGCAGGCACCACACGTCGTCGGCCGTTTCGCCGATGCGGAACGCCGACTCGGGAACGCCGTACTCGGCGAGTCGCAACCGCAGCGCGGTCAGCACCTCCGAGGCACGCAGCCGCCTGGGTTCCGCACCGCGCTGCACCTTCGTCACCGTGCTCGGCTCGGCGACGTCCTCCGGCGCGCGCGGTGGACGCGGCTTGCCGAGCAGCTCGGCCTCCGCGGTCGCCCGCACCGACCGGCTCGCGTACGGCACGGCGTACTGGTTGGCCCTGATCGCGTCGAGCAGCTCGGGCTCCGGGGGCACCCCGTACTTGCGCAGGTAGTGCGGTACGGCCGCGGGCCAGATCCACGTGCCGTCGGTGTGGAACGCATCGGGCACGTCGGGCGGCGCGCCCTGCGGGGCGAACAGGTCGCGCAGCCCACCCTGCCTGGCCAGCACCACCGGAGCCCGGAACAGGTAGCCGAGTACCCGCGGGATCTCCTCCTGCGGCAGCGGCGGGCGGTTCACGACGGGCTGGCCGCCCTCGCCGGTGCCGTCGACCACGCGGGCGTGCCGGAACTCGACGTCCAGCGGCGTGCCCGCCTTCGCGGCCAGCCACGCCGGCGGATCCTTGCGGGGGAAGTACTCGAGCTCGGCGTCGTAGGTGCGCGCGGTGCGCCTGCCCGCGGGCGGCAGCTGCCACGCGGGCTCGGACGAGGTGTCGAAGTCGAAGTCGAAGTTGCGCTCGGTGTCCAGCGAGTAGGTGCCCTGGAACCAGGTGCCGTTCTCGGGCGTGTACATCGCCGAGCGCAACTGCGACAGCAGCTGGCCGAGCTGGGGCGGAGCCGACAGCGACACGGCGGTGTCCTCGCCCGCGTCGGCCTTCACCTCGAGCTCGGAGTAGTCGCCGACCTGCCGGAACTGGGCGGCCACCCGCCGCCAGCCGGTGGGCAGGAAGCCGAGCATCGTGCGGCCGATGGCCTTCAGCAGCGTCTGGACGTCACCCGTGCCCGGCTCGGACCGCGGGGTGTCGGCGGCGGCGAAGTCGTGCCGTTCCTGCCACAGCGCGGTGATGGTGTCCGGGTCCTGGACGCGCGTGGTGAAGTCGGTGAGGCCGAGGTCGCGGGCGCGCCGCTCGTCGCCGCCGGTCCAGCGCAGGACCAGCTCGCCGTCCTCGGAGGACGGTTCGACGAGGTACGGCTCTTCGTCGTGCAGGCAGTAGGTGTGCAGGGCGAACGTCGCGGGCGCGTCGGCGGCCGGGACGACCTTGCCGCGCGTGCCGTGGGCCTCGGTGTCGAAGTCCTCGGGGGGTTCCTCGCCGGGCAGCGGGGTCAGCAGCACACTCGAGTCGGCCGTCGACCGTTGTGCCCGGAACATCCCGCCGTCCCACAGCGCGTACAACCCGTCAGGACGGTCTGCGACTTCGACTCGATAACGCACGTGGTCGCCCCCTCGGCTCGATCAACGCGGGTTCCCCTCCCGCGGCTTCGCGCGGGCTTCACTGTATCGACACGTGCCGGTTCGGCCAGGTGGACCGGCGATTCGGCGAGGCCTCACCCTAGCGGGTGAGCCGTGACACCGAGGCATGATCCGCCCACTTACCGCAACTTGCGCTTCGGGTCCATAGCGACGTTGGCGACGCCGCAAAGTGAACCCTCCGCGACCCACCGCCACCCACGTGGGTGGGATCATGGCTCACGTGCAAGCGGACTCCGAGGTTGAACCTGGAACCCTGCTGGTCGCTGCTCCCACGATGTTCGACCAGAACTTCCGGCGGACGGTCGTGTTCGTCATCGACCACAGGGACGAGGGAACGCTCGGTGTCGTGTTGAACAAGCCGAGCGAGGTGCCGGTCAACGAGGTGTTGCCGGGCTGGGGTTCGCACGTCGTCGAGCCGGAGTCGGTGTTCGTCGGCGGTCCGGTCGAGAAGAAGACCGCGTTGTGTCTCGCCGCCCTCCGCACGGGTGAGGACGCCGAGCAGCTGCAGGGCGTGATTGCCGTCCGCGGTCCGGTGGCCCTTGTCGACCTCGACGCGGATCCGGACAGCCTGGTCAGCAAGGTGCGCGGCATGCGGGTGTTCGCCGGGTACGCCGGATGGGACGCGGGGCAGCTCGCCGCCGAGATCAACCGCGGTGACTGGCTGATCGTGCCTGCCCTGCCCGGCGACGTGCTGGCCACGCCGAACCGCGACCTGTGGGCGCACGTGCTCCGCAGGCAGGGCCTGCCGACCGCGCTGCTGGCCACCCACCCGGGAGACCTCCAACTGAACTGACCCGTGTTGCGCTTCCAGGACCGCGTGTTGCCGATTCCGGGGCCCGTGTTGCGCCCCCAGGGACGCGTGTTGCATCCGGCAGTGGCGCGGTCGCCGATGTCGTCACCCCGGTTCGACCTCCCCCGGTTCCACCGCACCGAGCAGTGCCGCGATGTCGGCGCCCGCCGCGACGAGGGCGACCGTGCGGCTGGCGAGGTCGGTGAGCCTGCCCTGCAGCGCCTCGAGGGGGCCGTCGACGTCGCCGAGCGCGCGGACGGTCTCGACCGTGGCGCGGACCGCGGGGATGCCGTAGCCCGCCGCCCGCAACGCGGCGGTGATGCGTGCCTCGCGGATGACGTGCTGGCGATACCGCCGGGCGCCGTACGACGTCACCCGCTCCGGCAGGACGAGCCCCTCGCGTTCCCAGAACCGCAACGTCGACGTGCGGACGCCGAGTGCCTCCGCCAGCTCACCGATGGACATCGCGTCGGCGGACGTTTCCTTCGCGTCGGACGCGGTGCTGGGCTCGGACTCGGTGCTGATCGCGCGGAGTGCGGCGACGGCCTCCAGCGCCTCGGTGCGCAGTCGAGTCAGCTCGACGTGGAGCGCGCTGACGACGGCGGCGGCCTCGTCGAGCGGCAGGGTGCGCACCTCGCGCAGGGTTCGCCGGGCGGTGACGGGTCCGACGGCTGTCGCGAGTCCGCGGTAGGCGCGCAGGGCTACGAGGTGCCGTCCGCCGAACCGCCGGTAGTTGTTGCTGCCCCGTTCGGCGGGCGGGAGTACGCCGAGGTTCTCGAGATCGCGGACCTGCTGGGGGCTGTAACCCGAGGCAGCCGCGAGTGCCGCGGTGGTCAGCGGGCGGTCACCTCCGGTCGAACCCTCCATAAGCACTTCAATAACAGACTTGAGCCATGACTATCGACGACATTCTCGAACTCGTCCGTTTGCTGCCGGGGTCGCTCGTGCTCTCCCCGGAACCGGGTGGCGCATACCCGCGGATCGCGTGGGGCGACCACTTCTTCCACTACGCCCCCGACGGGCAGGTTCCGCAGCGCACACAGCCCTACGCCACGATCGTCACGAAGGACTACCCGGACGACTGCGCGTCCCGGCTCGACGTCGACGGCCGGTGGCGGGTCAACGTCCGCGTCCCGCGCGAGCGGTTCGCCGAACTGCTGGGCCGGCAGCCAAGGACTGTGGACTTCGACGGTGTCGACCTCGCCGCCGTCGACACGGTGCTGCCGCATCCCGTCTATGCGCATGCCGGGTTGGTGTCGGTCGTCAACCCGGGCAAGCGCACGGAAGAGCTCGTGGCCGGCCTGCTGCGGGACGCACATCACCGCGCCATGGCCGCCGCGAGCAGGCGGGCGGCCACGTGAGCACGGCCGGATGAGCACGGCCAGAGCGCAGCGAGCTCAGCCGCCTGCAGCAGGCAGGTCATCGTTCTACGCTGGGAAAATGCGCCGTCTGTTGCTCGCGATGCTCGCCGTTCTCGCCGCCGCGTTCGGGGCCTTCGTGGTCGGGATGCGTCGCAAGTCGCCGGTTCTGCAGGACCGGGTGCGGCGGTTCAGCAAGAACTACATGACGCCGGCGGTGCTGCCGACCGCGGGCCGGGCGGGACAGTCCAACGGCGTGGTGCATCACCGCGGCCGCAGGAGTGGCCGGGAGTACTCCACGCCGGTCACGCCGGTGGCGATCACCGGCGGCTTTCTCATCGCACTCCCCTACACCGCCCGGGTCGACTGGGCGCGCAACATCCTCGCCGCGGGCAGGGCGAGGGTGGATTTCGACGGCCGTGGTCACGAGGTCACCGACCCGGTCGTCGTGCCCTTCGCCGAGGTGGCGCACCTGCTTCCGCGGGGGTCCAGGATCGCGGCGAAGGTCTTCGCGTTGGAGGAGTTCCTGCTGCTGCGAACGGTCGACGGAGAGTCGTAACAGCTCTTATATAATCCCTGTTACAGTCGTCGGATGACCGAAGGCATCCCGGACAGCGACGATCCGACCGACGTCGGCTTCTGGCGACCCCTGCGACGGCTGCAGGACGCCATGGACGCCGAGATCGCCCGGCTCTACGCCGAACGCGGTGTCGACGTCCGGCCGCGGCACACCATGCCGCTGATCCGCCTCGGCAGGCGCGGGCCGATGACCATCCGCAGGCTCGCCGAAGCCACGGAGGTCACGCATTCGGCGATGAGTCAGACGGTCGCCTCGCTGCGGGGCGACGGGCTCGTCACCACGCGGCCGGGACCGGACGCGCGCACCCGGGTCGTCGAGCTCACCGAAGCCGGGCGCGAGCTGCTGCCGTTTCTCGAGGCCGAGTGGCGCGCCACGGAGGAGGCGATCGCCGAGCTGGACGCCGAACTGCCGTACTCCCTCACCCGGGTCGTGGCGGACATGGCTGCCGCGCTCGAACGCCGCCCGTTCCGCGACCGCATCGCGGATCGGCTGCCGGATGCGCCGTGAGCCTGCTCGGCGCGCTCGTCGACGTCCGTCCGCTTCGGGCCAGCGCGAATTTCCGCAGGCTGTGGATCAGCACCTCGGCCTCGACGTTCGGCCAGCAGGTCGCGGTCGTCGCCGTGTTGGCACAGGCGTGGGAGCTGACGGGCAGTTCGTTCGCGGTGGGCGCGGTCGGCCTGGCGCAGGCGATCGGCATGTGCGTGTGCGGCATGGTCGGCGGGTCACTGGCCGACGCGGTGGATCGGCGCAGACTGGTCGTGCTGACGACGCTCGGCCAGACCTGCGCCGCAGCGCTGCTGGCCGTGCAGGCCGTGGCTGGCGTGCGGTCGTTCGCGCTGATCCTGGCGCTGGTCACCGTGCAGGGAGCGCTGACGGGCCTCGGGGCGCCTGCGCGCCGCACCTTCGCCGCGAAGCTGCTGCCCGGTGAACAGCTGAGTGCGGGGCTGGCGTTGTCGAGTCTGAGTTTCCAGGTCGCGCTGCTGGTCGGCCCCGCGTTGGGTGGGCTGATCACCGCGGCGGCAGGCGCCGGCGGTGCGTATGCGCTGGACGCGGCGTGTCTGCTGGTGGCGGCCTACGGTGTGGGGCGACTCCCCGCGATGCGCCCGGACGGTGGCGAGCGTCCGGGGCTGCGGTCGATCGTCTCGGGAGTGCGGTTCGTCGCGACGAACCCGGTGCTGGGTGGCTCGTTCCTGACCGACGTGCTGGCGACGGTGCTGGCCATGCCGGTGGCGCTGTTCCCGGCGATCGCCGCGGAGCGGTTCGACGGCGACCCGCGGATGATCGGCTGGTTCCTGTCGGCCATCGCCGTGGGCGGACTGGCCGCGGGGCTGGCTTCGGGCACCTTCACGCGGATGCGCAGGCTCGGCGCGGTGCAGGTGGCCGGATCGCTCGCGTGGGGTGTGGCGCTGGCCGGCTTCGGCCTGGTCGACACGCTGTGGGTGGCGCTCGGGTGCCTGGCGGTCGCGGGAGCCGGGGACGTCGTGGCGGTGGTCTCGCGCGGGGCGACGACTCAGCTGGCGACGCCGGACTCGCACCGGGGCCGGGTGAGTGGCATCGAGTTCATCCTGGGGGCTGCGGGGCCGGACGTCGGGAACTTCCGTGCGGGCAGCGTCGCCGGGATGACGTCGGCCCCGGTCGCGGCCGTGTCCGGTGGGGTGCTGTGCGTGGCGGGCCTGCTCACACTCGCGGCGGCCAACCGCTCCCTGCGTACCTACGAACGCCCGTGAGCAAAACCCCCGAGGGCCCCATAGTTGCGTTGAACGCGACTATGGGGCCCACGGGTGCAAAAAACCAGTAGGTCAGGCGTTGCCGGCGAGGGCGCCGCAGCCGCCTCCGCCGCACGCGCAGCCACCGCATCCGGCGGGCTCGGGCTCTGGGGCCGGCACAGCCAGCGCGGCGCGGTTGCCGAGTGCGCCTCCACCCGCGACCAGGGCGAACATGCCGATGAGGCCGATCACGGCCGCGATCACCGTGCCCCAGACGTTCGGCATCACGAAGCCGGCGACGCCGGCGGCCACACCCACGGCGCCCGCGACGACGGTCGGCAGTCCCGCGACCCGGTTGGCCACGCGGAAGGCCTCGTCGCTGCGCAGTGTCGCCCGCGTGCGTACGCCCGCGCCGCGGTCGCGGGGCAGCTTCTCCCTCAGGCCGAGGTAACCGCCCCAGCCGACCAGGATGCCGAGCAGTGCGGGAATCAACGCAACGACGATCACGACCTCGAGAATACGCCGCGCAGTGCGGTCGCCTTGTCGACACCCGAACCGGCTGTGCCCGGCGTCATGTCCGTGCGAGGCCCGTGTCGGGCCCGCGCAGCGCCTCGGCGGTGCCCGCCACCGAAAACCGGGTGAAGCCGGCAGGTACCATAGAAGGGTGAATTCGGCGAGCCTGCTCCTTAGCGGGCCGCGCTGATCTGACGCAGACCGGCGCGGCCAACCCCTCATGCCTCCATGGCTGGGGGGTCGATTGCTTTTCGGGGCCTCGAGTCCCGACGACGAGAACGAGCCTGCAGGCGGCCACACGAGTGCGGAAAGGTTCCGGCGATGACAGAGGGCAGCGACACGACCCCGGCGCAGCGGTACAACGCGGCGCTGGCCGGGCAGATCGAGCGGCGCTGGCAGGACTACTGGGCCGACCACGGCACGTACCACGCGCCGAACCCGGTGGGACCGCTCGCCGACGAGTCCGCGCCGTTGCCGTCGGACAAGCTGTTCGTGCAGGACATGTTCCCGTACCCGTCGGGCACGGGCCTGCATGTCGGGCATCCGCTCGGTTTCATCGGCACCGACGTCTTCGCGCGGTTCAACCGCATGATCGGGCGCAACGTGCTGCACACGATGGGGTTCGACGCGTTCGGTCTGCCCGCCGAGCAGTACGCCGTGCAGACGGGCACCCACCCGCGCACGACCACCGAGGCCAACATCGAGCGGTACATGAGCCAGATCCGCCGCCTCGGCTTCGGGCACGACGAGCGCAGGCGGCTCGCGACCACCGACATCGAGTTCTACCGGTGGACCCAGTGGATCTTCCTGCAGATCTTCAACTCGTACTACGACACCGAGCAGGACAAGGCGCGTCCGATCGCCGAGCTGGAGAAGCAGTACGCCTCCGGTGAGCGCGCCACGCCCGACGGCCGCGCCTGGAGCGAGCTGTCGGCCACCGAACAGCGGGAGATCATCGACGAGCACCGCCTCGTCTACATCTCCGAGGCGCCCGTGAACTGGGCGCCGGGGCTGGGCACGGTCGTCGCGAACGAGGAGGTCACGGCCGAGGGCCTGACCGAGCGGGGCAACTTCCCCGTGTTCCGCAAGCCGCTGCGCCAGTGGATGATGCGGATCACCGCCTACGCCGATCGCCTCGTCGACGACCTGGAGCTGCTGGACTGGCCGGAGAAGGTCAAGTCGATGCAGCGCAACTGGATCGGCCGCTCGCGTGGTGCCAACGTGCGGTTCGCCGCGGGCGAGCAGAGCATCGAGGTGTTCACGACGCGGCCGGACACCCTGTTCGGCGCGACGTACATGGTGCTGGCGCCGGAGCACCCGCTGGTGGATGCGCTGACCGCCGACGCGTGGCCGGAGAGCGTCGACGAGCTGTGGACCGGTGGCGCCGCGACGCCCGCGGAGGCCGTCGCCGCCTACCGCGACCGCACCTCTCGCAAGTCCGATCTCGACCGTCAGGAGACGCGGGAGAAGACCGGTGTGTTCACCGGTTCCTACGCGCTCAATCCCGCCAACGGTGAGCAGATCCCGGTGTTCATCGCCGACTACGTGCTCATGGGCTACGGCACGGGTGCGGTCATGGCCGTGCCCGCGCACGACGAGCGCGACCACGAGTTCGCCACGAAGTTCGGCCTGCCGATCGTGCGCACGATCGAGGCGCCCGACGGCTTCCCCGACGACGAGGCGTTCACCGGTGACGGACAGGCGATCAACTCGACCAACGAGGACATCAGCCTGAACGGCTTGGGCGTCGACGACGCCAAGAAGGCGATCATCGGCTGGCTCGAGGAGAAGGGCCACGGCGAGGGCACCGTGCAGTACAAGCTGCGCGACTGGCTGTTCGCCCGCCAGCGGTACTGGGGCGAGCCGTTCCCCATCGTCTACGACGAGAACGGCACGCCGATCCCGCTGCCGGAGGACCAACTGCCCGTCGTGCTGCCCGACGTCGACGAGTACTCCCCCAAGACGTTCGACCCGGACGACGCCGACTCGGAGCCGGAGCCGCCGTTGGCGAAGGCCACCGACTGGGTCGAGGTCACGCTCGACCTGGGTGACGGGCCGAAGAAGTACCGCCGCGACACCAACGTGATGCCGCAGTGGGCAGGTTCGTGCTGGTACCAGCTGCGCTACATCGACCCGACCAACGACGAGAAGTTCGTCGACCCGGAGAACGAGAAGTACTGGATGGGCCCGCGCGCCGCCGAGCACGGCGTGAACGACCCGGGCGGTCTGGACCTCTACGTCGGCGGTGTCGAGCACGCGGTGCTGCACCTGCTGTACTCGCGGTTCTGGCACAAGGTGCTCTACGACCTGGGCTTCGTCTCGTCGGCCGAGCCGTATCGGAAGCTGTTCAACCAGGGCTACATCCAGGCCTACGCCTACACCGACTCCCGCGGCGTCTATGTGCCGGCCGAGGAGGTGACCGAGGCCGACGGCAAGTTCTACTACAACGGCGAAGAGGTCACCCAGGAATACGGGAAGATGGGCAAGAGCCTGAAGAACTCGGTCGCTCCCGACGAGATGGCCGACGCCTTCGGCGCCGACACCTTCCGGTTCTACGAGATGTCGATGGGTCCGCTGGCGGACTCGAAGCCGTGGGCCACGAAGGACGTCGTCGGTGCCCACCGGTTCCTGCAGCGGCTGTGGCGCCTGGTCGTGGACGAGACCACCGGCGATCTGCGCGTCGCCGACGTGGAACTGTCCGAAGCGGACCTGAAGCTGCTGAACAAGACCATCGCGAACGTGCGCGACGACTACGCCGAGCTGCGTTTCAACACGGCGGGGGCGAAGCTCATCGAGCTGAACAACCACGTGACGAAGACCTACGGTTCGGCCGAGGCGACCCCGCGCGCGCTGGCCGAGCCGATGGTGCTGATGCTGGCTCCGCTGTGCCCGCACATCGCCGAGGAACTGTGGAACCGGCTGGGTCACCCGGACACGCTGGTGCACGGCCCGTTCCCGGTGCCGGACGAGAAGTACCTGGTCGACGACACGGTCGAGTACCCGCTCCAGGTCAACGGCAAGGTGCGGTCGAGGATGACGATCGCCGCGGACGCCGGTAAGGACGACGTGCAGGCGGCCGCCCTCGCCGACGAGAAGATCGCCGCGGCGCTGAACGGCGGCGAACCGAAGAAGGTCATCGTCGTCCCGGGCAAACTCGTCAACGTGGTCGTCTAGCCACCGCTTTGGAGCCCCGAGGGCCCCATAGTCGCGTTGAACGCAACCAATCTTCCCATCGCGGCGGTCGTCCGAGAGGTGCTCGCCGCGAGGGCTCCGTTGGTCGATCGGTTGCACCCAAGGGCCCTATAGTTGCGTTGAACGCGACCATGGGGCCCTTGGGACAGCTCGCCGGGATTTGCAGCGGTACGGGGCTCGGCCGGAGTTGTCCACATCGACCCGGTTATCCACAGATTGCGTTTTTGGGATTTCCCGGGCTCAGCACCGCGCAGCACGATCGAGGTCGTGAGACGTGGCAGATGGGCAGACGACCCCGAAACACTTCGTGCGCACAGCCGGCTCGGCGTCGTGCGCGCCGCGACCCTGCAAGCCCAGACGGTGAACAAGAGCACCGTCTACCGGCGCTGCCTACCCGGTGGGCCGTGGCGTTGGGTGCTCCCGGGCGTCATCGTGCTGCAGAACTCCCCACCGACGGCCGATCAAAGATTGGTCGCCGCGCTGTTGTACGGAGGTCCGCACACGCTGATCACCGGGCTCGAAGCATGCCGCCGTCAGGGCCTTCGCCTGGGCGATATGCCTCCCGACGACCGGGTCCACATCCTCGTTCCGCACGCGCGTCGCGTGCGGAGCACGGGGTATGTCCTGGTCGAACGCACGGTGCGCATGCCGACGGGACGCAGCATCGGCGAGATTCCGGTGGCCCCGGTGATGCGTGCGTCGCTCGACGCGGCACGTCGGATCCGTGCCGAGACGCCCGTGGCGAATCTTCTGTTCGAAGCCGTTCAGCGAGGTGGCTGCACCCCGGCCGCGCTCAGTGCCGAACTGGATCTGGGCAACTCGCGTGGATCTGCAATTCCGCGCCAGGTCCTCAAGAAGATCACCCCGCTGCGGTCCGTGGCGGAGCTGAACGCGAAACAGTTGGCCGAAAGCTGTTCGCGGCCCCCTACCCATTGGAATCCCAAGCTCTACACCTCGGACGGCCACTACATCGCCACCCCTGACGCGTGGTGGGACGACGTCGGCCTGGCGTGGGAGATCGACTCCGTCGACTTCCACTACTCCCGCGATGCCTACGGGCGGACCGTCAGGCGGAACTCCCGCTACGGGCAGGCCGGTGTCCCGGTGGTCCAGACGTTGCCGTCGCAGATGTCGTCGAACCCGGTGGGTGTGGAGCGCGAGCTGGAGGTGGCCTACCAGGCGGCGTCGGAACGCGGCCGTGCGGACGTCCGGGTCGTCCCGGACAACGCAGGCGTCCACGGCCAGGGCAACCCTGCTGCTTGACGACGTGTCCCCGCGTCAGGCGAGGCCGATCTCCCGTGCCAGGTCGGACAGCAGGGCCTCGAAGAGGGTGTCCGGGTGGGCGATCGGGATGGGGTAGTTGCCGAAGACCTCGAGCGTCACGTGGCCGTAGAGGCGGGCCCAGAACTGCATCATCAGGTACGTCGTGCCGACGGTGAGCCGATCGGCGGGGACGTCGGTGCCCGCCTCGGCGAGCACCGCCAACAACACGTCGCGGTAACCGGCGAGATCGTCGCGCAGCTCGGCGGGCATCCCGTCGTCGGAGGGCAGTGCGACGTCGTCCGACAGGAGGACGTCTCCCGCGGCCAGCAGGAACAGCCTGCCGAACGGTTCGCTCAGTTGCTGCAGCTTCGCGGTGCTGCTCGTCGCGGCCGTGGCGCCGGAGGCGAACACGAGCGTGAACTCGTTGGTGTGGGTCAGCGCCCACTGCCGAAATCCCCGGCAGATGGCGAACAGCCGCGCCGGTCCGTCGGCCTCCGTGCCCGCGATGCGCTGTTCGAGGACGTCACCGAGGTCGGCGACCACGTCGGCCCTGAGGTGTTCCAGCAGGTCGTCGCGCGAGCCGTAGTACCGGTACAGCGCGGGCGCGGTGATGCCGAGTTCGCGGGCGATCGCGCGCAGGGTGACGGCCTCGGGGCCGTCGTCGACCAGCAGTGCCCGTGCCGCGTGCCGGATGTCCCTGTCGGTGGCGGCGCGCTGCCTGCGCGGCCTGCCCTCGCGTGTCCGGCTCAGCGGGCTGTCCATCCGAAAAGTCTATGTGTGCTGCGCCCTCGACGCCTCGGGGCGCCGCCGGCACCGATCACTCGGGGGGCTACGTGACCGATGCCGGCGACCCGATGCCCGACGCGGCCGGTCTCGACCTGTCGGACAACACACCGCGCAAGCGCGGTATGTCTGGGAGAGCCCCAGTGGGCTCCGGTCATGACGGCGCCACCCCGAACTCACTCGAACGTGGGTACGGCCGTCACGGCACTCGCCTGATTGTCGCATCGATCGCGCCGAACGTTGCAAAAAAATTCACATCCGGCACTGCATATCTGCATCTGCAAATGCCGATCGGCCGTCGGCGGTCCGTCCGGACAGGACGGGCAGGCGTGACTCTCGCGGCGGACGGCCTCATCCACGCGTCCGGCGTGGCAGGGTGGAGGCCGTGACAGCAGCAGTCCTCGTCGTCGGATCCGCCAACGCCGACCTGGTCGTGACCACCGACCGCCGCCCTGCGGGCGGGGAGACGGTGCTCGGGGGTGACACCCGCATTCTGCCCGGCGGGAAGGGGGCCAACACGGCGGTCGCGGCCGCGCAGCTCGGCGGTGACGTCGCGCTCGTCGGTGCCGTCGGCGACGACGCACACGGCACGCTCCTGCTCGACTCGCTCCGCACCGCGGGCGTGCGCACCGACCACGTCCGCGTCGTCGACCGGCCGACCGGCGCCGCCTACATCACCGTCACGCCCGACGGGGAGAACTCGATCCTCGTCTCGCCCGGCGCCAACTACGCGCTCACCTCCGCCGACGCCACCGACGCCGTCGCTGCCGTTTCCGCCGACTCCGCCGTGGACACCGCCGCGCGCGAGGGCGCGAGGGTCCTCGTCGCCTCGCTCGAGGTGCCGTTGACGGTGGTCGACGACGCGATCGCCGCAGCCGCGCGTGCCGGCGTGCTGACGGTGCTCAACCTCTCGCCGACGACGACCCTGCCCGCGGAGACGTTGCAGGCCCTCGACGTGCTCGTGGTCAACGAGCACGAGGCGGCGTGGCTGCTGGAGCAGGCGCGCGACAACCGAAGCGACAACCGAAGCGACAACCGAGACGACGACGGCAGCGGTGACCGTGCAGACGATCTCGGGGACGTCTCCGCCCTGCTCGACCTCGGACCGGACACCGCGGTCGTGACCCGCGGAGCCGACGGGGCGACCGTCGTGACGAGGGACGGCCGGGTCGACGTCCCGTCCCCACAGGTCAAGGCCGTCGACACGACCGGAGCGGGCGACGCGTTCACAGGTGCGCTCGCGACGTGGCTGGCGGCAGGTGCCACCCCCGCCGATGCCGCCCGGCGCGCAGTCGAGGTCGCGGCGATATCGGTCACGCGCCACGGCGCCCAGCCCTCATATCCGCAGCTCCACGAACTAAGCTGAGCTTCCACACCGTCTTGGGAGGATCGAGCACATGGCCGAGGCACAGTTGTCCGGCGTGGGCGTCAGCCCCGGTCGCGCGAGCGGTCCGGTCGTGCGGGTCACCGACTCCATCGCGGAGCCGGCGAGCACGCCGGGGCCCGAGGACCCGTACGCCGAGGCCGAACTGATCGCTCCCGCGGCCAAGAAGGTCGCCGCCCGGCTCGAGGCGATGGCCGACGCCGCGAGCGGTGACGCCGCGGCCATCCTCACCACCACCGCCGCGATGGCCGCCGACCCGTCGCTGGTCAGCCAGGCCGAACAGCTCGTCACGGCGCAGCGCATCCCCGCGGCGAGGGCGGTGTACGAGGCGGCGGGGCACTTCGCCCAGGCACTGGCCAACGCGGGCGGCTACATGGCCGAGCGCGTGCGCGACGTGCACGACGTGCGCGACCGGATCATCGCCGAGGTACTCGGCGTCGCCCCGCCCGGAGTTCCGGAGCTGAGCACGCCCAGCGTCCTGGTCGCCAGGGACCTCGCGCCGGCCGACACCGCGGGCCTCGATCCCGCCAAGGTGCTGGCGCTCGTCACCGAGGAGGGCGGGCCGACCAGTCACACGGCGATCCTCGCCAGGTCGATCGGGATCCCCGCCGTCGTCGCCGTGCGCGGGGCACTGTCCTTCGAGGCCACGGCGCTGGCCGTCGACGGTGACGTCGGCACCGTCGAATCGGTCGACCCGTCTGCACCCGTCGTCACCGCGGACGTGGCCGGCGCCGCCGAGTGGAACGGCCGCGGCGAGACCGGTGACGGCCACGTGGTCAAGGTGCTCGCCAACGTCGGGTCGCCGGTCGACGCGCGTGCTGCGGCGGACGCGGGCGCTGAGGGCGTCGGCCTGTTCCGCACCGAGTTCTGCTACCTCGACGCCGACGACGAACCGTCCGTCGACGCCCAGCGCGCGGCCTACGCCGCCGTGCTCGAACCCTTCCGCGGCAAACCTGTCATCGTGCGCAGTCTCGATGCGGGAGCCGACAAGCCGCTCGGCTTCCTGTCCCCCGAGGCCGAACCGAACCCGGCGCTCGGCGTGCGCGGCGTCCGGGTCGCCTTCGACCGGGTGGGTGTGCTCGACCGCCAGCTCGAGGCCATCGCGGGTGCCACCGCCGACTCCGGGGCCGACGTGTCGGTCATGGCACCGATGGTGGCGACCGCAGAGGAAGCGGCGTGGTTCGCCGACCGGGTGCGGGCCGCGGGTATCGCGCGTGCGGGCGTGATGATCGAGGTGCCGGCCGCCGCGCTGGGTGCCCGCGAGGTGCTGGACGCCGTCGACTTCGTCTCGGTCGGCACCAACGACCTCGCCCAGTACACGTTCGCGGCCGACCGGCAGCTCGGTGCCGTGGCGACGCTCAACGACCCGTGGCAGCCCGCGCTCCTGCGGCTGATCGGCATGGTCGGCGAGGCAGCGAAGGCGATCGGCAAGCCCGCCGGGGTCTGCGGTGAGGCGGCGTCTGACCCGATGCTGGCCAGAGTGCTTGCCGGCCTCGGCGTGACCAGCGTATCGATGAACGCCGGGTCGGTGCGTGCCGTCGGCGCGGCACTGGCCTCGGTGACCCTCGCCGAATGTGAACGTGCGGCCGAGGCCGCCCTCGCCGCCCCCACCGCGGTGGCCGCACGCGCCGCCGCGAAATAAGCCACCGCGAAATAAGCCACCGGGGCACGTGCCGGGTCACGCGCCGGGCACGAAAAGCAGCCTGGCCGGCGCCCCAACCGAGGCAGGCGCCGACCAGGCTTGGGAACCGGAGCCGGCGTGAAGCGGACTCCGAAGTGTGATCCAGGTTACCGACGGTCGTGCGGTGGCTGATATCGGCCGACCGGTCGAGATGCGGCCACGGTCAGCCGAACCAGCTGCGGCGCGGGTGGCGCAGTGTGACCGTGCCGCCGACCACGCGTCCGGTCACGACGATCAGTGGCCGGCCGGAGGTGTGCGACGAGTTCGTCTTGTCGTTGAGCGTGGACCACTTCAGCTCGTCGAGTTCGCTCAGATCCACCGCCGCCCGGTCGGGCACGATGATGTTGACCGAACCCCATTTGGTGTCGAGCTCGACGGTCACGACGTCGGTCGTGAACTCCGCCTCCGAGAAGTCGAGCTTCGTCTCGCCGTACTTGTTGCGCACGAGCAGCGCAGGCGGAACCTGCCACCGGCCACGTCGCACGAGCGTGCTGCCGACGCCCTTGATCTCCGCCCGCTGCGACGGGTCGGTCCGTGGCCTGCTCGGCCTCGCGAACGAAGAGGCGCCCTGAGCGGGCACGGCGTGCTCGTGGTGCAGTCCCGGCAGGTCGACCAGCACGGCGTTGAGCTCACCCCGGGTGCGCGCGGCCAGCGCCGTGTCCGTGCGCTCGGTGAACTCGTCGAGGTCGAGCATGCCGTGGCCGATGGCGCGCTGGAGCAGTTCGACGACGTGCTCCCGTTCGGCGTCGGAGACCCGCAGGTTCCGCTGCCGCTCCCGTTCGAGGTCGCCGGGTGTGGCGCCGCCTGCGGCTGCTGGGTCGTTCGCGCTCTCGGTCACGAGAAGAAGCGTAGAGCTCCGCGACCGCCCGAGGATCCGGGAAACCCCTGAGAACGACCCCGGAACCCGCTACTCGCGTTCGCGGTCCAGTCCGTGCTCGATGGCGTACCTGGCGAGCTCGACCCGGTTGTGCAGTTGAAGCTTGCGCAGGGTCGACTGGACGTGGTTCTCCACGGTGCGGTGCGAGATCACGAGCCGGTCGGCGATCTGCCGCGCGGTCAGTCCCTTCGCGACGAACCGCAGAACGTCCTGTTCGCGCTCGGTCAACTGGGGAGGCGGTTCGCCGCTGCCGGGGGTTTCGGCCATCCGCCGGTACTCGCCCAGCACCATGCCCGCCAGCCCGGCCGTGAAGACCGGGTCGCCGTCGGCGGTGCGCCGCACGGCGTCGACCAGCTCGGCCACCGAGGCCGATTTGACCAGGTATCCGGATGCGCCGGCCTTCACCGCCTCGAGCACGTCGGTGTGTTCGCCGCTGGCAGACAGCACGAGCACCCGCGTGTCCGCCAGGTCGCCGGTGATGGCGCGGATCGCCTCCACCCCCGACTGTTCGCCGAGGTTGAGGTCCATCAGCACCACGTCGGGCGTGACCGTGCCCGCGATGCGCACGGCCGAGTCGACGTCGGCCGCGGTGGCGCGGACGTCGAAGCCGTGTTCGCTCAGGTCGCGTGCTACTCCGTCCCGCCACATCGGGTGGTCGTCGACGATCATCACCGACACCGTCATCGGGCGGTCCTCCTCCGGTTGGCCGGTCGTGGAATGTGCATCTCCCATTCGGTGCCCGCACCGGGCGCGGTGTCGAGCTTGGCCGTGCCGCCGAGCTGGGCGAGCCTGCCCCGGATCGACTGTGCGACGCCGATGTGCCCCTCGGCGGCCGCGGCTTCGAGCCTGCCCTCCGGGATGCCAGGACCGTCGTCGCGGACCGTGAGCACGATCTCGTTCGTGAGCTCTTCGAGCAAGACCCAGGCCTTCGCGCCCTCCCCCGCGTGCTTGTCCACGTTGGACAGGGCTTCCTTCACCGCGGCGACCAGTTCGGTGACGGTGTTCGAGGGCAGCCGCACCTCGCAGGCCGGTCCGGACACCTGGACCCGCGAGGTCGCCAGCACACCGAGTGCGGCACGCAGGTCGGCGTCGCTGCCGCTGGGGCCGGTCGGTTCGGACGTCACGAGCGCCCGCAGCGCGATCTCCTGCTCCCCGGCCAGCTGTGCGAGCTCGGCGGCCTCGCCTCCGAGTTCACCGCCGCGCCTGCGCACCCTGGCCAGCACCTGCAGGACGCTGTCGTGGATCGACCGCGCGAGGCGTTCGCGCTCCGCGGTGGCCGCCTCGGTGCGCATCGCGCGCGCGAGCGCAGCCTGTGACTTGCGGGCCGTCATCGCCGCGATGCCGATGACCAGGCCGCTGGCGAACAGCAGCACGCCGTCGCGGGCGACGTCGAGGTCGAACTCGCCGCGTGCCGTTCCGGTCGCCACCCCGACGATCAGTCCGGCGAGGCCGCCGCCGACGGCACCGAAGCGCGCCCCGGCGGTCAGCGGGGCCACCGACGCCCACACGGTCGTCACCAGCGGCGCCGTCGCCGCGAACTGCTCCTCCGAGAGGGCCAGTGGCGAGAGCATCATGATTCCGCACGTGATGACGACGTCGGCCACCACGAGCACCGTGCACCGATAGCGTTCGCGCGAGAACGTCAACGTGGTGACGACGGTCCAGACCACCATGGCCGCGAACCCGGCCCACGTCAGCTGGATGTTCCGGTACTCGCCGAGGTGGACGATGATCGCCCCCAGCGCGAACGCCAGGGTGATCCACCGCAGCACGACCGTGCCCAGCCACAGCGGGGTCGCCGGGTCGCGCAGGTGCGGTTCGGACGTGGTGCTCATTTCTTGTCGGGTGTGCCCTCGCTGCCTGTGTCGTCGTTGCTGTCGTTGCTGTCGCTGTCGTCGTTGTCGCTGTTGTCGTTGCTGTCGTCGTCACCACCGTCGGTGGTGGTGACCGTCGGGTTGTCCTCATTGTCCGGTTCGAAGTGTTCGGGGAACGCCTCCACCCCGGTCACCACCTCGGCGGTCGACGGCTTGCCGGATCCGCCGTCGGAGTCGGACGCGGAGTCTGCGGACGTGGTTCCTTCCAGCTCGTCCGGATCGTCGTGCAGCAGCGACTTGATGCCCGAGTTGAGGACAGCCAGCAGCGGCACCGACAGCAGTGCGCCGGGGATGCCGGCCACGGCGAGGCCGATGGTGATCGCGATGACGACGGCGAGGGGGTGCAGCTTGACCGACCGGCCCAGCAGCATCGGCTGCAGGACGTTGCCCTCGACCTGCATCACGCCGACGACGATGGCCAGCACGACGAGCGCGGCGATGAACCCGTTCGTCACGAGCGCCACGAGTACGGCCACGGCGCCGGTGACGACGGCACCGATGATCGGCACGAACGCGCCGAGGAAGATCAGCGTGGCCAGCGGGATCACCAACGGCACCCCGACGATCGCGAGGCCGATGCCGATCAGTACGGCGTCGACGACCGCGACGGCTGCGGTGGCACGCACGTAGCTGATCAGGGAGCCGAAGCTGCGCCTGCCGGCCAGGTCCACGCGCGGGCGGACGTGCGCGGGCACGAACAGCGTCGTGAACCGCCAGATCTGCTCGCCACTGGTGAGGAAGAACAGCAGCACGAACAGCATCAGCAGGAATCCGGTGAGGAACGTGCCGATCGCCGTGGCGGTGGTGAGTGCACTGGAGGTGAGTGCGGCCTGGTTGTCCTGAATGAACTGGATGCCGCTGTTGATCGCGTCCTCGATCTGCGTCTCGCGCAGGTGCAGTGGACCGTTGACGAGCCAGTCCTCGATCTGTTCGAGGCTCTGGGTCAACTGTTGCTGCAGGGCGGGAAGTCCGTCGGTGAACTGGATGATCACGAACGTCAACAGGCCGCCGACCACACCGATCCCGCCGATCAGCACGACGACCGCGGACAGCACTCTGGGCACGCCGAGGTTCGTCAGCCGGTGCACCGCCGGGATCAGCAGCGCGGCCAACAGCAGCGCCACCGACACCGGAACCATGATCACCGAGAGGTAGCCGACGATCTCGCCGATGACGTAGAGCGCGCCGACGATGACGAGGAAACGCCAGGCCAGGGCCGCCGAGACGCGGAACCCCTTCGGTACGGCGTGGGCGACGTCGGCGTCCAGCATGCTGCCGCCGCTACGGGACGTGTTCGCGGGTGTTTCACGCGTGGTGTCCTTCACGGGGTAACCGTATCGAGATCAGCGGCGGCGTGGGTGTGGAGCCGTCCGCACGGTATGTGGGTGCTACGCCGAGTAACCCGTCAGTACGCACCGTTGTTTTCACACCTTCGTGCCATCAAGTCGCGTCGAGCGTGATTTTTGGGCGCGGGGTTTGCCAGTCTTCATGGCGCACAGGGAAATACGAACGCCCGTGTCCGCTTCCGGACGCGAGGTGAACGTTCACCGGAAACATTTTCGGATTTCTTTTCACGTTTTCGCTAGGAGCACGTGTGGCCGCGATGACCCCGATGCCGGACGCCGGACGCGTCCGCCGGTGGCTCTCGCGTGCCCTCGTGGTCTCCGGCGGTGCCGTGGCGGCGACCGCCATCGCGTGGGGCGCCTCGGCGGAGTCCGCGTCGGCGGCCGACAACCCGATCGACCACCCGATCGACAACGCTTTCGGGGACGTCTCCTTCGGTGGTTCGGACGATTCGGCCGAGCACGCGAAGCCGCAGGGCGGAACGGCTGCCGGTGATGAGTCCGCCGGCGCACCCTCCAAGCAGGCGTCCTCGGACGACGACCCGTCGAAGTGGGCAGGAATCAAGAAGGCGGCCGAGCGCGCCTTCCACCACGGTCAGGACACCGACGGCGACTGCGCCGACGGGACCGACGGGACTGACGCGGCCGATGTGGACGGTCAGGACGTCACCGCGCCCGAGGACGCGCTCGCCGAGGACGGGAGCGCCGAGTCCGAGGACTGCGACGCTGACCATGCCCACTCGGGCGACGAGGCGGCCGGTGACGGCGCCTCGGACGCGGACGCCGCTGCCACCGAGTACGGCTCCACCGGGGAGAAGGCATCCGGCGCCGCGGTCTCGAAGCTCAAGGACGCGCACCGGGGTGCGAAGCAGGCGTGGAAGAAGCACGTCGCCGACCCGACGCGCGAGGCGCTCCAGGACCTGAACAAGGTGCTGCAGGTGTTGCCCGGCCTGGGTGAGCATGTCGACTCCCCCGGATTCGACATGCCGTGGCACGCGACGCCGGACCTCGACGCCCTTCCCGCTCCTGGCGAGGCTCCCGCTGGCGCCGAGGACGACGACCACGCCGGCCAGCGGCACGGCGAACACGACGCGGACGCCCGCGCCCCGGGCGCGCACCGCGACCACGCCACCGTGTCCACTTCGGACGACGGTGACCTCAGGATGTCCGGCGCCGAGCGCGCCGGCCACGGCGACCTCGGCACCACGGGTGCCGACGCCGACCAGATCTCCGACGAGCCGACCCACCCGGTCGGCCCGGAGAAGAACACGCCTGCGCCGGCGCCGATGCCGACGCAGTCCAGCCACGTCACCGGTGCGCACGCCGATGCGCCCACCGGTGCCGTTCTCGCCGCGGCCGACCCGTTCGCCGCGTCCGCCGTGGGCGCCGCCGTGCGTCCCGGCCACTCGCTGTCGTCGATGTCCCCGGGTTCGCAGCCCGGCGTGACGCCCGACTGATCACCTCCGCGGGGTAGCCGGCGCGCCCCAGCGGTGGTCGTTTCATCCGCGTTCGTCTCCGCGTCGGCTTTTCCTTCCCCGCATTTCCCGCGACTCGCCGTGTTCCGGCGTGCTCGCCATCCGCCTCATGTCCCCGCGCGTCCGGCGGAGCGCACGCGAAAGACCCCTCAGTAGGGAACCAAGGAAAAGGAGAACACCCCACGATGCAGACCTGGGCGAAGCGCGGATTGCAGACCGCGCTGGTCACCGGTGGCATGCTGATGCTGGGTACCGGCATCGCTTCCGCAGACGAGAAGGTCGACCCGGACACCCCGGCCGGACCCCTCGACCTGAGCGTCAGCGTTCCCGTTCAGATCGACGACAACGCCGTCGGCACCCCGTTCGGGCAGGCGAACCTGCCCGGTGCCGACACCGAGATCAGCACCAAGCCCGTCACCGACGCCGTGAACAAGGCCGCCGCGCCCGTCACGGAGAAGGTGGCCGAGAAGACCGCCCCCGCCGCCGACGCGGCCGCGCCGGTCACCGAGCCGGTCCAGGAGCAGGCCGAGAAGGTCACCGGTGCCGTCTCCGAGGTGAAGGAGACCGCACAGCAGGCGGTGCAGAAGACCGGCCCGCAGGCGATCGCCGACAAGCAGGCCGAGAAGCAGGCCTCGACCGAGGACGTCACGCCGCCGTCGCTCGAGCCGAGTGACGACCCGCTGATGGGCAACAAGGTCGACGGCAACCTCGCCCTGCCCATCCAGATCACGGGCAACGCGATCGGCCTGCTGGGCGACGCCGAGGTGTCCTCCGACCACGAGCAGTCCTACGAGCACAACTCCGACGTCAGCACCGACGGTGCGGGCGGCGGCCTCGCGGGCAACGTCGTCGCGCTCGACTGGGCCCTTCCGGTGCAGATCTCCGGTAACGCGGGCAGCCTGTTCGGTTCCGCGAAGTCCACGGGCAGCGCCTCGCAGGAGGCCACAACGACGGGTGACGTCGAGACCGACGGCACGAACGGTGCCGGTGCGGGCAACGTCATCGCCCCGCAGTTCGCCACGCCGGTGCAGCTGTCGGGCAACGCCATCGCGTGGTTCGTCGGCCACTCCGAGACCGACTTCGACGCCAGCAGCTCCGCCGACTCCGGCGGCTTCATCGCCACCGACGGCGAGAAGGGTGCGGCCACGGGCAACGTGGTGGGCGCCCCGGTCGCGCTGCCGGTGCGGGTCGCCAACGACGCCGTGACGTGGGGCGGCGACGCCGACGCCACGGGCTCGTCCGAGGTGGCCGCGAACGCTGGCGACACCTCGCCGGGCATGCACGACATCGACAGCTACATCCAGACGACCGGGCAGAACGGCTTCCTCGCGGGCACGATCGCGCAGCCGCAGATCGCGTCGATGGCTTCGGTCACCGGCACGGCCGCCGCGTGGATCGGCAACGCCGTCACCGGTGAGACGCCGGACCGGCAGGCCGGCGGCACCACCTCCGACGCCACCATGACGGCGGGCGGTGCCTCCAACACCAACGGCAACGAGGCCGCGGGCGCGGGCAACATCGTCGACGCCCCGGTCGCCCTCCCCGTCGAGGTGTTCGGTGTCGGCGGCACGTGGATCGGCAACGCGCACGCCGAGGACCACGTCAACAGCACCGAGGCCGTCGCGGGTGGCGACACCCTGACCCCGGGTGACGAGTCGGTCGTCTCGTCCAACACGGTCGCCCCGGCGATCGCGTCGACCGCCGAGGTCTTCGGCGTCGGCGGCACGTGGATCGGCAACGCCTCCGGTGAGGCCGACTCCGACAAGCTCGTCCAGGCGGGCGGCTACAACGGCACGCTGGCCGACCAGGCCGCCGGTTCCGGCAACCTCGTTCAGGTGCCGCTGGCCGCGCCGGCCGAGGTGTTCGGCGTCGGTGGCAGCTGGATCGGCCAGGGCGTCGGCGAGGGCGAGGAGAGCAAGGAGGTTCTCGCCGGCGGTGGCGGCAACACCGAGGACGACTACGGCTTCGTGAACGCCAACCTGGTGCAGGCCCCGGTCTCGCTGCCCGCGCAGGTGTTCGGCGTGGGCGGCAGCTGGATCGGCAACGGCATCGGCGAGGGCACGACCGACACGGTCTCCGAGGCCGGTGGCGACGTGAACGCCAACGGTGACAAGGGCACCGGCGCGGGCAACGTCGGCGTGGTGCCGGTGTCCCTGCCGACGCAGGTGCACGGTGTCGGCGGCAGCTGGATCGGCAACGGTGCGGGCACGAGCGCCAACCTGACCGACTCGATCGCCGGTGGCGACGCCACGGCGAGCGGTGAGCAGGGCTCGGTCGCGGGCAACATCGTCCAGGCGCCGGTGGGTGCGGCCGCGGGCGTGTTCGGCGTCGGCGCGAACTGGGTCGGCACGGGCAACGGCCAGAGCGTGAACGACGTCGTGACCGAGGCCGGCGGCGACGCCGAGACCATCGGCGACGGCGGCTCGATCGCGGGCAACGTGGTCAGCGCCCAGGCGCTGCCGGTCGCCCAGGTCTTCGGGGACGCCGCGAGCCTCGTGGGTGTCGCCAACGGTGCGGGCGCCAACGTGACCGACGCGTCGTCGGGCGGCGACATCGAGACCTCCGGCGTGGAGGGTGCCATCTCCGGCACGATCGTCGACGTGCCGGCGGCCGCGGTGCCGCAGGTGTTCGGCTTCGCCCCGTCCGTGGGCGGCGTGGCCAACGCGATCGCCGACAACACGACGACCGGTGAGGTCGGCGGGGACACCACGACCGAGGGCAACACCAACGCTCTGTCCGGTGTGGACGGCCAGCTGCCGGTGGGCGCGGTCGCGCAGGTCTACGACCTGCCGCTCGAGCTGATCGCCGAGGCGACGTCGATGACGCAGAACACCACCGACGTGTCGGTGGCCGAGCAGGAGCCGCAGATCAACCTGCCGATCGACGGTTCGGAGATGCCGGTGACGGAGCTGCCGAAGACGCCGTACGTCGAGGCCGCGATCGACCGCGTGCAGGAGCTGTCGGCGGCTTCGCCGATGCAGCGTTCGGCTTCGGCCATGCCGACCCCGTTCCCGCTGAACATGCTGCCGCAGGTGCAGGGTGCGGGTATGCCGGAGCTGCCTGCCGACCCGACCGCGGGTGCGTTCCAGGGCGTGCTGGACGGTGTGTCGCTGAACGGCGTCAGCCTGGGTGGCATGAACCGTCAGGCCGCGCTGCCGGAGGGTATGCCGTCGTTCGACGGTGTGCCGTCGGTGGACGCCGACTCGGTGCAGGGTGCGATGCAGGGCACGCTGGACGACCTGACGCTCAACGGCCACGGCCTGGGCACGCTGGTCTGAGGATCGGCACTCGGCGGGTGAACCGCCGGTAGAACAACGAGAACGGGCCCCGGAGGCGGTTTGCCGCTTCCGGGGCCCGTTCGTGTCCGGGGGTCGGGGCAGGGTGTGTTGGGCGGGGTGTGTTGGGCAGGAACTCAGCCGAGCTGGACGGAACGTTTGGCCAGGCCGTACCAGTAGCCGTCGATGACGGTCTCGGGACGCTGGCCCTCCCCCGCGCCGAGGGAGACGAACAGGGGCGCGAAGTGCTCGGTGCGCGGATGCGCCAGCTGCGCGGCGGGTGCCTTGAGCTGGAAGTCGAGCAGGCTGTCGACGTCGCCGGCTGCGAGGGCCGCCGAACCCCAGTGGTCGAACTCGGCCGACCACGCGGGCGGATGACCGGCCGAACCGTCGACCTGGCGCATGGCGACCAGGTTGTGGGTGAAGAAGCCGCTGCCGACGATCAGCACGCCCGTTTCGCGCAGGGGTGCCAGACGGGTGCCGAACTCGTACAGCGCCTGCGGGTCGAGCGAGGGCAGGGACACCTGCAGGACGGGGATGTCGGCGTCGGGGTACATCTCGACGAGCGGCACGTAGGCGCCGTGGTCGAGGCCGCGGGTGGGTTCGTCGTGGACGTCGCCGCCGAGCAGTCGGCGCACCTCGGCCGCGAGCTGCGGGGCGCCGGGCGCGGCATACGTGACGTCGTAGTACCGGTCGGGAAAGCCCCAGAAGTCGTAGACGAGTGGCACCGTCGTGGTGGCGCCGATCGTCGCGGGTGCCTCCTCCCAGTGCGCGGAGACGACGAGGATCGAGGTCGGTTTCGGCAGTTCGGCCGACCAGGTGGCGAGCTGCCTGGTCCAGGTTTCGTCGTCGGCCAGCGGTGGCGCGCCGTGGCTCAGGTACAGCACGGGCATCCGGTCGGACATCGCGAACTCCTGTCGTTGAACTTTCAACGACAAGTCTACGCGGCGCTGCAGGATCGCGCATCCTCCCCGGTCAGCGGCCTACGGGCCGGGGAGGATGCCGGGCTCACGTGAGGCGGCGGGCGCGCAGGACGACGTCCTGGTGATGATGCGTTCCCTCCGGCGGTGGTGTGGTGCGGCCGCGCTTCTCGTCGCGTTCGACGTGCCAGTCCTCGCCGAGCATCTGGGCCACCTGGCCGGGTTGGTAGTACGCGTACGGGTCGTGTTCCGGGTCGACCTCGGTCGGGTCGTGGCTGACGTACAGCAGTGTTCCGCCCGGCGCGACCGCGGACAGCAGTCCGCGGAGTGCGGCGTGGTCCGGTTCGACCCGCAGCGGGAAGTAGTGCACCGACACGAGGTCGAAGGCGCGCGCGGGAGGCGGCATGGTGACGGGGTCGCCGTGGACCCAGCTCACGCGGTCGGCGACGTCGCGCCCGGCGGCGGCCGCGCGTTCGAGCGCGACGCGCGAGATGTCGATCGCCGTGACCCGCCAGCCGTGCCGGGCGAGCCAGATCGCGTCGCCGCCTTCCCCACATCCGATGTCGAGTGCCTGTCCCGGCGGGAGATCGGCCGCCTCTGTGACGAGCACGCCATTGGGATTTCCGCTGAAGAGTTGGTCCTGGCTGCGGTAGCGCTCGTCCCACGCCTCGGCGGTGTGCCCGCCGTGCTCTCGTTCGTCGTGCTGCTGAGTCATACCTCCACCGTGCGCCGAAGCGCACCCGTTCGACAAACGTCGTTGCCGGAACCGCAAAGCCGTCGGGGTCAAGCCGGTGTGATCGGGGGCGGAACTGCCAGGATGCGGGTATGGGTGGTGACGTCGGATCGGTGGTGTCGGGGCTCGGTCCCCGGCTGCGGGCCATGCGGACGCGGGCGGGTTGGACGTTGGCCGCGTTGTCGGAGTCGACGGGGATCTCGGTGAGCACGTTGTCCCGGCTCGAGTCGGGACAACGCAAACCAGGACTCGAACTGTTGTTGCCGTTGGCGCAGGCCTACCGCGTGCCGTTGGACGAGCTCGTCGGCGCGCCCGAGGTCCGCGATCCGCGGGTGCATCCGCGGCCGAAGCGTCACGACGGATTGACCGTCCTGCCGCTGACCGACCGGCCCGGCGGACTGCAGGCCTTCAAACACGTGCTGCGTCCCGGACCGCCGGGCGAACGCGAACCGAATCCGCGCTCGCACGAGGGCTACCACTGGCTGTACGTGCTGGACGGACGGTTACGCGTGATCCTCGGCGAGGAGGACCTGGTGCTGGCCGCGGGCGAGATCGTCGAGTTCGACACCCATCTGCCCCACTGGTTCGGCAACGCCGACGACCGTCCGGCCGAGTTCCTCAGCATCCTCGGCCCGCAGGGACAGCGGTTCCACGACCGAGCCCGCTACCGCCCCCTGATCCCCTGACTGCGGCGGTGATCCTGCCGTGAGGGCCGGTCAGCCACGGCCCCAGACGGCGGCTGCGTCGCGGGCCGTGTCGTGGGGCCTCGCGCGGCCCACGGCGATCAGACGATCGTCGTCGGTGCGGGTGATCGACCACAGTTCGCTGACCGTGCCGTCCTCGCGGTCGAACGCGCGGATTCCTGTGTCGCGTTGCCATTCCTGCCCGTCGCGTGAGGTCCACAGGGTGGCGCGGACCGGTGCTTCGTCGTCGCTGCGGGCGCCGGTGGCGGCGAATTCCTCGCCGGTCCAGGTCACGTCGGTCGCAGTCGCGGTGGCGTAGCCGTCGTCGACGCCGAACGTCTGTGGGCGGTGCGGTACTCGTGACCACGTGCGGCCGTCCGGTGATGTCCAGACCGCCGCGGTGGTGGTGCTGTATCCGGTGTCGCCCACTGAAACGTAGCCGTCGGGACCGGCCGCGACGCCGGCCATGGTCGTCGCGTCATAGCCCTCGCCGAATGCGTTACCGAACGCGTCGTCGTGCGGTACGCGCTGCCACCAGAATCCATCGTCCGATCGCCACACCGCGGCAACGACGCCGAATCCGGGTAGTTCCTCCGTGCCGACAGCGACAAGACCCGACGGTCCACTGGTCACGGATCTCATGCTGGTGGTGCCTGGTCGTTCGAACGGGGAGTTCTCGTGCCTCGCGCGCGTCCAGGTGCGGCCGTTGTCGGAGGTCCAGACCGCAGCGCCCTCGGCGGCATCGCCGACGGCGACGAAACCCGAGCCGTGGGTGGTGACCGAGCGGATCTGCGTGTGCCCTTGACCTTGTCCGCCGAACACGTCGTCGTGTGGCACGCGTTGCCAGTCGACGCCGTCGGACGACGTCCACACGGCTCCGACGGCATCTGTGTCGCCGAGGGATCGATCAACGCCGGCGGCGACGAAGCCCTGGTCGTTCGCTGCCACCGACAGGGCCGCGGCGCCGTTGTCGGGATCGCCGAACACGGCGTCCTTGCGGGGTACACGTTCCCATTCGGCGCCGCCGTGGGAGTACCAAACTGCGGCCGTCGAGGGCCTGAGTTCCCCGCGGTGCCATTCCTCCGAGCCGACGGCGACGGTCGTGTCGTCATGCGTGGCGACCGATGTCATCAGGGCACTCGAGTCGCGGCCGCCGAAGCCGGACGATGCCGGGTCATACCGCGTCCAGGAGGCGTCCTCGGAATCGGAATCCGACGTCTCCCAAAGCACGACGCCGGCAGCGACCACGAGGGTCGTGAGTACGGCGATCGTGATGACGACGGGTGTACGCCGCCGGTGGGGCGCCGGCACGGCGGAATGGTCAGGAAGATTCACGGAGGTCACCGGTCGTGTCGTGGTTGTCGGGCTTGGTGAACCAGGCCGGGTTGACCCGTCCGGTGAACATGTCCTCGGACAGTTCGGGGAAGAGCTTGCGGAACTCGGCCGCGCTGCCGTGGAAGTCGATGACGTCGCAGAGATGGCGGATGTTCGGGTCCTCGAGGATCTCCCAAACGTGCACGTCGCTGAGCTCGCTCACGTGGATCCTGCGCGGTCCGTCCGGGTAGCGCAGTTCCGGAACGCGGGACAGTTCCAGCATTCCGCGGGCATTCGCGTTGACCTCGGCTCCGGCTGCCACCGAGTGGAGAATCCCGTTGTAGACGAGGTCCCAGACCCGTCGGTCGGCCTGCCATTGGTCGGTGACCAGGCGGATTAGGCTGTCGGAGTTCTCGAGGGTGAGTGCCAGTCCGGCGCCGCCTGCCACGACATCCGCCTCGATCTTCTCGAGGGAGTACAGGTCGACGACCCTGTGGCGCCGGGTGATCCCGAACGTGATCTGGTGCAGTTGTACCCAATCGGCGCCCGCGGACAATACCAGGTACGTGGCCGGCCTGGTGATGACAAGGGCCCCGGCGATGTAGAGCAACCAGGGTTGCCAGAAAAGCATCCAGTCGAAGGGATCGCTGTGGCCGCCGGCAAGACGCATGAATGTCGTACCGACGATCAGGATCGCCATGCTGGCTGCGAACAGAGCGGCCTTGCCGCGCTTGTTGGACTTGTGCCAGGCCAGCACGGGCCCTCGGCCTTCCGGGGGCGAGGGCTTGTGCGACAACCGAAGTTCCCGGCTCCGGTCCTCCTCCGGCGTGCGGTCCCTGCCGGCCCAGCCGAGACCGTGCGGTGGAAACGGCTCGCCGGTCTCCGGGTTGGGCCGTGGCGGCAGGCCGGGACCCGTACGGTCGTCGTTCATTGCCCGCTTGTCCCCCACCTTCCCGCTGGTGTAAGCCGATCAACTTTCTCCGGAAGATCGGATTCGTCGGGAATGATCGCATCGACCACCTCGCCACCTGCGAACGAGCCGGCTCCCATTCCCGCGGCGCCACACACGATAGGCCCGAACGGCGGGAAGAGAGATGAGCACGCGGCAGCGCCGGTTACACCGCCGATCCACCCGCCACCGAGTTGTCCGGCGGTGCTGGCGACAGCCTTTCCCCAGGTCTGTTCGCCGGTTGCGGCATCCGATACTTCGTTGTACACGGTGAGCCCACCGCCGGCCCACGAAATCTTGCCCAGAAGCTTCGCTGCCCGCCGACCCATTGGGCTATCCGGCGTGAGGCTTCCAGGACTCTTCGTCGCGGCTGATTTCAACCAGTCCGGCACGTGCTGGTGCATTCTGTCGAGCTGTTGGATCTGGGTGCGGTACGTGGTTTCGCTTCCTTTTGCGCGTGAAAGGTCCTTCATGACCTGGGTTCTTTGCTGTGCAGACAGTCCGTTCAGGCTTAGCGCGCCGGAAGCAATGGCTTGGTAGGTCCTCGATGATCCTTCCAGGGAAGAGATCTTCTTCAGAAGGTCAGACCTAGTACTCTCGGTGCTCGCAACCACGTTGAGGGCATGGGATGCTGTCGTGCGACCCATGTCCCAGGTTCCCTTTACGTCGAACCCCTCGCCAGCGTTCAGAGATTCCCAGAAATCGCTATGTGCTTGTTCCTCTTTCTTGCGCGCTTCGGTGTAAATTTCAAGGCATGTATTGAAGACTGCCGCTTTTTCATTGAACCCGGCGATCTGCTGATTCCAAGCGGCGCTGTCCGACTTGTAATTTTCTTTCGCTCCCGCGCCCGAGTAATCGGTCGCCCGCGGCTTCTTCATCGCGGGTTCTTCCGGGCGGATAATTACCGGTCCTTCGACCTTCAGGCCGCCATCGGCAGCTGTCCTGCGCGCATTCTCCATCTTCTTGTTGACGGCCTCGATGCTCCCGGCGAGGTCGGAGAACGCTTCGGCATACTTGCCACAGGTGGCGCCAAGTTGTTGCGTGTGTTGAAGGTGAGGGCCCAGCTCCCCTAAGAACGCTTGCGCTGCGCTTCCCTCCCAACTTGAATACGCGATATTTCGCGCGGAGTGGTGTGATTCATCAGCACTGTCTGCGGTTCGCTTGGCGTTCCGAAGTGCCTGTGCGGCCTCTTCCAGCATGCCGACACTGCCGTTCACGGTGGTGTTGATGTGAGCCGGTGTTCCCTGCCTCCCCCTCTATGCGGCTCAGGACTACGGTTTCGGCGGCGGCGTAGGTGCCGGCGCGGTTTCCGTGGTGGGCTTCGGGCGGTTCTTGTAGTCCTGCTCGTCCGGTGGAGCTTCTTCAAGCTGTGGCGGAGCTTCAGCGCGCCGCCGCTTGTCGACCTCGTCGGTGGTTTCCACCTTGTGTCGATGCTCGTCTTCCGCTGCCTGATACTGACCTTCGGCTGTGTTGACGTTTGATGCCATGGCCTGTCCCTGCTGCGCGAGAGCGATTGCGATCTGACCTACTCGTGCCAGGGCTGCGTTCGCCACGTCGGACGAAAACCCTGCATTGACGGCTTCCGGAAGCTTTTCAGCGACGTCATCCAACGATGAAGATCCGGCTCTGAGGTGGCGGACGATCGATGAAAGCTGGTCTTCATCGACGCGGATGTCTCCCATGGTTCCCCCGCTTTCCTTCTACCGTTTCTTGCGTGTCCAGTCTTGGACCGGCGTCCGGTGTCGGGCGCTCTCGTCGAGCCATCCATTGGCAACTATCGCGTTGGCGCCGCACTCGGATGCGACCGTCTGCAGTCGGTCCAGCCTTACAGCGGTCAGCGACTGGTACGGCCCGCACGCTTCCCATGCTTCTTCCGGCGTACCGAAAACGAGTAGCAGATTCTCCCCGGGTTTCGTTCCGTGCAGTTCGGCTACGACCTGTCGGTCGCCCTAACGAGCGGGGCGGGTTGGGATCCATACGACAGGTTCATCCGGGTTTTCCGGAGCCATCGGAGTTATAGGCTCGATCTCGGTCCAGGGAGTTCCGGGATACCGAACGCCTGCCGGGTGACGAATGTCGATAGCGAGGAGTGCGGTTGTATCGAGTTCGTTCGCGAAATTGCGGAGCTGTGCCGGTGTGACCGTCGTGTACGGTTGTCCGTCGCCGCAGGACTCGGTCAGAAGCAGGACGGTCGTGTACGCCCACAGAGCGACCTCGTTTGTCTTGCCTGTGGTCGACAGCTCGGGCCGATTGGCGTCTGGGTCGATAAGCAAATAAACGTACTCGGGTGAGTCGCCCAAGTCCTCGATGAGGATTAGTCGTGCGCGATCGTACTCATGGAGTGCTGCAATCGACCGTGTTCCGCCCCTCGTCACAGTTTCCCAGTGCACCATTCGAGCCGTGGCTCAGCAAGCCGCTTCGGCAGCTGAGGTCGGACGGCCATGCCATATTCGTGCCGTCGCCTGACCCAGCCGCCGCTACTCGCGCGCGAGGTCGGCGAACCGGCTGTAGTGCAACTGGTGAGCGACGGCGATCGTGCTCGTCGGACCGGCACGGTGCTTGCCCAGGATCAAGTCCGCCTCGCCTGCGCGCGGGTCGTCCTGTTCGAACGCGTCGGGCCGGTGGATCAGCATGACGATGTCGGCGTCCTGCTCCAGCGAACCGGACTCACGAAGGTCGGCCAGCATGGGGCGCTTGTCCGTCCGCTGTTCCGGACCACGGTTCAGCTGACTGATCGCCACCACGGGCACCTCGAGTTCCTTCGCCAGCAGCTTCAGCTGCCGGGAGAACTCCGACACTTCCTGCTGACGCGATTCGACCCGCTTACCGGACGTCATCAGCTGCATGTAGTCGACGACGATGAGCTTCAGGTCGTTGCGCTGCTTGAGCCGCCGCGCCTTCGCGCGGATCTCCATCATCGTCAGGTTCGGTGAGTCGTCGACGAACAGCGGCGCCTCGCTGATCTCGCTCATCCGGCGCGCCAACCGGGTCCAGTCGTCGTCCGACATCCGCCCACCGCGCATGTCGGCCAACCGGATCCGCGCCTCGGCCGACAGCATGCGCATGACGATCTCGGTGCGGCTCATCTCGAGCGAGAAGATCGCGCTGGTCATGCCGTGCTTGATCGAGCACGACCGGGCGAAATCGAGACCCAGGGTCGAGTTGTGCGTCGGGATCATCGACCGGCCCGCGAGGTACAGGTGGTCGTCGGCGCTGACCTCGACACACCGCACCGGAACGCTGTCGATCGGCCGCACGTCCACGACGTAGCGCGGCGTGGGCCGCGGACGACGGCCGGTCATGCGTTCCTTGTGCAGCAGGTGCTTGCGCTGCAACCAGAAGACGCGGTCGTGCGTGGTGAAGTTCAGCGTGTACGCGGTCGACGACGCCTCCGTGCGGCCCCGCACCCGCTTCGTCGTCCACGAGCACCGGTAGCCGAGGCTGACGATCAGCTCGTAGACGTCGGTGGCCAGCCGGCGGTCGGTGACAGAGAACTGCACCCCGCCCGACCCGCTGACGGTGCCGTCGGTGTCGAGCAGTCCCGCCAGCAGCGCGCGCCGCTGGTACACCGAACCACGCAGGTACTCGGCCGGCACGTGCTTGTTGCCGAGCACCCCGAGCGACCGCAGCACTGCCTGGACGGTTCCGTGGTGGTTCCGGCACTCCTGACACTGCTGGAGACCCGACGAGGGACGGCCGCAGTCGGGGCAGGTCGGTGCGGGAACCGGAGCCGACACGAACCGTGCCTTGCCACCGCACGAGCGGCCGCAGGTCCGGACCTCGCTGCTGCGCGGGACGAACGGCTCACCGCACACCGTGCACGACCGGTACTCGACCGGATCCGGAGTCGGGAAGCGGAGGGAGTAGGCGTAGGTGCCGCGCCGGGGGCAGTACAGGTCCGCCTCGGCCTCGAGGTAGGTGATGATCTCCGGGTCGGCGGTGGTGAAGCGTGCGCCGTCGGAGTGGCCGTCGCCGAGCCAGGCGCCGAGCGCGTACGGGTGCAGCGGCAGGTCGCGTTCGGGCAGCTCCAACGGCTGGGCCAGCCGCACGGAGTGGTTCACGCGCCCGTCGGCGGTGTCGCAGCGGACGGTGTCGGCGAGTTCGGCGGTGGTCCGGACCTCGGCGGGGCCGCGGACCCGGCGGCTCGCGCGGGTGTCGGTCAGCCATTGGTGCTCGGCGTCGGCGACGATCGTCGAACCGTCGGAGAACTCGACCTCGTAGCAGGGTCGTCCGTGCATGACGTCGGTCGCGGCGACCACGGTGGTGGGCGTGCCGTCGGAGCCGATCAGCCGGTCGCCCGGCTGCACCTGCCCCATGGTCGTCCAGCCGTCGGGCGTCGGCAGCGGGGTGTCGAGTGCGAGCGCCTTACCGACGCCCGGGCGGGCGGCGACGATGATCATCTGACCGGGGTGCAGACCGTTGGTCACCTCGTCCAGATCGGCGAAGCCGGTGGGGATGCCCTGCGCGTCGCCGCCGCGGGAGGCGATCGCGTCGATCTCGTCCATCGTCGGCTGGAGGAGTTCCTCCAGCGGGACGTAGTCCTCGCTGGTGCGGCGCTCGGTCACCTCGTAGATGGCGGCCTGCGCGCGGTCGACGACCTCGTTGATGTCGCCGCCGTCGGTGTTGTCGGCGCCGTAGCCGTACTGCACGATGCGCGTACCCGCTTCGACGAGCCTGCGCAGCACCGCCTTCTCGGCGACGATCTGCGCGTAGAACCCGGCGTTCGCCGCGGTCGGCACCGTCGCGATGAGCGTGTGCAGATACGGCGCGCCGCCCACCCGCGCCAGTTCGCCGCGGCGCTCCAACTCGGCCGACACCGTGATCGGGTCGGCGGGCTCGCCGCGGCCGTAGAGGTCGAGCACGCAGTCGTACACGGCCTGGTGTTTGGGGAGGTAGAAGTCGCCGGGACGCAGGACCTCCACGACGTCGGCGATCGCGTCCTTCGACAGCAGCATGCCTCCGAGCACGGACTGCTCGGCCTTGGTGTCCTGCGGCGGCTGGCGTTCGAACGTGCCGTTCTCGCCGCCGGCCAGGTCCGAGCCGCGGTCGTCGGTGATCGCCACCGGTGTGGGCACCTCCCTTTGTCGGTTCCGGTCCGTTCCTGCGTGTCCCTATGCGTGCTTGTGCGTCCGCCCACCCGCCTCGGCAGCGGCACGCCCGGCGATCCGGGTTGCGCGGCTCGAACAGGGTCGAACGTGAGTTCGAAGTATACCGCGACTCCGGCCCGGCGGGTCGTCATCGACGGCGGCGTTTCGTCGTGTTCCGCCCCACGCGTGGCGTCGTTCGTGGAGCTCGTTCGCGGGCGACGCTAGATCGCTCGGACAGCGCATTGCAATCGGGCCTGGGGACCGGTGCCGACCCGAATGTGTATCGCCTGTGGATGAGTGGGCTGAACCAGTCACAGGGGGCGATCATCCTGTGTACAAACTGGGGACATGGTCACCCGCGCGAGCTAAATTCCCAGGTCAAGGCCTGTGGGTAGCCTGTGGACAACTTTGTTCGTCACATCCCCGGCGTGTCGCGCGAAACTGCTCCGTCGGCGTGTCGCGACCCCGCCCACGCGGAGCGATCACCGGATCACGTTGTGGATCTTCGGGGTGTGCGCGCCGTAGCCGGTGTCGCCCAGCGCTGCGGCATTCGGATGATCGACGTACGCGCGTGGATCACCGATCGTCAGGCCCCGAGGGTGGACTGAGCCTCCCGGAGCCGGGAGCCCAGCAGTGCGGACGTCGCGGGCGCCGCGGACAACATCGGCTCGCCGGTGCCGGCCGTCTCCTCCACGAGCCACCGGCCTTCGTCGGTGTCGACGTAACTCACCGGACGTTCGGCACGTCGCCGATGCCCGGACCGGTGCCGCGTCGCGACGTACAGCTGCCCACCCCCGTGTCGTTCGAGCCCGATGAGCCGCTTGAACTCGGCCACGTCCCGTTCCGACGCGCTCGGGGTCTCGGAACGCATCACCGAGAAGTGGTCCTCATTCGACGTGTCGTTGCCCCTGCCCTCGATGGCGCTCTTCGGAACCGCGATCGTGCGCCCACTCGCGGTCGTCCACGGCGGCAGCTGCGCGAGGAAGGACTCCAGCAGCTGCGCCGCGGGCACGCTGGCCACCGCGACGGCACCGGCGTCGGTGTTGTGCACCAGCGTGAAGCCCTCACCACGACCGCTTCCCGCGAACACCGTGAGGTTCACGGGGGCGCCCTCGACGATAGCGGTGATCCATCCGTAGTACTCCAGTTCCGGATGGGCGATCGCCTCGACGGTCGCCAACAGGTCCGGATGCACCCCGCCGTCGCCGGCCAGCCCCGCTCCGGCCAGCTCGGCGTGAACGTCGGCGTCGATCCGTTGCAGCGCCTCGCGGCTGTACCAGGTGGCGCCCTTCTCGAGCGTGGGATGCGGCTCGCTGCCCGCGTGGTGCAGGAGGCGGACGAGAGTTCTCGTTCGGAGGGTCACCTGGTTCTCGAGCACGGGGTTCTGCCTTCTCGGGAGCCGCCGACGGGGCGGAGTGCTGGGGTGGGTGTTGCGCCTGCCGGGACCGCGAGAGATCGGGCCGCCGCCGGTGAAGGTACGCGGCGACGGCCCGATCGTCGTCGATGTCGCGGGATTCGTGACCCGGCCGGATGGCTGGCGTTACTCGCCGATGACCGGAGGGGCGGTCTTCTGGTCGGTGCCGAAGAGTTCGTGCCCGTCCTCGTCGATCATGAACTTGCGCTGGTGTTCCTCGTCCTCCTCGCCGGGCTGCCCGCGGCCCATGGCGCCGCCCATCGGCATCATGCCCGCACCACGGCCACCCATGGCGCCACCACGTGCGGCACCGGCCGCACCCGCAGCGCCCGCGCCACCTGCGGCACCGGAGCCCGAACCGCCGGCACCGGTCGCGCCACCGGCTCCCGCCGCGCCGCCTGCGCCCATGGCACCTGCGGCTCCGCCGAGCCCACCGGCCCCTGCGCCGGGGCCGAACGCGACGCCGCCACCGGGTCCGAACCCGCCGGCGCCGGAGCCCGAGCCCGGGCCGGTGCCCAGCCCGCCGTTCGGCGCGTAGCCAGGGCCGCTGTAGTGGGGGCCGCCGGGGTAGGTGCCCTTCGGCGTGCTCGGGTCGGTGAGCCCGGACGAACTCGTGTCGTCGTTGGGGCCTGGCCCGTTCGGCCACGGGTAGTTCGGGTCGTTCGGGTTCGGCAGCGGCAGCGACGGGTAGTTCGGGTACGACGGCGATCCGTTCCCGCCGTCACCGTTCGGGCCGTCGCCCGGGCCGCGGGGGACGTCGACCCGCGGAGGGTCGGCGATGACATCCGGCCGGGAACCGGAACCACCGCCAGAGCCGCCGCCGGAATCGCCGGGACCGGTGCCGCCGGGGTTTCCCCCACCGGGATAGCCGCCACCGCCCGGGTATCCCCCGCCACCCGGATAGTTGCCGCCGCCGCCGGGAGTGGTTCCGCCAGGGCCGGTGCCGTGACCCCCGTCGGAGTAGCCGCCGTCCAACTCGCGCGGATCGGACACGCGCCCACTGCTGTCGACGGCGTTGCCGCTGACCGAGACGTCGCCGAACCCGCCCTGCATCGTGCTGAACTGCGGCATCGCGCTGGCGTGCATGGCGCTCGCGTCGCTGTAGGCGTTGAAGGCGTTGACGTTGGCCTGGGCCTTGGCGTTGTACTCGGCGATCTTCTTGTCGAGGTCGGTTCCCCAGAACTGGATGTCGTTCCAGAAGTCGCTCTGCGGCGCCTCGGCAGGCAACGGCTGCACCGCGGACTTGACCTTTTCGAACGCACTGGTCTGGCCCTGCAGCACCGCGTCGCTCTTGCCGAGGTTGGTGCTGGCGTCGTCCATCCAGACCTTCAGCGGGTTGGCGCCCATGCGCGCGCTCGCCGAGCCCTCGCCGGTCCAGGCGTTGTTCATCTTCGCGTCGAGCGCGGCGATCTGCTCGATGCGCTGGTTGTACCGCTGACGCAGCACCGTGCTGGCCTGCTGGCCGTTCACCAGGGATTCGGTGCCCGCCCCACTCATGATCGCCTCGTAGATCTGCGGTGCGCTGATACCGCCGAGCTGGCTCTCGGGCGTGCCCTGGTGGTTGGCCTGGTGCCGGGCGACGCCGCTGGCGACACCTTCGGCGACGATGGGAACGAGGAACGGCATCACCATGTCAGCTCACCCCGCTTCCGGCGTTGCCGACGTTCTGCAGCGCCTGGTCCTCGCTGGCCTGGATGGCTTCCTTGGCCTGCCGCAGTGCCTCGACGTACTGCTTGACGTGTTGGGCCATCGCCTCGGTCTGGGCCCGCAGGGCGTGGCCCGCGGGGTTGGCCGCCTTGACGAACGTGGCGCTCGCAGGCTCGTTACCGGGCGGCAGCACGCCTGCGATCCGTTCGGCTTCCACGAGGTCGAGCGTCAGCTCGGCGTAGAGGTCCTCCCACTGCTGCAGGACGGCGTCGACCTCCTCCGGCGTGAACTCGTAGCCGCCGCCACCGCCCGCGCCACCGGAGCTACCCCGGCCTGCGCCGGCCGCTGCAGCCGCCCCGTCCTTGGCCGCCCGCGCCGCGACCTTGATCGGCGGCATCGGCATCAGGCCGCCGCCCAGGAAGTTCGTCATCCACCGGATCCTTTCCCTCGGCCCCCAGTGCGGAGTCCGCTCCGCTCGCCTCCGGCAGAGATCGCCCACCAAGGGCGGTACTCGTGCCGACAACTAGGACGATTCCGGCCGCACAAAGGTTTCCCGCGCCCGCGAAAATGTTGGTCACGAGTGGGACCCGAGCCGGTGACGTGCGGGTTTCGGCGAGTACGCGCGCAATTTCACCCGCGTGGGCGGGAGCCGTTCGGAGGCGTGGGTGGTGTCCGGGAAGACGAAAGCGGCGGGCCCTCCCGAGTGGGAGGACCCGCCGCTTCGGGTCGAACCGGCCGTGCTTACTTGGGCTGCACGTCCAGCCGCACGTCCGCCTTCACGCTCGGGTGCAGACGGGCCGTGACCGCGTGCTTGCCGACGGTCTTGATGTGCCCGTCGATGTGGATGACCCGCTTGTCGAGCAGCGGGCCGCCCGCGGCCTTGATCGCACCGACGATGTCGGCGGCCGTGACGGAACCGAACAGCTTCTTCGAGCCCTCGGAGGCCTTCGCCGCGACGGCGACGTGGCCGAGGCCCTCGAGCTGGGTCTTCAGCTCCTTGGCGTGGTCGAGGTCGCGGATCCGGCGGGCCTCCTGGGCACGCCGGATGGTGCGGACGTTCTTCTCCGCGCCCTTCGAGGACGGGATCGCGTAGCCGCGCGGCAGCAGGTAGTTGCGCGCGTAGCCGTCCTTGACCTCGACGATGTCGCCGGGACCGCCCAGGTGTTCGACGTCGGTCGTCAGGATGATCTTCGCCATGTCTGACTCCCTTCTCAGCGAGCGGTCGAGGTGTAGGGCAGCAGCGCCATCTCGCGGGAGTTCTTGACCGCGATGGCGACGTCGCGCTGGTGCTGGCTGCAGTTGCCGGTGACCCGACGGGCACGGATCTTGCCGCGGTCGGAGATGTACTTCCGCAGCAGGTTGGTGTCCTTGTAGTCGATGGCCTCCGGGTGGCCCTGCTTGATGGCCTTGCAGAAGACGCAGACCTTCTTCTTCGGCTTACGAACGGGTGGCTTGGCCACTGTGTACTCCTGGGGAACTTAGTGCGTGGTTGCTGTTGTCTGGAGGGCGGTTCGCGATCCGCGGCTCAGAACGGCGGCTCGTCGGAGAAGCCGCCACCGCCGCCTGCGGGAGGCGCGCTGCCCCACGGGTCGTCGGCGGGCGCACCGGCACCGGCGGGCGCAGCTGCGCCGCCACCACCGAATCCGCCGCCGCCACCGCCGCCGCGGCTGACCTTGTTGACCTTGGCCGTCGCGTACCGCAGAGACGGGCCGATCTCGTCGACCTCGAGCTCGACGACGGTCCGCTTCTCGCCTTCCTTGGTCTCGAACGACCGCTGCTTGAGCCGGCCCTGCACGATGACCCGGGCGCCGCGCGTGAGCGTCTCCGCGACGTTCTCGGCCGCCTGGCGCCAGATGTTGCAGCGCAGGAACAGCGCCTCGCCGTCCTTCCACTCACCGCTCTGCCGGTCGAACTGGCGAGGGGTGGAGGCGACGGTAAAGTTCGCAACGGCCGCGCCGGACGGCGTGAACCGAAGCTCCGGGTCCGCGGTCAGGTTGCCGACCACCGTGATGATGGTGTCTCCGGCCATGGCTTCCGCCTCAGGCCTTCGCGGCGATCTTCGCGGCGCGCTTGGTTCCGCGCGCCTCCTGGCGGCGGACCACCTTGGTGCGGAGCACGGTCTCCTGCAGCGACAGCTGCCGGTCGAGCTCCTGGACGTCGTCCGGCTCGGAGATCAGCTCGAGGACGGCGTAGATGCCCTCGGCGTTCTTGTTGATCTCGTAGGCCAGCCTGCGACGACCCCAGATGTCGACCTTCTCCACGCTGCCACCCGCGTTGCGGATGACCTTGAGAAAGTTCTCCAGGGTGGGTGCGACCGTGCGCTCGTCGAGCGACGGGTCGAGGATGACCATTACCTCGTAATGGCGTGACACAACCACTCACCTCCTATGGGCTCAGGCGGCCACGGGCGATCCGTGGCAGGAGGGCAATGTCGACTGGCCAGTCTAGCCACCACCTCCGGTGCGTCCGGTCCCGGGTGGTGCGAGGCGCGCGGCGGGATGCTCCCGAGGGCCCCATGGTCGCGTTGAACGCAACCATGGGGCCCTCGGGGGCTTCTTGGGGAGCTAGGTGGTCTTGCGGAGGACCCAGGTCCGCACCAGGGCCGCGGTGACGCCGGCCAGCGCGACGACGGCGAGCAGCATCGGCAGCTGCACCTGTCCGGGCGCGGTGGTGTCGGCCGCGAGCGCGTCGGCGTTGCCCGCGTTGCGCACGTCGCCGCCGCCTCCGGTCTTGCCGCCGTCGCTCAACACGCCGTACTCCGGCGAGTCGGGAGCTCCGGGGACACCGTCCTGCGGCGAGTAGCGCATGTCCGGCGGCACGGCGCTGCCCTCGGTCGGCGCGGAGGCCGCCGGGATGTCGCCGTAGTCGCGCGGGGCGGCGTAGGCGTCACCGCTGCCCTGCGGGGCACCGGGCGTGGTGGGCACGGCCTGCTGTCCGCCGGTCGCACCGCCGGGCGCGGGCTGCGTCGTGCCGGGCCCGCTGCCGCCTTGCTGCGGCTGGTGCTGCTGAGGGCGGGAGCTGGTCGGCGCCGAGTAGTTGGTCGCCTCGATCGGCATGCCGCAGTTGCCCGCGATCTTGTTGCTGATCGAGTCGAGCACCTCCTGGCGCTTGCTCGGCCAGCCGAGTGCGGGGTTGCCGTCAAGGATGTCGGTGACGACCGTGGCGATCCGCTGGCCGCCGACGACACCGGTGGCTTTGTCGGGAACGGAACCGACCTCGAGCGTGTGCTTGCTGATCTCCTCGGCGAGGTTGTTCGGGAAGGTGAACTGGAGGAATCGGTCGGCCTCCCTGGCCCCGGTCTTCACGTGACCGGCTACCGCCTCACCGTCGAGCATCACCTTCGCGCCGATCGGAGCGGCCACCGTGGTCGTGCACGAGTCGACGGGCGCCTGAGTCTGGGCGCCCGCGGCTGGTGCGGCCAGCGCGGTGAGTCCCGTGGCGACGGCGGTGGCTGCGGCCATCCCCAGCACGCGGGTCAGGGCGGTCTTGGTACGCACTTCGAACGGTATCCCTTTCCGAACGGCTTGCCCGGCCTGGACCTCACCGGCACGGCAGGGCGTCATCACGGTAAACGACCGTGCCGCCCCGGGGATACGGGGCGGTAACCACTCGGCCGAAGGACGAACCGGCCACGCGCCGTGTGCGATGCGCGGGCCGGCGAGGCGCCTGCGTCCCGCGAAGCGGTGACGGGCGCGTCCGATCGGGGTCGGACGGGATCAGGTGCTGGGCCGCTGGAGCACCCAGGTGCGCACCAGCCCGGCGCTGACGCCCGCCAGCGCGATCACGGCCAGCAGCAACGGCAGTGACGGTCCGTTCATGGGCGAATCCGGCGCCGCGGACTGCAGTGCCGCGGCATCCCCTGCCGTGCGCAGGCCGTCGCTGCGGCCCGCCTGACCGGCCTCCTGCCCGTGGTCCTGCTGCTCGAGGGCGCGGATGTCCGGACCGGCCGCGTTCGGGCTGGGTGCGTTCTCGCCGAGCACGCCGAAGTCCGGGTTGTAGCCGGGGATCTGCCCGCCGTAGCGCAGTCCGGGAGCTGCCTCGAACACGGCGCCGCTCGCGGCAGGGACGCCGGCGTAACGCAGTCCCGGAGGTGCGGACATGCCCGCGGGCGCCGCGAATGACATGCCGCCACCGGAATCGCCCGACCCCGGCTGGTCCACCACCGGACTGTTCGGCGTGCGATGGCCCGTATCGCCGTCGGACTCTCCCGAACCGGCCGAGTCGTCACCGTCCGGCTCGTCGCCGCCCGATCCGGCGTCGCCACCCGAGTCGGATCCGGAGTCGTCATCGGGATCGGACGGGGCGGGGTCGTCGTCCGGCCTGGGCAGGGCCTGTTTGCCGCCGAGCGTGTCGGTCAGTTTCTTCGCTCCGCCGGTGACGTCGTCGACCGTGCCGTTCACGCCGTCGGCGAGCGGTTCGCCCGCGCCGGGCAGCGGACGTACGGCGGTGTCCACGACGTTGACCGTCACCTTGCAGACGCCGCTGAGCAACGTGCCGAGCGTGTCGGTGACGACGCCGAGGTCGATCGGGACGCCGAGCGCGGTCACGCCCTGGATGCGGTCGCCCGGTTCGGCGGTCACGGTGCCGCCGCAGCGCACCTGTTTCGTGTCGCTCTCGGCGGCGGCCTGTCCGGGTGCCACGACGCCCGCGGTCACCGCGAGCAGCACCCCAGCGGTGGTCACGGCAGCCGGCCTGGCCGCCCTGCGCCGCATCGAGCGCCTGCGGTCGTCATCGGCGATGCGCATCGCGGAACCTCCCCGATCGGTTCATCAGATACAACGAACCACAGGGGAAGACGTCACGCATGCCTGCGATCAGGCGTTCTTCCTCGCGATCCACGAGCGGCTCAGCGCGGCGATGACGACGAGCAATGCGGCCACGGACAGCACCAGCGGGGTGCGGTCGTGTTCGGAGGCCTGCGGAAGGGCCTGAGCGGTGCCGGACTTGCGTGCGGCGTTCTCCTGCTCGCCGGGCTTGCTGCCCTTCTCCGGCACACCCATGCCGGGGCCGACCGGCGCCTTCGGCACCGTGATGCCCGCGGCGGGCGGCAGCGACACCGGGTCGAGCGGTGCGGCGACCGCACCGGGCCCGGGCACGGGCTCGGCGGCGAGGTCGAGGTCGTCGAGGTGGTCGGGCGCGCCGGGAGCGGAGTCACCGTTGCCAGGGGTCTCCGGCTCGTCCGGCTGCTCCGGTTCGGGAGCGGGTTCCGGTTCCGGCTCGGGGTCCTCGGGTGCGGGCTGCTCGGGCTCTTCCGGCTCTTCGGGAGTCGGTTTGGTGAGCTCGCGGGGGACCGAGGCGACCGCGTTGACCGTGCTCTGTGCGGTGTCGCAGATCTGACCCAACGGGTTCACCACGACCTTGGCCCGGCTGATGCCGAGTCCGTCGAGCGTCTCCTTCAGCGGCAACGACAGGAGCGCACCGCGTTCGGAACTCTCCTCGCCGGTACCGATGCCGGCCACGCCTTCGGCGTTCACGGCGGCGAGGGCGTCGACGGTGAGTGGCTCGCCCTCCTTGCCCTTGAGCAGGGACGCGCACTCACCCTCGATGACCTTCGGCTCGGATTCCGCGGACGGTTCGGCCTCCTGCGCGTGCGCAATGCCCCCGAATCCCACGGACCCCATCGCGACGGCACCTGCCGCGGCGGTCGCCACCCCGGTGCGCACGACGTACCGGCCGATCCTCACGAGCCCCACCCCTCGTTCGACGCTTCGTTGTTCGCTGTGTGGTTGTTCGATGTGTGGTTGTTCAATGTGTGGTTGTTCGATGTGTGCCGCTCTCGGCGCCGGTGACCCCCGCCGCCCGTGCGTCACGCTGCGTAGGACTGCGAGTGATCTCCGTTGCAGGGGTGAAGGTACTCGATGATCGTCTTCGATGGTCGATACCCTCGGCAAATGCTGATCGGTGCGCATGTCGGTGACGACGATCCGCTCGCGGCGGCCGGTGAGGTCGGTGCCGAGGCGGTCCAGTTCTTCCTCTCCGACCCGCAGGGCTGGAAGAAACCGCAGCCGCATCCGAAGACCGACGACCTGCTGTCCTCGGACGTCGCGGTGTTCATCCACTCGCCGTACGTGCTGAACGTGGCGTCGTTGAACAACCGCATCCGCATCCCGTCGCGCAAGGGCGTGACCCAGCACGCGGAGGCGGCCGCGGCGGTCGGCGCGCGGGGTCTCGTGGTGCACGGCGGGCACGTGCGCAAGGGAGAGGATCCGGCCGAGGGCGTGGCGAACTGGCGCAAGCTGTTCGAACGCAGCTCCTTCGACGTGCCGATCCTCGTCGAGAACACCGCCGGCGGGGACAACGCGATGACCCGCGACCTCGACATGCTCGCGCGCCTGTGGGACGCGGTCGGCGAGCTCGGAGCCGGCTTCTGCCTGGACACCTGTCACGCCTACGCGGCCGGCTGGGACCTCGAGACGGTCGTCGACGACGTACTGGCGATCACCGGACGCATCGATCTGGTGCACCTGAACAACTCGCGGGACCCGGCCGGGTCGCAGCGGGACCGGCACGCGAACGTCGTCGGGGGTGACGGCACGATTGATCCCGACGTGTTGCGGGCCGTGGCGGTCGCGGCAAACGCACCCGTGATCGTGGAGACTCCGCCCGATGGCCAGCGCGACGACATCGAACACCTCAGGGGCTGAGGGGGGCGCACACCGGATCGGCCCTTCGACGTCGACCCGGGCCGTCGCCGCGCTCGCGATCCTGTTGTGCGGCTTCACGTTGGTGCTGGGGCTGCTGAACAAGCACCGCTGCACCGGTCCGGACTTCGACGAGCACGGCCGCAGCACTCCCGGGTACGCCGAACGCAACTACGAGCTGGCGTGCTACTCCGACATCCAGTTCCTGTGGCTCGGCAGGGACGTCGACCAGCACGTCTTCCCCTACGTCCACGGCGACATCACGCCGGAGGGTCAGCTCGTCGGCGGTGCCGTGGAGTACCCGGTACTGACCGGCGTGCTCATTTGGGCGGGCGCGGCGTTCGCCGACAACGACGCCGAGTTCCTGGTGCAGTCGGCGCTGCTGATGGCGCCGTTCGGCCTGCTGACGGCATGGCTGCTCGGCGGGCTCGCGCGGTGGCGTGCGCTGCTGTGGGCACTGGGCCCGCCGGTGGTGCTCTACGCCTTCCACAACTGGGATCTGCCGGTGGTCGCCGCGTCGGTGGCCGCATTCGCCGTGCTGTACCGCGGGCGGGGTTCGCTCGGCCGGCGGTCCGGGTGGGCCGCGGTGCTGCTCGGGGTCGGTACGGCGCTGAAGCTGTATCCGGCGCTGTTCGTCGTGCCGCTCATGCTGTACGTCGTCGTCGAGCACCGGCGGCGCGGGCAGTCCGGCACGGCGGCCCTGCGAGCGGGGCTGCGCGTTCCGCTGCTGTCGGGAGCTGTCGTGGCCGCGGCGAACCTGCCGTTCCTGATCGCCGGGTTCGACGGCTGGTGGGCCTCGATCGACTTCCAGGGCCAGCGCAAGGCCGACGCCACGACCAACTCGATCTGGTACTGGGGCGTGCGGCACCTGTTCGACAGCGACCTGACGTTCCAGCAGTTCACCGACGTCACCTCGCCGGTGGCCGTGCTGGCCGCGGTGGTCGTGGCGTGCGGGGTCGGGTGGGATCGCGCCGTGCGCGAGGGCCGCTATCCGCTGCTGCCCGTGTGCGCCGCCGTGTTGTGCGCGTTCCTGCTGTTGCACAAGGTCCACTCGCCGCAGTACACGCTGTGGCTGCTGCCGATGTTCGTCCTGCTGCGGATCCGGTGGGGCTGGATCGCGGCGTACCTGCTCGCCGACGTCGCACTGGGCGTCGGCGTCTTCCGCTGGTACGGCGACGCGGGCCGCGGCATCGCGGACGGATTCGCCCCGCAGGCCGTCGTGATCGGCGTGTGGGGGCAGGCTGCGCTGCTCGCGGGCCTGTTCGTGGCCTTCCTCGCGAGCAGGCAGGTCCCCGGCGAACCCCGCTACTCCGACGACCCGCGCCTCGACGACCCGCGCCCCGACGACCCGCCGGAGCCGGTCGGTTCGGGCGAGCCGGTCGGTTCGGGCGAGGGCCGTGACCGTGACCGCACCAGTTTCGATGGCGCGAGCCTCGCGGGGAGCAACGTCGACAGTCCGGGCAGCACGACGGCGTCGCGCTGCCCCGACAGCACGCCGCCGAGCGGATCGTCCGACGCCGAAGGGCCGGATCGCACCGGATCGGCCGACGGCCGGTAGATCTCCCGCAGGATCAGCACGCACAGCAGCGCCACGGCGATGTCGCGGACGACGACCGTGCCGAGGAACCAGCCGTCGGGCAGTCCCTTGTTCTCGACGCCGAGGTAGGAGAACATGCGCGGCGCCCAGACGAGCGCGTCGATCAGCATCCACGTCAGCAACAGTCGCCACCGCGGGATCGCGAGCACGGCCAACGGCACGAGCCACAGCGAGTACTGCGGGCTCCACACCTTGTTGGTCAGCAGGAACGCGGCCACGACGAGGAAGCACAACTGCGCCACGCGCGGCCGTCTCGGCGCCGTCAAGGCCACGTACGCCACGGCGGCACAGCACAGCAGGAACAGCGCGCCGCTGACCGTGTTGAGCACGCTGGGTGTCTCCCCCGACCGCAGCGCGCCGTCGAAACCGGCCCATCCGGTGAAGTACGAGACGACGTTGTAGATCGAGTCGGGATCCATCCCGCGTTCGGTGTTGAGCCGGAAGAACTCGCGCCAGCCCTCGGTGAACATCAGCAGGAACGGCAGGTTCACGGCGAACCACGTGACGAGCGCGGTCATCGTCGTGCGTCCCCACTCGGCGACCCTGCCCACCCTGAGGCACAGCACGAGCAGGGGTCCGAGCAGGAACAGCGGATACAGCTTGGCCGCGGCACCGAGTCCGATGAGTACACCTGCCAGCGCGGGTCTGCGTCTGGACCAGGCCAGCAGTCCGCACATCGCCAGTGCCACGGCGACGGTGTCGAAGTTGGTGAACGCGTGCACGATCACCAGCGGCGAGATCGCCACGAGCGCGGCGTCCCACGGCCTGCGCGCGGAGATGCGCGCGGTCGCCCAGATCGCCGTCAGCCAGGCCGCGGCCAGCAGCAGCGCGGTGATGTTGAAGTACACGGCAACCGGAAGCGCCCCTGGCAGCAGGCCGGAGTCGGCGACGTTCATCCAGCCGTGTGTCAGCTTGGCGTTGACCCACTGGAACAGGCCGGTCAGTACCGGGTACTCCATGTACCGGCGCTCGTGCTCGCCGCCGTCGGTCTCCTCGGTCCAGTGCGTGGCGTAGGGGAACGTGTCCGGTTGGTCGAGACGTTCCGCCGAGTACAGCGGGACGATGTCCGAATAGCACATCGCCACGTACTGGCGGCCGGACTGCCAGTCCAGGTGGAGCCGGCCGTTGCCGTCCTCGTACTGCTGGATGCAGGCGGCCTTGCCGAACCACGACAACGCGAGCGCGATCACGCCCAGTAGCAGGCAGACGCGCAGCGGCGACCAGAACCAGTGCCTGCCGACGGCCGCGTGCCGTCCGAGCGGGCCACCGACCGGGGCGGTCGCCTTCGCCACGAGCGGTTCGTCCCAGCTGGGGATCGCTCGGCGCGACGGGTCCAGCGACGCGGTCTCCTCGGTGGTGCCACGCGAGCGAGAAGGGCGCGAGCGAGAAGAAGAGGTATCGCCGGACACGAACGGGATGTTACAAGCGGTGGCCGTGACACTCCTGTGATGAGCGGGTGCGGACACGACAACGCCCGTGTGGCAGTCCCCTCATCGGGGCCGCCGCACGGGCGTTGTCGTTACCTGAGGTTCAGCCCTCGGAGTTGCCGTTGCCCTGAGGTTCCTCGGGCGGCCTGCCCCAGATGGGACCGCCTCCGTCGTCGTCCTCTTCCTCGGTGTCGGTCGGTTCGGACGGCTCCGACGGCCGCGAGGGCGGACCCGGCGGCGGGGACGACGGCTGGGTGGTCTCCGGCCGCGACGACTCCTCGGTGGTCGACTCCTCGGTGGTCGTTTCCTCGGTCGTGGTCTCCTCGGTGGTCTCCTCCGGGGCGTCGTCCACGACCGGCGGCTGCGGGCCCAGCACCTCCTCGAGCTCGCTGAACGGTTCGGGCTCGAGCGGCTCCAGGTAGTTCGCCATGAACTCCTGCCAGATCTCCGCGGGGAGGCCGCTGCCGTAGATCGGGCTGCCGGTGGCGTCCCGGATCGGCTCACCACCGCCGGTGCCGACCCACGCGGCCGCCGAGATCTGCGGCGAGTAGCCGACCATCCAGGCCTGCGAGTTCTCGCTCGACTCCGGATCACCCTGGTCGTACTGGTGCGTACCGGTCTTGCCCGCGCACTCGTGCGACGACGGGCAGGACAGGTCGGCCTCCGGCAGCACGCCCTTCAGCGACTCGGTGACGTTGCGCGCGATGGTGCGGTTGGTCTCCTCGTCGGGGTCGAACGCGGGTTCGCCCTTCTTCGCGGCCGGCGTCGTCTCGTCGAACAGCACCTCGCCGTCGGATGTCTCGAGCTTCGCCACGAAGTGGGTGTCGCGCTGGATGCCGTCGGCGGCGAACGTGGCGTAGGCGCCAGCCATGTCCGTCGGCGTGACCTGGGTCTGACCACCGCCGATGGAGATGTTGCCGTCGAGGCTGCCCATCGTGGGCTTGTCGCCGTGCTTCTCCGGGATGCCCGCGGCCATGGCCGCTTCCATCACGGCCTTCGGCCCGGTGGTGTTGGTGACCATGTCGTAGAACACGGTGTTGATCGAGCGCGCCATGGCCTGCTCGACCGTGCACTCCTCACCGCATTCGGTGCCTTCGGCGTTGGCGATGGTCACGCGGCCGAACTGACGGGGCGAGGTGCCGTCGTACGTGGAGTACAGACCGCCCTTGCCCTGCTGGAGCAGGGCCACGAAGTCGAACGGTTTGAACGACGAACCGGGGTTGCGCTGCACGTTGCCCCAGTCCATCTCGTCGACCCCCGCCTCGTTCGGACCACCGTAGTAGGCGCGGACCGAACCACTCTTGGGATCGACGGCCACGAGCGACTTGCGCAGTTCGCCGGGCTCGCCCTGCATCACGTCGTTGACCGACTTCTTCGCCGCGTTCTGCGCCCGCTTGTCGATCGTGGTGTAGATCTTGTACCCGCCGGTCTGGATCTTCTCCTCGGAGTAGCCCTTCGCGGCGAGTTCGGCCATCACGCGGTTCTTGATGAACGCGTCCGGCCCGTCGAGTGCCTCCGGCCGGGACGCACCCTCCTTGATCAGCTTGGGCGGCTGCATGCTCTCGCGCTCGGACTTGTTCAGCCAGCCGTTGGCGACCATCTGGTCGGCCACGTATGCCCACCGCTGGTTACGCACCTGCTCGTCCTCGCTGCGGCCCGGCTGCTGGATCATGCCGGCCAGCAGCGCGGCCTGGGAGGCGTTGAGGTCCTTGGCGCTCTTGCCGAAGTACGACTGGGCCGCCGTCTCGACACCGTAGGCACCGCGCCCGAAGTAGATCGTGTTCAGGTACGCGGTGATGATCTCGTCCTTGGACTGCTCGTTGTTCATCTTGAACGACTTGACGATCTCGGTCCATTTCCTGGTCAGCGAGTAGTCGTCGTTCTCGGTGGCGACCTTGATGTACTGCTGGCTGATGGTCGAACCACCGCCGGCGCCGCCCTTCACCTGGTTCCAGGCGGCGCGGACGATGCCGGTGATGTCGAAGCCGGAGTTGCTCTCGAACGTGGCGTCCTCGGCCGCGTAGGCCGCGTAGCGCATGACCGGCGGGATGTCGTCGGGCTTGAGGATCACGCGGCGCCCCTCGGGTGGCGCGTCCTCGGCCATCTTCTCGCCGCCCGCGTAGTAGTAGCTGACGATCTTGCCCTGCTGGGCTGCCACTTCCTCCGGGGTCGGCACGTCGACGAAGAAGTACGTCACGACGAAGGCCAGGGCCGGGAGCACCACGAACACGCCGACACAGGCGTACAGCGTGCGGCGCACGCGGCGCCAGCGGCGCTTCTTGCGCTGGGCGGGCGTCAGCAGTGCCTTGTCCTTCTTGCCGCGCTTGCCCGCACCCTCGTCGGGGTCGGCGTCGTCGTATCCGCCCTCGGCGTGGGCCGCGGCGACCGTGGCGCCGTCGGCCGCGGCGCCGCCTGCGGTGAAGCCGTCCGGGTCGTAGCCGTAGGGGTCGGAGTCATACCGGTCGTCGTACGGGTCGTAGCCACGGCCCGTGCCCGTCATCGACTGGTGCGTGATCAGCTCGGGTTCCCGCGGCTCGTCCATGCGGCCCGCGGCGTATCCGCCTGCCGCACCCGCGACGCCGCCCGCCGCGGCGGCACCGCCCGCGCCGGGCCGTTGCTGCGTGCGGTCCCCCGGCCTGCCTTCCGGCCTGCGGTCCTCGGGCCTGCGGGGTGGCTGCCTGCGCGCGTCGTCCGGACCACCGGCGCGGCGCGGGTCCTCGGGGCGACGGGGCGGCGGCTGCCGCCTGGCCTGCGTGGGGTCCTGCGGAGCGCCGGCGGGCGGCATCGGCCGCCCCTGTGGGTCACGAGGGGGCTGTCCGGGACGTTCGGGACGGCCCTGCGCTCCGCGACGGGGCGCCTCGCCCTCCGGCGAACGCCGCGGAGGCGAAGCGGGTGGCGGATTCTGGCCGCGCTCGGGCTGCTGGGGACGCCGCGGCGGCCGGCCGGGCTGCTGCCCGCCCGGTTGCTGGGGCGGCCCACCCTGCTGACGGGGCGGCTGGTCGGGGCGGCGGGGCTGCTGGCCGTGCTGGCCGCGTGGCGGCGGAGGTGGCTGACGCCGCTCACCGCCGGGCTGGCGCGGAGGCCGTCTCGGCGGTTCGTCGCCGCTGTCACCGGGCCACTGCGGAGCGTCACCGCCGGAGGGCCATTGCGGCCTCTGTGCGGGACCGGGTTCCTGCTCCGGCCAGCCGTGATTTCCCTGGTCGTTCACTCAAGACCCTCCCAGAATGGCGCGTCGGGGAACGCCGTTCTGCGGACCCAACCCTCTCGTGTTCGTGGCAGGGAGTGTCGCACCCCCCGCCACATGGTCGCGGTGCTCACGTCGTCACTGTCCCGCAGTCCTCCGTGTGGTCCGCGTTGTGCGGGGAGCCGTCTCCGGTGAGCCGGCCGTTCCCAGGACGTACGAGAGCACCAGGTGGTTCCATGCGCAGGCCCGGCAGACCTCGACGACGTAGACGGTGAACTCGGCGAACCGCGAGGCCATGCGCTCGAGTTCCTCCGGCTTCCTCGCCGAACCGGCCACGTGCTTCAGTTCGTCGCCGTACACCCAGCTGACCTGCGAAAGGGCATGCTTGCCGCACACGGGGCACGGAGAGGTGTCAGGCGTGCCGTGGAACTTGGCAGCCTGGAGCAACTGCGGGGTGGCGTCGCAGACGTCCATGGTGCTGACCCGTCCCGTCCGGAACTCGGCCAGCAGCGCACGGCGCCGGAGCGCGTAGTCGACGACTTGCCGCTGGTTCTGCACCTCAACAGAGTACGTGGTCCGCGCCGGAAGGCCACGGCCCGTTCAGCCGCATCCCGGCGCTCTGCGATGCGACACGCCGTGTTCGCGGATAACGGTCCGGTGACGTTTACCCCTCGTGCGGGTGGCGTCACGGTTAGCTGCGCCACTCCGATGTATCGAACCGATATAGTTGGTCGGTACATTGCACTGTGTCACTCGACCGGCGGAAACGCCGGACGACGCCGATTCGTTCCCGGTTAGGGGGTGCACGTGTGCTGGAGTTCGCGATTCTCGGGCTGCTGCACGAGGCCCCCATGCACGGTTATGTCCTGCGGAAACGGCTCTATGAGTCGCTAGGTATGTTCCGCACGTTCAGCTACGGCTCGCTGTACCCGACCTTGCGCCGGATGCAGCGGGCGGGCTGGATCGCCGAGGAGACGGCCGATTCGGCCGACCCGGCTACACCGTGGAACCGCAGGGCGAGCAAGTCGAAACGCGTGTACAAGCTCACAGCGGAGGGCAAGGAGCGGTTCGACGAGCTGCTCGCCGATGCGGGGCCGCAGACGTGGGACGACGAGGGTTTCGGTGTCCACCTGACGTTCTTCTCGCGCACGCCCGCGGACGTCCGCATGCGGATTCTGGAGGGCAGGCGCAGGCGGGTCGAGGAACGTCGGGAAGGTCTTCGGGCAGCGTTGGCCAGGGCCGAGGAGAAGATCGACCGCTACACCCGCGAACTGCACGAGCTGGGTCTCGAGACCAGTGAGCGGGAGGTGCGCTGGCTCAACGAGCTCATCGCGCATGAACAGGCCGAGCAGCAGGGGTCCGACTCGACCACGACTCGGCGTGACCCAGGTAGTACGGAACACGAGTAAAGGGAGATACCGGCATGGGCGAGAACCGCCGCGTGAGGGTGGCCATCGTGGGCGTTGGCAACTGTGCGGCCTCGCTGGTTCAGGGTGTGCACTACTACCGCGACGCCGACCGGGGTGCGCGCGTTCCTGGCTTGATGCACGTCCAGTTCGGCGACTACCACATCAGCGACATCGACTTCGTCGCCGCGTTCGACGTGGACGCCAAGAAGGTCGGCCAGGACCTTTCCGAGGCCATTCTCGCGAGCGAGAACAACACCATCAAGATCTGCGACGTGCCGCCGCTGGGCGTTCCGGTGCAGCGCGGGCACACGCTCGACGGTCTCGGCAAGTACTACCGGGAGACCATCGAGGAGTCCGACGACGCTCCCGTCGACGTGGCCGCCGCGCTGAAGGCCGCCGAGGTCGACGTGCTCGTGTCCTACCTGCCGGTGGGCTCGACGGAGGCCACGCGGTTCTACGCACAGGCCGCGATCGACGCGGGTGTCGCGTTCGTCAACGCGATCCCGGTGTTCATCGCCTCCGACCCGGAGTGGGCCGAGAAGTTCGAGAAGGCCGGTGTGCCGATCGTCGGTGACGACATCAAGTCGCAGGTCGGCGCCACGATCACGCACCGCGTGCTCGCGAAGCTGTTCGAGGACCGCGGCGTGCAGCTCGACCGCACGATGCAGCTGAACGTCGGCGGCAACATGGACTTCCTCAACATGAAGGAGACCGAGCGTCTCGAGTCCAAGAAGATCTCGAAGACGCAGGCCGTCACGTCGCAGGTCGAGCGCGACATGGGCAAGTCCAACGTGCACGTCGGTCCTTCGGACCACGTCGCGTGGCTGTCCGACCGCAAGTGGGCCTACGTGCGCCTCGAGGGCCGCGCGTTCGGCGACGTGCCGCTGAACCTGGAGTACAAGCTCGAGGTGTGGGACTCCCCGAACTCGGCAGGCATCATCATCGACGCGCTGCGCGCGGCGAAGATCGCCAAGGACCGCGGCATCGGTGGTCCGATCCTGTCGGCCTCGTCCTACTTCATGAAGTCCCCGCCGGTGCAGTACGACGACTCCACGGCCCGCGACGCGGTGGAGAAGTTCATCGAGGGCATCGGCGACAAGTAACGCAGATGCCCGTGCCCGCGGGTCGACACGTCGACCCGCTCGGCAGCACGGACGCCACGCGGGCGGGGCGGTGAGCACATCACCGCCCCGCCCGCGTCGTCGTGTGGGAGTCGTCGCGTGGGACGGGTGTCAGAGGCCGAGGGTGGCGGGTAGGTCGCCGATCGCCCCGAGGACGTGGTGGGTCCTGCCGAGCACCTCGTCGTCGGGTGGAAAGTGCGGATTCGGCACCGCGTACACGGTCATGCCCGCCGCGAGCGCGGCACGCAGTCCGCTGGTCGAGTCCTCGACCGCGGCACATTCGCCCGCCGGAACGCCGAGACGTCGCGCGGCCTCGTGGTAGACGTCGGGCGCCGGCTTGCCCGCGGCCACTTCCTCGCTGGAGACCACCACCGGGATGCGTTCGGTCAGTCCGGTCGCGCTCAGCAGCGAATCGATCAGCACCGGCGGTGCCGAGCTGGCGATGGCCGCCGGCCACCGGCCGGACACCGCGCGCAGGGTCTCGGCCGCCCCCTCGATCACGGGTGGCCCGCCCTCGTAACGCCTGCGCATCTCGTCGATCACCCGCGCAGCGGCCTCCTCGGGCGTGAGCTGGGCACCGAGTTCACGCACGAGGTACTCGGACCACTCGGGCGTGCTCATGCCCTGCAGTGTGCGGGTGGCGCCTTCGGCCCAGGTGCCGCCGTGTTCGGTGACGACGCCGCGGCGCACCTCGTCCCACAGTTGCTCGGAGTCGACGAGTACTCCGTCCATGTCGAACACGACAGCTCGCATACCCAGACGGTACCCGTGACCGACGTTACTTCGCGTAGCTAACCGTTTTTGTTAGCATGGCTAAGTTACGCGCGCGTGCGCGAGCTGTCGACATCGGAAGGAGGCATGCGACGTTGAGCGAGCACCATTCGCTGCTCTCCGCCGTCAAAGGGCAACCGAAGCAGGTGTGGATCACGGCCTTCGCCGCCGTCATCGCCTTCATGGGGATCGGCCTCGTCGACCCCATCCTGTTGTCGATCGCGGAGGGGCTGGATGCCACGCCCCAGCAGACGACGCTGCTGTTCTCCTCGTACCTGGCGATCCAGGTCGTCGCGATGCTCGTCACGAGCGCGGCGAGTGCCCGATTCGGCGCCAAGCGCACGGTCGTCATCGGCCTGACGCTGATCGTCGTCGCGACCGCGCTGTGTGCGATGGCCGGGTCGATCGAGACGCTCATCGGCCTGCGCGCACTCTGGGGTCTGGGCAACGCGTTCTTCATCGCGACCGCACTGTCGGTCATCGTCGGCGCCGCGACCGGTGGTCAGGCGGGTGCGATCCTGCTGTACGAGGCCGCGCTCGGACTCGGCCTGTCGGTCGGACCGCTGCTGGGCGCGCTGCTCGGCCACCTGTCCTGGCGGGGCCCGTTCGCCGGCACGGCCGTGCTGATGGCGGCCGCACTCGTGCTCTGCGCGGTTTTCCTGAAGAGCGACGCCGGGCAGAGCCGCCCGAAGGTGCGGCTGCTCGACCCGTTGCGCGCGCTCGGGCACGGCGGTCTGCTGCGCACGTCGATCGGTTCGGCGCTCTACACAGCCGGGTTCTTCGCCGTCCTCGCGTGGTCTCCGTTCGTGCTGGAGTGGGGTGCCATCGAGATCGGCCTCGTGTTCTTCGGCTGGGGTCTGTGCGTGGCGATCGCGGGTGTGCTGCTGGCGCCGCGGTTGGCCGCCGCGCTCGGGGAGCGGCACGCGACGGCACTGTCGGTGTTGGGCTATGCGGTGTTGCTGCTGGTGATGACCGTGCCGAGCAAGCCGGTTCTGGTGGTGGCGATCGTCGTCAGCGGTCTGATCTCCGGACTGCTCAACACCCTGTTCACGGGCACGGCGATGTCGGTCAGCGACGCGCCGCGGCCGGTGGCGAGCGCGGGCTACAACTTCTGCCGCTGGCTCGGCGGTGCTGCCGCCGCGACGCTCGTGGGCCACATCGCCGAGTGGTTCGGCTTCGATCGCGCCCCGTTCCTCGTGGCGGCCGTGTTGTCGGTCGTCGCGGCCGGCCTGCTGATGATCCGCAACGAGGTCAAGGACTCCACCGAGGTTCCCGCGGAGGCCGCGCTCGTCGGCGAAGAGGTCTGATTCACGGCGTTCGTGCTCGTTCGGGCGATTTGTTCGGTGATCGTTCACGGTTGACGTCGGTACGCGTTCGTGCGGCGTTCACCTTTCCGTCCGTTCGGACTCGATTCCCGGACGTACAGTCACCGTCGTTCCCCTGACTGAGTGACTGGAGGCCGTGTGTCCGCCAAGCGACTTCTCCCGCTGCTGACCACCCATCGTTCCGGCCGCTCGCCGGTGACGTGTGAGTACCGGTGCGGCAATCAGTGTTCCCACCCCGCCCCGAACACGTCCGACAACGAGTACTTCGGCGACGTGGTGCGTGGCGTCATGTCGCGCCGCGGTGCGTTGCGTGCCGGTGGCGTGATGGCCGCGACGGCGGCGAGCTTCGCCGCGCTGTCGGGCACGGCCGCGGCCGAGGTTCCCGCGCTCGCGGCGCAGCCTGCGGGCCGTCGCGGCTCCGGCCGTCCGGCCGCGGGCACGGACTTCGAGCCGGTCGCCCCCAACACCGAGGACGCCGTCGTGGTGCCCGAGGGCTACGAGCAGCAGGTCGTCATCCGCTGGGGCGACCCGGTGGTGCCCGGCGCTCCCGAGTTCGACGTCACCAAGCAGACCGCCGAGGCGCAGGCCAAGCAGTTCGGCTACAACAACGACTTCGTGGGCCTCATCCCGCAGGACGGCTCGGGCAAGCGGAACTTCCTGGTGGTGAACCACGAGTACACCACCGAGACGGAGATGTTCCCCGAGGGCACCTACGACGAGGAGAACCCGACCGAGGAGCACGCCCGCATCGCGTGGGCGGCACACGGTCTGACGGTCGTCCAGGCCGACCGCACGCCCGAGGGCGGGTTGAAGGTGGTGCCGAGCAAGTACAACCGCCGCATCACGCTCGACACCGAGTTCGAGGTGCGTGGCCCGGTGGCGGGTTCGGACCTGTTGAAGACGTCCGCAGACCCGACCGGCACCGTCGTGCGCGGCACGCAGAACAACTGCGCGGGCGGCGTCACACCGTGGGGCACGGTGCTGTCGGGCGAGGAGAACTTCCACCAGTACTTCGCCAATGCCGACAAGGTGACCGACCCCAAGGTGAAGGCGGGCCTGGACCGGTACGGCTTCGAGGGCGGCGCGAGCACCCGCAAGTGGGAACGCTTCGACAAGCGCTGGGACCTGGGCCAGGAGCCGAACGAGGCGCACCGGTTCGGCTGGGTCGTCGAGATCGACCCGAACGATCCGCACGCCAAGCCGATCAAGCACACGGCGCTCGGCCGGTTCAAGCACGAGGCCGCGAACGTCAAGATCGCCCGCGACGGCCGGGTCGTCGTCTACTCCGGTGACGACGAGCGGTTCGACTACATCTACAAGTTCGTCTCCAAGGGCAAGTACAAGCCGGGCCGCAGCGCACACGCCCGCAGGCACAACATGGCGCTGCTCGACGAGGGCACGCTGTACGTCGCGAAGTTCACCGGCAACAGCCCCGCCGAGGAGATCGACGGCTCCGGCACGCTGCCCTCGGACGGCGAGTTCGACGGCACGGGCGAGTGGCTGCCGTTGGCCAGCGGGGACGAGTCCTTCGTGGACGGATTCACCGCCGAGGAGGTCTACGTCTACACGCGTCTGGCCGCCGACAAGGTGGGCGCGACCAAGATGGACCGTCCCGAGGACATCGAGCCGAACCCGGTCAACGGCCGGATCTACGCGGCGCTGACCAACAACACCGACCGCGGCGCGAGCGGCGAGGCCCGCGCCGACGAGCCGAACCCGCGCAACGGCAACAAGAACGGCCACGTGCTCGAGTGGGACGAGGACGGCACGGGCACGAAGTTCGTGTGGCGGCTGCTGCTCGTCTGCGGCGACCCCGCCGCGGCGGACACCTACTTCGGCGGGTTCGACAAGAGCAAGGTCAGCCCGATCTCGTGTCCGGACAACGTGGCGTTCGACGGCTACGGCAACCTGTGGATCTCCACCGACGGCAACGAGCTCGGCTCGAACGACGGGCTGTTCTCGGTGCCGGTGGACGGGCCCAACCGTGGTGAGGTCAAGCAGTTCCTGACCGTGCCGGTGGGCGCCGAGACGTGTGGCCCCGTGGTGCGGGACGACCTCGTGCTCGTGGCCGTGCAGCACCCGGGCGAGGGCGGTGACCCCGGGTCGTCGTGGCCCGACGGCGGCCACCCCCGTCCGGCCATCGTCGCGGTCCACAAGACAGGCGGAGGCCGCATCGGCGCCTGACGCCCTGCGGTCAAGCCCCCGTGGGCCCCATAGTTGCGTTCAACGCAACTATGGGGCCCACGGGATTTACGGTGGCGGTATGACTGACCGTCCACTTGCACTCGTCACCGGAGCGTCCCGCGGCATCGGAGCGGCCGTGGCCGAGGCGCTGTCCGACACGCACCGGATCCTCCTCGGCGGCAGGGACGCCGAGTCCCTCGCCGCGCTCGCCGCACGCCTTCCCGACGCCGAACCGTGGCCCGTCGACCTGTCCGACGAGGCCGCCGTCGCCGAGGCCGCGGCGGGAATCGACCGGCTCGACGTGCTCGTCCACTCCGCGGGTGTCGCGCGGCTGGGCGAGGTCGCCGGCTCCCCCGCCGAGTCGTGGCGGGCGAACTTCGAGGTGAACGTGGTGGCCGTCGCGGAGCTCACGCGGCTGCTGCTGCCCGCACTGCGCTCCGCGAACGGCCACGTCGTGGTGATCAACTCCGGTCAGGGCCTTTCCGCCCGGGAGGGCTGGGGGCCGTACGCGGCGAGCAAGTTCGGCGTGCGTGCCTTCGCCGACGTGCTGCGGGCCGAGGAGGAAGGCAACGGCCTGCGGGTCACGTCCGTGTACCCGGGCCGCACCGACACCGAGATGCAGCAGGCCGTCGTCGCTGGGGAGGGTGGCGAGTACGACCCCGCGAAGTACCTGCGTCCCGAGTCGGTGGCGGGCGCGGTGGCGGCTGCCGTGCTGGCTGGGCCCGACGCCCACCTGACCGACATCACCGTGCGGCCCCGTCCCCACCGCTAGGTCGCGCTCTTCCCCCGTCACGCACGCCCCCGAGGTGACCGTTCCGCGGCCGCCTCGGGGGCTTTTTCGTGTTCCGAGTTGACACCATGAGTCGCCTGGTGACATGGTTACCCACATGACTAAGGAACCAATGTGGTTCGTGGGGTGAGCGGCTGATGGACGACACCCGGCCGCTGTTCCAGCAGATCGCGGAACAGATCGAGGACTCGATCATCGACGGATCGCTGCCCGGGGAGACCAGGGCACCGTCGACGAACGAACTCGCCGCGTTCCACCGGATCAACCAGGCGACCGCGGCGAACGGCATCAACAAGCTCGTCGCCGACGGACTTCTCTACAAGAAACGGGGGGTCGGAATGTTCGTCACCGCCGGGGCGAGGGACAAGCTCGTGCAGCGCCGACGGGACGCGTTCGGGGAGTCCTACATCGCTCCGTTGCTCGCCGAGGCGAAGCGACTCGAAATGGATGCCGACGACGTCAAGAAGATGATCGACAACTGGAGGGACGAGGAATGAGCGTGGTGAGCCTTCGGGGGGTGACGAAGCGCTACGGGGACACGACCGCCGTCGATGACGTGTCGTTCGACCTGCACGAGAACCGGATCCACGGACTGCTCGGCCGCAACGGCGCGGGCAAGAGCACCGTGATGCGGATGCTCACCGGCCAGGACCTGCCCACCTCCGGCCAGATCCGGGTGGTTGGCGAGAACCCCTTTGAGAACGCCGGTGTGCTGCGTCAGGTGTGCTTCATCAAGGAGGCGCAGAAATACCCGGACATCTTCCTCGCCCGGCACGCGCTGAAATCGGCGGAGATGATCTTTCCCAACTGGGACGCCGAATTCGCCGAGCAGCTGGTCGACGAATTCCGGCTGCCGCTGAAGACGCGCACGAAGAAACTGTCCCGTGGTCAGTTGTCGGCCGTGGGCGTGATCGTCGGTCTCGCCTCGCGGGCACCGGTGACGTTGTTCGACGAGCCGTACCTCGGGCTCGACGCGGTCGCCCGCCAGCTGTTCTACGACCACCTGCTGGCCGACTACGCCGAGCATCCGCGCACGGTCGTGCTGTCCACACACCTGATCGACGAGGTCGCCGACATGATCGAGCACGTCGTCGTGATCGACCGTGGCCGCATCGTCATGAACGACTCGGCCGACAACCTGCGCAGCCAGGCCGTGACGGTCAGCGGGCCGACCAAGGCCGTCGAGCGGTTCGCCGCGGGCCACACGGTGCTGCACCGCGAGGACGTCGGCGGGTACGCCAGGTTGCTGGTCTCCGGGATCCCGGAGGGCCGCGATACCACGAGCCTGCAGGTGGAACCGGTGTCGTTGCAGCAGCTCGTCGTGCGCACCGCACAACTGTCCGACTCCGTGCTTGCCGGTGCGGCGAACGGTAAGGGGGAACTGTCGTGAACCGCATCATCCATGTGGCCCGGATCCAGCTCGTGAACGCGAAGATGGTGATCGGGTTCCCACTGTTCATCCTGCTGTTCGTACTGGCGGCGAACATCGTGTTGTTCCTGGCCGCGCCGTTTCCCGAGCCGGAGCAGGGCAGCTCGCCGACCGGTGCGCTGATGTCGATCTACATCGCCACGATGATCCTGCACGTCCAGACGATGACGCAGATGTTCCCGTATGCGCTGGGCATGAGCATCACCAGAAGGGATTTCCTCGCCGCGGCCGGGCTGGTCGTGGTCGGCCAGGCGTTGCTGTACGGCGTGGCGTTGTCGGTACTGCGCCTGATCGAGACCGCCACGAACGGCTGGGGGGTCGGCGTGGCGATGTTCGACCTTCCGTTCCTGGAGGTGTCGAACCCGGTCATGCAGGTGCTCGTGTACGCCGGTCCGTTCCTGCTGCTGTCGTTCGCGGGCCTGTGGGCAGGTGTGGTCTACCAGCGTTGGGGCCAGCTCGGCGTGTGGATCCTCTCGCTCAGCCTCGCGGCCCTGCTGATCGGCGCGGCTGCGCTCGTCGGGTGGCGGAACTGGTGGCCCGAGGTGGGTTCGTTCTTCGCGGACACGCCGACCCCCGTGCTGTTGTTCGTCTATCCCGTCGTGCTGGCGGCCGTGTTCGCCGGTTCGACGTACTTCACCACGCGCAGGGCCACCGCGTAGCCGGGGAATTCGGTGCCGGGCACGGGGGCGGCACCGGATCGGGGGTGGATCGCGCCGGGTCTCGCAGTTCGCGGACCCGGCGCGATTTGGCGTGTGTGGGAACGCATGGCCACGCCGCGACGTCCGAGTCCGTGAACGGAAGGGGTCCGGGTGGTGCGCGCGCGAGCGAGATCGGCCGGCGTCCTGGCGCTGACCGCGGCATTGGTCGCCAGCTGTGGCGAGGCGGAGCAGGATTCCGGCCGGCCGGAATCCCCGGCCACCGCTTCCTCGAACAGCGCTTCCTCGAATTCGGTACCGGAGGGGTTCGACGCCGGCAGTCGTTGGGAGGTCGCCGCGAAACGTGGCGAGGTCGTCTCGGAGCCGGTGATCGCCGAACGGTCGGGCCGGGTCGTGTACCTGAGCGGTTCGGACGGCGCGCTGAAGATGTACGCGCGCGACGTTGCCACCGGCGAGGTGACGTGGTCGTCGAAGACGGTTCCGGACGTCAAGGGCGGCGACGTCCACATCACGATGATCGACGGACGTGAGCACGTCGTGTACCTGGCAGGCGGGTCGCGCTTGCGCGTGTACGACACCGCCGCGCGCGGTGCGGACACCGCGCCGGTGCGGGAGATGGACGTCGAGACGTCCGGCGAGATCGAGACGTTCCTGGTGCAGCGCAACGGCGTCGTCATGGTGAACGACACCGTGGTCGACCTCTCCACCGGCGAACAGCGCACGTTCGAGCCCGGCAGCGTCCACGTGCCGCGGAAGTGCAGGGCAGCGGAGCTGGACAGCTGCGACACCGAGGCGTCCGTGCGCGGTATGACCACCGCGGGGCCGCTCGTCGCCGGGCCCGGTGCATTCGAGATCGAGGGCCGTTGGAACAGCAACGATGTCGTTCGTTCCGAGGCGGAACGGGCGGGCTTCCCGGTGCTCGACGTCATGAGTCCCGACGGCTCGACCGTCCTGGCCGCGTGGCCGCCACTCGTCGGCGGTAGCCAGTTGTGGGGGCTGCACGACGCCGACGCGGGTGACGTTCTCGCGGTGACGCCGTGTGAGGTGGAGGAGTTCGAGCCGCGGACGTCGCCGAACGGGCGGTATGCCTTCAATGGGCCGCTCGTGTTCGACCTGCACGAGCAGAAGGCGCACTGCGTCGACGACGGTGCGGTGACCGTGACGGCGGTGTCCGGCGGCACTGCGTACGGCCACGCCCGCAAGGACGGCCGGGCGGCCGCGGTGCCGTTGGGCACTGGCGAGCGGTCCGACGTGGACGTCGCCCCGGACGCGGCCGGCGAGACCGCCGGCGTGTTCGGGTTCGAGGCGAGATCCGGCTTCTCGGTGTCTCCCCGGTCGTAGTCAGGCGCCCCGCAGGCGATCGGACGCGACGGCGACGTTCGCCTGCGCTTCGCCGCGGTCCACACGGGACGATTCGCCGCCGGAGACCACCTGCTCGCCCGCGACCCAGACGTCGGTGACCCGCCGGGATCCGGCTGCCCACACGAGGTTGCCGAGCAGCTGCTCGTCCGGCACGTCGATGCCCGCGGCGAAGGCCGGGTCGTCGGTGTCGACGTGCACGACGTCGGCCCATCGCCCTTCCTCGAGCGCGCCGATGTCGTCCCGGCCGAGCGCGTCCGCCCCTCCGCGGGTGGCCAGCAGCAGTGCGTCGGCTGCCGTGACGGCCGTGGCATCCTGAGTGGACAGACGCGCGAGCATCGCAGACAGTTGGATCTCTTCCCATAGGTCGAGGTCGTCGTTGCTCGCGGGCCCGTCGGTGCCCAGTCCCACGCGCACGTCGGCGGCCTGCAGTTCGGGCAGCCGCGCGATGCCGGAGGCGAGCTTGGCGTTGGACCCTGGACAGTGGGCCACACCCGTGCCGCGCGCCGCGAAGAGCGCGATGTCCTCATCGGACAGATGCACCGAGTGGGCCGCGATCAGCCTGCCGCGCAACAGCCCGACCTCGTCGAGCAGGCGCGGCACCGAACCGTGGTTCGCACGCTGTTCGGCGTCCTCGTCGGCGGCCTCGGCGACGTGGATCTGCACCAGCGCGTCCCGCTGCCGAGCCTCGTCGGCGATCGCGCCGAGTGCCTCCGGCGGCAACATGTATGCCGAATGTCCCGCGTACGACAGTTCGATCCGGTCGCCCTGTCCCCAGCGCAGCCCGTCGGCGTCGATCCACTTGCTCGTGTCGGCGAGCAGCGCGCGCCAGTCGAGGCCGGGTAGGTCGATGATCGGCCCGCCGATAACCGCGCGAGCTCCGGTGGTGAGGACCGCCTCGGCCATCTGCTCGGCGTGGAAGTACATCTCGGCGCTGGTCGTGACGCCGCGGCGGAGCATCTCGATCGAACCGAGCACCATGCCCGCGCGCACGTCCGAAGGGCGCAGTTTCGCCTCGGTCGGCCAGATCACCTCGCGGAGCCAGCGCAGCAGCGGCAGGTCGCCGCCCATTCCGCGCAGCAGCACCATCGGGCTGTGGGCGTGGGTGTTGACGAGGCCGGGCAGGAGGATGCCGTCCTTCGCGGTGGTGCGCTCCGCCTCGCCGGGCGCATCGGCCGCGGTGCCGCAGTAGGTGATGCGCCCGGAGTCGTCGACGTCGATCGCGCCGTCCCGGACGACGGAACACGCCGGGTCGGCCGGCAGGACCACGGGAGCTGTCAGGCGGTGAGCCACGCGAGGAGAGGCCATGGAGTCACCCTAACGAGCAGCAACGGCGTGCCTGCCGGCCCGCCGTGCGCGGTATCAATCGGCCACGATGCCGTTTCGCCATGCCCAGGCTGCGATCTCCACGCGGTTGCGTGCCCCGATCTTGCTCTGCACCGAGGCCAGATGGGTCTTGACCGTCGACAGCGACAGGTACAGCTCCTCGCCGATCTCGGTGTTCGTCCGCCCCCGCGCCGTCGCACGCACGACGTCGAGTTCCCGCGCGGTCAACGGTTCGGACGGCTCCTCGGTCATCGCCGGGGTCGCTGCCGCCGCGGGCGAGTCGGCGAAGTGTTCCAGCAGGCGCACCGTGATCTGCGGCGAGACCAGGGCGTCCCCGCGGTGCGCCGCGCGGACCGCCTCCAACAGCAACGCCGGGCCCGCGTCCTTGAGCAGGAAACCCGACGCTCCCCCGGTGAGCGCACTGTGCACGTACTCGTCGAGGTCGAACGTCGTCACCACGACGACCTTCAGCGGGTCGGCGACATCCGGTCCCGCGAGCTGCCGGGTGACCTCGAGCCCGTCGAGCCCCGGCATGCGGATGTCGAGCAGGCACACGTCCGGGCGCAGTTCGCGCGCCCTGCGCACGGCGTCGACGCCGTCGGCGACATCGGCGACGACCTCCATGTCGTCCTGCGCGTCGACGATCATGCGGAAACCGGTCCGCACCATGTCCTGATCGTCGGCGATCAACACCCGGATCACTCGGACTCCTCTTCTCCCGTGAGCGGCAGCCATGCCTCGACCACCCAGCCGTCGTGGGTGCGGCCGGTGCGCAGGGTGCCGCCCAGCAGTTCCACCCGCTCGCGCATGCCGACGAGACCGTATCCGCCAGGGACGGCGAGCGGGCCGGGTTCGCCGGGCGAGCCGTCGTCGGCCACCCGTACGCGCACGCCGCCGTCGTCGGCCCGCACCGAAACCCATGCCGCCGTGGCGCCCGCCGCGTGCCTGCTGACGTTGGTCAACGACTCCTGCACGATCCGCAGCGCCGAGCGGGCGACCTCCTGCGGCAGATCTGCGGGCAGGTCGACGTCGAGGTCGATCCGCACCCCGTGTCCGCCGGACGCGGCCAGCGCCCGCAGATCGGCGGCGAGGTCGGTGGTCGCCTGTTCGCTGTCGCCCTGGATGTCGGTGCCGTCGCCGCGCATGCTGCGTACGAGCCTGCGCATCGCGGTGAGCGCCTCGGTGCCCGCGTTCTCGATCTGGTCGAGCGAGTCGGGCACGACGTCGGGACTGCGTTCGGCGACGATCTTGGCCGCCTGCGCCTGCACGACGATGCCCGTGACGTAGTGGGCGACGATGTCGTGCAGCTCGCGGGCCAGTGCCATCCGCTCGGCAGTCTGGGCCTCGGCGACAGCGGCCTCGACCACGGTGGTGCGTTCCGAGTCGCGGGCCCGCAGGAACATGCCGATCGCGACGGAGATGCCGAGCAGCAGCACGGCCGCGATGAACAGGCTCGGCAGAATTGAGCTCGGTCTGGAATAAATGCTCTCCCGCGCCAACGCGTACGCCTGCGCGGTCGCGCCCGCCCCGACCACGCAGCTGAGCAGCGCGACGGCGGGTACCGAACGTCGCGCCGGTTCCGTGCGCACCAGTAGCGCCACCGCGACCACGCCGGATGCGGTCGCCGTGAACGGCAGTCCGCCGATCGAGCCGTAGTGCACCGCGCCGATCGACAGGATGAGCACGTCGCACACCACGTAGATGCCCGCGAGCAGCAGGATCGAACGCAGTGGCCGCCGCGTCGCGTACAGCGCCGTCAACGCGGCCACCGCGGACGGGACGCTCAGCAGTGCGGCGCTGCGCGAACCGCTCATGATGATCGAGGCGTCCACGAACAGGGTGAGCGCGAGGATGCCCACGAGCAGCCACTGAGTGCGGAGAAGTTCGACGAACTGGTTCGTCGCGGCGGAGTTCCGTGAGCGTGCACCCAGGACGACGGCGCCGAGCAGGAGGGCCGCGCCCACCAACGGCGTGAAGTTGTCGATCCCGGTCATGTCGCGGCGCGCCACGATGGCGAACAGTTCGGCCGCGACGAGCGCGGACGTCGTCACGGAAGCGGCGAGCACGGACGCCGACCGCGCGCAGTAGTAGACCAGCAGCGTGCCTGCCACGCACTCGGCGAACGAGGTGGACGGCAACGCCGTCGAGTAGGCGGGTGCGGAGGTGAGCCGGATCCCCACGGTGCTCACGAACAGCACCGCCACCCCGGTCCACGCGGCGGCGACGGGACGGCTCCTTCCCCACACTCCGCACGCGGCCAGGCCGACGATTCCCGGTAGCAGCAACAGGTCCGCGCCGGCCCGGCCGAAGCCGTCCATCGCCGCGGGCACGATCACGCCGAGGTCGCCCAGCACGGCGGCAAGCAGCACGATGCCGGGCAGGCCGAGCTGTTGCAGCACCTGCGCGGCGCGGTCGCGGACGGTGGGCATGTCGAACACCTCAGCGACGGTAGCCGAGAGGGTGCGGGCCGCGGCTTGGCCATGTGGCCAGAGGGCGGGTCGGCCGATCGGCCGATGCCGGGTGGTCCGGACATGGCCGTCCGTCCGAAGTGGCCGGGTCCGCTGCTCGGCCAGGCTTTCGGACCATGACGACACGGATCTCACACACCCCGCCGCGGTCGGCGACGGTGGCCAGGCCCGGACTCGGCGCACGCGGCCTCGTCAAGCGCTACGGCACCGAAACCGCACTGTCCGGAGTAGACATCGACATCACGCCGGGCGAGGCGGTGGCGATCGTCGGACCCTCCGGATCGGGCAAGTCGACGCTGCTGCACGTGCTGGCGGGGATCCTGCCCGCCGACTCGGGTGAGGTGACGCTCGGCGGCCGCCGCATCGACACGCTCGGCGAGGCCGCCCGGAGCGAGCTGCGCCGCACCGAGTTCGGCTTCGTGTTCCAGAGCGGCATGCTGGTTGCCGAGCTGACGGCGGAGGAGAACGTGGCGCTGCCGTCGCTGCTGGCTGGAACGGGAAGGGGCGCGGCCCTCGCCGACGCCCAGGGCTGGCTCGCCCGCCTCGGGCTGGAGGGCAAGGAGCGCAACCGTCCCGGCGAACTGTCCGGCGGGCAGGCTCAACGGGTGGCGATCGCCCGCGCGCTGGCCCACCGGCCGAGCGTCATCTTCGCCGACGAACCGACCGGTGCGCTCGACACGCGCACGGGTGGCGAGACGATGCGCGCGCTCCTCGACTCGGCTGCCGAGTGCGGGGCCGCGGTCGTCCTCGTCACCCACGACCGGGAGCTGGCCGCATCGCTGCCCCGCACCGTCACCATCCGCGACGGGCGCATCGAGTCGGACACGCGCGCGGGGTCGGTGACGGCGTCGTGAGTTCGTTCCGCATCGCGTTGCGGGTGCTGCGCACCGACCGCAGGACCCGGACGTCCGCACTGTTGATCGCGCTGGGCGTGGCCGTGGCCACCGGGCTGGTGCTGCTGCTCGTGTCGCTGCCGGGGGCCACCGAGGCGCGCGCCGACCGCGCGGCCTGGCAGCTGACCGCGGTGCCCTCGAGCGTGTCGGACCGTCCCGTCGGAGACCCGACGATCCAGCACGCCGCGAGCGAGGACGTCACCCCGGACGGGCAGAAGATCGACCGGGTCGACGTCGCCGCACTGGCCGACCCGTCCGACATCACGCTGCCCCCCGGCATCGACCGGTTGCCGGGGCCCGGCGAGACGCTGATGTCGCCCGCGCTGGCCGAGATCGTCGACGCCACCCCTGGGTCGCAGCTCGGCGAGCGCTACGGCGAGCGGGTGGGCGAACTCGGCGACGAGGCACTCGCCTTCCCAGAGCAGCTCGTCGCGCTCGTCGGCCACACGCCCGACGAGATGCCGGCGAACGCCGCGGAGCTCGGTGGGTTCCTGCCCGCGGGCGAGGGGCCGGACATGTTGCTGTCCCTCCTGGCGGGGGTCGGCGTGGTGGTGCTGACGGTGCCGAGTCTGGTGCTCATCGCGTCGGCGGCCCGGCTCATCGCGGCCCGCAGGGAGCAACGGCTGGCGGTCTTCCGCCTTGCGGGGGCGACGCCGCGGCAGGTGATTTCCATGGTCGCGGCCGAGACGACCATTGCGGCTGCGGCGGGTGCGCTGCTGGGCCTGGCGATCAGCCCGCTGCTGCACCACCTGGCCACCCTCGTGCCCTGGGACGGTGGCACCTGGCAGGCCTCCGACTTCGAGCTGGGCGTGGTTCCCACGGTGGCGATCGTCGTGGGTGTGCCGCTGCTGGTGCTGCTGGCCGCCGTGCTCGGCCTGCGCCGTGTGCTGTCGGCCCCGCTCGGTGCCGTGGGCGGGCACACGCCGAAGCCGCTGCACTGGTGGCGCCTGTTGCCGTTGCCGCTGTCGGCCGCGATGTTCGCCTACTTCGTCTCCGAGGCCGACAGCGAGATCGAGGCCATGCTGATCATGGTGTCGATGGCCATGATCATCTTCTCGATCAACCTGGCCGGACCGTGGATCACGGCACTCGTGGGCAAGGCGTTCAGCCGCGGCTGGCGACGGCCGTCCGGACTGCTGGCCGGCCGCAGGCTGACCGAGGACCCGCGCGGTGCGTACCGGGCCACGGCAGGCGTCGCCCTCGCCGTGTTCACCGGTGCCATGGCGCTGACCGTGCTGCCGAGCCTGGAGAGCCTCAGCGGTGCGTCACGGGAGTACGCCGACGGCGTGCAGTACGTCCAGGGCGAGGGCGCCGACCTGCAGCGCATCGCCGGCGAGACCAACGACCGGCTCGCCAGGTACGGCCAGTCGGAGCGTGCCGTGGTCGTCGGCGAGGCCTACCTCGGCGCGGGCGACCGGCAGGACGAGTACGTCAAGGTCGTCGACTGCAGGGGCGCCGAGCAGGTGCTTCCGATCGACATGCGCGGCGCCTGCGAGGGAACGCCCGGTGTCTACGCGCCCTACCCGCTGACCGGCGGCGAGCTGTCGTTGGCCGGCATGCCCGGTGAACCGGGTACGCCGCTCGGCGACGTGCCCGTCCGCCCTGTCGAGGAGCGCGGCGACGCCGCGTACTCGACCGTCGTCGTCGACTCCGCGGTCGTGCCCGACGACCTCGAGCTGTCCTACGGAACCGTGGCCGTGCCGTCGACGGCAGCGAACAGCGACGTCGTGCGCACCGCCCTCGCGGCCGCATCCCACGGCGCGCACATCGAGAGCCGCGAGGTGCGGCTGGCGTCCCAGGAGGGGGAACTGGGTGACGTCCGGCGCGTGACCGTGATCGGCCTGACGGTGGCGGCGCTGCTCGGCGGATGCAGCGCGGCGATCGCGACGGCCGGTTCGGTGATGGACCGCAGGCGCACGTTCGGTGCGCTCATCGCGGCGGGCACGCCGGTGCGGGTGCTGGCGAGGGCGCTGCGCGCGGAGGCCGGACTGCCCGCGTTCATCGCGACGGCGGGTGCGGGCATCGCGGGCACGTTCGTCGGGGTCGGGCTCTTCAGCCTCCTCGACGACGGCGACGCCGTGGTCACGCCCTGGCTGGCCGCGCCGATCGTGCTCGGGCTCGTGGTGGCACTGATCGCTTCCTCGGTGTGCACACCCGCACTGAACCGGGTCCGCTCGGAGCCCCTCTCCGACGAGTAACGCCAGCGCAGCCGGGCGGCCCCGGGGGAAGACAGGGGGTGGAGGGGCCCAGGGGGAAGAGGGGGACGTGGGGATGAGGGGAACGTGGGCTGGGCGTCATCGGGGGACGCCCAGCCCACGTGTGCGAGCGGCGAGGCCTGCCGGGGCCGTGGGGTCCGCGCTTGTGGTCAGGAGCGCTTCTCGAAGATCAGGTCGCGGGAGATGCGGCCTTCCTGCTCGGCGCGCTGTTCGAACTTCGTCACCGGACGCCATTCGGGTCGCGGAGCCCAGCCCTCGAACCGGTTGGCCAGCGTGGGCTCGGCCGAACACACCTCGAGCATCTGGTCGGCGTAGTCCTGCCAGTCGGTCGCCAGGTGCAGCGTGCCCCCGCCCGCGATGCGAGAGGCCACGAGCGAGACGAACTCGGGCTGGACGAGCCTGCGCTTGTGGTGGCGCTTCTTCGGCCACGGGTCGGGAAAGAAGATCCGCACGCCGGCCAGGGATTCGGGGGCGACGTGGTCGCGCAGCAGCGGGACGGTGTCGCCGTGCAGCAACCTCAGGTTCGTCACGCCGAGCTTGTCCGCGCGGAGCATGAGCTGTCCGAGGCCGGCCTCGTAGACCTCGATGGCCACGTAGTTGACCTCCGGGGCGGCGGCCGCGAGCTGGGCCGTCGCCTCGCCCATGCCCGAGCCGATCTCGAGCACCACCGGCGCCGACCTGCCGAACCACGCCTCGAAGTCGATCGGCCCCTGCTCGAGTTCGGACACGGTCCGGCCCAGTTCGGGCCACCTCGTGTCCCACGCGCGCTGCTGGCCGACCGTCATCCGCCCGCCGCGTTTGACGTAGCTGACGACGCTGCGCAGCCGCGGCTGTCCTTCGCTGTCCACGGGAGCCGACGATAGCCGCGGGTCAGCGGACCGCTTCGATCTCCCCCAGGCGCGCGCGCAGCCCGGCGAGCCCTTCGACGGCGATCGGTTCGGGTGTCGTCATCGCGTGTGCGGGCAGCACGTCGATCCAGCCGGTGTGCCGTGCGGTGTTGACGATCGTGGTGGGAATCCGCCGGTCGCCACCGGCCCCTTCCGACGGGATGAATTCCCAGTATCCGGATTCGCCGTCCCCCGGCCACGGTACGAATTCCCAGCCAGGGCGCCTGCTGAGCAATTTGTGGACGCGGTCCTCGATGCGGAATCCCGCGTCGCGGGATTCGAGCCTGCCGTCCGACAGCGCCCGCAGCCACCACGGGGACGGCACGGGTTCGTCGGAACGACACGCGGCGCGATACAGCGAGAGCACCTGGCTCACGGGGGCCCGGTGCACCCAGGCCATGCGCAGTTCGGCCGGCGTCGCGGCGTCGCCGGTGGCGAGCGGGAGTTCGATGGCTTGCGACCATTCGAGGCCGACCATCGGCTCGAGACTGGGCGGAGCGTCGTCGGCGGGTGAGGCGTCGCTGCCGCGTGATTCCTGCGAGATGTCGAATACCGTCAAGGGTCACCTCCGTAGAGTCCTGACGGGCTGATACCCAGCATCCCCCGAACGGCGGCCCGATGTCGTCCGCCGTGGGGGTACTCACAGGCAATTTACGGATTCTTAATGCGGATGGAGCAAAAACTCCCGCATCGGAAATCCACAGAACACGAAAAGACCCGGCCCGGGCCGCCCCCGAATGCGGCCCGGGCCGGGTCGATCCCCCTACCCCGGCTTCCGTCCGACAGCCCCCGCTGTCCCCGCGGACGGAATGTCCCCCGGTCGGTCCTTACGCGTCGCGCTTGCGTGCCGTGGCCAACGCGACGACCAGCATGATCACCGCGAAGCCCGCGAAGTAGGCCAGCGCCCACCACGGGCTCAGCGTCGACGTCGACAGCGGCTGGCCGAACGCCGCGCCGCCCGCGGACTCGCCGTCGCCGGTCACGAACTTGTGCGCGACGTTGAACGGCATCCACTTGTAGATGTCGTCCCCGATCTCCGGAATCAGCGTGATCAGGTTCTCCGCGGCCAGGAAGTAGATCAGCACCAGCGAGATCGCTCCGGCGCTGTGCCGCACGAGGATGCCCACCGCGACCGCGACCACGGCGGCCAGCGCGCACACCGGGCCCACGCCTGCCACGTTGAGCCAATCGGCGGTGCTGTTGAGCGCGAGGTCGGCCTCCGGCTTGATCGCCATGCTCAGGCCCCACGACAGGAACGCCATGACCTCGCCGATGAGCAGCGCGATCAGGGCCACGACCGACGTCTTGGCCAGCAGTGCCGCGGTGCGGTTGGGCACGGCCTGGAAGGTCGTGCGGATGGTGCCGAAGCGGTACTCGGTGGTGACCGCGAGCGTGGCCAGCACCATGATCACCGCCATGCCGAAGCTGTAGGCGAACTGCGTGGACGCCACGGTGGCGGGGAACTGCGGGCTCGTGTTGCTCACGACCAGTGCGGTGAACCCGCCGGTGAGCAGCAGCGCGGTGAGCGCGCACCACCACGGCGACCGCGTGCTGAGCAGCTTGATGCGTTCGACTGCGAGAAGCGTCATGATCGTCTCCGGTCCCCTGGTCAGTTCGTGGCGGCCGCGCTCGCCGCTGCGGCGTCGGCGGTGTCGATGTCGGTGTGGTACTCGACCGAGTCGCCCGTGATCTGCATGAACGCCTGCTCCAGCGAACCCTGCTGGGGTGCCAGTTCGTGCAGCGTCACCCGGTTCTCCATGGCCAGTTCACCGATCTTGTCGCTGCTGGCTCCCGAGACGAGCAGGCCGCCGTCGGACTCGGTGACGGTCGCACCGATGTCCTCGAGCGCGGGCCGCAGCCGATCCAGCTGGGGACTGCGCACCTTCACGGTGCTGTCGGTGGCCCTGGCGACGAACTCCTCGGTGGTGCTCTGCGAGATCAGCTTGCCCTTGCCGATGACGACGAGCTCGGTGGCGGTGAGCGCCATCTCCGAGAGCAGATGGCTGGAGACGAACACCGTGCGGCCCTCGTCGGCGAGCCGCTGCATGAACTTGCGGATCCAGAGGATGCCCTCCGGGTCGAGACCGTTGACCGGTTCGTCGAACAGCAGCACCTCCGGATCGCCCAGCAGCGCGCTGGCGATGCCGAGGCGCTGGGACATGCCCAGTGAGAATCCGCCCGCCCGCTTGCCTGCGACCTCGGTCAGGCCGACGATGTCGAGCACCTCGTCGACGCGCTTCGGGGAGATCTTGTTCGACTTGGCCATCCAGGACAGGTGCGCGCGGGCGGACCGGTTGGGATGCACCCACCGTGCTTCGAGCAGCGCCCCGACGGTCCTCAGTGGATGGTGCAGTTCGGTGTAGCGCTTGCCCCCGATGGTCACCGACCCGCGCGTCGGGTTGTCGAGCCCGAGCATCATGCGCATCGTCGTCGACTTGCCGGCACCGTTCGGGCCGAGGAAGCCGGTGACGCGGCCCGGGTTGACGGTGAACGAGAGGTCGTCGACGGCGACCTTGTCGCCGTACCTCTTCGTGAGGCCCTGTGCCTCGATCATGATGTCCTCCTGTGACGGCCATCCGTGTGCCGGTGGGCCGCCGCTGGTCCCCTGGTCGGCTGTGGTGGTCGCGGAACGCGATCCGCCTGTCCGTGAAGCCTGTGGTTCGTCACGCCTGGTTCGTCACGCCTGTGGTCGTCACGTTCGTCGTCGTGGAACCCGTGGTGTTGCCATCCTCGCGGTTACCCGCCCCGATACGCGTCATCCTGTAGACCGAACTTCGCCCCAGCCCCTGGTCGTACACGCATCGGAAGTTCGGTCTGTAGCTTCGCGCACTCCGAGCCGTACGGCGATCGGTGACAACCCTGAGTTCACCCTGAACCTCCCGTGTGCGGACCAGGGTTGCGGTAGTTATTGAACTGTGGTTCATTAATGTCGTGCCACGGCCACGAACCATTACCGACGAACGCCTCCTCGCCGCGGCGGCAGCGGTCATCGAGCAGGTGGGTCCCGGTTTTACGCTCGCGCAGGTGGCCAAGGAGGCCGGTGTCGCGGTCGGCAGTGTGGCCCAGCGGTTCGGCTCGAAGGCGGGGCTCGTGCGCGCAATGACCGAGCTCGGGCGGGCGCAGGCCGTGGAACGGATGCGCGTGGCCGCCGAGGCGGAGGCCGGATCACCGTGGGCCGCCGTACGCGCCGCGGTGATCGCCGTGTTCGCCGACCTGGACACAGTGGACGGCCCCGGCGTGGCGAACCACCTGGCACAGCTGGGGGCCGACCTGGCCGACCCCGCACTGCGGGAACTGCTCGCCGAGCACTACGCGGCGTGCGGCGGGCAGCTGTTCGAACTGCTCCGGAGCGCCCCGCGCGCCGAGTCGGCGCCGAAACCCGCGACCGCGGCCCGCGTGCTGCTGTCCGCGGTCAACGGCGCGGCACTCGACTGGGCGCTGCGCCCCGACGGAAAACTGACCGACCGCCTCGGCGAGACGGTCGATGCGATCACGAAGGGATGGCGGGCATGACCGGTCTGGCAGGCAAGGTCGCCGTGGTGACGGGTGCGACGCGGGGCTGTGGAAGGGCGATCGCCGTCGAGCTCGGCCGTGCGGGCGCGACCGTGTACGTCACCGGAAGGACCACGCGCCAGCACACGTCGCCGATGGGCCGCAGCGAGACCATCGAGGAGACCGCCGAGCTGGTCGACGCTGTGGGCGGACACGGAATCCCGGTCCGGTGCGACTTCTCGGTCGTGGCCGATGTGGACGCGTTGGCCGCGCGTGTCGAATCCGAAGTGGACGGGCGGATCGACGTGCTCGTCGACGACGTCTGGGGCGGTGATCCGTACACCGACTTCGAGCACGCGTACTGGGATTCGCCGCTCGACGACGCGCTGGCGATGGTGCGCGGCGGTCTCGAGACGCACCTGGTCGCGCTGCACCGGTTGTTGCCCTTCGTGGTGCGCTCACCGGGTGGACTGGTCGTCGAGGTGACCGACGGGGAGGACGACGAGTACGTCGGCGCAGGCGTGCCGTACTACCTCGTGAAGTCCGGGGTGCGGGCGCTCGGCCGTGCGCTGGGCGCCGAACTGGCGAAGCACGACTGCACCGGACTGGCGGTCACGCCGGGCTTCCTGCGCTCGGAGGCGATGCTGGACCTGTTCGGCGTCACGGAGGGCAACTGGCGGGACGCGATCACCGACGAGCGCCCCGAGTTCGCGCTCTCGGAGACGCCCACCTACCTCGGACGCGGTGTCGTCGCGCTGGCCACCGACCCCGGCGTCCGGCGGTTCGCCGGTTCCACACTCGCCTCGTGGACGCTGGCCCGCACCTACGGCCTCACCGACGTCGACGGCAGCAGGCCCGACTTCGGGCGCTACTTCGCCGAGGTCTACCGGCGCGGCGTCGACCCCGCGACCGTCGACATGGCGACCTACCGTTGACCGGCCTGCATCCAGCGCAGATCAGTCCCGCGCCCCCGGCCGGGTCAGGCCCGTTTCGTAGGCGAGGACGACCGCCTGCACCCGGTCGCGCAGGTCCAGCTTGGACAGAATGCGGCCGACGTGCGTCTTGACCGTCGCCTCCGACAGGTGCAGCTCGGCCGCGATCTCGGTGTTCGACAGGCCCTTGGCCACCTGGACGAGCACCTCGCGTTCGCGGTCGGTGAGCACGTCGAGCGCACCGGCGTCGCGCGGTGCCAGCCGGCCCGTGTCGACGAACCGGTCGAGCAGTCGCCTGGTCACCGCGGGCGAGACCACCGCGTCACCCCGTGCCACCGACCGCAGGGCCGAGACCAGGTCGTCCGGCGGCGTGTCCTTGAGCAGGAAGCCCGATGCGCCTGCCCGCAACGCCGAGTAGACGTACTCGTCGAGATCGAAGGTGGTCATCACCAGCACCCGGGAACTGCCGGAGGTGACGATCCGCCGCGTCGCCTCGACGCCGTCGAGCACCGGCATCCGCACGTCCATCAACACGACGTCGGGACGCAGCTGTTCGGCCAGCCGCACGGCCTCCTCGCCGTTCGCCGCTTCGCCGGCGACCTCCAGATCGCCCGCCGCGCCGAGCACCATGCGGAAGCCGACACGCATCAGTTCCTGGTCGTCGACGAGCAGCACCCGGATCATGCGTCCAACCCTAGGGAACCGGAGTTGACGGGCAGTGCGGCACGCACCCGCCAGCCACCGCCCGGCGCGGGACCCGCCTCGAGGACCCCGCCGTGTACGTTCGCACGTTCGCGCATGCCGATCAGCCCGTTGCCTGCGGCCTGCGCCGTCTCCCCCGTGCTCGGCACCGACGTGTGCGCCGTGGTCGCCAGCACGGGGTGGGCGCGGCCGGCCCCGTCGTCGTCGACGGCGATGCGCACCGACGCGCCGGCGGCGCCGTCCCCACCGCCGTCCCCACCGCTGACCCCACCGCTGTCCTCACCGCCGCCGTCGGCGACGTGTCGCACCCGCACGTGGGCACGCGTACCCGGGCCCGCGTGTTTGAGGCTGTTGGTGAGCGACTCCTGCACGATCCGGTACACGCCGAGGGCCACGCCTGCCGGAAGGTCGTCGAGCGGGCCCTCGGTCTCGAGTCGTACGGCCAGACCCGCGGCACGCATCCGCTCGGCGAGGTCACCGAGGTCGGCGGCCGTCGGCTGCGGGGTGCGGGCGTTCTCGCCCTGGTCGTCGCGGAGTATCGCCAGCAGCCTGCGCAGTTCGGCCAGCGCGCTGCGCCCGGTCTCGGAGATGGTGCCGATCGCGCGTTCGGCCACCTCCGGATTCGTCCGCACCGCGTACGACGCCCCGTCCGCGTGCACCACGATGACGCTGACCGCGTGGGCGACCACGTCGTGCAGTTCGCGCGCGATGCGTTCCCGTTCCTCGGCCACGGCGATCCGCGTGGCCTGGTGACGTTCGTTCTCCAGCAGCGCGAGCCGTGCCTCCACCTCGGCCTGGTAGGCACGGCGCGCACCCACGAACTCGCCCAGCACCCAGCACAACGCCAGCGACAGCACGACCGTCACCGTGTTGACGAGCCATTCCCCGGGGAACTCGATGATCTGGTGGGCCAGGCTGACCACGAGCGTCAACGCCGTGTAGACCGCCGCCTGCCTGCGTCCGGTGTAGACCACCAGCGTGTACAGGGCGATACAGCTGACGACCGCCACGCCGATCGTCGTCTTGCCGATCCCGAACACGACGTGCGGCACCGTCCACACCAGCACCCAGTACGCCATGAGCTGCGGGTGCCTGCGGCGGACCGGAACGGCCGCGAGCAGGCAGACGGCAAGCGGAATCCCGACGTACCACGGTGGCGGAGGGGGCACGTCCGGCACCGGGAACGCCACGAACAGGCTGTACAGCGCCACGTCGAGCGCGAACAGCACGATGGCGATGAGGCTGTCGCCCACGACAGGGTGGGCCCTCATCCACAGACTGATCCGGCGCACCCACCCACGGTAGGCGCGAGGTGACCACCGCCGCGTCCTCCTGTGGTCCCACGCCGGATCGGCGTTCAGGATGATCGGACGGGCCTGCGGCTACGGCCTGTCGGTGCGCGGTGGGAGGATGAGCACCGATCGCGAGCAGCACGGGAGGGGGTTCGATGACGGCGGACGGGGACAGACCGGCCGGGCCGCTCTCTGCGTCGGTCGCCGACCTGTGCACCCGCCTGCGCGGCCAGGTGGGCCCGCGCACCGCGGCCGGGTTCACCGAGGTGCTGCGCCGCCTCGAGGCGCCGTTGCAGGTGGCCGTCGCCGGGCGCATCAAGTCGGGCAAGTCGACACTGGTCAATGCGCTGATCGGGCGCCGGGTCGCGCCGACGGCCGTCGGTGAGTGCACTCGCCTGGTCACCCGGTTCCAGTACGGCACCGTCGACCGCATCGAGATCGTCTTCACCGACGGCACCAGGCAGGTCCAGCCGTTCGCGCCCGACGGAGGAATCCCCGCCGAACTCGGTGTCGACATCGACCGGGTGTCGCACATCGAGGCGTATCTGACCAACGCGGTGCTGCGCGACATGACCGTCATCGACACCCCGGGACTGGGCTCGCTCGACTCCTCCTCGGTCGCCCGCACCCAGCAGTTGCTCGGTGCGACCCGGCTCAGCGGCTCGCTCGATTCCGGCGAGTCCGAAAGCTCCGAAGGCAGTCGCGACACCGGCGACGGTGCCGCCTCGCCCACCGGGTCGGAGGAGCCCGACACGCTCGACGACACCTCACGCGGCGCGCTCGTCGGGGCCGAGGCGGTGCTCTACGTCGTCACGCAGGGCGTGCGCTCCGACGACCACCAGGCGCTCGCCGCGTTCACGGCAGCCACCGCGAGCAGGGAGCCAGGGCCGGTCAACGCCGTCGCGGTACTGAACAAGGCCGACACGATCCCGCCCGAATCCGTCGAGGGCGCCGACGGCGACGTGTGGAAGGCCGCGACGCTCCTCGCCCGCAAGCAGGCCGCCGTGCTGCGCCCGCGGGTGGCCGACGTGCTCCCCGTGATCGGCCTGCTCGCCGAGTCGACCGAGACCGGCGCCTTCACGCCCACCGAGGCCGAGGCCCTGCGCACCCTCGCCGCGCTCGACGACGCCGACCTCGAGGTCATGCTCGTCTCCGCCGACATCTTCACCACGTGGGACTGCGACGTGCCCTCCGGGGTGCGGGTGCGGCTGCTGGAGAAACTCGACCTGTTCGGCATCCGCCACGCGATCGAAGCCATCCGGACGGAACCGCAGATCACGGTGGGGGCCCTGCACCGGAGACTGCTCGACGTCTCAGGACTGGAGGCGGTGCGCGCCCGGCTGGCCGAGGTGTTCGCGGCGCGCGCGGACGGCATCAAGGCCGCCGCGGCGCTCGCGTCCATCACGGCACTGGCCCACGACTCCGGAGACAGGGCCGAACGCCAGCGGGTGCACGACGCGATCGAGATGCTGCTGGCCAGACCGGAGGCGCACCAGCTGCGGGTACTCGAGGCGCTCACATTGGTGACCTCGGGTGCGGTCGAACTGGCCGAGGACCTGGCCGAGGAGGTCCTGCGGGTGGGCAGCAACGCCGACGTCTCCGCGCAGCTCGGCATGCCGGGCGCGACGCCCGACCAGCTCGCCGCCCACGCCCTCGAACGTGCCGGGTGGTGGCGGTCGTTCGCCTCGTTCGGGGCGACCCCGGGCCAGGCGCGCGTGGCCCACGTCGTGCACCGAGCGTACTTCCTGCTCTGGCAGCGGCTGAAGGCGCAGGGCACGGGCAGCGGACACGTCCCGCCAGCCCAGCAGGGCGCAGGCCGGTGAACTCGCCGGAAACCGGTGTCCCGGAAGACGGAACCGTACCGGTGGGTACCGCGTCGGAAAGCGATGTGGACCCCGTAGCACTCGTGAGCGGCATCGACCGCGATCAGGCGCTGGCCGACCGTCAGGCGCTCATCCAGCTCTGCCTGTACGCCATGGACCGCGCCCACAGTGAGGGCGTGGCCGAGCGCATCGAGCAGGGCCTCGCCGCCATCGGGGTGCACGCACTGCGCCCGGACGGGGTGCGGTTCGACCCGGCCAAGCACGAGGCAGGCGGCGCGGTGCGCACCGAGGACGCTCGCCTCGAGGGCACGATCGCCGAGACCGAGTCGCCCGGGTTCGTCGACCACGACCGGCTGCTGCGGGCACCGATCGTGACCGTGTACACGCGCCGCTAGGTCGCGGGCTTGATCGCACCGCCGTCGCGGCGCGCAACCCTGCGACCGGCACAGCCTTTAGGGTTCGGGTCGTGACCGCATCGACTGGTTCGCTCGGCAAGGTGGGCCTGCCCGCGCAGGTCAAGCAGGCGCGGGAGTCCCTCCTGACGCTGTTGCGCGGGGAAGCGCCCGAGTCGGCGGCGTGGGTCGAGCAGCAGCGGAAGGCGTCGGCCTCGAAACCGACCGTGGTGGTCGTCGGCGAGACCAACCGCGGCAAGAGTTCCCTGGTCAACGCGCTGTTGGCGAAGCAGGGTCTTTCCCCGGTCGACGCGGAGGTCGCCACGTCGACGTACCTGGTGTTCGACCACGCCGACGAGTGGAGTGCCCGCGCCTGCTATCCCGGGCAGCTGGCACCGGTGGGCTTCCCGATGGAGGAGCTCGTGCGGTGGGCGTCCGCGTCGCACGAGTTGCCGGAGGGACAGCTGCCTCCCCGCTACGTGCAGGTCGACGGGCCGTGTCCGCTGCTGGAACGCATCGCCGTCATCGACACCCCCGGCGTGGGCGGACTCGACGCAGGGCACGCCGAACTGGCCATGGAGGCGGCGGCCAACGCGACCGCACTGCTGTTCGTCGTCGACGCCTCCGCCCCGTTCACGTCGTCGGAGTTGCGGTTCCTCTCCGACATGAGCGACCGGGTAGAAACGGTGCTGTTCGCACTGGCCAAGACCGACCAGTTCCGGGGATGGCGCCAGGTGCTGGACGCCGACAGGACACTGCTGGCCGAGCACGCACCGCGGTTCGCCGACGCACCGTTCCACCCGGTGTCCGCCCGCATGTTCGAGATGGCGGCCACCGCGCCGAACGACCAGGCCGCGACGCTGCTCAGGCAGAAGTCCGGGGTGGCCGAGCTGCAGGGCGCGTTGCAGGAGACGCTCGTCGGCAGGGCCGCGATGCTCGCCGAGGCCAACACCCTGCGGGCGTTGTCGACGGCGCTCGGCGAACGGCACGCCAAGGCGCTCGCCGACCAGCGCGCCCTGACCTCGGGTGAGGACGAGGCCGCGGCGCTGCGGCGGCGCCGGGACGAGCTCACCACCGCGCGGCGGTCGTCGACCCGGGGTTGGCAGCTCAAACTCCGCGGCGAGATCCAGCGTGCGCGGGTCGACCTCACCCACGAGTCGGCTCGGCGGATGCGGGACGCCCAGGCGCACTTCCGGCAACAGGTGGACGGCGCGAACCGCAAGGACCTCAGGGACCTGCCCGCCCAGGTCGACGCCGCGCTGCAGGCCACGTCGCAGCAGGTCTCCGCGCTGCTGTCCCAGCGGCTCAACGAGGTCGCCGACGCCGCGCTGGCCGAACTGTTCTCGCAGGAGGAACTGGACGTCATCCGCGGGCAGCTCCTTCGCGGAGGAACCCCGCCGGTCGTGCTCAGACCGCAGGACAAGCGCCCGTCGTCGGCCGAGGACAAGCTGCTCGTGTTCATGGGCCTGACCAGCGGCGCGGGCGCGGCCAAACTCGCCGCGGCCCCGCTCGCGGGGTTCGCGCTGTTCAACCCGGTGGTGCTGCCCGCGACGATCGTCGTCGGGCTGGGCGCCGGCTGGTGGGTCGGCCGCACACGCAGGCACTCCGCCGACAAACAGCACACGAAACAGTGGCTGGTCGAGTCGATCGCCGACGCCCGCTCGACGCTCGACCAGCTGGTGTCCGAACAGCTCATCGAGGCCGAACAGCAGCTGTCGCTCGCGCTCGACGATGCGCTGAGCAGGCGCATCGAGGCCATCGAGGCGGAGCTGAAAGAGGTCGACAAGACGATCAAGATGGACGAGCAGGAGCGCAAGCGGAAGCTGAGCGTGGCGACCAAACGGGTCACCGGCCTGTCCGACGGGCGGGACCGCGCCGAGACGCTCCTTGCGCGCATCCGTGCCCTGCGCGACCGCCCCCGCACGGAAGAGTGAGCCTGGTGCAGGGAACCGAACAGGCCTAACGTGAGTCTCATCCACGAAAGCGCCCACCAGGGCGGCCGGGTCGGCGGGGGCCATTCCGGACAACAGAACGTGAGCCAGCAGCCCTGATTGAGGGGGAGTTTGCAGTGTGGGTCGACGACGGGACCACTGACACCACGGCCACCGGCGAGGACATCACGGTGACCGTGGAGGGCGAGGAGTACACGGCCGAGCTCAACCAGGACATCAACGGCGACGGCGTGTACGACGCCGCCCTCATCGAGCACGAGGACGGCAGCGCTCAGCTGTTCGCCGACAGCAACGGCGACGGCGAGGCCGACCTCTACGCGATGGCCGACTCCAACGGAAACGTCGTCGCCGAGGCCGAGTACGACGCGAAGAGCGGCAACTGGGTGGAGATGTCCGACGGGCCCTCCTCCGACTCGCCCGAGCAGGACACCAGCTCGGGCGGCACGATCACCGCCGACCTCGGTGAAGGGGACGTCGAGGTCGGGCCGGCGACGATCGACACCAACGAGGACGGCACCAACGACACGGCCGTCGTCGAGACCGAGGACGGCAAGACCATCGCCTTCACCGACGCCGACGGGGACGGCCAGGCCGACGTCGCCGTGGTGATCGACTCCAACGGCAACCAGGTCGTGCTCGAGACCGACGGCAACGGCGAGTGGACCGAGACGACCGACACCGGCGGATACGGTGGCGACTCGGCCTCCTCGGCGAGCTCCGACCAGTGGAGCGACGGCACCGCGTCGGTGGGTGCGGGCGTCGAGGGCGTCGCCAAGATCGACTCGGTCACCGGCCAGTGGATCAGCCAGAACTGAGCCATCCGCCGGTCGCGACCGGCAGCCCGAGCCGGCAGACCGGCAGCGGAGCACTCGAGCAGAGCCCCGGGAACGAACATCGTCCCCCGGGGCTCTGCTCTGTTCGGGTGCCATATCCGGCTTGAGACATTCGGTGAAAAACCTCTGGTCACTGCGCCGATCGGCGACAACTGAATCGATTCCCTGATCGTTCTTGTGAGAGAACCGACAGCGCTCGCCTGCCTGAGGCTGCAATTCGGCCGTTAGTCTCTGGGAATCCCCAAGAAAAGCACGCACCGCTTCGTCGGCGGTGTGTGAAGCCATTTCGGTCGCCGGCAACGGAGCCCGCACCAGGACGATGTAGTTCGGTGTGGGCTCTTGTCGTCGAAGACAGGAGAAGAGATGACTGCAGTAGCCATCCCAGGGCTGGACGACGCACCGACCACGCACAGTGGCGTGCTGTCTTGGGTGCGCGAGGTCGCGGAGCTGACTACCCCGGACCGGGTGGTGTGGGTCGACGGCTCCGACGAGGAAGCCGAACGCATCAACCAGGAACTGGTCGAGGCTGGCACGTTCGTCAAGCTCGACAAACGGCCGAACTCGTACTGGGCCGCGTCGGACCCGAGCGACGTCGCGCGGGTCGAGGAGCGCACCTTCATCTGCTCCGAGCGGGAGGAGGACGCCGGGCCCACCAACAACTGGATGAACCCGGACGAGATGAAGGCGACCATGACGGAGCTCTACCGGGGCTGCATGCGTGGTCGGACGATGTACGTCATTCCCTTCTGCATGGGTCCGCTCGGCGACGATGACCCGAAGCTCGGTATCGAGATCACCGACTTCGCGTACGTCGTGGCTTCGATGCGGGTCATGACCCGGATGGGCAAGAAGGCGCTGGACAAGTTCATCACCGAGGACGGCACCGAGCGCGAGTTCGTGCCGGCGCTGCACTCGGTGGGCAAGCCGCTCGAGCCGGGCGAGCAGGACGTCCCGTGGCCCTGCAACGACACCAAGTACATCACGCACTTCCCCGAGTCGCGCACGATCTGGAGCTACGGCTCCGGGTACGGCGGCAACTCGCTGCTCGGCAAGAAGTGCTACTCGCTGCGCATCGCCTCGGCGATGGCGCGCGACGAGGGCTGGCTCGCCGAGCACATGCTGATCCTCAAGCTGATCTCGCCGGAGAACAAGGCCTACTACGTGGCGGCCGCGTTCCCGAGCGCGTGCGGCAAGACGAACCTCGCGATGCTGCAGCCGACACTGCCCGGCTGGCGCGCCGAGACCATCGGTGACGACATCGCGTGGATGCGCTTCGGCGAGGACGGCAGGCTGTACGCGATCAACCCCGAGTTCGGCTTGTTCGGCGTCGCGCCCGGCACCGGCGAGAAGACGAACCCGGTGGCGATGAAGACCATCGAGAAGGGCAACACCGTCTACACCAACGTCGCGCTCACCGACGACGGCGACGTGTGGTGGGAGGGCATGACCAAGGAGGCGCCCGCCCACCTGACGGACTGGAAGGGCCGCGACTGGACGCCGGATTCGGACGAGCCGGCCGCCCACCCGAACTCGCGGTTCTGCGCGCCCATCTCGCAGATCCCGACGCTGGCGCCGGAGTGGGACGACCCGAAGGGCGTGCCGATCTCGGCCATCCTGTTCGGTGGTCGTCGTAAGACCACGGTTCCGCTGGTCAACGAGTCGCGCGACTGGCAGCAGGGCGTGTTCATGGGCGCCACGATGTCGTCGGAGAAGACGGCGGCCGCGGCGGGCAAGGTCGGCGAGGTCCGCCGCGACCCGATGGCGATGCTGCCGTTCCTCGGCTACCACGCGGGCGACTACTTCCAGCACTGGCTGGACACCGGCAAGAACGCCGACCAGTCGAAGCTGCCGAAGATCTTCTACGTCAACTGGTTCCGGCGCGGCGACGACGGCCGGTTCCTGTGGCCGGGCTTCGGCGAGAACACGCGCGTTCTCAAGTGGATCGTCGAGCGGCTCGAGGGCAAGGCGAACGCCCAGGAGACGCCGATCGGCCTCGTGCCCACGGCCGACGACATCGAGACGTCCGGCCTGTCCGAGCCGATCGAGGACATCCAGGCCTCGCTCGACGTCAACGTCGACGAGTGGAGGCAGGAGATCCCGCTCATCGAAGAGTGGTTCGCCTCCATCGGCGAGGACAAGATCCCGTCCGCGCTGAAGGACGAGCTCGCGGCGTTGAAGCAGCGCCTCGGCTGACGCCTTTCTTCGAGCCCCCGAGGGCCCCATAGTTGCGTTCAACGCGACCATGGGGCCCTCGGGGGCTTTTTACGTGCGCGGGGTGCTTCGGGTGAGGAACACGTACTCCAAGCCGGGGCGATCGGGTGCGTCGCGGACGTCGGTGACGTCGAACCCCGCGGAGTGCAGGCTCGCGGCGATCTCGTCGTGCTCGCGGAACCGCAGGGTCGAGTCCGAGGCCAGTGTGGACCCGTCCGGAAATCGGTACGTGTGCCGAAACGAGACGAACGGCAGGTCGACATCGATAACGGTCCGGTCCTGGGTGACGTCGCCGACGCCGGGCACGGTGGCCGTCACCGGTTCGGCGTCCGACCAGTGTTCCCACGCGCGTGCCTGCGGGCGTCGCGTCTCGAACGCGAGGTGACCACCCGGCCGCAGCGCCGCGTGGATCGCGCCGAGGGTGCGGTGCCAATCCTCGTCGGTGAGGAACACCTGGGCGACGTTGCCGGTCATCATCGCGAGGTCGGCGCGAAACGCGGGCAGGTGCGCCGACACCGTGCCGGCGTCTCCGTCGAGCCACGTGACGTCGCCGCTCTTGCTCCGCGCGATGTCCAGGGACGCCTTCGCAGGGTCGACGCCGACGACCTCCCGGCCCGTCGCCGCCAGCGCGACGGCGGGCTCGCCGGTACCGCAGCCGACGTCGAGCACGCGGCGGGCGCGCAGCTCGTCGGCGATTTCCACGTAGAGCGGGATGTCGTCGCGAGGGCCGTCGAACGTGTCGTAGAGGGCTGCCAGGCGTGGGTCGGAGAACAGGTCGTCGGGCACGATCGGCACGGTAGGCAGGCGGGCCCGGGTGGGGCGAGTGGTTTTCCAGTGGTTTTCCGGGTCCCCCACTTTCGCCGCGCTCGCCCGGAGGCCGTTTTTCGGTAGCGTGCGGGCATGGAGTTCCGATTCGGCGTGAACATGCTCGCCTCGGGGGAACGGACTCACTGGCAGGACAGGTGCCGTAGAGCCGAGGATCTCGGGTTCGACGTCGTCGCCGTACCCGACCACATCGGTATGCCCGCGCCGTTTCCCTCGCTGGTCGCGGCAGCCGAGGTGACCGAACGGGTGCGGCTGGGGACGTTCGTCGTCAACACGGCGTTCCACAACCCCACGCTGCTCGCCCGCGACGTCGGCACCACCGATCTGCTCCTCGACGGCAGGCTGGAACTCGGCCTCGGCACCGGATACGCCAGGGAGGAGTTCGACGCGGCGGAGCTTCCGTTCCCCGGACCCGGCGCCCGTCTCGACCATCTGGAACGGTGCCTCGCCGTGTTGCGGGAGCACTACGGTGAGCGCAGGTTGCCGCCGATCGTCCTCGGTGGACAGCGCGACCGCATGCTGCGGATCGCGGCCAGGGAGGCGGACGTCGTCGGCTTCACCGGCGTGCGGTTCGATCGCGACGGTGCCGCGGCCACGCTCGTCGGACCGTCCGAACTGGACGAACGGGTGGCGTTCGTACGTGCCGAGGCCGGCGACCGCGATCCCGAGCTGAACCTGCTGATCCAGCACGTCGAGATCACCGGCGACCGGGCGTCCGCGTTGGAGAACCTCAGCCGGTACGCCCCCGATCGACCGGTCGCCGAACTCGGCGAGGCGCCGGTGCTGCTCGTCGGCACCGCGCGGCAGATCGCCGACCAGCTGCGCGCCCACAGGGAGCGGTTCGGCTTCACCTACATCACGGTGATGGACAAGGACCTGGACGCCTTCGCCGGTGTGATCGCCGAGCTGCGCCGATGAAGGGGGCGAGGTTCGGCAAGCGTGCACGGCCGACCGCCGGCACGCAGGCGATGGAGGTCGTCGCGGACGGGCTCGGGGTGCGTGCCGGTGACACGTGGCTGCTGCGCGGGGTCGACCTGCGGGTGCGGCCCGGCGAATGCCTGGTGCTGACCGGTCCGAACGGCAGCGGGAAGTCGACCCTGTTGCGGCTGGTGTACGGAACCCAGGAACCGACGGAGGGCTCCATCACCGTGGGCGGCCTTTCCCCGGACGAGCGTGACCGCGACTTCCGGCGACGCGTGTCGGTGCTGCTCGACGACTCCGATTTCTTCGCCGAGTTCACCCCCGTGCAGCATCTCGAGCTGTTGGCGGGTTCGTTCGGTGTGGATCTCGACGTCGACGCACTGCTCACCGAGGCCACATTGGACGATCGGGCACACGTCACCGCGGGTTCGCTGTCGGCGGGCCAGCGCCGTCGTCTGTTGTTGCTGGGCGCCACGGCGCGTCCGTTCGACGTCCTGCTGCTCGACGAGCCGGAGCGCGCGCTCGACACCGCGGGCAAACGCTGGTTGACCGACGTCATCGCCCGCGCCACCGGCCACGGGGCAGCCGTCGTGGTGGCCACCCACCATCCCCCGCTGCTCGACACCGCCGATCACGTCCTCGACCTCGCCGCGCTGGCACCGGTGTCGTGACCGAATCGCCCGCCGACCCGATCTGCGCCTGATGACCCTGCGCAGACTCCTCAGTGGTGACACGCCCACCCTGCTCGCGTTGTTCGTGGGTGGATGGCTGATCAGTGCGTTCTATCGCATCGAGTGGTGGCGGGGAGTGCTCGGCGCGGGCGAGGGCAGTCCCGCGCCGGTGGTGGTGTTCGTCGGCGTGACGGCGGTCGCCGTGTGGTCGTCACTGATGCGGCGGCGATTCCTGTGGGCCGAACCTGCGGCGTTGACGTGGCGGGATTTCATCCGCGCCCACGACCGCGTGCACGCCATCAGCGGCCGCGTGTGGTTCGGATGGTTGGCCCGGCTCGCCGGGTTGGCCTACCTCGGGGCTTTCGTGGGCGCCGTGTGGCGGGTTCCGGAGTGGTCGTGGGCGGTGATGGCCTGCGTCGTCGCCGTGGGTGGGCTGGTCGCGTTGCCGCTCGCGGCGGGCGTCGGCGTGCCGTGGCGACTGCCCGTCGCGGCACGGGCCACGCGCGAACGTCTCGTCGACGGCTGGCGCGAACGCGTGGTGCGCACCGTCGGCGTGACGTTCCTCGACCCCGGCATGGTGATGCCACCGGGAAGAGCGGTGCGCATGCGGGTGCGCTCGGCGCGGTCGTTCGTGGTGGCGGGCGTGCTCGCCCGCGCGCGGTACCTGCCCGCGGCGGCGATACTCGCGGTGGTCGCCGCGGCGATGCGGCCGGTGCTGCCCGCCGTGCCGGACGCCGCGCTCGTGGGCGTGTGCGCCTACGCGGCGCTGGTGCCGTTCGGCGGTGGTGCGGGATGGCTGTGGCGGTCGCCGGGACTGCGCCGGTGGTTGCACGAGCGCGACGTCGTGTTGCGGGCCTGGAACCTCGCCGCGGTGGCGATGCTCGCCGCGGTGTGGGGAGCAATGCTGGCGGTCGCCGGCCTCGTCGTCGGTGGCGTGGTCCCGATGACGGTCTGGCCGGTGCTGGCCGTCGTCGTGGCGTCCGTGGTCCGGACCGCGACCCGGCCGCCGGTCGACTACTCCACCCCGGCCGCGACCGACACACCGTTCGGACAGGCGCCGGTGCACCTCGTCGGACAGCTGCTCCGCGGTCCGGACCTCGTGCTCATCGGCGTCCTCGCCGCGCTCGCCCTCCCCACGGCCGCCACCGCCTGCGTCGCGGTGGCGCTGGCCGCGTGGTCGGTGCTGCGGTGAGGCTGTCCGATCAGAACAGGCCGATGATCTGGTCCACGGCCAGGTAGGCGAACAACACCAGGCAGATCGTCAGCAGCGTGTTCGACACCCAGCCCGAACGGCCCTCCCTGCCGACTCGGCCGGAGTTCAGCAACACCAGCAGGGTGCCGGCGAGGAACGGCATGAACAGCGCGCCGAGCACGCCGTAGGTCACGGTCAGCTGGAACGGCTGGTCCAGGAACAGCAGTGCCATCGGCGGGAACGTCAGCCACACCAGGTAGCCGCGGAAGACCGGACTTCCGATGCCGGCGCGGTGGTCGTAGTCGTCGAGCGAGTCGCCCTCGCTCGCCACGTACCGCGGCAGCCGCCAGGTCCGCCACCAGTCCGCGAACAGCAGGCTGACGCCGTTCCACACGCCGATGAGCGAGCTGAACGACACCGCGAAGAACCCGACCAGGAACGGGATCCGTGCCCACTGGCCGTAATCCTGCGCGAGGGTGTCGCCGAGCACGAGCAGACCCTCGTCACCGTCGACGACGTTGTGTCCCATGAGGATCTCGGCACCGACGACGAGCATCGCAAGCACGAAGATCCCGGTGGTGATGTAGCCGGCCAGGTTGTCGAGGCGCATCATCGACAGCCAGCGCGAGGATCGCCAGCCCTTCGCCAGCGTCCAGTAGCCGTACGAGGCCATGGTGATCGTCCCGCCGACACCGCCGATCAACCCGAGCACGTAGACGAACGAGCCGTCGGGCAGCCGCGGCACGAAGCCCTCCGCGGTTGCGACGAGGTTCGGCGTCACCAGGACCGCCGTGCCGACGACGGTGATGAACATGACGCCGACCAGCGCCGTCATGATCTTCTCGATCACGGGGTAGCGGCCGAACCACACGAGCACGAAGCCGAGAACGCCGGAGATCATGCCCCAGTAGCGCACGTCGAGCCACGGGAACAGCGCGTTGAGCGGCAGTCCGCTGGCCGACATCGCGGTCGCGCCGTAGACGAAGCCCCACACCACGGCGTAGGCGCCGAAGTAGACGAGCACCCAGCGCCCGAGCACGCGCCAGCCGGACAGCATCGTGCGGCCCGAGGTCAGATGCCAGCGTCCGACGGCCTCACCGAGCGCGATCTTGAAGATCGTCCCGACGATCACCGCCCACAGCAGCGTGTAGCCGTAGCGGGAGCCGGCCACCATCGTGGCGACGAGGTCACCTGCGCCGACACCCGTCGCCGCGGCCATGATGCCGGGGCCGATCTGGCGCAGTTTCGCCTTCCACCCGACGGGGACTTCCGGTTCGACGACGTCGGCATGATCGGAATCGCGGGACATGCGGAGCAATGTAAAGGACCGCGCCCGCCGAGGACAGAGGGGAAGGCGAGTCCGTGTCAGCCAGCCGCCAGGTGCGAGCCCGACGGCGTCGCCGGCCGCTCATCCTGGCCGCCGAGCGCGTCCCTCAACCGCTCGAGAGGCAGGTCGACCGCGTCGGCGATGGCGAGCACCGTGAAGAACGCCGGTGTCGGAATCCGGCCGGTCTCGATCTTGCGGAGGGTTTCCACCGAGATACCGGCCTCGGAGGCGACGTCGACCATGCTGCGTTCGCAACGTGCCGCGCGGAGGACGGACCCCAGCAGCTCACCCCGCTCGCGCTCGGCTTCACTCAACGGCACTCGCACCACGGCACCAATACTAATACCGATCTGTCCGCCGGGACAGCACGCAGCTGCAGGTGCGGACGCCCGCGTGGCATCCGCCGCGCCTGCTTGTGGGCACCTGTGCACCCATCCTGTGGATAACTCTGTGGAAAACCATGGAAAGGCTGTGTACAAGCTTGTGCACGCTTCGACGACAGCTGTGCATGACGCTGGCCGGGAACTGCTCCCGCCCGGAACGCCGAGGGGTCCGCCTCCCCGGATGGGAAGGCGGACCCCTCAACGCATCGGTGTCTTTACTGCGTGCAGATCAGCCGTTCGGTGTCGGCATGGGTGCGCCCGGGATGCTCTGGTCCTCGGGCACGACACCGTCGACGAGGTAGTCCTCCACGACCTTGTCCACCTTCGGGTTGTCCCCGGCGTAGATGCCGTGGTCGCCCTCATCGGTCACGGTGATCATCCGCGAGCCCTCGAACCTGGCGTGGGCGCGGCGGGCACCTTCGATCGGCGTCGCCGGGTCGTTCTCGGACTGCACGATCAGGGTCGGCGGCACGCCCTCACCGTCCATCTCGGGAAGCTCGATCGGCTTGCCCTTCCAGAAGATGCACGGCTGGATGAGCCAACCCCATCCGAGCAGCGGCCACTGCCTGCCCATCATCTCGGACTGCCAGGTCGCGGTCATCCGGTTGCCGTACCAGGGGCCCTCGTTGCAGGGAATCGTCCAGAAGCTGGCGTCGTAGGCGTCATCGGCCTGGTCGACACCGTTGTTGACGATCAGCGGCTGCGGGCCGAGTGCTTTGGTCTCGGAGATCAGCTTGCGCAGGTCGGCGAGGGCCTCGGTCGAGGCGGCCTTCGGTTCGCCGGTCAGTTCGCGCAGCGACACCAGGTACTCGGCGAGCGAGGGGAACGACGACTTGCTGTAGAGCATGCCCGCGATCGCCGAGTCCAGCTCGTTCGGGCCGACCTTCTCGCCGTCGAGTTCCACGGGCTCCTCGGCCAGAGCCGCGCGCACGTCCTCGTAGGTCTGGCGGGCCTCCTCGCCTGACTTGCCGAAGCCGTACTCCTCGTCGTACTTCGCCATCCACGGCAGGAAGTCGTCGCGCCAACGGCGTTCGAACCCGAGCGGCTGCCAGTCGAACGAGCGCTGCCACGTGGTGGTGAACTCGGTCGACGAGTCGAGCACGAACCGGCCGGTGTGCTCGGGGAACCGCTGCGCGTAGTGCGCACCCAGCCAGGTACCCGCCGAGTAGCCGACCCAGTTGATCTTGTCGCGCCCGAGCAGCGTGCGCAGCAGATCCATGTCGTGGGTGGTCTGGAACGTGTTGATCAGCGGTCCGAGCTCACCGGACTTGACCTGGCAGGAGTCGGCCGCGTACTTCGTGGCGTCGAGGATCAGGTTGAGGTTCTCGCGGCTGCGGTCCCTCGGGTCGAGCGAGTCACCCGTGCCGATCGCACCGCCGCACGTGATGTTGGTGCTGCGGCCCGTCCCGCGCGGGTCGAATCCGATGACCTCCTGGTGCTGGCGGAGCCGGTCCTGTTCGGCCAGGCGCAGTGGGAAATCCCTGCCGGGGGCGCCCGGGCCGCCGGGGTTGGTCAGCACACTCGCGGTCGCATCGCCCTTCGCCTTCAACCTGCTGACGGCGATCGTGATGTCCTCGCCGGAGTCGGCGTTGTTCCAGTCCTGGGGCGTCACGTAGGTGGCGCACTCCAGCGGATGCTCCTCGGGCTGCGGCGCGTCGAGCTCGTCGCCGGTGCACGGATGCCAGTTCAGGTCCTGGTCGGCGTACCGGTCGGGAATGTCGTGAGCGATCTCGGGCTGAGCCGTCGTCGCCTGGTGGGTCTCCCGCTGGCGCGGCGGTTCGGGATCCGCGGTCGCGGCAGGGGCGATCGTCGCGACCATGGCGCTCGCCAGTGCGCTCGCGACCACGGTGCGCCGCAGTGTCGTGTTGGTCATGAATCCCTCAATCTCGAAATGATCGAGGTCATTCAAGCTGCCGCACGCGGTGGTATCAACCGGTCGGAAGTCGCGTCCTTCCGAGGGTTGACAACGGCCAGTGTCCTAATTGGGCGAACCGGACGGGTCGCCGTCGCGGGCGGAACCCGAGGTCGGGCAGCGGAACTCGGCGTAGCAGGTGATGTTCGTGAAGCCGTTTCGCCAGTTGGCCTCGTCCGGCCAGCGCCACGAAGGTGCCACGTCGCGACGCTTGTCGCCGACGTGTTCGGTCACTTTCGCGCCACAGCTCGCTCGCGCCTTGTCGTCGAACTCGCGTGCCGACGGCGGCCGGTCGTCCGGCGAGCCCGCGCCCACGACGCCGACGGCCTCGGCGACGTGCGGCTCATCGCACGGGACGGGGGTGGGCAGTGCGTCGGAAGGGCGGGTCGTCGAACAGAGGCGGTAGGCGTCGAAGTCGTCGGCCAGCGCGTTGCGGACCGAACCGCTGCGGGTCTGTGCCTGCCCGTCGCCGTCGAGTTCGGCCACGCCGCAGCGGTACCAGCGATTGCCTGTCTTCCAGTCGTCGGCGTCGGCCCACACGAGCCATGCGCCGAGCCTCGAGGCGTCGTAGGCCCCGCTGCCCAGGTACTCGGCGGCCGCCTGCCTGCACTGGGGGAAGACGGTGCGGAACACGGTGGCGCGGTCGGGCGGGGTGTCGGTGAGTGTCGAGCCGAGGTCGCCGCCGAACGTGCCCTCCTTGGTGATCTCGACCGTGTGCGGCTCGGAGCACTCGACCGGCCCGGGGCTTCCGCCATCCAGGCACTCCCCCTCACCTGCGACGACCGTCCTGGCCGCCTGGTTCGAGGAGGGTGTGCGGGGCACGTCGTCGAGCACGGGAGGGTCGGCGGGCATCTCGGTGGCCCGCACGCGGTCGGGTTCGGCCAACCCGGTGGTGGCGTCGGCGCATCCGGCCAGAGTGAGGGCGGCCGCGAGCGCGGACACGGCCAGTGCGATACGCCCGGTGCTCGACACGAAGTCACTCTATCGAGTGAGTCGGCGGGCTGGACAGACGTGGTCCGCACGGCCGGTGTCGATCTCCGGTGGCGGCTCGATCGGGTGTGATCGTCGATCATCGCAAGATCGACAGTGGGCCGTCCACTATGTCCACTCGCGACGCGGCGCGTCCGAATTCTCCGCTCGGTGTCGGAGAAACCCCAGGTCCAGACATATGGAAACCCCGCGATGCTGCCAGGTCGGGGGTCCGCCAGCATCGCGGGGTCATGAGGCATATCGCCGCCCATAGCGACGGCGTTACACCTGAATCCCAGTGTAATTCAGCTCACACGCGCGCCTTGGATTTCTGGTAACCGTGTTTCTGGGCGATGGTGATCAGCTCGTCGCGCACGGTCGTCGCGGCGGCGGTGTCGATCGCCTTGCTGACGGCGCGGCGGGTGCGGGAGTGGGCTCGACGGACGCGGAGGCGGGCGGCGAGATTCGACATCTGGGGTGTGGCATCTCCTTCAAGAACCTATCGACTTTTTCCCCTACGTCCCTTATTATCCACGGCCTTCGAGTGCCTCGCCACTGATTATTCGGTGAGCTGCCTTACTTCCCGAACGATCAACGGCGCGCGTTACAGATCTAGCGTGGTCCATCCGTATGAACCTCGACGCTAGCTCTGTCTACCGATTTCTAGCCGTGTACGTAGAAACCCGAATACGACGATAGTGACGGCGATCCGGCGGGTCGAGCCGCGTGGAATGCGAGGCGATCGGAGCGCGAGGATCGGAGTGCAAGGCGCAGCCGGGCAGGAACGAGTGCCGGGCAGGGTGGAGTGTCGGCGGCCGTCTGCGCCGCCTGTCTCGGTGAGCCGCCTGTTTCCGTGAGCCGCCGGTCAGTCGGCGCGCGTGAGCAGGTAGTTGCCGAAGTGCGGCACCGTGAACGCGATGTGCCCGCGTTCGGCCGAGTAGACGAGACCCTTCTTCATGAGGCTGTCGCGAGCAGGGGACAACGATGACGGCTTGCGGCCGAGGTAGACGGCGATGTCCGAGGTCACGGCGCTCTCGTCCTTGCCGTGGGTCAGTTCGGCCATCGCGCGCAGGTACTCGCGTTCGGCAGGGGTCGCGCGCTCGTACCGCGAGCCGAAGAATCCGACGGCGAGTTCGGTCTCCGCTTCGGGGGCGGCGACCCGGACGTCCTCCTCGGTGATCGGGTTCGAAGGGGCGGCGTCCCATGCGGCCTTGCCGTAGGCCTGGATGAAGTACGGGTAGCCGCCGGAGGCGGTGTACAGGGCATCGAGGGCGGCTGGTGCGATCTCGGCGTCCTCGCGCTCGACGGGTGCGAGCACGGCCCGGTCGGCGTCCTCCCTGCTCAGCCTGTCGATCCGCGCGTAGCGGAACAGGCGTTCCGAGTACGACTTCGACGCCGACAACACGGCGGGCACGTGCGGCAGGCCCGCGCCGACGACCACGAGCGGTGCGCCGGACTGCGACAGTTCGTGGCACGCGGCGCACAGGGCGGAGACGTCCTCGGCGGTCAGGTCCTGGATCTCGTCGATGAGCAGCGCGACGCCCGTGCCCACGTCCGTCGCCAGCTCGGCGACCTCGGTGAACAGTTCGACCAGGTCGATCTCGATGTCGCCGGAGTCCGCGCGGCCCTGTGCGGGTGGTACGTCAATGCCGGGTTGCCACCGGTCGCGCATCTTGGCGTCGGGTTTGTTGGCCTTCAGCGCGAACGCCTTCAGAACGGCCAGTACCTCGTCGACGCGATCGGGTGCGCGGTGGCGCACGGCGAGGTCGCGGACGGCGCGGTGGAGGGCCGCGGACAACGGCCTGCGCAGCTCGGCGTCCGGGCGTGCCTCGACCTTGCCCGCTCCCCAGCGCCGCCGGATCGCCATCGACCGCAGTTCGCCGAGCAGGACGGTCTTGCCCACGCCGCGCAGGCCGGTGAGCATCAGGCTCCGTTCCGGACGCCCGCGCGCGACGCGTTCGAGGACGACGTCGAAGGCGTCGAGCTCGCGTTCGCGCCCTGCGAGCTCGGGCGGGCGTTGACCGGCTCCGGGGGCGAACGGGTTCCGCACGGGATCCATGGGCTAGCACGGTATTGGTTTCTCTAGCCGAAACCCGATATTGCCCGAGAAACAGCTACGCGCGTGTCGCTGTGCGTGCTGCCAGGTACATCTGTGGCTCACCTGGTTGTCACCTGCGAGTGCGACTGTCCGCGGGTGAAGACCACGCAGCGTATGGCAGCCCTCGTGGCGAGCCTTGTGACCGTCATCGGGGTCGGCGTACCGGCCGCGGCCGCCGACCCGGCCCCCGGCAAGCCCGGCCGGCCGCACTTCGACATCCAGGCGCATCGAGGAGGCATCGGCCTCACCGTCGAGGGCACGCTCAAGGCCTTCGAACGTGCCCTCGAGCTGGGTGTCACGACACTCGAACTCGACGTGCAGATCACTCGTGACGGCCGCGAGGTGATCACGCACGACCGGCAGATCGACCCCGACAAGTGTCTGGACACCGAGCCGGTCACGCCCGGCGACCCGCAGTTCCCTTACGCGGGCAAGTACGTCAAGGATCTGACGTTCGACCAGGTCCGCACCCTCGACTGCGGTTCCCAGCAGGACCCGCGTCATCCGGACCAGGAGCTCTCCCCCGGCGCCCGCATGCCGACGTTGGCGGAGCTGTTCGCACTCGTCCGCGAGCACCGGGCGTTCGGCGTGCGGTTCAACATCGAGACGAAGGTCGAGGCCGCGGCTCCGGAGGAGACCGCGCCGCGCGAGCAGTTCGTCGAGCGGGTCGCCTCCGAGGTCGAACGGTCCGGGTTCGCGCGCAACGTGACGATCCAGAGCTTCGACTGGGGCTCGCTGATGGCGATGTCCGAACGGATGCCGAAGCTTCCGCTGGTGGCGTTGACCGAGCCGAACTTCCTCGAGGTCGGCGAGCCGGGCGCCTCGCCGTGGCTCGGTGGACTGGACATCGACGACTTCGACGGCAGTCCCGTGCGTGCGGCCGCCTCCTTCGGGGCCAGCGCACTGTCCCCTGTGCACGGTGAACCTCAGGACGGGCAGGTCGGCGACCCCGACTACGTGCCGTTCACCACGAAGGAGATGGTCGACGAGGCCCACGCCCACGGCATGGCCGTCATCCCGTGGACGATCAACGACAAGCCGACCATGCGCAAACTGATCGACGACGGAGTCGACGGGTTGATCACCGACTATCCGAACCGGTTGCGCGAGGTGGCCGCCGAGTACGGTTTCAAGCTTCCGAAACCGGTGCGGCCTGCACGCTGACCGGTGCGTGCCTGTGTTGGGATGTATCGGCCTTTCTAGTGGTGAAGCTAGAGATCGGTAGAGAGTCGGAGACGGCTTCCGTGGGTAGGTTTGTCGATGGAGAGAGTCGTCAGCCGATCTACAGGAGCATCGATGATCTTGCGCCGTGTGGCCCGTCCCCTGCTCGCCGCCATCTTCATCTCCGGTGGTCTGAACGCCATCCGGCAGGCGGAGGGGCATGCGCAGGCCGCTGAACCCTTCCTGAGCGAGAACATCCTGCCCGCGGCCGACCGGTTGCCGGTCAACGCCGACCCGGTGGGCGTCGTGAAGTTCGACGGCGCCGTGAAGGTGGCCGCGGGCACGATGTTGGCGCTCGGCAAGTTCCCCCGGCTGTCCTCGCTCGCCCTGCTCACGAGCATCACCGCCACCACGGTCGCCGGGCACCCGTTCTGGGAGGAGAAGGACGAGGGCAAACGCGCCCAGGAGCAGGTCCAGTTCCTCAAGAACGCGGGCCTCGCCGGTGGACTGATGCTGGCGATGGCCGACACCGAGGGCAGGCCGTCGGTCGGGTGGCGCACCAAGCGCGCCGCCCGCAAGACGCGCAAGAACCTCGAGCACACCGCCTCCAAGGCGACCGGCGCGGTCGAGTCCGTCCTGCCGAACTGACCCACGGCAGTCTCTCAGGGCCCGGCGCACCCGCCGCCCTTTATGCAACCGAGGGCCCCATGGCCGCGTTCAACGCGACCATGGGGCCCTCGGGAGCTTCACCGGGGATGTCCCCGGGTTGGTGTCAGCGTTCCAGGATGGCGGTGATGCCCTGTCCGCCGGCGGCGCAGATGGAGATGAGCCCGCGGCCCGAGCCCTTCTCGGCGAGCAGCTTGGCCAGCGTGCCCACGATGCGCCCACCCGTCGCCGCGAACGGGTGACCCGCCGCCAACGACGAGCCGTTGACGTTGAGCTTGGCGCGGTCGATCGAGCCGACCGGCTCGTCGCGGCCCAGTTTCTCCTTGGCGAACGTCGGGTCCTCCCACGCCTTCAGCGTGGCCAGTACCTGCGAGGCGAACGCCTCGTGGATCTCGTAGAAGTCGAAGTCGGCGAGCGTCAGGCCCGCGCGGTCGAGCATGCGCGGCACGGCGTAGGCCGGCGCCATCAGCAGCCCCTCCTCGCCGTGCACGTAGTCGACCGCGGCGGTCTGGGTGAACGTGAGGTAGGCCAGCACCGGCAGCTTGTGCGCCTTGGCCCACTCCTCGGTGGCCAGCAGCACGGCGGAGGCGCCGTCGGACAGCGGCGTCGAGTTGCCCGCCGTCATCGTGCCGTCCTGGCCGCCGAACACGGGCTTGAGTTTGCCGAGCTTCTCGGCCGTCGAGTCTGGGCGCAGGTTCTGGTCGCGCGTCTGGCCGAGGAACGGCGTGAGCAGGTCGTCGAAGAATCCCGCGTCGTAGGCGGCCGCGAGCCGCTGGTGGCTGGTGGCGGCCAGCTCGTCCTGGTCGGCGCGCGAGATGTCCCACGAGTTGGCGGTCAGCGACGCGTGCTCGCCCATCGACAAGCCGGTACGCGGCTCGGCGTTCTGCGGGATCTCGGGCACGAGGTGGCCGGGGCGGAGCTTGCCGAGCAGCTTGATCCGCTGGCCGAGCGTCTTCGCGGCGTTGAGCTTGACCAGTACGCGGCGCAGGTCGTCGTTCACGGCGAGCGGGGCGTCGCTGGTGGTGTCGACGCCGCCCGCGATGGCCGAGTCGATCTGGCCGAGCGCGATCTTGTTGGCCGTGTTCACGATCGCCTGCAGGCCGGTGCCGCAGGCCATCTGGACGTCGGAGGCGGGCGTGGTCGGCGCGAGCTTGCTGCCCAGCACGACCTCACGGGCCAGGTTGAAGTCGCGCGAGTGCTTCAGCACGGCACCGGCGGCGACCTCACCGAGCTCCTCGCCCTGCAGCGCGTACCTGCTCACCAGGCCGTCCATGGCTGCGGTGAGCATGTCCTGGTTGGAGGCGTTGGAGTAGGGGCCGTTCGACCGCGCGAACGGGATGCGGTTCGCTCCGACGATCGCGACCCTGCGTGCGGTCGGCGCCTTCGGCTTGCTCGACCGCGACCTGCCGCTGCTCGGCTTCTGCGCTGAGGTCATGGCTTCCTCCTGCTCGGCTGGTTCTCGAGAACGCTCGCGTGCGTCCGAGTGTAACTTACTCGCGAGTAGGTTAGGCTTTCAGGCAGCAAGCAGCCACATGAGGACGGTGACGCAGCGGATGGCGGACAAGTATCAAGAGTTCACCAAGAGCGCGGTAGGCAAGTTCCTGGTGCCGAAGCTCGGCCTGCCCAACCCGCCGAAGCTGCGGCGCTACCGCCCGGGCGAGCCCCCGTTGGCTGGCCCCGCGCTGGTCGGCGCCGCACCCGGTGGACGACTCGAGAAGACCCTGGCCAAGCAGATCGGTGCCGCGGGCATCGACCTGCTGTCCGAACCCGGCGGTGACGACACGCGCTACGGCGCCCTCGTCTTCGACGCTACCGGGATCAAGGACCCCGCGCAGCTGCGCGAGCTGCACCGCTTCTACCAGCCCGTGGTGCGCAAGGTCGCCCCTTCGGCGCGGGTCGTCGTGCTCGGCACCCCTCCGGAGCTCGTCGAGGGCAGGGAGCGGGTCGCCCAGCGTGCGCTCGAAGGCTTCACGCGTTCGGTCGGCAAGGAGCTCAAGCGCGGCGCCACCGCCCAGCTGGTGTACGTCGCAGAGGGCGCCGAGGAGGCCACAGAGTCGACGATCCGGTTCCTGCTGTCGGCCAAGTCGGCGTTCGTCGGCGGTCAGGTGATCCGCGTCGGCACCGGTGGCGTGACCACCGCGACGGCCCCCGAGAACTGGGACACCCCGCTGGCGGGCAAGACCGCGCTGGTCACGGGTGCCTCCCGCGGCATCGGTGCGGCGATCGCCGAGACGCTCGCCCGCGACGGCGCCCACGTGGTGGCCCTCGACATCCCGGCGCAGGGCGCAGACCTGTCGCAGGTCGCCAACCGGATCGGCGGCTCGGCGCTCCAGCTCGACATCACCGCCGACGACGCGCCCGCCAAGCTCGCCGAGTACCTGTCCGAGCGGCACGACGGGGTCGACGTCGTCGTGCACAACGCGGGCATCACGCGGGACAAGACCCTCGGCAACCTCACCGACCAGGCGTGGGACGCCGTGCTCGGCGTCAACCTGGTCTCGCAGCTCGCGGTGAACGACAAGCTGATGGCCGACAAGGTGCTCAACACCGGCGGCCGCATCATCGGCGTCTCGTCCATGGCCGGTATCGCGGGCAACGTCGGCCAGACCAACTACGCGGCCAGCAAGGCGGGCGTCATCGGCATGGTCGACGACACCGCGCCGAAGATCGCCGAGTACGGCGGCACGATCAACGCCGTCGCACCCGGGTTCATCGAGACGCAGATGACCGCGGCCGTGCCGATCATGATCCGCGAGTTCGGCCGCCGCCTTTCCGCGTTGTCGCAGGGCGGTCTGCCGGTGGACGTCGCCGAGACGATCGCCTGGTACGCCAACCCGGGTTCGGCCGCGGTGAACGGCAACGTCGTGCGGGTGTGCGGCCAGGCGTTCCTGGGGGCGTGACATGGCGCGTGACATGACGGTCAAGGAGCTCGACGGCGCACCCAACGTGGCGGCGCTGTATCCGAAGGTCGTACTCGGCGGACTGCGCAAGAGTGGCGGTGAGCTGCCCGACCTGGAGTACGTGCGCACCGGCGTGGTCGCCGACGCGGGCAGGCTCGCCGAGTACAACAAGGTGTGCGGGTTCCGGCTGTCCGACGAGCTGCCGGTCACCTATCCGCACATCCTGGCGTTCGGTCTCCAGATGGCGCTGATGGCCGAGCCGTCGTTCCCGTTCCCGCTGCTGGGGATGGTGCACGTGGCCAACCGCATCACGCAGTACCGGCCGATCCGTATCGACGAGCCGATGACGCTGCGCGTGCGCGTGCAGGACCTGCGCCCGCACGAGAAGGGCAAGCAGTTCGACGTCATCAGCGAGGCCCACGTCGAGGGGGAGCTCGTCTGGTCGGACGTCAGCACCTATCTGCGTCGCGGCGGTGGCGGGTCCGGTTCCGGTGGCGGTGGTAAGCAGCTCGCGGCGCCGACTCCGGATGCGATCTGGCGGATCCCCGGCGACATCGGACGTCGCTACGCCGAGGTCTCCGGCGATCGCAACCCCATCCACCTGCACCCGCTGACGGCCAAGGCGTTCGGCTTCCCCTCGGCGATCGCACACGGCATGTGGACGAAGGCCCACGCCGTCGCGGCGTTCGAGGGCAGGTTGCCCGAGGCCTACACGGTGGACGTCAAGTTCAAGCTGCCGGTGCTGCTGCCGGCGAAGGCGGCGTTCACGACGTGGCGGACCGACGAAGGCCACGCCTTCGAGGTGTGGAACGCCCGCAAGCCGAAACCGCACCTGTCGGGCACGATCACCGCGCTGTAGTCCGCCTCCTCGTCGGGTGCCGCATTCGAAGCCGGCACCCGACGAGGGCGGTGCGGTCAGACCGTGACCAGGTCTTCGACCTGGGCGGCTGCGCTGCGGGGCGGCCTGCGGAGTAGCTCGCCCAGTACCGGTCCGGGGTTGGCGTAGCAACCGGTGCGGGCGGCCTGGAACATCCCGAGCGTCATGTCGGCCAGGAACTCCGGGGCGCCGTCCGCGATCCGGTCGGCACGCCACTGCTCGTCATCGACGACGACGCGCTCGACCGCACGTCCGCTGACTCGGGTCAGGATTGCGGCGACCTCGTCGAGGGTGACCGGTGGTGCTGCCAGTGTCACTGGGCCGTCGAATGAGTGCTCCCCTGCAAGGATGATGGCGGCGGCCTCGGCGAGGTCCGCTCGATCCGTCCACGAGAGAGGTCCGTCGGCAGGCTGGGCGATCTTCCCGGTCTGTCGCCACGGGCCGAGGAGTTGGTCGAGGTCGCCGAAGAATCCGTTGCGCAACGCGGTCCAGGCCACTCCGGACTCGCTGAGGGCCGCCTCGGTGGCGGCGTGTATGGCCGCCGGGGCGTACGGGGTTTCCGCGGCGTTGTGCTGGCTCGTGTAGAGGATCCTCCGTGCGCCTGCTGCGACGGCGGCCTCGATGGCCGCGTGGTGCTGGCCGACCACGTCGGCCGCCATGTTGTTGGAACTGATCAGCAACACCTGGTCGGCACCTTCGAAGGAGTGGCGGAGGGCGACCGGATCGTCGTAGGAGCCCTGTCGCACACGTACGCCGCGGTCGGCCAGGTGCTGGGCTCTGCTCGGGTCACGCACGCTCACCCCGATGCGCTCGGCGGGTAGGCGTTCGAGGAGATGCTCGACGGTGGCCCCGTTGAGCGCGCCGGTGGCGCCGGTGACAACGATCATGCGTGGCCTTCCCCTAATTTGACCTGGTTGGTCAGTTTGTCCCGTGCGCCGACGGTAGATAAACTGACTTATGGTGTCAAGTTATGGCGAGGTTGGCTACGTCGAAAGGGCGGGGACATGACCGTCGAGCAGCCGCGCTTGCGTGCCGACGCCAAACGCAACGCGGAGCAGATCCGACATGCCGCGATCGACGCCTTCCGCGGCCGAGGACTCTCCGTGCCGTTGGAGGACGTGGCCACGGCCGCGGGAGTGAGCAAGGCGACGGTGTTCAACCGGTTCGGCGGTCGGATCGGGCTCATCGAGGCGGTCATCGAGCAGCTCGTCGCTCGTGAGCTGTACGCCGTCATAGACCACGCCAGGACCATCGCGGACGCAGGCGATCGGATCGCGTACTACATCGACGCGATCCGCAGACTCCAGTACCGCCAACCGGCCGCCAACGACGTCCTGCTGCAGATGTATCCCGAATCGCAGCAGCTCATGGCGATCTGCCACGTCGCGGGCGAGTTCAACGCCGAGCTCGTCGCCGCGGGACACGAGTCGGGTGCACTTCGCCCCGAGTTCGGCGAAGCCGACCTGCAGGCGCTCATCCACGACAGCGCGCTCGCGCTCAAGTACGGAACCCGGCCTGCGGCTGCCGACTACGATCGCCGCACCACGTTCCTGCTCGACGGGATTCGCGCGCCGTGAGGCTCAGGCGTCCGTGGGCCGCCACACCTGGCCTTCGACCAGGTCGTTGAAGCCCAGCCACGTCAGGTTCATCAGCCACGACGCCAGTACGCCCGGCGAGATGTCGGGGCGGTCGAGCCACCAGTCGGCCAGCGCCTCGGCGGCGCCGACGAGCGCCGCTGCCAGGCCTTCACCCGAGAACTCCGCCTGCTCCGCGAGCCCCTTCCGCGAGCCCTGCGAGACGACCAGCTTGGTGACCATCGCGATGGCGTGTTCCCGCAACGCCGTGATCTCGGTCGCGAACTTCCCGCCGACGGCCAGCGCCTGCTGGTGCAGCACCGTCCACGACTCGCGGTGGTCGGCGACGAAGCCGTAGAACGCGCGCAGCCCCGTCCACAGTTGCATGTCCGGGGCGACGTCCAGGTCGATGCCCGCCTGGACGGTGTCGATCAGCAGGTTGGCCTCGCGCCGGATGCACTGGAGGAACAGGTCCTCCTTCGAGCCGAGGTAGCTGTAGATCATCGGCTTGGACACGCCAGCGACCTCGGACACCTCGTCCATCGACGCAGGGTGATATCCGTGGCGTGCGAACACGGTGACGGCCGCGTCGAGGATCTGCCGCTCCCGTACCGCTCGCGGCAGGCGCTTCGCCTTCTCGACCTGCTGACCGCTCTCCGTCACTGTTCCTCCTGCCCCAGTGGGCGTCTCACCCTTGTGGTGCCGCCGTTCGCCCGCCGATTGCCGCCGCGACATACCGCTGAGTAACCTTACGCCGTGCCAACCGGAAGTGTCCTGGACGAGTTCGCTCGCAGCATCGATATTGAGGTGCTGAGTACCGAACAGTTCCTCCGCGTCCTGGAGACGCTCCACATGTTGGACAGTGCGGGCGCCGGCATCGAGCTGAGCTCATTGTCCACCGAGGTGCTGGCCGAGGTGGTGTCGGCGGCGTCGAAGGATCAACTCCGGGCGCTGGCCAAGCATCCCCAGCTGAGGGCGTTGTTCCTCGAAGAGGTGTTCCGCCGGATGGCCGATCACTTCGACGCCGAACGCGCCGGCGACGCCGACATCGTCGTGACCTGGCGGTTTCCCAACGGCGACGACTACGACCGCTACCAGACCGTCATCGAGGACGGCCGGTGCGTGTCCACGGCCGACTGCGTGCTGACGCCGGACACGACGATCACCGCACCCTTCGAGGACTTCCTCAGGGTGGCGACCGGCAACGCCCGAGCCGCCTCGCAGTTCGTCCGCGGCAAGCTCAAGGTCAAGGGCGACTACACCCCGGCGATGCGGCTGTTGAGCTTCTTCGACCTGCCCGGCGCGAACTGATCCACCGGGCAGGCGGGTGATGGTGGCCGTCAGCCTTCGATGATCCGCGGCGGGCCGTCGTCGGGCCCCTCGCGCCGGCTGCGCTCGTCGCGCGCCGCGTTGCGGTCGTCGACCACTTCGCTGTCCACCACGATCACCTGGCTGCGCATCCCGGGCCCGAACGCACCACCCGCGCGGCCGCCGACGGGTGCCCGCCGTTGCGCCCTCCGCAGCCACGACCTGCGCAGCACCTTCCGCGTCGGCGGGATGAGGAACAGCAGGCCGACGAGGTCGCTGACGAAACCGGGCAGCAGGATCAACAGGCCGCCGACGCCGACGAGCATGCCGTCGGTGATCTCCTCGTGCGGGGACCGGCCGGAGCGCGCCGTCGCCGTGAACGCGCGCATCGCCTTGCCGCCCTCGCGGCGAGCCAGCCACGAGCCGACGAACGCACCGGCGATGAGCAGCCCGATCGTCGGCAGGAACCCGACGAGCGAGGCCACCGTCCACACGGCGGCCACTTCGGCGATCACGTACAGCAGGAGCACAACGGCCATACCGGGTCAACGCGTGAGGTGTCCGGTTTGATCCCGATCACGGCGACGAATGGACCGCGAGGGCCACCCGGTCGTCGGGACTCGAGACGGGTGGGCCCAGAATCCGGGGTATGAGTGAAGTGCCGGAGCAGGAGTTGAACGTGGCCGAGTGGCACGTCCCGCAGCGGATGAGTGTCGTGACGCTGGCCGCCGGAAACGTCGCGGAGCTGCGCGATTTCTACAAGGCCCTCGGCTGGGAGGAACTGCCCTCGGGCAGCGACGACTGGGTCGGTTTCCTCGTCGGCGGCGTGGTGTTGGCGTTGTATCCGCGGGCCGCGCTGTCGGAGGAGACCGGTGCGGGCATGTACGGCGGCGGGTTCACGCTCGCCGTGAACGTCGACTCCCCCGAGCAGGTCGACGCGGCCTACGAGGCCGCTCTCGCGATGGGTGCAGGTGCCGTCGCCGAACCGCAGCCACGCCGGTGGGGCGGCCGGTCGGCCTACTTCGCCGACCCCGAGGGCAACCGCTGGGAGATCGCCTACAACGAGCGCGTGACGTTCGGTGAGCGCGGCGAGGTCGTCGCGTTCAACGAGGTCGACACCGAGGAATGACCGAGCTCCCTCGGCGCGGCCGGCCTGCGCGCCAGCAGGTGATCGGCCGCGCCGGGAGCGTCAGCCCTGTGCGTGGGCGTTCAGGAAGTGGGCGACCGCCTCGGTCACGCGCTGGGCCTGCGGGATGTGGAGCCACTCGTCGGGCACGTGCGCGTTCGAGTCCGGTCCGAGCGCGCCGGTGACGAGGAACTGCGCCTCCGGGTACTTCTCGCCGAGCAGACCCATGAACGGGATGGACCCGCCGAGCCCGCTCGTGCGCCACGGGGCGTCGAACACGCTCGTGCTGACCGACTCGAGCGTGTCCGCGAGCCAGGGCGCGGGGTCGGGCGCGTTCCAGCCGTCGGCGGCCTCGAGCCCGGAGAGTTCGACGGTCGCCCCGTAGGGAACGTCGGTGGTCAGCGCCTTCTTGATGGCCTCGAGCGCGGCCGCGGAGTCGGCGGTCGGCGGCAGGCGGAAGCTCAGCGCGAGGGTCGACTCCGAGCGCAGGACGTTGCCCGCCTCCGCGGGGTCGGGGAAGCCGGCCGCGCCGATGACCGACAGCGTGGGCCGCCACGCGTTGGCCAGCAGCAGCTCGACGTCGTCGTCGGCGACGGGCCGGGTCGAGCCGTGCAGCGGGAACGCACCGGCCACCGCGCCGGGCGGGGTGACCTCGGCGGTCGCGCGGGCCTCGGAGACGCGGTTGTCCGGGATCGAGACGGTGCACTCCGGGATCAGCACGTCGCCGGTCGTGGCGTCCTCGATCCGGTCGAGCAGCGCGCGCAGCACGCGGAACGAGTCCGGCACCACACCACTGGCCAGGCCGGAGTGCTGCGACGAGTCGAGCACGCGCACCGTGACGTCGACCTGCGCGAGGCCCCGCAGCGAGGTCGTCAGCCACAACCGCTCGTAGTCGTTGCCGCCCGAGTCGAGGCACACGACGAACGTGACCCGGCCGAGCCGGTCGGACAGGTGCTCCAGATAGGCCGGCAGATCGGGGCTACCGGACTCCTCGCCGGTCTCCAGCAGCACGACCGAACGCGCGTGTGCACCGTCGCCCGCCCGCACGGCTTCGAGCGCGGCCGTCGCGGCGTACCCCGCGTAGCCGTCGTCGGCCGAGCCGCGGCCGAACAGCTTGTGCCCTTCGATCACCGGCGTCCACGGTCCGAGTCCCTCGGCCCACCCGCCGACCGGCGGCTGCTTGTCGAGGTGGCCGTAGAGGAGCACGGTGCCCGCGTCCTCGGCGCCCGGCGTCGCGGGAACGTCGAGGAGCAGCACCGGGCTGCGGCCTTCGAGCCGGACGACGTCGATGGTGGCGCCGGGGATCTCCCTGCTGGCCATCCACGCGCGGACGTGCTCGATCGCGGCGTCGAGGTGGCCGCTGGTCTGCCACTCGGGGTCGAACCCCGGCGACAGCGCGGGGATCTCGACGAGGCCGGACAGGCTGGGCAGGATCTCGTCCGACCACATCTTCTGGACGGTGTCGGTCACGCGTTGCTGTTCCACGTGCCCCATCCTGCCTCACCGGGTCGGCTCAGGCCCGTGCGTGTGCGTCGATGATCCTGGCGACGGCCTCGGTGACCCGTTCGGTCTGCTGCAGATGCAGCCACTCGTCGGGCACGTGCGCGTTGTTGCCCGGTCCGCGCGGTCCGGTGACGACGAACTGCGCGTCCGGGTAGGCGCGGCCGAACATGCCGAGGAACGGGATCGTGCCGCCGAGTCCGAGTGCGCGCCACGGCAGCCCGAACACCTCGTCGCTGACGGTGTCCAGTGTGGATTCGAGCCACGGAACGCGGGGGCCCGCGTTCCAGCCGGTGGCGGCATCGGCGCGGGCGATGTCGATCTGCGCGCCGTAGGGCGGGTCGGCGGTGAGCGTGGTGGTCAGTGCCTCGAGCGCGGTGTTCGCCTCGACGGTCGGCGGAAGCCGGAAGCTGAGCTTGACGCTCGTGTACGGGCGCAGCACGTTGCCCGCGTCGGCGAGCGGCGGAAGGCCCTCGGCCCCGGTCACCGACAGCGTCGTGGCCCACGTGTTGGCCAGCACCAGGTCGGCGACGTCGGCGGTGCCGTCGCGGCTGTAGCGCATGCCCTCGACCAGGGGCAGCGTCGGCGCGAGCGCGTCGCCGGCCGCGCGCACCTCGGCGAGGCGGTCGGCGGGTACGTCGGTGACGAGCTCGGGCAGGTGCAGTTCGCCCGAGCGCGGGTCCTCGATGCGGTCGAGCAGTTCGCGCAGGATGCGGAAACTGCTGGGCACGAAGCCGCTTGCGTGTCCGGAGTGGACACCCGAGGTGAGCACGCGCACGGTCAGGTCGAACGAGATCATCCCGCGCAGCGAGGTGGCGAGCCAGAGCCGCTCGTGGTCGGCGCCGGAGGTGTCGAGGCACACGACGAGGCCGACCTCGCCCAGCCTCGGCCGCAGATGCTCCAGGTAGGCGTCGAGGTCGCGGCTGCCGGACTCCTCGCACGTCTCGAGCAGGACGACGGCGCGGGCGTGGGCGCCGCCGGCTGCGTGGAGCGCCTCGAGTGCGGTCGCGGCGGCATAGGCCGCGTATCCGTCGTCGTTGGCGCCCCTGCCGTACAGCCTGCCGTCCTTGACCACCGGCTTCCACGGCCCGAGGCCCGGTGACCACTCGCCCGCCTCCGGCTGCTTGTCCAGGTGGCCGTAGACGACGACGGTCTCGTCCGTGCGTGCTCCCTCGGTGGCGGGAACGTCCAGCAGCAGTACGGGCGTGCGCCCCGGCAGTTCGACGACCTCGGTCGTCGCGCCGGGCAGCCCGCGGGCGTCGAGGTAGGTGCGGACGTGGGCGATCGCGTCGTGCAGCGCGCCGGTGCGCTGCCAGTCCGCGTCGAACGACGGCGACAACGCCGGGATCTCCACCAGCCCCGACAGTCCCTCCAGCGCCGCACCGGAGTCCGGCGACCAGCGGTCGCGCACCGTCTCGCGGATCACCGTGGTGTCCATGCCGTCAGCCGCGCGTGTCTCACCCTTCGCATCCATGCCGGCCATCCAAGCACGGCGCCGGACGCGCCACGCCGATGTGACCGGTCTCGCTCACCACCTCGCCTGACGACGGTGTGCGCCGCGGCGCTCGATCCCCGCGTCGAACGGTCCTGGCCAGCCCCGGGATGGACGACAGACTTTCGGCGGGCACACCGTCGGTGTTCCGATTATTTTCCCAGTTCAGCGCCACTGTCCGGGCAAAAATTCGGCTACGGACCCTCCGCAAACCTCCCCCGTTCGTGCCAGGATGACGACGTGAACCGTCACCGCCGACGGACACCGGCGCGGCCACACCTCAGGCGCGGCGCCGGCGGTGCCGGCGGCGAGCCGTTCCGGCTGCCACAAGCGGCCGAGCGGCACGACCTGGAGGAGAAACCATGCCGTCCCCAGAACAGTGGACGCGACCGGAACCCGGTGCCGGACCAGCCGCGACAGCGGCACAGCCGTCTCCGGAACAGGTGATCGCGGGTTTGCGAGCGACGACCGAAGGGGGCACCGAGCTGACCCAGCTGCTCACGCCGGAAGGTGAGCGGCTTTCCGACAGCCGGTTCGACCCCTACATCTCCGACATCGACGCCGAGGCACTGCGCGGGCTCTACCGCGACATGGTGCTCGTGCGCAGGGCCGATCGGGAGTCCAACGCCATGCAGCGGCAGGGCCAGTTGGGCATCTGGGTGCCGTTGCTGGGCCAGGAGGCCGCGCAGATCGGCTCCGGGCGCGCGTTGCGTCCCTCCGACATGGCCTTCCCCAGCTACCGCGAACACGGCGTCGCGTACACGCGCGGGGTCGACTTCCGGGAACTGCTCGGCATCTTCCGCTGCACGGACCACTCCGGATGGGACCCCGTGTCGTACGGATTCCACCCGTACACGATCGTCATCGGCAACCAGGTGCTCAACGCCGCCGGGTACGCGATGGGCCAGAAGTTCGACGGCAAGGTCGGCAACGCCGACGACGCCGACAACGAGGCCACCATCGTCTACTTCGGCGACGGCGCCACCAGCCAGGGCGACGTGCACGAGGGCTTCGTGTGGGGCGCGGTGTACGACGCGCCGATCGTCTACTTCTGCCAGAACAACCAGTGGGCGATCTCCGAGCCGACCGAGCGGCAGTCCCGGCTTCCGCTGTACCAGCGTGCCCGCGGCTACGGATTCCCCGGGATCCGCGTGGACGGCAACGACGTGCTGGCCTGCCTGGCGGTGACCAGGTGGGCGCTCGACGAGTGCCGCCACGGCAACGGTCCCGTGCTGATCGAGGCGTTCACCTACCGCATGGACGCCCACACCACGACCGACGACCCGACGCGCTACCGGCTCTCGGACGAGCTCGAGGCGTGGAAGCTGAAGGACCCGATCGAGCGCGTGCGCGCGCACCTCGCGCGGGCTGGCGTGGCCGACCAGGCGTTCTTCGACTCCGTGGAGGCCGAGGCCGACGAGTTCGCCGCACAGCTGCGCGACTTCTGCTTCACCATGCCCGATCCGCCGCCCGAGCGGATCTTCAGCGAGGTGTACGCCGACACTCCGGCCACATTGGACGCCCAGCGCGAGGAGTACCTGAGCTACCTCGCCGGTTTCGCGGGAGGTGAGCACTGATGGCGGCACCGGTGCAGTCCCCTGTGGACACCGAGAAGGCGAACGTGGCCAACCTGACCATCGGCAAGGCGCTCAACCAGGGCCTGCGTGCGGCGATGGAGGCCGACCCCAAGGTCATCGTGATGGGCGAGGACGTCGGCAAGCTCGGCGGCGTCTTCCGGGTCACCGACGGCCTGCAGAAGGACTTCGGCGAACACCGCGTGCTCGACACGCCGCTGGCCGAGTCCGGCATCGTCGGCACGGCGGTCGGCCTCGCGGTGCGCGGATTCCGTCCCGTGTGCGAGATCCAGTTCGAGGGCTTCATCTTCCCCGCCTTCGACCAGATCTCCAGTCAACTCGCCAAGCTGCGGTACCGCTCACAGGGCAAGCTCAAGGCGCCCGTCGTGATTCGGGTTCCGTTCGGTGGCGGGATCGGTGCGGTCGAGCACCACTCGGAATCGCCGGAGTCGCTGTTCTCGCACATTCCCGGACTGAAGGTCGTCGCCTGTTCCAACCCCGTCGACGCCTACTGGATGCTGCAGCAGGCCATCGCCTCCGACGACCCGGTGCTGTTCTTCGAACCGAAGAAGCTGTACCACTCGAGCGCGTTGAAGGCGCCGGTCGACACGACGGCGACGCCCGAACCGCTGCACGCCTCGCGCGTGGTGCGCCACGGGGACACCGCGACGGTCGCGGCCTACGGGCCGTCGGTGAAGGTCGCGCTCGACGCGGCCACGGCCGCGCAGGAGGAGGGCCGCTCGCTCGAGGTGGTCGACCTGCGCACGCTGTCGCCGCTCGACCTGGATCCGGTGTTCGAATCGGTGCGCCGCACGGGCAGGCTCGTGGTGGTCAGCGAGGCCTCGTCCGAGGTGTCGCTCGCTTCGGAGGTTGCCGCCCGGGTGCAGCAGGAGTGCTTCTACTCCCTCGAAGCGCCGGTGCAGCGGGTGACCGGATTCGACACTCCGTATCCGCCGGCCAAGCTCGAGGAGCACTTCCTGCCCGACCTCGACCGAGTGCTGTACGCCGTCGACCGCGCGCTGGAATGGTGAGGAGGATTCATGCCTGAGTACAAGCAGTTTCCCCTCGCCGACACCGCGGAGGGGCTGACCGAGGCCGAGATCCTCGGCTGGAAGGTGCAGCCGGGCGACGAGGTGAAGGTCAACCAGATCGTCGTCGAGGTCGAGACGGCGAAGGCGGCCGTCGAACTGCCCATCCCGTGGGCGGGCGTGGTCACCGAGTTGCTCGTCGAGCCCGGCCAGACGGTGGAGGTCGGCACACCGATCCTCACTGTCGACGTCGACCCGGCCGGTACCGGAGGCGCACCGACGGCCGACGCGGGAGCTCCCGCGGCCAACGGCGCCGTGCCGAACGGCGCCGGGGGCGAGGCGGCCGCGTCGTCCGCGGCGGAGTCCGACGAGATGAAGCCGCTCGTCGGATACGGCTCGAAGGCGACGAGCACGAAACGCAGGCCCCGCAAGGCATCCGCGGGTTCGGCAGGGTCGAACGGTGCCACCTCCGGTGGCGCGCCGGCCCAGCCGCAGGGCGTCGCGCCCGAACCGGCACAGCCTGCCCAGCCGGTTCCGGACGTGCCTGCCCAGCGCGGTGGGTACGTGCCGTTGGCCAAACCGCCGGTCCGCAAGCTCGCCAAGGACCTCGGCGTCGATCTGCGCTCGCTGGCCGGGTCCGGGGATGGCGGAGTGATCACCCGCGAGGACGTCCGGCGTGCGGTCGAGGAGCCCCCGCAGCCCGCCACCGCGGCTCCGGTCGAAGCGGGAACCAGGGAACGGCGCGTGCCGATCAAGGGCGTGCGCAAGGCGACCGCGCAGGCGATGGTCGAGAGTGCCTTCACCGCGCCGCACGTGACGGAGTTCCTCACGGTCGACGTCACACCGATGATGCAGCTGCGGCAGAAGCTCAAGTCGCATCCCGAGTTCGCGGGCGTCAAGCTGACGCCGTTGGCGTTCGCGGCGAAGGCGGTCTGCCTGGCAGCCAAGCGCACCCCCGAGGTCAACTCGCTGTGGGACGGCGAGGCGGGCGAGATCGTGTTCAAGGACTACGTGCACCTCGGGATCGCGGCCGCGACGCCGCGGGGCCTGGTGGTGCCGAAGATCCGCGACGCGGACGCGATGTCGCTACCCGAACTCGCCCGGAGCATCGAGGAGCTGACGGCCACGGCCCGCGAGGGCAAGACGACGCCTGCGGACATGCTGAACGGGACGTTCACGATCACCAACGTGGGCGTGTTCGGGGTCGACACCGGAACGCCGATCATCAACCCCGGTGAGTCCGCGATCCTCGCCGTCGGCGCGATCCGCGACATGCCGTGGGTCGTCGACGGCGAACTCGCGGTGCGCAAGGTGATGCAGCTGTCGTTGTCGTTCGACCATCGCGTCATCGACGGCCAGCAGGGTTCGGAGTTCCTCGCCGACGTCGGCGCCCTGCTGTCCGACCCCGCAATGGCGATCACCTTCTAACCGATCGAGAAGCTCCCAAGGGCCCCATAGTTGCGTTCAACGCGACCATGGGGCCCTCGGGGGCACCTTCAGGGGTCGCCGGCGCCTCGGGCGGCGAGGGCTTCGCCGAGTTGGTCGGCGTGGCGGAGGGTGCGGACGAGGAACGGCACGACGAACGCCGTCGGGCTTCGGTCGGCGCCCCGCGCCTTCGCCGCCGCGCGCACCTCTCCCGCGATGCCCGACAGCGTCGCGATCGCCTGCACCGTCAGACCCACCAGCAGGCCGATCGTCTCCGGTCGCACCCCGAACCGCCGCAGCGGCCGCGCAACACGTTCCACAGTGGAGACAACATCGTCCACTCTCGTCGTCAACGTGAACAGGCTCGCCGCAGCCAACGCCGTCACGAGCCGCAGGCAGACCACGGCCGCGGCCGACGCGCCGAGCAGCCACCATTGCACACCGAACACGACCACCGACACGATCACGAGCGTCCGCACGAGCGGCAGCCATCGCCGCGCAGGCACCCGCGCGACGACGTAGCCGGCGAGCACGACCGCCAGCAGTCCACCCAGCCACCACGGCGACCCGAGCAGCACCACGGCCGTCGCCAGCGCCACCACCGCGAGCAGTTTCGCCCCGGCGGGCGCGCGGTGCAGCACGCTTCCGCCCGGTTCGTACAGCCCGAGCGGCGTCATCCCACCAGCTCCCGGTAGTACCGCAGAGCGGGCCGCGGCTCGTCGTCGGCGACCACGCGGCCGGCGTCGAACACGAGCACCCGGTCGAAGTCGTCGAGCAGGTCGAGGTCGTGCGTCACGAGCACGATCTGCTGCCGCAGTCCGGTGAGCAACTCGGTGAACCGGCGCTTGTTCCGCAGGTCGAGCAACGTCGTCGGCTCGTCGCACACCAGCACGTCGGGGTCGAGCACCAACATCGAGCACAGCGCGAGCAGTTGCTTTTGCCCACCCGACAGCTGGTGCGCAGGATGCTCCGGGTCGAGGCCGTACTCGCCGAGCACCTCAGCCGCGCGCGCGGCGCGGTCCTTCTTGGACAGACCGCTGCCGCGGAGGGAGAACGCCACGTCCTCGCCCGCGGTCGGCATCACGATCTGCGAGTCCGGATTGGTGAACACGAAACCGACCTGCTTGCGCACCTTGCGCCCTTCCGACGCGGTGTCGAGGCCGTTCACCCGAACCCGGCCCCGGGACGGCACGACGAGCCCGTTGATCATCCGCGCGACCGTGGACTTGCCCGATCCGTTGGCGCCGACGAACGCGACCCGCCGTTGCTCCAGCCTCAGGTCCACGTCGGACACCACGGGCGTGGTGTCGTAGGTGTGTCCCACGTTCTCGAACTCGATCACCGCACGACCGTCCACATCGTCGCCACTCCGATTCCGCCTCCCGAGGACAACGCGGCCAGCCCGGTGTTGCCACGGCCCTGGGCCACCAACCGCGCGAACAATCGCACCACGAGCACCGCACCCGACGCGCCCCACGGGTGCCCCAGTGCGATGGCGCCACCGTCCGGGCTCACGACACTCTCCTCGATACCCCCTGCATCGATACCCCCTGCGTCGGTACTCACGGCATCGGTATTCACGGCGTCGAGGCACGCCAGTACCTGTCCCGCGAACGCCTCGGTGAACTCGACCGCATCGAGCCGCACGCCGCCGACGTCGCTCAGTACCGCCCTCATCGCGGGCACGGCGCCGAGGCCGAGGCGTGCCGGTGCGCATCCCCGCGTGGCCGACGCCGTCAGCCGCAGTCCTGGCACACCGAGTCGCGCGCGCACGCGTTCGCTCACGACGACGACCGCCGCCGCACCGTCGTTGACACCGCACGAGTTGGCCGCCGTCACCGTTCCGTCCGCGGTGAACGCGGGCCGGAAGCGGGCCAGCCGTTCGGCCGTGAACCCCGGCCGGGGCCGCTCGTCGGCGGACAGTCCGGCCAGCGGCACGAGCTCGTCGTCGAACCGGCCCTCCCGCTGGGCCGCGACTGCCCTGGCGTGGCTGCGGGCGGCGAAGGCGTCCTGCCGCTCGCGGCTGATCCCCGCCTCCGCGGCCACGACGTCGGCGGCCGGGCCCATGTCCGGATCGCCGAACTCGGCCGGTGCGAACGGTGCACGCGGGTACGGCGTGGGCGGGTCGGTGGGCCACGCGCGGTGCGGGGCCGTCGAGGCGCTCTCCACTCCGCCCGCCAGCACCACCTCGGCCTCACCTGCGCGGATCTGGGCGGCCGCCTGGGTGATCGCAGCCAGCCCGCTGGCGCACTGCCGATCGACCGTCACACCGGGAACGTCGACCCCGAGTCCGGCGCGCAACGCCGCGACGCGTGCGGGATTGCCGCCGGGGCCGAAGACGTTGCCGAGCACGACGTCGTCGACGCGGTCCAGTCCGGTGTCGTCGAGTGCCGCGCGCAGTACGGGCGCGGCGAGCTCGTCCACGGTGTACGCGCGGAGCCCGCCGCCGCTCGTGCCGATCGGCGTGCGCCTCGCCGCGATCACCACGGGGTCGGTGGCGTTCACGGCGTCGGCTCCCCGCCGAGCGGCACGGCGTCCAGCGTTCCGTCGCGGAGCCGGTCGGCCACGGCCGCGCGGGCCGGTTTACCGGAGGCCGTCCGCGGGAGCTGCGTGGTCCACAGCCAGCGCCGCGGGCGGAGTTCGGGTCGCAGCGCCGCACGCACCGCCGCGCGGAGTTCGGCCGGCGACGGCGCCCGCCGCGCCTGCACCACCGCCGTGACGAGCTGGCCGAGACGCGGGTGTGGGGTCCCGGTGACCAGCACATCGTCCACGCCCGCGACGGTACGCAGCACCGATTCGACGTGTTCGGCAGGCACCTGCGTGCCTGCACTGTGCACGATCGTCTCGCCGCGTCCGCCGACGATCAGACCGCCGGACGCGGTCCGCCGCACGCGATCGCCGTTGCTGAGCCACTCGCCCGCGGGTTCGACAGCCCCCTCGTGCAGGTAGCCGTCGAACGCCAGCGGCGAGCGCACCCACAGCACGCCGTCGCGGATGTCGAGGTCCACCTCGGGCAGTGGGCGTAGTTCCGCGTCGGCGTGGCGGCGGATCGCGATGAGCGAGTGCTCGGCCGACCCGTAGTACTCGATCAACCGCGTCTCGGGCAGCGCCTCGGCGAACCGGCTGCGCAACGCCTCGCCGAGGTGCGCGCCGCCGCAGACGACCGTGCGCAGCGCCGACGGTCCCGGTCGCTGTTCGGCGTCGGCGACCAGGTCGGCCAGCATCGCGGGCACGACGTGCACGGCACCCGCTTCGCGCGCCTCCGCGGGACGCCAGCGGTCCCGCAGCCACGGCGTGGCTCCGCACCACAGCGCGTGCAGTGCACCGAACAGGAACAGCGACGAGCTCAGCGGTCCGCCGACGAGCACCGGACCGTCGATCCGGCCGAGCGCCTCGAAGCTGCGTGTCCACGACGAGCGGGTCCGGACGCCGACCTTGGGGGTGCCGGTGCTGCCGGAGGTGGTCGGCAGGTAGAAGCGGGTGTCGCCCACGTGCGGGGGCACGGGCGGTGCGGGCTCGGGGCTGCCGGTGACGGTCACGGAGGGCCGGGCGGCGTCGAACACGGCAGCACGGTCGGCTGCGGTCCACGTCGGCTCGACGACCAGCGCCGCAGCACCGAGCAGGTCGGCGCCCAGCAGCCACGGCAGCACGTTCGGCGAGTCGATCGCGACGTGGTCGCCCGCCGAGACGCCGCGGGCGGCGAGGGTCCGTGCGGCGCCGTGCGCCTCCGGGGGAAGGTGGCCGACGACCGTCACTCGCGCTGCGCGGTCCTGAGCAGGGTGCCGGGCAACGCGCGGTGCACGACGGCCGCGATCACCGTCGTCGCCGCGACCTTGCCGAGGTCACCGGGCACGAACACCAGCGACTGCACCGCCGCGGCACCCAGGTCGCCGATGTAGGCGCCGAGGAACGGGATGCCGATCGCGTAGCTGCCGAGCAGGCCGCCGAGCGTGGCCAGGCCGAGCACGGGCAGCGTCGGCTTCGACGCGCGCGACACGATGAGGCCTGCGATCAGCGCCGAGGCGATCCAGCCGAACAGGAACCCGCCGCTCGGGCCGACGAACGGTGCCAGCCCGCCGCGTCCGCCGGACAACAGCGGCAGTCCGATGGCGGTGAGCCCGAGCAGCAGCACCACCGACGCCGTGGCCCTGCGGGCACCGAGCAGCACGCCGGCCAGCAGCGGACCCGCGTTCTGGATCACCACGGGAACTCCGGACGCGCCGAAGTAGATGCCGGGGAAGATCCCCAGCACGGCGATGAACGCGGCGAACACGACGATCCGGGCCAGGTCGGAGGCCGGCAGCGAGACGCGAGGTGCGGGCATAGACGCAAGGTAACCCGGGTAGTCGGCGATGCGGATAGACATGCGTCACGTCCCCGCCGTACGCGGCGGTGGGGACGGGACCCGGGCCCGGTTGCGGAACACGGCGGGTGAACGACCGTGGGCGGCGCGTCGATGACCGCGGCGTGATCAGCAATGAAACCGCTATGTAACGACCCTGATAGTGCCAACTCCCTACTTGGAGTGGCAGGATGCCTTGACCGACCGGTACTCATTACTAGGAGTGAAGATCGTGGCGCGTCGAACCCCCCAGCGTCGTTACAAGCTCCGCGCGTTCACCCTGCTGCCCGCGTTGGCGCTCGCCGCAACCGCGGCCGGCTGCGCGGAAGAGGTCAAGACGGCGGGTAACACGCAAGCCGGTGACAAGGTCGAGTTGATGAACGAAGGCCAGCTCACCGTCTGCACCCACCTGCCCTACGAGCCCTTCCAGTTCAAGCAGGGCGGCAAGATCGTCGGCTTCGACGTCGACCTCATCGACCTCGTCGCCAAGGACCTGGGCGTCAAGCAGCAGCTGGTCGACACGAGCTTCGAGGGCATCGAGACCGGTCAGGCCTTCGAGACCGGCAAGTGCGACCTCGCTGCCGCGGCGATCACGATCACCCCCGAGCGCGACCGTGTCATGGACTTCTCGAAGGGCTACTTCGACGCCGACCAGGCGCTGCTCGTCCCCTCCGACTCCAAGGTCGGGAGCCTCGACGACCTCGACGGCAAGGTGCTCGGCGTCCAGCAGGGCACCACCGGCGAGGAGTACGCGACCAAGCACGCCGAGGAGCACGGCTACGAGACGCGCCAGTACGAGGACCTCGAACTGCTCCAGCAGGGTGTGCAGAACGGCGCCGTGCAGGCGGGCATCAACGACAACTCCGTGCTGATGTACGCCACCAAGTCGAAGAAGGACCTGCAGGTCAGCGCCGAGTTCGACACCGGTGAGCAGTACGGGTTCGCGGTCGCCGACGGCAACGGCGCGCTCAAGGCGAAGATCGACGAGGTCATCGACGCCTCCAAGCAGGACGGCTCGTACGACGAGATCTACAAGAAGTGGTTCGGTGAGGCCCCGTCCGACAGTGGCGGCGGCGAGGGTGCTGACGACAGCAGCCGGTAACCACCACCGCTACAGTTCCGCCGTGAGGGAGCCGGTCTCGCCCGAGGCCGGCTCCTCGCTGGTGAGCAACGTTTGAGGAGTCGGTCCATGCCGATGTCGCCGCGCAAGCGGGCGCAGGCCTTCCGCGGAGCGCAGTACGGGATCCTCGTACTGGCCCTGGCCGCAGTGGCGTTCTTCGCCAACTGGGAGAAACTGGGTGACGCGTTCTTCAACCTGGACGCGATGAGCACCCAGTTCCCGGGGATCATCACCACGGCGCTGGTCAACACGATCATCTACACGGCGCTCGGATTCGCGCTCGGTCTGGCGATCGGGCTCGTGCTGGCGTTGATGAAGCTGTCGTCGGTCGGCCCGTACCGGTGGATCGCCACCGTCTACATCGAGTTCTTCCGCGGCGTGCCCGCTCTGCTCGTGTTCATCGCACTCGGGTTCGGCGTGCCGCTGGCGTTCCAGCTGCAGTTCGACACGTACTCCACGGCCGCCATCGCGCTCGGTCTCGTGGGGTCGGCCTACATCGCCGAGACGCTGCGTGCCGGCATCCAGGCGGTGCCGAAGGGGCAGGTCGAGGCGGCGCGTTCGCTGGGTATGTCCCAGTCGCGGGCCACGTTCACGGTGGTCATCCCGCAGGCGTTCCGCATCATCCTGCCGCCGCTGACCAACGAGCTGATCCTGCTGACGAAGGACTCATCGCTGATCTACCTGCTCGGTCTGCTCGGTTCGGAGTACGAGCTCGCCAAGTTCGGCCGCGAGGGCATGAACGCGACGAACTCGATGTCGCCGATCCTGCTCGCCGGCCTGTGCTACCTGATCATCACGGTGCCGCTCGGCTACCTGTCGCGGTACCTGGAACGTCGCGCCGGACGGCAGCGTGACGAAGGACTGGAGGTGACGGCATGAGCGCCGGCACGGATGACGCGATCGTCGAGATCTCCGGACTGCACAAGGCGTTCGGCAAGCTCGAGGTGCTCAAGGGCATCGACGTGCGGGTTCGCCGCGGCGAGGTCGTGTGCATCATCGGGCCCTCCGGTTCGGGCAAGTCCACGCTGCTGCGTTGTGTGAACCTGCTCGAGGAGCCCAACTCGGGCACCGTCCTGGTGAACGGCTACGAGCTGACCGACCCGGACGTCGACATCGACCGCGCCCGTCGTTCGATCGGCATGGTGTTCCAGGGCTTCAACCTCTTCGGGCACCTGTCGGTGCTGGACAACCTGACGGTCGCCCAGCGTAAGGTCCTCGGCCGCGACGCGGCCGAGTCGGAGCGGATCGCGCGCGAGAACCTGGAGAAGGTGGGCCTGGCCGAGAAGGCGAAGTCGATGCCCGACCAGCTCTCGGGTGGTCAGCAGCAGCGGGTGGCGATCGCCAGGGCGCTGTCGATGCAGCCCGCGGTGATGCTGTTCGACGAACCGACGTCGGCGCTCGACCCCGAGCTGGTCGGTGACGTGCTCGGCGTCATGCGGCAGCTGGCCGACGAGGGCATGACGATGCTCGTCGTGACCCACGAGATGCAGTTCGCGCGCGAGGTGGCCGACACGGTGCTGTTCATGGACGGCGGTGTGGTGGTCGAGGCCGGGCCGCCGTCGAAGGTGATCGGCGAGCCGTCCGAGGAGCGCACCAAGACGTTCCTGAGCCGCGTCCTCAACCCCGTGCACGCCACCGAGACCGGCTGACCTCTCTCGCGCAGCACCCACAAGATCACTTGAACAGGTGATCTCGCGGCCTCGTGCGCGGTAGGTTGTCGCTCTGCGCTGTCGCTTCGGCACCCGCCGTGCGCCGGCGCGTCGCGTGACCGGGTGCAGAGAGGGGCGCAACGCATGGTCGTCTCGCCGGACGATGTGGACGGGCCGCGTTACGACCCGTTCGACCCCGACTCGCACCCGACCCAGATCGTCGACGCGGCCGAGCTGCTGCGCCCGTTCGTCGAACCGGCTCCCGGAGCGCTGCGGCGTTGGCGCAAGCAGTCCACGAACGCGCCGATCGTGCAGGTCGAGAACGCCTACATCACCGGCAAACTCGATCTTCGCGGTGCCGACCTGCGCTACCTGTTCCGGTTCGAACGGTGCCGCTTCGAGCAGGTGCCCGACGTCCGTGAGGCCAACCTGCTCGGGTTGGTGTTCCAGCGCTGCCGGCTCCCCGGGCTGCATGCCAGGAACCTGCGCACGAGCAACGACCTGCGGCTGATCAAGTGCTATGTCGAGGTCGCCCCCGGCACGTCGGACGGCGAGACGACGATGCGCAGGGTCGACGAACTCGACCGCGGCATGCCCGACGCGGCGGTCAACCTGACCGACGCGGTCGTCGAGGGGTCGGTGGTGCTCACCGGAAGCCACGTGCACCATCCCCGTGGCAAGGCGATCCACGCCGACCGGCTCCTGGTCACCGGTGCGCTGCTGGCCTACCGGCTTCGCGTCGAGGGCGAGGTCCGCGTACCCGGCATGCACACCGGCGGCAACGTCAACTTCTCCGGTGCCCAGCTGCGCAACCCCGGCGGCTTCGTCATCGACGGCAACGGCGCGCGGATCGGCGGCAGCCTGCTGTGCGAGGTCGACCGGCCGGGCGGGGACACCGCGCCGCGGTCGTTCTCCTCCACCGGGCTGCTGTACCTGCCGAGTGCGCACGTCGCGGGCGACATCAACTTCCGCGGCGCCCGCCTGCGGATGAAGCAGGGCGGAGAACTCCTCGTCGACGCGTGGAAGACCGGCGACTGGTACGTCGATCCGTGGCCCGCCCTCATCGCCGACCGCCTGCAGGTGGACGGCAACGTCGAGCTGTCGGACGGGCTCGACGTCACCGGCACGATCCGGATGGTCAACTCGCGTATCGGCGGTTCGCTGCGCGTGGCCGACGCGCACATCCGCGTGCTGCCGAGCAAGGAGCATCCGTTCCGCGACCGTGCCGTCCACCTCGACGGCAGCGAGATCAGCGGTGACCTGGACGGCAAACGCATGCGTGCCCGCGGTCAGATGCGGCTGGCCGATGTGGCCATCCGCGGCAACGTGCACCTCACCGACAGCACGTTCGTCCACCCCGGCAGGGATGTGCTGTCGCTGCGGCGCAGCACCGTTTCGGGAAACATGCAGCTCCGGCGGTGCTCGGCCAAGGGCACGGTGCGGCTCATGGGCATGACGGTCGGCGGCAGCATCGACCTGCGCGCCAGCGACGTGCGCGATCCGGAGGTGACGGAGTTCGGCCACTGGGCCGTCGACCTGCGGTCGGTGAAGGTGGCCCGCAGCGTGCTGCTCACGGCCGAGAACCGCAGGCCGTGCACGGTCCACGGCGGGGTGACCACGGACGGCGCCGCCATCGCCCGGCAGTTCGACATCACCGGTGCCGAACTCCACGGCTCGCCCACCTCGGGCGGGGACGGTGGGCCGGAGTCCTCGGGCGAGGCGTCGGCGCCCGAGGACTCCGACTCCGGCGAATCGCGGGTCGGCGCTGGTCACGCGGGCGACTTCGTCGCGCTCGACGCGGGTGACACGAGCGCCGACGAGTTCCTCCTGCGACCGGGCTGCCCACCCCGCGGCAAGGTGGTGCTGCTGCGCTCCCAGTGCGGAACGCTCGACGACTCGGAGCAGCTGTGGCTGGCCGAGGGCGGGCTCGAACTGGAGGACTTCCGCTACGGCGGACTGGCCGAGCCGATCGCCATCGACGACAACCGCACGGTGCGGCGCAGGCTCGCGCTGTTGCACGACGCCATCGGCGGCTACCGGCCCGGTCCGTACGACCAGTTCGCCTCGATGCTCCGCGCGTGCGGCAACGAGGAGCACGCCGACTGGGTGCTGGCGAAGAAGCAGCAGTACCGGTACGAGTCGCTCGCGCACGGCAGGCCTGTCGTGGGGCTCGGGGTGCGGCTGTGGAGCCTGCTGCAACGGTGGATGGTCGGCTACGGCTACCGCCCCGTGCGCGCCGTCGCGTTGCTGCTGTTGCTGTTGATCGCAGGCAGCTTCTGGTTCGGCCTGCGGGACGACGACTGTGTGCACGATCCGGACCTGGTCGTCATCGAGGGCAGCCGGTGCGTGGTGAACCAGGACGACACGGGCCTGGACTGGAACCCGGTGCTGTACACGGTCGACCTGCTGGTGCCGATCGTCGACTTCGGCAACAAGGGCCGCTGGTACATGGCCGACGAGGACAAGTGGGTCGCGACCGCGTTCACCGCGACCGGATGGGTGCTGGCCACGACCGTCGCCGCGGGCATGACGAGAACGTTGCGGCGCACGAACTCAGGTTGAGACGATCTCGCGCATGTCCACCGACGCGAACCCGGACGCGCAGGCCTCGATCCACGTCGACGCCGCTCCGGAACAGGTCTACGCCCTGGTCAGCGACCCGGGTGTGCTGGCGGAGCTCGCCGGCGAGTACGAGGGGCACCGCTGGTTGGGCGGAGCCACCGAGGCCGCCGTCGGCGCCCGGTTCCGCGGCAGGAACCGCAACGGTTTCCGCAGGTGGAGCACCACGTCGACGATCACGGACGCGGCCAAGGGTGAGCGGTTCGCCTTCGAGGTGTCGGTGGGGCCGTTGCGGATCTCGCGCTGGCAGTACGACATCGAGCCGGACGGTGACATCGAGCAGGACGGTGCCGGCTGCCGGGTGGTCGAGCGCACGTGGGACCGGCGGCCGGGCTGGGCGCGCGTCGTCACCGGCACGCTGATCGGCATCTCCGACCGGCGGGGACTGAACCAGCGCAACATGGAGAAGACACTCGCGGCGCTCAAACGGCGTGCGGAGGCGGTGGCCACGTCGTGACCCCGGCGGGCGTCCACCCGCTACGGGACCCGGTCACGGATCGTGTCCGCGCGCACGTCAGCGACCTCCCGAACGGCGGGCGCTCGAACGGAGCAACACTGACCCGTCCGTCGCCCAGCGTCGCGGCAGGAGAACACCGTCAGGTGACCAGCGCAACCGGGTGATCGCTCTCGCGGGTGTAATGGAGCACTGGGGGCTTAACTTTCGTGCCTCGTGACGTTCACTGGAACTGTGAGCGTTACCGACGGAGTGCCCGCGACGACCGCCGCGCGGCAGCATGTGCGCGCGCCCGAACTGGCCGGAACCGACTGGCTGAACACGGGTGGACAACGGCTGCGCCTGGCCGAGCTGCGCGGGAAGATCGTGCTGCTCGACTTCTGGACGTCGGGCTGCATCAACTGTCTGCACGTCCTGGACGAACTCCGGCCCATCGAGGAGGAGTTCGCCGAGGTGCTGGTGACCATCGGGGTCCACTCGCCGAAGTTCACGCACGAGGGCGAGGCCGACGCCATCGCGGCCGCCGTCGAGCGCTACGGCGTGCACCACCCGGTGCTCAACGACCCGTCGATGACCACGTGGCAGCAGTACGCGGTGAAGGCGTGGCCCACGCTCGTCGTCATCGACCCCGAGGGCTACATCGCGCACGTCGCCGCGGGCGAGGGACACGGTGAGGCGCTGCGCCGCGTGGTCGCCGAGCTGACCGAGACCCACGAGGCCAAGGGCACGTTGCGCCGCGGCGACAGTCCGTACGTCGCCGACGAGCGTGCCGACACCGAGCTGCGCTACCCGGCCAAGGCGGTCGCCACCTCGGGCGGCAGGCTGCTGGTCGCCGACGCGGCCGGGCACGGCATCGCCGAGTTCGCCTCCGACGCCGAGACGGTCGTCCGGCGGTTCGGCAGCGGTGAGCGCGGCGGCAGGGACGGGGCGTTCGACGTCGCCACGTTCGCCGAGCCGTCCGGGTTGACCCTCCTGCCCGAGGCCGTCGCGGGCGCGGTCGGCTACCACCTCGTCGTCGCCGACACCGCGGGCCACACGCTGCGTGGTGTCGACCTGTCGACCGGTGCCGTGACCACCGTCGCCGGCACCGGCAACCAGTGGCGCGACGGGGACGACAGCGGCAAGGCCCTCGACGTCGACCTCACCAGCCCGTGGGACGTGTGCTGGTGGGACGAGGCCGACGGCGGCCCCGGCGGGGTCGTCGTCGCGATGGCGGGCAACCACACGCTCGGCGTCTTCGACCCGCGGGAGGGCACGGTCCGCAGGCTCGCGGGCACCACGACGGAGGGTCTGCGGGACGGTGCTGCGGGTGAGGCGTTCCTCGCCCAGACCTCCGGGCTTGCCGTCGGCAGGAACCGGCTGTGGTTCGTCGACGCCGAGACGTCGGCCCTGCGCTGGCTCGAAGGCGACGGCCAGGGCGGGTACGCCGTCTACACGGCCGTCGGCACCGACCTGTTCCACTTCGGCCACCGCGACGGCAAGGCCGCCCACGCGCTGCTGCAGCATCCGCAGGGGGTGGCCGTGCTGCCCGACGGCACGATCGGCATCGCCGACACCTACAACGGAGCGATCCGCCGCTACGACCCGTCCTCGGGCGAGGTCAGCACGCTCGCCTCCGGGCTGGCCGAACCCGCGGGCCTCGTGGTCACCGGGTCCGACGTGCTCGTCGTGGAGACGGGCGCGCACCGGCTGACGCCGCTCGAGACCGCGGAGGCCGACCAGGTGGACGGCGACGCGCTCGAGGTGCGCAGGCCCGCGACGGTGCTGGCCTCGGGTGCGGTGCAGCTCAACGTCGTGTTCACCCCGCCGCCGGGGCAGAAGCTCGACGACCGCTACGGCCCGTCGACGCGCCTCGAGGTGAGCGCCTCCCCTCCGGAACTGCTCGTGGAGGGCGCGGGCGCCGACACCGACCTGTCGCGCTTGATCCGCCTTTCCGGCGACGTGACGGAGGGCGTGCTGCAGGTCGTCGCGCAGGCCGCCAGCTGCGACATCGACGCCGAACACCCCGTCTGCCGGGTCACCAGGCAGGACTGGGGCGTGCCGGTGCGGGTCGAGCGGTCGGGCGACGGCGAGCTGAGCCTGGTGATGTCCGGAAACCCGGGGTCTGCGGGCGCCTAACATGAACGTGTGGCTGAACCCCGGAACGCGACGCACGAGCCGAAGCTCGAGATCCAGATGCTGCACGACCGGCTGCTGGTCCGGCAGCCGTCCGACGAGGGCGAACGGAGAAGCAGCAGCGGCATCGTCATCCCGGCGACCGCGCAGGTCGCCAGCAGGCTGTGCTGGGGAGACGTCCTCGGCGTGGGCAACAACGTCCGCAACATCAAGATCGGCGACCGGGTCCTGTTCAACCCCGAGGATCCGCTCGAGGTGGAGATCCAGGGCGACCCCTATCTGGTGATGCGAGAGCGCGACATTCACGCCATCGCTAGCGAACGGACCGAACAGGGCACAGGCTTGTACTTGTAGCCGGACCACACGGGGAGGGCTGGTGCGCGAGGAGTACGACCGGCCGAGGCACGACCCGGCCCTACCCGACGGTGACGCCGACGGCCCCGACGCTCCCCTCGGAGCGGAGCGGCCCGACGGCCCTGGAGCGGAGCGGCCCGACGGTTCGCTCGACCTGCCCGACAACTGGCTGCTCTCGCACGACCCGGCGTGGCCCGAGTACCCGACCGATCCCGGTGGGGACACCGGTACGGACCTGCCCGCCGCGGCGTTCTCGGCCTACCCCGCCGTGAGCTATCGCGACGAGGCGATCGGCGGCGCCGCCGCACCACCCGGGCTCGCGGCTGACCTGCTCGGGCCCGCGGACGAACGTCCGAGTCCTCGCCGGACCAGGCTGCAGCGCGGGATCGGCAAGGCGTTCATGATCTTCGGCGGCACGGTTGTCGTGTTGCTGCTGGTCTACATGGTCGACCTGGTCAGCAGCATCGGTGACGTGCCGCGTGGGGTGAGCGTCGCGGGCGTCGAGGTGGGCGGGATGCCGACCGCCGAGGCGGAGGCCAAGCTCAGGGAGGAACTGGGCCCGCGGCTGACCGATCCCATGCCGGTGCGCGCGGGCGATGTCACGACGCAGCTCGACCCGGCCGACGCGGGCCTCGGTGTCGACTGGGCGGGCACCGTCGAACAGGCGGGCAACCAGCCGATCGACCCGATCTCCCGTGTGACGTCGCTGTTCACCTCGCGTGAGATCGGTGTGGTGACCTCGGCCGACGACGACCGGCTCAAGGAGGCGGTCACGCGGCTGGCCCACTCGGAGATCGACCACCAGGTGCGCGAGGGCAACGTCGGGTTCCGCACCGTCACCGGCCAGGGCACCGATCCCGGCACGGTCGAGCCGTTCCCCATCTTCCCGCGTCAGGGACAGTGGCTCACCGACGTCGACGGCGCGATGCACCGGATCAAGTCCGACTGGCTCGCGGGCAACGCCGTGCACCTCGACGTCGCGGTGACGGAGGCGAAGACCTCGCGCGACGGCGTCCAGCAGGCGGTGGAGCAGACCGAGCCGCTGGTGTCGGCGCCCGTGACGGTGAAGGCGGACGACACGTCGGCGACCCTCACGCCGAAGCACATCGCCGACGCCATGAAGCACACACCCGGCCAGGGCGGTGCGCTGCAGCTGACCGTGGACCGCGCGAGCCTGCAGGAGGTGCTGGCGCCGCAGCTGCGCGACACCGAACGGACCGCGTCCGACGCCGAGATCGTGTTCGCGGGCTCCCGTCCGTCGGTCGAGCCGTCCGAACAGGGCAGGACGATCGACTGGGAGCGCACCTTCGCCCCGTTCATCACGGTCGCGGGCAAGGACGGCGAGCGGACGCTCGACGTCGTCTACGAGGTGCAGGAACCCGACGTCAGCACCAAGGACCTGCGCGAGCTCGGGATCAAGGAGGTCGTCGGCGAGTTCACCACCGGCGGGCTCGGCGGAGCGGCGGCGCGGAACGTGGCCACCATGGCCGACGCGGTCACGGGCGCGGTCGTCCGGCCCGGTGAGACCTTCCGGCTCAGCGAGTTGACCGGGCCGAGGACCGCATCGCAGGGATACGTCGAGGCACCGGTCAACGAGGACGGCACGGGTCCCGCGGTGATCGGTGGCGGTTCCTCGCAGTTGACCAGCACGCTGTACAACGCGGCCTACGGTGCCGGGCTGAAGGATGCCGGCCACACGCCCCACGAGACGTATCTCGACCGCTACCCCGCAGGCAGGGACGCGGTCGCGGTGCTGCCGGACGGTTCGAGCGCCGAGCTGGCGTTCACCAACAACATGCGCAACGGCATCGCGGTTCAGGTGACGACGTCGGGCAGCGACGTCACGGTGCGGTTGTGGGGCACCGAGCAGTTCGACGTCTCGGCCTCCACGGGAGAGCGCACCGACGTCCAGTCGCCGCCGGTGCGGCGGGACAACGGCCCGCGGTGCGAGGCGACCTCCGGTGCGGAGGGCTTCAAGGTGACCGACACGCGGGTCGTGAAGGAGCGCGGCAGCGGCAGGGTCGTCGATCGGCAGTCCACCGCCGTCACCTACGACCCGGTGCCGCGCGTGGTGTGCGGGTCGCGGCCGAGCCAGGGCCCCCGACCGACGCCGCGGCCCGACCCGGTCCTGCCGATCGTGCCCGGTTCGGACACGCGATCCCAGCAGGTGGACCGGGGCGGGCCGCGGGGATGACGTTCTGACGGTCGCCGGCTCGCGCGTCAGCTGCTGACGTGCTTGCGGTCCTTGCCCGCGAATCCGGCGACGAGCGAGACACCGATGGCTGCGATGACGAGCTGGGTGAAGAACTCCAGCCAGCTCCAGCCGGTCGTGTCGGCATAGCCGAGGCCGCGGGCGATGGCCGTGCCGATGAACGCCGCTGCGATACCGACGAGGATCGTCAGCCAGATGGCGATCTTCTGCTTACCGGGCGCGATGAGCCTGCCGAGCACGCCGAGTACGAGTCCGACGACGATGGCCGAGATGATCCCCGAGATAGCCATGCTCTGCCTCCTTGTGGGTAAGCGTCCTTGCTCGGTGGGGACGGCCGAAGTCGGCTCCGACCGCCGCCACCGATGTTCCGTCGCCGCCCGGCCGGTGGACCTCGCCGCGCGGCGGCGCCTTTGCTCCACCCAAGGTGCCCCTGCGTGAAAACTCCCAAACGGGTCGTGTCCGGACGGCAGCTGAGGCGATGATCACGGGCCGGGATGACCGGCGGTGCGACGTGGTGGCCGCGAAAAAGGGCACTCCGGCCGCCAGGGGGATGAGCGGCCGGAGTGCCCCGGTCTTGTCGCGTTCGGCGACCTCGCGGATCAGAACTGTCGCGGATCAGAACGCGGCTTCGTCGATCTCCATGAGGTCGTTGTCGGCGGCCTCGGCGATCGCGCGGCGAGCGCTGAGCTCGGGCAGGACCTGCTTGGCGAAGAACGAGGCCACGGCGACCTTGCCCTCGTAGAAGCTCTTGTCCTTGCCGGAGGCGCTGTCGAGCTTGCCCAGCGCGATCTCGGCCTGCTCGAGCAGCTTCCAGCCGATGATCAGGTCACCGGCCGACATCAGCAGGCGCACGCTGTGCTGGCCGACCTTGTAGACGTTCTTGACGTCCTCCTGCGCCGAGGTCAGGTTGCCGATCATCGAGCCGAGGATGCCCTGGACGTCGTCGAGCGCCTGCTTGAGGAGGTCGCGCTCCTTCTTGAGGCTGTCGCCGCCGGCCTCGCCCTCGATGAACTTGGTGATCTCGCCTGCGATGTAGGTCAGCGCCTGGCCCTTGTCGCGGACGATCTTCCGGAAGAAGAAGTCCATCGACTGGATGGCCGTGGTGCCCTCGTACAGCGAGTCGATCTTCGAGTCGCGAATGTACTGCTCGATCGGGTAGTCCTGCAGGAAGCCCGAACCGCCGAACGTCTGCAGCGACTGGACGAGCTGCTCGGTCGCACGCTCGGACCCGACACCCTTGACGATCGGCAGCAGCAGGTCGTTGACCCGCTCGGCGAGCTTCAGCGAATCCTCGTCACCCTCCTGGCACCACACCTGGTCCTGGAACGACGCCGTGTACAGGTAGACGGCGCGCATGCCCTCGGCGTAGGCCTTCTGCAGCATGAGGCTGCGGCGCACGTCCGGGTGGTGCGTGATGGTCACGCGCGGGGCCGCCTTGTCCGTCTGCTGCGTCAGGTCGGGACCCTGCACGCGCTCCTTGGCGTACTCGAGCGCGTTGAGGTAGCCGGTCGACAGCGTCGCGATGGCCTTGGTGCCGACCATCATGCGCGCGTACTCGATGACCTGGAACATCTGCGCGATGCCGTTGTGCACCTCGCCGAGCAGCCAGCCCTTGGCGGGCGTGCCGTGCTGGCCGAACGTCAGCTCGCACGTGGTGGAGACCTTCAGGCCCATCTTGTGCTCGACGTTCGTCACGAAGGCACCGTTGCGCTCGCCGAGCTCACCGGTGTTCGTGTCGAAGTGGTACTTCGGCACCAGGAACAGGGACAGGCCCTTGGTGCCCGGGCCGTGCCCCTCGGGACGGGCCAGCACGAGGTGCATGATGTTCTCGGTCATGTCCTGGTCGGCCGAGGTGATGAAGCGCTTGACGCCCTCGATGTGCCAGGAGCCGTCCTCCTGCTTCACGGCCTTGGTGCGGCCCGCGCCGACGTCCGAACCGGCGTCCGGCTCGGTGAGCACCATCGTGGCACCCCAGGCGCGGTCGATCATGATCTGCGCCCAGCGCTGCTGCTCCTCGGTGCCGTTCTGGTCGACGACCATCGCGAAGTTCGGGCCGGCCATGTACATGTACAGCGCCGGGTTCGCGCCCAGGATCAGCTCCGAGGCGGCCCACTGCACGGTCGGGGGCAGACCGAAGCCACCGAGCTTGTTGGTCAGGCCGAGGCGCCACCACTCGCCGTCCCAGAGCTGCTGGTAGCTCTTCTTGAACGACTCCGGCAGCGTGGCGGAGAAGGTCTTCGGGTCGTACACCGGCGGGTTGCGGTCCGCGTCCTCGAACGACTCGGCCAGCGGGCCCGTCGCGAGGTTGTTGAGCTCGGACAGTACGCCGCGGGCGGTCTCCTCATCGGACTCCGCCAGCACGCCCTTGCCGAGTCGGTCCTGGATGCCGAGGACCTCGAAGAGGTTGAACTCCAGGTCTCGGACGTTGCTCTTGTAGTGGCCCATGTCGTCGCTCCGTACGAGGGTTGTTCGGGTGTGGCGGCTGGGCACTGCTGGTACGTCCGCGTGCCGTCCGTGGTGTGGACAGGCACTGGACACGGCCCTACTCGCCGGTAACTTGAGGATATTACCCCTAAGTAACCGACGGCAACCCGGGACAGCTGTTTTCTGGGTCTCGTCCGGCCTCGTTCGACCGGACGGGGGTCACGCGGGTGCGCCGGGTGACGTCGGCCGTACTCCCGACGGCGGCTGGGGTGCCGGCGCGGTGGCAGGCGTGTGCTGGGGAGGCGGAGCTGCCGCGGCCCCGTCCACCGACGGAGCGGTGGACTCTTCGGGTCGCGGAATGAGGATTCCGGAGCGGAACGCCTTCGTCACCGCGTGGGTGCGATCCCTGGCCGACAGCTTGCGCAGAATGCTCTTGACGTGGGTGCGCACCGTCTCGACCGACAGGAACAGGGTCTTGGCGATCGCCGAGTTCTCCAGCCCCTCGGCGACCAGCTGCAACACCTGGTACTCACGTCGCGACAACGGCATCTGCTGGCGGACGGCAGGGTCGGTGCCGTCCGCGGAGGACTGGCGCTTGGGACGCGCGGTGAGCGCCGCGAGCGCGGGATCGGTGTACCTGCGATCGATGTGTGCCCTGCGGATCGCCTCGGCCAGGCGTCGCGGCTCGGCCGTGCGCGGGACCGTCGCGTGGGCACCCGCGGCCGCGGCCGCCGACAGGAACTGCGGCGTGCGGTGGGCGTCCCGCACCAGGACGACCACCACGAGCGTCGGATCACCGTCGCGAAGCAGTCGCACCAGGTGGCAGTGTGGGTCGAAACCCGAGTCCAGGATCACGATGTTCGGCCGCAGCTGCTCGCACAGCTGGAGCGAGGCGTGATGACTCGATGCGTGACCCGCCCACTGCAGACCGGGCGTCTTGCTGATCAGAACGTTGAGACCTTCTCTGAACAACGGGACCGGATCCAGGGCCGCGACCGTCAGTGTCCGTGTTCCCGCAGGTCCGGGGCTGCCCGTAGGGCGGCCTCTTTCGATGCTGTGCGCCATACATCACTCCGTCTCCGCACGTCCTCGCGGACGTGTTCGCCGCCGTGTCGCCACGGTCCCCCGGCGAGATCTGCTCGCGTGTCGTTCGCATCTGTGACTCGCGAGCGCCGACCTCATGACGCGATGTGCCGATGTTTATTCAGCTCATAGCGGAGTGTGCCTCTTCTGTAGCGTCCCTGCGCGCCAACGCGCGCAAATGGTGGACGCCGACCGTCTGGAAAGTGCCTGGGTGATGACGGTCCGCAGTCCGGTGGGTGGCGACGTCCAGCGGGTGGCGCCCGCGAGGGCCATTGGCTATGCTGTGTGATCTGCCGCACACACCACATCAAAGGAGATGGCGTGTACCTGGCATCGGTCATCAGCCTCTGCGTGCTGATCCTGATCGGCGCGGCCGTCACGGTCGTGTGGGAGGACCGGCGCGCAGCGAAGCGGCACGCCCGCACGCGGCACGCTCGACTCGTCGCGCTCGGCGAGGTCGACCCCGTGGCACCCGCCCGGTTGCGCGCGGAGCTGGGCGAACGCTCGTCCTAGCCGGAACCCCGTACGTATTCGAAACACCGACCTCGGAGGACACGGCAGCCGTGGTGAGCTGGAAGGACGTCGTCGCGTTCGCGACCGAGCTGCCGGAGGTCGAGGAGTCGACCTCGTACAACACGCCCGCCCTCAAGGTGAACGGCAAGAGCTTCGCCCGCCTGCGTACCGAGGCCGAAGGCGGTCTCGTCCTGCCGTGCGGTTCGGACGAGAAGGAGGCGTTGCTGGCCTCCGGTGATCCCGCGTTCTACACCACTCCGCACTACGACGGGTACGGTGCGATCCTCGTCGATCTGGACAAGGTCGACGAGGTGCAGCTGCACGAACTGATCGAGGAGTCGTGGCTGCGCAAGGCGCCGGCGCGGGCGAAGAAGCGGCGCTGACTCACGCGGGCGCATGGCAGGTGTAGGTGATGCCGCCCGCGAACGACTTCATGTCGCGCAGTGTCATGCGTGGCAGCGTGAAGCCGTCGGGGAAGAGCCTGCGTCCCCTGCCCTGCACCACCGGGTAGCCGAACAGCCGGTACTCGTCCACGACGCCTGCCTCGATGAGCGTGTGGCACAGCGTGATGCTTCCCGTGACCACGATGTCCGCGCCCGGCTGCTGTTTGAGTTCGCGGATCGCCGCGACGGGGTCCTCGCCGTCGAGCACATGGCTGCGGCGCCAATCGAGGTCGGTGAGCGTGCTGGTCACGACGTACTTGTCGACGTCGTTGAGGAAGTCGGTGATGTAGCCGGTCTGGTTCGGCCAGAAGCCGCGGAAGGCCTCGAACGTCCGCCTGCCGAGGACCACGGCGTCGCAGCGCTCGTCGTGGCGGAGGGTCTCGGCCTCGAGCTCGGCATTGTCGACCATCGGGTCGAACCAGTCGTCGAGCATCTCGACGCAGCCGTCGAGCGTGATGTTCTGCGTGATGGCGAGTGTGCGCATCGTGGGTCCCCTGACGTCGGTGTCGGATCGGCGGCGCGGCGCCCGTCCAGGATGCGCGGTGGCGTCGACGTCCGCCGAGGTTCTTCGCGTCATTCGAGTTCGCGGGCCAGCGTTTCGACGGCCGACGCGACGGGGCCGGGCGTGCTGGTGGGTGCGAGGTGGTCGGCGTCGAGGGATCGGACCGGCAGATCGCGTGCGCGTGCCTGTTCGAGGGCCCGGTCGTACGGGGAGGACAGGCGCAGGTAGGCGCTCGGTGGCTCGTCGGCGTGCGGACGTGGCTCGTGGAGGAACCGGACGGGTACGCGGGGCTCCTCGGGCAGCACGGCCTGCCGGAGTTCGGCACTGTCGAGCGGGCTGGGGTCGAACCACGTGTGCCAGGGCTGGAGCAGGGCCTCGTGCGCGGCGGCCTGGCTGCTTTCGGTGTCGGCGTCGCCGGTGTTTGGTGCACCGGTGTTTGATGAGCTGGTGTTTGGTGGGCTGGTGGCGTGGCCGGTCAAGGTGTCGTAGAGGTCTGCGGGCACGGTGTCGCGCCAGCTCAGGCCCGGAGTGGGCAGGCCGGCGTCGATGTAGAGCAGGCGGCTTCCGGGGCGGCGTGCGGCCAGATGCGGCAGCAGGGGGCCGGCGCCGCTGTGGCCGGCGACGAGCAAGGGCTCGGCGGGTGTCTGTTCGTCGAACCGGTCGGCGAGGCCGTCGTGGCAGGGCACGGCGCTGAGTCCGGCGCGCAGGTCGGGTACCACCACGTGATGCCCGCGCGCGGACAGTTCCTCGGCGAGGGGGCGCATGCTCCCCGGTCCGAGGAAAGGACTGTGCACCAACGCGACCGTCCGCATGACCGCCGAGCGTACGGACTCGCCGTCAGCGCGGCCACGGCTCGTCGCGGACGCGTGTCACACGGTCACCGCGGTGCAGTGGAGTTGGCACGAGCGGGAGTCGGCACGAGCGGGAATGGGCTCGAGCAGCAATGGGCGCGCGGGAATGGGCACGAGCGGCGCCGGCGGTTCGGGGAGCACCGTCCGGCGCCGCTCGTGTCCGGTCACCGACGACCTGTCTGCGCCTGCGACGTCGCGGAACGCGCCACGATTCGGGACGGAACCGGGGTCGGTTCCTTCGTGGCGGTCGGGGTCCTCCGCGGCGTGCCCGGGGTTGGCGAGACCGGCCGAGGTGTACGCGTGGTGCTTCGCGGTGGTTACCGCGAGGGGCTCGGTGAGAGCACCACGAGCGATACCAGCAGCAGGAAAGCCAGCCCTGCCACCAGGAACGCAAGCACGCCCGTGACCGACCACGCGGCCAGTCCTGCTACTCCGAGCGCGCCCGAGGCAGATGTCCACATGGGCCATCTCCGTATCGAGTCGGGGGATGTGTACGGGGTTCATCCGGCGTATCGGCACGCGCCCTTCTGCCGTTATCACGCCGTGACATGGAATGGTGTGCATCACCCGAACGGCGGTCCTGACCAGGTGCTTTGGGAGGTTATGCCGGTTATGCACGACCGTCTCAGCCCGTCACCCGTTCGGGCTCGAGCGCGTGCAGCGCTTCGTCGACGCATTCGGCCCACGGCCGCTGCCCGAGTTCGGTGACCCCCGACTCACCCGTGAAGGCGCTCGAGATGACGACGTCCGGGGTGAGCGTCGCGAGCTGGCGCAGGCTGGCGGCGAGCTGCTCGCGGTCGCTCATGCCGTCGATGTAGCCGGCGCGCCAGTGTCCCTGCCGGTCGACGTAGATCGTGTCGCCGGTCATCAGATACGTCCTGCCGTCGGCGCCCGGCACCAGGTAGCACGTGCTGCCGGGTGTATGGCCCGGCGTGGGAATCACCTCGAGTCCGTCCGGGCCCAGGTGGGCTTCGGTGAACGCGTCGTCGACGGTCGCGGTCTCCTCGACGAGATGCGCCTCGGTGCTGTGCGCGTGCAGCGTGGAGCCGAACCGTTCCCGGATGGCGTGCAGCGACGGTGCGATCTCGTCCTGGTGGCTCAGGTAGTGGTGACGCACGCCGCCGAGTTCGGCCATGCGGTCCTGTTCGTTGGTGTGGGTGGTGTTGTAGAACAGCACGTTTCCACTCGGTGCGCGCCACAGATAGGCATGGGTGCTCAGTCCGGGAAACGGATACTCCGGATCGGTTTCCCAAAGATGGTCGTTGATCTTTCTCATCGTTGTTCTCCTCTCGGGTATGGGGAGAACGCTAGAAGTTCAAGTTAACTCGAGGTCAATGGTGCAGTCGGGATGGCGGAGCGGGGGCGGTAACCGTTGCGGCACAACCGTTGCGGCACAACCGGATTACCCCCACTGGAGCATCCCGACCGGATCACCCCGAGCGCTGCTGCCTGGATCGCCAGGGCGAGGAGGGCATGTACGGCCCAGGTGCGTGAACAGCAGGTACGCGAACAGCAGGTGCGTGAACAGCAGCGCGGCGAGCAGTGTGGTCACCGACAGTCCGCCCCGAGCCGCGACGTGGTCGCCGACAGTCCACCCCGAATCGGGACGCGCTACGGTGGCGGCATGCACACGCGAATCGTTCTGTGGTGGGCCGCCGACCGGCGGCCCTGAGCGTGTGTATCCATCCACGGCCGCTCCTCCAGCGGCCGTTGTCACTCCGGCGTGTCGGTCGTCTGCGGGGCGGCCTCCGAATTCGGAGGTATATCGACATGTCCCGTTCCACACCCCGGCTGCTCACGGGTGACCGTCCGACGGGCCGGCTGCATCTCGGTCACTACGTCGGCAGTCTCGCCAACCGGGTCCGGCTGCAGCACGAGTACGAGACGTTTCTGATCCTCGCCGATCTGCACATGCTCACCACGGCGAATCGGCGTGCCGACATCGCGCGGATTCCCGAGCAGGTGCGCCACCAGGTGCTCGACGCGCTGGCCGTCGGGATCGACCCCGACCGGGTCACGTTCTACCTGCAGTCGGCGGTGCCCGAGGTCGCCGAGCTGAACACGTTGTTGCAGAGCCTGGTGACGGTGTCGCGACTGCAGCGCGTGCCGAGCCTGAAGGAGATGAGCCGCGGCGGCGACATGAGTTACGCGTTGCTGGGCTATCCGGTGCTGCAGGCTGCGGACATCCTGTGCGTGCGCGCCGAAGCGGTGCCGGTCGGTCAGGACAACCATGCGCACGTCGAGGTCGCACGCGAGATCGCGCGGCGCTTCAACGGCCTGTACGGCGAGGTATTTCCCGTGCCGGAGGTGGTGTCGAGCGAGGTTCCGGCGCTCGTGGGTACCGACGGGCAGGCGAAGATGTCGAAGTCGCTCGACAACGCGATCTATCTGTCGGACTCGCCGGACGAGGTGACCCGGAAGGTGCGGCGGACCTATACCGATCCCAATCGCGTGCGCGCCGACGTCCCGGGTCGCGTCGAAGGGAATCCGGTGTTCGAGTACCACCGGGCGTTCAACGACGACCGCGGGCAGGTCGCCGACCTGGAGCAGCGGTACCGCGAAGGTCGCGTCGGCGACGGCGAGGTCAAGGACGCGTTGGCGGCCGCCCTCAATCGCTTTCTCGACCCGGTGCGCGAGCGCAGGGAGCATTTCGCGAGCAGGCCCGGTTTCGTCGACGAGCTCGTCGTGGCGGGAACGGAACGCGTGCGTGAGGTGGTACGCGAGGTCGTTTCCGACGCGCGAAAGGCGATGGGATTCACCGCTGTCTACAACGGACTGAAACGTCACGCGGGTGTTCCGTCGACGGTGCGGTGACCTTGCGGCCACCCGGTACCGCTACCGGGTGGCCGACCGCACTCCGCGGGCGCACGGGTGGTGCTGAGCCTGATGAGGCGAGGTCAGAATGCGGTCAGGGCTTGTCATCCGGTGTTTCGGCAGATTCCGTTGGCTCCTCGAGCAGGTCGGCGATGCGAGTCACTTCGACCGGGTAGCCGTCGAAAATCCTGCGGTACTCCTCGATCGCTGTCTGGTCGGGCTCGCCGTGTTGGTCCGGTGTGTGCACGGTGGTTTCCTTTCGCCGGGCCTGATGAACCGGGTGTGTGCGGCCTGTGGAGCCACGTTTCCAGGAATGTCGAGTGACGTGTGAGGGTCGGATGGCCGACCGGCCGGGCAATTGGTGACTGTGCAACTGAGCTGGCACTGTCGGTGGTAGCTGGTTAGCTAACAGTATGCTCGAAACTCCTGACGAGCTCCGCACCCTCCAGTCCCTGCTCGATACGTCTTGGGCTGGTTCCAGCAGTCACCTCAAGTCGATCATTCGGCCGGGCGAAAGCACGTTGGACGCGGAACAGGTCGTCCGGGTTTGCCAAGGTATGTGCACCCTGGCAATCGCCACCGTCACCCGCCGGGGCGAGCCACGCATCAGCGGCGCCGACGGGCACCTCCTGCACGGCCGCTGGATCGTCGGCACCCACCGACAGGCCGCGAAAGCCCAGCATCTCGCGGCGCGGCCCGGTATCAGCGCGACCTTCATGAAAGGCGAGCAGCTCGGTATCTTCACGCACGGACACGCCGTTCCGCTGAACCCCGAGGGGCCGAGCAGTGACCCGGCCTGGCCGGCAATTCGCAACTATCTCGTCGACCATTACGGAGACGACGGCGACGAATCGTTTTGGGAGGAGAGCGTGTGGTATCGCATCGACCCCACCTGGATGGTTGCCTACAGCGCCGACCCGGCCGGCTTGCTTGATCAACAGTCATCGGTCTGAGCTCGTGCAGGCCCAGCCGGGGTCGTCAGTCCGTGGGAGCGAGGTCGACATCATCGGAGGCCGGGCGACACGGCTGGCAGCGCGTTCGACCTACTCAGCCGGACATCCTCGATCAGACCACGTACCCGGGCAGGGCTAGCGCCGGTGTCCATGGGTGCGTCTCTACTGGTTGTGGAGGTGTGGTGGGTGGTCGAGTTGGAGGTATTCGCGGGCGCGTTTGTTGGTTTCAGCACCGTTGACGTGGACCGAGTGCAGGATGCCGTTGTAGACCAGGTCCCAGAGGCGATGGTTCAGTTGTAGCACGCCAATGCGCGAGCGGACGCTTCGTCCAGATGTGTCCGCCAGTTGGATTGCGTGCGAAACTCCATCGATGTGCACGGTCACCTTTGAAAGGTCGTATAGCTTCACGTAATCTCGTGTGGAGACGGCCAGCCAATCCGCGCCAGCTGAAACCTTCTGTTCTTTCCCGATGAAGAAGAACAGAAAAGGCCACGGTAGAATGAACAGCCAGAGCCACCAGGTGGTCATCCACTCGAATCCACTCTCGTGGACTGTCGCGTAGATCAAGAGAATGATCGAGACTATGGCTCCGGTCAAAGCACGCACCCTCTTAGTGGGTGAGAACCATTCTAGCAACGGGCCCTCGCCTGCGGGGGATTTAATGGCCTTGTTGGATCTCGAATTATGTCGCCGGGATGAACCCTCGTCATTCGTTTCCGTAGGAGCCCTGGGTGGTCGGGGTTCTCCGGTGTGCCGGTCGGGCATAGGTGGAAGGTTCCGGGTGTCCACGGGTGCGTCTCTACTGTTTGTGGAGGTGTGGTGGGTGGTCGAGTTGGAGGTACTCGCGGGCCCGTTTGTTGGTTTCAGCACCGTTGACGTGGACCGAATGCAGGATGCCGTTGTAGACGAGATCCCAGAGACGGTGGTTCAGCTCTAACGTGCCTATGCGGGGACGAATACTGCGTCCGGATGAATCCATAAGCTGCACGACGTGCGCTACTCCGTCGACGTGAACAGTGACCTTGACAAGCTCGTAAAGTTTTACGTAATCGCGGTCGGAGGTTGCTAGCCAGTCAGCTCCGGCTGAAACCTTTCCGGTTCGGCCTACCAGTAGGAAGATGAATGGTGGTGCCGCCAAAACGAGCCACAGCCAGATGTTTCCCAGCCAGCTGAAGCCTCCTTGAAAGATATACAGGGCAAGGCCGATAGCGGTGCAAAGCAATCCCGCTACCAGTCGTGCAGTGCGCGTTGGGTAGTACCACTCCAGTGCTGCGGCCTCGCCCGGCGGCGTCTTCGGCGCCTTGCGTGTCGGTGAATTGTCATTGTCCGCGCTTCGGGAGTCCTCATCGACCAACGGCGCAGCAGGTGGACGTGGCTCTCCGGTGTGCCGGTCGGGCATGGGTGGAAGGTTCCGGATGTCCATTTCTCCCTCAGAAGAGATCGCTGACGAAGTTGCCCACGGCCTTCGCGCCGTCCGACAGCTTGTCACCTGCCCACCCTGCGGCATCACCGGCTACCTCGGCCATATCGTCTCCCCACTCGTCGATCGCGAAACCGACACCTGCGGAGACGATCGCTCCGCCCGCTACAGCCCACCCCACCGGGCCGCCAGCGCTTGCAACCGCCGCGGTAGTCAACGAGCCTGCTACAAAGCTCCCGGCTCCTGAGGCCACGGCAGTACCTGGGTCTTTTCCGCTTGCGATGTCCCAGGAGACACCGAGCCCAGTAACTACTCCGCCAATGACCGGAAGCTTGCTGCCAAATTTCGTCGCACCGCGCAGGAGCGGGTTGGATGGTGGCTTGTCGGGGGCATACTTCCCGAAATCAAGATTCGTCCGGAGCGTGTCTTTAACACCCTTCGGAAGCTTGTCGACCATTCTCGCTGTTCGGGTGGCGGTGGCCTTGTTGAGCTCGGCCTGCTTGGCGAGGCGGCGTTCGATTTCGAGTGCGTCGGCGCGGGCTTGTGCGTAGGGGTTGGTGCGGCCACTCTTCGCGTACGCGGCTGCACGATCGATGGCCGGGTCCATGGCCCTCGCCGCGGCGCGGTAGTTGCTGGTCCGCTGGGCGACCGCGCCTGCCAGGCCCGTCGAGATGTCGGCGATGTTGATCGGCGCCTTCTCCGCGTACCCCTTGGCGAAGCGCACGAAGGTCTGCTGCGACTTCACGAACGCCTCTCGCGCCGGCGTCGCTGTACGTTCGGCCTCGACGTAGGCCTTGACCTTCTGTTCGTGTGCGGACTGCGCGGACGTCGCCTGGTCGTGGATCTGCTGTTGACGCGGTGACGGCTTCCGGTCCGTGGGCAGCGGAGCAGGTGCCGCGGGCGCGGGCCCCGGCTCCTCGATGACGTTCCCGTTCACCGTCAGCCCGCCCTTGCGGGCGATCTCCAGCGCCTGCGACATGCGGGACTTCGCCGTTTGCACGTCATCCGCGTGCGAACCCAGCTTCGACGACGTCTCGGTGAGGTCCTCGCCCAAGCCGTTGATCTGCTTACCGAACGCCGTCATCGTGGTGCGGAAACCGTCGGACGCCGGTCCGGTCCACGTTCCCTCCGAATCGCCGCGCGCGCCGTACACCTGCGAACAGGTTTGGTGCGCGTCCTCTGACCTCTTCGAGAGCCACTCCGCGACCCGCCGGATACTGGCCGCGTCGGCCTTGATCTCGGTGTCGATGGGCATGGCTACCTCCCCTCGCCGCCTGCGTCCGCGACGTCACGCCGGCTCTTCTGTTCCGCCTCCTCGTAGGCCTCGCGTCCGGACTCGACGGCGTCACCGGCAGCGCCACAGCCCTCGACGACACCTGCCAACGACGTCGACAAGGCCCCGACCAATCCCTGCACCACTCCCGTGATGTCACCGGCTTCGGGTGCGCCAGGTGGTTTGCCGGCCGCCTCCTCCAGGGAGTTGGCTCCGCCGCGAAGTTTCGACGTGAGCCCGCTCAGGTCACCGGGGTCGACGCCATACCCGCTCATGACGCATCACCCGCCGGTGTGTCCTGCCGCTGATCGTCCGGCAGTACCGCGTTCCACAGGACCTCCGTGGCGCCGCTGTCGGTCACGATCTGCTGCAGGTAGTCGCTGCGTACCGACAACCACGGCTGACGTTCGCCGCACCCCTCGACGAGGCTTTCCAACGAGGTGTACGCCAGCACGACCAACCGGCCGTCCTCGAGGCGCCGTAGCTCGACGGTCGCCTCCTCGTCGCCGTGGTGGACTCGTTCCGACGGCAGGTACACGTTCTCGACCTCGTCGGCCTCGCCGGAGACGAACTCGGGGCCGATCGTCGGCGGCGCCGCGGCGTCGGAAACCCCAAAACTGTCAGTTGACACGTCGCCCTCCCGATCGCCGTGTCTGATTCGTGCAGATTATTCGAATATGCGAGCATTACTCGAAATTGCGCCTTTACCTTCCGCAATCGGACGCTAACACGATTCGCCGGATGGGGAGTTGGTGTCGCGGGTGAGATGGACGGGGTGCTGATCGAATCGGGCCTGGTTCCTGCGGAGCGGAAAGTGTGGCGGCCAGATTGGCGCGCGGTGAGCCTTCACGGCGGTGGTCTCGGCGGTCTCGGGATATATGGCCGCCAAGCGCGTGCCTTCTGGGTCCGGTTGCTTGTGGAGCAAGTGCTCCATTATCGTCGACTCGTGCCTCGACCACGTGTACATAACCTCGACCAGGTGCTTGACGTCGCGGAGCGCCTGGCAGTCGACGAAGGTCCCGAACGACTCACCGTGCGCAAGCTCTCGGCGGAGAGTGGCGTGCCGAACGGCGCGATCTATCACGCCTTCGGCTCGCTGTCGGCGCTACGTGGACGGATGTGGCTGCGGGCTGCGACCGAGTTTCTGGACCTGCAAACAGAGCTCATCGACGAAGCGTTGATGTCGGCGTCCGGCTTCGACGGCGCGGTGAATGCTGCCGTCGCCGCCGCCGACGCAGCCGCCGTGTTGGCAAGCAGACGTCCAGCGGCAGCGCGGATGTTGATGACGGTGCGCCGGGAACAGCTGCTCGGTCCCGAACTTCCCGCGGAGCTCGCCGACGCGCTTCTCGGGCTGGACCGGAGGTTGGTGTCCGAGGTGCTGCGGCGGTTGGCGATGGCGCTGTGGGACCGCCGGGACGGTTCGAGCGTCGAGGTCGTCACGACGTGTGTGGTCGACCTGCCGACCGCCCTGCTGCGACGGGATCTCAGCCAAGCCACGGTCGATGGCACCGTGCGGATCGGCTCCGATGTCCGTGCACGTCTCTCCACAGCTGTGCGCGCCATTCTCGACCACGAGCCGCCGAGTCGTGGCTAGGTCGACCAAGGCCACTCCGATGAGGACGGACGGCGATACCTACGTGGCACGCGCCTCGACCCATCCTCCAAGCCAGACACCGCCCAACCCGGACTGCTCCGCAGCACACGCCGGCGCCGACCAGGAAGACGCTGATGACCCGAAGCGATTCGACTCCCGCACGCTGCCCACCCGAACTGCTCCACGGTGCGAAGAGAGTCTCCGTCGGCCCTGGGCTGACGGGGTTGCTCTGGACCGAGGTGTGCACGCAGCTCTCCGATCCGGCCCGCCGGTATCTCCGTGACACTTTCCCTGCCGTTGCGGTGCAGGCATTCACCGCGACCACCGAACAGTATTGGCACAACTGGCTCTCCGACGACAATCTCGACCGGTTGTCCGGGCTTGTCGTCGTCCTCGACACGGCCGGTTTGCCGGTGGCGTGGGTGGCCAGCAATGACCGGATGTTCGGCGGGCGTAAGTGTTTCTACGCCAACTCCGCCGGTGTGCATCCGGATCACCAGGGAACCGGCATTTCCAGCACGATCTGGCGGGTCGTGCTGCGCGCGGCGATCGCCAAGGCTGCCCCGCGCAGCCTCTATGCGGTGATGCGGACGGGAAATCCGCTCGTCTACGGTGCTTGGTCGGCTGCAACGGGTAGAACCGACGCCACGTGGCCGACTCCGGGTAGCGAGGTTCCGGAGCACGTCCAGCGCATCGCGGCCGACGCCGTGGCCGACCTCGGTCAGGCCGACCGGCTGGACCCGCGCAGCTTGGTCATCACCGACGCCTACGACGACACCGAGGCCGGGCTGTGGACCCAACGGCCCACGTCCGATCGCAGCGACATCGACGAATGGTTCGCCTCCATCCTGGGCCCGCGCGACGCCATCGTGCTCGTCGTGGCGTTCCAGCCGATGCGCATCTTGGTTGGCGAGGTCCGGCGCACAATGCGCCGAACCCTGGGTCTGCGCAGTTCTTCAAGCCGCAGCTCGCGCGCCTAGCGGGAGCATCGAGCGACCGCTGTGGCGAGCTCCGGTTGGTTTGTCGCCCGTGAGTGTTGTCGGCCAGCTCACTCGGTCCCGGCACGACGAAGGACCAGGTCCACTGTGTACAGCGGTTGACCTGGGCCTTCGTGGTTGGAGCGGATGACGGGAATCGAACCCGCGTTCACAGCTTGGGAATCAGGCGGACGCCCCTGGAAGGTGGCCCTGGCCTGCGGGTGAGCGTGTGCGTGGGGTGCCGCTGTTGACCGTGGTTGACCGCCCCTAATGGCACGCTAATGGCACGCTGGACCTCTCTAGTGCTTCTTACCCCTTGCTCTGGCGGGGGTCGCGACCGCGTGGGTAGGTGTTGCGTTCCCCGATCGTCCCGTCCTTCTTGTGGATGAGGTGTTCGGTGCCGTTCTTCTGAGCCATGTCTCGGCCCTTTGTCTGTGCTTCGGCCTTCGTCTCGGCTGTATTCGATACCCGTTCGTTGCCCTCGACTTTGTTTGCCCAACCGTCACCATGCGGCACGGTGTGCACGTCGCCTTTAGCCATGCTCTCGCTCCGATCGTCGTGGAGTGGATGCCATGTCGTTCGGCGTTGAGCGAGCGAACGTTACGGTCTTGAGGGCCCACAACTCCCCCGTCCCCTTCGTCCGTGCCGCTGCTGTGCTCCGTGGTGGCCGGGTCAAGGGTGAGCGGCAGCTCATCGCGTAGCGACGCCGTAGGCGCCCTTGAGGCGGTCGGCGCGGTGTCAGACGATCTGACGGGCGTGAAGGGGTCGGCTCGTGGTGAGTGGCGGTTGACGGGTGCTGAGGATTAGGTGGCGTCCTTCGTGGTGTGAGCCGGGGCCGCCGGCCGGGAGCGCCAGCGGGAGGCCGGGCGTGCCCCGGCGGCGCGCGAAGCGCGCCGCCCTTGATCTCTTAGAGGGCAATTCGGCAGCGGTGCCGCGCTCCGCGATGGTGTGGCCTTCTGGACCGGTGGACGTCCGTGACGGCTGCGCCTCGGCCTGTGTCGAGGGTCGTGGCTGCGGATGGTGCTCGAGCGTCGGCGCCTGTGATTCTCCTGGAACCGGCTCCACTCGGCGGACGTCAGACGCTAGGGTGACGGCCGAGCTACGTTCAGCTACCAGGGGGGAGGAACAGATGCCTGAGTTTGATGGACCGATCAAGCCGAACGAGGGTGGATCTGGTGGAACACCGCAGGTAGGTGGGTTCCTTAACAACCTGAACCCCTTCGACTCGAAGCAGATGGCGGGGTCAAGTCCCTTGTGGTGGTGTAGTGCTGCGTTGTCCTTCTCTGGGGTTGTTAGGCGCTGAGTTCGAGGATGGGGTCGTTGGGTGTCTCCGTGTCGGG
>NZ_JOIJ01000002.1 GCF_000719975.1 Prauserella rugosa
CCACAACTCATCAGGAACCAACCGCCACGACAACGCATCAACCACAATGGACGATCATCCCGGACGACGGGTCAAGATCCAAACGAGACACGCTCTAAGATCACGTTTCCCAAATCACGCCATTTCCCACGATAATCCGAGTCGTGAACACGTAGTGAGTACACAAACCGGCGGCGTCCTCACTCGATCAGGCGTAGTGCATCACCCATTCACCAATCGCAGCCATGATCAATTGCTTCGACCGGTTGGGATCATCGGGCTTACCGTGGTCGGTGGATGCGGTCTTGGCCTGTGCCCCGCCAAGTGGCAGGTGTGCAGCGTTACGGGACGATCATGACCGAAACACTGAACCTGTGACTGACGAGACGGATAACAAGCAGGATTTGACGCGGCAGCTGCCGGAGTAGCACGTGCGGTCGCGCGGTTCGGCGGCCCGAGGCTGCTCGCCGCGGGAGCCGTCGTGCAGGTGGCGTTGCTGGTGATCATCGCCGCGATCTCGTTCGCCGGCCCGGAGGGACGGTGGCAGTGGGAACTGTGGTTCCAGCTGCCCGGCATCGCCTACGGCGCGGCGTTGGGCCTGCAGTTCGCGCCGCTGATCGGCGTGGTCATGGAGGCCGTGCCGACGGAGATCGCGGGGCTGACCGGCGGCCTGTTCTCGACCATGCAGCAGGCGAGCGTGGCCATCGGCATCGCCACCCTGGGCGGACTGCTGACGACCGTCGCGTCGGACTCCGGCTTCGACACGGCGTTCGGAGTCGTACTGCTGGTCAACGTCCTCGGCGCACTCGCCTTCGGCGCGGCCGCGCTGGTCCTCGGCCGCGTGCAGCGTCGGCGGACCGCCCAGGCCGACGTCCGATGAGCCCCACCGCGGTCAGCCCTGGTCGGCGGCGGGCGGATCGTCGCGCGTCAGGAGCTCGCGCACGACCGACTCCCGGAGCGCGGCCGGGTCGTCGCCTGCCGCCAGGACCGCGGCGTGCACACGGTGCAGGACCCGGCCGGCCGCGTCACGGGCCTGCTCGGCTGTGTCACGGGCCTGCTCGGCCGCGGCGTGCTGTGCCTCGAGCCGTTCAAGCTGCGAGCGCAGCGCCGCCAGTTCGCTCTGCGCCTCGCTCTGTGCCGACGCGGCGGCGCGTTCGGCGGCCTGCTGCTCGGCAGCGGCCTGCTCCAGTCTCCGGGAGAGCTCCTGCTCCCGTTCGGACGCCCTGGCCAGGTCCGCACGCACCTGCTCGAGGTGCTCGGCGGCACTCTCCGCCCGTGCAGTGAGGCTCTCCTCCAGATCGCGGCTGCGCCTGCGGTGCTCGTCGAGTGCGGCGACGGCACTGTCGCGCTCCCCGGTGCGTTCGGCCAGCTGGGCACGCAGCTCGTCGAGCCGCTGCAGCAGTTCGTCAGCATGCCTGCGCACGACCTTGTTCTCGTCCTCGGCGCGCCGGGCCCGGTCGATCGCGGCCTCCGCCGTGGCCTCCGCCCGTGCCCTGGCCAGTTCGGCCGCGTCGGCGGTGTCCACGGCTGAGGCCGCCCTGGCCACGGCCTCCTCGGCCTCGGTGCGGGCCTGTTGGGCGTCGGAGACGGCCTCGGCACGTTCCTGTTCGGCCCGGTCGGCGCGCTCGTCGGCCTCGCGCCGGGCTCGGGCGGCCTCGTCCGCCGCGCGATCGGCCTCGTCGGCCCGTGCCGCTGCCGCGGTGAGCTCGTCCTGCATGCGGGCGGTCACGGTGTCGAGGGCGCTGCCGAGCGTCTGCAGCGGTTCGAGCACCTGCCGCGAGGCGTCGGCGAACGTGTCGGTCGCCTCCCGCAGTGCCGTCGGCGGATCCGTCTCGCCGAGCGCCTCCCGCAACGCCTGCTGCGCGGCCGCCAACTGCTTGCACGTCTTGTCCCCGGGCCATCGGCGGTCGGGGCAGAACTCGTAGGGCCGCCCGCCCCGCGGTCCAGGTGGAGGAAGGGGCCGCTTGCAGTGACTGAACCCGCACAGGGCGGTCTGCGCCTCCGGCAACGTCACGGTCACGCTCTCCGAGCTCATGCCGTCAGCCTAGTCATGGGTTAGATAACATCCAACTCGGGTTAGCACTTATACAACTAGAACACTGCACAGCTACAGAACATACATTTTGTAGCCGAGTTCGCCGAGGCTCGATCAGTGCGGCGCTGAGCGGGTCATGAGGGCGGTGCGACGGGCTCGACGGGCCCGCCCGAGCCGGTGCGAGGCCGAGTCGAAAAACTGGGCTGCGCCACGGTCCCCGGGGCTGCAACACGGCCTCCCGAACCCGCAACACGCGCCCCTGAACCCGCAACACGGGCCCCGGGGGCTCGGCCATCACCACTCGGCCAGGCGTCCGTCGGGAAGGCGCCAGTCCGGGTCGGGCAGGGTCCAGTCGCTCTCGCCGCGGGCCACCGCCTCCGGGTCGAGATCGACCCCGAGCCCGGACCCGGCCGGCACGGGCAGGTGACCCGCGGAGGGACTCAGCGGGGCCGGATCGACGAGGTAGTCGTGCATCTCGGCCGCGGCCAGCCCGGCGTAGCCGGTGTTGTAGTGCAGTCCGAGCGACTGTTCGAGCAGCGGGACGTTCCCGCAACACGCGGCGACCTGCAGCGACGCGGCCAGCGAGATCGGCCCGTTCGGACAGTGCGGCACGACGGGCACGTCGAACGCCTCGGCCATGCGGCAGATCTTCTCCAGTTCGAACAGGCCGGTCAGCGACACGTCCGGCTGGAGCACGTCGACCACACCGCCGGTCAGCAGCTCGCGGAAGTCCCGCCGGGTCGTACACCGCTCTCCGGTGGCGATCCTGGTGGCGCCCTTGGCGCGGCAGATGTCCGGCAACAGGGCGTCCAGTCCCGGCGCGACGGGCTCCTCGACCCACAGCAGGCGGAACTGTTCGAGCTCACGCAGTAGGGGAGCGACCATGGACCGGTGGACGCGTCCGTGGAAGTCGAGCGCGATGTCCAGCTCGGTGCCGAACTCGTCGCGCAGTGCGCCGACCCGCGCCACGACCTCGTCGACGGCGGCGGGCGACTCCAGGAGGTCGAACTCGGCGGTCGCGTTCATCTTGACCGCGCCGTAGCCCTGGCCGACCCGCGTCCTGGCCTGGTCCACGACGTCGCCCGGCCGGTCGCCCGCGATCCACGCGTACACGCGGACCCGATCCCGCACGGGACCGCCCAGCAGATCGTGGACCGGAACACCGAGCCGTCTCGCCTTGATGTCCCACAGTGCGTGCTCCACGCCTGCCGCGGCAGTGGCGAGCACGGAACCGTCGCGGAAGAAGGCGCCGTCGCGGGCCCGGTGCCACAGTTCCTCGATCCGCCGTTCGTCCGCACCGTGGAGCACCCGGTCGAGTTCGGCCACCGCTGCACACACGGCCCGCGCGCGTTTCGGCACGATGGCCTCGCCCCACCCCGTCACCCCGTCGCTGGTCCGGACCCGCACCAGGATCCAGCGCGGTGCCACCGTGACGCTGCGGATCTCGTCGATCATCGCCCCAGCCCGTCCCTTCGGCTCGTCCACGGCGTTGACGCCCCGATCCGCCGATCCTAGGGTCGAAACCGCGGTCGGGACAGAGGTCAAACCAATGACGCGCCCCTCCGCATCCGACGACAACCGATGCCGCCGAGGAGCGTCGATGTCCGACAGCACGGCACGCACAGCCGCAGGCCAGGCCGTCGCAGCACAGCTGGAGCGGGACAGGGTGGTCGCCATCTTCCGCGGCCTCCCGCCCGAGCGGTGCCGGGACGCGGGGCTGGCGCTGTTCGAGGCGGGCCTGCGCAGCTTCGAGGTCACGCTCAACACCGACCAGGCGCTGGACGGCATCCGAGCACTGCGGGATGCCCTTCCCGCCGAGGCGGCCGTCGGGGCAGGCACCGTGCTCACCGCCGACGACGTGACCGCGGCACGCCGCGCAGGCGCGAGCTTCGTCATCTCGCCCGACGTCGACGAGCCGGTCGTGAGCCGGACGTTGGACGAGGGCATGGCCTCCGTCCCCGGCGCGTTCACCGCGACCGAGGTGGTGCGCGCCTGGCGCGCCGGCGCCCACCTGGTGAAGGTCTTCCCGATCTCGCCCGTGGGCGCGGAGCACATCCGGCAGCTGCGCGGGCCGCTCGCCGACATTCCGCTGCTCGTGTCGGGCGGAGTCGACGCGGGCCTCGCCGCGGAGTGTTTCGCTGCGGGCGCCGACGCGGCGGGGGTCGGTCTTCCGCTGTTCGGCGTCGACCCCGACTCGGCGAGCGTCGCCGACATCACGGATGCAGGCAGGCGGTTCCTCCAGAAGGCCGGCGCGGGCCAGGGGTGAGATCGGTGACGGCCGGGGGCGGCGCTGGGGACACTGCGGCGGGTGGCCGGTTCGCCGGGAGGGTGGCGCTCGTGACCGGCGCGGGGCGGGGGATTGGTGCCGTGATCGCCCAGGTACTGGCCGCGGAGGGCGCGAGCGTGACGGTCACGGACGTCCGCGGCGCCGCCGACACCGCACACGCGATCACCGACGCAGGCGGCCGCGCGGCCGCCGTCGACCTCGACCTGACCGACCGGAAGGCCAGGGACGGTCTCGTGGACGCCGTCCTCGGCCGGTGGGGACGGCTCGACGTCCTGGTCAACAACGCGGCCGCACACGGTTCGCGCGTCCCGCTGGCCGAACTCGACTACGCCGAGTGGGACGCGGTACTCGAGGCCAACCTGGCCGCCACGGCGTTCCTCAGCACACAGGCGGCCGCCGCCATGACCGGCGGCGGCTCGATCGTCAACGTGGCCAGCATCCAGCAGCGACTCCCGTTGCCGCACTACGGCGCCTACATCGCCAGCAAGGGCGGCATCACCGCGTTGAGCAACGCCCTCGCCGTCGAACTGGCACCGGACGTGCGCGTGAACCTGGTGGCCCCCGGCGTGATCGACACCGAGTCGTTCCGGACGACACCCGGCGCCGACGCGCTGAGTAACGGGGCAGGGAGCGACGGGGCAGCGACCGGCGCGCAAGCACAGCCCGCGACGCTGCTCGGCCGGGCCGGGACCGCACACGAGATCGCCCGGGCGGTCGCGTTCCTCGCCTCGGACGAGTCGTCGTTCACCACCGGCGCGACGCTCACCGTCGACGGGGGACGGACACTGAGCCGGAAGCCGGACCCGCTCGCCGGTGGCTGACGAGCGTCCGTGATCAGTGCGTGCCCACCAGTTTCGTCTCGATGTCCTCCAGGCTGCGGCCCTTGGTCTCGGGTACGACCAGCACGGCGAACACCCAGGCGACGAGCGCGATGCCGGCGAAGATGAGGAACACCGTCCCGGTGCCCACGGCCAGCAACACCGGGAAGAACAGCCCGACGGCGAAGTTGCCGATCCAGTTGACGAACGTGGCGACCCCCATCGCGGCGCCCCGCACACGCAGCGGGAAGATCTCGCCGAGCATGATCCACATGATGCCGCCCCAGCTCATCGAGAAGCTGACCTTGAACAGGGCGAGGGCAAGGATCGCGATCCATCCGCCCGCACCACCGCCGGAGAACCCACCGAGGAAGAAGGTCAACCCGACGGTCAGCATGCACGCCGCCATGCCGAGCGCGCCGTAGATCAACGGGCGCCGCCTGCCCATCCGGTCCACGAGCATCAACATCACGACGGTCACGACCACGGTCAGCGCTCCGAGGCCGGCGTTCGCGAGGATCGCCGCGCTGTCCCCGAAGCCGATGCTCGTCAGGATCGAGGGCGCGTAGTAGATGATCGTGTTGATACCGACGATCTGCTGCAGCAACGCCAGCCCGCAGCCCAGGAACAGCACGCGACGGAACCGGCGGGTGCGCAGCAGCTCCATCGTGCTCGCGTTGCCGACGCTGTGCGCGTCGATCTCCCGGATCTCGGCGATCTCGCGTTCGACCTCGTCGGCGTCCCGACTGCGCCGCAACACCGCGCGAGCCTCGTCGACGCGTCCCTTGCGCACCAGCCATCGAGGGCTCTCCGGTTGGAAGCGGACGCCGATCATCATCACGACGGCCGGCACGGCGGCGAGTGCGAACATCCACCGCCAGGCGCCGGCCGGGCTCAACGCGAGGTTCACCAGGTAGGCGACCAGGATGCCGCTGGAGATCATCAGCTGGTTCAGGCCGGAGAGCTTGCCGCGCGCGCGGGCGGGCGCGAGTTCGGACAGGTAGATCGGCACCATCACCGACGCCGTGCCGACCGCCAGGCCCATGATGAACCGCGAGAGGATCACCACGAGTGCGTTCGGGGCGATGCCGGCCAGTACGGCGCCGATCGCGAAGACGAAGCCGGCGACGAACACGATCGGCTTGCGGCCCACGCGGTCCGACACCGGCCCGCAGCCCAGCGCGGACACCATGGCACCGACGATGAGCGAGCTCGTGACCATGCCCTCCTGGAGAGGGGAGAGGCCCAGCTCGGGGGTGATGAACAGCAGGGCGCCCGCGACGACGCCGAGGTCGTAGCCGAACAGCAGGCCGCCGAGCGCGCCGAAGAAGTAGGTCGACGCCATGGATCGTCGGCGGTTCGTGGTCGGACGTTCCGGTGTGGGGCTCTGCGCGGCGTCCGCGTCCTGGACCATGGGTTCACCTACTAGGCGATAGAGGTCTGACCTCTTCCCGAACTTTGGGAGCACGATAGGACACGGTCTTCATTTCGTAAATGGGCGGAAATCCGTGGTGGCGCCCGCACCGAGGCCGAAACGGACACCGCGACGAAAACGGGAACGCAGTGCCGTCCGTGCCCGTCCGTCCGCATCCGGTCAGACCGCGTCGAGCACGAAGAACAGAAAGCAGAGGAAGGCCTCGCGTCCGCGGAGCTGCTCGCCGAACTCGTGGGGGAACCGTTCGCGGGCACCCGGCGCGGGCGGCGGCTCGTCGATCACGGAGATGCGGAAGCCGGCCGACGTGAACGCCGCGGTCATCGCGGCCAGCGGCCGGTGCCAGTAGGTGAGCACGGCATGCTGGCCGGCGAACGTGTACTCGTCCGACCACCGGGTGAGCGCGAAGTAGTCCGCCTCGGGGTGGGCCAGCTTGTAGATGATCGGATGGTTGACCACGACAACCGCCCTGCCGCCGGGGCGCAGGACCCGGCGCAGTTCCGCCAGGGGAGCGGACCAGTCCCGCAGATAGTGCAGCACGAGGCAGGCGACCACGTCGTCGAACGCCCCGTCCGGATAAGGCCACGGCTCGGCGAGGTCGGCCAGCCGCAGCGCGACGTCGGGACCGAGGCGCTCACGTGCGAGGTCGAGCATCGCCGCACTCGCGTCGAAACCGGCCACCGTGGCCCCGCGGGCCCGGAGATCCGCCAGGACCGGGCCCGCACCGCACCCGGCATCGAGCACGCGCCTGCCCGCGACGTCACCGAGGAGCTCCAGCACGGCAGGCCGGGCGTAGTAGGCGTTGACGAGGCTCTGCTCGTTCTCGGCGGCATAGGCCTCGGCGAACGCGTCGTAGTCGTTCTCCACCGGCCCAGTCGACCACGGCGATCCGCACCGGGTCGTCGGACGCGCCGCGGAATGGCCGGTGGTGGCACACATGAGGCGGCGCCCGCACCGGAAAAACCGGTACGGGCGCCGCCAGTGGTGGGAGCGAAACCTCGACGGCTCAGGAGCGACCGCGGCGGGCCTTCAGCTCCTCGAGCCGCTCGTTGAGCAGTTCCTCGAGCTCGGGGACCGACCGCCGCTCCAGGAGCATGTCCCAGTGCGTACGCGGGGGCTTGGCCTCCTTCTGCTCCTGCTGACCGCCCTCCACGATGTCCGACTCGCTGCCGTGCAGCCGGCACTCCCAGGTGGCGGGCACTTCGGCGTCGTCGGAGAAGGGGACCTCGAACTCGTGGCCCTTCGGACAGGCGTAACGCACGCTACGCCGGGGAGCGAGGTCGTGATTGCGGTCGGTCTCGTAGCTAACCGCTCCCAACCTGCTTCCACGGAGAACACGGTCGGCCATGATGAGTCCTTTCAGTCGGCTCCCGGTCTGGAGCCAGGGTCATGCTCACCGAGTGCAACGAACACCGGTGCCAGGTTCATTCCCCGTCACCCGAATCGTTACCCACGACTCACCGCATGACCCCGGGTAAACAGCTTCTCCTTGAAGGGAGACGGCAACCGCCTCCGCATGACGCGTCGATGACGTTCTTTCGCGGGTGCATCCCCCATGCGGGTGAGACGGCGATACAGCTGCCTGGCCAGCCGGGTCAGGTCAGCCGGAGCTGACCGTGGCCCGAACCCGCAGGCCCGAGATCGCCGAGGCGGTAGTGCCGCCGACACAGTACTTGGTAACGCACCGTAGCCGCCTCCTCGCGCGCCCGTGGTGTCGCCTGATTCACCTCGGCGGAGGACACGTCCGACGCATCGTCCGAGGTATGCGTGCCGGGGCCGGGCACGGCCGGGGGATCGGACGGCGTGTCCGCGTCGTTCCCGTCGGCGGGTTCTGCGGTGTCTGCTACGACGACGGTGTCGCCGGTGCGCAGCACCCGTTCGCCGCTCACGCGGGCGTTGAACCGGCCGGGAAGGCCGCACCAGCACAGCACCTCGACCTGCACGGGCTGCAACTCGTCGGCGAGCTCGAACAGTCGCTGCGCACCGGGGAACAGCCGGCTCCGGAAGTCGGTGGCGATGCCGAAGCAGTAGACGTCGACGGTTGCCTCGTCGGCGAGTTCCCCGAGCTGTTCGACCTGCTCGGGCGACAGGAACTGCGCCTCGTCGACGATCAGGTAGTCGACGTGCGTGCCCTGTTCCCACGCCCGCCGCACCACGGTGCGCAGATCGGTGGCGCCGTCGAGCTCGATCGCCTCGCGCGTGATCCCGATGCGGCTGGTGATCTGCCCGGGCCCGGACCGGTCGTTACTCACCAGCAACAGACCCTGCCTGCCCTGACGTGCCAGGTTGTGGTCGATCTGCAGCGCGAGCGTCGACTTCCCGCAGTCCATCGGACCGTACGAGAACTTGATCCTGCCCACGTTCGGAAGCTCACGGCGCGAACCCCACGCGGGGACCGGCGAGAGCGCGTCGGTCGGATCGGCTCCGGGGTTCTCCACCGCTGTCACGCCGGTGCACCCTAGCCGCTCGCCGAGCTACAGCACCGCAGGCGCTCTGTTACCGGCCGCCGCGATGGCCCTTCTCACAGGCAACAGGAGCACCAACACGAAGCCGATCACGAAGAAGATGATCAGCGCGAGGATGGCGTACCGGAACGTGCCGGTCGCCTGACCCACCGCCGCGAACAACAACGGCCCCAGCCACGACGTGCCGCGCTCACCGACCTCGTAGAGGGAGTAGTACTGCGCCTCCTTACCCGCCGGGATCATCTGGCTGTACAGCGAGCGGGAAAGCGCGTTGGTGCCGCCCATCACCAGGCCGATACCCACCGCCAGCGAGTAGAACTGCAGCGCCTGGCCCGCCTCGACGAAGTAGGCGTAGACCAGCACCAGGACCCACACCAGCAGGCTCGCGAGGATCACCTTCTTGGCGCCGAACCTGCGCGCGGCCAGTCCGTGCAGCATCGCGCCGAGGTAGGCGACGAACTGGATCACCAGCACCGTCACGATCATCACTTCGTCGTCGAAGCGCAGCTCCTCGGTGCCGTACTGCGCCGAGACGTTCACGACGGTGCTGATGCCGTCGGTGTAGACCAGGTAGGCACCGAGGAAACCGAGTGTCAACGGCAGAGCCATGGCAGCCTTCGCGGTGTCCCGCAGCTCGACGAAGCCCGCCGTGAGCACGCTCAGGCCCCGCTCCCTGCCGTGCGGAGGCTGGTGTTCGCGCAGACGCATGAGCGGGATGATCGTGAACCCGGCCCACCAGAGCGCCGACAGCAGATAGCAGATGCGCACGGCCGTCGACTCGCTGATGCCGAACGTGTCCCTGCTGAGGTAGAACGCCAGCTGCACGGCCAGTGCCGTGCCACCGCCGAGGTAACCCCACGCCCAGCCCCTGGACGACACCTCGTCGCGTTCGTCGGGGGTCGCGATGTCCGGCAGGAACGCGTAGTAGGTGACGATCGAGGCGCCGTACCCGATGTTGGCCACGATGTAGAGCACGGCACCGAGCTCCCACCGTCCGTCGTCGACGAAGAACAGCAGGGCCGTCGAACCAGCGCCGATCAGCGCGAACAGCCCGAGCATGAACTTCTTCCGCTGGCTGCGGTCGGCGATGGCGCCCGCGATGGGCAGCACGAGCACCTGGACGACCGTGGCGACCGCCAGCAGATAACCCCACAGCGAGCCGGCGGGGAACGTCAGGCCGAGCACCGAGATGTCGCAGTCCACGAGGCGGTTCTCGTTGCCGTCGGGGCCCGTACAGGCACCGGGGCCGTTGCGCGCGATGTCGCTGCGGGCGGCGTCGGCGGCCACGGAGCTCATGTACAGCGCGCCGAACACCGTGATGACCGAGGTGTTGAACGCCTGGTTCGCCCAGTCGTAGAGGTACCAACCGCGCTGTTCCCGTTTGCGCTGCGCCGGGTCGGCGGGTGGTTGTGGCCCGGGCGACGTGCTCGTCATTCGTGTGTCCCCATGTCGCTGTGGTTCGGTTGTTCAGGCCTGTGTGCGCCGTCGTCGGTGCGCAGGATCGCGTACTCCAGATGTGTCTGCGTGTCGCTGAAACATCCCCCGCGTGTGGTATGTGATAATGCCGTTTCCAGTGTGACAGTTGTGGCGACTGTCCGGTTTGCTTACCGTGCCGTTATGGACAGACGCCGGTTCCGCGGCCTGACGCGGGGATTCACCAAGCTTCTCCTCATCGCCATGGCCGCCCTCGGCGTCCACCTCGCACTCGCGGTCCCGACCGCCGCCGACCCCAGCCGTTCGGACTGGGCCAAGCTCCGCATGTGCGAGTCGACCGAGCGGTACCACGTGAACACCGGCACCGGTTACTACGGTGCGTACCAATTCGACCTGCCGACCTGGCGCAGCGTGGGCGGACAGGGACGTCCGGACCAGGCGAGTCCGGCCGAACAGGACTACCGCGCGCTGTACCTGTACCGCATGCGTGGATGGCAGCCCTGGGAGTGCGCCAACATGGTCGGCCTCGTCGACGACGCGGACGCCCGCAGCAAGGTCGTTCCCAGCCGCGGGGACGCCGCCTACATCGGTGGCCGGAAACCAGCGCCCGTGCCCGCCCCCGCACCCCAGCCCGCGCCGGGTCCGGCACCCGCGCCCGAGGCGAAGCCCGCCTGGTCGGGACTGGTGTACGCCTACGGCGACTGCGCGCCGGCGCTGCGCACGTTCCAGTTGCGGATGAACGATCTCGGCTACGACTTCCAGGGCACGGGCTGCTACTACGACAAGACCAAGCAGGCCGTGCTGGACCTGCAACGTGCCAACGACATCCGCGATTCGGGCAGGCTCGGCCCGAAGACGTGGAAGGCTGCATGGGAAGGGGTCGCACCGCGCTGAGCCGGGTCCGTGCGGGACGGTCGTGGAGCCGTGGGGACGGTGGTGGTCTCCGGGCGCGGATGGGTCGTCGAGCTCAGCGGGACGGCGCGTCGTCGTCGGCGGCCGCGTCAGCTGCGGGTTCGCCGGTCGATGACCACTGGCCCCGTGCGACGAGGAGATCGCGCAGCACGTCCGGCCGGTCGGTGACGATGCCGTCCACGCCGAGGTCGAGCAGCTCGCGCATCTCGGCACGCTCGTCGATGGTCCACACATGCACCTCGATGCCGGCGTTGCGGGCCGAACGCACGAAGGCCTTGTCCACGACGGTCATCCGGCCCTGTTTGCGCGGCACCTGGGCCATCGCGCCGCGGCTCAGCAGACCGAGTCGCAGGAACGGCACCCAGCCGCCGGCCCACAGGATCGCTGCCGAACGCGGACCGCACGCCGTGACGAGCCGGTCGCCACCGAGCTTGCGGAGCCGGGCGAGACGGGAATCGGAGAACGCGGCCGCACCCACGCGGTCGAACGCCGAGGTGCGCCTGATGGCGTCGACGAACGGATCCACGGCGTCGTCGGCCTTGACGTCGATGTTGAAGTGCACGTCGGGCAGTTCCTCGAGTACGTCCTCGAGGCGCGGGATCGCCGCACGCCCGCCGATCTTCGCGCGCCGGACGACGTCCCACGGCTGTTCGGCGATCGGCCCGGTGCCGTCGGTCGTGCGGTCCAGCAGCGCGTCGTGGTGGACGACGACGACGCCGTCGGAGGTCGCGTGGACGTCCGTCTCGACGTAGCGGTACCCCTCCTCGGCGGCGCGGCGGAACGCGGGCAGCGAGTTCTCCAGTCCTTCGAGATCGCCCAGGTGCCATCCGCGATGCGCGAAGGCACGGGGGACAGGGGCGTCGAGGTACGGATGGATCCGGGGTGCGTGCGCCACGTCGTCCAGTGTGCCGGACCGGCGTGGCCACGGCATGGACGTGGTGTGGCCGTCTAAGGTCGGCGCGGTGAGTACTTCGCCGACCCGTGAGGAGCTCCGGGCACTACGGAACGAGGCGCCGCAACACTGCGGGTGGTGTGGCCGTTCGCTGGAACAGGGCGCGTCGGCCGGCCGCAGGCGCCGGTACTGCGGACAGTCGTGTCGCCAGCGCGCGTACGAGCGGCGCACGGCCGTTCAGCGCACCGGTCTGCCCGAGGACGCCGTCGTGCTGTCCGGCGAGGAGATCGCCGCGTTGCAGGATCGGCTGTTCCAGCTGCGATGCGCGGCCGAGGACGTCGCCACGGCCGCCGTGGACGGAGCGGGCAGCGACGAACTCGAGAAACTCGCCGGCGAGGTCAGCCGGATCGCGCGCGACATCGAAGCGCTCCGCTGACGGCCCACACTCGCCCCTGTTTTGTCACCGTGACGAAACAGGGGCGAGTGTCCGGACGTTGGATCACGAGGGGAGAGGTGGCTGTCGGCCGCGGTGGAGTACCTCCGCGGCGGTGTCGTGAACGCAGGGGCGTCCAGTCCCGGTCGGTGTGCCTACTCCCAGCCGTCGAGGACGATCTTGCCGACGGTGCGGTTGTTCTCGATCCGCTCGTGGGCCTGGCGCAGCGTCTCGCGGCTGATCGGGCTCAGCGTCTCCGTCGTGGTCGGACGCACCTTGCCGGCATCGGTGAGCCTGCTGACCTCGGTGAGCATCCGGTGCTGCTCGGCCATGTCGGGCGTCTGCTGCGTCGGCCGGGTGAACATGAGCTCCCAGTGCCACGTGATGCTCCGGGGCTTCAGCGGCTCGACGTCCCGGGGGCCGTCGTCGATGGCCACGATCTCGCCGAAGGGCCGCACGATGTTCGCGTAGGTCTCGATCTGTCCCTCGGAATGGGCGGTGAAGAGCCAGTCCACGCCGCCGGGGGCCAGGTCGAGGACCTCGGCCGACAGGTCACCGTGATGGTTGACGGTGTCCTCGGCGCCGAGGTCGCGGACCCAGGCCTGCCGTTCCGCGTCGGACGCGGTGGCGATCACGCGCACGCCGGGGAGCAGCGCCTCGGCGAGCTGGAGCAGGATCGACCCGACACCGCCGGTCGCACCGATGACGAGCAGCGTTCCCGTGCTGGCCTCGGTGAGGCGGAACCTGTCGAACAGGGTTTCCCATGCGGTGATCGCCGTCAGCGGCAACGACGCGGCGTCGGCGAACGACGTCGACGCCGGTTTGGGGCCCACGATCCGCTCGTCGACGAGGTGGAAACGCTGGTTCGTCCCGGGACGGTCGATGGTTCCGGCGTAGAACACCTCGTCGCCGGGTGCGAACAGGCTCACCTCGTCGCCGACGGCGCGAACGACACCGGCGGCGTCGAACCCCAACACGCGGAAGCCGTCGGCGGGCGCGCCGGCACGAAGCTTCCTGTCGACCGGGTTGACCGACACGGCCCGAACATCGACGAGCAGATCGTGTGGACCCGGCTGCGGAGTCTCGACGTCCCGGGCGACGAAGGACTCCGGGTCGGTGGCGGGAAGGTTGTCCGTATAACCGATGGCGGTGTGCGTCGTGCTCATGACTCCACGATTCCTCACCAGGTGCGGAAACGCCTCAGGAGAGGCCTCGGAAGTGGTCGCGGCAACCCGAACAGCACTCCGACGGACACTACCAGAGTGCCGATAATGGACATTATGTTAAGTAGTGTTCGTGAGGGCCGCCAGGACCGCCTCCTCCGAGCCTCTCCCGGCCTGCGCACCGACCCACGACACTCGGGCCGGCCTCGCTCGCTTCGTGGCACGCTTTCCCGGTGTCCTTCTCTGTGTCGCCGGACGCGCTACCGAGCTGGCTGCCCACGTGGTGTCTCGACCGCTTCGGCAGCCGACCCGACACCGTCCTGTTCCGACACCGATCGCTCTCGGACGTCGTCGCTCACTACGCGCACGCGTTCGCGCGGTTGATGGCCGGCTTGGCTTCGGTTCCAGGTCCCACCACCGGTCGATCCGTCTCAGCGTCGCCGATGACGCCGTCGACGACCGCACGGCCGCGGGCGTGCGACCACTCTCCTACTTGTGTGCTCGGCCGAACCGGGCCAGGCAGTGCCACACCTGTTTGACCCACTGCCGCGGATGACGTCCCGCGCGGGCCGCTGCGCCGACGACCGCGGGGGTGAGCTCGGTCCCGAGTTCCCGCGCGAGCTCGACGATGTGGGCGCCTCGGTAGTCCTCGTCGAACGCGTCCGGCGTGGCGCGGAATCCGGGATGGAACTCGACGCGGCAGCCCGTTCGCTCGGCCCACTGCTCCACGTCGGTGCCGGCGAAGCACGGGTCCAGCACGATGGCCTCGACGTCGCTGTGCAGGTGCACCTGCCCGTGGACGTGCGCCTCGACGGCGTCGTCGAGGTCGTCGACCCCCGATTCGTCGGCCATGCGGCTCAGCGTCGGCAGCATGCGCGCATCCCCGACCTCGTCCGGTTCCCACACCGAGTCGGGAAAGCAGAACGTGGACCGGTCGAGCACCTCGGGCCGCATGCGCAGGTAGGACGATCCGAACCGGATGGCACCACCGTACGGATCGCCGCCGCGGTTCCACGCTCCGTACACCGGCCGCGCTGACGCGGGCCCGTGGTCGTAGCGGCCATCGAACAGTCTGCTCTCCCACCGCCACCGGTCCCCTCCCGGGAACGCGGTCAGTCCCCCGTTCGAGATTCCCGTGGTGAACTGCGACCGGTACACGCCGTCCTCGGCGAGCGAGGCGATGACCTTCCGTCCGTTGTGGGGCCAGTCCGGGTGGAACTGCAGGGTGACGGCCTCGACGCGGGCAGCGGCCCGGGTGCGCACCCCGTCACCGGCGCGGTCCTCGACCCGGGCGTGAGCGCTGTCGTCGGCCCTGTCTCCGGCTCTGTCTCCGGCCCGGTCGTCGGCGCGCATGGGCGCATCGTACGAAGCCGCGCGGGCGGCTCACCAGCGATTTTCCGGTCGGGAGTCAGTCCCGTGCCCGGCCCCGCGCGTCGAGCTCCGCGGCCTCCTCGGGGGTCGGTGCCGTGCCGCCGAGATGCGCGGGCAGCCACCAACGGTCGTCCTCGTCCGCGGGCCGGTCCGGATAGCCGGCCTGCAGTTCGTCCAGGATCTCCTGCATCCGGGTGCGCAGCTGTCCGGTGAGCAGGTCGGGGTCGTCGTCCGGGGTGGGACGGAACGGCTCGCCCGCGTGGATGTGGATCGGCACGTGCCGTTTGGTCAACGTGCGCGGCCTGCCCTTCGTCCACAGCCGCTGGGTTCCCCACAGCGCCATGGGAACGACCGGCACGCCCGCGTCGGCCGCCATCCGCACCGCGCCGGACTTGATCGGCTTGACCGTGAACGACCGGCTGATCGTGGCCTCCGGGAACACCCCTACGACCTCGCCCGACCGCAGCCGGTCCACGGCCTCGTCGTAGGAGGCCTTACCCGCGGCGCGGTCCACCGAGATGTGGTGCATACCGCGCATGAGCGGGCCCGCGATCCGGTTGTCGAAGATCTCCTTTTTCGCCATGAAGCGCACCAGCCGCTTGGCCGGCTGCGCCCCGAGCCCGCAGAAGATGAAGTCCAGGTAGCTGACGTGGTTGCACGCGATCACCGCCCCGCCGCTGCGCGGGACATGTTCGGTGCCCGTCACCCTCAGTCGGTTGTCCAGCACGCGGAACATGGTCTTGGCCGCCAGTACGACGGGCGGGTACACGATCTCTGCCACACCGCCAGGCTACGCAACCGTAGGTTTGCTCGCTCGTGGCTGGGTCCCCGGTCACATCACCACGCCACCTGAGCTGGTCGCGCCACCCGGGCCGCCTCGCGCCAGCCGCCTCGCGGGTGCGGTTCACAGCCGCCACAGCTCGCGGGCCGAGGACAACGTCTCCCGGTACTCGGCGTAGCCGCGGCGGTACCGTTCGGCCGCCGCCGGATCGCACTCGACCGTCTGTGCGTTGGCCGCCCAGCGCTCCGCGTCGAACGGCCTGCCCAGTGCCTCGGCCGCGACGAGGACCGCGCCCCGTGCCCCGACGCCGGGATCGCTCGGGATGACGATCGGCGTGCCGAGGACGTCGGCGAAGATCTGCGTCCACGCCCTCGACCGGACGCCGCCCCCGCAGGCGTACAGCGTCCCGGACAGTCCCGCCGCCTCGAAGCAGTGCCGGGCGGCGTAGGCGATCGACTCGCACAGCGCCCGGACGACGTCGGCAGGTCCGTGTTCGAGCGTCAGCCCCGAGAACTGCGCCCGCGCGGCCGCGTCCACGAACGGCGCGCGCTCCCCCGACGCGGACAGGAACGGCAGCGCGCGCACCCCGTCGGCTCCGGGGCCGCTCTCGGCGAGCAGGTCGTCGATGCGCTCGACCTCGATGCCGAACATGCGGCAGGCCCAATCGATGCTGGCGGTGCCGACCATCGCGGGCATGGCCCTGAGGTAGGTGCGCTCGTCCGGTGTGGCCAGGAACATTCCCGCCGGCTCGGCGTCGGCGTCGAACCACGCGTCGTCGGTCAGCACCTGACAGGCCAGCGTGGTGCCCGCGGTGAGGATGCCGTCGCCCGCCCTGCGCACGCCCGCTCCGATCGCGCTCGCGGGCAGGTCGAACGGTCCCGCGGTCACCGGTAGTCCCTCGGGAAGGCCCAGCAATTCCGCGCCGCGCGAATCGAGCGAGAAGACACTGCGCGACTTGGCCGGTTCGGCCAGCAGGTCACGCCGGTGGGACAGTCCGCACGCGGCGATGGCACCGTCGTCGTAGCGTCGGGTGGCCGGATCGAGGAACGGCAGGGACGCGTCGGACACGTCGACGGTGATCTCACCGGTGAGGCGCTGCAGCACGGCGTCCACGCAGTAGCCCGCGACGACGGCCCGGTCGAGCGACTCGGGCTCGTGTTCGTCCAGGTGGGACAGGATCGGACCGGCGCATCCGGGGAACATGCCCGATGCCGTCCTGCGGAAGACGTCGTCGGTGACGCCGCTGGCCTGCCACGCCGCCAGCCGTTCGTTCGCGCGACCGTCCAGCCAGGACACGGCCGGCCGGACCGCAGCGCCACTCTCGTCCCGCAGCCACACGCCGTCGCCCTGCCCGGTCAGCGCGAGAGCCTCCACGCGGCCCTCGAGCGCCCGCGCGACTTCCCTGACCACGGTCGCGACCGTGCCCACGACCTGGTCGAGGTCCTGTTCGACCCGTCCACCCGGCAGCTGGTGTACCTCCGAGGGCGTGCAGGCCTGCGCGACGGCCACGCCGGAGTCGTCGAACACGACGGCCTTGGTCAGCGACGTTCCGATGTCGACACCGATGATGTGGTTCATCGCAACACGTCCGGGTTCGCCACGTTGAGCAAGGTCTCGCCGCGCGCGTAACGGCCCACCTCCGCCGCGACGATCTCGGCGGCGCGCTGGGCGGTCTGTTTGCTGCAGCCGGCCAGGTGCGGGGTCGCGATCACGTTGGGCAGGGACCGCAGTTCCCAGTCGGCGGGTGGTGGTTCCTCGTCGTAGACGTCGAGTGCCAGCGCACCGAGTTTGCCGCTGCGCAACAGGTCCGGCAATGGCGCGTAGTCGAGCAGCCCGCCGCGTGCCGAGTTGACCAGGACCGCGCCCTCGGGAAGCAGCGCGAGCTTCTCGGCGTCGATCAGGTGGTGGGTCTGCTCGGTCAGCCGGGCGTGCAGGCTGACCACGGGACTGCTGCGCAGCAGTTCGTCGAGTTCGACCAGGTTGGCACCGTCGGCCGCGACCCGGTCGGCGTCGGCGTACGGGTCCGCGACGAGCACCCGGGAACCGAAGGCCACGAGGACCTTGGCCACGCGGGCGCCGATGGCGCCGTAACCGACCAGGCCGACGGTCGTACCGTCGAGTTCGAGACCCGCGTTCGGGTAGGCGTAGTAGTCCCCGCGCCACTGGCCGCCGAGCAGTTCGGCCGACGCGGTGGGGATCCGGCGCATCGCCGCGAGGATGAGCCCGATCGCGAACTCCGCGGCCGCGGCCGCGTTCCGTCCGGGTGCGAACGTGACCGCGACGCCCGCCTCGGTCGCGGCGGTCAGGTCCACGTTCACCGGGCCGCCGCGGCACACCGAGACCAGGCGCAGGTCCGGGGCCGCCGCGAACACCTTCTTCGTGAACGGGGCCATCTGCGTGACCGCGACCTCGGCATCCCCCAGCGCCTCGATCACCTGGTCCTCGGTGCCGCTGGCTTCCTGCACCCCGCCGACGGGGCCGAAGGGCTCCACCGGCCACGGCAGCGACAGCTCGCTGAACTCCGCGTCGGCCACGTGGGCGCGCACCGCGTCGGTCAGCAGGGTCGTGCCGACGAATTCGTCTCCTGCAGCGAGTATCCGCAACGTCGTTGTTCCTCTCGTGCTGCTTCGGGTTGTGCCGCTGGTGTCAGGTCGCGGCGTCCGCCTGTTCGTACTCGGTGATGTGGGCGACCTTGGCGGCGCTGGCCGAGGCCGGGTCGAAGGTGTAGCCGAGCCATTCGGTCACGATCCGCTTGGCGAGTTCCGGACCGATCACCCGGGCGCCGAACGTGATGACCTGGCAGTTGTTGGATTTCACGGAACGTTCGGCCGAGTACGAGTCGTGCGCGACCGTCGCCCGCACACCGGGGACCTTGTTGGCCGAGATGGCGACACCGATGCCGGTGCCGCAGACGAGCACGCCGCGGTCGGCCTCCCCCGCGGCGATCTTCTCGGCGGCCGCGAGTCCCAGTACCGGATAGGCTCGGGTGTCGTCGGCGCTGTCCACGCCGACGTCGATGACCTCGCTGACCCGTTCGTCGGCCGACAGCAGGGTTCGGACCTCGTTCTTCAGTGTCACGCCTGCATCGTCGGCGGCCACGACCACTCGCATCAGTGCTGTCCTCCCAACACGTCGCCGATCGCGGTGACGATGAGCGCGAACGACGTCGCGCCCGGATCGGCGTGTCCCTTGCTGCGTTCGGCCAGGCGTGCGGCCCTGCCCTTGCCGGGAAGCAGGTCGGCGGTGCGGGAGGCGGCGTCGGTCGCCGCCTGCGCCGCCTTGCGCCACGCGCCGGCGAGCTCGGAAGCCGCATGGGCCTGCAGCGTGGCGCGGAACGGTTCGACGGCGTCGAGCATGGTCTTCTCCCCCGGCTTGGCCTTGCCGAGGTCGACGAACGCGCGCACCGCCCTGTCCACCGCGGCGGAGACGGTTCGGGCATCCGGGTCGGCGTGGGTGCCGGCGTGGCCGATCGCCTCACGCAGGCCGGCCCCCGTCTCGGCCAGCAGCACGCCGTACAGGGCACCGGAGGCGCCCCCGGCCGCGTCGGCGAAGGCGGTGCCCGCCGCGAGCAGCCGATCTGCGACGCCTTCCGCGGTGCGGGCCGCGGCCACGGCGGCCCGCATGCCCCGGGTCATGCCCAGTCCGTGGTCGCCGTCGGCCGCCACCGCGTCCAGCCTGCCGAGTTCGGTCTCGTGCTCCTCGATCGTCCGCAGCGCCGCGGTGAGCGCGCGGTCGACGATGCCCTGGCCGTCGCCGGCGGGAGTGGAGACTGTGTCGTCGACCGTGTTCGACGGGCGGACCGAACCGAGCGGGCGCCCGTCGCTGCGGTACCCCGGTGAGGAACACGGCGCCGCGTACAGCTCCGCCAGTTCGTCGTCGAGCACCATCGCCGACAGCGAGACGCCGGCCATGTCGAGTGAGGTGACGAACTCGCCCACCTCGATGTGCACCGGGTCCAGACCCGCGCCGACGAGACGTTCGTGCACCCGCTTGTAGGTCACGAACAGTTCCTCGTACTTGGTGCGGCCGAGACCGTTGAGCAACACGGCGACGCGGCCGTCTCCCTGTGCGGCGGGCAGGTCCTTCACCTCGGCCAGCAGTCCGTCGACGAGCTCGTCTGCCAGTTGCACCGCATCGAGCCTGCCGACTGTGCGCACGCCGGGTTCGCCGTGGATGCCCAGGCCCAGCTCCATCTCGGTGTCCTCGACGGTGAACAGCGGTGTGGCCGCGCCGGGCAGCGTGCATCCGCCGAACGCCGCACCGAAGGTGCGGGTGTGCTGATTGGCCTTGACCGCCGCCGCGTGGACGGCGTCGAGGTCGTCACCGCGTTCCGCGGCCGCGCCCGCCACCTTGAACACGAGGAAGTCACCCGCGACGCCGCGGCGGCTGGCCGGGTCGTCCACCGGGCCGCTGGCGACGTCGTCGGTGACGAGGATGGTGCGGCTGTCGATCCCCTCGGCCGCCAACCGGCGCGCCGCCAGTCCGAAGTGGAGGACATCGCCCTGGTAGTTGCCGTAGCCGAACAGGACGCCTGCGCCGCCGTCGACGGCCCGCGCCGTGCGGTAGACCTGCTCGGCACTGGGGCTGGTGAACACGTCGCCGACGACCGCGCCGTCGGCCAGGCCGGTGCCGACCAGGCCGGCGAACGCCGGGTAGTGGCCACAGCCGCCGCCGATGACGACCGCCACCTTGCCCGGCCTCGGCGCGTCGGCGGTCACGACGCCGTAGGCGCCGGGGACCTTGCGCACCTCCCGGCCGTAGGCGGTCACGAACCCGTCGACCCAGTCGCGTTTGAACGTCTCGGCGGTTCCCAACACCGTCATGATCGCACCAACTCCCCGGTGAGGTAGGCGAGCAACGTCCGGCGGACCTCGTCGTTGTCCGAGGCGATCCGCGCCGCCAGTTCGAGCGCGTCGGGCTTCGGCGGGTAGGTGGGATTCGGCAGCGCCACGACCGTGAGCCCCGCGGCCGCGGCTGCCCTGATGCCGTTACTGGAGTCCTCCACCCCGAGACACCGCTGTCCCGGCACGTCGAGGCGGGCGGCCGCCTCGACGTAGACGTCCGGGCTCGGTTTGCCACGCGCCACCTCGGCACTCGACACCGTGGCCCTGAACTCCGACGTCAGCCCGTGGGTGGCCAGCACCGCGTCGATCACGCGGCGCGCCGCCGACGAGGCGAGTGCGATGGGCACGCGTGCCCCGACGTCCCGCACCATCGCGTCGGCGCCCGGCAGCAGCGGTGCGTGACCGGCTTCGATCGAGGCGATCATGCCGTCGACCACGGCGTCCTCGACCTGCTGGACGGCCTCGGCGGTCTCGGTCCGTTCGGCCAGGTAACCGGCCCATTCGGGGGCGCTCATCCCCTGCACCCTCGCGGTGTCCTCGGGCGTCCACTCCACTCCGTGGCGGGCGGCGTAGGCGACCCAGTTCTCTTCCCAGAGGTGTTCACTCTCGACCAGCACCCCGTCGAGGTCGAACACGACCGCGGCGAACGTCATTCACAGCCCCTTTCACGCTCGGACTGTTAAATTAACACCCGCGATGGGATTTGTCAGGGGTGGCCGCGTGGCAGTGTGGCCGCGAGACCGCGCGTGGACACCACGCTCGGGTCGGCTCGATCGGGAAGGCGGGGAGATGAACAAGGGCGGCGAGACGGACGAGCGCGAGGTGCGGCTCCTGCTCGTGCGGCACGGGGAAACGACGTGGCATGCGGACAACCGCTACGCGGGCAGCAGCGACGTGGGCCTGACCGCGCGGGGGCACCGACAGGCGGCCGCACTCGCACGGTGGGCAGCGAGCTGCCACAGCCGGCCCGCTGCGGTGTACTGCTCGCCGCAGAGCAGGGCGATCGACACGGCACGACCGGTCGCGGCCGCACTGGGCACCCAGCCGGCCGTCGTGCCGGAGCTGGCCGAGGCGCACTTCGGCATCGCGGAGGGCCACACACTCGGCGAGCTGCCCGCCGACGTGGCGGCCCGGTTCCGCGCGGACCCGGTGGCACACGCCTTCCCGGAGGCCGAACCGCCCGCCGTCGTGGCCGAACGGGGCGCGGGTGCTCTGCGCCACGTCGCGGCCCGCCACCGGGCCACCGGCTCCGACGCTCCCGCACTGGTCGTCGCGCACAACACCCTGCTGCGCCTGTCCCTGTGCCTGCTGTTCGGAATCCCCCTGTCCACCTACCGCCGGGTGTTACCCCGACTCGACAATGCGGCCGTCACCGAGATCGGCATACACGCAGGACACGCCAGCCTGCGACGGCTCAACGCGGCGGTGAGGTGAGATGCTGGAGCCCGTGACGGAGAAGACGGACAAGGGCGCCGGACAGCGCGCGAGCAGGCAGCAACGCATCACCGACTACGTGATCGGCAACGGTTCCGCCTCGGCGGCCGAGCTGGCGGAGCTGACCGGCGTGAGCGTGATGACCGTGCACCGCGACCTGGACGAGCTCGCCCGGCGCGGTCTGCTGCGCAAGTTCCGGGGCGGGGTGTCGGCCCAGCCGTCGACGGTGTTCGAGAGCAACTCGGAGTACCGCCTCAACGCGCACGTCGAGGCAAAGGCGGCGATCGCCAGGCGGGCCCTGACCTACGTCGAGCCGGGGATGTCGATCCTGCTCGACGATTCCACGAGCGCGCTCGCGCTGGCGAAACTGCTGACCGAGGTGACGCCGTTGACGGTTGCGACGAACTACCTGCGGGCCATCGAGCTACTCAAGGACGTCGAGGACATCCGGCTGATCGGCATCGGCGGCGACTACTCCCCGACGCACGACGCGTTCGTGGGTATGCCGTGCCTGGAGACGGTGGAGCGGCTCACCGTGGATGCGACGTTCGTGTCCACGTCGGCCATGAACACGGACATGACCTTCCATCAGGAGCCCGAGATCGTCATGGTCAAACGGGCGATGCTGCAGAGCGCGCAGAACCGCGTGCTGCTCATGGATTCGAGCAAGATGCCGCGTACCGCACTCCACCGGCTCGCGCCGCTGACCGATTACCACCGGCTGATCGTGGACGCGAAGACGCCCGAGGCGACCGTCGAGGAACTGCGGAACCGGACCGAGGTGGACGTCGCGCCGCTCTGATCGACGGTTCGGCTGTCGACGCCCTGGGCCTCGACAATCGGCTCGACAGCCGAAAGCCACCGGGAACTCGTGAAAATCACATCTTGTCTGTGAACTTAACATGGGTGATGATGCGGGCAGTCACATCCATGGAGGCGAGATGACTGCCCAGACAACACCGACGTTGTCCGAACCCGGCGGTGGGTTCCGCGGGTTGCTCGAGAAATGGGGGCTGCCGGCGCCGTTGCTGCTCGGCTACGTCGGCCTGCTGCTGTTCATGATCGGCGACGGAGTCGAGTCGGGCTTCATCGCACCGTTCATGGCCGATCACGGCGCCGGTGACGACATCCGCGCCTCGTACGTCATCACGGTCTACGGCGTCGCGGTGATGCTGGCGTCGTGGCTGTCGGGCGCGCTGTCCGAACTGTGGGGCCCGCGCCGGGTCATGATGCTCGGCTTCGCCATCTGGATCGTGTTCGACGTGCTGTTCCTCGCCGTCGCGGTCAGTGGTGAGAACTACGCACTGATGATGGTGTTCTACGGCATCCGCGGATTCGGCTACCCGATGTTCGCCTTCGGGTTCCTCGTGTGGATCACCGCCGTGGCACCGATCGCGCGGCTCGGAGCCGCCGTCGGCTGGTTCTACTTCGCCTTCACCGGTGGCCTGCCGACGCTGGGCTCCCTGGTCGCCAGCTTCACCAACCCGATCTTCGGCCATTACGGCACGTTGTGGTTGTCGATCGCCATCCTCGGCGCGGGCGGCCTGGTGTGCCTGCTCGGTGTCCGCGAGCGCACGGGCTACAGCAGGCTCGCCCCGCCGGAGGTCAAACCGGTGCAGAGCCTCATGTCCAGCGTGTCGATCGCGTGGAAGAAGCCCCAGGTCGGCCTCGGGATGATCGCCCGGGTCATCAACACCGCACCCGAGTTCGGCATGCTCGTGTTCTTCCCGACCATCTTCGCCCACCAGATCGGGTTCGGTGAGGGCCGATGGCTGCTGCTGGTGTCGGTCATCTACGGCACCAACATCGTGTTCAACCTGATCTTCGGGGTGCTGTCGGACAAGATCGGATGGCGCACGACGATCTTCTGGTTCGGCGCGGTGGGCTGTGCCGTCTCGATTCTGCTGCTGTACTTCGTCCCACTGGCACTCGGCGCCGACTACTACTGGGTCGCGCTGCTCGTCGGCGCCCTGTACGGCGCGACGCTCGCCGGGTTCGTCCCGATCTCGGCGCTGCTCCCGTCGTTGGCTCCGGAGAACAAGGGCGGGGCGATGGCGTTGCTGAACCTCGGTGCCGGTGCGGCCACGTTCGTCGGGCCCGCGATCGTGAGCCTGTTCCTCGGCCCGGCAGGCGCCGCGGGCGTGGTGATCATCTTCTCCGCGCTGTACGTCGTGGCCGCGGTCATCGTCCGTTTCCTCAAGCTGCCCGAGGTCACCGAGCAGGCGCTGGAGAAGGACGCCAACCTCCAGGAGGTCACACACGAGGTGACACAGGAGGCCGGGCCGGACGTCGCGGTGCGCCGGTGACGGTCGTCGGGATCGACGTCGCGACCGCGGGGGTCCGTGCCTCCGCGGTCGCCGACGACGGCACGGTGGTGGCCCGCGCCTCGGCCCCGCTGCCCGCACCGGTGCGTACCGCCGGAGGCCGGAGCGAGCAGGACGCCCGAGCGTGGTGGCCCGCGGTGGAGTCGGCGCTGTGGCAGGTCTGCGCGGCCCCCGAGGTGGGCACAGTGGACGCGGTGGCGGTGGCAGCGACGTCCGGCACGATCGTCGCCGTCGACCGCCACGGCACGCCCGTCTCCCCCGCACTGATGTACGACGACCGCCGCGCCGCGCGGGAGAACGCCACGGCAGCGACCGTGGGCGCCGACCGGTGGGACGCGATGGGAACGGCGGTCACGCCCACGATGGCACTCGGGCGGATCGCCTGGTTGGCGCGGGAGTACCCCGACGCGGCGGGCGTGGCGCACACGCCGGACGTCATCGGCACGGCGCTGCTGGGCGAGCCCGTGCCCGTGGACTGGTCGCACGCGCTCAAGAGCGGTTACGACCCGGGAGTGCGCACCTGGCCGTGGGAGGTGTTCGACGCGCTCGGTGTCCCGCCGTCCTGGCTGCCCGGCGTCGTGGCGCCGACGTGTGTCCTCGGCGAGACACCGCGGCCCGTCGCAGGGCTCCCGAAGGGCTGTCGCGTCGTGGCCGGCATGACCGACGGCTGCGCCGCACAGATCGCCACGGGCGCGGTCTCACCGGGCCGGTTCGCCGGCATCCTCGGCACCACCTACGTCCTCAAAGGCGTCACCAGGCACCGCCTCGTCGACCCCGCGGGCGCGGTGTACAGCCACCGTCATCCCGACGGTTGGTGGCTGGCCGGAGGCGCGTCGAACACCGGCGGGGCGGGGGTGACCGGCGACCTGCGGCGCCTCGACGCGGCCGCGGCCGCTCGGGGCCCCGCCGGTATGGTCGCCTATCCCCTGACCGGGACGGGCGAGCGGTTCCCGTTCTCGGCCGGCGATGCCCGCGGGTTCGTGCTCGGCGAGCCGTCCGACGAGGTGGAGCTGCACCGCGCGCGTCTGGAAGGCGTCGCGTTCCTCGAACGCCTGGCGCTGGAGACCATGCGCTCGCTCGGAGCCACAGTCGAGGGTCCGCTGCTCGCCGCGGGCGGTGGGAGCGCGAGCGCGCTGTGGAACCGGATCCGGGCCACGGTCACGGGCCTGAGCCTGCAGGTCGCGGAGCACGCGGAGACCGCCTACGGCGCCGCGTTGCTGGCCGCGGCCGGAACGGCGCCGGGTGGATTGGACCACCTCGTCGCGCGGGCGGCCACACGTGGCACGGTCGTCGACCCCGAGCAGGCGGAGGCCGAGGCTCTCGAGGCGTCGTACCTGCGGTTCGTCGGCGAGCTCGGCAGGCGCGGATGGCTCGACCGCGTCCCGATGGTTGAACGGTGATGATCGCGCCGTTTAGCATCCGGCGCATGGGTGCTGTTCGCGTCGCCTCCGCCGACCGCGTGTTCGCGGTCTTCGGCGACCACAGCTATCGCATGGACCTTCGGGGCTGACCACGTGCGCGCATCGCGCGCCCGACGTGTGTCCGAATCCGCTTCTCCGACCAAGGATGTGCCCTGTCCATGGACGTCTCTGCTCCCCTGGCCGATCTGCACCGTCATCTCGAAGGTTCGATCCGGCCTTCCACCGCCCACGAACTCGCCCTGCGCACCGGCACGGGACGGCGACGCGCCGACTTCGTCGCCGGACGTGGAGGCGACCTGCTGCCGTACCTGGCGAAGATCGACAACGCCGCCCGGCTCGCGGTCATGACCGGCGACTGGTGGCGTATCACCCGCGAGGCGATCGCCGACGCCTGCGACGACGGACTGTCCGCGGTCGAGTTGCGGTTCAGCCCGCAGTTCATCGCGGGGCTGACGGGACTGGACCCCGACGCCGTGATCGAGACCGTTGGCGACGCGACCACGCGGCACGGTCTGCCGATCGAGGTCGGACTGATCGGCATCGTGGTGCGGGACGAGGGCCCCGAGTCGGCCGACCGCCAGATGCGCCGACTGTTGCACCACGCCGATCGACTCGTCGGTGTGGACCTCGCGGGCGACGAGGCCGGATTCCCGGTCGCCCAGTTCGCCGGGGTGTTCGCCCGCGCCCACGACGCAGGCGTGGCGGTCACGGTCCACGCCGGTGAAGCCGCGGGACCCGGCAGCGTCCGCGACGCCGTGCGATACCTGCGCCCGCGGCGCATCGGCCATGGCGTGCGGTCGGCCGAGGACCCCGCGCTGCTCGAGCTGCTCGCCGCCGACGGCATCACCCTCGAGGTCGCGATCACGAGCAACGTCCAGACCGGTGCCGCCACCGACCGTGCGCACCACCCGCTGAGCACGCTCGTCGCCGCAGGGGTTCCCGTGGCGTTGTGCACCGACAACCCGTCGGTCAGCAACACCCGGCTCACCCGCGAGTACGACCTGGCGCGCGACCTCGTCGGTGACGACGCCGCCGAGCGCATCCGCCGCCACGCCTTCACCGCGAGGTTCGGTACGGCGCACTAGCCTGGCGCGGTGGTGGAGTCATGGGTCGTGAACGGATTGCGTGCCGGCGGGTGCGTGTTCGCCGAACAGGAAGCGGCCCTGCTCGAGGAGGCGACCGGCGGGGCGACCGCGGATCTGGAGCGCCTGGTCGCCCGGCGGGTCGCCGGTGAACCCCTCGAGTACCTGCTCGGATGGGCCGAGTTCCAGGGCCTGCGGATCGTTGTCGAACCGGGCGTGTTCGTGCCACGCCGGCGTACGGAGTTCCTCGTCGAGCGGGCACGGGACGTGCTGCCGCCCGGCGGAGTCGCCGTCGACCTGTGCTGTGGGTCGGGGGCGGTGGCCGCCGCGCTCCGTCACGCGCGGCCGGATGCCGTCGTGCACGCCGCCGACCTCGATCCGGCCGCAGTGCGCTGTGCCCGTCGCAACCTGCCCGCACGCGTGTACGAGGGCGACCTGTTCGCCGCGCTGCCGGCGGCGCTTCGCGGAACCGTCGACGTCGTGATCGCGAACGTGCCGTACGTCCCCTCAGCGGCCATCGCGACCATGCCGCCGGAGGCACGCGACCACGAACCGGCGGCGGCGCTCGACGGAGGTGCCGACGGCTTGGCAGTGCTGCGACGCGTGGCCCGCGCCGCACCCGACTGGCTCGCACCGGGCGGTCATCTGCTGAGCGAGACGAGCGAGACGCAATCCGGCCCCGCCGTCGAGGAACTCCGGATGGCGGGCTTCGACGCGCACGCCGAGGCGTGCGACGAGCTGTCCGCCACGGCCGTCATCGGCAGGCGAACTCCGGATTGTGGATGACCCCGACGACGAAGTAGGGCACGGTGCCGAGCACCTCGCGGTAGCAGGCGTGGGCCGCGCACATGGCGTCGGCGAACAGGCTCGGCCGCGGCCATGAATTCGCTCACTCGGCCATGGCTGAGCGCTCGCTCAGGAGACAATGAGCGCATCCGCCGGTGTTGGGAGGACGCATGAGTGACGCGGTGTTCGAGTCGGTGGACGACGTCGTCGAACGACTCGCCGGGGCGGGGTACCTTGCCTCCGATGCGGTCGCCACGACCGTGTTCCTCGCCGACCGGCTCGGCAAGCCGCTGCTGGTCGAAGGCCCGGCAGGCGTGGGCAAGACCGAGTTGGCGCGGGCCATGGCCGCGGCGACCGGCAGCGAGCTGATCCGTCTCCAGTGCTACGAGGGCATCGACGAGTCGCGGGCGCTGTACGAGTGGAACCACGCCAGCCAGCTGCTGCGCATCACGGCGGCCAAGGACGAGGACTGGGACGCCACGCGCGAGCACGTGTTCAGCGAGGAGTTCCTGCTCTCGCGGCCACTGCTCACCGCGATCCGCAACCCGGATCCGACCGTGCTGCTCATCGACGAGGTCGACAAGGCCGACGTCGAGGTCGAGGGCCTGCTGCTGGAGGTGCTCGGCGACTTCCAGGTGACGGTCCCCGAACTCGGCACGATCACCGCCACCCGCACACCGCTGGTGGTGCTCACCTCGAACGCCACGCGGGAACTGTCCGAGGCACTCAAACGGCGATGCCTGTTCCTGCACCTGGACTTCCCCGCCGCGGAGCTCGAACGCGACATCGTGACGCTGCGCGTGCCCGAACTCGACCGGGAACTGGCCGCGTCGCTGGTCCGCGTGGTCGGCGCCCTGCGGCAGTTGGAGCTGCGCAAGTCGCCGTCGATCGCGGAGTCGGTCGACTGGGCACGCACACTGCTCGCGCTGGGCGCCGACACGCTCACCGAGGACGTCGTGCGCTCGACGCTCGGCGTGATCCTCAAGTACGAGCCGGATCAGCGGAAGGCGTTGGCCGAGCTCCGGCTCGACGCGGTGACCGGCCCGATCGGCGAATCGGCTGGTGCGACGGCGTGACCCGCCACGGCGGCTACGGCACCGCCGAGCGGCTTGTCGAGTTCGTGCGTTCGCTGCGCGAACACGGCGTCGCCGTCGGCACCGGGGAGACGGTCGACGCGGCCGCGGCAGCGGAGGTCGTCGGCTTCGACGACCGGGACCGGCTCCGCGAGGCACTCGCCGCGAGCGTGCTGCGCGGCGCGGGGCAACGTCCGGTGTTCGACGGCGTCTTCGACGTGTACTTCCCCGCCGCGCACGGCACGTCCGTCAGCGGCACCGACGACGCCGGCGAGCCCGAGACGCCGCTGCAGCTGCGGGACGCTCTGCTCGACGCGCTGGTGAGCGGCGACGACGCCCGCGTGCGCGCCCTCGCCGCCGCGGGCGTGGACCTGTTCGGCGGCTACGGCGGTGCGGGCCGAGGACAAGGCGGGCAAGGCGGTCACGGCGAACAAGGCGCACAGGGCGGTGGCGGCGTCGCCGGCATCCAGGGATCGGGCGAGGCTTCCGGTTCCGGTTCGGGCATGGCAGCTCGGCTCAGCGGCTGGTCGGCGTATCAGACGCTCGGCCAGGTGCGCCCGCAGGCGCTTCGCGCACGGCTGCGCGAGGCCATCCGGGCCTCCCGCGCCGAAGGGCTCGGCGACGACGCGGCCGAGGCGCTGGCCGCACGTGAGGCCGACGCAGGCATCGCGGCGTTCACCGAACACGTGCGTGCGGAGGCCCGCAGGCGTACCGCCGAACTGCGCGGCAGGGAGCGGATCGCCCGCCATGCCGTCGCGCCGCAGACCGAACTCGTCGCCTTCACCAATGCCACCGCCGAACAGTTCGCCGAGATGCGCCGTGCGGTGCAGCCGCTGTCCCGCAAGCTGGCCACCCGGCTCGCGGCCCGGCGCCGCCGCGCCGCACGGGGCCGCATCGACCTGCGGCGCACGTTGCGCCGCTCGTTGTCCACCGGCGGCGTGCCGATGCGGCCGGTGATGCGCAGGCGGCGTCCAGGACGGCCCGAACTCGTGCTGCTGTGCGACATGTCCGGCTCGGTCGCCGGCTTCGCCCAGTTCACGCTCCTGCTGACCCAGGCGCTGAGCGATCAGTTCTCGAAGGTGCGCAGCTTCGCGTTCGTCGGAGTGACCGACGAGATCACCCATCTCGTGCGCGCGGGACGCGACGAACCCGAACACCTCGCCGAGCGCATCCTCACCGAGGCCACGTTGACACGCATGGGCATGAGCAGCGACTACGACGGTGCACTCCGGACCTTCGTGGACGGGTGGGCCGACGCGCTGGGCCCGCGCACGAGCGTGCTCATCCTCGGCGACGGGCGCACCAACGGCGCCCCGCCCAACCTGCCCGCACTGCGCGAGATCGCCGAGCGGGCCGGGCACGTCCACTGGCTCAACCCCGAACCGATGTCGGCCTGGGGCACGGGCGATTCCGAGGCCCACCGCTACGCCCGCGAAGTGCCGATGTACGAGTGCCGCACCATCCGGCAGCTCTCCCACCTGGTGACGCGGCTGCTGCCCGGCTGAGCGCCCCGCCCGCTCAGGACGCGGCACGCATCGCCTGCAGAAGCGTGTCCGCCTCGTCGTCGGTCAGCACCACGCCGAGGTCGGCCAGCTCGGCGAGCGCGCCGTCCGGGGTGAGCGGCGTTTCGTCCTTGGTGCCGTCGGGGCGTTCGACGATCCGCTTTCCGCCGAGCAGCTGGGTGATGACGCCGGGTTCGAGGCGCATCGCGATCAGGCCACGGGTGAACGGCGACTTCGGGTGCGTCGCGACGTAGTGGTTGAACACCTCGTAGTCGACGGGACGCTGCGGGGTCTCGTCGAACGCGTATTGCGGCTCCCATCCGTGTGCCGTGTACTTCTCGAGCGTCCACCCGCCGTCGCCGTGCAGCAGGCGCGTCGGCCATCCGGCCTGGTCGACGACGATGCCGTGCTCGAGGGGCATCGGCCGCAGGACGCTCGCCCCGAAGCCCACGTCGGCGAGGTAGCGCGCCCCGTCGACGGCCACGATCAGGTTCATGTGCGACTTCGGCCCGTTGCGATGCGGCTGGACCCGCGCCGTCAACCGCACGACGTCGTAACCGAGGCGTTCGAGTGCGGCGGCGAACAGCAGGCTGTGCTCGTAGCAGTAGCCGCCGCGACTGCGGCCGACGAGCTTGGCCTGGATGTCGCCGAGGTCGAGCGATGGTGGGCGCCCGGAGAACGGGTCGACGTTCTCGAACGGGATGGCTTGCACGTGCGCCTCGTGCAGGCCGCCGAGCGCGAGTGCCGAAGGCGGCTCGGCGGAACCGCCGATGCGCGCCAGGTAGGCCTCGAGGTCCAGTACGTCGACGGTCCACGGGTCGGTGGCCGGTGCAGTGGCCCCCGTGATCTCGGTGGTCATGGCGCCAGCCTCACACCTCGACCTCGCTGGAGGTCAACCCGGCCTGACCGCGACGCGGCGCGCCGCCCTCCACCTGCCCGGCCCCGCGAGTGAGTTACCGCACGTCAGCGCGGGTAATCCCCCACGAACCGCCCATTTCGGCTCACCTGATCGGCGGAGCCAGGGCGACCCGCGGGAATATGTAGTTGCAGCAATCAAGTTATTTGTTATGTTGCTATAACCGTTCCCACGAACCTGTCCTATCCAGGTCTTGTCCTACTCAGGGGGTTCACCACGTCCGCGCACGCTCAGACCGTCGAGGATCCCGACGCGACGATGTCGAAACGCGAGATCATGCAGGCCTTCGTCGGCCTGCTGCTCGCGCTGCTCGTCGCGATCCTGTCCTCGACGATCGTCTCCAACGCACTCCCCAGGATCATCGCCGACCTCGACGGCACGCAGAGCCAGTACACCTGGGTGATCACGGCGATGCTGCTGACCTCGACGGCGACCACCCCCATCTGGGGCAAGCTCGCCGACCTGTTCAGCAAGAAGCTGCTGTACCAGCTGGCGATCATCATCTTCACCGTCGGCTCGGTGCTCGGCGGCTTCGCCCAGTCGATGCCCGAGCTGATCACCTACCGGGCCATCCAGGGCATCGGCATGGGTGGTCTGCAGGCGCTCGTCCAGGCCGTGATCGCCGCGATGATCTCGCCGCGCGAACGCGGCCGGTACTCGGGCTACATCGGCGCGACGTTCGCCGTCGCGACCGTGTCCGGCCCGCTGCTCGGCGGCATCATCGTCGACTCGCCACTCGGCTGGCGCTGGTGCTTCTGGGTCTGCGTGCCGATCGCGGTGCTCGCGCTGATCGTCCTCGGTAAGACGCTGAAGCTCCCGGTGATCAAGCGGGACGTGAAGATCGACTGGCTCGGCGCCACGCTCATCGTCGGCGGTGTCGCGCTCGTGCTCATCTGGGTCTCGCTCGCCGGTGACCAGTTCGACTGGTGGTCGACCACCACGGCGTTGTACCTCGGCGGCGCCGCGGTCGTCCTCGCGCTGGCGATCCTCGTCGAGGCGAAGGTCTCCGAACCGGTCGTGCCGCTCAAGCTGTTCCGCAATCGCTCGTTCAGCCTGACGGTCATCGGCACGCTCGCCGTCGGCACGGCGATGTTCGGTGGCGCGGTCTTCCTGGCGCAGTACTACCAGATCGCTCGCGGCTACTCCCCCACGCACGCGGGCCTGATGACGCTGCCGATGGTGCTCGGCCTCTTCCTGTCGTCCACGATCGCCGGTCAGGTGGTGTCGCGGATCGGCCGCACGAAGCCGTTCCTCGTCGCCGGCGCGGCGATCCTGGTGGTCGCACTCGGCCTGCTGGGCACGATCGACGCCGACATCAACCTCGTGCAGATGGGCGCCTACCTGGCCCTGATGGGTACCGGCACCGGCATGCTCATGCAGAACCTCGTCCTGGTCGCGCAGAACACGGTCGGCATGCGGGACGTCGGCTCCAGCACCGCCGTCGTGACGTTCTTCCGCACCCTCGGCGGTTCGGCCGGTGTGTCGGCACTCGGCGCCGTACTGGCCAACAACGTCACCGACTACATCGTCGAATCGGCAGCCGAACGCGGCCTGCCGATGGGAGCGGCCGCAGGCTCCGGAGGGGGCGGCAACACCCTCGACGTGGGCTCGCTGCCCGCGCCGGTGCAGGACATCGTGCGCCACGCCTACGGCGACGCGATCGGTGACGTGTTCTTCATCGGCGCGTGCGTCGCCGTGGTCACGTTGCTCGCGGTCATCTTCATCAAGGAGACGCCGCTGCGCACGACCCTCGACATCACCGACGACGCCGAGCCGAAGAGCGACGCGGCCGCGGCCGAGGAGACCGCCGAACTCGCTGCGCCGGTGCCCGCCAACGGCCAGGCCGCGGCGGTTCCCGCGGCACGTGCGGCCGAGTCCGCGCCGCAGCGGCCCGCTCCCCTGTTCGCCGGCGGCAACGGGGCGGCGCGCCGCACGGCGGTCGTGCACGGTGTGGTGACGGTCGGCGGTCAGCCCGCCTCGGGTGTCACACTCACCCTGACCGACGCCGCGGGTGCGCAGGTCGACCTGGCCAGGACCGGCGAGGACGGTGCGTTCCGGGTGGGCGGCCGGGAACCCGGCCGCTACATCCTGATCGCGGCCTCGGAGAACCTCCAGCCGTCGGCGCAGTCGGTGGAGCTGGGTTCGACGCCGTTGCACCGGGACATCGCACTGACCGGTTCCGGCCAGATCAGCGGCCGGGTGCGCACCCAGCAGACCCGGCCGGTGGGCGGTGCGACGGTGGTGCTGACCGACGCAGGCGGCGACGTCCTCGACGCCAGCCTCACCGGCGGCGACGGCTGGTACCGCTTCCCGGACGTCTCCGGCGGCGCGTACACACTCGCGGTCACGGCCCAGGGCTACCGCCCGCAGGCCACGCCCGTGCGGATGTCCACAGGGGAACGCATCACCCAGGACATCGAGCTCACCGCCGCGGGACACCTCGAAGGGATCGTGCGGTCCGAACTCAGCGGTGCGGCCGTCCCGGAGGCTCGCGTCGTGCTGCTCGACGAGAACGGGAACGTCTCGGGCGTCACGATGACCGCGGCCGACGGGTCGTACCGGTTCGACGACGTCGACTACGGCCAGTACACCGTGATCGCCAGCGGATACGGCCCGGCCACCGCGACCGTGCGCGTCACGGGTGAGGCCGAGGGCTCGCTGGACTTCGAACTCGGCTACTCGTCGGACAACGCACTCGGCCGCGAGCGCACCGACGGTGCGGACGTGGCCAGCGACTCGGACACGCCGCAGGCGTAGTCCCCACCACGAGGGTGGCGGTACGGGCGTTCGGGGGCCCGTACCGCCACCCTCGTCGCCGGTACCCGGACGCTCCGGTGCCGGGCGCGTGGTCTTCTATGCTCCGGACATGTCCACACCGCACCGCCCGCCGCTGGCCGAGACGCTCGATCTGGAACCGCATCCCGAGGGCGGCTGGTTCCGGCGCACCTGGACCTCCGGCCACAGCCATCGGCCGGAGGGATACCCTTCCGACCGTCCACTCGCGACCGGAATCCACTATCTGCTGGCCTCCGGCGAGGAATCCGCGTGGCATCGCGTGCGCAGCGACGAACTGTGGCTGTGGCACCGCGGCGGACCGCTCACGCTCTCGCTCGGCGGATCGGGCGAGCGGCCCGCGGCCGAGCCGCAGCGGTACGTCCTCGGCCCCGACGTCGAACAGGGCCACCACCTGCAGGTCACCGTCCCCGGCGGCGTGTGGCAGTCGGCCCGGCCGGTCACGGACGACGTGCTCGTGTCGTGCATCGTCTGCCCCGGCTTCGATTTCGCCGACTTCACCCTGCTCCCCGGCGACTGACGCGCACACCGCGACGCCGGGTGAGCGTGTGCGCGGACACACGGCCGGCAGGGATACAGTCCGAGGAATGATCCAGCGGTTCGTCGCACTGGGAGACTCGTTCACGGAAGGGGTCGGGGACGACGATCCCGCCTACCCCAACGGCGTCCGAGGCTGGGCCGATCGCGTCGCCGAGGCACTCGCCGCCGCCGACCCCTCGGTGACCTACGCCAATCTGGCGGTCCGTGGCCGCCTGCTCGACCGCATCGTCGCCGAACAGATCGATCCCGCCCTCACGATGCGACCCGACCTCGTGACGCTGTACGCAGGCGGGAACGACCTGATGCGCCCGCGGCCGGACATCGACCGGCTCGCCGAGACCTACGACGTGGCCGTCGGCAAACTCGCCGCATCCGGCGCCACCGTCGTGCTGTTCACCGGCGTCGACGGCATCGAGGACCCGGTGTTCCGCAAGATGCGCGGGCGGACGGCCGTCTACAACGAACACGTACGCCTCATCGCGGCCCGGCACGGCGCGCTGGTCGTGGACATGTGGGCGATGCGGGCGCTGCGCGACCGTCGCATGTGGTCCGCGGACCGGATCCATCTCGGCCCCGACGGGCACACGACCGTCGCCAAGGCGGTACTCGACACGCTCGGCGTGCCGCACCGCGTGCCGCCGGTCGAGCTCGGCCCGCCGCCTGCCACGACCGCGGCACAACGCCGTGCCGAGAACCTGCACTGGGCGCGCACCCACGTCGTGCCCTGGATCGGCAGGCGGCTGCGTGGCACGTCCTCCGGCGACGCCGTGACGGCGAAACGCCCCGAGCCGGCCCCGGTCGTCTCCCGGCCATGAACGTCCCGGGGCCGCGGCGTGCCTCGCCGCGTCTCCCGGTGCTCGCCCTGCACTACCGCCTGACCCCACGCCGCTGAGCGGGCCCCGAACAGCCGGAAGGGCCGGTTCCCACGGCGCAGGCAAGTGGGAACCGGCCCTTCCGGTGTTACGAGTTACCGCTGCAGATGCTCACTGCTGCCGCGGCGGGCCACCGAAAGGCGGGCCCTGCGGCGGGAACTGCCCACCCTGCGGAGGCTGCGGCGGCTGCTGGGGCGGCTGCTGACCCGGGTTACCGCCGTACGGCCCCGCCTGCGGCGGCTGCTGCTGCGGAGGCTGCTGGGGCTGTGCCTGCTGGGGCGGCGGGGTCTGCGGGGCGGACGGCTGCGCGGGCGGCACCGGCGGGAGCTCCGGCGACGACTCGGCCTCCTCCTTCTCCTTCTCCTGCGACGAGCCCGTCTGCACGGGCTGGCCGCCACCGAGCGCCTGCAGCGCGGCAGGCGGCGGGGGCGGCGCGGACGGCGTGCCGTGCAGCGGGCCGACCTCCTGGCGGGCGACCTTCTCGGCCTCGCGCACGGCCTCGGCGACGCTCGGGTCCGACTTGGTGTCGAACCACGCGGCAACCTCCTCGTCCTCGAGCGGCGGCATCTCGGTCTGGTCGTCCTTCGGCGGCTCGTACCGGAACACGCCGTCCTCGCCGGGAGCGCCGAGCTGGCGGGCGAAGCCCTCGAGGGCCTTGCCGTACTCGCTCGGGATCATCCACACCTTGTTCGCGTCGCCCTGGGCCATCTGCGGCAGCGTCTGCAGGTACTGGTAGGCCAGCACCTCCGGCGTCGGCTTGCCGGCCTTGATCGCGGCGAACACCTTCTCGATGGCCTTGGCCTGGCCCTGAGCCTGCAGGTACCGGGCGGCACGTTCACCCTGCGCGCGCAGGATGCGGGACTGGCGCTCGGCCTCCGCGGACAGGATCGCAGCCTGCTTCGAACCCTCTGCGGCGAGGATCTGGCTCTGCTTCTGGCCTTCGGCCGTCTTGATGGCCGACTCCCGCTCACCTTCGGCGGTCAGCACCATGGCGCGCTTCTCCCGGTCGGCGCGCATCTGCTTCTCCATCGAGTCCTGAATGGAGGGAGGCGGGTCGATGGCCTTCAGCTCGACCCGCGCCACGCGGATACCCCAGCGGCCGGTCGCCTCGTCGAGCACGCCCCGCAGCTGCTGGTTGATGTTGTCGCGAGAGGTCAGCGCGTCCTCGAGGCTCATGCCACCGACGAGGTTGCGCAGTGTCGTCGTGGTCAGCTGTTCCACACCGACGATGTAGTTCGAGATCTCGTACACCGCGGCGCGGGAGTCGGTGACCTGGAAGTACACGACCGTGTCGATCGAGACCGTCAGGTTGTCCTGGGTGATCACCGGCTGCGGCGGGAACGAGACGACCTGTTCCCGCAGGTCGACCTTCGCGCGCACCTTGTCCAGGAACGGCACGAGGAAGTTCAGGCCGGGACCCGCCACGACCTTGAACCGCCCGAGCCGCTCGATGACGGCCGATTGTGATTGTGGCACCACCATGAGCGCTTTCGAGATCGTGACGACCACGAGAAGCGCGATGACGGCGACAACAATGATTCCTGCTGTCGACACGTGTTCCTCTCCCCTTCACTGTGCGGACCGGTTGTCCTTCTGGTGCGATCACGCGCCCGCGTGGCCGCTCCGGTCAGCGTCTGTTGGATGTGCACGCGGCGCCGGCCGTTCCGCGTGCTCTGGTTGCGGCGCATCCGCCGGCGTCACGTCGACCTCGCCGATCCGCACGCCCCACGGGGCGCACTCCCGGTCCGCCCGGTCGCGCAGGTGCGGAGCCAGTACCGCGCCGCCCTGCACCGACCGCAGCTGTTCGGCCGCCGTCCTGCCTCCGAGCTCCCGCAGCGCCGTGGTGACGACGCGTTCGACACTCTCCATGTGGCTCGGCTCCCGCCTGGCGGTCGTGCCGTCCGGCGCCGGACGGTCGTAGACCGCGGCACGCGCGTCCGTCACCCGGAACCGCACAGTCACCACGACGCCGACGGCGGCGCCGTCGGCCGTGACCACCGGCTGGGCCGGCATGCGCAGGATCTGCTCCCGCAGATCGACCCTCGCGCGCACCCGGTCGACGAACGGGACGAGCAGCCGCAGGCCGGTGCCGGCCACGGTGCGGAACCGGCCGCCCCGCTCCACCACCACCGCCTGCTCGGGCCGCACGCGCAGCAGCGCCTTCGGCGCGACCACGAGGGCGGCCAGAACCACCACGACGGTCACGACCGCGACGACGGTGGCGTTGTCCACTCCTGCTCCTTCTCGACGTGGACGGTGGATGCGACTCGGAAAATTCCGCCCGAGGGAACGCGGGCGTCAGATCTCCGCCGCCACCACCGCGGTGGCGCCTTCGATCTCCACGACGGTGACCTGCGTGCCCGGATCGATGACGTAGCCGTCGGCCATGGCGCGCGCCGACCAGGTGTCACCGGCCAGCTTGACCTGGCCGCCGTGCACGTCCACCCGCGAGAGCGTGACCGCGTGGGTGCCCACGAGGGCCTCGGAGTTGGTCTTCACACCGGGTCCGGCCAGGAACCGGCGCTTGAGTGCGGGTCTGGCCAGGAACAACAGTCCCGACGAGGCGATCGCGAACACGGCCACGTCCACGTAGGGGTTGCCGGTGATCGCCTCCGACGCCGCCCCGGCCAGCGCGCCGAGTCCGAGCATCAGCAGCACGAAGTCGCCGGACAACACCTCGGCCACGATCAAGACGATGCCGACGATGAGCCAGATGAGCGCCGCTGTCATGGACACATGCTCCCAGATCGATGATGTCGGGATGAACCGGATCACACGCCGTGACCCACGCGTGATCTCGGGTGCCCGCCGTGCGGCGTGCGGTCACTCCGACGGTTCGGTGACGAAGTCGATCAACCGTTCGACCGCGCCGATGAGCGGCGTCTCGACGTCGCGGAAACTGCCGACCGCGGCCAGCACGCGCTGCCAACCCTCGTAGGTCTCGCCCCAGCCGAGCGCATCGCACACCCCGCGCTTCCACTCGGTGCCCTTCGGAACGCGCGGCCAGGCCTCGATGCCGAGCGCGTCGGGTTTGACGGCCTCCCAGATGTCGACGTACGGGTGCCCGGTGATCATCACGTCGGGGTCGGTGATGCCCTCGACGATCCGCGACTCCTTACTTCCGGGCACGAGGTGGTCGACCAGCACACCGAGCCTGCGCCCCGGCCCGGTGCCGAACTCGGCGATCGCGTCGGCCAGCACGTCCACGCCGTCCAGCGGCTCCACGACGACGCCCTCCACGCGCAGGTCGTGTCCCCAGATCCGCTCCACGAGCTCGGCGTCGTGCTTGCCTTCGACCCAGATGCGCGAGTCGCGGGCCACCCTGGCGCGCAGGCCGTCCACGTGCACCGAGCCCGACGCCGAGCGCGCCGGTGCCTGCTGTGGCTGTTGCGCGCCGCGGGCCGGCACGAGCGTCACCGGCTTGCCCTCGAGCAGGAAGGCGGCGGGGCCGAGCGGGAAGACCCGGTGTGTGCCGTGCCGGTCCTCGAGGACGGCGTTGCCGTGCTCCAGACGGACCAGGGCGCCGCAGAACCCGCTCGCCGGGTCCTCCACGACGAGGCCGGGGTCCGCCGGGACCTCGGGCACCTTGCGCTTGCGAGCGCCGGACAGGATGTCGCCATACGCGTGGGATCGCACGACCCGAGAACCTAGCGGCACGGCCCGGCGCAGTCCGGGAGCGCCACGCGCGGCAGACCTCAGAACAGGGGCCAGGGAACGGCCTGCCACTCCCCGCTCGGCGCCGGGTGCACGCCCGTGGCGATGAGAGCGTCCGTGCGGGCGGCGAGTGCGGCGATCTCGGCGGCCGTCAGGTGGGCCGACAGCGTCTCGCCGAGCTCGCGGTCCAGCGTCCACCGGAGCTTGCGGAGCTTGTCGAGTGCCTCGTCGGGAAGCGGCTCGCCGGTCCACCCCCAGAGCACGGTGCGCAACTTGGGGTCGCTGTGCAGGCAGATGCCGTGGTCGATGCCGTAGATGCGCCCGTCGGCACCGGGCAGGATGTGCCCGCCCTTGCGGTCGGTGTTGTTGACCACGACGTCGAGGATCGCGAGGTCGCGCAACCCCGGCCGGTCGGCGTGGGCGACCACGAGCGGGTCACCGTCCTCGTCGGCGGCCCGCAGCACCACGCGCCAGCCGTCGGGCAGGTCCTCGGGTGCGACGACGTCGACGAGTTCGTCGGTGTCGTCGGTGTCGATCCACAGCTGCACCATGCCGTCGCCGAACGGGCCCTCCCGCAGCACCGTGGGTGGCACGTGGCCGATCTCGGCGGCCTGGGCGATCAGCGCCGTGGCGACCTCGCGCCCTGCGAGGGTGCCGTCGGGGAAGTCCCACAGCGGCCGTTCCCCCGCCACCGGCTTGTACACGACCTCGGCCTGCAGCCCGTCGAGCTCCACGGAGCCGAACAACGTCACGTTGGAGGCGTCGACGAGCCTGCCCTCGACCTCGATCCGCCCACGCGTGATCAGTTCGGCCACGGCGGGATCCGCCGGGTCGACGGGCCGGTCACGGTCGTTGGGGGCCTCGGACACCTCGCCTCAGCCCTCGTCGGTGAGTTCCGAGTCGCGCCGGTACCCGTTCTGGCGTGGGCAGATGTGCCCTGCCGGGTCGAGTGGTTCGCCGCACAGCGGGCACGGCTTCCTCCCGGCACCGACGACCCGGTCGGCGCGCGAGGCGAACGCACGGGCCGCCGCGGGGCTGAGGAACACCCGCACCGCGTCGGGACCCTCCTCGGTGTCGTCGAGCACGACCGTCTCGTCGACCTCGCCCTCGGTGACGGCGAGCAGTTCGATCACGACGGCCTGGGTCTCGGCGTCCCAGCCCAGCCCCATGGTGCCGACGCGGAACTCCTCCTCGACCGGCACGGAGAGCGGGTCGTTGTCGAGGAGTTCGTCCGGCGCCTCGTCGGGGACTTCGGCGTCGAACCTGCTGGCGATCTCCTCGAGCAGCGAGCTCAGACGTTCGGCGAGCACGGAGACCTGCTGCTTCTCGATGGTCACGCTGATGGTGCGCGTGTCCTCGGTGGCCTGCAGGTAGAACGTGCGATCACCGGGTTCCCCGACGGTTCCCGCGACGAACCGGTCGGGCTGGCGGAAGACGTGGATGACACGAGCCATGGCCCTTACGACCCTAAGCCAACTTCCCCGCCGGGTCTCGTCCGGGTGCGGCGCGTCTCGTGATCTTGTCGATGCGCCGCGGCCCGTGCCTCTAGGCTGGCGCGCATGCCTGCGATCGCACCCTTCGGAACCTGGTCCTCCCCGATCGAGGCCGCGGACGTGGCCGCGGCGGGAGTGACCCCACAGTGGCTCGACGTCGTGTCCGGCGGTCCCGGAACCGAAGGCGGGAGCGTGTGGTGGGCCGAGTCGAGGCCCGCGGAGGGCGGCCGCGTCGCGCTGGTGCGGCTCGGTGCGAGCGGTGCGGTCGAGGACGTACTGCCCGCACCGTGGAACGTCCGCAACCGGCTCCACGAGTACGGCGGCAGGCCGTGGCAGGTGGTCGGCGACACCGCAGGCACGGGAGGCGCAGTCGACACCGGCGGGACCGGCGGGACCGGCGGGACCATCGTCTTCACGCACTGGGCCGACCAGCGCATCCACGCGCGCGACGTCGCGGGCGGACCGGTGCGCGCGCTGACGCCGGAACCCGACCAGCCGCACGGCGTGCGGTACGGCGATCTGCGCCCCGGCCTCCGAGGCGAGGTGGGCGAGGTGTGGGCGGTCCGGGAGACCGTCGTGGGCTCCCGGCGAACCGACATCGCACGTGACCTGGTCGCGGTGGGCCTCGACGGTGCGATCCGGTCGCTGGCGGCCACCCATCACTTCATGACGGCCCCGCAGATCTCGCCCGACGGCACGCGGGCGGCCTGGCTCGGCTGGAACCACCCGGCCATGCCCTGGGACGAGACCGAGGTGTGCGTGGCCGAGATCGATGCCTCCGGCACGTTCGGCCCGCACCGCGTCGTGCTGGGAGGCCGCGGAGTGTCGGTCTGCCAGCTCGACTGGGAGAGCGCGACGACGCTGCTCGCACTCGCCGACCCCGGCGGATGGTGGAACCTCCACCGGGTCGACCTCCAGCACGCCGAGGGCGCGGCCGGCTCGCCCGTCCCGGTGGTCCCGGTCGAGGCGGAACTCGGTGGGCCGATGTGGAAGGTCGGTTCCCGGTGGAGCGCCCAGCTCGGCGACGGCCGCCACGCGGTGCTCGCCTCGAGCAGGCTGGCCGTGCTCGACGAGGCCGACGGTTCGTGCACGCCGCTGGCTCCCGAGCTCACGTCCTGGTCCCCGACCGTGGCGGTCCACGACGGCGCCGTGGTGGGGGTCGCCGCGGGCCCGCGGTCCGAACTCGCGGTGGTCCGTGTCGACCCCGCCGACGGGACGGTCACGCATCTGACACCGCAGCCGCCGCTGCCGCCCGCCGAGTACCTCTCGGTGCCGGAGGAACGCACGTTCCGCACCTCCGGCGGCGAGGACGTGCCCGCCTACGTCTACGCGCCGCGCAACCCGGACTTCGCCGCCCCGGAGGGTGAGCTGCCGCCGTACCTGGTGCACGTCCACGGCGGGCCGACCGGACGCAACCATCCGGTGCTCGACCTGGACTTCTCGTACTTCACCAGCCGGGGCATCGGTGTCGTGGCGGTCGACTACGGCGGGTCGACCGGATACGGGCGGCGTTACCGGGAACGGCTGCGCGAGCAGTGGGGCGTCGTGGACGTCGCGGACTGCGCCGCGGTCGCCGGGGCGCTGGCCGCGGAAGGGACGCTCGATCCCGAGCGGGTCGGCATCCGTGGCGGCAGCGCGGGCGGGTTCACGTCGGCGGCGTCGGTGACGACGGCCGACACGGCAGGCACCTACCGGGCCGCGACCGTCAAGTTCCCGATCCTGGACCTGTCGCAGTGGACGGGCGAGGGCGGCGAGACCCACGACTTCGAGTCGCGTTACGTCGACGGGCTCGTCGGACCGCTGCCGGAGACGGCGCAGCGGTACCGCGCCCGCTCCCCCATGCACAACCTGGACAACCTCGCAGCGGCCGTGCTGATGCTCCAGGGACTCGAGGACGAGATCTGCCCGCCCGAGCAGGCGCAGCGGTTCGTCGACGCGTTGGAGGGCAGCGGCATCCCGCACGCGTTCCTCACGTTCGCGGGCGAACAGCACGGATTCCGCCGCGCCGCGACCATCGTCACCGCGCTCGAAGCGGAACTCGCGTTCTACGGGCAGGTGTTCGGTTTCGCCACCCCGGGTGTCGCGGCCCTGGAGCTGCGCCGATGACGCAGCGCGTGCCGGGCGCGGCGGGCATGCGTGGTCTGCGCCGCGGGGACACCGTCGCGCTGATCGCCCCGTCCGGGCCGGTGCCCGAGCATCTGGTGACCCAGGCCGTCGACGCGTTCACCTCGTGGGGACTGACGGTGCAGGTGTTCGACAGCGTGCGGGCGCGGCATCCGCGGCGTGGGTACCTCGCCGGCACCGACGAGCAGCGGGCGGCCGACTTCGAGGCGGCATGGACACGCGACGACGTCGCGGCGGTCGTGGCGGCCAGGGGCGGCTACGGTGCGCAGCGCATGATCGATCTGGTCGACTGGGACGCCGTGGCCGCCGCGGGCCCGAAGCCGTTCGCGGGATCGAGCGACATCACGGCGTTGCACGCCGCGATCGCGAACCGGCTCGGCCTGCCGACGGTGTTCGCCACGATGCCTGCCTCCACCCACTTCGACGCCACCGCGGCCGAGAGCCTGCGCACGGCGCTGTTCGAGCCCGCGGCGACCCGCACGGTGCAGGGGCCGCACGCGAGGACGCTGGTGAAGGGCGCGGCGCAGGGCCCGACGATCGGCGGCAACCTGTGCCTGCTGGCGGCGAGCGCGGGCACCCCCGAGGCGCAGTCGGCCGCGGGAGCCATCGCTCTGCTCGAGGACGTCGGGGAGGACACCTACCGCATCGATCGGATGCTCACGCAGCTGCTGCGGTCGGGCTGGTTCGACGGGGTGGCCGGTATCGCTCTCGGGTCGTGGAGCGGATGCGGCGAGCCCGCCGAGATCGAGGAACTGGTGCTGGAACGACTCGGCCCGCTCGAGGTGCCGATGGTGTGGGAACTCGGCTTCGGCCACCACGTGGGTGCGCTCACCGTGCCACTCGGGGTGCCGTGCGAGCTCGACGCCGACGCCGCACGGCTGGTGATCAATCCCGCGCCCGCCCGCACGGACGGCACCTAAGCTCGGGGTATGCAGCTCGATGAGGCCGAGGCGCGTGCTCGGTTCGCCGACGCCCGCTCGGCGACGTTGGCCACGGCCGGCGCCGACGGCGTCCCCCATCTGGTTCCGATCACGTTCGCCCTCGACGGCAGCGCAGGCCACGGTGCCGCTGCCGGCGACGACGGAACGCCCGTCAAGGACGTCGTCGTGTTCGCCGTCGACGACAAGCCGAAGTCGACGACGAACCTGCGTCGACTGCGCAACATCGCCGCCAACCCGCACGTGTCGCTGCTGGTCGACCACTACGAGGACGACTGGCGCCGGCTCTGGTGGGTACGGGCGGACGGCACGGCCACCATCCACGAGGAGGGCTCCGCGCGCATGTCGGCGGTGCGTGCGCTGATCATGCGCTACCCGCAGTACGAGGATCTGCCCCCGCGCGGGCCGGTGGTGTCGATCGGGGTCAGCGCGTGGCGTGGCTGGTCGGCGAGTTGAGCGGAAGCTCCGGGTCGCGCACGTCCGGCTTCCGCCACGCGGCGACCAGACCCAGCGGATCGGGCTTGAGCAACGACGCCGAGGCGTACACGCTCGCCGCGACCACGCCGAGGATGAACAGCCAGTGGTACAGGCTCTGTTCGCCGGTCGGGTAGTACACGAGCACGAGGAACACCGAGATCCCGACGACGGCGGCGAGGTGCTCGCGCTTCCAACGGAACAGCGACAGGATGACGAAGCCCCACGTCAGGTACCACGGCAACGTCGGCGGCGCGAAGATCGCCACGGTCAGCAGCGCGATTCCCATGCGGAAGATCGTGGTGTTCTCCGTGCCGTTGCGGGCCAGCCACCACTGCCGCACCACGATGGCGGCCAGCACCAGCCAGCCGAGGCCCCTGGCCACGTCGATGAACGGTGCGGGCGGCACGTCGACGACGGTCTTGACGAGGGTGTGCACGGCCTCGCCGACGCCGCTGGGGAAGTTCAGCCAGTTGACGATGATCTGCGGCGCCGACAGCCCGGCGAACCAGCCCAGGTTGAACGAGCCCAGTGAGGCCCACGTGCCGAGGACGAACACGGCGCCGAAGATGCCCACCGACGGCGTCACGGCCGTGAGGAAACGGCGGAACAGGTTCTTGTCCGCCGGCAGGTGGTTCGCCCAGATCCACACCAGGAACGGCAGGGCGATCGCGGCGGTCGGCTTGATCAGCATGCCGATGGTGACCAGCACGATCGCCACGGCGTGTTTGCGCTCGAGTGCCGCCAGCACGCCGACTGTGAGGAAACCGAGCATGAGCAGGTCGTTGTGCGGGCCGCCGACGAGGTGGATGACCATCATCGGGCTGGCGACCGCGAGCCACATCGTCACCGGCAGGTTGCCGCCGAGCCTGCGCACGAGCCGCGGCAGGGCCCACAGCACGGCGGCCAGGCCTGCCAGCAGGACGAGGCGGGTGACGATCACGCCCGCGATGACGTTGTCGCCCGTGATGCCGACGATGCTCTTGGACACCCACAGGAACAGCGGCCCGTAGGGCGCGGGCGTGGTCTGCCACAGCGGGTGGACGTTCTCGACCACGGTCGGCAGGGTCTGCAGGGCCGAGGGACCGTAGGCGTACGGGTCGAGGCCGTGCAGCAGCTGTGCGCCCTGGCCGAGGTAGGAGTAGACGTCGCGGGTGAACAGCGGCGGCGCCGCCAGCAGCGGTGCCATCCACGACAGCGCGGCGATGACGACCGGCCGGGTGCCGACGCGACCGGCGAGCACGTATCGGCCGAGGCGGATCCACGCCCACACGACGAGGCCGAAGCCGACGTACAGCAGTCCCGTCATCAGCACCTGGCCGTGGCCGAACCGGATCCACGACAACGGACCGTCGCTGAGGATCGGGTCGTGCACGAGCACGCCCGCGGCTCCGAACGACGCGATGAGCACCAGGACGCTGCCGACGATGCCCATCACCGTCGTGCGCAGCGGGTACCGCGGTGCGGCGCCGTCGGCGTCGCCCGGCAGGAACGTGTCAGCGATGCCCTTGCCGGTCCGGGTGCCGGCACCGGGCACAGGGTCTGTGGTGGTCGCCATACTGGGATTTGAGGTTACACACCGCGTTCGGCGGGCCCGGTATCACCCGGCGCACGGTCGCTCACCGGGTGCCGCATCGTCGGCGCACCGCCTGCGGCGTGCGGTCGGCGTTCACCGGTCGTCCGCCGTCGCCGCGGGCAGCGCGTCGAGCAGCGAACGCGTGTAGTCGTGCTGCGGTCGTAGCAGCACCTGTTCGACATCGCCGACCTCCACCAGCTCGCCGCGGTACATCACGGCGACCCGGTCGGCGATGTTCCAGGCCAGGCCGAGATCGTGGGTGATCACCAGCCCCGCGAGACCGAGCCGGGCACGCAGCCGCAGCAGCAGCCCGAGGATCTCCCCGCGCACCGAGGCGTCCAGGGACGCGACCGGTTCGTCGGCGACGAGCACGTCCGGTTCCAGGGCCAGGGCGCCGGCGATGACCACACGCTGGCGCTGCCCGCCGGACAATTCGTGCGGAAGGCGCGGTAGGAAGTCCTCGGCAGGCCGGAGCTCGGCCGCCTCGAGTGCGGCGACCACCCGCTCGCGTTCGTCGCCGTCGAGGCCGTGGATGCGGGGCCCTTCGGCGACGGACTCGTACACGGTGTGCCGCGGGTTCAGCGCACTGCTCGGATCCTGCAAGACCAGCTGCACGCGCCGCCGGTAGGCCCGTAGCGCCGACGTCGAGGTCGGCAGCGGCTCGCCGTCGTGGCGCACACTGCCCGACGTCGGGCGCTGCAGTCCCAGCAGTGTCCGCGCGAGCGTGGTCTTGCCGGAGCCGGACTGGCCCACGAGCGCCACGATCTCCCCCGCGCGCACGTCCAGGTCGACACCGGCCACCGCGGGCACCGTCGCGCCCGTGCGATCGCGGAAGTGCACCCGCAGGTCGCGGGCCGACAGCAGCACGGGCGCTTCGGGATCGGGCCCGGTGGTCTCCGGCAGCGGCGCGGTCGTCGCCGGTGCGTAGCGCGACAGTGGATCGCCCACGGTGGGAAAGGCACCCGCCAGCGCCTTGGTGTGCTCGTGCCCGGGTGCGGCGATGACGTCCTTGGCCGCACCGGATTCGACCACCTCCCCGCGGTACATGACCGCGATCCGGCGGCACGTCGAGGCCAGCACCGACAGGTCGTGGGTGATGAACATGAGTCCGATGCCCTGCTCGGCGACGAGCCCGCCGAGCAGGTCGAGCACCTGCGCCTGGACGACGACGTCGAGCGCGGTCGTCGGTTCGTCGGCGATGAGCAGCCGTGGCCGGCACGCCAGGGCCATCGCGATCATCACCCGCTGCTTCTGCCCTCCCGAGAGCTCGTGCGGGTACGAACGCGCCTTCGACGGCGGCAGGTCGACCTGGGCGAGCAGCTCGCGGACGCGGGCGTCGACCTCCGCCTCGGACGGCGCGGTGTGCCCGGCCGGCGCCCCGGACTCCCCTGGCGCCTCCGACGGGTCGGCGGCGTCTCCGGCGACCGTGCCGTGTAGGCGGATCGGCTCGGCGATCTGCCGTCCGATGCGCTGCACCGGGTTCAGCGCGTGCATGGCGCCCTGGAAGACCACCGCAGCCTCGGACCACCGGACCGCGCGCAGCCGGCCCCACCGCATGTCGGCGACGTTCTCGCCGTCGAGCAGCACCTCGCCGGTGACGGTCGCCGACTTCGGCAGCAGGCGCAGCACGCTCGCCGCGACGGTGGACTTGCCCGACCCCGACTCCCCCGCGATCCCCAGTGTCTCGCCCTTGTCGAGGGTCAGGTCGACGCCGCGGACGGCGTGCACGTCGCCGGCGGCGGAGCGGTAGGTGACGCCGAGGTTCCTCAGCTCGAGCAGTGGTGGCGGCGAGGTCACCGGTCCCCCTTCAGACGCGGGTTCAGCACGGTCTCCAGCGCGCGCCCGACGAGCGTGAACGACAGCACGACGAGCACGATCATCACGCCGGGCGGCAGCAGGTACCACCACGCTCCGGCGGTGACCGCACCCGACGAGTTGGCTCGGTCGAGCATCGAGCCCCAGGAGATCTCGGGGCCGGCCATGCCGAGGAAGGCCAATGTGGACTCGGCGATGATCGACCCGCCGACGACGAGTGTGGTGTTGGCGAACACCAGTGGCAGCACCGACGGCAGGACGTGTTTGCCGATCACGTGTGCGTGCCCGCCGCCGAGTGCCTTGGACCGCTCGATGTAGGGACGTCCTTCGACGGCGAGGGTCTGCGCACGCACCAGCCGTGCCGTGGTGGGCCACGAGGTCGCTCCGATCGCGAGGATCAGCGTCCACATCGACTTCGGAAGCACGGCCATCAGCACCGCGGCGAGCACGAGCGCGGGAAGCACCAGGAAGAAGTCGGTGACACGCATCAGCACCGCCGACACCCAGCCGCCGAAATGCGCCGAGACCACGCCCACGAGCGTGCCGACGAGCACGGACAACAGGGTCGCGGCGAAACCGACGAGCAGCGACACCCGGGCGCCCCAGAACGTCAGCAGCAGGATCGACCGGCCCGATTCGTCGGTGCCGAGCCAGAACCGGCCGCTCGGCGGTTCCAGCGGCGAGCCGGTGGCGGTGACGACGTCCAGGCCCGCCTGGTCGACCACCAGCGGGGCGACGAGCGAGGCCACGACGAGGGCCACGATGAACGCCGCGCCGACGAGTCCGCCGGTGTTGCCGCGGAACTCCTGCCAGACCTGCACGGCGGCCGCTCGCCGTCGCTGCCACACCGGGGCGCTCACGACGCACGCACCCGCGGGTCGACGACCCGGTACAGCAGATCGGCCAGCAGATTCATCACGATCACCGAACCGGCCAGGATCACGAACACCCCCTGCAGGACCGGAAGGTCCGGACCACGTAGCGCCTCGTAGGTCAGCAGGCCGAGACCCGGCCACGAGAACACCGCCTCGACCGTGACGGTGCCGGACACGACCATGCCGAACTGGAGGAAGATCAGCGTCATCGTCGGCAGCAACGCGTTCGGCACGGCGTGGCGCCTGCGCACGAGATCGTCCCGCAGTCCTTTCGCCCTCGCGGTCTGCAGATAGTCGGCACCCATCTCTTCGAGCAGGGACGAACGCATGACGAGCATGTACTGCGCGTAGATCACCAGCAGCAACGTCAGACAGGGCAGCGTGAGGTGCCACGCGACGTCGAGGATCTGCGCGGCCGCCCCGTCGGGGGTGTCGACCGAGCTCATGCCCCTGCTCGGGAACACCCCCTGCGTGGCGATGAGCAGCAGCAGGCCGAGCCAGAACTGCGGCATCGACCACAGGGCCAGTGCGATGCCCGTCTGGGTGCGGTCGAACATCCCTCCCCTGCGCCATGCGGCACGCACGCCGAGCCACATACCCAGCAGCACCGCCAGCACGGTCGCGGTCCCCACCAGCAGCAGCGTGGGCCACACGCGCTCACCGATCATGTCCGCGACCGGCCGCCGGTACATGTAGGAGGTGCCGAAGTCACCGCGGAGCAGGCCGCCGACGTAGTCGAGGAACTGCTGCCACAGCGGCTGGTCGAGTCCGAGACGTTCCCGCAGGTGCGCGAGCTGCTCGGCGCCCGTGGGGCGTTCCCTGGTCATGGTGGCCAGCGGATCGCCGGGGATCATCCGGAACAGGAAGAACCCGAGGGCCACCACGAAGACAAGGCTGACGAGTGCGCCGCCGATCTTGCCCGCGACGTAGCGCACCGTGGAGGTGCCTGCGCGCCGCTCGTCGGGGTCGATGGCGGGCTCGCCGGTCGTGCTGACGGTCACGCGTCGTCCCTACTCCCGATCGTCGGCGGAGCCCTTGCGGCGCGCCAGCATCGTGCCTCCGCCCGCGACGACCACGAGCGCGACCGCGCCGATGGCCACCCACGCGCCCGTCGGCATGCCGCCCTCACCGCCACCGTCCACGGGCTTGGCGCCCGCGAAACCCCAGTAGCCGGTCTGCTCCATGATCACCCCGTCGCCCCGTGGCTGGCGGGGAAAGCCGGTCCACCGGTCCGAGCGGTACGCCTCGAGCGTCTGCTCGTAGGTCAGCACGAAGCTCGGGGCGTCCTTGTAGTACACCGCCTGGGCCCGTTTGACGATCTCGGCGCGCTTGGCGGGATCCATCTCGGCCAGCTGCTGCTTGTACAGCCGGTCGTAGGCGGGGTTGCAGTAGAAGGCGTTGCTGCGGCTGCTGCCCTCCGACGTCGGCAGAGCGCCGCACGTCTGCTTGGCGAGGATGTAGTCCGGGTCCGGGTTGGTGCCGTATCCGGAGAGCGCGAGGTCGTACTCGCCTGCGGTGGTCTTCTCGTCCATCTCGTTGTCGGACACCATGTCCTTGGTGACCTTGATGCCGATGTCGCCGAGCCAGCCGACGATGTAGTCGGCCGTGCGGACGTCGAACTCCTCGCTCGAGCGCGCCGTGAGGGTGAACTCGAGGGGCCTGCCGTCCGGGGTGCGGCGAACGCCGTCCCCGCCCTTCTCGTAGCCGGCCTCGTCCAGCATGGTGTTGGCTCGCTGCGGATCGAACGTGAACTTCTCGTCGCCGCTGGGCTGGTAGTGGTAGTCGTCGTAGATCTCCGGCACGAGCCCACCCGGCTGCTGGCCGTATCCGCCGAGCGCCTTGTCCACGAGCGTCTCGGTGTCGATGGCGCGGGCGATGGCCTGCCGAACCGTGACGTCCTGGAGCGCGGGGTGCCCGCTGCCGATGCTGCGACCGGCCTGGTTCTTCGCACCCGGGTTCATCAGCAGGTCGCTGTAGCGGCGTCCGTTGGCCTGGCTGGTGGTGATGCCGTCGGTGTTCTTGAGTGCGTCGAACTGTGCGGGGGTCAGCCGGTTGACGAAGTCGACCTCACCGCTCTGCAGGGCCGAGACCGCGGCGTCGGCGTTCTCGAACTGGATGAACTGCAGCTCGTCGACGTCCACCTTGCCGCGCCAGAAGTGCTCGTTGGCCTCCAGCTTGACGATCCGGTTGGGCTGGTAGTCGGTGATCACGAACGGGCCGCTGCCCACGCCGACCATGTCGAGGGTGTCGGTCTCGCCGGCCGAGTAGTCGTCGACCTTCGACCAGATGTGCTTCGGGACGATCGGAATGTCCAGTGCCGTCATGCTGGCCTGCGGTTCCGATGTGGTGACCTTGACGGTGCGCTCGTCGGGTGCGGTGACCTTCTCGAAGTTCTCCACGTAACTTCCGTTGGCCTCGGCGGCCACCGGATCGTTCATGATCTTGTCGAAGGTGAACTTGACGTCCTCGGACGTCAAGTCCTGCCCGTCCGACCACTTCATGCCGTCGCGGATGGTGAACGTCCACGTCAGACCGTCGTCGGAGGGCTCCCACTTCTCCGCGACCCCGCCCGTGGGCGTCGCGTCCTCGGCCGAAGGCGGGGTCATGAACTCCCACGCCATCCGCCCGATCATCGTGCTCGAGGCGAAGCTGGCCGTGAACGGGTTGAGATGGTCGATCTCCTGGACGAGCGCGACACGCAGCACCGAGCGGTCGCCGTCCTCACCGTCCTGCGCACTCGCGGCGGGGGTGAACGGCCCCGCGACCAGAACGGGAACAGCCAGTGTGGCCAGCAGCGCTCTGCTGCGCCGGAATCGACGGAAACGCACGGTTACACCTCGTTGTCTCCAGGAGAGGACCCGAAGCGCAAAAAGTAACCACCTGCACGAACGCACTGTCAACGATTTGCCCAACGGTTTCCAAGCCGTAACCGACGGAAGTAGCAACCGGCGTCCACACCCGGCGCGCGCCGCACCCCGACGGCGTTCCCGGTGTCGTGCTCGGTGACGTACTTGGTGACGTACTCAGTGCGGCGCGAGGCCGCGCTCGACGAGGGCGTCTTCCAGGGTCAGGCGGGTGATGTCGCGGTCGATGCCGGTGGTCGGTTCGTCCAGCGCCTCGGCGGGGATCCCCGTGGCGCGGCAGGCCTCGGCGAGCAGGGCGTCGTAGCGCTCGTGCGCCTCGCGCCGGTGGAACCGGGACGCATCCGGCTCGAGGCGCTCCAGCACCCGGCGCGCGTGGCGCAGGTCGGCGGCGATGCACTCGATCGGGCGACCCTGCGGCACGGGCCCACCGTGGGCCCTGCCGCGGCGCACGGCCGCCCCGACGACGCCCGGCGTCGTCACGATCAGCAGCACCGCCACACTCGGGAACACGAAGAGCGCGGCATGCACCAGCAGCTCCGCGGCCATGCCTCAGGATAGGCGCAGACGGGGCGAATGCGACACCGCCGGCGACATGATCGTTTCGGCCGTCCCCGCGTCGTAGCCTGTGGCCATGACAGAGCCCAGCCGGACCTCCTCCGGTCCCACGAAGATCATGATCTCGGCCGACATGGAAGGCGTCACCGGTGTCACCTGGACCGACGACGTCCTGCCCGGCACCGAGCAGTGGCAGCGCTTCCGGCAGATGCTGACCGGCGACGTGAACGCCGCCGTGGCCGGCCTGTGCTCGGGCGGGGCCGACAGCGTGCTGGTCAACGAGGCGCACCTGTCGCAGCGGAACCTGCTGCTGGAGGAGCTCGACACGAGGGCCAGGCTGCTGACCGGCCGCCACAAGCCACTGTCCATGATGGAGGGCGTGGACTCCGGAGTGGACGGAGCGGTCCTGCTCGGATACCACGCGGGCTCCGGGTGCGAGGGCGTGCTGTCGCACACCTACCTGCCCGCCCACATCACCGGCGTGTGGCTCGACGACGCGCCGGCCAGTGAGGGCAGGCTGAACACGGTGCTGGCGGCCGAGTACGGCGTGCCGGTCCTGGTCGTCACCGGCGACGACCGCGCATGCGCCGACGCCGCCGAGTACGCACCCGGCGCCGAGCACGTCGTGGTCAAGGAATGCGTGAGCCGCTACGCCGCGGTGTGCGACCCGCCGTCGGTCACGTCCGCCCGCATCGCCGAGGCCGCCGAACGCGCCATGGCGCGCGCCGGCCGCGGCGAGCGCGTGGTGGGCCCGCACCGCATCGAGATCGAGTTCGACGCGAGCCACCTCGCCCAGGCGGCCGCGGTGGTGCCCACGGTGGAGGAGGTCGGACTCCGCAGGGTCGGCTTCGACGCGGCCACGATGACCGACGCGATGAAGGCGTTCAAGGTCGTGACCTCGATCGCCGACGGGGCCGTGCAAGGCAAGTACGGCTGAGCCGCTCGGCACCGGCCAGGCACGGCCCGCGAACCGATCGAGCGTGGGCCGAGGGTCAGTACTCCTCGATCGCCCTGGTCGCCATGCCGCTCACCAGCGAGCCGATGGCGATGCCCATGACGATGTAGACGAGCGCGCTGGCGATCTGCACCTCGAGCTCGACCGCGATCGTGAACGGCCACACGACGAACACCACCGTCACCAGGCCGACGATCCAACCGAGGAAGGCCATCGGCCGGGGCGCGACGAGCATGAGCAGGTGCGCCAGCGCGGTCGCGAGGAACGATCCGACGACGCCGAAGCCCGCGAGCCACACGGCGCCGATGTAGTCGACGGCCCCCTCGGCGTTGGCGGGTGCGATCACCGGGATGTCGAACACACCGGTCACGACGAGCGTGGCGACCACGCCGACCAGTGCGGCCACGAGCGCGGTCGCCGCACCGCCGGCCCACAGCGTGCCCGCGTTGACGCGCGGCCTCGACGACGTCACGCGACGCCGGCCGCCGTGATCGCCGTACTCGCCGCGATCACCGTACGAGTCGTAACCGTCGGATCCGTAATAGCTGCTCACCGTTACCAACGGTAAGCCCGCACCGGCCGGTGCGCGACACGACGACGCGGGCGACACGCGGCCACCGCCCGACAGGGTGTCACCGTGGGCCCGTGGTGGTGTCGGTCCGGCGGCACTGTGCCGCGAGATCGGCCCGTCGGACTACGGTGTGGTGCGTGGTGCATACCGGTTTCCGTTGCAGGCGACGCCCGCGAACCCCACGGACGCGGGCGGAACTCGGAAGACGGGGAGCACGCGGATGATCGGCGCAGCACTGGAGACCGCGGTCGACCGGCTGCGCGCCTCGGATCCCGGTTGGTCCCGCAGCAGGCGTGCGCTCTCCGCCGTCCTCGGCATCGCGATCGCCGTGGCGGTGCTCGTGCCCACCGGCCAGCCGTTGACGGTCGTTCTGGTCGGTGCGATCGGGGCGATGATGGCCGCGTTCGCGATCAGCGACCCGGAACCCGCGGGGCAAGCCGTGTCGCTGTTGCTGGTGTTCGTCGTCGGCGCCGCGGCCCTGACCGCCGCGAGCCTCGGTCAGGGCGCGCCGCCGCTCGACGGCGTCGTGTTCGTGCTCCTGATCTTCGTCGCGGTCTACGCCCAGCGGTTCGGCCCACGCGGCATCGCGCTCGGTTCGGCGTCGTTCTTCCTGTTCTTCTTCGCGATGTTCCTGCAGACCCGGCTCGCGCAGGTGCCGACCCTGCTGCTGGCACTCGGCGTCGGGCTGACCGCCAACGCCGTCGTGCGGTTCGTGGTGCTGCCCCGCAGGGCCGGCCGCGAACTGCTCGCCGTGCGCCGGTCGTTCCGTACCCGTCTCAGCGCCAGCGTCGCCGCGGCGGCGGGTCACCTCGCGTCGGGCGGTTCGGCCCGCAGCGACAAACAGCTGCGGCGGGCCGGTGATCGCCTGCACGAGGCCGTGCTGCTGATCGAGGACACGATCGGCGACGTGTTCGACGACCCGAAGGCGACGGCACTGCTGCGCAGGCGCGCGCTCGAGGTGGAACTGGCGGCGCAGTGGCTGGCGATCACCACCCGTCGGGTGTGCGGCGACGCGCTCGACCCGGCCGTCCGCGACGACCTCGTCGCGCGCCTGCACCGGTTCCGTTCGCTGATCGAACGCGACCCGCGCGAGCTGCCCGTCATCAGCGACACCGAGGAGTTCAGCGAACTGCTCGTCAGCGGCAGCAGGCTCGGCGACAACGCCGAACCCGGCGACGAGGTGCGCCGCGCCATCGCCGAACTGGCGCTGGCCGACCTCAACGCCCAGCGCATCGCCGAACGCGACTACTCGGCCGAGCCGGAACCGCCCGAGGAACCGGAGCCGGAACGCACCCCGCTGCTGGCCTACGACAACCAGACCCGCAGTGCCATCCAGGCGGTCCTCGGCGGCGGCCTCGCCGTGCTCGGCGGCGAACTCGTCTCGCACCAACGGTGGTACTGGGCGGTGCTGACCGTGTTCGTCGTCTTCCTCGGCGCCTCCAGCGCCGGTGCGACCCTGATCAAGAGCGCCCGCCGCATCGTGGGCACGGTCGTGGGCATCTTCGCCGGCGCCCTGTGCGCACTCGTCGTGGCCGAGAATCTGCCCGCCACGATCGTGCTGATCCTGGCCTGCGTGTTCGGCATGGTGTTCTTCGCCCGCACGTCGCAGGTCGTGATGACGTTCTTCATCACCACGATGCTCGGCCTGCTCTACAGCCTGCTCGGCACGTTCAGCATCGACGTCCTCGGCGTGCGTCTGGCCGAGACGGCCGTCGGCGCGGCGGCGGGCGTACTCGCCGCGGTCGTCATCGTGCCGGTGCGCACCAGAGCGGTGATGCTCGACGACGTCGCGACCACCCTCGAGGACCTGCGCGAGTACGTCACGCACACCCGCACGCTGCTCACCGGCGTGGACAACGTGAACGTCATCGAACTGTCGCGCATCCTCGATCGCGACGTCGAACAGGTCCGGACCACCGTGGAACCGCTCACCCACCCGATCAGCCTGCGGGCCGCCCGGCGCGACTACGGCTGGTACGTGCTCGACACCCTCGAGGCCGTCGCGTTCCGGGCCCGGCACATCGCGGCGCGCGCCCAGCCGGGCCTGCTCGCGCTCGACGACCGGCTCGAGGCGGTGACCACCAGGATCACGCACAACATCGACACGTTGCTGGAAGCCATCCGCTCCCCCGGCGCGAAGGGACACGTCGTGTCCCCACCCGGCGACGACGGCATCGGACCCCACGACGAGCCTGCGGTCCGCGTCGTGCTCGGCAGCTTCGCCAAGCTCGACGAGGCCGTCGGCGCCCTCGGCAAGGCGTTCGGCGTCACACCCAGGACCGGCTCAATCGGTACAGGTGAGGCGACGCACCCGCCCGGAGCCGACACCGCCGGATAGCATCCGGAGTACAAGCACTGAACCCATCAGCAGGAGAACGACATGACCCAAGCCCCTGTCAACGTCACCGTCACCGGCGCCGCCGGCCAGATCGGTTACGCGCTGCTGTTCCGTATCGCGTCCGGTCAGCTGCTCGGCCAGGACACGCCGGTCAAGCTGCGGCTGCTGGAGATCCCGCAGGCGGTGAAGGCGGCCGAGGGCACCGCGCTCGAGCTCGAGGACGGCGCGTTCCCGCTCCTGCAGGGCATCGACATCTTCGACGACGCGACGAAGGCGTTCGACGGCGTCAACGTCGGCCTCCTCGTCGGCGCCCGCCCGCGGACCAAGGGCATGGAGCGCGGCGACCTGCTCGAGGCCAACGGTGGCATCTTCAAGCCGCAGGGTGAGGCCATCAACGCGGGCGCGGCCGACGACGTGAAGATTCTCGTGGTGGGCAACCCGGCCAACACCAACGCCCTGATCGCCCAGGCCCACGCGCCGGACGTGCCGAAGGAGCGGTTCACGGCGATGACGCGCCTCGACCACAACCGTGCCCAGGCGCAGCTGGCCAAGAAGCTGGGCGTGAACGTGGCCGACGTCAAGAAGCTCACCATCTGGGGCAACCACTCGGCCACGCAGTACCCGGACATCTTCCACGCCGAGGTGGGCGGCAAGAACGCCGCCGAGGCCGTCGGCGACCAGAAGTGGCTCGAGGACGAGTTCATCCCGCGCGTGGCCAAGCGCGGCGCCGAGATCATCGAGGCCCGTGGTGCCTCGTCGGCGGCCTCCGCGGCCAACGCCGCCATCGACCACGTCTACGACTGGGTCAACGGCACGGCCGAGGGTGACTGGGTGTCCATGGGCATCCCGTCCGACGGGTCGTACGGCGTGCCGGAGGGCATCATCTCGTCGTTCCCGGTGACGACCAAGAACGGTTCGTACGAGATCGTGCAGGGCCTGGAGATCGACGAGTTCTCCCGCGGCAAGATCGACGCCTCGGTGCGCGAGCTCACCGAGGAGCGCGACGCGGTGAAGCAGCTCGGCCTGATCTGATCGACGTCGCACCGGCGACTCTCAAGGGGCCGGGGAAGGCACACACCGCCCTCCCCGGCCCCTTTTCCGTCGTATCGCCCCGCTCGTAACCCCTGTCTGCGCGTCCCCGGTGATTCCTCCGCGCCGTTTCCCGGGAATCACCGTCGCGGTATGTCATTACCCAACGTGTCCACAGACACCTTTCGCCTGACGTGGAACGCCTGGAATGTCCGCAACGTCAATACTGCCAACTACTGCCGTTCGGCAGTGCTGATCACACACAGTGAGGGGTTCCAGTGCGTAAGGGACGTATGGCCGCCGTCGCGGCCACCGCGACGATCGGTCTGCTGCTCACCGCCTGTGGCGGGGACGACACGGAAGGCTCGGCCGAACCCGCGAACACCACGGAGGCCACGAGCTCCGCAGCGCCGTCCTCGGACGTCGCCGAGCCGATAGACGCGGGCGACGACGAGGACTCGGGTGCCGCGCCCGCCGATGCGGGCGAGATCACCGAGCCCGGCACGACGCTGTCCTTCGGCGAGACCGCGACCCTTCCCGCCGACGAGGACGACCCCGAGGCGGGCACCATCGGGGTGACCGTGACGGGGATCGAGAAGGGTGACCACGCGGATCTGCCGAAGAAGAGCGACGGCAGTGAGCTCGACGAGCGGATCACGCCGTACTACCTGAAGTACACGCTGACGAACAACACCGGCGACAGCTCGGTGTCCTCGTCGGTCTACCTCAACGGCACCCTCGACGACGGCGGCCGGACCGGCGCGGTGCTCACCGTCATGGGCGGCATCGACAAGTGCGATCGCGGCAGCCGGCCCTCCGACTGGGACCAGCCCGGTTCGACGATGGAGTCCTGCAAGATCCAGGGTTCGGCGCTCGGTGACGTCACGGAGGTGCACTTCGACGACTACGACGCCTACAAGGACGACCCCATCGTCTGGACCGAGTGACGGCCCACGCTGAGCTCGCGGATTGCAGAAGGTCGCCGGCTTCGACGGGAAGCCGGCGACCTCGTCCTCACACCGTCACGATGGTCGGTCGCAGAGCCTCCGCTGCGAACACTGCCACGTCGGAAGCCCACTCGACCCAGTGAGGTAAACGTGCGCAACGGAAGTATCGTCGCTTCGGCGGCCGCAATCGCTACGGGCCTCTTGCTGTCGGCCTGCGGCGATGGAGCCGCAGTGCCGGGCGGCGAGCGCGCGGCACCGGGCGACGACATCACCGCACCGGGAACCACACTGGAGATCGGCGAGCGGGCGGTCGTGCCGTTCGAACACAAGCGGGACAAAAGAGGCGTCCCCGGCACCGTCGTCGAGAAGGGCACCATCGCCATCACGGTGACCGGTGTCGAGAAGGGCGCCCCTGCGGACCTGCCCCAGAGCGGCGGTTCCACGATCGACGAGCGCATCACGCCGTACTACATCAGTTTCACCGCCGAGAACCTCGACGGCTCCACCCTGGACAACGCGCGGGTCGAGCTGCACGGCCGCCTCGACGGCGGCCGATCCACGAGTCTGGCGATGGGATTTGCGCAGGGCGTGGACAAGTGTGAGAGCAAGTCCGCCCCGAGATTCTTCGACGAGCCGGGCCTGTCGTTCACCAGCTGCACGATCGAGCCCTCACTGCACGGCGAGGACGTGGCCGAGGTGCACTTCACCGATGCTCCCGACTACGAGGACAGCCCGGTCGTCTGGACCAGGTGACGACCCGTTCCCGGTCCGGACACGGTCGGCGTCCGGACCGGGAACGCCGGGACGGCGTCAGCTCACGCTGCGGTGAGACCGCGCCGTTCGAGTAACGGCTGCAGCTCGGGGTCACGGCCGCGGAAGGCGCGGAACGCCTCCATCACGTCGACGCTGCCGCCCTTGGCGAGCAGCTCGTGGCGGAAGCGGTCGCCGTTCTCCCGCGTCATCCCGCCGTTCTCGCGGAACCACTCGACCGAGTCGGCGTCCAGCACCTCGGCCCAGATGTAGGAGTAGTAACCGGCCGAGTAGCCGTTCGTGAAGATGTGCGCGAAGTACGTGCTGCGGTACCGCGGCGGCACCTCCGGCATGGCGACGCCCGCCTTCGCCAGCGCCTCGGCCTCGAAGGTCTCGACGTCGCCGATCTCGGTGTCGGGTCCGATGGAGTGCCACGCCAGGTCGAGCAGCGCCGCAGCGAGGTACTCCGTGGTGCGGAAACCCTCGCCGTAGTTCGTCGACTCCTTCAACTTCGCCACGATCTCGGCGGGCAACGGCTCCCCGGTGCGGTAGTGCCGGGCGTAGCGTTCCAGCACCTCGGGCCACAGGGCCCACATCTCGTTGACCTGGGAGGGGAATTCCACGAAGTCGCGCGGCACGTTCGGACCCTGCAACGACTGGTACTCCACATCGGACAGCAATCCGTGCAGCGCGTGCCCGAACTCGTGGAACATCGTGGTGACCTCGTCGAAGGTCAGCAGCGTCGGCTCGCCCTCGGGGGGCTTGGTGATGTTGAGGTTGTTGAGCACGACCGGCTTCTGGCCGAACAACCGCGACTGCTCGACGAAGTTCGTCATCCACGCGCCGCCACGCTTGGTCTCGCGGGTGTAGAAGTCCCCGAGGAACAGGCCCAGCGGCGAGCCGTCGGCGTCGAAGACCTCGAAGACCCGGACGTCCGGCAGGTAACCGGCCAGGTCCGTCCGTTCGGTGAACGACAGCCCGTACACCTGGCCCGCGGCGAAGAACACCCCGTCGACCAGCACCCGGTCGAGCTCGAAGTACGGACGGAGCGCGGCCTCGTCGACGTCGTACTTGCGCTTGCGCACCCGCTCGGCGTAGAACGCCCAGTCCCACGGCTGCAACTCGTCGGTGCCGCCGACGTCGTAGCCGTCGCGCCGCATCTCCTCGCGCAGTTCCTCGGCCTCGGCACGGGCGTTGGCGACGGCGGGGCCTGCGAGCCGCTCCAGCATGCCGCGCGCCGCCTCGTACGAGCCCGCGGTCTGGTCCTCGATGACGTAGGCGGCGTGGTGCGGGTAGCCGAGCAGCGCGGCGCGTTCGGCCCGCAGCCTGGCGATCCGCGTCAGCACCTCTCTGGTGTCGTGGTCGTTGCCCCGGCCGCCCCTCGACACCGACGCCCGGTGCACCCGCTCGCGCAGCGCCCGGTTCTCCAGCGACGCCAGGATCGGCTGCGCGGACGGCAGGCCCAGCGTCAACAGGTACTTGCCGTCCTCGCCACGCGCCGCGGCCGCATCCGCCGCGGCGGCGATCTCCGCGTCCGACAGTCCGGCCAGCTCGGCCTTGTCGTCCACGAGCACGGCGAGGTCGTTCATCTCGGCCTGCAGGTGGTTCTCGAACGTGGTCTCCAGTGTGGACAGCTGCTCGTTCAGTTCCCTGAGGCGCTGCTGTTTCTCCGCGGGCAGGCCCGCGCCCGCGCGTTGGAACGCGACGTGCGTGCGGTGCAGGAGCCAGGCCTGCTCGGGCGTCAGGTCGAGCTCGTCGCGCCGGTCGTACACGGCCTTGACCCTGGCGAACAGCCGCTCGTCGAGGTAGATCCCGTCGGAGTGCGCGGCCAGTTTCGGAGCGACCTCCGCCTGTGCTCGGCGGCGCGGCTCGGTGCCGTCGGGGCCGACGAGGTTGAACAGGGTCTGCACCGCCCGATGCACCAACTGTCCCGACCGCTCCAGCGCGACGATCGTGTTCTCGAACGACGGCGGTTCCGGGTCGTCGGCGATCGCCTTGATCTCTGCGCGGTGTTCGGCGAAGCCCGCTTCGAAGGCGGGCAGGAAGTGTTCGTCGGCGATGCGGTCGAACGGGGGCAGCCCGTACGGCAGTTCACTCGGTGCCAGCAACGGGTTGTCGGTCACGCGCGGTCCTTTCGTCCGGTGGAGCCTCCGATGACGGCGTCGGAACCGGAGGCCGAGGAAGAGGTCTTCGCCGAGCGGCGGCCACGCTTCTTGGCCGGTTTCGGCGGCACGACGCCACCGAGATCGCCGCCGTTGTCGTTGATGCGCAGCACGAACGGGCGCGTCTCGCCGTAGCGCACGACCGACACCGAAGCCGGGTCCACGACGATGCGCTGGAAGCTGTCCAGGTGCTGGCCGAGCGCGTCGGCGAGGATCGCCTTGAGCACGTCGCCGTGGCTGCACAGCGCCCACACCGCGTGCTCGCCGTGCTCGGCGGTGATGCGGGCGTCGTGGTCGCGCACGGCGGCGACGGCGCGCGCCTGGACGGCCGCGAGTCCCTCTCCTCCGGGGAACACCGCCGCCGACGGGTGGTCCTGGACCACCCGCCACAACGGTTCCTTCGTGAGGGTCTTCAGCTCGCGGCCCGTCCAGTCGCCGTAGTCCACTTCGGCCAGCCGCGACTCGGCGATCCGCGACAGGCCGCGGGCCGTGGCGAGCGGTTCGAGGGTCTGCTTGCAGCGCAGCAGAGGCGAGGACACGAGAGCCGCCAGCGGCACGTCGGACAGGCGCTCGACCATGTCCCGCGCCTGCCGGCGGCCCGTGTCGTCCAGCGAGATCCTCGGCGTGCGACCGGCCAGGATCCCCGAACCGTTGGCCGTCGACCGGCCGTGGCGCAGCAGAATGACGGTTCCCACGCCGTCACTCTACGCGCTGTCGTCAGGTGCCGACCGGCCCCGCGTTCGGGTCGAGCACGCCGGTGAACACCAGCACGTACAGCAGCAGGCCGAGCGCCACGCGGTAGATCACGAACGGCAGGAACGAGTGCGTCTTGATGTAGGACATCAGCCACGCGACCACCGCGTAACCGACCGCGAACGCCACCACCGTCGCCAGGATGGTCGGGCCCCACGCCGGCGCGTCACCGGCGCCGATGTCGGTCAGCTTGTACAGACCGGAGGCCATCACGGCGGGCACGGCCAGCAGGAACGAGTACTCGGCGGCGGCGGCGCGGTTGTAGCCCATCAGGCGGCCACCGGTGATCGTGCCGCCCGAGCGCGACACGCCCGGCACCAGTGCGAGCGCCTGGAAGAACCCGTACGCCAGACCGTGCTTGACGGTCAGGTGGTCCAGATCGCGCTCCTGCCTGCCGAACCGGTCCGCCGCCCACAACAAGAGACCGAACACGATCAGCGTGGTCGCGATCAGCCGCAGGTCGCGGAACGCGTGGTCGATCTGGTCCTGGAACAACAGGCCCAGCACGGCGATCGGGATGGAGCCGACGATGATCAGCCAGCCCATCTTCGCGTCCTGGTCACGCCGGTACTCGGCCTTGTACAGCGAGAAGAACCAGCTCTTGATGATCGTGCCGATCTTCTTGGCGAAGAACAGGATCACCGCGAGTTCGGTGCCGATCTGCGTGACGGCCGTGAACGCCGCACCCGGATCGCCCCAGCCCGCGAACGCGGCCGTCACGCGCAGGTGCGCGCTGGACGACACCGGAAGGAACTCCGTCAGGCCCTGGACGATGCCCAGGACGATCGCTTCGAACCAGCCCATCAGCCGGCCACCCCCGACAGCTCCAGTGCGTCCACGGCGGTCCGCAGCGCGTCCTTGCCCTGTTCCGGTGCCACGAACGGCGACACCGTCATCGTCGTCACTCCCGCCTCGGCGAACGCGGCCATCCGCTCGGCGATCCGCTCCTTCGGTCCGAGCAGCGACGTCGCGTCGAGGAACTCGGCGGGCACCGCGGCCATCGCGCCCGCGTGGTCCTTCGCGAGGAACTTCTCCTGCACCTCGGCAGCCTCGGCCTCGAATCCCATGCGTGCGGCGAGGCGGTTGTAGAAGTTCTTCTCCTTGCTGCCCATCCCGCCCAGGTAGAGCGCCGCGTAGGCGCGCACCGAGTCGGCACACACCCGCCAGTCGTCGCCGGGCACGAGCGGCACGGTCGGCGCGATGTCGAAGGACTCCAGGCTCCGCCCCGCCTTCTCCGCGCCCGCACGCAGCTGCCCGAGCTGTTCGGCACTGTGCTCGGGCGAGAAGAACACCGGCAGCCACCCGTCGGCGATCTCACCGGTCAACTCGATGTTCTTCGGCCCGATCGCCGCGAGGTACACCGGCACCTCATCCCGCACCGGGTGCACCGTCAGCCGCAACGCCTTGCCGGGACCGTCCGGGAGCGGCAGCTGGAAGTGCGCCCCGTCGTAGGCGACCTTCTCGCGGCGCATTGCGGTGCGCACGATGTCGATGTACTCGCGCGTGCGGCCCAACGGCGCGGTGAACCGCACCCCGTGCCAACCTTCCGACACCTGCGGACCTGACACCCCGAGCCCGAGCCGGAACCTGCCGCCCGACAACGAGTCCAGTGTGGCCGCCGTCATGGCCGTCATCGCCGGCGTCCGCGCCGGGATCTGGAGCACCGCGCTGCCCACGTCGATCCGCGAGGTCTGCGCGGCGATCCACGACAGCACCGTGGGCGCGTCCGATCCGTACGCCTCGGCGACCCATACCACCGAAAAGCCGAGCTCGTCGGCATGTTTGGCGAGCGTCAGATTGCTCGCGTCGTTCCCTGCACCCCAGTAACCGAGGTTCACACCCAATCGCACGGGCGCCGACACTATCGGTGGTCGCACAACCCGCCGATGGTGCCTTGGTCAACAGCGGCGAGAGGCGCATCGTTACGCTGGGCTGTCATGGAATGTCGCCCACTCGGCGCCTCCGGTCTGAAGGTGTCACGCACGGGCCTCGGCACGATGTCCTGGGGCACCGACACCGACGCCGAGGAAGCCGCCAACCAGCTCGTGGCGTTCGTCGACGCGGGAGGCACGCTCGTCGACACCGCCGACGTCTACGGCGACGGGGAGAGCGAGCGGATCCTCGGTTCGCTGCTCGCCGATCTCGTCCCGCGAGAGGACATCGTCCTCGCCACGAAGGCGGCGGCGCGGCGGGCCGACGGTCCGTTCGGCGGCGGGGCGTCCCGCGGCTCGTTGCTCCTGGCCCTCGACGAGTCGCTGCGCAGGCTGGGCGTCGACCACATCGACCTCTGGCAGGTCCACGCGTGGGACCCCGGCGTGCCGCTCGACGAGACACTCTCGGCGCTGGAGCACGCGGTCACCAGCGGCAAGGTCCGCTACCTCGGCGTGTCCAACTACGCGGGCTGGCAGCTCGCGACGGCCGCCTGCGGGCTGCGGACGACCCGGCTGGTGTCGACCCAGACCGAGTACTCGCTGCTCGAACGCGGTGCCGAGGCCGAGCTCGTTCCCGCGGCCGCGCACCACGGCGTCGGCCTGCTGCCGTGGGCGCCGCTCGGCCGCGGCGTGCTCACCGGCAAGTACCGCGGAGGCACCCCCGCCGACTCCCGCGGCGCCTCGGTCACCTACGGCGGCTACGTCGACCGGCACCGCACCGAACGCGCCGCCCGCATCGTCGAGGCGGTCGCCACGGCGGCGGAGGGACTCGGCACCTCTCCCCTGGCCGTCGCGCTCGCGTGGGTGCGCGACCGGCCCGGTGTCGCCGCACCCGTCGTGGGCGCCCGCGACGCCGCACAGCTCGCCGGCTCGCTGGCCGCCGAGGAACTGACCCTGCCCGACGAGATCCGCGGGGCACTCGACGACGTCAGCGACCCCACCGCAGGCGCCGACCACGCGCCCACCGAGGAGACCAGGTGACCGTGCCGCCCAGCCCCGTCCGATCCACCCGCCGCTTCGGCAGCTTCGTGCCTGCCCGCCGGCTCCGCAGCGTCACGGCGCTGCTCGTGGTTGCCGGCCTGACGCTCGCGGGCTGTTCGGACTCCGGCGGGGGTGGCGGCGACGAGCTCCAGGTCGTGCAGAACCCGAAGCGGGCGACGCCGGTCGCCTCGCCGCCCACCACGGAACGCCCGGCCGGCCGCGTGGTGGGCGTCGACGGCGACGTCACGGCGCTCGCCTCCGCCGACGGCATCCTCGCGGTCGCTCTCGACAGCAACGGTGACACCGAAGGAAACGGCGGCAAGGACAGCGGGGCCGGCAAGGGCAGCAACGGCACGGTCCAGCTCCACGACCTGCGTGAACCGCGCTCGGCTCCGCGCACCGTGTCCCTGCCCGGCGCGGTCACCTCCCTGCGCACGATCGGCGACGAGGTGGTTGCGGCGATGCCCGACGCCGACGCCTTCGCCCGGATCGACCCGACGTCGGGGAAGGCCGAGACGGTCGAGGTCGACGGCGGTCCCTCCGGGGTCGCCGCCATCGGCGACGAGACGCTCGTGGCCCTGCGGGACGGCAAGGCGGTGCAGGTTCTCGACGCCCAGGACCGGCCGACCCGCACCATCCGCGGCGAGCTCTACAGCGCCGACGACGTGCTCGCCGCCGACGGCGGCGCCGTCGTGCTCGACAAGCTGCGCACGGCCGCGTTCTCCGTCGACCTGGACGACGACACGGTCAGCGAGGGCCTGCGCGCCGGTCAGGGCGCGGCGAACGCCGACACCGACGAGTACGGCCGCGTGCTGGTCACCGACGTCCGAAACGGGGCACTGCTCGCGTTCGACGCCGATCCCCTGCTGCTGCGCCAGCGGCTTCCCGTCGACGGTGGCCCCTACGGTGTCGCCTACGACGCGCGGCGTGACGTCGCCTGGGTGACGTTGACCGAACGTAACGAGGTGGTCGGCTACAGCATCCGCGGCGGACAACCGGAGGAAAAGTTCCGGCTACCGACCGTTCGCCAGCCGGATTCCGTTACGGTCGACGAACGGACGTCCCAGGTCGTCATCGGGTCGGCGGCCGAGGAAGGTATCCAGGTGATCACGCCATGACGAGTGCGGAAGCGGTGGTCGACGACGATTGGGAGTACCGGCGGGTGCAGCTCCCGCCGGGTGTCTCACGCGTGACCGCCTCCGTGCAACTGGCCATCCAGGCCGAGTTCACCGGCTGGGAGCTGTCGAACGTACGGCTCTACTCCGACGGAACCCGGCGCGTGTGGCTGCGCAGGCGACGGGGCCGGGGCGAGCTGTTCGCCTCGCCGGGACTCATCGCCTGACCACGTCGCCGCCCGACCCGGACCCGCACCGCCCGGCCGCTACCGGCACCGCCCGGGCCCGGTAGGCCGGACTACCGGGCCCGGAAGCGCTCGACGACCTCCTGGATCTCCGGGCCCGTGGCACTGGAGGCCTGCGCCCACGCCTCGAACTCCAGCGTCGCGTCGAAATCGCCGCCCGCAGCAAGCCCGACGGCCGTCTTGATGTCGCGCGTCAACGCCGGGTCGTGCGCGCCCCACCGCTCGGCGAGCTCGTGGGCCCGCGCCAGTGGGTCGTCCGCGAGCTCGAGCGCGAGCCCCTCGTGCACGGCGGCGTCGGCGTCGAGCGATCCGCCGTCGAGCAGGAGCGCCAGCGCCCGCTGCCGGCCGAGGGCGTTCACCAGGAACCACGTGCACCCGCCGCCAGGGTGCAGGCCGATGCGGGAGAACGTCGCGGCGAACGAGGCCTGCGGCCCTGCGATCCGCACGTCGCAGGCCATCGCGAGGTTCAGGCCCGCTCCCACGGCCGCACCCTGGACGGCGGCGATCGTCGGAATGCTCAACGAACGCAGGCGCAGGAAGCTGTCGTAGACGCGGTGCAGATGACGCCTCAACTCGCCGACGGCCCGGTCGGAGGCGTCACCGAACAGTGCGGGCAGGTCGGCACCGGCGCAGAACGCCGTGCCGGCGCCCGTCACCACCAGGGTGCGGGCGTCGGGGTCGGCGGCCACGGTGTCGATCGCCTCACCCAGTTCACGACACGTCACGTCATCGAGACAGTTGCGCCGATCTGGGTCGCTGAGCGTCAGCGTCCACCTGCCGTCGGCGTCGACGAGAGCCACCCTGCTCATGCCTGCTCCATCCCGTAGCGTGCCGGTCCTCAGCGACCGATCTTGGCACGCGCACGCCAGTAGGCGCGGCGGGCGGACATGACCTGCGGATGCCGCTCCGACAGGCGCATGACGAAGTGGCGCAGCTTGACCGCCGTGGCGGCCTTCGGCGGCTTACGCTTCATCACCCGGCGCGAGCCGGCAGGGTGCTTGAGTAGCTCGACGACCGACTCCATCGCGATCTCCGCGAGCTCCTCGTCGCTCGGCGTGAGGGCATCGGCCGTGGCGGGCTCGTCGCCGCGCGGCTCGGCGGGCCGCAGGTCGGCCAGGTCGCCGACGACGTCGTAGCCCCGCTCGGACACGGTGGCGATGTAACGCTCGGCGGTCTCGCGCACCCAGTCCTGGTCCTGTTTCGGCAGCGGGATACTGCCCCGTCCGCTGCGCGCACTGAGCGTGTTGGCGGCGAAGTCGTCCTTGACGCGCGCCGCGTACTGCAGCCACGTGACGTCGTCCTCGCCGAGCGCGTCGTTGACGCGCCGCAGGAACTCGGTCTCGGCGTAGCCGAGGGAGAAGTTGCCGTAGTGCGGAATGTCCGTCTCGTACGTGGTCGGGTCGAGGCCCAGCAACGACGCGAACCGCTCCCACAGCGCGTCCGAACGCCCGCCCCGCGGCGGCACCGTCACCACGTGGACCCGCTCGGGCGGCAGGCCGGCGCCCCAGGTCTCGAGCACGCGCGGCAGGTCCTGGTAGTCCCAGAACAGCCGAGCCGTGTCGTCGAGGTCCGCGCTGCGCAACGAGGCGAGCAGATCGGGGTACGACGTGCTCTGCCGGGTCTTGACGTTCTCCTGCCACACGGACGGGATCTGCCGCGCGAGATCACGCACCGTGCAGACGATGTGCACTTCGGCGAACGGGAACGCGTCCACGACCTGCCGCGCCTCCTCGGGGCTCGCGGGCGCCAGCAGCTCCGAGGAGATCAGGGTCGCACCCTCGTGCGCCTTCGCCTGCTCGACCAGCCACGCCCACGAACCGGGGGTGCGCGCCTCCCGCCATCCGCCGTACCGTCCGGGGTGTACGTCGGCGACCGCCCTGTGGTGGGCACCGAGGTCGTGCCCGGGGAACGACAGGCCGTCGGCCGCGAGGACCTCACGGTTGTGCCACAGCAGCTCTTGAAGCGACGTCGTGCCGGTCTTGGGAAGCCCGATGTGCAGATACACGCGCCGTGTTGCGGAGGTCATGGCCCCGGGAGCGTACTCGCTCACAGTGGATGGTTTGCTGTGCCCTCACGGCGAGTTCCGTTCAGAACGGATGCCGGCGTCGGGTGCGCGGCCCACGCTCGGCGACAATTTCCTGGTTAGTGGAGGAGCGTCACATGACTGCGGACCGGTCCCTTCGTCTCACGCGCGGAGCCACGGTGTGGCTGACCGGGTTGTCGGGCGCGGGGAAGTCCACGGTGGCGGGGGCGGTGGCCACCCTGGTCTCGGGCGACGGCGCGGACACCGAGGTCGAGGTGCTCGACGGCGACGAGATCCGGCAGACCATCTCGAGCGACCTCGGCTTCAGCAGGGCCGACCGCGACAAGCAGGGCAGGCGGGTCGGCTTCATCGCCGAACTGCTCTCGCGGCACCGGGTGCTCACGCTCGTCCCCGTCATCGCGCCGTACGCGGAGACGAGGCAGGCCGTGCGCGAACGCCACGCCGAACGTGGTTCGGCCTTCTTCGAGGTGTACGTGGCGACTCCCCTGCAGGAGTGCGCCCGCCGTGACCCCAAGGGCCTGTACGCCCGCGCGGCCGCGGGCGAGATCAAGGGGCTGACCGGGGTGGACGACGTGTACGAGCACCCCGAGTCGCCCGATCTGGAGGTCGACACCAGCTCCGTCTCCCCCGAGATCGCCGCCGACCGCATCCTCACCATGCTCCGCGAGCACGGTGTCCTCGAGTACGCCGAGACGTCGGTGTCCTTCTGAGCCCTGTCATTCCCGCCTATCGGGCCGTCCGTTGCTGGTACGGGACCACCACGGCAGGTGAGCGGTACGAGCGGTTTGGACCCTCAATGCCGTGGTGTATAGGGCGTTATACATTTTGATGTGGCACGCTGCTCGGTGATCACCGAGTCCTCAGGAGGTCCCTCATGTCGCCGCGAGTCACCGTCGAACAGGACGGCCACGTGCTGCTCATCGGCGTGAACCGCCCCGAGAAACGCAACGCGTGGGACCGGCGCACGATCGACGAGGTGGGCCTCGCCTACGACCGGCTCGCCGAGGACGCGGACGTGCGCGTGGCGGTCCTCCACGGCTTCGGCGACCACTTCAGCGCCGGTCTCGACCTTGCCGACGTGTGGCCGGCCATCCAGGACGACGGTCCCGACGCGCTGGCGGGCGGCGGCGCCTACGACCCGTTCGGCATGTGGAAACCACCCGTGCCGAAGCCGGTGGTGCTGGCCGTCCAGGGCATCGCGTTCACGCTGTCCATCGAACTGGCGCTCGCCTCCGACATCGTCGTCGCCGCGGACGACGTGCGGTTCCGCCAGCTCGAGATCGGCCGCGGCATCATTCCCTTCGGTGGCGCCACCGTGCGTGCCACGACCCAGCTGGGCTGGGGCAACGCCATGCGGTTCTTGCTCACCGGTGAGGAGTTCGGCACCGAGGAGGCCCACCGCATCGGCCTCGTCCAGGAGGTCGTCGAACCCGGCCGCCAGCTCGACCGCGCCACGGAGATCGCCCGCCTCATCGCCGAGCAGGCACCACTCGGGGTACAGGGCACGCTCGCCAACGCCCGGGTCGCGCAGCGCGCCGAGCAGGAACGCGCCGCAGCCGAGCACCTCAGGGGGCTCATGCCCGGCATCCTCGCCAGCGAGGACGCCGCCGAAGGGCTGCAGAGCTTCGTGGAACGCCGTCCGGCGCGTTTCACCGGTCGCTGACGCACCGGACCAGGACACGCACCATCCACTCCGAGGCAGGGAGGTCACCGATGCCCGCAGCGCGCACTGTCGGCGTCGAGGAGGAGTTCCTGCTCGTCGACCCGGAGACGGGACAGACCGTCCCCGCTGCCGACGACGTGCTCGCCCGCATCCCCGCGGCCGGGGACGAGCACCGCGCCGACGACAGCGGGCCCGCCTGGCATCCCGAGCTGAAGGCGAGCCAGGTCGAGTCGGCCACGGGCATCTGCACCACGTCGGTGGCGCTCCACGAACAGCTCCTGGAGGGCCGCAGGCGGCTGGCCGTCGCCGCGGCCGACGAGGGCCTGCTGCTCGCGGCTGCGGGCACGCCCGCGGTCGCCGGACCGTCCGTACCGCTCGGCTCCGATCCGCAGTACACCGAGCTCGACGGGCTCTACCGGGGCCTCATCGGGGACTACGAGGGCTGCGGATGTCACGTGCACGTCGGCGTGCCCGACCGGGAGCACGCGGTCGTGGCCGTCAACCACCTCCGCGCCTGGCTGCCGACCCTGCTTGCCCTGTCGGCGAACTCGCCGTACGACCGCGGCCACGACACCGGCTACGCCAGCTGGCGCACCATGCAGCACGCCCGCTTCCCCACCGCCGGCATCCCGCCGCGGTTCGCCGACGTCGCCGAGCACGACGCCGCGGTCGAACGTCTCGTCGGCAGCGGCGCGCTCGCCGCGAAGTACACGACGTTCTGGCTGGCCCGCCCCTCCCCTGCCCTGCCGACCGTCGAGGTGCGGGTCGCCGACACCGCGATCACCCCCGACGAGGCATCGCTGCAGGCCATGCTCGTCCGCGGCCTCGTCGACACGGCACTGGACAACACCGCACTCGAAGACCCCGCCCGAGACGACCCCGCGCTCCGGGACGGTGCCGTTCAGGATGACGCCGTGCTGTCGGCGGCCGTGTGGGCCGCGGCGCGGCACGGACTGGCCGGACGCGGCGTCGACCCGTGGACGGGCCGCGCCCGGCCCGCCACCGAACTCGTCACCGCCCTGCTCGAGCATGTGCGTCCCGCGCTGACCGCCTCCGGGGACCTGGACCGTGTGGAGACGATCCTCCGGCGGGTCCTCGACGACGGCACGGGTGCGCAACGGCAGCGGCGGGCCGCCTCCGGTGGCATCTGGAAGGCCATGCTGTCCGTCGCGGAGCAGACGGTGCCCGGCGTCCACCCCGATCCGCAGTAGCCGCGCCCGCCCAGCCGCACTTGCCCAGTCTCCCCCAGCCACAGCCCTATCCACAGTCACGGCACCGCGGGCTCTCACCGGTACAGGAGACGCTGGAGGCCGCCGATGCCCGCGGCGTAGACCGCTCCGCCTGCGCTCGACCTGGCTAGGGCGGCCCGTGCGGCGTTCGCCCCCGGACCGCCGTGCACCGCCCCACCGGGATGCGCCGAGGCGCCGGCGAGGAAGAGCCGGTCCACGGGGGTGTCGGCCCTGCCGAGGCCGGGCACGGGACGGAAGACCAGCTGCTGGTGCATCGCGGCGCTCCCACCGTTGACCGCGCCCTCGACGAGTGCCGGGTTCTCGCGTTCCAGGTCGGCGGGTCCCTGCACCAGTCGCCCGCGCACCCGCGCGCCGAAGCCAGGCGCGTGACGTTCGATGGCCGCCTCCATGCGGTCGGCGAACCGGCGGGCGGCGTCGGCGTCCCGCACCTGGCCGGCCGGTACGTGCGCGTACGCCCACGCCGACTCGTGCCCGGAGGGTGCGCGCGCCGGGTCCGCGGTGGCCATCTGGCCGACGACGAGCAGCGGATCCCGGCACGCGGTGCCGAGTTCGAGGTCGAGACCACACCGTGCGAGCTCCGCGATCTCTCCTCCGATGTGGACCGTGCCCGCCAGCCCGGCCTCGGCCGCGGTCCACGGAATGGGTCCGGACAACGTCCAGTTGACCTTCACGGTCGCCGCGTCCCAGCGGAAACCCCGGAGGTCGCGTCGCAGCCGCGCGGGTATCGCCTCGGCCCGCAGCAGGCGTTCGTACAGCAGCGGTGCGGGCACGGCAGCCAGCACGGCCCGCCTCGCCCGCAGGGGCGCACCCGCGACGACGCCGACGGCCCGCGAACCCGACGTGACGATCCGCGTGACCGGCCGGTCGCAGTCGATCCGCCCGCCCCGCGCGCGGAGCCGGCGCACCAGCGCCGCGGTCAGGGACCCGGCACCGCCCTCCGGCACCGGGAACCCCACGTCCTGGGCGAGCATCGACAGCAGCCAGCCGAACACCGCACTGCCCGCCTGGGCGGGCCCCAGGTCGGTGTGCAGCGCGTTGCCCGCCGCGACGGCGGGTGCGCCCGCGCCGCGGAACCGTTCGGCGGCCCATGCCGTGACCGGCATCGCCGCCGTCCTGGCCAGGCGCGTGCCGTCCGCGGCTCCGGCCGCCCGGGCCAGGCGCGCGGCCGCCCGCACGGGTGGAAAGGGCGTGAACAGCGCGTCCAGCAGCGGGTCCCGCAGGCGGTTCCACAGCGCGACCTCCGCCGCCCACGCCTCGCCGTCGCCCACCGCGAACGACTCCAGTGAGGCCGACGTGACCTCCGGATCGCGCGACACGAGCGCCACCCGGTCGTCGGGCAGCACGTGCGCGAGTGCCGCGGGAGCGTGCCGCCACCGCAGGCCGTACCCGTCCAGTTCGAGTCCACGCAGGATCGGCGAGGCCACGGCCATCGGATAGAACGCGCTGAACAGGTCGGTGACGAAACCCGGCTCGATCACCTCGCCGCTGCGCACGGCACCACCCGGCGACGACGTCGCCTCCAGCACCACCACGTCCCATCCGGCGTCGGCCAGCAGATTGGCCGCGACCAAGCCGTTCGGCCCCGCACCGATGACCACCGCGTCGGCCGTCTCGGCCCGGGAGAATCCAGTCACGGCATCTGTGTACCCGACCTCCCCGGCGCCGTCACCGCATCGCGTGACCTACAGTGCCTCTCGCACCGACACGGGAGGCGGACATGACGCAGCGCGGCGGCATCGTGAGGAGGCTCGCGGAACTCGCGGGCACGTGGTTCGGACTTCTCGTCCTCCTGGGTGGGGTCGTCGGCATGCTCGTGCCGGAGCAGGTGTCCGGGTTGACCGACTACGTGTCGCTGCTGCTCGGCATCATCATGTTCGGGATGGGTCTCACGTTGCGTGCGGCCGATTTCGCCCTCGTGGCCCGCAGGCCGCTGGCCGTCCTGTTCGGACTGCTGGCCCAGTTCGTCATCATGCCGTTCACCGCCTGGGGCATCGCGCAGCTGTTCGGCCTCACCGGCGCACTGCTCGTGGGCATGGTCCTCGTCGGATCGGCGCCGGGCGGGACGGCCTCGAACGTCATCGTCTATCTCGCCAAGGGTGACGTCGCCCTGTCGGTCACCCTGACCTCGGTGTCGACGCTGCTGGCTCCGTTCCTGACGCCGCTGCTGATCCTACTGCTCGCCGGTTCCGACCTGCCCGTCGGCTTCGGCGACATGTTCGTCTCCATCGCCCAGGTCGTACTCCTGCCCGTGCTCGCAGGCATCGTGCTGCGCGCGATCGCCGACCGGGCCGTCCAGCGTGTACTCCCCTACCTGCCGCTGGTGTCGGTGCTCGGCATCGTGGTGGTGGTGACCGGCATCGTGGGCGCCAACGCCGAGACGATCGCGACCAGCGGGTGGTTGCTGATGCTCGCCGTCGTGGTGCACAACGCCGCGGGCCTCGGGCTGGGCTACGGCGCCGCGCGGCTGGCCGGACTCGACGAGTCCGCCCGCCGCGCCGTCAGCGTCGAGGTGGGCATGCAGAACTCCGGTCTGGCCTCCAGCCTGGCGACCACCCACTTCACCGCGGCGGCGGCACTGCCCGGCGCGGTGTTCTCCGTGTGGCACAACCTGTCCGGCTCGCTGCTGGCCTCCTTCTGGGCGCGCAGGCCACTGCGGCGCACCGGCGACGAACCCTCCGAGCGCGCCGCGTCCTGAGCGCGGGACGCGCGCCGGCGACCCTGCGGCGTCACCCGTCCAGTACCGCCGTGAGCACGTCCAGTGCGCGCTGCCGGTGGGCGTCCAACAGCGACACCACCGTCTCGACGTCGCGTTCCCGCACGGCGTCGAGGATCCGGCCGTGGTCGCCCACGGTGCGTTCGCGCTCCTCGGGCGCGTTGTAGTACAGCGCGCGGTAGGCCTCGGTCGACTCCCACAGCAGGCGGATCAGGCGCATCGTGTGGGCCTGACCCGGCGCCTCGAGGATGCCGAAGTGGAACCGGCGGTTCGCCTCCAGTTCGGCCACGACGTCGCCGCGGGCGGCCGCGTCGGCGCAGTCGCGTTCGGCGAGTGCGATGCGGGCGAGCGCATCGTCGTCCAGCACCGGCACGGCGGCGCGGGCCGCGCGCTCCTCGAGCAGCCGTCGCAGGGCGTAGATCTCCACGAGGTCGGCCACGTCCAGCGCGGTGATCACGTAGCCGCGCCGAGGGCGGTACTCGACCTGTCCCTCCTGTTCGAGCACGCGCAGTGCCTCCCGCACCGGCGCGACGCTCACCTCCAGCCGCGCTGCCACCTCCTCCTGGCGCACGCGCTGGCCCGGACGCAGCCTGCCGGCGACGATCTCCCGGCGCAGCTGCGCGAGGGCGTGGTCGGCGGTCGTGCCCGCGGTCATCGGAACGCGGGCGGCACGCCGGCCACCGCGCCGCCGACCACGAGGGCGTGCACGTCGGCCGTGCCCTCGTAGGTGACGACCGATTCCAGGTTGGTCATGTGCCGGATCACCGGATACTCCAGGGTGATGCCGTTGGCGCCGAGCATCTGCCGTGCGGTGCGGGCCACGTGCAGTGCCGCGTTGACGTTGGCCAGCTTGCCCATGCTCACGTGTTCGGGGCGCAGCGTGCCCGCGTCCTTCATCCGGCCGAGGTGCAGCGCGAGCAGAGTCGCGCGGTTGACCTCGAGCGCCATGTCGGCGAGCTTCTGCTGCTGGAGCTGGAACGAGGCGATCGGCCTGCCGAACTGCTCACGGGTCGCGGCGTAGTCGGCGGCGGCCTCGAGGCACGCGCGTGCCGCGCCTGCCGCGCCCCAGATGATGCCGTACCGCGCCTCGTTGAGACACGAGAGCGGGCCGCGCAGCGACGTCGCCTCCGGCAGGCGCGCGGAGTCGGGCAACCGCACGTCGTCGAGTACGAGTTCCGAGGTGATCGACGCGCGCAGCGACAACTTGGCGTGGATGTCGTGCGTGGTGAATCCCGGCGTGCCGCGCGGGACGAGGAAGCCGCGGACCCCCTCGTCGGTGTTGGCCCAGACGACCGCGACGTCGGCGCGCGAACCGTTGGTGATCCACATCTTCCGCCCGTTCAGCACCCAGTCGGCACCGTCCCTGCGGGCCCTGGTGCGCATCGAACCCGGGTCGGAGCCGGAGTCGGGTTCGGTCAGGCCGAAGCAGCCGACCGCCTCCCCCGCGGCCATCCGCGGCAGCCACGTGGTCTTCTGCTCCTCCGAACCCCAGCGGTGGATGGCGTACATGGCCAGCGAACCCTGTACCGACACCATGCTGCGCAACCCGCTGTCGCCCGCCTCGAGCTCCATGCACGCCACGCCGTACGCCGTGGCGCTCGTGCCCGCGCATCCGTAGCCCTCGAGGTGCATGCCGAGGACGCCGAGCCGGCCCAGGCGTTCGGGCAGGTCCGCCGGGATCGACGCCTCCTCGAACCACGTCCCCACGTGCGGCAGGACGTGGTCGCGCACAAAGGTCCGCACCACGTCCCTGATGTCGCGTTCCTCGGGGGTGAGCTGGTCGCCGACGGCGAGGAAGTCCCGCGGATCGAGCGCCGCCTTCCTGCCGTTCGCGCCGCCTGTGCTGCCGTCTGCCATACCGCTGCCTCCTGTGGACGTCGCCGGCCGGGTGCCGCGCCTTGACCCGGCACGCCGAGCACTTTAGCTTCGATTTTCGAAAATCCACCAGAAGGAGCTGCGTGCGCATGTCCTCATCGCTCGGTGACCTGCGGATCGTCGACTTCTCCCGCGTGCTCGCCGGACCGTTCGCGACCATGCTCCTGGCCGATCTCGGCGCGAGCGTGACCAAGATCGAACGCCCGGGGACCGGCGACGACACCCGCGGCTGGGGTCCTCCCCACGACGAGCGGGGCGAGGCGACGTACTTCCAGTCGGTCAACCGCAACAAGGGCTCGGTGACCCTCGACCTGCGCACCGACGAGGGGATCGCCCGCGCCAAGGAGTTGGTGGCCGGCGCCGACGTCGTCGTCGAGAACTTCCGCCCCGGTCTGATGGACGAGCTCGGACTCGGCTACGAGGCACTCAGCGCGGCCGACCCCGCGCTCGTCTACTGCTCGATCACGGGTTTCGGTACCGGCCGCGGCGCCGAGCTGCCCGGCTACGACCTGCTGATCCAGGCGCTCGGCGGGTTGATGAGCGTCACCGGGCAGCCGGACGGCGAACCGCAGAAGGCCGGTGTCGCTCTGGTGGACGTGCTGTCCGGACTGTTCGCGACGGTGGGCGTCCTGGCGGCGATCCGGCACCGGGACGCCAGCGGCCAGGGCCAACGGGTCGAGGTGAACCTGCTGTCCGCACTGTTGGCGGCACTGGTCAACCAGAGTTCGGGATACACCTCGGGCGGTGTCGTGCCGCACCGCATGGGCAACGCGCACCCGAGTGTGGCGCCGTACGAGGTGCTGCCGTGCGGTTCCGGTGAGCTCGTCCTGGCCGTCGGCAACGACCGCCAGTTCCGGGTGCTCTGCGAGCAGCTCGGTGAACCGGACCTGGCCGCCGACGACCGGTTCGCCACGAACAGCGCCCGGGTCGCCCACCGCGGCGAGCTGCGGGACCACCTCGTACGCCTGCTGAAGGCCGGCGACGCCGCCACCTGGGCCGAGACCCTCACCGCGACGCGTGTTCCCGCGGGCGTGGTCAACGACGTCGCGGGGGCGTTCCGCCTGGCCGAGGCACTCGGGCTTGATCCGATCGTCGGGGTTCCCCACCCCGACGGCGGCGAGGTACGGCTGCCCCGCAACCCGATCGGGCTGTCGGCCACTCCCCCGACCTACCGGTCGGCGCCGCCTCCGCTCGCCGACGCCTGACGTACCCGCGCACGGCGGCCGAACTCCATGTCGTCGGTGAGGGGTCCGTGGCGCAGCAGGGCGACGTCGCGTACGTAGTTCTGATGCAGCCGCCACGGCCGCGACCGCCCCTGCTTCGGCATCTCGTCGATGCTCCGCAGTACGTACCCCGCCTTGAGGTCGATGAGCGGTTCGGTCTCGTGATCCCCCGGCGGGAGCCGGGGCGTGGCCGTGTCGAGGCCCCGCCGGTCGAGATGGGCCAGCAGGCGGCACACGTACTCGGCGACGAGATCGGACTTCAGCGTCCACGACGCGTTCGTGTACCCGATCGTCATGGCGAAGTTGGGCACGCCGTCGAGCATCATCCCCTTGTAGGTCGCCGCCGAGCCGACGTCGACGGGCTCACCGTCGACCTCGAGCGCGATCCCTCCGATGGCCAGGAGGTTCAGTCCGGTCGCGGTCACCACGACGTCCGCCGCGAGCTCGTCGCCGGAGCCGAGCCGAATCCCGTCCGGGGTGAACGTATCGACGGTGTCGGTGACGACGGAGGCATCGCCGCGGCTGAGCGCCCGGAACAGGTCGCCGTCGGCCGCGAAGCACAGCCGCTGGTCCCACGGCTGGTAGGCGGGCCGGAAGTGCCGCTCGACCTCGAAGTCCTCCGGCAGCGACGCGCGCACACCCCGCTCGACGAGTCGGCGCACCAGGGCCGGGCGCCGCCTGCTGAGCTGGAAGAACAACGCCATCATCAGCGCGTTCTTCCAGCGCACCACCGGATAGGTCACGCGGTCGGGCAGGAACCGGCGCAGCGTCCTCGCGAGCGGGTCGACCGACGGCAACGCCATCACGTAACTCGGCGAACGCTGCAGCATCGTCACGTGCGCCGCGTCCCGCGCCATCGACGGCACCAGCGTCACCGCCGTGGCTCCGCTGCCGATCACCACGACCCGTGCGCCGCGGTAGTCGAGATCCTCGGGCCAGTGCTGCGGGTGCACGATCGTGCCGCGGTAGGAGTCGATACCGGGCAGCGGCGGCGTGTAGCCCTCGCTGTAGCGGTAGTAGCCGGAACACACGTACAGGAAGGAACACGTCAGCGTCCGCGCCGCACCGATGTCGGTCCGGTACACCTCGACCATCCACTGTGCCCGGTCGCTCGACCACGCGGCCGAGCGGACCTCGTGGTGGTATCGCACGTCGCGGTCCACGCCGTGTTCGCGGGCGGTGTCCCGGATGTAGGCGAGGATCGACGGGCCGTCGGCGATGGCGTCGGCGCGGCGCCACGGCCGGAAGCCGTAGCCGAGGGTGAACATGTCGGAGTCCGACCGCACGCCCGGATATCGGAACAGATCCCACGTCCCGCCCATGGCGCCGCGGGCCTCCAACACCGCCACGCTCCGGTGGGGATGGCGCTCCCGGAGCCGGCAGGCCGCTCCGATCCCGGTCAGTCCTGCTCCCACGACGAGGACGTCCACGTGTTCGGTGGGCTCGGCGGGCATGGGCCTCCTTCCGACGAGGGCGGCAGCGGCGACGGTGCCGGCCGCGCGCGCTCGACGCTACCGATGCGCCGCGTCCCGCACCACGCCGTGATCGGCATTCTCGACTTGACGAAACCTGCATCGCGCAGTACATATTTATTCGGATCGTTGGAGCAGGCTTCGCCGAGAGCCCGACACCCGGGCCCGCGACTCCCCGGAGGACATCGACGACAGCGCTGCGGAGGTGAGCACGTGAACCTGCACGACCTGGACGACGAACACCGGCCGACGTTCACCACCGGACAGGCGGCCGACATCCTCGGCGTGGAGCAGCCGTTCCTGCGCAGCCTCGACAGCGCCGGCGTCGTGTCCCCCGAACGCTCGGGCGGCGGCCATCGTCGGTACTCGCGGCATCAGCTGGGCCAGGCCGAGCGCATGCGCGCGCTGTTCGACGAGGGCTACAACCTCAACGCCGCGCAGCGCATTCTCGAACTCGAACACGAGCTCGAGCAGGCACGCAGGGAGATCGCCGAACTCCAGCGACGTCTCGGAAACGAGTGAGCCGCTCGCAGCCAGCGGGTGGCGGAAGGATCGAGGTGATCATCAGTGGACATCTACGGTTGGCACTCGACGGAATCCGCGCTGCACGCCTATGCCGGCGCCGTCGTGGAGGCGCTCACGTCCGGCCCGTACGGACGATCCCGCACCGGCGCCACAGGCCCGGCCGCGCAGTACACGTGCGACACGACGGGCACCCCGGTCAGCGCCTACATCGCACTGGACGGGCACCTGCCGACCTTCCCGGACCGGGACTTCGCGCTCGTGTGGGACGAACGGCACGGCTGGGGCGGTGCGATCGAGACGCACTCGGGTGAGGACCTGATCATCGTGTCGTACCTGGGCGGCAGCGATCCGACACCCGACCCCGACGACGTCGCCCGATTCGCCAGGCAGCTGCTCGACGGTGGCATGCCGGGCAGGCTCGATCCTCCCGAGCACACCCCGCTGCCCGACCTGCCGCGCAGGCTGCTCGCCGCCGCCGGCACCGCCGACGTCCCCGTCCAGGAACCCGCCTCGGCCGCACACGTGCTCTGACCCGCGGAAGCGGTGGTCAGGAGCTCCAGTGCGCGGGGACGCGCGCCCAGCCGGGAAGGCGGGTCCGCGCGTCCCCGCGGGCGGCGTCCACGTGCGACTGCGTGAGGAACAGGGTCTCGGCCAACCACGCACCCGACAGGTCCGCGCCGCGCAGATCGGCACCGGTGACATCCGCACGCGTCAGGTCGGCGCCGCGCAGATCGGCGCCCAGCAGCAGGGCTCCCCGCAGGTTCGCCCCGGCCAGCGCATCGCCGGCGAGGTCGGCGCCCACGAGATCCGCACCGCGCAGATCCCTGCCGGGGTAGCCGCCACGCGCCCAGGTGCTCGCCCTGGTCAACACGGCGTTGGCCTCCGCCCAGTGCTCTCCCGTGGACATGACGGCCACCGTGTCGAGGTCGCGGTCCGCCAGACGTTCGGTCTCGGCGATCATCGTGTCGAGCTCGGCGTGCACCGGCGCGGCGTCCGCGAGGTTCCGCGCCTCGTGCAGGTAGTACAGCAGCTCGTGCAGGTCGCGCAGCACCGGATAGGCCGAGAACATCCGCCGCCGGGCCGCGTCGTCGCGGCGCCAGTCGGCCCCTTCACGTTCGGCCACCGCCTGGCCCGCGCCGAAACAGTCGTAGACGACACAGCCCGCGAATCCGCGTTCCCGGAGCGTCTCGTGCACGCCACACCACGAGTCGGCCCGCAGATTCGGGCACGGCGTTCCCGGCGGCTTCGTCAGCGCGAAGTCGGCCGAGGCAACGAAACCCGGTGCGGCACAGCACAAGCCGTAGCACCGCCCGCAGTCCGCCCGCAGCCGTTCGCGAAACCCCGTGTCCGGTGTGGACGATCCGTGACTCACGCCGCCTCCCCTCGTTCGCTCCGCCGAGGGTAGACCGCGGGCCGGACACACCCACCGGCCACCTGCGCGACCGCCGCACTCCCCCGGCACACTGGACGGCGAGCCGTTCCCGACGCGGAAGGACCACCGTATGAGCACGTTGCAGACGCTCGACCGGGGCCTGCGCGCGCTCGACGTGATCTCCCAGTCCCCGGAGGCATCACGGTGGCCGACCTGTCCCGGCGGCTCGGTTGTCACCTGCGCGGTTGTTTCCTACTCCCCGGGCGCCTTCGGGCTCGGGCGGGTGAGGCCCCGTTCCGGTCCTCGCCACCCGCGCCCGCACCTCGGGCCTGCGCAACGGAGGCACGGTGCGCGGCGGCTGCCTCCGGGCGGGCAGTTCGGCCAGCAGCCGCGTCGTCGTCGCGGTGACCTCGGCGACGGCCCGTTCGAACGGTTCCCTCGTCGCCTCGGACACGGTCTGCACGCCGCTGACCTTGCGCACGTACTGGCGCGCGGCCGCCTCGATCTCCTCGTCCGTCGCGGACGGTTCCAGGCCCCGCAGGACCGTGATGTTCCGGCACATACCGCTGACGGTAATCGCGCCACCGTCCCCGGGCGAGGCCGCGAACGTGACGACGGTCCCGCCGTCACCACACGGTCGCCCCGAACGGTCACCGCGCACGGAATCCCATCACCGTTTGAAACATCTCTTGAGGGCAGCCACCGGCGTGCGCTCTACTGACCGCATGCCAACGACGGCGGCCTCCGACGCCACCCGCGCACGCCTGCTCGACGCCGCCGAGTCGCTCCTGCTCACCCGCGACGTCGACGCGGTGTCCGTCCGCGCCGTCAACGCCGCGGCCGGGATGAACCCCGCGGCCGTGCACTACCACTTCGGGTCGAAGGACGCGCTGATCGGCGCCCTCCTCGAGCGCAGGCTCGCGCCCCACTGGCAGGACGGGCTCCAGCGCCTCACCCGGCGCAGACGCGCCGGCGACCTGCCGACCGTCGACGAGCTGGTCGACGTGGTCCTGGTCCCACTCGCCGACCTCGCCCGCACCGAACGCGGTCGCCTGCACCTGCGGCTGCTCGCCCGCATCGTGCTGGGCCGCAGGGACGTCGGGTTCGTATCGGGCTGGTTCGGCCTGCGGCCGTGGATCGCGCTGCTGCGCGACGCCGTGCCCGGACTCCCGCCCGCCGAGGCCGCGCGCCGTCTCCTCCTGGCGTTCGACCTGATCCTGCAGACGCTCGCCGCACCGGACGGCGGCAGCGCCCGCGGCAGGGCCCCCGTCCGGTCGCTGCGCCGATTCGTCGTCGCCGGCCTGTCGGCCCCGATCTGACCCGACCGACCAACCCCGGGAGTTCGGCGTGAAGGTTCCACCCGCACAACGCTCCGTCCCCGACGTCCTCGCCCCCGCCACGCTGGGGCCGGCGCGGCTGCGCAACCGGATCATCAAGGCCGCCACGTTCGAAGGGCGGACGCCGGAGGGCCGCATCACCGACGACCTGGTCGCCTTCCACACCGACCTCGCCCGCGGCGGGGTCGGCATGACGACGGTCGCCTACTGCGCGGTCGCGCCCGAGGGACGCACCGACCGGCACCAGATCCTCATGCGGCCGGAGGCGATCGAGGCCCTGCAGACCCTGACCTCGGCCGTGCACGCCGAGGGCGCCGCCGTGTGCGCACAGCTCGGCCACGCGGGCCCGGTGGCCAACGGCGCCTCCAACGGCACCCCCGCACTGGCACCGCACACCCTGCCCAGTCCCCTCAGCATGCGCCTCATCCGACGCGCGACGACCGATGACCTCGCCAGGATCGTCACCGCCCACGCCGAGTCGGCCCGCGTCGCCGCCGACGCCGGATTCGACGCCGTCGAACTCCACTTCGGCCACAACTACCTGATCAGCGCGTTCCTCAGCCCCCTGCTCAACCGGCGCCGCGACGGGTACGGCGGTTCCCCGCACGCCCGCGCGCGACTGGCCAGGGAGACCGCCGCCGCGGTACGGGAGGCGGTGGGTGAGCGCATCGCCGTCACGGCGAAGCTCAACATGGACGACGGCGTCCCGGGCGGGCTGTGGCTCGACGAGAGCCTGCAGATCGCGCGGTGGCTCGAGGACGACGGGCATCTCGACGCGCTGACCCTCACCGCGGGCAGCTCGTTGCTCAACCCGATGTACCTGTTCACCGGAGAGGCACCGGTGCGCGACTTCGCGGCCGCCTTCGGCGGACCGTCGCGCGCACTCCTGCGGGTCGGGATCCGCCTCAGCGGCAACGCCTTCCTCCGCGAGTACCCGTACCGGGACGCCTACCTGCTCGACCGCGCGATGCAGTTCCGCGAGGAGCTGGAGCTGCCCCTGATCCTGCTGGGCGGTATCACCGGACGCGAGACCATGGAGCTGGCCATGCGGCGTGGGTTCGCGTTCGTGGCCATGGCGAGGGCCCTGTTGCGCGAACCCGGCCTGCCGAACCGGCTCGCCGCCGAACCCGACCACCGGTCCCTGTGCGTGCACTGCAACCGGTGCATGCCGACGATCTACCGGCGCACGCGCTGCGTGCTCACCGGCTGACGCGCGTCACTCGAACCGCGCCGGATCACCCGCGCCCACCCGCACGATCTCGGGTTCGTCCCCCGAGAAGTCGACGACCGTGGTCGGCTCCACACCGCAGTCCCCCGAATCGATCACCGCGTCCAGGACGTGATCGAGGCGCTCCTTGATGTCCCACCCCTGCGTCATCGGCTCCTCGTCGCCGGGCAGCAGCAACGTGCTCGACACCAACGGCTCGCCGAGCCCGGACAGCAGCGCCTGCGGCACGTTGTGGGCCGGAATCCGCACCCCGACGGTCTTCTTCTTCGGGTGCAGCAACCGCCGCGGCACCTCCTTGGTGGCGGGCAGGATGAACGTGTACTGCCCCGGAGTCGCCGACTTGACCGCACGGAACACCGTGTTGTCGACGTGGACGAACTGGCCCAGCTGGGCGAAGTCCTCGCACACGAGCGTGAAGTGGTGCCGGTCGTCGAGCCTGCGGATGCTCCGGATGCGGTCGAGACCCTCACGGTTGTCGAGCGAGGTGCCGAGCGCGAAGCACGAGTCGGTCGGGTAGGCGATCAGCCCTCCCTGCCTGACGAGGTCCACGACCTTCCCGATCGAACGCGGCTGTGGGTTGTCCGGATGCACGTCGTAGTAGATCGCCATGGCGGCCACCCTAAACGCGACCGGGGCTATTCGCCTTCACGGATGTCGAGCAGGGTGTCCAGCCCGGTGACCTGGAACCCGCGCAACACCGCCCGGTTCCCCACGATCACCCGCAACGCGGTCCCGTCCTCCTGGCACCGTTCGTGGGCCCGCACGAGCGCGCTGAGCCCCGACGACGCCAGGAACGTCACCCCGCTGAGGTCGGCGACCACGGCCATGGGCGGGGTCGCCTCCTCGCAGGCGGCGTCGAGGGCCGAGGTGAGTTGCGCGACCGTGCCCAGGTCGACCTCACCCTTCGCACGAACGAAGACCGCGTCGTCGCTGCGGTCGGCCGTGATCACCAGTTCCATGTGCTCTCCGTCGCCGAGTTCCGATGCACGTCGAGTACTCCCTTCTACCACGGCGAAAGGATTCCGGCGCTTCGTGCGCGTGTGCGACCGCCGGAGAAGCCACCCGCGTGGCCCCAAGTTCACCCCGGCAGCGCAATGATCATCCGCAGATCACCGCATCCGATCACCGGCATCCAGTCACCCGGGAACGCTCATCCGGCCGACGCGCGCCGCCGCGTCCGACCGGTCACCCCAGCACCGCCACGACTCCGACCAGCACCGGCAACGCGAGCACCGTGGAGGTCAGTGCGGCGTCGCGGGCCAGCTGGACCCCCTGGTCGAACCGCACCGCGTACCCGAACACGTTCTGCGCCGTCGGCAGCGCGGCACACACCACGGCCGCCAGCAACGTGTGCCCGTCGGCGCCGACGGCCACGGCCAGCGCCCACGCGATCAGCGGGTGCATGAGGTTCTTCAACACCACGACCGTGAGCAGCGACGGGCGCAGGTCCCGATCCCGGCCGGGCAGGGTCGAGGCGTGCAGCGAGATTCCGAAGGCCAGCAGCATGGCGGGCACGGCGAGGTTGCCGAGCAGGTCGATCGGATCCATGAGGCCCGTCGGCGGGAGAAAACCGGTCGCCGAACAGACGATGCCCGCGGCACTGGCCAGGGCGAGCGGGTTACGCAACGGCGCGGTGAAGGCCCGGAGCCAGTTGGGCCGACCGCCCTCCGCCCGTTCCGACAGCACGTCGAGCACCGAGGTGAACACCGGGGTCAGCACGGCGAGCTGGAACAACAGCACCGGCGCGACCTCGGCCGCGCCGCCCAGCACGTAGGTCGCGATGGGGATGCCCAGATTACCCGCGTTGACGTAGCCGCTGGCCATCGCGCCGACGGTCAGTTCGCCGGCAGGGCGCCTGCGGGCGAACCCGAAGGGCAGGTACAGCAGACAGGCCAGGCTGCTGGTGATCGCCGTGACGAGCAGGGCCGTGGAGAAGACGGCACCGACGTCGGACCTGGCGAGTGTGCCGAACAGCAGCGCCGGGCTTCCGACGAAGAACGCCGTCCGCGACAGCACCTGCATAGCCGCCGCGCCCAGTGCACCGGTGCGGCCGAGGACGTAACCGACCGCGACCACGAAGCCGATGACCAGGAACCCTTCGAACACCCCGTTCATGCGACAGTCACGTCGGCCCACCCTATGCCTGTGATGTATATCACCGCTCAGTGGGTAGTCGCCGAGATGTCCATTGTGGACATCGACGTACCGGTGACGTTCGGCGAAAGGCCTCGCAACCGGACGGCGGTCCGCCTTCACCCGCCACTCGCGGCTGGTTACTCCACTCCCCGTTCGGGTGTAGTTTGCCCGCGGGGAACGTGCAGATCGAGCGCCGTACACGTCCGCCTGCGTGGAGCGGACGTGTGCCGGCCGGCGAGCGGTTTCGCCTGCGACGTGCGGCCCGGCCCGCGTGGCGGCCGAAGCCGCAGCCGGCGAGCCGCGGCAGAGGTGGCTCGCCGCAGGAGCGGGTCACCGCGGAACCGGCTCACCACGGTGCTCGGCCCCGGAAGGGAAGCACGCGAAGGGAGTCGTCATGTTCGACCGTGCCGGCCGCGTCGGGGTCGGAGACCGGGTCACCTACGTGCCCGGATGCGCGGGACCGGGATCGCGCTCGGGCGCACCCGCGGCCGGCCGATGTGTGCTCGGCCGGGTCGTGGCCCCTCCGGTCACCGACCCCTACGCCGCCGTCGTGTGGGTGCCCACACGGCCGGACGGTGCCGCCGAGGACACCGAACCGACGTGGGTGCGGCACGACCGCCTCGTGGAGGTCGGCGGTCAGGGCGGCCCGAGCGGCAGGGTCGATCGCGCGGTCGGCGGCAGGGCCGGCGATGAGATCACTGGCGGGGAGATCACTGGCGGGGAGGGCGCACGATCATGACCGGACATCCGGCATGGTGAATGACCGACTGACTCGTCGAACCCAGCAGCATCCCGCGGAAGCCACCGCGTCCTCTGCTGCCGACCACCAGCAGCCGCGCCCCCTGGGCACGCTCCAGTAGGTGCTGGCGCGGGCGTCCGGGCACGACGACCCGCTCGACCTCGACGTCCGGAAACCGCTCGGGCCAGCCCGCCAGCGCCTCGGACAGCACCACCTGTTCGGTCTGTTCCCTGGTCGAGCCCTCCGCCATCTCGGGAAATCCCCAGTCGTACTCGACGTCGGCCCACGCGTGCACCGCGACCAGCCGCGCCCCGAGCACGGACGCCGCGCGGAAGGCCATCCCGACGGCGGCCGTGCTGACGCCGCTGCCGTCGACGCCCACGACGACGGGGCCGTCACCGGAGAGTCCGTCCACGGCACCGCGCACGACCACGATCGGGCACTGCGCATGGGCGGCGAGCGAGACCGAGGTCGAACCGACCAGCATCCCGGTGAATCCGCCGCGGCCCGACGTGCCGACCACGACCACCCCGGCACGTTCGGACTCCTCGACCAGCAGCGGCACCGAGCCCTGCAACGGCATGTCGGTCTCCACCGGCAGTTCCGGCGCCCGCGCGGCCACGCGCCGTCGCGCCTCCTCGAGGAACTGCCTGCCCTCGTCCTCCATGGCCTGGTAGACCTCGGGGCTGGCCGGCAGGTCGCCACCGTAGAAGCCCTGCACGTAGGTGAACGCGTGCACGATCCGCAGCGGCCGGTTGCTCCGCACGGCCAGGTCGGCGGCCCAGTCCACCGCGCGGTTGGCGGCCTCCGAACCATCGGTGCCCACGACGACGGGTCCGTCCCGCAGTTGCTCGGGCTCCATGTCTCCCAGCTCCCTTCCGGGTCTCGTCACTCGCCCCCGGCTCCGATGATCACGTCGCCGGGTGGTCGCCGCGGCGTCGCCACGCCGGGATAGCCGTGGCCGATCCGCAACGCCGTCTGCGGACACCCGCCCAGGGCCTCGACCAGGAGACTCCTGGTGTCCTCGACCTCCAGCGGTTGCGGCAGGAACGAGGCGCTCAGGCCACGCGCCGTGGCGGCCAGCAGCACCCGTTCCATGGCGACGCCCGCGAGCACGCGGTGTCTGCGGGTGTCGGTGGCGGTGGTCAGCACCGCGACGAGCGGGTCCTGTTCGAACGCGGCAGCAGGGCGTGCCCGCTCGTCCGGCCGGAAGTCCCGCAGGGCCAGCAGCGCGCCGGCTTCCGGGCACGGCCCGCCCGCCGACGCGGGCACTCCGTCGGCCCTGCCGCCGTCGTGGGTCCAGTCGGCCAGCTCGCGCCGATATTCGGCGTCCTCGGCGAGCAGTTGGTCGGCACGGCGCAGGAGCTCGGCGAACACGTCGAGCTGGGCGGGCGAGAGCACGAGCAGCCGGGCACCCTCCACCTCGGCGGCGGCCGACAGGGCACTGCTCAGCCGCCGGGGAACCGGCCGGTCGACGAACGGACGACGGTTGGTGGTGCGGCGCGCGACCGCACCCGCCAGTGCGTGATCCTCGGGCGTGACCGTCCGGGCGCCGCCGATCCGGACCAGACCGGCGACGTCGGGGTCGTGCGGGTCCGGCAGCACCTCGACGACGGCCTGCCTGCCCGTGGCCGCGACCGCCACCCGCATGTTGCACAGCGCCGCCCCGCACGCCAGGTCCGCGCCCCGGCCCTCGGGGTCGCTCGCGCGCAGCACACGGCCGCGATCCACCAGCACCTCCACCGCGTCGGAGCGAACCCGGAACAGCCACGGCTGGGTGTTGTGCTGCGACGGCGCGCGGATCCCCGCCCGCACCGCGACGCCGGCCACCTCCGTCCCCGCCGCGGATGCGCCGCCGGAAGGAGTCATCACGCGTCCGTGCGGGACTCGTCGCGGTGGCGGGTCTCGGCGTGCACGATGCCGGGAACGGACTCGGCCAGCAGCGTCGCCACGTGCCGGTCCTGGGCGTCGTCCCGTACATCGGCGATGTGGGCGACCCCTTCGGTCACGGCCACGTCCCACCGGTCCGGTCCGCCGTAGACGGTCAGCCTGCGCCGCACCTCGCGTGCCAGCTCCTCGTCGTCGCGCGACAACGCACGGACGAGATCGCGCCGGGTCACGACCCCGACCACCCGACCGCCGTCCACCACCGGAATCGTCCGATGGTGCAGACCGAGCATGAGCGAGACGAGCGCGGCCACGTCGGTCCCGGACGCGACCGACGCCACCGACCCGGCCTCGGTCATCACCTCGCCCACGGCCCCCGGCGGCGGAGCCGACTCCGCCGCGGCGGTCCCGTGTGGACGGAACCGGACGTCCTGCGGGACCCGTCCACGCAACAGATCGGCCTCGGTGACGATGCCGGCCAGCCGGTCGGCGTCGTCCACCACGGGCAGGGCCGTGAAGCCGTGTTCGGCCAGGATGCGCAGAGCCTCGGTCACCGGCGTCGCGGTGCCGACGGTCACCGCGGGGCCAGTCATCACGTCGCGTGCCCGCATGCCGTCAGGCCCCCGATTCCTCCGGCCTGGTCACGACGACGGGGCAGGGCGCGTGGATCACCATCGCCTGGCTCGTCGAGCCCAGCAACATGCCCGTGAACCCGCCGTGGCCGCGCGTGCCGACGACGACGAGTTGCGCCCCTTCGGCCTGTTGCAGCAGCGTGCGGACGGGCCTGCCCGGCTCGAGCACCTCGTGCACCTCGACCTCGGGGTGCCGTTCACGCCAAGGCGCCAGCGTCTCCTCGAGCAGTGTCCGCCCCGCCTTCTCCAGTTCGGACAGATCGGTCGGGAACGGGTAGGCGTACGGCCCTTCGACGGAGATGACGTCGTTCCAGGAGTGCACCGCCTGCAACGGCACGCCGCGTTCGGCGGCCGCGTCGAACGCGTACGCCAGCGCGGTCTCGGTGTGTTCCGAACCGTCGACCCCGACCACGACCGGGCCCTGCGCGGGCGGCGGGTCGTCGTGCCGCTTGCCGCGCACCACCGCCACGGGACACCGCGCGTGCGCCGACAGCGACACGGCCACCGACCCGACCAGCATGCCGGTGAACCCGCCCAGGCCGCGCGAACCGACGACCACGCATCGGGCCGTGCGCGACTCACCCGCGAGCACGTGCGCGGGCTGGCCCTCCACCCGCTGTGCCTCGATCTCCACGTCCGGGACCTGCTGCCGCACCTCGGTGCGCGCCGCGTCCAACGCGGTCTGCGCCTGCTGCTCGATCCCCTCGCGTACCTTCGGAGCGGAGGCCACGAAGGCGGGGTAGCTGCCCGCGGGCACGATGTAGGCGTAGATCAGCCGCACCGTGTCGCCGCGTCGCTGCGCCTCGCGCGCCGCCCAGACCGCCGCGTTCATCGCCGAGGGCGAACCGTCGACGCCTGCCACGATCACCGCCATGGAATCCGCTCCCCTCGCCGGGTGTCCGACGTCCGTGCCGTCCGGTCTCTCGCGCGAAGGGGACGCCGGGCGCTCCGGCGTTCCCCCGCTGCTCCGAGTCGGACGGTACTCCCGATCAGTGGCCTCGGCAGCGCTTCAGCGGCGGACCCCGAATGCCGCGGCCCGCCGTCCGTCGTGGCTCCCGCCGGGCGGCCCGCCACGACGCGGTTCCCGCTTCCGCACCCCGGTTACCGTGGAGCCGTGACGGTCGACGAGCACTCCCGCGAGATCACCCGCAGTCCGACGACCTTCCACTGGGGTCGCTACGAGGTCGTCACCTCCGGCGGCGAGATCGTGGCCCTCGAGCCCGATCCCGCCGATCCCGACCCGTCCCCGATCGGCCCGGGCGTGGCCGAGGCCGACCGTGCGCCCTACCGGATCACGCGCCCGATGGTGCGCGAGGGCTGGCTGACCGGCTCCGGCACGCGAGGCGGCGACCGGTTCGTGGCGGTGAGGTGGGAACGCGCGCTGGACCTCACCGCACGCGAGCTCGACCGGGTCCGCACCCGGCACGGCAACGCCGCGATCTACGGCGGCTCGTACGGCTGGGGCAGCGCGGGCCGGTTCCACCATCCGCAGAGCCAGATCCACCGTTTCCTCGCCATGGCAGGCGGTTACACCGCATCGGTCAACAGCTACAGCCAGGCGGCCATGGAGGTCGTGCTGCCGCATGTCATCGGCGGCGGTCCGCGCAGTCTGGAGGAACGCGGCCCGTCGTGGCCCGAGATCGTCGACCACGCCGAGCTCGTCGTCTCGTTCGGCGGGCTGGCGGCCAAGAACGCCCAGATGGTTCCGGGCGGTCCGAGCAGGCACACCCAGGTGTCGTGGCAGCGGGCCGCGGCCGGGGCGGGCGTGCGCTTCGTCAACGTCTCCCCCGTGCGCGCCGACACCGAGCCCGACCTCCGCGCCCGGTGGGTGCCGATCCGGCCCGCGACCGACACGGCGCTCATGCTCGCGCTGTGCCACGTGCTCCTCACCGAGGACCTGGCCGACACCGACTTCGCGCGCCGCTGCTGCGTCGGGTTCGACCGCTTCCGCGACTACGTGCTCGGCACCGCCGACGGCTGCGCGAAGGACGCCGAGTGGGCCGCGGCGATCACCGACATTCCGGCCGGCGACATTCGTGACCTCGCGCGGCAGATCGCCGCACACCGGACGGTGATCAACCTCGCGTGGTCGATCCAGCGGCAGGACCACGGCGAACAGCCGTACTGGGCGGGTATCGCCCTGGCGGCGCTGTCCGGGTCGTTCGGCAGGCCGGGCGGAGGCCCCGCGGCGGGACTGGGCATCGCCGAGACCGGCGTGCGTGGCCACTGGAGCATCGCCGCACTCCCCCAGCCGCCCAATCCCGTCTCCCCCGCGATGCCCGTCGCCCGGATCGCCGACGTCCTCCTGCACCCGGGCGCGACGATCGACTACAACGGCGCCCGCCTGACGTGTCCCGACATCCGGCTGGTGTATTGGGCGGGCGGCAACCCGTTCCACCATCACCAGGACCTGGGCAGGCTCGCGCGCGCCTGGCAACGGCCCGACACGGTGATCGTCCACGAGGCGTGGTGGAACGCCAACGCCCGGCACGCCGACATCGTGCTTCCCGTCGCCACCCCGCTCGAGCGCGAGGACCTCGCACTGGGCTCCTCCGACACGACGATCACCGCGATGCACCGGGCCGCGGCACCGCCCGCCGACGTCCCCACCGACCACCGCGTGTTCGCCGCGCTCGCCGAACGTCTCGGGTTCGCCGAGCGGTTCACCGAGGGACGCACCGAACGGCAGTGGGTGCGGGAGCTCTACGAGCGCACACGGACCAGGTTGGCCGCATCGAATGTCGACCTACCCGACTTCGAGCGGTTCTGGACGGACGGATCGGCGAGCCTGCCCGAACGGGAGATGCGCCACGACGGCGGTGCGTTCGCCGCGCTGCGGGCCGACCCCGACGCCCATCCGATCGCCACCCCGTCCGGCAGGGTCGAGCTCGTCAGCGACACGGTGGCCGGATTCGGTTATCCGGACTGTCCCGGCATGCCCGTGTGGCTCGAACCGGCCGAATGGCTCGGGGCTGCCGGCGCCGCGCGGCATCCTCTGCATCTGGTGTCCAACCAGCCGCGCACGCGCCTGCACTCCCAGTACGACGGGGCGCGGGCGAGCCGCGAGGCCAAGGTCGCGGGCAGGGAGCCGGTCGACCTGCACCCGGACGACGCCCGCGCACGGGGCATCGCCGACGGCGACGTGGTGCGGATCCACAACGACCGGGGTGCGTGTCTCGCCGGTGCGCGTCTGACCGACGCCGTCCGTCCCGGAGTGGTGGTCCTGGCGACGGGTGCCTGGTACGACCCGGACGCCGACGGGCTCGACCGGCACGGCAACCCGAACGTGCTCACGCGGGACGCAGGCACCTCACGGCTCGCGCAGGGTCCGACGCCGGGCACGACGCTGGTCGAGGTCTCCCCCGCGGGGCCGGACCCCGCTCCCGTGCGCGCCTTCGAACCACCGGAGATCGTGGAGACCGAACCCGCGCCCGGCCACCACGGCCCTGCCCACCACTGCCCTGCCCACGGAGCCGGCAACCACGGAGCCGGCGAAAAACGGTGACGCCGGACACCATTTCCGGACGGCATGGAACTAACGCGGTGAAATGAATCCGCGACGTCCGGATCGATGATTTCGCCGTGTTCCGAATAGTGGACGCACTTCTCCGGGGGAGTATTGGCGCCGTACGGTGGACGACGGCATTATCCCCTCCAACCGGAGCCTGCACATTCGGGAGTATTCGTGTCCACCGACACCGACCGCACGTCACCCAGGAATTTCCTGACGAGCTCCCCGACGTCGTGTGCTGCGCCACGTCCGGAGCCGGAACAACCGGTTCGCGTGGTGCCGCTCACGATCGCGGGAATCATCGCGGTCGCACTGAGCTGGTACGTCTGGGCCGTCCACGGCGCACAATTCGGCGCGCTGCTGATCATCGGACTGTTCCTCGGCGTCGCCCTGTTCCATTCCCGCTTCGGCTTCACCTCGGCGTGGCGGCAGCTGGTCGCCGTCGGCAACGGTGAAGGCCTGCGGGCGCACACATTGTTGCTCGGCACGGCCGCGACGCTGATCGCACTGGTGATCGGAACCGGAACCGGCCTGTTCGGCAACACGCCGGAGGCGACCGCGGGACCGATCGGACTCGCCCTGTTCGTCGGCGCGATGCTGTTCGCCATCGGCATGCAGCTCGGCGGCGCCTGCGCCTCCGGCACGTTGTTCGCCGTCGGCTCGGGACAGTCGACGATCGTGCTCACGCTCGGCGGGTTCATCATCGGCTCGGTGCTCTACACGTTCGCCTTCCCGGTGCTCGACGGCTGGCCGGAGGTGCCGGGCGTGCTCCTGTCCGACCACGTCGGCTGGTTCGGCTCGTGGGCGATCACGATCGGCGTGCTGCTGGCGATCGTCGTGGCGACGCGCATCATCCAGGCGCGCCGCAATCCGCCGCCCATCGGCGCGCCGCCGTCGGCGAAGGGCCCGGCGCGGGTGTTCCGCGGTTCGTGGCCGCTGCTCGTCGGCGCGGTGGTGCTGGGTGTACTCGCCGGTGCCGTGATGCTCGTGTCGGGCGGCATCTGGGGCGTGACGACCGCGTTCGCACTGTGGGGCGCGAAGCTTCTGCAGTTGCTCGGACTGCACCCGGAGACGTGGGAGTTCTGGCAGCAGCCCACGTTCGCCGAGATGCTCCAGGGTTCGGTGTGGACGGAGAAGACCACGCTGACCAACGTCGGCATCATTCTCGGCGCGGCGGTCGCGGCCGCCGCGGCGGGCGCCTGGAAGATCCACTCGGAGATCCCGTGGCGCACGGCCGTCGCGGCCGTCCTCGGCGGCATCCTCATGGGGGTCGGCGCCCGGCTCGCAGGCGGCTGCAACATCGGCGCGTACCTCGGCGGCATCTCCACCGGCAGCCTCCACGGCTGGCTGTGGGGCGCGTTCGCCCTGCTCGGCACCTGGGTCGGACTGAAGCTGCGCCCGCTGTTCGGCCTCGGCGTACCCAAGCCCGCCGACAGCGTCTGCTGAGTAACCCCGTTCGATCGATCAGCGCCCTGTGAGACCACCGCCCGGTCTCACAGGGCCCTCGTTCTGCGCGGAGGAACACCGGCCGACGTCCGTGGGCAGCCTGCCACCCGGCACCGGCGTCCCACACGGAAGAAGGGCGGTTTCCGGGGCATGCATCCGGAAACCGCCCTTCTCCTCTGTCCCCGCGCCGGGTCCGGAAAGGGTGTGACGACCTTCCGCGGGCGAGCCCACAGCGACCCGGTGCCGGCGGCTACGGTCCGGCCACCGGATCGCTGCCTCGCTGGGGCTCGGCCCGGCCACGGGAGTCCTGCCGGCCCTGACCGGCCTCCGCGGTTATCCGCCGACGCTGGGCAGCAGCTTGCCCGGCACGTCGGCCACCGACTGGACGACACCCAGCACCGGCACGCCCAGCGGGGCGAACGTGTACACGTTGTGCAGGTCGCTGGTATCGGGCTCGTCGACGACGGCGACGTCGTCCGCACCGTCACCGGGTGCGGCCGCGGCCACGCCCGCTCCGAGGCCGGTGACCGCCGCCGCTCCGGCCAGTGCGGCACCCGCGATCACGCGGGCGATGGTCTTGTTCATGGGGCTTTCCCTTCGTCTCCGTCACCCCGTGATGAGGGTGATCAGGCTGTACACCGGCTGCAGCGCCTCGGTGGGCAGGTTCGCGATCGGTCCGACGAGGCCTCCGGCGTCGACGCCCGGCAGCAGCCAGAACGGCGTGTCGTCGGCGGCCGCGGCGCCCGCGCCGAGGAGGCCGAACGCCGCCACCGCGGACGCGCCCGCGGCCAGGCGCGCCATGGTCCTGTTCATGTGGTCACCTCCCTCGTCCTCCCGTCCTTCACGGCCGCAGCGGACCGGTGACCGGCACCACCGCGGCACCCTCGATCCAGTTCCCCGCGCCGTCGCCGATGCCTGACATCCCGGGTGCGTGCGGTTCGCCCGCTCCCATCGGCATCGCCGTGACCTGCGCCGAGGCGTAGATGCGGTTCTGTTCGGCATCGCTGCGTCCCTGCGCGGCGAGCCATCGCCGGTATCCGTCGAGCGTGGGCCGCTGACCGCCGAACCGTCCGCCGAGCGCGACCACGAATTCGACCGCGTTCGGCCCGCGGGGATCCATGTCCAGTGCCAGCGAGGTGGTGGCGAGGCTGTTGACCACCGGGCTCGTCAGCAACCACGGAGCCAGGTGCACGCCGTACAGATACGTCGGACCGCGCGTCTGGTCCTGCGCCGTCCGCTGCACGGTCGTGTGGGCGTCGGTCCACCCCGAGACCACGATCAGTGCCGCGTCGCGCACCGGTCCGGTCCGTACCGGGAGGCCGTGCCGCTGTGCCTCCTGCCGCACGACCCGTGCCGCGAGTCTGCTGCGCGGCGAGTCGTCTGCGGCGAGCGCGACGGCGGGCACCTCGCGCTGTGCCAGATGCCCGACGAGGCTGCGCAGCGAACGCTCGTCCCGGTCGCTCAGTGCCTCGGCCGGGCAGCGGCGCAGGACGTCGCGCGCTCCGCCGACGAGCCCGCCGAGGGCGGCGGTCGCACACTCCGGGCCGTCGGCGCCCGTGGCGCCCGGCGGTCCGCTACCTGCCCCCGAGCCGGTGTCCACGTCGATGCCGGCCTCGTCGCCACCAGCTCGGACCACGATCTCCGACCGGCCCTCCGGCAGCTGCACCTCCGCCCACCGTCCGGGCGCGCCGCGCCTGCCGCCCGCCGGGACGAACCCGTCGCCGTCGACACCGACCGTGACGTCATCCCCCGCGCTCGCGGGCAGATGCACCAGGTTGGTGCCGGGACGGTGGGGGCTGATCAGCACGGGCACGTCCGCTCCGCCGACCGTGGCCGACGCGAGCACGGGCACCCCCGGCACGGGCAGCTCCGCGGGCCGGCCCAGCGCGGGCGCCGCGGTCCACGCCACGAACGCCACCGCGACGCCTGCGGCGGCCAGTCCGGTGGCGCCGCGCGGTCCGCTCCACCGGCGGGCCGCCACCACGAGCACCGTCGCCGCGACCGGCAACACCACCGCGGCGAGGCTCACCACGCCGATTCCGGTGGTCAGCAAGCGCCGGTCGGGGCCGAGTCCCGACCACACCAACGCGAGCGCGCCGGCCACGGCGAGCACGACGCCGAGCGACGTCATCAGCCCGCCGGGACGGACCGTCCGGCCGAGCCACGTACCCGACGCCATCGCGACCACGACGCCGAACCACGTCGCCGCGGCGGTGACCACCACGAGGTCCAGCATCAGGTCGAGACCGGACCGTCCCGCACCTGTCTCCACCACCAGCAGGACGAGCAGCGCACCCGAGGGCCCGACCGTGACCCGCGGCCGCGTCAGCGTCACCACGACGGCGACGCTCAGCACCGCGTGCACGGCCCCACCCACGACGTTGACGTCCAGCGCCGCCACCGACACGAGTGCCAGCACCGCCGACGCCGCGCCCACGGCACCGAGCGTCGCCCTGACCCGGCCCGGCGGATCTCCGCCGAGCGGTCGCAACAGCCCGGCACCGGCCACGACGACGGTGCACAGCAGCAACGTCAGCCGGATGGCGAGCGCCAGCCCGTCCGCGGTGGACGAGCCGGTGAGCTCGGAGGTTCCGTGGTGCATGCTCTCCTCGTTCGCCAGAGCGGGCCAGCCGGGAAGCCGGTGCCCGGCACATCCGTTGTCCGAACCCGCGGGACCGTGGTCCGGACCGCCGGCCGTGCGGCTCGACGGTCCGGACCACGCGGGCCCTCCCCGGGTCCCGCCTACACCGCTACTTGACGTCCTTGTCGGCGATCACGAACAGCTCCGAATGCGGTTTCGCGTTGCCGAAGTCGCCGTGCGGCCAGGACTTGCGGTTGAAGTTGATGCCGACCTGGCCGGTGAACTCGTCGCGGAACTCCTCGTCCACGGACACGTCACCGTTCTCGCCGAGGTTCAGCATCGTCACCTTGTGGTCACCGTCCAATCCGGACCGTGCGACGAAGTAGTTCGACACCGCCAGCCGCTCCGGCGTGTCGGTCTCGGTGTAGAGACCGTCGGAGTCCTGGGTGAAGTTGTCGTAGGCGCCCCAGTGCGGGCCGGCACCCGGGGTCCCCGGGTTGATCGGCGCGGCACCGGCGACCGTCGGGCAGTCGGCCTCGGCTCCCCCGTTCTCTGATTCGTCCCGCGTGTCGATGGAGCACTCGGGCGCATCGCCGGAGGCGAGCAACTTCTGGATGTCGAGCACGTACACACCACCGGTCGTACCCGGGTCGTCCGGGCCGAGCGTGCCCTTCTGCCTGCCGGTGACGGCGTGGTACAGGAACCGGTCGTCAGGACTGGTCTGCAGCCACCCGCCGTTGGAGCTCGAGCCGATGCGGTCGTTGCCGTCGTGGATCGACGCCGCGGCCGTGCCGTCGTCGAACACCTGCCGCCAACGCGGTTCCGGCGCGGTGATGTCGGGCGTGTAGAAGATCGCACCGCCCTGCATCGTCTGCGCGAACGCACCCTTGTGACCGGGCCGGTTCGTCACGGTCGTCTCCATCACCGCACGGCTCTCGGCGTACAGCGGGTCCGCGAAGTCGGCGCGGGGCCCGTCCGGCAGATAGGACACCGCCTTGAGCTTCGGATTGTCCCGATCGGAGATGTCCCAGGTGCGCACCGTCGGCCTGCGCAGGTACGGCGACGGCTGCTTCACCGGGTCGAGGATGATGTTGCGCGGCTCGGCGTAGTCGCTGGTGACCATCGTGTTCAGGTCCTCGCGGGCCTGGATGCCGTGCGGGTTGGCGCACGTCGGTTTCCCGAGGCTCGGCAGGTTCTCGCAGAGCTTGTCGTTGTCGCCCTGCGGCGTGGCCGCCGACGTCTGCGACAGCACCTGCCCGTTCTCGTCGAACCGCATCACCGCGCCCGGACTGCCCGCGAATCCGTTGCTGGTCACGGTCTGCCCGTTCTTGTACCGGTACGGGCCGGGCGCCACCGGCCCGCCCATGTAGGTGCCGTACGCGGTGCCGTCCGACAGCGTCCAGTACGCATCGGGCACCGACCCGCCGAGTGTCTGGGTCGGCAGGCTGACACCCTTCAGCTTGAGTTCCGGCAGTGCCGACACGTCGAAGGCGTACGTCGCGGCGAGGAACAACGCGCCCGCGTAGATCGTGTCGCCCTTGTGCCACACGTACTGCATGTGGTGCGGCTCGTTCTCGACGAGCGGCCCGACCGTCGCGGTGTTGACCACCTTGCCGTACGACTCGGAACCGGGTGTCGCGTCGATGACGGCGAGGAAGTCGGGGCCGGGCAGCGCGTTCTTCACCTTGTCCACACCGCCGGCCAGGGTTCCGGGCAGATCCTTCACGTCGCCGACGGCCGTGTCGGCGACGTTCTCGTCACCGGCCCAGACCAACAGCCACTTCTTGCGGTCGTTGCCGTCCTCCTCGGCCGACCGGGCGAGATCGGGCACCAGATGGTTCTTGACCCAGTAGTTCTTGCCGTCCGCGCCCTTCTTCTGGTCGACGAGCACCTGCACGTCGGCATAGGCGGGCGTGTTCGAACCGGCCGAGGTCACGCTGGCCGCTGCGATCACGGCGGCGGCTGCGCACAGGGAGAGCCGTCGCCACACTGGCGATGTGACTTTCATCTTCGCTCCGAAATCGGGACGCGGCGCGAAACGACGCGTCGTCGCGGATGACGCCGGGAATGCCGCCCGGCAATTCTTTGCACACTGATCCGAACAATGAGCGACCGGACTCGGTGTCCCCCACCCCTCCTGCGTAGGGCTGATGGTGGGCCCTACGTGAAGCGGCGGTGAAACGACATGAAGAGATATTCGCGTCCGACATGATCGACTGTCAAACCCCGATCACGGCCCGAGACTGACCCATCTGCGTGACATTCCTTGAAAGAAATCCCGGAGGATTTCCTTTCAATTCGAGAAAAGGACTTTCGTCACGGCGTCCCCATATCCGGGGCCCGTAACTCCCTGCGGCGCATGCGGCGTTCGGAGTACGACGATCAGGCCGTGTCCGCCGCCCGGCCGACGTTGGTCGCTACTGCACGGCGGGGGCGATGCCTAGCGTTCCCGGGCGGGGTCACCGGACGAAAGGAACCGACGTCATGAATCAGGACCGTCCACGGACTGCCATGTCGCGGAGGAGACTGCTCGCGGCCACCGCCGCGGGCCTCGGCGCCGCCACCGTGGGTCTCGCCTTCGGCACCGGCACCGCCACGGCCGCCTCGCTCAAGAACGGACTGTGGTGCAACCCGGCCCAGGGTTATTTCCCGAGCGGCGGACATTTCGGCGCGGACCGGGGCGGAGTGCCGCACGCCGGTCAGGACATCACCGGTCCGGCCGGGACCGCGATCTACGCCGCCCGCGGGGGCACGGTCCACGCGGCCGGGGAGAACGTGCTCAGCGGGCGGACCGGCTACGGCATCGTCCTCGCCCACGGCAGCGGCAGCTACACCTACTACGGCCACCTCAACGCCCTCCACGTGTCCACCGGCGAATCCGTCGGGGCCGGCGCGTGGATCGGCGACATGGGATCGACCGGCAACTCGACGGGCCCGCATCTGCACTTCGAGGTCCACAGCGGTGGACTCGGCGCGATCACCGACCCCGTGCCGTTCATGCGCAACCGCGGTGTCGACCTCGGTGGCGGGTGGCCGACGCTCAACCCGGGAGCGTCGGGCGAGACCGTGAAGGTCATCCAGCGCCTGCTCACCAGCCGGGGAGCCGACCTGGTGATCGACGGCGACTTCGGAACGGTCACCACCGACGCCGTCGCCGCGTTCCAGAGCGACCAGGGGCTGGTGGCCGACGGGCAGGTCGGGCCGAAGACGTGGCCGAAACTGGTCCGCACCATCGACAGCGACAGTTCGCCGGGCGACGCGGTCAAGGCCGCACAGACCGCCCTCAACAAGCACAGCGCGGGACTCGTGGTGGACGGCGACTTCGGGTCGGTCACCCGGGCCGCGGTCGAGACGTTCCAGTCGGTGAACCAGCTCGTGGTCGACGGCGAGTGCGGGCCGAAGACGTGGGAGGTACTCACCGCCTGACGTACCGGCGCGGGCGGGGAACGTGCCGGGGTGGGCGCCTGTCGCACCCACCCCGGTCCGGCTCAGGTGCCGGTGCGCTCGGTCGCCGCCGGATCGCCGCCGGCGACGCGGTCACCGGACACGCCGAGGTCGGCGCCCTTCGGCTCCTTGACCATGGTCACGGCCGCGCCGGAGACCACGGCCAGCAGCATGATGTAGAGGCCGACCGAACCTCCCCACCCGGTGCCCTGCACCAGCAGTTCGGCGATCGTGGGGGCGAACGCGCCGCCGAGGATCGCGCCGAAGGCGTAGCCGATCGACACCCCCGAGTAGCGCACGTTCACGGGGAACATCTCGGCGTACAGCGCCGACATCGGTCCGTACGAGAACCCGAGCCCCAGGCCGAGGATCACGATGCCCGCGCCGAACGCCACGATGTCGCCGGTCTCGACGAGCAGGAACATCGGCAGCATCCAGACGAACATGAACGCGTACCCGAGCTGGAACGTCCGCACCCGGCCGATGCGGTCGGACAGCATGCCGCCCCACATGGTCGAGGCCAGCCAGCCGACCGAGGCCAGCACGATCACGGTCAGCACCGACGAGCGGTCGAGGTCGAGCACGTTCGTGCCGTAGGTGAGGAAGTAGGCGATCACGAGATACCCGGCCGCGTTGTTGCCGACGAAGATCAGCGCCGTCAGCACGACCTCGCGGGTGTTGTGCCGCAGGAGGTCCTTCAGCGGGGCCGACGACTCCTTCTTGCGTTCCAGCATCTCCTGGAACACGGGGCTCTCCTCCACCGCTCGCCGGATCAGGTAGCCGACCACCACGAGGATCACCGAGAACAGGAACGGGACGCGCCATCCCCACGACTCGAACTGTTCCGGCGTCATGACCGCGTTCAGCAGCCACAGCATGCCGGTGGCCATGATGAGGCCGATCGGGACGCCGATCTGCGGATACGCACCGAACAGGCCGCGTTTGCCGACCGGCGCGTGTTCGACCGACATGAGGGCCGCACCACCCCACTCGCCGCCCGCGGAGAAGCCCTGCACGATCCGCAGGACCATGAGCAGCACGGGAGCCGCGACGCCGATGTCGGCGTGCGTGGGCAGCAGGCCGATCAGGGACGTCGCACCACCCATCATCACGAGCGTCAGCACGAGCATCCGCTTCCGGCCCAGCCGGTCCCCGAACCGGCCGGCGACGATGGCGCCCAGGGGGCGGAACAGGAAGCTGATGCCGATCGTGGCCAGCGACACGACCGCGGCCAGGCCCGGCGACTCATCACTCAGCGGCGCGAAGAACAGCGGCGCCAGTACCAGGCTCGCGGCCTGGGCGTAGATGAAGAAGTCGTACCACTCGATCGACGTTCCGGCGAGCGTACTGGCCAGAACCTTGCGTTCGGCCGTGCTGAGTCGCCTTCCGGATCGGCCGGGCGGTGCGCTGTGGGGCGGTGGGGACTGCGGTTCCATGTGAACTCCGTTGTTCGGACCGTGCCGGGTGCGTTCGCGCCCGGTGTCAGGGGGGCGGCTGCCTGCGGGGAATCCGGCGCGGGTCGATGCGGCGCCTTCCTCGCCCGCTGTCCGGCGGGCCGGCGCCGATACCGCAGGCGAGGGCCGCGCATGTCCGCGCACCCGCGCGCGTCCTGCCGGACGTCGGTCACCGCGCCTGCGGTCTCTCGTCGAGGTCCGCCGACGAGGCGAAGGCCTTCCGGGCCACGGTGCCCTCCAGGTCGCGCGAGTTGATAAACGCTTTGACCACCTGCTCGGCGTCGAGACTAATGCGCCCGAACGGGGAACGGAAGGCCCGCCCGGGACCCACACAGCGCTGCGTGGACCGGAGTTGCGCCCCGCGGCCGTCACCTCATAGGCGTCACCTCAACGGGTGACTTGCGCTGCTGTGACGCACTCGATCACTGACGTGACGTGCGTAAACCCTGTCGTCACACCAGTCACAACGGAAACACCTGTTTACAGTCGCCCCATACGCACCGATCCTGGGGGCGCTTGTGCTGACCAGGGCCGCGCGGTCGATCACCGCCGCCCACCGAAGCCGCGCGGCGCAGCCGCTCGCGACATGGGAGGAACACGATGCCGGCGACCGGCCTGCGCACCGCGACGCGAACATCCGTCGCACTGGCCGCATTGGCGGCCGTTCTGCTGGGCTCGATGGCCCTGCTCGGCGCGTCCCGTGCCGACGCGGCCCCGGACGGCGTCCCGGGTGTCGACGTATCCGGCCACCAGGGCGACGTCGACTGGCGTGCCGCGTGGAACTCGGGCGCGCGCTTCGCCTACGTGAAGGCGACCGAGGGCACGGGCTTCCGCAACTCGCACTTCGCCCAGCAGTACAACGGCTCCTACGAGGTCGGCATGATCCGCGGGGCCTACCACTTCGCCCGCCCCGACGTCGGCGGCGGCGCGGCACAGGCCGACTACTTCGTCGCCAACGGCGGTGGGTGGACCGCGGACGGCAAGACGCTGCCCCCGCTGCTCGACATCGAGTACAACCCGTACGGCGACAACTGCTACGGGCGCTCGCACTCGAGCATGATCCAGTGGATCCGCGACTTCTCCGAGCGGGTGCACGAGAAGACCGGTCGGTGGCCGATGGTCTACACGACTACCGACTGGTGGAAGTCCTGCACCGGGAACACGCCGCGGTTCGCCGAGACCCATCCGCTGTTCATCGCACGCTATTCCGACCGGGTCGGCGAGCTGCCGGGCGGCTGGGGCCACTACACGATGTGGCAGTACTCGGATTCCGGGCCGATGCCCGGCGACCAGGACACGTTCAACGGTTCCATGGAGCAGCTGCGCCAGCTCGCGCTCGGCGATGCGGCCCGTGAGCCCGAACCCGAGCCGAAGCCGGAACCGAAACCCGAACCGGAGCCCGAGCCCACGACCCCGAAGCCCGAACCCGAGCCCGAGCCGGAGCCCGAGCCGGAGCCCGAGCCCGCTCCGTCCGAACCTGACTCGCCGGAGCCCGACCCGTCGGAGGGCAGGGACGAGCCGAGCGCTGACCAGCCGCCGGAGGACGCCGAATCGTCCACTCCGGCCCCCGACGAGTCCACGTCGGACGACGCTGCATCCGACGACGCTGCATCCGACGACGCGGCGACGCCGGAAAAGGCCGTGTCGGACGACCCGGCCGACAACGCCGGGTCCGAGAACGCCGGGTCCGATGAGGACACGCCGCAGAAGGGCATGCTCGTCGCGGGCGCCGAGGGACCGACCTCCGGCTCCGGTGGTGGCGACGCACAGGCGCAGGCACCCGCCCAGGACCAGGCCGCGGCGAGCGACGCGGGCTCGGGCTACGACGAGTTGGCCGCGACGGGCGTCGACCGGGACCTGCCGCGCATGGCCGTGTTCGCCGCCGCGATGATCGTCCTCGGCCTCATCGTGCTGACGCTGACCCGGGCGCCGGCCCGCCGCCGCTGACACCCGCGGTCCGTGCGGTGAGCCCACTGCTCACCGCACGGACCGCGCGGCGGCGGCCTCGCTGATGGCCCCACTGACGACGCCGCCGGTGCCCAGTCCGACGTCCGGGTGCCCGGCCACGGGCGCTTCCCCCGGAGGCGGGTCGGGAAGGGCCAGCGCCAGCACCGCCAGCTCGAGCGGAACCGCAGGGTCCTTGTCTGTCAACCCCCGTATCCGTGCGAGCCGCTTCCGCACCGTGTTCGGGTGGACGTACATCCGGCGCGCGCAGGAGGCGACCGAGCCTCCGCAGTCGATCAGCATCCGGAGCGTGTCGACGAGACACGCGTGGTGGGCGCGGTCGTAGCGCACCAACGGCTCGTGCAGTCGTTGCCGGAACAGTCGCAGGTACCCGCCGGGAAGACACTGCGCCAGCGCCTCGATCGACACCAGTTCGGCCGCCGTGGCCGGAGCGCCGCGGCGGACCGCCAGAGCCAACGCCGACAGCGCGTGTTCGATCAGCATCGGCAGATCGTCGGTGCGTCCCGGCCCGCTCGTGCCGTAGGTGCCGCGATCCGGCCGCAGGGGTGTGCCGGCCGGGTGCACCACCACCACGCGCTCGTCGACCGTACCGACGAACAGCTCCTCTCCCGTGGTGGGTACGCCCACGGCATCGCGGGCCGACATCGCCACCACGCCCAGCTGGTGCGCACCCGCCAGTGCGGGCGCACGTTCGGCCAGTGCATCCGGCCGCGCGTGGCCTCGGCGGATCAGATCGAGCAGGTGCCCGTTGGCCGTGCGCTCCCCGTGCGCCACGCGTTCGCGTGCGAGGCGTTCGGTGAAGTGCACGAACGGCACCGTCGGCGGAATCTCGAACACGGGGGTTCCCGCCTCGTTGGCACAATGCACGAGCGTGTCGGGGGCCGCCTCGTGCACCACACCCACCGCGTACCCGATCGCCGCGGGACGCGCGGGAACGAGCGCACGCACGAACTCGGCGCACGCCGCCGCATCACGCAGCGACAGCCCCGTGACCAGTACGAGTTCCTCGCCGCGCAGGTACGGCGAGGGGTCGATCAGGTCGGTCGCCTGCGCCCAGCGCACCGAACGGTCCAGTCCGACCGGTCGTCCGACGAGGCGTAGCCCCTCGGCCCAGCCGAGCACGTCCAGCACCCGAATGCGGGGCCCGTCCACGGCATCAGCGGCACCCATGGCGATCGACGCTAGAACCGGCACGTAACAACCACGTTGCCCGCGCTGACGGCCGTGTTGCGCCGTGGTGTGCGATCCGACACCGCCCGCGTCTCCGCCGGGCGTACTCCTCCACATCTGGCCCGCAGCCATGGCCCCGGGCCGACGAGGGGCGTTAGATCGGCACCGTCCGCCTCCCGCGCTCCCCGTCGTCGTGGGGCCGTGCACTCCCCTCCCCAGTTCCCTTCCGTCGCGAGGTGCCTCATGCCGCATTCCGCCGCGCCCACACCGCCGTCTCCCTCGGCGCCCTCCTCCGGTCCCGCAGGCGTGGCCCACCCGCGCGACCGCGATCATCCGCTCTCGCGCGTGCCCGAACGCGACCGCAAGGGTGTGGCCTCGCTCGCGGTCGTCATCGCCGGGTTCGGCTTCTTCACACCGACGATGGCCACGGGTGGCCAGGTGGCCGTCGAGTTCTCCTTCAGCACGTACCTCGGCCTGGCGTTCGTGTCGGCGATCGTGCTCGCGGCCTACATCGCGACGCTCGGCATCGCGTCCGCGCGGACCGGCCTCACCACCGTGTTGCTGGCGCGGCTGGCACTCGGCCGGGCGGGTGGGAAATGGGCGTCCCTTCTGCTCGGCGGTACCCAGGTGGGCTGGTACGGGATCACGATCGGCATGCTGGCGACGCTGCTCGGAGGAGCACTGGGCCTGTCGGTGACCTGGCCGCTGATCGTCGCGGGTGGCATCGCGATGGCGATCACCGCCTACACCGGATTCCGCGGCATCGAGCTGTTGTCCTGGCTCTCGGTACCGCTCATGACCGCGTTGTGCCTGTGGGTCGCGGTCTCGGCGACGAACGAAGCGGGCGGCTGGGGCGCCCTGTTCGCACACACCGGAGCCGGCTCGATGAGCGTGGGCACGGCGCTGACGCTCATGATCGGCACGTTCATCAGCGGCGGTACCCAGATCGGCAACTGGACGCGGTTCGCCTCCGGTGGCAGGCTCGCCTTCGGCATCACCGCACTGACCATTCTGGCCGTCCAGTTCGGACTACTGGGCTTCGGCGGACTCGGCGCCATCGGCTACGGCGAACCGGACTTCTCCACGGTGCTGCTCACGCTGGGCTCCACCCTGCTCGCCGTGCTCCTGATCATCACGAATCTGTGGACCACGAACGACAACGCGGCCTACGCCTTCGGGGTCGCCGGCGCCGAACTCACCGGGAAACCGGACAAACGGCCGTTCGTCGTGGGCGGGGCCGCGGTCGCCATCGTCATGGCCCTCACCGGCATCGCCGACGCGCTCACCGCGTTCCTCACGATGCTCGGCGTGTTGATCCCTCCGCTGGGCGGCGTCCTCATCGGCACGTTCCTGCTCGTCTGGCGCCGCCGCGACCCCGGCACGGCACTCGACGACGTGCCCATGGTCCGCTGGCCGGGCACCATCGCATACCTGGGCGGAACGGCTGCCGCGCTCCTGGGTTCGCTGCTGGACATCGGCATCCCGCCCGTCCAGGGCATCGCCGTCGCGCTCGTCCTCGTCGTCGCCGGGCGCGCCGTGACGGGCCGCGCGGACCGCGACACAGCACCCTCCGCCTGCGGCGAGTCCCAGCCCATCCGCCCGGCGCCCACCGACCCGAACCCCACCGCGAAGGAGCACTGACCCGTGGCCCTCGTCATCCGCGACGCCGACGTGATCACCATGGACGACCACACCGGCGTCACACCCGTGCGCCGCACGATCCGCATCGAGGGCGCCGTCGTCGACCTCGTCGCAGCCGATCCAGCCGACGTGCCCATCGCCCAAGGGGACACGGTCGTCGGCGGCCGCGACCGGCTCGTCTGTCCCGGTTTCGTGAACGCGCACACGCACTCGTGGGAGTACCTGGCGAAGGGCAGGTACGACAACCTTCCCCTGGAACTGTGGATGCTGTACGCGTATCCGATCCTCGGGGCCCGTCCACTGCCGCCGGACCTCGTCCGGCTGCGCAGCGCGTTGTTCGCAGTCGAGTCGCTCAAGTCCGGAACCACCACCCTCGTCGACGACGTGCTCGAAACCCCCGGTCAGGATCTCCGCCAGCTCGACGCGGTGTTCGATGCCTACGACGAGGTCGGGGTCCGCGCCAACATCTCCGGGCACATCATCAACCGGCCGTTCGTGGACACGCTTCCGTACGTCGCGGACTGGCTCCCCGCCGACGTCGTCGCGCAGGTGCGGGCCGTCCCGGTGCCGACGACGGAGGACTACCTCGCCTTCAGCACCGAGGCGTTCGCCCGCTATGCGGGCCGTGGCGACGGACGGCTGCGGTACATGGTGGCCCCGTCCGGGCCGCAGCGGTGCACCGACGACCTGCTCGCCGCGGCGACCGAGCTCGCCGTCCGCCACGGCGCGGAGTGCCACGTGCACGTCCTGGAGACCAAGACCCAGGCGGTGACGGGACGCGAGTTCTACGGCACCACACTCGTCGAGCACATGCGCCGCATCGGCGCGTTGTCCCCGAACACCACGTTGGCCCACGGGGTCTGGACCACCGACGACGACATCGCCGCACTCGCCGAGGCTGGCACGTGCGTGTCGCACAACCCCGTCTCGAATCTCAAACTCGGGTCCGGGATCGCCCCGTGGCGCCGCTACCACGACGCGGGTGTCCCGATCGGACTCGGCTCCGACGGATGTTCGAGCAGCGACACCCCGCGCCTGCACGACGTGATCAAGGCGGCCGCGCTGCTGCACAAGGTCACCGACGCCGACCACGAGTCGTGGCCGACGGTGGCGGAGGTGCTCGGCGCGGCGACCCGCGGTGGCGCCAGGACCGCGCAGCTGCACCACGACGTCGGCACGATCGAGGCGGGCAAGCAGGCAGATCTGCTCGTCTACGACCTGACGACACTGGCGTTCGCCCCGCGCAACCGGGCCGAACTGCAACTCGTGTACTCGGAGAACGGCGGCTCCCTGCGGCAGGTGGTGGTCGCCGGACAGGTCGTCGTCGACGAGGGGCGCGTGACGACCGTCGACGAGGACTCCCTGCTCGCCGAGCTCCGCGAGCGACTGCCCGGGGTCCAGGCCGAACAGGACCGCGTCGAAGCCCGCAACGCGGTGTTCCACGAGACGTTCGACCGGATGCACCGGACGACGGCGGCCGAGGACGTGGGCGTGCACCGCTGGTCCGGGACTCCGGCGGCCCGCTGACCGTCGCCCCGGCACGGGGCGGCGGGTTCCGGCTTGAGGACGCACCCGCCGCCCCGTGCCGAGACGGATCGGTCACGACACCGAACGGCGGACCTCCCGGGGGCCGGACACGGCGTCGCGCAGGGCATCGCCGGTGTCGGCGCTACCGCGGGCCGGTGCGCCGTGGCCCGGACGCACCCACAACCGGCCCACCGGCACGGAGTCGATCGCCTCGGCCAGACGGCCCGTGAGCTCGTCGGTCGGCGGCAGCCTCGGCGAGTGGATGTCGTACACCCCTGGCGCGACCGGATGCGCGACACCGGCCGCACCCAGGTCGTCGAGCGCCTCGAGGTGCGCCGGCGCCGCGTCGACGCTCGTCACGTCGGCCTCCAACCGCACCACCGCATCGATGACGTCGGCGATGTGGCCGAACTCGGCCGCACGCAGGTGCGTGTGGATCCGGGTCGAGTCGGCGACGCCGGAGGTGGCGAGGCGGAACGACTCGACAGCCCAGCACAGGTGGTCCCGCCGTGCGGCGCCGCGGACCGGCAGGGGGTCGCGCAGGGCGGGCTCGTCCACCTGGATCACCCGGACCCCCGCCGCCTCCAGATCACGCACCTCGTCGCGGAGCGCGAGGGCGATCTGGGCAGCCGTCTCCGCCCGTGGCTGGTCGTCCCGCACGAACGAGCACGTCAGGACCGTCACCGGCCCCACGAGCACGCCCTTCACCGGCCGATCGGTGCGGCGCTGCGCCCGGACGGCCCGGTCCACGGTGAACGGCGCCGGGCGGGCGACGTCGCCGAACACGATCGGAGGCCGCACGCACCCGGCCCCGTGGGACTGCACCCAGCCGTGCTCGGTGGTCACGAACCCGTCCAGGTGCTCCGCGACGAAACCCACCATGTCCGTACTGCCAACCTCGCCGGGCACAGGGCTGTCTGGCACAGGGCTGTCTGGCACAGGCCCGCCTATGCCGTGGGTGCCCTGTGCCCGCGCACGTACGGCATAGGCGGGCCTGCGGATGTGTTCCGGTCGCAACGCGGACAGCCGAGCGCGCACCCGGTGGTCCCGCACCCGCGGGGACCGTGTCCGCGTGGCAGCCGCCTGCCGCGCGTCGGCCAGCGCCTCCGCGACCGTGTCCGGCCCGACGGTCAACGCGCGACCGAGGGTGACGACCTCCCGCACCTTCTGCACCGCGAACGCCAGCCAGGAGGCGATCTCCGGATCCAGTGTGGACTCGGCGTCGACGTCGTAGGGCACGTGCAGCAACGAGCACGACGTGCCGACGGCCAGCTCCCGTGCCGAGCCGAGCAGGGTCGCGGCGGTGGCGAGTGCCGTGTCGAGGTCGGTCCGCCAGACGTTGCGCCCGTCGACCACTCCCGCGACGAGCGTCTTGCCGGACAGTCCGGACGTTCCGCCGAGTGTGTCCACAGTGGAAGGGTCCGACACCAGGTCGACCGCGATACCCTCGATCGGGCTCGCGGCGAGCACCCCGAGCGCCTCCCCCAGATCACCGGCGTGGCCTGCGACGAGCACCGACGGCCGTCCGTCGAGCTCACCCAGTGCCCGGTATGCCGTGGCCAACGCCTCGAGGTCCTCGTCGCTGCGGTCCGCGGTGAAGGCGGGCTCGTCGAACTGCACCCACTCCGCGCCGCCAGCGCACAGTTCGCGCAGGACCCGGGCGTACACCGGCAGCAGATCCGCCATCCGGTCCAGCGGACGGAAGCCGGCGGGCGCGCCCGGTGCGGGGTCGGCGAGCAGCAGGAACGTGACCGGGCCGAGAATCACCGGTCTGGTCGGCACCCCCAGCTTGGTCGCCTCGAGGAAGTCACGCACCACGGCACGGTCGGCGAGGGCGAACTCGGTGTCCGGCCCGACCTCCGGCACGAGGTGGTGGTAGGCCGTGTCGAACCACCGCCGCGTTGCCAACGGCGGCGTCGGCCCCGTGCCCTCGGCCATGGCGGCGTAGGTGTCCAGCGTGCCGAGGCCGAGTTCGCGGTATCGGTCGGGGATGGCGCCCACCATGGCCGCGGTGTCGAGCACGTGGTCGTGGAACGAGAACGTGTTGCCGGGCACGGAGTCCAGACCGGACGCCGCGAGTTCGCGCCACGTGCGGGCCCGCAGTTCCCGTGCCACGGCGCGCAGTTCCGACTCTCCGAGTTCCCCGGCTCGGTAGTGCTCCCACGCACGGACGAGTTCCCGGCGCGGGCCGATGCGCGGATAACCCAGGACGGTGGATCCGATGCTGCTGGTCATGCTCTCTCCTCGCGAGCTCTGGCGACACAGTCGCCCGAGTACCTCGCAGGAGGTGCGAACCCGGCCGGAGGCAACGCCGCGCAGAGGCGGCCACCGGCACGTCCGCCAGGTCCTCCCGCGAGACCTCGGACTCGCGCGCATCGGCGATGCGCGCACCGATGGCAGGTCTTCGGACTCGCGGGCACCTCCGGCTCACTGCCGGCCGTCCTACCGGCCGTCGCTTCCCGGACCGAGGGTCCAGTGCTGTTGACGGCGTTCGTTCCCACTCACCGCTGCGGGGCAGTCCCGGATTCGCACCGGGTTCCCTCTTGCCTCGCCGCCCACACCCGCGGCCCTCGGGACCGTCGTCGCGCGGGCAGGCGAACCACCAGCACGCCCACCGTAGCGTCCCGTCACGTCCGGGCGCCCGGGACCGAGGCGGCCGACGGCGCGAGGCGCATGCCGCGGCCAGGGCCGTTGTCCCGCGGCGAGACGTTGATCACCCGGGCTCAGTCCGACACCAGGAGCGCGAGCGCCGCCTGGACGGCGGCCTCGGTCATGCCGGCCACGCTCCGGCCGTCCTCGACGGTGGTCGCCACCAGCTCCCGCAGTCCGCCGACGAGGATCGTGGCGCTCTCCCGCGACACCCGCGGACGGCCACCGTGCCGGGCCGCCTCCCTGCCGAGTCCCTGGGCCAGACCGATGAACCCCTCCAGCTGCATGCGCTGCAACTGGCGCGACTTCTCCCCGAGCGCAGGCACGTCCCGGATCCAGCTGTGGATGATCGCGGGCTCGGCCTCGGCGTACCGGAACCACGCCTCCACCGCCGCGCGCACCTGGTCGGGCCACGGGGCGCGGCGGTCCACCGCGGACGAGACCTGCCGGATCATCTCCGCCGTCGCCTCGGTCATCAGCACCAGGAAGCACTGGTCCCGATCGGTGAAGTACTGGTAGAAGGTGCGCCGCGACGTCTGCGCACGCCGGACGATGCCCGCGACCGTCGACGTGCGATAGCTGCCCTGCGCGATCTCCTCGGCCAGCCCGTCCAGCAGCCGCTGGCGGAAGTCACCACCCCGCGCTCGCGCCCGGGCCGTGCCACGCGCCGGGCCGTCGGCGTTGCCGGCGTCGTCGGCGTGGCCGGCGTCGTCGGCGTGGCCGGGCGTGTCCGTCTTGCCGGAGTCTGACGGATTCGCCGCACCCCGCGACACACCGAGCACTCCGCGAGCGGCATCGTCTCCACCGGCCACGGCCGGATCGGCGTCGGCCCTGGTCCCGGTGCTCGCTGCGCTGCTCGTCTCGGTATCGGCCACGACTCGGACGACTCCCCCATCGGCTCGACCTTCCTTGCCCGCCGATGGTACGCGCCTGTACCGTTCCGCGCGGTACATCGACGTACCACGCGGCAGCGGGCTCGCCCGGCCGTGTCCCCCGCGCAAAGGAGCGTGTATCCGTGACCACTTCGGACACCCGGCTCACGGTCGACCGGCGCCGGTTCATGGGCTATCTGCTCGGCGGTGCCACGGTCGTGGCGGCGGCGGACCTGGGACTGCTGCAGGGCACGGCCCGCGCGGAGGTGCCCACCCTGCCGCAGCCCGCCGAGATCGCCGACCTCAGCGACCTGCTCACGCTCGCCGCGGCACCGACGTCCCAGCTCATCACCGTCACGATCAACGAGGACGGCACGGCGTCGTTCGCGCTGCCGCGCGCGGAGGTCGGCCAGGGCATCACCACGGCCGCGGCCATGATCATCGCCGAGGAGCTCGAGCTGCCGGTGGACAAGGTCCACGTCACGCTCGCCCCCGCGCGGCCCGAGCTGCTGTTCAACCAGATCACCGGCGGGTCCAACACGATCCACGCGATGTACACGCCCATCCGCGTCGCGGCCGCGATCGCGAAGGGTGCGCTCCTGCAGGCCGCCGCGACCCTGCTCGGCGACAGCGCGAACGCCCTGACGGCCCACCTCGGGCAGATCCTCGCGCCCGACGGCCGCCGCGTCGACTACGGACGGCTCGCCGCGCTGGCCGCGAAGGACAAGCCGGAGGCCGTGGAGGTCGAGCTCAAGGACGAGAACGCGCACGCGGTCGTCGGCACCCCGGTCAACCGGATCGACGCGCTCGCCGCCGTCACGGGAACCAAGGAGTTCACGACCGACCTCGACGTCCCGGACGCGCTGCCGACCATGGTGTGCCGCGCCCCCACACTCAACGGCACGCCCGAGTCGGTCCGCAACGCCGACCAGGTGCGCAAGATGCCCGGGGTCACGCACGTCGCCGTGATCCCCACCGGTGTCGCCGTGCGGGCAGCCACGTTCGGCCAGTGCATCGACGCGGTCCGCGCGCTCGACGTCGAGTGGAACGACGGCCCGGTCGCCGGACTGTCCGACGAGGACGTGCTCGCCAACGTCCGGTCCGCCGAGAAGGTCATTCCCACCCTGCCGAGCGCTCCCGGCTCCGAGACCGTCGAGGGTGATTTCACCTTCTGGTTCCGCAGCAACTCCGCCATGGACACCAACAGCGCGATCGCCGACGTGCGCGACGGCCGTGCCGAGATCTGGGCGAGCCTGAAGAATCCCAACGTGGCGCAGGGTCTGATCGCCGAGGCGATCGGCGTGCCGCTGAACAACGTGACGGTCAACGTCGTGCAGGGCGGGGGGTCGTTCGGCAGGCGCTTGTTCTCCGACGGCGCGATCGAAGCGGCGCGGGCGAGCAAGGCCATGGGCGTTCCGGTCAAGCTGATGTGGCACCGGGCCGACGACGCCCGGGTCGGCCGGACCCACCCGCTGGCGACCTCGCGGGTGCGCGCGAGTTTCGCCGGGGAGCAGGTGCTCGGTCTGCAACAGCAGCACACCAGCGTCGAGACCGATTTCCGGCACGGCCTGGGCGACATCATCACCGCCAAGGCGGCCGACCTGCCCGCCGGTCTGGGGAACCTGCCGTTCTCGCAGACGATCTTCCTGCTGACCACGATCATGCCGTACGACTTCGGCGCCGTGGGCCAAACGCTCGTCGAGACCGACACGCGGTTCAACACGAGCTCGATGCGCAACATCTACTCGCCCGACGTGCGCACGGCCAACGAGCTGATCGTCGACCAGCTCGCCGCGCGCATGGGCAAGGACCCCGTCGACTTCCGCCTCCAGTTCCTCCGCAACGGACGTCTCCGCACCGCGCTCGAGAAGGCCGCCGAGGCGGCCGAGTGGGGCAAGGACATGCCGAAGGGCACGGCCCAGGGTGTGGCCGTGCACGTGGAGTACAAGGGCGTCACCGCGTGCATCGTGGAGATCGACTGCCGCCCGGAGACGGTCAACCGCAAGGTCCGCAACGCCGTGACCGGTCCGCGCGTGACCAAGGCGACGATGGTCATCGACTGTGGACGGCCGATCAACCCGCGCGGCATCGAGGCCCAGATGCAGGGCTGCATCAACGACGGCATCGCGATGACGCTCACCAGCAGCCTCCACCTGCGCGACGGCCACTTCGAGGAGGCCAGCTGGGACAACTACTTCTACACCCGGCAGTGGAACACGCCGCCGGACGTCGAGGTGGTCGTTCTGGACTCCACCGAACCGCCCGGCGGGGTCGGCGAGGCGGGCGTCGCGGCGGCCGCGGCGTCGGTGGCGTGTGCCTACGCCAGGGCCACCGGGACGATGCCGACCGAGTTCCCCATCAACCACCGGACGTTGTCGTTCGAGCCCAAGCCTCGGACGCCACCGGTGCCGCAGTCCCCGACCGACGGTCTCGACCACACCTACTGAGAGCGGAGTCGACATGCCTGAACAGACCTTCATCGTCAACGGTGAGCGGGTGACGGTCGACGTCGCCGACGACGTCCGCGTGCTCTGGGTACTGCGCGATCTGCTCGGGGTGAAGGGGCCGAAGTACGGCTGCGGGATCAACGTCTGCAAGGCCTGCACGTCCCACATCAACGGCAAGGCGTTCAACCCGTGTGCCGTCCCCGTGGGCGCACTGTCCGAATCGGACGAGGTGACGACGATCGAGGGACTGCCGTCCCAGGTCGACGACGGCGCGCGCGGCGAGCACGGACTGCACCCGATGCAGGAGGCGTGGCTCGACCGGGACGTCGCGCAGTGCGGGTACTGCCAGCCGGGGCAGATCATGGCCGCCGTGGCCCTCGTGCACAAGGTCCGCGCCGAGGGCAGGACGATCACCGACGCCGACCTCGACAGCATCCGCAACATCTGCCGGTGCGGCACCTACACGCGCATCCGCGAGGCCGTGCGGGAGGGCGAGAAGAACATGTGACCTCCCGCCCACGCCGCTCGCGCATGAGGTCGGCGTGGGCGCGGGCGGGTAGAGTGGCTCCCCGGCATGAGTGAGCACAGCGACCCGGCACGCGCGACGCGCCGCAGCGGCGAGGAACTGCGCGAGGCGATCCTCGATGCGGTGCGCGGCGAACTGTTCGAACGCGGGTACGCGGGCCTGACGTTCGACGGGGTCGCCCACCGTGCCCAGACGAGCAAACCGGTGATCTACCGCCGATACACCAGCCGCGCCCAGATGGTCATCGACGCACTGATCCGCTCGTCCCCCGCCGATCTGCCCGCCGAGACGACCGGCAGTCTGCGCGACGACCTCGTGGCGCTCGGCACCGCGTTGGCACGGCGGTTCGAGCAGCTGGGCATCCACACGGTGCGGCGGCTGATCGCCGAGATCGACGACGACCTCCTCCCCCAGCTGGCCGAACTGGCCTCGGCACCGGCGGAGAAGGCACTGCTGCGCACGCTCGGTGACGCGCGCGCCCGCGGGGAGCTGCCCGCTGAACCACTGCCGGACCGCGTGGCCATGCTCCCGCTCGCGCTGCTGAGCCACGAGATGCTGTTCAACGGCCACGTGGACGACGCGGCCGTCACCGACATCGTCGACACGATCTGCATGCCGATGCTCACCCGCACGCACCACGGCGGATCCGCAACGGACTGAGCCCGCAGGCCCGGTGGGCGCACGTGGTGGCAGCCGGGGTGATCGCCACCGGCGTACCCGGACAGCCGAAGGCCCCCGGAGCCTGCGGCCCGCGCCGTGCGCGTGACCGCGGTCCCCGGGGGCCGGATGTCGGTCCGACTCGTCTTACACGCGGGCCGGTTTCTTGTCCGAATCGGCGTAGTGGCCCGCCATGTGAGGTCGCTCGAGCTTCTCGCCCTCGACGTCGACGTTCGGGATGATCCGGTCGAGCCACTTCGGCATCGCCCACGCCTTTTCCTTCATCAGGTACATCAGCGACGGGATGAGCAGCATCCGGATCACGAACGCGTCGAACACGACCGCCACGGCGAGGGCGAACCCCATGGACTTGATGATCACGTCGTCCATGAGGACGAAGCCGGCGAACACCGAGGTCATGATCAACGCGGCGGCGGTGACCACCCTCGCGGAGTTGCGGAAGCCGTCCACGATCGCCTCGCGGTACGTCGCGCCGTGGACGTGCGCCTCACGGATCCGCGTCACCAGGAACACCTGGTAGTCCATCGCCAGCCCGAAGACCACACCGACCAGCAGGATCGGCATGAAGCTGACGATCGGCCCGCCGTCGAAGAGCCCGAACCAGCCCTCCTGGAACAGCGCCACGGTCACCCCGAGCGTGGCCAGCACCGACAGGAGGAACCCGAGCGTGGCGGTCAGCGGCACCAGCAGGGAGCGGAACACGAGCACCAGCAGGACGAACGCCAGGCCCACGACGATCGCCAGGTACGGCACGAGCGCGTCGTTCAGCGTCTGGGAGATGTCGGCCATGATCGCGACCGTGCCGGTGATGCCGAGGTCCACACCGGTGCGGTTCTCGAAGTCCGCCTCCCCGCTGCGCAGGTTGTCGAGCAGTTGCTCGGTGCGCGCGTCCTCGGGGCCGAACTCGGGCTGCAGCATGATCATCGTGCCCTTGTCGCCGCCCGGCGCGGGCACGATGTGGCGGACGCCGTCCTGCTCGGCGGCCCACTGCTGGGCCTGCTGGTAGGCGGCCTGCTGCGCCTGCGGGTCGTCGGCGATGTCGCGGGCGTCGACGACGAGCATCATCGGGTCGAGCTTGCCCGGCCCGAAGGCCTCGCTGACCAGTTCGGCGGCCTGCCGCCGTGAGGAGTCCTCCGGCGCCGTCGAGTCGCTCGGCATGCCGAGCCGCAGGTCCTTGAACGGGATGGCCAGGACGCCGAGCGCCACGACGACCAGCAGGGTCCACGCCAGGGGGCGCTTGCCGATGAACCTCGACCAGCGGACACCGTTGTTGACGATCTTGCCGTCGTCCTCGCGCTTCGGCCGGTACTTGCGGAACGTCAGGCCGAAGGTCTTGCCCTTGAGCATGCCGACCACCGCGGGCAGCAGGGTCAGCGCGACGAGCACCGCGATGGCGACCGTGGCCGCGGCGGCCAGTCCCATCGCGGTCAGGAACGGGATCCCGACGACGCTGAGCGCGGCGAGGGCGATGATCACCGTCAGACCGGCGAACACGACGGCCGAGCCCGCGGTGCCGACGGCGATGCCGAGCGCGGTCGCCTGGTCGTCGGTGTGCTCGAGTTCGCTGCGGTAGCGCGCGAGGATGAACAGCGCATAGTCGATGCCGACCGCCAGGCCGATCATCGTGGCGAGGATCGGGGTCGTGGAGGTGATGTCGTCGCTGAACACCGTCATCGCCGAGATGCCGAGCGAGCCCAGCCCGACACCGACGCCCGCGGTCACCACCGGCATGCCCGCCGACACGAGGGAACCGAACGTCAGGCCCAGGATGATCAGCGCCATGACGATGCCGATGATCTCGGCGGTGCTGTCGAACTCCATCACCTGCATACCGGAGCCGCGCACCTCCATGCGCAGGTCCGACGAGGCGGAGTGGTCCTCGACGGTCTGCAGGATCCGGTCCTGGGTCGCCGGGTCGACGTCGGCGACCTTGTCGACGTCGAGCGCGAAGTCCAGCAGGCCGGTGCGGCCGTCCTCCGACAGCGGCGACGAGGCGGCCAGCTGCGGGCGGACCTGTTCGAGCGCGGCCTCCCGGTTGAACGGCTGCCCCTGCGCCTCGGCCTGTTGGCGAGCCTGCTGCAGGGCCTGCTGCTCGGTCGCCGCCGCCATCTGCACCGGGCCGACGAGGTCCTGCTCGCCCTGCGGCACGCTCTCGATGTCGCGCAGATCGTCGATCAGTGCGTCGACCGCACGCATGTTCTCCGGCGAGGACAGCTGCTGCCCCTCGGGCGCCTGCACGACCACCTGGACACCGGCCTCGTCGGTGGGCGAGGACTGCCCGTCCAGGATCTCCGGCAGCTTCTCCGCCGCCTCGACGGACTCGATGCCGGGGATCGTGAACTGATCCGACATCGGCTCCGACTGGGTCACGGAGAAGGTGCCGACCCCGCCGAGAACGACGAGCCAGGCGATCAGGAAGAACGGCCACCGTCGGTACGCGGACCTACCGAGGCGGAAGAGAAGTTGTGCCATGCGCGGATTCGGCTCCTGGAGACGTGACGGACTGTGGCTCGTGTCGCACGGTGGCCGGCACCGTTGCCGGCGGGATCGGCCCGAGGCGCACACAGCTCCCCCGCTGCGTGCCGCGAGGCCGGATGCGCGGGCGTGGCCGACGTCTTCGACGTCGACGTGACCGGCTCCGAGAGCGGCGGCGTACCCACGCGCAGGCCGTAAGATACGGCTCGTATCTTACGGCGTCACGCCCACTGTACATGACCCGAAGGGGCGATCGCCGCGTGCGCCCGTCACAGTGCGCCGATGGTCCGGCACACGGCCGAGTGCACCGGACCATCAGGGCGAGTGATCCGCCCGGCCCTCGCCGTGACCGCGCGCTGCTCGCCGCCGAGGCAGCCCAGCCTCAGGTACCCCGTGCGGGCAGGCCCGACACGGCGTCGGCCGAACCCTGGGAGCTCGCATCCGGGGCGCTCGTGTCCGGCACGGCCGGTTCCGGGGTGGCAGAGTCCGGGGTGGCAGAGTCCGGGGTGGTCGCGGCGGAAGATCCACCGGCCCTGCGGCGGCCGAGCTCGGCGAGGATCGCGGGCAGGACCTCGTGGACGTCGCCGACCACGGAGTACGTGGCGCGCTGCATCATGGGCGCCTCCGGATCGGTGTTCACGGCCAGGATCACCGTCGAGTCCATGCACCCGACCCAGTGCTGGGTCGCGCCGCTGATGCCGCACGCGATGTACAGCTCGGGGGCCACCTTCGTGCCCGTGAGGCCCACCTGGTCGCGGTGTGGCCGCCAGCCGTTGCTCGTCGCGACGCGCGAGCATCCGACGACCCCGCCGAGTGCGTCGGCGAGCTCCTCCAGCGCGGTGAATCCCTCGGCGCTGCCGACGCCCCGTCCTCCCGAGACGACCACGGGTGCCGCCGACAGCGACAGTCCCCGCTCGCCCTCGGTGCGTTCGACCAGACGTACCCGCGCGTCACCGGGCGACAGCTCGGGGACGACGTCGACGACCTCGCACGCGCGGCTGTCCGCCGGTTCGTCCGGATGCCGCGCGCCCGAGACGGTGCAGCCCGGTGCGACCGTCGCCATGCGCACCGGTGCGGTGAGGTCGGCGTCCTCGAGCAGTACTCCCCCACTGCGGGTTCGGGTGATCCGCCACGTCTCCGTCCCCGCACCACGGCCGGTGCCGCCGGTGTCCGGGAACCCGGCGTGGCCGACGTGGGCGCTGTCATCGAGTTGGGCGCCGTCGTCGATGTGGACGCAGTGCGTCGCGAGCGGGGCGCCCAGGCGTGCCGCGGTGTGGGCGAGCACCTCCGCCGGCCGGGTCCCCGCCGTGGCGAGCACGCCCTCGGGCCGGATCCGGTCGACCAGCTCGGCGACCACGGCGGCCCAGGCGTCCGGAGAATAGGAGGCCAGCAGCTCGTGCCGGGTCACGTACAGCCGGCCGACACCGCAGGCACCGGCGGCCTCCACAGTTCCGGCACTCACGGTCCCGGGGCCCACCGGGTCGGTGTGTGCCGGGTCGTCGGTGATGATCACGGCGTCCACGCGCTCGCCGAGCCCACGGGCCTGCGGTGCGAGGTCGGCGGCCTGCGCCGGGTCGTCGAGCAGGATCAGCACGGTCGTCACACCTTTCCGAGTCCGGCCAGTACGTCGACCACGGCGGGGGCCGCGTCGGCGCCCCGGCCCAGGGGGATCGCCGCGCCTCGCCGGTCAGGTGGGGTGCGCAGCCCGACCGTGCGCAGTCCCCGTCCTGCGCCGGGGTCGTAGGCCACCACGTGCAGCTGCGCCTTCTTCGCCTTCAGCCGGCCGGGCAGCGTCGGATAGCGGGGCAGGTTGAGCCCTTCCTTGACCGCGACCACCGCCGGCAGGACGAGTTCGAAGACCTCGGTCCCGGCGTCGCCGTCCCGGCTCGCCCGGACGCTCCCGCCGGTGGCCGAATGCTCCGGGCGTTCGCACCGCAGTCCCTTGATGCCGCCGACGACCGGCAGGCCCAACGCGGCCGCCAGGCGCAGTCCGACCTGGCCGTGGCCCGCGTCGGCGGAGGTGTCACCGACCAGCACCAGGTCCGGAGCCGAGCCACCGGTCACACCGGCCGCGAGCGCCTCCGCCGTCATCTGCGGGTCGGTTTCGGACCGTCCGATGTCGACGAGGACCCCGCGGTCGGCACCCATCGCCAGCGCATAGCGGAGCTGCTCGGCTGCCTCCTGCTCGCCGGCGGTGACCACGGTGACGGATCCGCCGTGCTGGGCGACCAGACGGACGGCCTCCTCGATGGCGCACTCCTCGTGCGGCCCAATCGTGAAGCCGAGATGCCGGGTGTCCACCGCCGTCCCGTCGTCGGTCAGCGGCACCTGCGAGCCCAGTGCGGGTACCCGTTTGATGCAGACCACGATGTCCACGACCGGCTCCCTTCTCCCGGCGCCTCACGCCTTCATACGGGTGTCGTCGGGATCGAACAGTGGGGTCCGGCCCACGCGGGCGACCGTGACGGGATACCGCTCGGCCATGTACTCCACCTGCAGCTGGGTGCCCTCCGTGGCGTACTCGCCCGGCAGGTACGCCATGAGCAGGTACTGCCCGAGCGAGGGGGCGCGGCCGGCGCTGGTCACGAACGAGCCGCGGCCCCTGCGGTCGACGATGCGCTCGCCCTCACCGGTGAGGATCGGTTCGCCGCCCTGCGGATACCGCGCGAGACCGTCGGCGGAGGTGTGGTCGTCGACCGTGAGCGTGCAGAGTGTGGCGGCCGGCTCGCGTTCGCGCGCGGCCAGGTAGGCGTCCTTACCGATGAAGTCGGCCACCTTGACCTTCGGCAGCGCGAGCCCCGCCTCGACGGGGTCGTACTCGCCGTCCAGTTCGGCCCCCATCAGCCGATAGCCCTTCTCGAGCCTGCCCGTGGTGCCGTAGACACCGATACCGGCGGGCACGATCCCGTGCGGTGCACCCGCCTCGGCGATCGCGTCCCACAGCGCCTGCCCGTGTTCGAACGGCGCGTGCAGCTCCCAACCGAGATCGCCCACATAGGACACCCGCAGCGCGAGCACCGGCATGCCGGCGACGTCGATCCACCGGGCGGTGCCGAACGGCAGCGCCGCGTCGGACACGTCGTCGCCGGTCGTCGCGGCGAGCACGTCCCGTGCGCGCGGCCCCCACAGGCCCAGCGTGCACACCGCCGAGGTGACGTCCACGAGCGAGGCCGACCGATCGTCGGGCAGATGGCTCTCGAACCAGAACCGATCGCGAGCGCCGTCCGCACCACCGGTGATCACCCGGAAGCGGTCCTGCGCCAGCCGTACGACGGTGAGGTCGCTGCGGAACCCGCCACCCGGGGTCAGCACCGGGGTGTAGCAGAGCCTGCCGACGGGTCGGTCCAGCTGCGCCATCGTCAGCCGCTGCAGGTAGTCCAGCGCCCCCGGACCCTGGACGTCGAACTGGGCGAACGCCGTCAGGTCGATCATCGCGACGCGTTCCCGCAGGGCGAGGTGCTCGGCGTCGATCACCGGCGACCACCATCGGGCGTCCCACTCGTGCGGCCGGCCGGGGATCCGTTCGGCGAACTCCTCCACCAGGTCGCGATTGGACTCGTACCAGTGCGGCCGTTCCCAGCCGCCGGTCTCGAAGAACACCGCACCGAGCGCCTGCTGCCTGGCGTGGAACGGCGAGAGCCTGCGGCCCCGGCCCGACTCCCACTGCTCGCGCGGATGCACGATGCCGTAGGTCTTGTTGAAGCCCTCCTCGGCGCGCGCCCGCACGTGCTCGCGCGTGCGCTGGTGCGGGTAGAACCGCGCGATGTCCGCGCCGTGGAGGTCGAACTCCGTGTCACCGTGGGTCATCCACTCGGCCAGCATGCGGCCGACGCCGGGGCCCTCCTTGATCCACACCGCGGCGGCCGACCACAACCCGTCCACCTCGGGCGAGGGTCCGAGTACCGGTGCGCCGTCCGGGGTGATCGACAGCAGCCCGTTGATCGCGTGGCGCACTCCCGCGTCGGGACGGTCGAGGATGCTGCCGAACAGTTCCAGGGCCTGTTCCAGTTGCGGGTCGAAGTCGTCGGAGGTGAACGGCAGCTGGGTCGGCGACAGCGCGGCGGCCTCGTTCGACGGGATGTCGTCGGGTTCGTGCAGGATCGGCCGGTGCGCGTAGGACCCGATCTCCAGGTCGGCCCCGCTCTGCCGTTCGTACATCAGGGCGTCCATGTCGCGGATGATCGGATACGCGATCGCGGTGCCGGTCGCCTCGAACTCCGCGATCGGCCCCACGTCCATCATCTGGTGCACCGCGGGCGTGAGCGGGATGGACGCACCGGCCAGGCGCGCGATCCGCGGACTCCACACGCCGCTCGCCACGACCACGAGGGGTGTCTCGATCTCGCCCCGGTCGGTGCGGACGGCCTCGATCCGGCCCGCACGGGTGCGGATGTCGGTCACCTCGGTGTTCGCGGAGACGGTCAGGGCGCCCTGTGCGATCGCCTGTTCCCGCATCAGGGCTCCGGCCTGCAACGGGTCGACGACGGCGACCGACGGGGTCCAGAATCCGGCCAGCAGGATGTCCGGGTCGACGAAGGGCACGAGTTCGGCGACGCGGCGCGGTGCGATCAGCTCGGCCGGGACGCCCCACGCGCGGGCCGAGGCCATCCGCCGCTTCAGCTCCTCCACGCGGGCGGGTTCGCGCGCCACCTCCACCCCGCCGCAGGTGATCAGCGTGCCGAGCTTCTCGTACTGCCGCATCGAATCCGTCGTCAGCGCGGTGATCTCCCGCGAGTGGTCGACGGGGAAGATGAAGTTCGACGCGTGGCCCGTCGATCCGCCCGGGTCCGGCAGCGGTCCCTTGTCGAGCAGGACGATGTCGCGCCACCCGGCCTCGGCGAGATGGTGGCACACGGAGTTGCCGACGATGCCCGCTCCGATCACGACGACGTCGGCTCGCTGCAGCATGGTCATCTCGATCACTCCTCTAGGACAGCCCCACGACCTGGCCTGCCTCGTCGATGTCGATGTGCTCGGCCGCGGGCCGCGACGACAGGCCCGGCATGGTGCGCATGTCCCCGCAGATCGGGTAGACGAACCCGGCGCCCGCCGACAGCCGGACCTCCCGGATCGGCAGTCGCCATCCCTCGGGCACGCCCTTGCGGGCGGGATCGTCCGACAACGACAGGTGCGTCTTCGCCACGCACACCGGCAACGCGCCGAACCCGTGGCACTCGTAGGCGTCCAGTTGGGCGCGTGCCGTGCGGCTCGGCTCGATCCCGTCGGCGCCGTACATGCGCCGCGCCACGGTCTCGATCTTCTCGGTCAGCGACAGCTCGTCCGGGTACAGCGGGGTGTAGTGGTTCGGCTCGCGGCACGCCTCGGCCACGGCCTCGGCGAGTTCGGCCGCGCCCTTGCCGCCTTTCGCCGCGTGGCTGGTGATCGCCGCGCGCACGCCCTCCGACGCCGCGACGTCCACGATGGCCTGTTTCTCGCTCTCGTGGTCACCCGGGAACGCGTTCGCCGCCACGACCGGCGTCACGCCGTGGGCCCGCACGTTGGCGATCTGCTTGCGTAGGTTCGCCGCGCCCGCGTGGACGTCGTCGGGATTCTCCTCGAGCATCTCGTCGGGCAGCGGGCGTCCCGCCACGACGCGGTACCGGCCGGTGTGCGCCTTCAGCCCGCGGACGGTGGCGACGACGACGGCGGCGTCCGGTACCAGCCCCGAGGTGCGGCACTTGATGTTGAAGAACCGTTCGGCGCCCATGTCCGCGCCGAAGCCGGCCTCGGTCACGAGATAGTCGCCGCAGTGGATGCCGATCAGGTCGGCGACGACCGACGAGTTGCCGTGGGCGATGTTGCCGAACGGTCCACAGTGCACCAGCGCGGGGGTCTGCTCGGTCGTCTGCAACAGGTTCGGTTGCAGCGCATCGCGTAGCTGCACGCACATCGCGCCCGCGGCGTGCAGGTCCTCCGCGGTCACCGGGTTGCCCGCACGGTCATAGGCGACGACGATGCGCCCGAGCCGTGCCCGCAGGTCCGGCAGCGACCGTGCGAGGGCCAGCACCGCCATGACCTCGCTGGCCGCGGTGATGTCGAAGCCGGTCTGCCGCGGCAGGCCGTCCTGCCGTCCCCCGAGTCCGGTCACGATCTGCCGCAGGTCGCGGTCGTTGACGTCGAGCACGCGCCGCCAGGCGATCTCCAGCGGGTCGATGTCGAGGGCGTTGCCCTTGTGCAGGTGGTTGTCGACCATCGCCGCGAGCAGGTTGTGGGCCGACGTCACGGCGTGCAGGTCACCGGTGAGGTGAAGGTTCACCGCCTCCATCGGCACCACCTGGGAGTAGCCGCCACCGGCCGCCCCACCCTTGATGCCGAACGTCGGTCCCATCGAGGCCTGCCGGACCGCGATCACGCCTCGTGTGCCGATGTGCCCGAACGCCTGACCCAGGCCGACGGTCGTGGTCGTCTTGCCCTCGCCGAGCGGGGTGGGGGTGATCGACGTGACGACGACGTACTTCGCCCGCGGCCGGTCGGCCAGTGCGTCGATCGCGTCCAGCGCGATCTTGCCTGCCGACCGTCCGTACGGTTCGAACAGCTCGGCGGGGATTCCCATGTCCGCGGCGACGTCCGACAGTGGTTTGCGGACCGCGGCGCGCGAGATCTCCAGGTCCGACGGCATGACTCACCCCTCCCCTCCCTGCGCTCTCCGTGCGCCCTCCCGGGGCGCGTCGGAGAGCTCGGTGACGAGGCGGGCCGTGGCCCGCACCCGGTTGAACGTGTAGAAGTGCAGTCCGGCCGGCACCGGTGCCCGGCGTCCGCCGACCCGATCGGACGCCTCACTCGGCGCGGATCCGCTCATGAGATCGGCGAGCCCGCGCAGCACCGCGTCCCGGCCCGCCGCCGGCCGCAGCAACCGCCGCACGAGCGAGTGGTGGGCGGTGACGAACCGCAGCGAGTCCCCGACCCCGATCCGCGCTCCGACCCTGGCGAGCGTGGCCGGGTCGACGGCCCCGGGCACCCCGACCACAACCGGCAGTCGCACGTCCCGTTCGCGGGCGCGGGACAGGAACGTCGCGATCGCGTCCGGGTCGAAGCACAGTTGCGTCACGACGTAACTCGCGTAGTCCTGTTTGGACAGCAGGGACGACCACAGGGCCTCGTCGTCGATCACCGGATGCCCCTCCGGATAGGCCGCGACGCCGACCGACGCGGGCAGCCTGCCCAGCTCGGCCATGCCGCGCAGCAGCGCGAGGCCGTCGGGGTACGGCCCGGCGGGCTCCGTCGCGTCACCGCCGACCACGAACACCTCGTCGACCCCCGAACCGGCGAGCCGATCGAGCACGCCCGCCAGCTCGTCGCCTCCGGTGATCTGCCTGGCGGCCAGGTGCGGCACCGGACGCAACCGCTGCGCGGCGAGCTTCTCGCACAGCTCGACGGTGGCGCCGGTCCCGCGCCGGGGCGAGGCGGTGACGGTGACGACGGTGTGCTCCGGCAGTGCGCCGGTCTCCTCGAGCACCCCGCGCACGGGCAGCACCTCGTACCGCGGGCGGGCCAGCAGCGGCGCGAGCGCCCGTGCGGTGCGGCGGTTCCGTGCCCGTGGCGCCCTCATCGTTTCGGAGTCTCCTTCCGCGGATCGACGAACGGCTTGTCGACGACCCCCGCGTCCCGGATCCCGTCCGGGGTCCGCACCGTGACGGCCGTGCCGGTGCCACTGAGCCCGACGGGCACCATCGCCAGCCCGATGTTGCGTTCGAGCCGAGGCGATCGGCAGGCACTCGTCACCGTGCCGACGGTGCGGCCCGCCGTGTCGAGCACCGCGTACGGCTCGATCATCGAGCCGTCGTTGTAGGTGCCGAGCGGTTCGCCGCCGATCTCGAGCCCCACCATGAGCCGGGACACGCCCTCCTCACGTGCGCGAGCGAGCGCGGCCTTGCCGACGAAGTCGGCCTCCTGGTCGAGATCGACCATCCAGTGGTAGTCGTAGCCAACCTCGAGCGGATTGGTGTCGAGCGTGATGTCGCAGCCGTAGGCGAGCATCCCGGCCTCGATCCGCCGCATGTGGCACGGGCCGATCGGCCGCATGCCGTGCGGACGCCCGGCCTCCCACACCGCGTCCCACAGCCGTTCGGCGTCGCGGGATGCGTCCCGCAGGTAGAGCTCGTAACCGATCTCGCCGGAGTACCCGGTGCGGCTGACCACCACCCGCATACCGTCCACAGTGAACTCGCGCAGGCGGTAGTACGGGACCTCCAGCACCTCATCACCGAACAGGTCGCGCACGACGTCCTTGGCGAGCGGACCCTGCACCTGCAGCGGCGCGACGTCGGCCTCGCCGATGTGGACGTCCCAGCCGCCCGCGTGCGCCAGCCCGAGCGCCCACAGCCGGACGTCCGAATCGGCCAGTGACAGCCAGAACCGGTTCTCCTCCAGCCGGAGCAGCACCGGGTCGTTGATGATGCCGCCGTCGGGCGCGGTGACGAAGACGTACTTGCACTGCCCGACGTCACACTTGCTGAGATCGCGGGGAATCAGCATGTTCGTGAAGTCGAACGCGTCCGGCCCGGAGATCTCGAGCTGACGCTCGACACCGACGTCCCAGAGGGTCACCCCCTGCAGCAACGCCCAGTACTCGCCGACCGGGTCGCCGTAGTGCCGGGGGTGATAGGTGTGGTTGTACACGCTGTACATCGCGGCGCCGGCAGCACGGGATTTCCAGAAATACGGGGATTTCCGGAGTCGCGTGTACAGCAGGACCGCGGGTGCGCCGTCCGTACCGGCCCCGTTCGGTGCGGGTGCGGTGCCGAGGCCGCTGCTCGCGCCCGAGTCGAAGGCCGCGCCGACGCGCGTGTCGAATGCGGTGTTCATGGCATCGGTCATGGGGCCACCTCGTTGTCCGGCCCGGTTCGATGTGAAGTGCGTACTGGGCGAACGCCCGCCGCCTCGTCGCCGACGCGTCTGCGATGCGCGCGGTTGCGTCCTGCGCAACGAGTTCTGTATTACTAAACCGCGTGACCCCAGGATGGGCCGCCGCACATCCGGCGTCAAGAGGTGTGACAGCGGTTTCCGCGCCGCCGAGATCATCGCCTCGACCAGGCGAAACCCAGCGATTTTCCCGGCGCGGCGACAGCGGGCCGCGCGAGGGCTCCACGCTCGCTTCCGGCCCTCCCGTCGAGCCGTTCCGCGCACCGCGCACGGTCTCGGACTACCCGTCCACCTCCACGTCAACCGCTGTTCGGTGTCGTTGGATGCTGTGTGACTGTGATCGGTGCCCTTCTTTCGTCGGGTGCCGCGCTCGGCCCCAGGTCGGCAGACTCTCGTAACCGTTCACGACACGGATCCGCCGCCACCCCCGACGGCGGCGCCATCACCTGGAGGTACCCGTGGTTTCTCGTAGACGGTTTCTCGGCTATTCCGCCGCAGCACTCACCTCGCCGTTCTGGGCGCCCGCGATCAGCGCGCCGTTCGCCTCGGCGGCACCCGAACGCCTGACGTTCGTCCTGCGCAACGACTCCGGCACGACGGCACACGCCTACATCGCCGGGTTCTCCGACGCACAGGGCAAGCCCGTGTTCGTCCGCCAGGACGGCACCGAGTACTTCCCCGAGGCCGCGGGCGCCGAACCGCAGCCGCTCGACGAGGACCCGTCGATCGCGATCGACGGCAGCGTCGAGGTGAGCGTTCCGCGCATGTACGGCGCCCGCGTCTACTTCGTCACCGACGACAAGCTCGAGTTCCAGGTCGCCGCTGCCGCCGACGGCACCACGACCGTCGTGCACCCGGACTTCGTGTCCGACGCCGACGCCAACTTCGGCAAGGACTGGACGTTCGCCGAGTTCACGCTGAACGCCGAGCAGCTCTACGCCAACATCAGTTACGTGGACTTCGTCGCCGCCCCGGTGTCGCTGCACCTCCAGGCGGCCAGCGGCGACCAGGAGGTTCCCGGCATGCCGACCGGCGGCATGGACAAGGTCGCGCAGGCGTTGCGCGACCAGGGTGGTTCCTGGCCGACGCTCGTGCAGGAGGCTGACGGCGCGGTGGTGCGGGTGCTGAATCCGAACCACCGCGCCGGCGAGTTCGAGGGGTACCTGGAGCCGTACGTCGACGAGGTCTACGCGAAGTATGCGAACGAGACCCTGTTCGTCGACACCCAGCGCGACGACATCGGCATTCTGGAAGGCCGTGTCGAGGGTTCCGAGCTCGTCTTCGGTTCCGAACGGTTCGCCAAGCCGTCCTCAGTGGACATCTGGGGGTGCAACAGCGGGCCGTTCGCCAACAACCCCGACAGCGACTCGCCGGAGCGGCTGGCCATCGTGCCGCGGCTGGCTGCGGCGTTCAACCGCACGACGCTGTTGATCAATCCGAACCAGCCGCACGAGGAGGACCCGGCGACGTTCTACGACGCCGAGGTCACCAATCACTACGCGCGCATCGTGCACGAGAACCTGCCGGACGGGAAAGGCTACGCGTTCGCCTACGACGACGTGAGTTCCGACGGCGGCGAGGACCACAGCGGCAAGGTCAACGCCGGTGACCCCGAGGTCTTCACCCTGACGCTCGGCGCGCTGCGCTGACCCACGTTCCCGGGCCCGGCAGCGTGTGTCGCCGGGCCCGGGAACGGCCAGTCACCGGTCGCCGTAGACGTGCTCGGCGACGATGCCCTTCATCGTCGCCAGCATGTCGAGGGTGTCGGCGGAGAAGCCGCCGGTCTCGGGAACGGCAGGCACGTCGGTGCCCGCCGCGTCGATCATCGACCATCCGCTGCCCAACCGGATCAGGCTGCCGTGCTTGGTGTCGTAGTAGTCGGGCGACACGCTCACCGCAACACCGCGCGCACCGGCCGCGGCGGCCAGCAGGTGCAGGTGGAAGCGCGTCGAGATCCACACCTGGTCGGCCGCGGCCGGGATGCCGCGCCGCCACAGCGCCGACATCGGCACGAACTCGGCGTCCGGGAGCTCGGCCGCGATCAGGTCGTAGACCGCGCGGTCGACGCGCGGGATCGCCTCGACGAACGTCAGCTCGCTCGACTTCACCTCCCACCCGCGCAACAGGCCGAGGACGCGACCGGCGAGCGCGGGCGGTTCGAGCGCGCCCATGTCCGACTGCACGCACACCATGAACCGGCGCGCCTTGTCGTGCTGCTCGGGCGTGGGGACGTCGAGGAACACGTCGTCGCACGTGGCCTCGGCACCGGCGGAGGCGAGCAGTGCGGCGGACGGTTCGTCGCGCGTGTCGACGACGTCGAAGTGCGCCACGAGTGCGTGCAGGAGTTCCTCGCTGCCCGGCGCGTGGGGCACGAAACCCTGTCCCGTCAGCGCCAGCCGCGCACCGGAACGTTCGCGTGCGGCCACGGCACCGGCGAGCAGGCCGACGTGCTGCGGCCAGAGCGCGTTGACGTACCCGCCGCCGATGATGTGGACGACGTCCATCTGCCCCAGCAGTTCGACCCCGGGATGGCAGCGCGGTGCCATCCCGGGGTCGTGCAGCACCTTGCGCACCCATGCGGCCACCTGCCACGGGTCGTCGGAGGGGGCGGCCTCCGTGCTGAGCCGCCACAGGGTGTTGGTGCACCGCAGATTCGGATGGAGCCCGGCGAGCATCACCTGGGCCGTGCCCGGCGTGTGACAGTCGAGCCACACCTCGGCCTCCGGCGCGACGCGCGCCAAGTACCGCAGCCACGTCGCGGCCAGGAGTTCGTCACCGAAGTTGGGAAGGCCGGTGGGACCGATCAGGTAGATCCGGCGCGGTGACGCCGAGTCGGCACGAGACATACCGACGCACGGTAACAGCACGACCGCACCCCGCACGGACCTCTCCGCGAAGTCCCTCGGGAACAGGGCGGATCACGGAACGGATGGTGGGTCGAATCCCCAGCGGACCGCCTTCGCTGTCGACGTCGTGGTGGTGCCGTCGCCGAGCTCGTGGTCGTCGTTCCACCCGATGGCGTACACGTGGCCGTCCGAGCGCAGGAAGAACGCGTTGGCGTGGTTTCCCGCCGCCATGACGACGTCGCGGGCGTTGTCGTCGCTGGCGAGGTCGAAGCCGCGCGTGGTGGTGTTGCCCGAGAACAGCTCGCCGTGGTCGTTGTGGCCGGCGGTGACGAGGCGTCCGTCGGCCAGGGCCACCCACGACTGGTCGTAGCCGGTGGCCACGTGCGTGGCCGGACCGTACGACTCCAGGCCCATGGACGCCGGCGCGTCCTCGGCTCCGTGGCCGCCGAGCCGGGACTGCCCGTCGTGACCCCAGCCGTGCACCACACCCTCGGTGGTGACGGCCAGGGCGTGCAGCTGACCGATCGAGACCATGCCGTAGGTGGTGCCGTCGGCATTGATCCTCGTCGGCGCGTTGCCGACGTCGCCGTGGGTGTCCGACCCGTCGCCGAGCAGGCCGTAGGCGTCCCACCCCCACGTGTGGAGGTCGCCGCCGGTGGTCACGGCCCCACCGGTGTAGTAGCCCATGGACAGCTGCGCGACCCCGGAGACATCGACCCGCACGGGCGTGGACCTCGTCGCCGTCGTGCCGTCGCCGACCTGGCCGTAGCCGTTCTGTCCCCAGGCGTAGACGTTGCCGGCCGTGGTCACCACACCGGTGGTGTCGTGGCTCGAGGAGATCTGTGCCGCGGGTTCGGGCAGGTCGAATGCCACCGGGTGGTCGCTCTGGGTGCTGCCGTTGCCCAGTCCGTACGCGTTGTGGCCCCACGCCCACACCCGGCCGTCCGCGGTGACCGCGTACGAACTCGAGAATCCCGCCGCGATGTCCACCACGCGGGTCGCGTCGCTGCCGCCGTCGAAGGCGGGCAGCATCGTGGGCACGCGGGCGTCGTCGGTCGCCTCACCGCTGTCGCCCAGGCCGAGCCGGCCGCTGGAACCGTGACCCCAGACCCACACGCGGCCCAGCGAGTCGAGGGCGAGGGTGTGGCGCCGGCCGTTGGCGATCCCGCCGAACGTCCACGTCTCCCCGGCCAGGCTGATCGGGTCGGCATCCGCACCCGTGGAGTCCTTGACGGCGTACGTCGCCGACCACGGGCCGGGTGTGTCCGGGTCGAAGTCCGAGTTCCAGGTGATGCTGCCCTTCAGCGCGGAGCCGTCGCCGTCCGGATCGTCCTCGGCGTCGGTGGCGGTGACGAGCCCGCGCAGGTACTCGTCGGTCGTGGGATCGTCGCCCACCTGCCCGAGGAACGGCGTGGTGTTCGCCCCCGCGTCGGTCAGCGTCGGCGGGGTGTTGACCCGGACGCTCGCGATGGCCTCGACGGCCTGCCTGCCGCTGCCGGTCCACCCTGTCCGGTAGTCGCCCGCGGTTCCCGTCGCCTGTGCCGACGCTCCGAAGTGGACCGGCATCGACACGACCTCGTAGCCGTCGACGACCTGGGTCGTCCCGTCCTCGCCCGCGCTGATCCGGTTCGACAACAACACGACCTGGAACGAGTACGCCTGCTGCTCGCCCGCGCCGAGAGTCAGCGTGGGCAGCGGCACCGCCTGTCCCGTCGTGGGCGGATCCGCACCCGGCATGTCGCCGGTGTCGGCGGTCTCGGGGGTGATCACGCTGGCGCCCGAGTGCTCGCCCGCGGCGACCGCCTCGGCGATCTCCGTCTGCGGCGTGCCGCCCGGCCACACCAGCACGACCCCGCGCTCGCCGATGTCCTCCCCGGACTCGGCGGCGATGTAGTCGAACAGGGTGAGATCGCCGCGCCACGGCGCGGTGCCGCTGTTGGCCACCGTGAACGCCAGCTCGTACGGCCTGCCGTGTTCCAGGGTGCTGCCGCTGCCCGCGGCCTGCCCGCCGATCGTCATGTCCCGGATCTCCAGGCCCGGATGGCCCGCCGAGGCCGTGCTCGAGCCCGCAACCAGGTCGGAGAAGTACGCCTGGCTGCTCGTCGTCATCAACACCAGCATCACCACCGCCGCCAGCACCGCGGCGATCACCGACCGGTGCACCGTGGCCACGCGGACCCGGCGGTGCCGTCCACGCGCCCTGTCGCGTCCCGTCACGTCGCCTCGCCTGCCCTCGTCCGAGCCGGAATGGTCGCTGTCACGATCCGCCCGCGGGCCGGGCGTGGCGACGTGGGTGTGCCGTCCGCCGCCCCTACGTGCCCGCATACCCCACTTCGGAGTGCGACAACCGGCCGCTACGCGGGTCGGCGGTACCACCGGCACACGGAGGCCGGCTGTCGACGACCGCATGGCGAGGCAGGTGCCACCGTGGCGCAGCGAAACCGGGTAGCACAGCGAGACCGGGTGGCACAGCGAGGCCGAACCCGCCGGGTACGGAACACGCCGAGGTCCCCGCACCCTCTACGGGCGCGGGGACCTCGGGCGATCAATTCCGGGCGATCAGTTCCGGGCGATCGGCGTACGCGTCGAGTGCCGGTATCAGTGCGCGATGGTGACCGCGCGCGTGTTGAGGTAGGCCTCCATCGCCTCGTGGCCGCCCTCCGAGCCGTAGCCCGAGTCCTTCACCCCGCCGAACGGCAGTTCCGCCGACGGCATCGCGGGCGTGTTGATCCAGAGCATGCCGACCTCGACCCGCCGGGTCAGCACGTCGGCGTTGGCGAGCGAGCGCGTGAAGGCGTACCCGGCCAGTCCGTACGAGAGCCGGTTGGCCTCCGCGACCGCCTCGTCCAGTTCGGTGAATCCGCGGATCGCCGCCACCGGCCCGAACGGCTCCTCGTTGAACACGCGGGCCTCCGACGGGACCTCGTCGAGGATCGTCGGCGCCCAGAAGTTACCCGCGTCGCCGACGCGCTCGCCGCCGGCGAGCGCCGTCGCGCCGCGCTCCACGGCGTCGGCGTACAGCCGCTCCATCGCCTCGACCCGGCGGGTGTTGGCGAGCGGGCCCATCTCCGTGCCGTCGGCGAGTCCGTCCCCGACCTTCACCGCGGTCGCCGCATCGGCCAGCGCCTTCGCGAAGTCGGCCCGCACCGATTCGTGCACGAGGAACCGGGTCGGCGAGATGCACACCTGACCGGCGTTGCGGAACTTCGCCTTCGACATGGTCTTCACCGCGAGTTCGACGTCGGCGTCCTCGCACACGATGACCGGCGCGTGCCCGCCGAGCTCCATCGAGACGCGCTTCATGTGCTGGCCCGCCAGCCCGGCGAGCTGCTTGCCCACGGCCGTCGAACCAGTGAACGTGATCTTCCGGATGACCGGGTGGGCGATCAGGTACTCCGAGATCTCCGCCGGGTCGCCGTAGACCAGCGCCAGCACGCCCGCGGGCAGGCCCGCGTCCTGGAAGGCACGCACGAGCGCCGCCGGGCTCGCCGGCGTCTCCTCCGGAGCCTTCACGATCATCGAACATCCGGTGGCCAGGCAGGCTCCGAGCTTGCGCACGACCTGGTTGATCGGGAAGTTCCACGGCGTGAACGCCGCGACCGGCCCCACCGGGTCCTTCACGACGAGCTGCTGCACGGCGGGATTCGCGCGATGCGGCACCGTGCGGCCGTACACGCGCAGGCCCTCGTCGGCGAACCAGTCGATGATGTCCGCCGCGGCGAGGATCTCCCCCTTCGCCTCGACGAGCGGCTTGCCCTGTTCCCGGGTCATCAGACCGGCGATCTCGTCCGCGCGCTCGCGCACCAGCGCCGTGGCCTTGTGCATGATCGCGGCGCGCTGGGCGGGGGTGTAGTCGCGCCACACCTCGAACCCGCGGCGCACCGACTCGGCCGCCCGATCCAGGTCCTGCTTGCTCGCGTGCGCCACCCGGCCGATCACCTGCCCGGTCGCCGGGTTGTGGACGTCGATCCAGCGTCCCTCGGCCGCATCGCTCCACTCGTCGTCGATGAACAGCTGGGTGTCCGGGTAGGTCATCGCAGTCCTCCTTCGGGCGTGCGCTCCAGGCGCGGCATCACGGCACAGACGGATGCGATCGGCATCCGTCGCGAACGGGCCGGATGCGCCGACGTCGGCCGCCTCCGGTCCACCCTCGACCGTATACGTTCCGGCGGCCGCGCCGCCCCACCGGAACCGCGATCAACGCCACCGTCCCGAAACGGCCACCCTCACCCACCCGAGATCCCGGGCACGAACGCCTCGAGCACGGTGTAGGCGGCCAGCGCGACGATCGAGGCGCTGCTGACGACGAACGCGGCGGTCAGCCAACCGCTGCGCTTGAACCGGGCGTCGACCTCACGGGTGCGCAGCCGCCACACGGCGAAGAGCACGGCGAGCAGGAAGATCCCGGTGGCGATCGCGCCGATCTGCATCATCACCAGCGGCGACTGGACGAACAGGAACATGCACAGCCACAGCACGGGCAGGCAGACGGTGAAGATCCGCAGCACCCGCGCCCGCACCCGCACGTCGTGCCAGTCGATCACGCCCAGCAACCCGAGCGTGTTGGTCCACAGGCGGGGCACCGCGGCCGCCGAGGCGATGTTGGTCGAGAACAACACGATGATCGCGCCGCCGAGGAACAGCGTCTCCGCCCACGGTCCGAGCGTGTCGGTGTACATCCGCGACACGGTGGTGATGACGTCGTTGCCCTCGGGCACCAGGCCCTGTGGGTGCAACACGCTCGCACCGACGACGTAGAACGACAGCGTCGCGACCGTGCAGGTCAGCCACGACACGAACACGTCGAGCTGCATCACCTTGATCCAGCCCTCGGCGCGCCGGGCCCGCTCCTCGCTGCCGTCGTCCGGCCCGGTCCACCGGGCGTAGCCCTTCTCGAGACACCAGTAGGTGTAGTTGGTCATGTCGTCCGCGCCGACACCGGTCGAACCGAACATCGCGACCGCGAGGCCCACGGTGCCCGCGGGGATGGCGAAGCTCAGTCCGCCCGCGAAGTCGCCGCCGTCGTAGGCGAACGGGGTGAACGGCAGCACGAGCACCAACGCCACGGTGCTGAGCGTGAACAGCGCCACCGACCACGTCGTGATGAACTCGACCACGCTGTAGCGGTTGCTGCGCAGCAGTCCGACCGTCACCACCGTGACGATCACCGCCCACGTGGCGAGCGATCCGCTGCTGAGGGGCTGCCCGACGATCGGCCACAGGATCGAGCACGCCGCGGCGGTCCCGCCGATGACCCCGCCGCGTTGGAAGTTCTTGGCGAGGTCCAGTCCGATCCAGAGCCAGTTGATCCAGCCCATCCGGCCGATCCGCGGTGGCACGGTCGCGTAGCCGGCCAGTGCCGTCTTGCCGCGCAGGATCGCCCACCTGGCCAGTTCCATCTGGACCCAGACCTTCACCGCCGCGCCGACGATGACCATCCACAACAGGACGAAACCCGCCTGTGCGCCGAGGGACGTCGTGACGATCAGTTCGCCCGAGCCCACGACGGAGGCGGTGAGCACGATGCCCGGGCCGAGATGACGCAGCCGGCCCCGCATCGTCGTGGGCGCCTCCCGGACGTCCTCGTCACGGAGACGGTAGGCATCCTCGACCGGAGTGTGCGGCGTGTCTTTCGTGGACATGGCGGGCTTCCCTTCGGGTCGGCGTCGTCGCCGGAAGGCCGTGGGACGGCCGGGGGCGAGGGCCGGTCAGCCGATCGCGGACCGGAGCCGGCGGGCCTGGGTGCGTACCGACGGCGGGTCGGACGGATCGCCAAGGAGCTGGACGCCGACCCCGACGCCGGCGCACCCGGCAGCCAGGCACGCGCCCGCGAGCTCGGGTCCCACGCCACCGGTCGCCATCATCGGGACGTCCGGCAGCGGGCCGCGGAGCTGACGGATGTGCTCGGCCCCGACCGGCGAGATCGGGAACACCTTCACCACGTCGGCCCCGAGCCGCACGGCCCGCACCACCTCCGTGGCGGTGAACGCTCCGGGCACGGTGCCGAGGCCGAGCTGCCCGGCGCGGGCGAGCACGTCCTCGTCCACATGGGGCGAGACGACGAACTGCGCTCCGGCGTCAGCGGCACGCTCGACGTCGGCGGCGGTCAGCACCGTGCCCGCACCGACCGGGAGCTCATCGCCGTACTCCGCACGCAGCGCGGTGATCGCGGCGAACGGGTCGGCCGAGTTGAGCGTCACCTCGAACAGCCGGATTCCCTCGCCGTGCAGAACCTCCGCGAGCGAGAGGCACTCGCGCGGCGACTGACCGCGGAAGATCACCATCGCCCGGTGCCGCCGGACCTGGTCGAGAATGTCGTGGGCCATGGTCGTTGCACGTTCCTCTCTCGCGCCGGGAGGTCACCGGCGCCTGTGGTTCGGCGGCGCCTGTGGTTCCCATATGCCTGTGGTTCACAGATGCCTGCGGGGCACCGGGTGGCCCCGGCGTCCGGTGAGGAAGTCGAAGTCGGCTCCGGTGTCGGCCTGGCGCACGTGGGAGCGGTAGAGCCACTCGTAACCCGAGGCCGCTTCCGGGACCGTCGGGCCGCTCTCCCCCGCTCTGCGGCGCAGTTCCTCGTCGCTGACATCCATGTCGAGGCGCCGCGCGGGAACGTCGAGGGTGACGCGGTCGCCGGTCCGCAGCAGCGCCAACGGTCCTCCAGCGGCCGATTCCGGCGCCACGTGCAGCACGACGGTGCCGTAGGAGGTTCCGCTCATCCGCCCGTCGGTGATCCGCACCATGTCCCGGACGCCCGCGTCGAGCAGTTTCTTGGGGATCGCGAGGTTGCCGATCTCCGGCATGCCCGGGTAGCCGGCGGGTCCCGCGCCCCGCACGACGAGCACCGTTCCGGCCTCGACCGGCAGGTCCGGGGAATCGGCCTGCGCGTGGTACTCCTCGATGGTGTCGAACACCAACGCCGGCCCGGTGTGCCGCATCAGCTCCTCGGACGCGGCCGACAGTTTGATCACCGCTCCGTCGGGCGCCAGGTTGCCGCGCAGCACCGCGGTGTGCCTGCCCGCGTCGTGGACGGGCGCGGAGCGCGTGCGGACGACGTCGGTGTTCCAGTTCGGCGCGTCGGCGCAGTTCTCCCCGAGGCTCTTGCCGGTCACCGTGGCCGCGTCACGGTGCAGCAGCTCACCGAGCTCGCCGACCACGGCGGGCAGCCCGCCCGCGTAGGCGAACTCCTCCATGAGGAACCGCCCCGACGGCAACAGGTCGACCAGCAGCGGGACGTCGGCCGCCAGCGCGTCGAAATCGTCGAGGGACAAGGCGACCTCGGCCCGTCCGGCGAGGGCGAGCAGGTGCACCACCGCATTGGTGGAACCGCCGATCGCCGCGTTCACCCTGACCGCGTTCTCGAACGACCGCCGGTCCACAATGGAGGACGGCGTCAGTCCCTCGTCGACCATGGCGACGATCCGGCTGCCCGCCGCTTCGGCGATCCGGTACCGGGCCGCGTCGACCGCGGGGATCGCCGCGCTGCCGGGCAGCGACAGTCCGAGTGCCTCGGTCAGACACGCCATCGTCGACGCGGTCCCCATCGTCGTGCAGTGGCCCGCACTCCGCGACAGGCACGCCTCCGCCGTGGCGAAGTCCTCGCGGCTCATCCGCCCGGCCCGGACCTCCTCGCTGAACTGCCAGACGTGCGTGCCGGACCCGGCGTCGCAGCCACGGAACTTGCCGTTCAGCATCGGCCCGCCCGTCACCATGACGGTCGGCAGGTCGACGCTCAGCGCTCCCATGAGCTGCGCGGGCACCGTCTTGTCACACCCGCCGAGCAGGACGACCCCGTCGAGCGGATTGGCGCGGAGGGTCTCCTCGACGTCCATCGCCATGAGATTGCGGAACATCATCGCCGAGGGCCGCATCAGGGTCTCGCCGAGCGAGACGGTCGGGAACTCCAGCGGAACGCCGCCCGCCATCAGCACGCCGCGCTTGACCGCGTCGGCCACCTGGCGCAGGTGCGCGTTGCAGGGCGCGAGGTCCGACGCACTGTTGGCGATGCCGATCACCGGCCTGCCGTCGAACATCGACGACGAGTAGCCCTGGTTGTACATCTTGGACCGGTGGACGAAGCCGAGTTTGCCGTCGAGTCCGAACCAGGCGGCACTTCGGCGGCCCGAGTGGTCGTTGCCTGACGTCATCGTCGTCCCACCTGCACTGTCCCACCTGCACGGCATCAGTTTTACATGTAATTTCTCGACTGAGCATATTCCGAGCCCGCGGTGCATGCAATAGTCCGCCGCCCGACACCGCCCGCCCGAGGCCGCCCGTCCGGCACCGCCCGCCGGCCACGTCTCGGCGTATCCCGGGTCGCCGGCCCGGGTTACGCGGAGAGCTGGACCTCGGAGTCGGTGACCGCCTCGATCGCGTCCTCGTCGACGGTCACACCCCAGCCCGGCCCATCTGGAACGATGAGGACCCCGCCGTCCGGCGTGGGCGCTCGGTCGAGCAGCGGATCACGCAGCGGGTTGTCCCGGATGTCGTACTCGAGAGCGGCCACCGGCGCCGCCGCCGCGGCGAGCTGCAGCGTGGCCGCGAACGCGATCGCGCCGCCGTAGAGATGCGGCAACACCGGCGTGCCGCAGGCTTCGGCGACCGCGCAGATCGCGCGCACCTCCGTCAGCCCGCCGGTCTTGGCCAGGTCCGGCTGCAGGATCCCGATCGCGGGCGAGGCGGCGAAGGCACGGAACTCGTGGCGGCCGTACATGTTCTCGCCGGTCGCGATCGTCAACCCGGTCCGCCGGTGCAGCTCCTCGAGTGCGGCCAGGGCGTTGCCACGCACCGGCTCCTCGATCCACGCCACGTCCGCGGCGCGCAGCAATGGCGCCATGGCGACGGCCTCGTCGACGTCCCACGCCTGGTTCGCGTCGGCGTACAACGCCACGTCCGGACCGGCGACCGCGCGCGCCTCGGACAGGTTGCGCTCGTCGACCTCGCGACCGAACCCGACCTTGAGCTTGAGTGCGGTGTGCCCGGCGGCGAGGCAGGCCCGCGCCGTGTCCCCCACGCCGTCCGGGCCGAGACTGCTGGCATACACCGGCACCGCGTCGCGAACCGGCCCCGGCGCGAGCGCGCCCACCGCGCACCCGCTCCGCTGCCCGGCCAGATCCCACAGGGCCAGGTCGGCACCGCTGATCGCCTGCCGGACGGGACCGGGCGCGCCCCACTGCCGGCCGAGCGGGTCCAGCCGCGAGCACAGCCGGTCGTGCAGCGAGGCGATCCGCGTCGCGTCGCGGCCCATCAGCAACGGCAGCACGCCGTCCCGGAGGGTCGCGACCCGCTCCTCGGCGGCCCACGGCGGATAGTTGATCCAGCTCTCCCCTCGCCCGACGAGCCCGTCGGACGTGCTCAGCTCCACGAGCACGGCGCTGCGGTGCCGCAACGGCGAGAACGACATGGCGATGCCGTCGGACACCGGGGCACGCAGCACCCGCAGCCGCGCACCGACGATGCGGGCCATCAGTCGACCTCGAGCTGGCGCAACAGGACACCGCGGAGCCGGCGGATGTGAGCCCGGGCCGCCTGTTCGGCCGCCACGGCGTCACCGGCGTCGATGGCCGTGACGATGGCCCGGTGGTCGTCGAGCGCCTGCCGCGGACCGGCCGTCACGGTCGTCGTGCGCATCGCGAGCCGCACCTGGGTCTGCACGTCGTCGAGGAGGCGGACGACCTCGTCGTTGCCCGCCGCCTGCCGGATCTGCCGATGGAAGTGCATGTCCGCCTCGGTGCTGGCGACCAGATCCGCCACCCGCACCGCGGCCTCGTGCTCGTCGACCGTCTGCCTCAGTGCCCGCACGAGCCTGCGGCCGGCGTTCTCGACAGCCAGCCGCGCCGCGAGCCCTTCCAGCACCTCGCGGACCTCGTAGATCGAGGCGAGTTCGACGGGGCCGACGTGCGCGACGACGGCGCCCCTCCGCGGTTCCTCCCGGGCGAGGCGTTCCCGCACGAGCCGCATCACCGCGTCCCGCACCGGACTGCGGCTCACCTCGAGCGATTCGGCGAGCGCGGGCACGCTCAGCTTCGTCCCCGGCGCCAGCTCACCACTGAAGATCATCTCGCGCAGCCGGTCGGCGACCGCGTCGGCGACCCGCGGCCCCGCCGTGTCGTTCGCTCCCACCATGCCGGTTATTTTACATGTACTGAAAGCAATTTACATTCCACGCGAGGATGAGCACGGCACGAACCCGCCGCCTCGACCAGCTGCACTCGTGGCGAAGCTGTTTAGATTGACATCTATCTAGACACTGGCAAAGATAGAAGCATGTCGAACGAGGTGTGCTCGACGTCGCTGGCCGGCGAGCCGTTGTCCCCGGACCAAGCCGCCGAACTGTCGCGCGCGTTCAAGGCGCTGTCCGATCCGGTGCGGCTGCGGCTGCTGTCCCTCATCGCCTCGCATGCGGGCGGGGAGGCATGCGTGTGCGATCTGACCGGGGCGTTCGAGCTCACCGGTCCGACCATCTCCCACCATCTCAAGGTCCTGCGGGAGGCCGGACTCGTCGCCGGTGAGCGCAGGGCGACCTGGATCTACTACCGCGTGGACCGCGACGTGCTGCGCCGGTTGTCGACCGTCCTGCGCCCGATGCCCGCGGAATCGGGCGCACCGCCGCAGCGAACGACCTCCGAAGCCGCAGTCCAGGACACCACCGACCAGGGAGCACCCGCGTGACGAGCGAAACGAGGACCGACGCGCCGGAGGCCACCGAGTCCGGAGTGGTCCGCAATCTATCCACACTGGACCGATTTCTTCCACTGTGGATCGGCGCCGCCATGGTGGCCGGACTGGTGGCCGGCCGGTGGGTCCCGGGTCTCGGCTCCGCGTTGGACGCCGTCCAGGTCGGCGGCATCTCGGTGCCGATCGCGTTGGGCCTGCTCGTCATGATGTACCCGGTGCTGGCCAAGGTTCGCTACGACCGGCTGGACACCGTCACCGGCGATCACCGACTGCTGTGGCCGTCCCTGGCGTTGAACTGGATCGCCGGGCCCGCGGTCATGTTCGCCTTGGCGTGGCTGTTGCTGCCGGATCTGCCCGAGTACCGGACCGGGCTGATCATCGTCGGCCTGGCGCGCTGCATCGCGATGGTGATCATCTGGAACGACCTGGCCTGTGGTGACCGGGAGGCCGCCGCGGTTCTGGTCGCGCTGAACTCGGTGTTCCAGGTCGTCGCGTTCGGTGCGCTCGGATGGTTCTACCTGGAGCTGCTGCCGGGCTGGCTCGGCCTGCCCACCGCGGATCTCGACGTCTCCGCGTGGCAACTCGTCGTCAACGTGCTGATCTTCCTCGGCATCCCGTTGCTGGCCGGCTACCTGTCGCGGCGGCTCGGCGAACGCGCGAAGGGCCGCGCCTGGTACGAGTCCCGATTCCTGCCGAAGGTCGGACCGCTGGCGTTGTACGGGCTGCTGCTGACCATCGTCCTGCTGTTCGCGCTGCAGGGCGAACAGATCACCGACCGCCCGCTCGACGTCGTGCGGATCGCGGTCCCACTGCTGATCTACTTCGCCGTGATGTGGGCGGGTTCGTACGCGTTGGGCAGGGCGATCGGGCTGAGTTACGAACGCACGACGACGCTGGCCTTCACCGCCGCGGGCAACAACTTCGAACTCGCGATCGCCGTCGCGATCGCCACCTTCGGGGCCACCAGCGGACAGGCCCTCGCCGGTGTCGTCGGACCGCTCATCGAGGTGCCGGTCCTCGTCGCGCTCGTGTACGTCTCCCTCGCGCTGCGACGGCGATTCCCCACCACCGCGGCGTCGACGAGCACGCCGGACTGAGTCCCATCCCGATCGACCGGAGCCGAAGGAGCCGTCATGTCCGATCTGCCCGAGGTGCTGTTCGTCTGCGTGCACAACGCCGGCCGCTCGCAGATGGCCGCGGCGCTGCTCGACCACCACGCGGCAGGCAGGGTGCAGGTGCGTTCCGCGGGGTCGGCACCGGCGGACTCGATCAACCCGGCCGTCGTCGAGGTCATGGACGAACTCGGCCTCGACCTCACCCGCGAGTTCCCGAAACCGCTGACGACCGAGGCGGTGCGGGCGGCCGACGTGGTCATCACCATGGGCTGCGGCGACGCCTGCCCCGTGTTCCCCGGCAAGCGCTACCTCGACTGGCAGCTCGACGACCCCGCGGGCCGATCCGCCGACGACGTGCGCCCGATCCGGGACGAGATCGACCGCCGCATCCGCGCTCTGCTCGCCGAGCTCGTCGCTCCCAGCGGTGACGAAGCCGACGGCGGCAAGCACCCGCAGCACTGAGCGCGACCTACACCCCCGGCTCCGGGACGGGCTGTGCCTGTGGTTCCGATGATCCGTCCGGCGCCCGCCACCGGCCGTGATGGTGTCGCATGTGGTCGCCGGGTATGTGGTGGTGCTGCATCGCTGTGACGAGCTCGGCCGCGGCCCGCGACCGCGGCGCCGTCAGCAGCGCGTCGGGACTCGCCGTTTCGACGAGCCGGCCGCCGTCCAGGACGTGCACCTCCTCGGCCAACGCGGTCACCACGGCCAGGTCGTGGCTGATCAGCACGACCGCTGTGTCCTGCGTGGACCGCAGATCGGCCAGGGTGGTCAGCAGGTCCGTGCGGGTGACCGTGTCGAGGGCGGACGTCACCTCGTCGCAGACCAGCACCGCAGGGCGCGCGAGCAACGCCCGCACCACGGCCGCCCGCTGCAGCTGTCCTCCCGACAGCTGTTCCGGCCGCCGCCGGGCCTGCTCCGGGCCGACGCCCCAGTGCGCCAGCAGATCCTCGGCCTCCCTGCGCGCCTGCGGCCGCGGCAGACCGCGCAACAGCTCCGCCGTCCGCGCGATCTGATGCGTCACCGGCCGCCGGGGATCGAACCCGCCGCGCGCGTCCTGGTGCACGTATTGGACGTGCCGGCGCTGTGGTGCGCTGCGGCGGCGCGCACTCGGCGGCAGCGGGTGCTCGCCCCACCGCACCTCACCACTGTCGAACGGCGTCAGCCCGGCCAGTCCCCTGGCCAGGGTGGTCTTGCCCGCGCCCGAGCGTCCGACGATCGCGACGCACGCTCCCGCCCGCACCGTCAGGTTCACGTCCGAGAGCAGGGTCGCACCGCGGGGCGCGCGGTACCCGACGCCGTCGGCGACCAGCACGGACCTGCGCGGGCCTGCACTGCGCGGCGCGGGCGCCTCGAGGCGCGCTTCGGCTCCGACCAGCGTCCGCCCGTGGTCGGTGTCCGGTGCCTCGAGCGGCGACGCACCGTCCCCGCGTTCGGCGACCCGTCCGTCATGCAGCACGATCGTGGAATCCGCCAGCCGTCGCGCCAGCGGAAGGTCGTGGGTCAGCAGGACCAGCGCGGTGCCACCGGCCACCAGATCGGCCAGCGTGTCGGCGATCTCCGAGGTGGTCACCGGGTCCGCGCCGGCCGTCGGTTCGTCGAGGACCACCAGTCCGGGCCGGGTGATCAACGCCTGCGCGAGCGCAACCCGCTGCTGCTGACCGCCGGAAAGCTGGTGGGGAAACCGACCGGCCACGGACGGGTCGAGTCGCGCCGCAGCCAACGCCGTCCGAACCGCCTCCCCGCGGGCGGACCGGCGCGACTGGCTCAGAGCGGCCAGCTCCCGCAACGCCGCGCCGATCCGGCGCATCGGGTTCAGCACCGCCTGCGGATGCTGCGGCACCATCGCGGTGACCCCGGTTCGCAGGCGCCGCCGCTCGGCGTCGGTGCGACCGAGCAGTTCCCCCGACGACAGTTCCCCCGCCGGCAGTTCCCCCGACGAGCTGCCGTGGAGGCGCACGCTGCCCGACAGGGCGATGCCGGGCCGGTCCTGTCCCTGCAGTGCGTAGCCGAGCGTGGTCTTGCCGCTGCCCGACCGGCCCACGACCGCGAGCACGCTGCCCGGGGTGACGTCCAGGTCGATGCCGTCCAGCAGCACGCTCTCGCCTGCCACGGCTCGCAACCCGCGCACGGTGAGGATCGGTGCGGTCACCCGGCCATCTCCTCGTCGCGGCGCGCCGGTGCCGACCGGAACCACCACCGGAGCCGCCGCGCTCGGGGCTCCCGGGACGACCTCGTGACCCGGTCGACGACGACGTTGGCCCCGGCGCACAACGCCACGAGCAATCCGGCGGGCACGAGCACGGCGAGCGGTTGGAGCACGAGCGCGTCGCGGTTCCGTTCGACGAGCACCGCCCAGTCGGCGGTGGAGCCCGCCAGGCCCAGTCCGAGGAAGTTCGCCGAGGCGATCAACTGCAGCACCAGAATGAGCCTGGTACCCGCATCCACCGCCACCGGCGCCAGCACCGCCCTGCCCGTGTGCCACAGGTGGATCCGCCACCACGGCTCGCCCTGCAGCACCATCGTCTCCACCACCGTGCGGCATGCGGGGGCCAGTGCCGCGCTGCGGGCCAACCGCACGACCGCGGGCAACTGCAGTGCGGCCACCGCAACGACGACACCGAACGCGTGCTGTTCCCCGGTACTCGCCAGCACCAGCAGCACGAGCAGCCCCGGCAGCGCCAGCACCGTGTCCAGGCCGTGCAGTACCGCCTCGTCCACCCATCTGCGCGAGTGGCCCACCATCGTCAACGCGAGTGGAACCCCGACGAGGTAGGCCAGCGCCAGGGACGCCCCCGCGAGCAGCAGCACGGTCCGGCCACCGGTCAGCGCCAGCGCGAGCACGTCCCTGCCGAGCACGTCGGTGCCCAGCGGGTGTCCGGGTCCCGGCGGCAGCAACGGTCCGGCCTCCGAGCGCGTCGACCCCGCGACGAGCGGGCCTGCCACCGCCACCAGCAGAACGGCGCCCAGCACCACCCACGCCGCCGCGGTGCACACCGCTCCCGCGGACCCGACTGCTCCCGCCGGCCCGGCCGCTCCCGCGGACCCGACTGCTCCCGCGGGCCGACCGCACCGCACCGTCCTCATGCGACCACCTCGCGCTGCGGAACCAACCGCCGTGCGGCGACGTCGGCCGCCACGTTGACCACGACCGTGGTGACCACGAACAGCACCGCGTAGCCCTGCACCACCGGCAGGTCGCGTGCCTTGACCGCCTCGACGAACCCGGCGCCGACGCCGGTGAGCCCGAAGAGCGCCTCCACCACGACGACCCCGCCGAGCAGTCCGTCCACCGTGCGCGCCACCTGCTGCACCGCGGGTGCGAGCCCGTTCGGCACGACGGTGCGCAGCAGCACCGTCCGCTCCGGCACGCCGAGCACGCGCAGATGGGTCGCGTACTCGGCCTCGCGCGCCTCGGCCACGCCGATCCGGATCTGGCGTGCCAGCGCGCACAGCCTCGTGCACACCAACACTGCGACCGGCAGCACCAGTACCGCAGGCTGCTCGGCGAGGGAGAACCCGGACAGGCCGGCCGCCGTGGCGGGAAACCAGCCCCACTCCAACGCGAACACGGCGACGAGGAACATCCCGAGGGCGAACTCGGGGATCGCGTGCAGGATCACCAACGCGGTGTTGAGCGTGCGGTCGGTCCGCGATCCCGGCCGCGCACCGCTCACGACGCCGAGCACCACCGCCAGCGGAATCACGCACGCGAGGGTCACCGCGGCCAGTACGGCCGTGCCCGCCAGTTCGTCGGCGAGATCGGCGGTGACGGGGCGGCCGGTCCGCAGCGACGTTCCGAGGTCGCCGTGGACCAGACCACCGAGCCAGTCGAGGAACTGCTCGCCCCACGGACGGTCGAGCCCCCACGACGCACGCAGCGCCTCCCGCTGCGCGTCGGTGGCGTTCTCCCCCAGCACGACCACCGCCGCGTCGCCGGGCAGGACCGACGTCAGCAGGTGGACGATCGTGACGACCGCGGCGATCTGCAACAGCCCCGCACCGAGTCGTCGCGCGGCGTACGCCCGCATCACCCGAGCACGGCGCCGTCGAACCGCGCCCACTCCAGCGAGTTGGGCGTGGCCGCGCGCAGGCCGCCGACCTCGGGCGTGATCGCCACGTTCCAGTCGCTGAAACCCCACACCAGCAGTCCGCTCTCCGCGTGGGCGATGCGCTGGGCGTCGGCCAGCAGCCGCGCCCGCTCGGACTCGTCGGACGTCGCCACGGCACGGGAGTACAGCGTGTCGAAGCGTTCGGACCGGAAATGCGTGTAGTTGCCGCTCTCGGCTCCGGAGGTGAGCCGCTGGCCGAGGAACCCCGCCACGGGTAGTGCGGCCGTCCGGGTGTGGGCGGCGACGCCGCGGTCCTCGATCTCGGAGAAGTAGGTCTCCGACGGGCGCGTGCGCGGCGTCGCGGTCACGCCGATGTCGGCCAGCTGCTGGGACAGCACCGTGGCGGCGCGCTCGAAATAGGGGTCCGTGTCACTGGTCAACAGCTCGAATTCCACGTTCTCGGCACCGGCCCTCGTCAGCAGCTCCCTGGCGGCCTCGACGTCGCGCATGCGCTGCGGCACGTCACCGGCGTAGTGGCGCAGCCCTTTGCCGAACAGGTCGTTGCCGACCTGGCCCTTGCCGCTCAGCGCGACCTCGACGAGTGCCTGCCTGTCCACCCCGAGCAACACGGCCCGCAGTACTCGCGGATCGTCGAAGGGCGGCCGGTCGACCTTCAACGCCACCGCCTGCATCGTCGAGTGGGGCGCCGACAGCACGCGGGCCCGGGGATCGCCCTCGAGCCTGCGCGCCGCATTGGCTCCGATGTCGTGGGCGTAGTGCACCTGGCCCGACAACAACGCCGACACCCTCGCCGACTCGTCGTTGATCGGCACGAACTCCACCTCCCGCGGCCTCGCCTTTCCCGCCCAGTGGCCGTCGAACCGGGCGAACACCGCGGGCGAGCCGGGTTCGAACGAGCGGAGGCGGAACGGGCCGGACCCCACGGGGTCCCGGAAGTCCGTGGTGCCGGACGGAACGATCTCCGTCCCCGGCGCTCCCCACGCGGAGGGGAACTCGAAGTTCGGCGCGGTGAGGACGAGTTCGAGTTCGGTGGCCGACCGGACCCGGCTGGCCGCGAAGTCGACGTCCGCGAAGTGCGCCTGTGCCGACGCGCCCGTCGCCGGATCGGCGATGCGGCGATAGCTGTAGAGCACGTCCTCGGCAGAGACGCGGCTCCCGTCGTGGAAACGCGCCTCGCGCAACCGGATCCGCCACCGTCTGCCCGAGGCGTCCGGTTCCCACGACTCGGCCAGGCGCGGCACCACGCTCATGTCGTCGTCGTAGGCCGCCACCGTGTCGAACAGCGCCTTGGCCCGTGCCTGGTCGACGAACAGCGGTGCCGCGTGCGGGTCGAGCGATTCCTGCCCGCCCGCGGTGGCGAAGGCCACCCGCAGGCGCTCCGTGCCGCCGGTGCCTGCGGCGCACGCCGGCAGGACGGCCGCCGCAGCGGTGCCGGACACCGCCGCGAGGAAGCCGCGACGGCTCAGCGCGCGCCGCGGCTCCTGCCGAGCTCGCCCCGGTTGTGCGCCACGTGGAGACGGGACAGTCGTGAACCGCGTCATGGTCACCGTCCCTCCGTACGGTCGGTTCCGTCCGCAGCTCGCTCATCGGAGCTCTCCCCGGAAGCCCCGCCGGAGCCGTGTCCGGGCGCACCGCCGGAGCCGTCGGCCGCGCTGCGTTCGAGCAGTCCCCTCCGCTCCATGACCGCGGTTCCGGCGGCACCGGCCAGTCCGACGGCACACAACGCCAACCACGGCAGCCAGCGCAGCTGCGCCGCGCCTGCCATCTCGAGGAGCGCGCCGACGAGCCAGCTCACGCCGGCGGCGGCCACGCTCGAGACCAGGTAGTAGAACCCGTAGTAGGTACCCGCCAGCCGCTCGCTGCCGACGACGGGCAGCAGTTCCATCGCGAACGGATTGGTGATGGCCTGGCCCACGGTGAACAGCACGGTCGTGACGAGCACGGGGACCATCACCGCTGCCACCGTCACCCCCGCGTCGGCACCGGCGGCGCGGGTGGCGATCATCGGCGAAGCCACGAGCAGCGGCACGAACGACAGCCCCATGCACGCCAGCCCGAGCACGATCGAGCGGCCCGAACTCCACCGGGCGCGGCACCACTCGGTGATCCGCACCTGCCAGAACACCCCGATGACCGTCGACACGACGAACACCACGGTGATCGCCCACGACAGGCCGGACACCCGCTGCGCCTCCAACGGGATCGTCAGGTACAGCTGGTTGTACAGGCCGAAGTACGCCGACAGCGAGACCGTGAAGGCCAGGAAGCGCCGGTTGGTCACGACCTCCCGCCAACTGCCCAGGACACTCGACCGCTGCGGCTCCACCTCGCGATGCGGCAGCACCAGCACCTGAGCCACCGTGAGCGCGGCGAAGGCCAGGCAGGCCACCCAGGCCACGGCACGGAAATCGATCGCCAGCAGCAGCGCACCGACCAGTGGACCGACCAGCGTGCCTGCGTGCGCGAACACGTTGAACACCGAGAACGCCTCGGCGCGCCGCTCGCCGGCCTCGTGCATCAGATAGGTCCGCACGGCCGGGTTGAAGAAGGCACCGGCCAAGCCGGTCAGGACGACCGCGGCGACCAGTCCGGGCAGCGACGTGAGCACCGCGAACAGGCCGAACGCGACGACCCGCAACGCGCATCCGAGGACGATCATCGGCCGGCAGCCGATCCGGTCCGCCGCGGTCCCGCCCACCAGGAACATGCCCTGCTGGCTGAGGTTGCGCAGGCCGAGCACCAGCCCGACGATCGCGGCACCGTAGCCGAGCTCCCCGCTCATGTACGAGGCCAGGAACGGCAGCAGCATGTAGAAGCCCACGTTGATGCCGAACTGGTTCAGCACCAGCAGCCGTGCGGGCGTCGAGAGCTGCAGGAACGCGCTTCGGCTCGTCATGATGATGTCTCCTCCTCGCCCGCCGCGTGCGAGCGCGCCGCTTTCCGGTCGCACGGGTCGGGAACGCCGACGCACCGCGCCCATCGCAGGCCCACCGAATCCGCGACGCTGTCCACTGTGTCCGGTTCGTCGGCCAGTGCCGTCAGTCCGTGCCGCCTGCGGAACCCGTCGTCGAAGACCGACTCCCAGTAACGGCTCGGACCGTCGGGAAAGACCGCGACGACCCGGTCGGAGTCGAGCTGCCGCGCGCACCATGCGGCCACCATGGCCGCGGCACCCGTACTCCACCCTCCGCTGACGAACGTGCCCGCGGCGAGCCGCCTGCTCGCATCCGCGGCCTCGCCCGCATCGACCCAGTGCACCTCGTCCAACTCGTCGTAGGCGACGTTGTCCGGATGGATGCTGCTGCCGAGTCCGCGCATCAGGCGCGGGCGTGCGGGCTGGCCGAACACGGTCGAACCGCACGCGTCGACGCCGATCACGCGCACGTGCGGCCACCGTCGGCGCACCACGGGTGCGATGCCGGCGCTGTGCCCTCCGGTGCCGACACTGCACACCACCGCGTCCAGCCGGTCGAACTGCTGGACGAGCTCGGTGCCGAGTTGCCGGTAGCCGGCCGGGTTGTCGGGATTGTTGTACTGATCCGGCCAGTACGCGTCCGGGATCTCGCGCAACAGCCGTTCGACGCGCTCCAGGCGCGCCCGCTGCCATCCGCCGGCCGGGTGCGGCCGGTCGACGATCTCCAGCCGCGTTCCGTAGGCACGCAGCAGGCGGCGGGTCATCTCGTCGAGTTCGTCGTCGGCGACGATGACCACCGGATGTCCCAGTGCGCGGCCGACGAACGACAGGCCGACGGCCAGGGTTCCGCTGCTCGACTCGACCACGGTCGCCCCGTCGGCGAGTTCGCCGCGCCGGCGGGCGCCCTGCAGCATCGCCAACGCCGCCCGCGCCTTCATCGTCGCGGGGCCGACACCCTCCAATTTGGCCCAGAACCCGGGGTGCGGGTGCGGCAGCGGTGTGCCCACCCGCAGCACGGGCGTGTTGCCCACCAGGTCCAACAACGACACACACCTGCGACCGCCCGGCGTGTCGACCGGTGTCGTCCGTGCCTCACCGGGTCCGGTGTGCTGGAACGGAATCACGCGGGATCACCGCCGTCCACGCCATACAGATGGATGTCGCTCGCGTCGCCGGTGAGCCAGAAGAACGGGTACGGCTCGGCCGACAGCGCCGCCACGTCGTCGCCGAGCAGTTCCCGCAGCACGGCGCTGCCGGTCTGGGCGAACACCGCCAACGGCAGTCCACCCTCGCGGCATCGGCGGGAGATGTCGTCGAACGTGCCGTTGCCGAGCGTCATGCCCGAAGCGAGCACGGCGTCGGCCGCACCGACCGCCTCGCGATGGTCGGTGACGACCGGTTCGCCCCATTCGGTGCGGCCGCCCAGGAGATCGCACGGGAGGTAGTCGATCCGCCGTTCCCGCAGGGCCGACAGGAGCGAGTTGACGACGCCGATCACGGCCACCCGGCCGGCGGGCCGCACCCGCACGAGACCGGCGACCGCGCGCGCCCGCGCCATCGACTTCTCGAGCGACGTGCCCGCGGCGATCCGCACGGTCCGGGCGCCGGCCTGCGCGCCGTGCGGCCGCCGGGCCGCGAGCCAGGCATCCAGGGCCGCGATCCGTACCGCCCGGATCGGATGGTCCAGGAGCGCGGCGACGTCCGTGCCGACGAGGCCGCGCACGACCGTGTCGTCCAGCTCGTCACGCTCGACGGCGCACGACCCGACGGCGGGTCCCACGCGCACACTCAGCACGGTGTTGGTGTAGCCGACCCGCCGCCCCGCATGACGGGCCGCCTGCACGGTCAGAAAAGCCACGGAGACCGTGGCATTGCTCAACGCGGTGAACGCGCCGGGGTCCAGCCGGCCGACGACACGCTCCAGCGCACCGTCGTCCGACTTCCCCGGCGCGGGGAAGTTCTCGGTCACACGACTCTCCACATCGTACGGACAGGACGCGAGAACGCGACCGGACTAGGCGATGTGGAGCAGAGTGGAACGTGTTTCGGGTGATACCGGAAACGACGGGAACGACTGCTGTGCGACCTGCACCGTTGACCTCCTCCGGGGCTCCGCGACCCCGTACGATTCGGCGCGACGGTGGGAGTCTCCTGACTCGTGGATCCGCATCGTCCCCTGCCTTCCCGCCGGATGTCCGGCAGTGGCGCGGGTGGGGACGACTCCTCACTCACAGTGGCGGGACCGTGCCGGATTCGCACCGGCTTCCTCGTCACCATCGCATGAACTGCGATTCAACATCCCAGCTCCGCACGATCCCGTCAAGATCGACCGCCCGGGAGTGACGGACGTTGCATCGATCAACACCGATTCCCATGTGCATCGGTGCATCCGTGCATGCCCGTTCGTTCGTGCACCCGCGGCGATGTGTGCATTCGGGCGAACGGACCTTTGTGGACCCGGCTCCTCAGCTGCCGTGGCGTGGGACCACGGGCGGACGGGTCAGTTCGCGGTGCCGGTCAACCTGCGGCAGGCGGACTCGGCGATGGCGGCGAGGGGCTCGTCGAGGCTGTCGTCCTCGTAGGCGCGGCCGTGGGTGAACGCCGCGATGACGAGCGGGGCACCGTCCGGGGTCCACGTGATGCCGACGTCGTTGCGCGCGCCGTACCAGCCCGCTCCGGTCTTGTCGGCCAGTGCCCACCCCGCGGGCACGCCCGCGCCGAACACGGGGCCCGCCGTCTGGTTCGCCAGCATCCACGTCGTCAACCGCTCGCGGTCCGGCCTCGACAGTGCGCGTCCGACCACGAGGGACGCGTACGTCCCGGCGATCGACCGCGGGGACGTCGTGTCGCGCTCGTCCCCCGGAGTTCCGGTGCTCAGCTCGGGTTCCCATCGGTCGATTCGCGTCACCCGGTCTCCCAACGAGCGTGCGAACGCGGTGACGGCAGCCGGGCCGCCGAACTCGCGCATGAGCACGTTGGCCGCCGTGTTGTCGCTGACCGTCACGGTCGCTTCGGCCAGCTGGGCGACGGTCAGGCCATTTCGGACGGTGTTCTCGGTGACCGGGGAGTTCAGCACCAGGTCCTCGTCGGTCCACGAGGAGCCTGCGCCCGAGTGCTGCCGCCGGAGCATCGCGCACGATCCGCGCGGCGAGCAGGACCTTGAACACCGAGCACACGGGAAACCGTTCCTGTGGGCGGTGTTCCAGCCGTGTACCGGTGCGCAGGTTGACCGCCGTCACACCGACACGCCTGCGGTACGTGTGCTCGAGTTCGGCGAACTCCTCGTCGATCCGCGACCCGTCCCCCGCTGTCCCGGCCCCTGTTGAGGTGCCGCCCGCTGCCCCGGCCCTCGCGGGCAGACCGAGCGTCACCGCACCCGCGGCGGCGCCCACGAGCAGCGCTCGTCTGCGCACGTCGCCTCCGGGCGCCTGCTCGCTGTCTGCTCCGTGCTCGGTGCGCCGCCATCCGTCCATCGCCGGGTCCTCCCTGTCGTGGCCCCGCACCCGCGCGGGGCCCTGTGGTGCCTGTGTCGGATCGTCCGAACGATGGCACCGCGCGCATCGGCGCGTCCAAGGACGGACACGCATGCGTGCATGTCGCCGCGACATACGACAGTCCGGCGGCGGTGCGGGACACTGGACGACGTGGATCTCGTGCTGCACCTACGCGGTTTCGTCGCCGTCGCCGACGAACTGAGCGTGTCCGAAGCCGCGTGGCTTCTCGGTGTCGACCAGCCGTTGTTGAGCAGGAGGCTGCGCGCGCTCGAGCGGGAGCTCGGCGTGGAGCTGATCGACCGGTCGCGGCGGCAGATCGCCCTGACCGCCGACGGCGCGGCGCTCCTGCCCCGGGCGCGCCATCTCGTCGAGCAGGCCGACCACCTGGTGCGCACCGTCCGGCACACGACCGCGCCGACGGTCCGGCTCGCGGTTCCCCCGGAGTGTGATCCGGCGGTGCTCGCCGAGCTGACGACCACCCTCGCCGACGCCGCGCTGCCGCTCGAACTCACCGAACCCACCGGCGGGGAACCGCACCCGGACGGTTCGTGGACGGTCGAGACCTGCGACCCCGCCTCGGCGCAGTGGACCGTGCCGCTCGGAGCCGGCTCGGCCACGGGCGGGCACCACGCGGTGCGACTCAGTGGGCTGCGACCGCGGCGCGGTGAGGCTGCGCGTCCGCTGCTGGTGCTGCCGCCCGATCTCACCCCACCGCGCGACGAGTGGCTCGCCTCGGCGGTCGACGCCGCGGGGCTCTCGCCCGCGCTGGTGCGGCCGAGTCCCGTCCACGTCGCCGTGTCCGAGGCGCTGGCGGGCCGGGCGACGGTGCTGTGCACCGCGCGCGAGGCCCGCGAGCACGAGCTGGTCTGGACCCCGGTCACCGATCCGCCGCTGCTGCGCGGTTACCGCCTGGCCGAGCGTGAGCCGCTACCGCAGGCCCTGGCAACCGGCTCCGTGCGCAGCCGCGCCCTGGAGCTCATCGGCACCGCACTGGGCGCCGGCGACCCGGGAACCACCGACCCTGACACGACCAACTCGGGCACCGACCGTGGCACGACCGATCGGGGCACAGGCGACGATCCCGCGGCCGGTCGCAAGCCGGGAGCGACGTCCCCAGCGGAGGACCACACATGACCACCCCGCCGATCGCAGGCGACGGGGCCGATCTGCTCGCCCTGGCCGACGACATCTGGCGCCGCTGGCGCCGGGTCCGCATCCACGGCGGGTTCGTGGCCCGCAACGTCGACACCGGACGCCGGATCTGCGTCGACCCCGACCGGCTGTGGCCGCTGGCGTCCGTCGCCAAGGTCCCGTTGGCACTCGTGGTCGCCGATCGCATCGCCCGCGGCGAGCTGGCGGGCGACCGCATGATCACGATCGACCCGGCACGGCGCAGCGAGGGCCCCACCGGCCTGTCGACGTTCCGCCATCCCGCGACCTGCGCGGTCGCCGACCTGCTGGGGCAGATGATCGCGATCAGCGACAACGCCGCGGCCGACGCCCTGTTCGAACTCGTACCACCCGCCGAGGTGACGTCCCGGCTGCGGGAATGGGGAGTGGACGCCGTCCACGTGCGCCACCCCATGCACCTCATGTACGAGGCGGCGACGCGGGTCGCGGGCCCGGACTTCACCCTGGGGCGCCGTCTGGCCGTGGAGGGCGCACGGCCGGACGGCGGCCACGTGATCGACTCGCTCGACATCCACCGGGCCACCGTCGGTTCGGCAGCCGCACTCGCCGACCTCGTGTGCCGCATCTGGACCGGCGACATCGACGCGGCCGAGGACGCGTGCGCCGCCGTCCGCGACGCCATGTACCGCCAGCTGCTCAGCCCGCGGATCGGCGCCGACCTGCAGGCCGACGACATCCGCATCGCAGGCAAGACCGGATCGTTCCTGACCCTGCGCCACGAGATCGGACTCGTCGAGTACGGCTCCTCCCGCATCGCCGTCGCCGCGCTCGCCGCGTCCGAACGCACCGCCCGAATCCAGCAGGACGTCGACCTGGCGATCGGCGCCGCGGCGCGGGACGCCGTCGAGGCTCTCGCCTGAGACCCCAGCCTCAGAACTGTCCTGAGAGACCAGCCTGAGCAGCTGGCCTGACGCGCGAGGTCAGTCGGCCCGAATGCCGCGCCACACCACGTCGGTCAACTTCGCGACGTCCGACTGCCAGTCGCCCCGCGGGTCGAGGTGGAACAGGCCGAACAGGCACCGCACGACGGTTTCGACCTCCGTGTCCTCCCGAACGTTGCCCGCCTCGACGTTGGCGCGCAGCAGGTCCGCCAGCCCGCAGCGGATCCGGTCGAAGGCACTCGCCGGCAGCGAGTCCGATTCCTCGGACGTGGCACTGATTCGTTGCAGCGCCTCGGCCAGCCCGCGTTTGGTCATCATGTAGTGCGCGAGGTGGTCCCTGATCCACATCCGGAAGGCCGCCTCGGGAGTCTGCTCGGCGAGCAGATCCGCGACCGCGTCGACGATGTGGTCGACCTCGCGCTCGTACACCGCCAGGATCAGCGACGCGGGGGTCGGGAAGTGCCGGTAGACCGTGCCGACACCGACCCCGGCCTGCTTGGCGATCGCGTTGAACGAGACCTCGCCGGTCGCGCTCAGCGACGTGGCCGCCGCCGCGAGGATGGCCTCGTGATTACGGCGGGCGTCGGCACGCCTCGGGCTCACCGATCCGGCGGACATCGACCCTCCCGCAACTGCTCGACCACGACTTCCGGACCCGCGTAGCGTACCCGTTGCCAACCGGATAGCTATCCGCTAGCGTCGTCCACGTCACCAACGGATACCTATCCGCTTCTCCGTCTCTCCGCTCTCGACAGCGCACACGAACTGCGCGGAACGGATCCCATGGACATCACACTCGAGATCAACGGCACCACCGAACACCTCGATGTGGACCCCGGCGTGACACTCCTCGACGCGTTGCGGGAACGCCTCGGCGTCACCGGGCCGAAGAAGGGCTGCGACCGCGGGCAGTGCGGCGCCTGCACCGTCCACATCGGAGGCAGAACGGCGCTGTCCTGTCTCACCCTCGCCGCCACGGTGACCCAACCCGTCACCACCGTCGAGGGACTGTCGGACGACGACCGGCTCCACCCGGTGCAACAGGCCTTCGTCGACCAGGACGCACTGCAATGCGGGTTCTGCACGCCCGGGCAGATCATGTCGGCCGTCGCCGCCACCGAACAGGGCATCGACGAGCCCGACGAGGTTCGCGAGTTCATGTCGGGCAACCTCTGCCGCTGTTCGGCCTACCCCAACATCGTCGCGGCCGTGCGCCAGGCCGGGGCGGGAAGGCGGACCGATGCGACCGTTTGACCTGACCGCACCCACCACGCTCGACGACGCCGTCGACCCGGGCCACACCGTCCTCGCGGGCGGCACGACCCTCGTCGACCTCATGAAGCTGGACGTACTCACCCCGCAGCGGGTGGCCGACATCAACGCCCTGCCGCTGCGCGGCATCGGCACCGGCACCGGTGGCGGACTCCGCATCGGGGCGCTCGAGCGGATGAGTGACGTCGCCGAACATCCCGACGTGCCGGTGGCGGTGCGCCGAGCGCTGGCGCTCAGCGCGTCGCAGCAACTGCGCAACATGGCCAGCGTCGGCGGCAATCTGATGCAGCGCACCCGGTGCGGATACTTCCGTGATACCACCATGCCGTGCAACAAACGCCGTCCCGGCAGCGGCTGCGGCGCGCTCGACGGCAACACCCGCACGCACGCCGTCCTCGGCACGTCCGAGCACTGCGTGGCGACCCACGCCAGCGACCTCGCCGTCGCACTCGTCGCACTCGACGCCGAACTGCGGCTCGTCGGCGCCGACGGACCGCGCACCCTCGCGTTGGCCGACTTCTACCGCACGCCCGGTACGACTCCGGAGGTCGAGAACGCCCTCCGCAGCGGAGAGCTGATCACCGAGATCGTCGTCCCGGACCCTGCGGGCGCGGCGAACTCGACGTACGTGAAGGTCCGCGACCGCAGTTCCTACGAGTTCGCCCTCTGCTCGGTCGCCGCCACGCTCGACGTCCGCGACGGCATCGTCACCGAGGTCCGGATCGCCGCAGGCGGGGTCGCCACGATGCCCTGGCGGCTGCCCGGTGTCGAGGCCGCTCTCCGCGGCGAACCCGCGACGGAGGCGTCCTTCGCCGCCGCGGCCGAGGTCGCCGCCCACGGAACCCGGCCGTTGGCCCACAACGGATTCAAGGTGCCGCTGCTGCAGCGAACCATCGTCCGCGCACTGCTCGAACTGACCGAAGGGACCGCCGCATGACCGCCAGACCGGATGCCCCGCTCAAGGTCACCGGCCGCGCGAGGTACGCACTCGACAACACCGCAGACGGTGGTGTCGGTGAGGTCGGCACGGCGTACGGGTACCTGTTGCTCAGCACGGTCGCGGGCGGGGAGCTGGCGGCCATGGACGTCGACGCCGTTCGGGCCGCGCCCGGGGTACTCGGCGTGTACACGCCGTTCGAACCGCTCACCCTGCACCCGGTGGACTCGGCGTTGCTCGGTCCGATGTGGCTTCCCCTGCAGGACAAGGACGTGCGCTACCACGGCCAGCCGATCGGGTTCGTCGTCGCGGAGACGTTCGAGCAGGCACGGGACGCCGCCGCCCTCGCCGAGGTCACCTACCACGAACGGCCCACGGCCACGTCGTTCTCCGACGGCATCGACTCCGCCGTCGACGCGCAACCCGCGGCCAGGCAGGTACCTCCGTCCCTGACCGTCCTGTCCGACGGTGTCGAGTCCATCGAGGACGCGCTCGCCGCGAGCGACGTGACCGTCGACGCGACCTACGAGACAGCGCCGCAGAACCATGCGGCGCTCGAACCGCACTCGGCGTTGGCGGTATGGGCCGACGGCCTGCTCACCGTGTACACCGGCAACCAGGCTTCGCACCTCGTGGCGGCAGACCTCGCGAGCGCCCTCGGCCTTCCCGCCGAGGCCGTGCACGTCGACAACCCCGTCGTGGGCGGTGCCTTCGGTGGTAAGGCCACGTCGATGCCCGCGGTGCTCGCGTCGGCGGCGGCACAGGCGCTGGGCAGGCCGGTCAAGGCCGCGCTCACGCGGGAGCAGGTGTTCACCGCGACGGCCAACCGGCCCGCGACGATGCAGCGGGTCGCCCTCGGCGCACGCCGGGACGGCGGTCTGGTCGCCGTGCGGCACGACTCGTGGTCGGCGACGACGCGTGACCTCGGCTTCGTCGAGCCGACCTCGCACGGCACGTCCCGCGAGTGGTACAGCACGGAGAACCTGGCGATCAGCCAGAAAGCGGTGCCGCTCGACATGCCTCCCGCGACCTTCATGCGCGCACCCGGTGAGGCTCCGGGATCGTTCGCCCTCGAAAGCGCCGTCGACGAGCTGGCCGACGCCCTCGGCATGGATCCCGTGGCGCTGCGCCGCCGCAACAGTTCGATGGCACCCGCGGGCGAGGATCTGCAGTGGTCGAGCAAGCACCTCGACGAGTGTTTCGACATCGGAGCCGCCCGGTTCGGCTGGGCCGACCGCACCCCTGGCGGCAGGGCCGACGGCGACTGGCTGGTCGGCATGGGCACCGCGACCGCGATGTTCCCCGGGCTGCGGTTTCCCGCCACGGTGGGCGTGACGCTGCATGCCGACGACACCGCAGCCGTCGCGACGGCGGGTGCCGACCCCGGCACCGGTCTGCTCGGCGTACTGCGGACCGTCGGAGCCGAGTCGCTCGACGTTGAACCGGAGCGCGTCAGCCCGCGCCTGGGCGATTCGCGGCTGCCGCCCGGCGGGTTGTCCGGCGGTTCCACGGCCACCGCGAGCGCAGGTTCGGCGACGATGGTGGCTGCGAGCACGGCCATCGAGCAGTTGCTCGCACTGGCGGCCTCGGCCGACGGGCCGTTCCACGGCCACGAGGTGGGCTACGCCCGCGGCAGCGTCCACGCCCTCGACGCCCCGGACCGCGAACCGATGACGTTCGGCGAGGTGCTGACGGCCACCGGCCGGACGTCGCTGGCCGCCACTGGCAGCACCGCACCCGGGGAGGAGACGACGAAGCACTCGTTCGGCTCGTGGGGTGCGCAGTTCTGCGAGGTGCGGGTGCACCGGCTGACCAGGGAGGTCCGGGTGTCGCGCCTGCTCGGGGTCTTCGATGCCGGCCGGATCATCAACCAGCAGACCGCGCGCAGCCAGCTCATGGGCGGCATGATCTGGGGCGTGTCCGCGGCGCTGCACGAGGGCATCGAGTTCGACGCCGACGGCAGAGTGTCCAATCACGACCTCGCGGACTATCTCCTGCCTGTCAACGCCGACATCCCCGACGTCGACGTCCGGTTCGTCGAGCATCCCGACACCCTGCTCAGCGACCTCGGCGCCCGGGGCCTCGGGGAGATCGGCATCGTCGGTGTCGCCGCTGCCGTCGCCAATGCGGTGTACAACGCGACCGGCATCCGCGTCCGCCGGATCCCGATCCGCATCGAGGATCTCCTCGAGGCCGGCTGACGGCCCACGCTGCCCGTGGGCGGGTCACCGGCTATTCCCGGCGGCCCGCCCACGGGTGACCTACAACACGATCACGCCGAGCGGCACCGCGATGATCAACAAGACGATGCTGAACGCCCACATCGGCAGGAACGAGTAGCGAATGTGCTTGCCCAGATCCACGCCGGCGAGTCCGACACCGAGCCACACCGATGCGTTGAACGGGCTGATGTAGGTACCGATGATGTTCCCGACGAGCACCGCGTAGACCACCGTGAGCGAACCGGCACCCAGCTGGGTCGCCGCGTCGTGCACCAGCGGAAGAAGCGCGAAGTAGTGCGCGTCGGTGCTGAGTACCAGCTCGAGCGGCATTCCCAGGACACCCACGATCAGGTGCAGGTACGGGACCACGGCTTCGGGCAGCAGGCCGATCATGTCGGAAGCCAGCGATCGCAGCATCCCCGATTCCTCCATGACGCCAAGAAAACAGCCGGCGGCGAGGATGATCCCGCCGGTGCCGAGCGCGCTGCCTCCGTGAGCCCGGATCCGTTCCATCTGGTCGGACACCTTCGGGTAGTTCACGACGAGCGCCGCGCTGAGACCGAGCATGAAGACCAGTCCGGCGGGCAGTACGTCGGCCACCAGAACCCCGAGCACGGACAACACCAGCACGGCGTTGAACCACGGAAGGTGCGGGCGGCCGTCGACCGCGTTCTGCGGCGTGTCCTGATCGCCGCCGGCGTCCGCGGCACCCCGCACGACCGTGTCGACGCCGCCAGTACCGACGCCGCCGGTGTCGCCGGTCGCCGATGCGCCGCGTCGGGACGGCTGCGCACCACTGGTGTCGTCGGTACCGCCCGTTGCGCGTGCCGAGGTCGCAACCACCTCGGATTCCTGGACCACGGCCGCTCGCGCGATCCGCCGGTTCTCCCGCAGCCCGAGTAGTGCGGCCATGCCGAGCAACAGCACGATACCCACCACCTGCAACGGAATCAGGCCGTGCCACAGCTCGATGGGGTCGTGCCCAGTCACGGCGCCGGCCCGCCCGACCGGCCCGCCCCACGGCAGCATGTTGAGAATCGCCATGCTGGTGCTGAGCAGGAGCATCAGCAGATACGGACTCATGCCGAGACGTTTGTACAGCGGCAGCAGCGCCGGGATCGCGATCAGGTAGGACGTGGCGCCGGACCCGTCGAGGTGACACACCACTCCGATGATCACCGTGACCATCGCGACGCCGACCACGTTGCCGCGGCTGACCCGCACCATGAGATTGATCAGCGGATTGAACAGGCGGACGTCGTTCATGATGCCGAAGAACAGGATCGCGAACACCAGCATCACGGCGACATTGAGCACCGACGACAGCCCGGATTCGAAGAACTCTCCGAGCTCCTCGGCGTTGAATCCCGCGAGGAACGCCCCGACGGTGGGAATGACCGTCAGACCGACGATCGGGGCGATGCGGCCGAGGATCAGCAGCGTCGCGATGGCTGCGATCACCCCGAAGCCGACAATACTGAGCATGGGCGCTTCTCCTGCCTCCGTTGGTCGAGTTCGCCCGCCGTCCCCCGGGCAGGTTGTTTCACCCGGATGTACGACGATTTGCGACATCATGAACCGGGCGTGGCTGCGCCCACGAGCGTTGTGTGCATTGGATCGGTAATGGTCGTATTGGTCTCACCCCCGGCATCGGCAGCGTCCGAGGCAGGGCGGGCCGGAGCATGAGGCCGCGGCGTCGCAGGCCGGCCCGCCTGTCGTTGACCGGCTACCTGTTCGTGGCCATCACGCTCCTGCTGCTCGGGAGCCTGCTCGCCGCGGGTGCACTGTGGACGGTGACCCAGTACCGCGAGGTGCGCGACAACTACGCGTACCGGGCGCTGACGCTGGCCCAGTCGGTCGCGGCACTGCCGAGCGTGCGGGACTATCTCGCCGACCCGCAGCATCGCGGGGACATCGCCGGTCTCGCCGAGAACATCCGCCGTGCGGCCGACATCCGATACGTGGTCATCGTCGACGCCGACGGCATCCGCCACTCCCACCCCGACCCGTCCCAGATCGGCGGACGCCCCCACACCGATCCGGGCCCGGTGCTGGCCGGCGACACATGGACCGGAACCGAATGGGGTCCAGCCGGCACGACGTTGCGGGCCCGGGTGCCGGTGAACAGCGAGGCAGGCAGCGTCGTCGGCTACGTGTCGGTCGGCGTGCTGTCGTCCCGGGTCTCGCTCGCCGCGACGAGCACACTGCCCACGATCGCCGGCGCGCTCGCACTCGCGCTGGTCGTCGGTGCGGGCGGGGCCTGGCTCATCTCGCGCCGGATCCGCGCGAAGACCCACGGGCTCGAACCGCGGGAGATCACCGAACTCCTCGAAGGACGCGAAGCGCTCCTCTACGCCATATCGGAGGGCGTACTCGCCGTCGACGCCGACGGCTCCGTACTGCTGGCGAACGATTCGGCCCGCACGATGCTCGGCCTGCCCGACGACTGTGTGGGACGCACGCCGGCCGAACTCGGACTGCATCCCCGGCTGCGCTCGCTGGTCGAGGCCACCGCACCAGCTCCCACCGACAACACCGCCGGCGAGACCTCCGAAGAGACCAACGACGAGACCGACGGCGGCTCGGGCGAACTGTTCGTTCCCGTGGGCGAACGACTGCTGGTGTGCGATCGCCGGCGGGTCCGCATCGGCAACGGACGCGTCGGCACCCTCGTGACCCTCCGCGACCACACCGAGCTGGTGCGCCTCGGTGGGGAACTGGACGGCGTGCGCACGATGGTCGGCGGGCTACGAGCGCAGACCCACGAGTTCGCCAACCGGATCCACACCGTGAGCGGCATGCTCGACCTCGGCGCGGTGGCGGAGGCGCGGCAATACCTGTCGGAGCTGTCGGCCACCACGACCGAGGCGGCGAGCCGGGTGTCGGAACACATCGGGGACGCGGCGGTGGCCGCACTCGTGCTGGCCAAGTCGGCGCAAGCAGCCGAGCAGGGCGTGGACTTCGAACTCTCCCCGCTCAGCGACGTGCCCGGTGACCTGCCCACCCGGATGCGCGACGACGTCCTGCTGGCCGTGGGCAATCTCGTCGACAACGCGCTGGAGGCCGTCGGCGCGCGGGGGTGGGTGGAGCTGCTCGTGCGCAGACACGACGACGAGCACCGGTTGCTGGAGATCCGCGTCACCGATTCCGGCCCCGGCCTCGACCCGGACGTGGCCGACTCGGTGTTCACCGCGGGCGTGAGCACCAAGGACACCAGCACGAAGAACGGCCCGCGCGGCCTCGGCCTCGCACTCGTGCGCCAGGCGTGCCGCCGGTGGGGCGGATGGGTCGAGGTCGACGTCACCGAGGAGACCGTGTTCAGCGCGTTCCTGCCCGTGCGAGAGGATGCCCGCTAGCGCTCGGCCGGGGTGATCGGCCACCTGGCGGGCCGAGACGGACGCGGATCCGCAACGCAGAACCGCCCGAACGCCACACTGCCGAGAAGGAAAGGTGCCATCGCGTGCTGTCGGTGCTCATCGTCGACGACGACGCACGCGTCGCCCGCAACCACGCCGACTGCGTCGCCGCGATGCCCGGCTTCACCGTGGCGGGCATCGCGCACACGGGTGGATCGGCGCTCGAGGCGGTCGCCGCACACCGGCCGGACCTCGTCCTGCTCGACCTGTACCTGCCCGACATGTCGGGCCTCGACGTGCTGCATCGCCTGCGCACGCTCACCGGCGCCGACGACACACCTCCCGTCGACGTCCTCGTGATCAGCGCGCTGCGGGATCTCGACAGCGTGCGCGCGGCCATGCACGGCGGAGCGCTGTACTACCTGATCAAACCGTTCGAACTCAGCGCGCTGCGCGAACAGCTCGAGCGGTTCGCCACTGCCCGCAGCAAGCTCAGCGGACTGGACCAGGTGACCCAACACGACGTCGACAGCGTCTTCGGCGTGCGCAGACCGGCCCAGCGGCGTGAGCTGCCCAAGGGCCTGACCGCTGAGACCGCCCGCCTGGTCGCCGAGACGCTCCGTGCGGCCGGAACGGATCTGTCCGCCGTCGAGGTCGCCGAACGCGCCGGGATCGCCCGGGTCACGGCGCGCCGCTACCTCGAGTACCTGTGCGCCGACGGACGTGCCGAACTGCGCATGCGGTACGGATCGGCGGGCCGGCCCGAACACCGCTACCGCTGGCAGGGGTAGGTCATGTCCAGGAGGGTTGTGCAGGCGGGTCACCGTCCGCGGTAGCGCAACGGCGCCTCGGGCCTGCGGTCGTCGAGGACACGCGCCGTCAGCCATGCCAGCCCGTCGGCGGTCCGGCCCGGCGTGGCCGAGGGCTGCACGACGTGACTAAGCACCGTGCGCACGAGCGTGTCGATCAGGACGTCGGTCTGCTCGTCGGCCAGCCCGCTGCGGTACGCGCGCACGCGGGAGGCCACGAACGTCGCCGCTTCCGCCACCAGCGTGTCCGCCCGCGTGGTCAGAAGCGGCAGGAGTTCGGTGTCCGAGCCGTGGGTGGCCGAGGCGACCGCGCGCAGCAACACGTTGTCGCCCGCCAGCTCCAACACGCCGCGGGCCGCGTCGTGGATCGCCTCGGGCAGGTCGTCCGGATGCCGGTCGAACGCACCGCGCACGACGGCGAGGAACCGGTCCAGCTCGTGGGCGACCATGGCTTCGGCCAACGAGGGTTTCGACCCGACCTCGTTGTACACCGTCTGCCTGCTCACTCCGACGACGTCGGCCAGCCGCGCCATCGTCACCGCCGACCAGCCCTCACGCGCGGTGATGTCGATCGCCGCCGCGATGATCGGACCCCGATACTGACCGCCGGCCACGCGCGCGGCCGGACGCGCCTCCTCCATGATCGTCATTCTAGGCCGCCGCCCGCCCCCGAGCCCGCCTCGCCGCTGCTCACACCCGCACCCGCCCGGGGGCCACGAAGTCGACCTTCTCGCGCACCCCGCAGTCGGGGCAGCACCACGAGTCCGGGATCGCCGACCACGGCGTCCCCGCGGGGAATCCCTCCCGTGGATCGCCGGTCGCCTCGTCGTAGACGTAGCCGCAACCGGGGCACATCCCGCCGTCGGTGGCATCGCCACGGGTGTCCTCCCCGACCACCGCGCCGACGCCGGCCGCACCCTTTTCGGCACCGGAGTCGGCGCCGGAGCCGGAGTCGGGCCGGCCGTAGCGCGCGAGGATCTTCTCCCGCTTGCCCGGCTGGATGTTGGCCCGCGTGATGTCGCCGTCGAAGTGGGCGAGCACCCGTGGGTCCATCACGCGCCGCCACAGCGGCGGGATCAGGGCGAGCACGATCATCCCGGCGTAGCCGGTCGGCAGCACCGGCGATTCGGGGAAGTCCCGCAACGTCTGGTAGCGGCGCACCGGGTTCGCGTGGTGATCGCTGTGCCGCTGCAGGTGGTACAGCAGCACGTTCGTGGCGATGTTGTTGGAGTTCCAGCTGTGGCTCGGGTCGACGCGTTCGTAACGCCGCCGCTCGGGGCTGCCCCGCTTCTGCCGCAGCATGCCGTAGTGCTCCATGTAGTTGACGATCTCGAGCAGGGAAAACCCGACCACCGCCTGAATGAGCAGATACGGCAACACCCCGATGCCCAGCCACGCGATCATCACCGACCACAGCACGGCCGACATCAACCACGCGTTCAGCACGTCGTTGCCGATGCGGAACGGATGCCGGTCGCGCCGCGCGTACCGCTTGCGCTCCAGGCGCCACGCCGAACGCAACGATCCGACGACCGTGCGCGGCCAGAACCGGTAGAAGCTCTCCCCCACGCGACTGCTCGCGGGGTCCTCCGGCGTCGCCACGCGGACGTGGTGGCCCCGGTTGTGCTCGATGTAGAAGTGCCCGTAGAAGCTTTGGGCCAGAGCGATCTTCGACAGCCACCGCTCGTGGCTCTCCTTCTTGTGGCCGAGTTCGTGGGCGGTGTTGATGCCGATACCGCCGACGCAGCCGACCGTGATCGCCAGGCCGACCTTGTCCACCGTCGACAGATCGCCGCGCATGATCAGCCACAGGGCGACGACGAACCCCGCGTACTGGATCGGCAGGTACGCGTACGTCACCCAGCGGTAGTAGCGGTCGTTCTCCAGCTGTTCGAGAACGTCGTCCGGCGGATTGCTGCGGTCCAGGCCCGCCACCAGGTCCAACAGCGGCACCACGACGAGGATCACGATCGGGCCGATCCACAACCACACGCCCCACCCGGTGGCCTCACGCAGGCCGATCGCCAGGAACACCAGCGAGGGCACCACGAGGCCGATCAACCACAGGTACCGCTTCCGGTCCGTCCACTCCTCGGTCCCGCCCGTGGCCGCCGGGCGGGAAGCCATGGGGCGGGAAGCCGCCGCGGGTGCGTCGTCGCTCATCTCCGACCTCCTCGTCGAGGTGCCCTCACAACCGACCGAGAACCAGGTTGTACATCGAGACGTCGAATGTAAACCCGACTGGACACGGTTAGCCATTTTGTAAACCGATTGGCGGAGCGAGCTCGCACCGCAGACGTGTGGTCGGGCGCGGGTGTCGAAGATCTGGACAGTCGGGCCGTGTGATCCGGATTACGTTCGAGCGATCACCGTGAGCACCGTGAGCTCGAGGAGAACCCCATGGACCGACTGCGTTTCGGCACGTTCCTGGCCCCGTTCCACCCGGCGGGCGAGAACCCGACCCTGGCCCTGCAGCGCGATCTCGACCTCGTCGCCCACCTCGACGCCTGCGGGTACGACGAGGCCTGGATCGGCGAACACCACTCGGCTGGCACCGAGCTCATCGCCTCCCCGGAGATCTTCATGGCCGCGGCCGCCGAGCGGACCAGGAACATCAAGTTGGGCACGGGCGTGACCTCGATCAGCTACCACAATCCGCTGTGGGTGGCCGAGCGCATGGTGTTGCTCGACCACCTCACCCGCGGCCGCACGATGCTCGGCTGCGGGCCCGGCTCGCTGCCGAGCGACTCGATGATGCTCGGCCTGACCCCCACGGACACCCGCGAACTGATGGAGGTCGACCTCGACATCATCATGCGCCTCCTGCGCGGCGAGAGCGTCACCGAGCAAACCCGCACGCACAACCTCGTCGACGCGCGCCTGCACCTGCGGCCCTACACCCAGCCGTGTTTCGACATCGCCGTCGCCGCGGTCGCGTCCCCGACCGGCCCGCGCCTGGCCGGCAGGTACGGCACCGGCCTGCTGTCCATCGGCGCGACCATGACCCAGGACGGCTTCGACGCACTCGCCCACCACTGGGGCGTCGTCGAGGAACGCGCCGCCCACTACGGGCAGTCCGTGTCGCGGCGCGACTGGCGGCTCGTCGGCCTCATGCACGTGGCCGAGACCCGCGAGCAGGCCTACCGGGACGTGGAGTACGGCATCGAGGCCTGGTTCGACTACTTCCAGCACACCGCCGCGTTCCCGCAGATGGCCGTCGAGGGCAACCGGCTCCGCGAGATGATCGACTTCATCAACGAGGCGGGTATCGGCGCCATCGGCACGGTCGAGGACGCCCGCGCCCAGGTACAGAAGCTGTGGGACCAGTCGGGCGGATTCGGGTGCATGCTCCTGCTGGCGCACGAGTGGGCCAACCCGCAGGCGACCAAACGTTCCTACGAACTCATCGCCCAGCACGTGATGCCGCACTTCCAGGGCGGAACGGTCTCGCACGCACAGCAGACACTCGAGGCGCGGCAACGGGCACGGAGCACCCGCGAGGACTACGCCGCCGCGCAGCTCAAGGCCGTCGAAACGATGACCGAACGCTACGAGAAGGAGAAGGCGGAGCAGTCCTGACACACCGGACTCCGGACGCGGACCGGTGCGGGTCTGCACCGCGCCGGTTCTCAGGCGAGCAGACGCCGGGCCCGCTCGCGCAGTTCCGTCGTGCGGATCTTCGATCCGTTGGTGCCGACGGTCATCGGCATCTCGTCGATCACCTGAACCAGGTGCGGCACCTTGAACCGCGCGAGCGTCCGCGCGCACCACTCCCGCAGCTCCTCCGGATCGAGCGCCTCGCCCGCATCGGGATCGGGTTCGACGAACGCGACGGTGCGCGTCTGCCCTGCCACCGGTACGCCCACCACCTTCGCCCTGACCACGCCCGCGTGCTCGGCGATACGCAGCTCGATCTCGGCCGGTTCGACGAGAAAACCCTTGAGCCGTAGCGAATCCCCCATCCGGCACAGGTAGTCGAAGCTGCCGTCGTCGCGTACGAGTCCGAGATCCCCGGAGCGGAACCAGCCGTCGGCGGTGAACGAACGCGACCGGATCGACCCGTCGTGGTCCCCGAGGTAGGCGTCCACGACGGGATAACCGCGGAACTGCAACTCTCCCGGTTCCCCCTCGGCAGGAGACTCGCCGGTCACGGGATCGACGGCGCGCACACCGATCGCCGGGGACACCGGGCGTCCGCCGCCCCGCCAGCGCTCGGGTGCCGCGTCGTGCACTCGCCAGAACGCCACGAGCGAGAACACCTCGCTCGAACCGTAGACGCCCATCGCGGGTGTGCCCGTGTCGTCCTCGGCCCACGCGGACGCCTCGAGCGAGTCGCCGTAGAAGTCGGCCATGAGCATCCGCCGCCACGCGGGTACCGCCACCGGCTCGTCCCGCCAGCTGGCCATGAGCCGTCCCACGACGTCGTCGGCACAGGCCAGGTGGGTCACGCCGAACTCGGCCATGTGCCGCAGCACCAGCGCGGGATCGAAGCGGGGTTCGAGCAGTGCCGCACCACCGGCGCCGATCGCCGTGATCGCGGGCACGTAACCGAAGACGCCGGACAACGGCAGCACGATCAGGCTCACGGACATCGCGTCCCAGTCGCCTGCGGCGGCGACGTTGCGAGCGTGGGCGGCCACCGCGCTCCCGCGATGCGCAGCCAGCTTCGGCCTCCCCGTCGATCCCGACGTGGTGAACGCGACGGCGAGCTCGTCGGGGACACCGCGCAGCACCTCGGGATCCAGCGGCGCCGTGACGTCCCATCCGCTCGGCACCCACGCGCCGGCTCCGACGTCGTACCGCGGGAGAACCCCGTCGTCCGAAACGTCGGGAGCGTCCACACCGGACCCCTCGTCGCCCGGCGTCCGGTCGTCCCGCGGCCCACAGCCGGCCGGGCCCGCCACCACGGCCACCGACGGTGGTGCGGTGTCGGCGCGGTCCACAGCGGACGCGAGCGTGCCCGCCAGGTCGAGGTCCAGGAAGCCGTGGGCGACCGCGACGACCGCGGGGCGGGCACGGTCGAGCACGTGGGCCACGTCGTCGACGCCGTAGCGGGTGTTGACGCCGATGACGTGCGCGCCGAGCGAGGCCGCGGCGAACTGCCAGACCAGTGACTCCGACCAGTTCGGCAGCCACACCCCGACGCAGTCGCCCGTGCCCACCCCGCGGGCCCGCAGGTCCTCGCGCAGGGCGACCGTCCTGCGCCACAGTTCGCCGCGCGACACCCGGCGCGGCCGCTCGCCGCCGTCGATGATCGCCGTTGCCTCGGCGTCCGCCGCCACCGTGCCGGCGAGCAGGTCGGTCAGCGTCTCGTTCGGACGGGAGACGTCGCTCCTCCCTTGTGGACCGTTCACGCCACCCTCCTCGGGGTCCGGTCGCCGAGTTCGCCGAGCCATCGGTGGAGCTCGCCCGCAAAGCCCTCCATTTCCTCCATCGGGTAGTGACCGATGCCCTCGAGCACGGTCAGGCGAGCCTCGGGGATGGCCTCGGCCGTCGCGCGAACGTCGGCCGGCTCGACCCACAGATCGTCCCGGCCCACCACCAGCCGCACCGGGCACGCGATCGACGGCAGTCCGTCGCGGACGTCGTGGGTCGCCCAGCCGATGAGGTCGCTGGTGGAGATCTCCGGATCCTCCCTGCGGTGCATCCGCGCGATCAACTCCGCGCGCGCGGCAGGCACCCTGTCGCCGACGACGGCGAGGGTGCCGAGGTAGGTCCGGTCGGACCGGCTGGGGGCGGCCGCGTCGATCAGCTCCCGTTCCAGGCCACGGACGCTCGGGCGCGGCTCGTCGGATCCGCCGTAGGCCGCCATCGCGACCACTCCGGACAACTGCGCACCCCGGCGGACGGCCAGGTGCAAAGCGATCGCTCCGCCGATCGAACATCCGACGACGAACGGCCGTTCCAGCCCGAGGACGTCGATCAGGTCCTCGCACCACGCGGCGTAGTCCGCCAGGTCCCGCACGGGGCCACCGGGCGCGGGCTCCGACCGTCCGTGTCCGGGCAGGTCCGGCACCACGACGCGATACCCGAGCGCGGCCAGTGCCGGGTGGGTGTCGCGCCACTGCACGCCGTTCTGTCCCGCGGTGTGCAGGCACAGCACCGGCGTACCCGCCCCTTCCTCGAGCACGAACGAGCGCGTGCCCGCGATCTCCAGGTACCGCGCGCTCATCTCTGCCCTCATCGCTGCAGTCATCTCTGCAGTCATGGCCGTCCTCCCGCCGCGGCGAACCCGGCCGGTGCGCCCGCCAGAGCGCGTGCCTCGTCGACCAGTGCCGTCAGCGCAGCCGTGAGCCGCAGGTACTCGTACGCGCTGCCGGACACGGAGAACTCGTCCCGCATCGCGCGTTTCGTGAAGTCGTTCACGGGGCCGGTGAGCAGGCGCGCCCACGTCACGTCGGCGGCACCGAGCACGAACGTCGGCGCGTGCGGCATCCGCGTCCCGCAGTCGAGGATCCGGCCGCGGAAGATGCGCAGCAGCACCGTGTCGGCGCCGAACCGCAGCCCCACGGTGCCGTCCCAGCCGCCGGTGGCCTCGGTGAACGCCTCCGATGCGCTCAGGCGGCCGGCCAGTGCCCGCACCCAGGCCGGCGACGGGAACGCCGTTCCGGCGCGCTCCTCGGCGTCGTCGACGGCGTGCCGGGCCGTCACCAACGCCGACGTGGTGCCCTCCTGGACGAGCGCACCGTCGTGGTTGCGCACCGCGACGTGGCGTCCGATCACCCCGTTGCGCAGGGACGACGCCCGCCGGGCACGGGTCACGGTCATCTCGTAGGTGACCGAGTCACCGACATGGATCGGCGCCACGAAGTCCCACCGGGTGTCGAACGCCGCTTCGACGTGCCCGGACAGCCCACGATCGTGATGCCAGCCGAAGAACGCCGCCAGGCCCAACGGGCCGTGCACCAGCGGACGTCCGTCCGCGGTGTGGCCCGGCTCCGTGTGGAGCGCGGCGCGATCACCGCTGAGCTCGGCGAAGGCCGCCACCACCTCCGCCGAGAACGTCCGCGGCGGTCCCGTGAACGTGCGGCCGACGACGAAGTCCTCGAAGTACGGCGACTCGCCCGCCACGGCGTGGCCCGCGTGCGCGCCCTCGTCCATCGCCCGCCCTCTCCGACGACATGAACAACTGTTCTTGTCCTCGACACAACCAGGCCGACTGACGCGCTGTCAACACGTCCCACCGCCGCACGCGGCCTCGGATACCGTGGACACATGAATGCCCGTTCTCCGGAATCCCTCGTGCGCGACACCGGTCGCCGCAACGAGGCCGTGATCCTCAACGCCGCACTCCAGGCGTTCGGCACCAGCGGCTTCAACGGCGCCTCCATGCGCGACGTCGCCAAGGGCGCGGGCACCAGTCTGTCCAATCTGTACAACTACTTCCCCTCGAAGTCGAAGCTGCTGGCCGCGGTTCTCCGGCACGCCAACGAGGAACTGCGCACCCGCGTACTGCGCGCCGTCGACGAGGCCGGGGACGACGCCCCGTCCCGCCTGCGCGAAGCGGTACGCGCCCACGTGGGATTCGTCGTCGACCACCAGGTCGCCACACTGGTGGCGACGAACGAGGTCCGTTACCTCGATCCGGCCGACCACGCCGAGCTCGTCTCGCACCGTGACGCGACACAGGCGACGTTCGAGCGGATCGTGGCCCAGGGCGCCGAGGACGGTAGCTTCCGCACGCCCTACGCCGACGACGCGGCGCGCGCCATCCTCGGAGCCGTGGCCGCCATCGCCTCGTGGTACCGGCCGGACGGGCCGTTGAACAGGGGTCAACTGGCCGAGCAGTACGCCCGGTACGCGCTCGCACTGCTCGAAGGCCCGCTCCCCCGCTGACTGGACTGGCGGCGCTTACGGCACTGACAGCACCGAGGGCGCCGGCCGCACCTGCTCCCCGCCTCCGTCGCACCCTTGCCCGGGCACGGTGGGCTGACTAACGTGCACGAACGATCGTTCTCGTTCCCCGCCGTGCACGGTCTCCCGTTCCCGGCACCACGGCCGCAACGACGCGACCCGGAGGTGGACCCGTATGAACCAGCCCGCTCACGCCACGAAGATGGGACGACTCGCCGCCGCGGCGGTGTTCGCCACCGCCCTCGAATGGTTCGACTTCCTGATCTACGCCACGGCCGCGGCCCTGGTCTTCGGCCCACTGTTCTTTCCCGCCGCCAGTCCGGTGGCGGGGACCCTGGCCTCGTTCGCGACGTTCGCGGTCGGCTTCGTCGCCAGGCCACTCGGCGGCATCATCGCCGGACACGTCGGTGACCGGTTCGGCCGCAAGCCACCGTTGGTGGCGGCCATGTTGCTGATGGGGGTGGCGACGTGCGCGATCGGCCTGCTGCCCGGCTACGCCACGATCGGCATCTGGGCGCCGATCCTGCTGGTCGTGGCACGTCTGGTCCAGGGACTCGGAGTCGGGGCGCAGTGGGGCGGAGCCGCGCTCCTGCTCACCGAGCACGCACCCGTGTCGCGCCGCGGTTTCTACGGCAGCCTCGTACAGACCGGCGCCATCTTCGGCGCGGTAGCGGGGAACCTGTTCTTCGTCCTGCTCACCACCGTGCTCACCGAGGAGCAGTTCAACGCGTGGGGCTGGCGCCTGCCGTTCCTGTCCGGCGTCGTCCTGGTGCTCATCGGGTGCTACGTGCAGCTGAAGATCGAGGACACGCCGGTGTTCCGGGAGTTGCAGCAGCAGACGGCCGAGTCCCGGCGCCAGGCCGGGCTGCGCAAGGCTCCGCTCGTGGAGGCGGTGCGTTCACACTGGAGGCAGATCCTGCAGGCGGCCGGCGCCTTCTTCGTCGTCAACGCCACCTTCTACTTCCTGATCAGCGGCATGCTGAGCTACGCGACCACCGAGGTCGGCATGTCCAGGACGACGATCCTCTGGTGCGTCATGATCAGCGGACTCACCCAGGTCGTGAGCATGCCGCTGTTCGGCGCACTGACCGACCGGATGGGCACGCGGAAAAAGCTCTACCTCATCGGCACGGTGCTCATGGCGGCGTTCGCGTTCCCGATGTTCTGGCTCGTCGACACCGGGTCCGTGCCGCTGGTGTTCGTCGCGCTCATCGTGGCGTTCACGATCCACGCCACGATGTACGGCCCGCAGGCCACGCTCTACGCCGAGATGTTCCCCGCGGACGTGCGTTACTCCGGCGCATCGTTGGGCTACCAGTTCGCGTCGGTGTTCGCGGGCGGACTCGCACCGTTCATCACGACGGCACTGCTCGCCGCGACGGGGAGTTCCTGGTCGATCGCGCTCTACATCATCGCCACGGCGGTGATCACCTTCGTGGCGGTCGCCTCGATCCGGGAACGCTTCCAACGCGACCTCTACGAAACCTCGGCGGCCGAGAGCGCCCAGGTCGCACGCTGAACGCACGCGGCCGGCCCGCGGCGTCGATCCGCCGCAGGCCGGCCGTCCACTGTGTCCCCACCGCTGCGGGATCCGCGGACCCCGGGCCCCCGACTCCCGGGATCCGGAGGTGTCCCCAGGTCCCCCATGCCCCCGGTGTCCTCGGTGTCCTCGGTGTCCTCAGTGGAGGGTCTTGAGTGCCTCCTTGCCGAAGGGAACCAGCTCGCTCTCCCGGCCGTCGAGCACCTTGCGGGCCCACTCCGGGTCGGCCAGTAGCGCCCTGCCGACGGCGACGAGGTCGAACTCGTCGCGTTCGAACCGCTCCAGCAGACGTTCGATACTCTCGACTCCCGCGCCCGCACCGCGGAACGTGTCCACACCGAACACGGCGTCGAGACCGACGGATCCGACCGTGATGACGGGCTTTCCGGTGACCTTGCGCGCCCAGCCCGCGATGTTCAGCTCTGCATCGTGTTCGGGGAACTCCGCCTCCCAGTACCGGCGACCCGAGGCGTGGAAGGCGGTCACGCCGGCCTCCGAGATCGGCCCCAGCACGGCCTGCAGCTGATCCGGCGTCGTCGCGAGTTTCGCGTCGTAGTTGTCGGCCTTCCACTGCGAGAACCGGAACACGACGGGAAAGTCCGGTGCCACACGCTCACGCACCGCACGGACGATGTCGGCCGCGAACCGACTGCGCGACGCCTCGTCACCGGCGTAGGCGTCCGTGCGGCGATTGGTGCGGCTCCAGAGGAACTGGTCGATGAGGTAGCCATGCGCACCGTGCAGTTCGATCCCGTCGAACCCGATGCGTTCGGCCTCGGCGGCACCCTCGGCGAAGGCCTCGATGATCCGGTCGACGTCGGCGCTCGACAGCGCCTCGCCCGCGTCCGGCGTGCCGTCGAGAGCGACACCGGAGGGGCCCACCGACGGCGCCTCCGGATATGGCGCGTTGCCGGCCACCCGCTGGATACCGATGTGCCACAGCTGCGGCATGATCGCGCCGCCCTCGGCGTGCACGGCGTCCACGACGCGTTTCCACCCGGCCAACGAGGCCTCACCGTGGAACCGCGGGGCGCTGTCCATGTCCCCTGCCGACGGGTGGTCGACGTAGGTGCCCTCGGTGATGATCAGGCCGGTGCCCGCGGCCGCGCGACGGCTGTAGTACGCCGCGACGTCCTCACCGGGAATGCCATCCGGCGAGAATCCTCTGGTCATGGGTGCCATCACGATGCGGTTCGGCAGTTCGGCCGAGCCGAGGGCGAACGGACGGGCCAGGGCCTGTGCCGCGCGTGTGGACATGCTGCTCCTGTCGATCGGGAGGAAAATTGCTCCCGTCAAAGGTACATATCTCGCGGCAGACTGTAACTGTGTCGCGCACCATTCCAGGGCGAGCTGCGCCGGGTGGGTAAGCTCGACCTGCCGGCTCCGGAAGGGTGGTGACCGACATGCTGGACATCAGGTTCTCGAGTGCGCTCAAGGCGATGCTCTACCTCGCCGTCGCCGCCGAACGGGACGCGCCGGATCCGTCGGCGCACCAGTCGCCGGAGCAGCACTCGCCGACCCTGAGTTCGGCCCAGCTCGCCGAGGTGCTCGGCACCAATCCGAGCCTGGTCCGCAAACTCCTCGTCCCCCTGGTGCGTGCGGGCCTGGTCGAATCGACGAAGGGGCGGGCAGGAGGTGCGCGGCTCGCCAAGCCGGCCTCGCAGATCACGCTGGCTGAGATCTACCGATGCTCGGTCGGCGACAAACCGCTCTGGGCCTGCCGGCCCGACGGCGCCGCTTCGTGCGAGGTGACGGCCAACACCGCCGAGTTCTTCTCCCGGCTCAGCGCCGACACCGAGGACGCGGTCCTCGACGTGCTCGGCAGGCGCACGTTGGCCGACAGCCTGGCCGAGGTCCGCAGCCTCGGCTCGCAGACCCCCGCCGGCTGAACGCGGGCGGCGCGTCACGCCTCGGCGAGGCGGGAGCCCGTCAGCGTGGCCAGTTCCTGCGCAAGTTTGCGGTGCTCGCGGCCCACCAGCGGACCCCACTGCACGGCCCGCGAGGTGATCCCCAGTTCCAGCCGGCTTCCCGCCGGGTCGGCGTACACGACGCCCGGGAAGAAGAACCCCCACGTGGCGAACGAGGGACGCGACGACACGACGAAGCGCCCGGACGCCGGGTCGGCGTCCTCGAGGCGATATCCCTGCGGGCAATACTGGGTGACCCACGCGTACAACGCCTCCGGCGGCGCCGAGGACCACAACACGATGCGCCGCTTGGTCATCGCGATCGAGGCGACGGAGCCCTTGCGCGTGGTGGCGACGAGGAACATGACACCGGCGGCGACGAGCGCACCGGCCATCGCGCCGATGACGATCACGGGATCCATGCCGGCAGTATCACCGACGAGCCGCCCTCATCGGCGCAGCATGCGGTAACCCGGAGCAGCGTGTCGCCCGGTGCGTGGACACCGGCTGGAGCGCCGAATCCGGCACGCGGAGAAGAAGTGTGCGCCCCATCGGCGTCGGGTAACCGTGGATCGGTTCCAGCAGCGGGACGTTTCCTCATTTCCTCTCCGAAGAAAGGAACCGATCATGATGCGCCTGTTCGCTCACGTGCGGTCCTTCGTCCGTGACCTCAACCGGTGCCACGACCGTATGTGCGGCCGCGAGACCCACTGACCGCACACGCGCTCGCCCGTCAGCCCGCACCCGCCGCGCGAGGCCGGCCCGGCACCAGGCCGCCGGCCCACGCGGGACCGGCACCGACGGCGTCGTTCCACGGCGAGCCGCCCCATGCGGGTGCCGAGCGGGTGAACGCGTCCCCCCAGGCGGCCGGCGACTCGGGTTCCTCCGTGGCACCGGCCGCCGCCGCACGCCGGACGTCCCGGCGCGGGGAGTTCTCCCGTGCGGCTCGCTCCCGCAGTGCGACGACGCCCGCGGCGACGTGCACCGCGTCCGCCACCGAAGGACGCCAGGCGACCCGCGTGTCGAGGCCGGCCAGTGCGGCCACTCGACGCACGGGAGCGCTGCCGACGACGGCGAGTTGTCTGCCGTCGTCGCTTGCGTCCAGACTGGCCTGCTCGAGGACTCGCGCACCGGCGACCGAACAGAAGTCCACGTGCGACAGATCCACCACCACGAGCGCCAGATCCCGTATGCGGTAGTGCCGCAACCGGTCCTCGAGCAGCGGCGCCGTGCCCAGATCGAGTTCGCCTACCGCTTCGCAGATCTCGACCCGCTCGTGAAACCGGATGCCGCGCACTTCCAGCGTCTGCCCCATACCCGTTCCGCCTCCCCCGAAATCGCCGTCGACGAACTCACGGGTGGGAATGCGCACAGCGGCCCACCCGCGTTGTGCGATACAGCGGAAATCGAAGTCCCGTGTGAGACGTGCCGGAGCCCTGAGCTCCCGCGACGTCCGCGAGGCGGCGCCTTCTTGACCGCGCCCGTTCACCGTAACAGCGGCCGGCCTGCGGTACGAGGTCCGTCGACCGTGCCGCCGTGGGCGCATGCACCGATCACCGAGGTGTCCGTGCACGGTGCGTGAACCCACTCGCTGCCCGTGCCGCCCACCGCACGCCGCCTCACCACACCGGACCGTTGCCCGGTCCGCGCTCTCGGCGATCACCCACCGCAGCGACCACGCGCCGACACCGACCGTCCCGCGCTCGACCGAATTTTCACTCCATTCAGTGACACAGTGGACATTGCGGACCACCTCCAGGTGGTTCTGCGTCACGTGCGGGTGAGACGCCGCTCGGCGGGGGCTTACCGTCCGGGTCAGACATACCGTGGCCGGCCGACGCCGAGCACGGACCGGGAACGACACCGGCCGTCCCGGACGGACCACGGGAAGGACACGCTTCATGAACCGACCTTCGACCGGCGGGCAGGGGTCCGCATCGCAGCACGACGGCCAAGTCCCCGACGAGGTGGCCGAGCACTTCACCTCCCTCACCCGCTCGCTGCTGGCCTCCAAGAACGTCTCCGAGGTCCTGGAACGGGTCGTCGACGCGTGCTGGCGGGTGATACCCGGTGCCGAGCTCGTCAGCATCACCCTGCGCGATCCCCAGGGCAGCTTCTTCACGCCCGTCGAGACCGACGAGCTGGCGACGGAGATCGACCGGCTCCAGTATCGATTCGACGAGGGGCCGTGCCTGTCGGCCGCGGACCCGGACGGGCCTGCGCTCGCCGCGAGCAACGATCTGTCGCGCGATTCCCAGTGGTTACGCTTCGGACCGGCGGCGAGCGAGCTCGGCCTGGTATCACTGCTGGCGACCTCGTTGTTCCCCGCGCACCGGCCGCCGCAGATCACCGGGGCCCTCAACATCTACGCCAAGCGGCCCGACGCCTTCGGGCCGGGCACGGCCTCGAGCGCCCTCTTGCTGGCCACTCATGCCTCCCTCGCCCTGGCCCACACCGACGCGGTGACCCGGGCCGCACTCGAGCGCGAACAGCTGCGCCGCGCGATCGACTCCCGTGACGTGATCGGACAGGCCAAGGGAATCCTCGTGGAACGCCGAGGGCTGTCGGCCGACGAGGCGTTCGACGTGCTGCGGACCACCTCGCAGCAGTTGAACATCAAGGTCGCCGAGCTCGCCGAACGGCTGACCGACGGCCACGCGCCCCGACTAGACGAGGAGTGACCGGCCCGAGGACACCGCGGCAACGATTCCCGGTGCCGCCCGTCCCGGTGCCGCCCGTCCCAGTGCCGCCCGTCCCAGTGCCGCCCGTCCCGGTGCTGCTGCCCGGGTGCGGCCGGGGTCAGCTCGGTTCCGCGGAGTTCAGCACCTCGGCCAGCACCGCCGCGTGGCTGTGGTCGACGTCCCGGGTGGCGGTCAGCAGCGTCACGGCCCCGTCGTCCGCCAGCCGGCGCAGGTGTGCGAGCGCCTCGGCCCGCTCGGCGTCGTCCAACTCGTCGAGGTAGCGGCGGCGGAACTCGGCGAATCGCTCGGGGTCGTGGCCGTACCAGGTGCGCAACTCGGTCGACGGCGCGACGGCGCGCAGCCATTCGTCGAATCCGGCGTCGGCCTTGCGCACACCGCGGGGCCACACCCGGTCCACGAGCACGGCCGCACCGCGATCCCGGCTGCTGCGGTCGTGATCGCGGTCGTAGACCCTGGCGTAGTCGACGCGATGTGCCATGGCTGCGTGCGGGACCGGCGACTCAGGCGGTACGGAAGAACCGGTCGAGCACGCGGACGCCGAACTTCAGCGCGTCGACCGGGACCCGTTCGTCGACCCCGTGGAACAGCGCCGAGAAGTCGAGGTCGGCAGGCAGCTGCAACGGTGCGAAACCGAAGTTGCGGATGCCGAGGCGCTGGAACGACTTGGCGTCGGTGCCCGCCGACAGCATGTACGGCAGGGTCCGCGCACCGGGATCCTCGGCGACGACGGCCGCGGTCATGGCGTCGACGATCGGTCCGTCGAACGTCGTCTCGACGGGCGGCAGCTCCATCCATTCGCGTTCGACGTCCGGGCCGAGCAGCTCGTCCAGCTCCCGATCGAACGCCTCGACCCGCCCCGGCAGGATGCGGCAGTCGACCGAGGCCTCGGCCACCGAGGGGATCACGTTCGACTTGTAGCCCGCGTCGAGCATCGTCGGATTCGCCGTGTCCCGCAGGGTCGCACCGATCATGCGCGAGATGTTGCCGAGCTTCGCGACGCTGCCTTCGAGGTCGTCGTCGGGAAAGTCCCAGCCGGTGATCTCGGTGACGCCGTCGAGGAACTCCCGCACCGAGTCCGACACGACGAGGGGGAACCGATGGTTGCCCAGCTTCGCCACCGCCTCGGACAGCTTCGTCACGGCGTTGTCGTGGTGGATCATCGACCCGTGGCCCGCGGTACCCCGAACCCGGAGCTTCATCCAGCGGATCCCGCGCTGCGCGGTCTCCACCAGGTAGGCGCGCACGTCGTCCTTGAGCGTGATCGAGAAGCCGCCCACCTCGCTGATCGCCTCGGTGGCGCCCTCGAACAGCTCCGGACGGTGCGACACGAGCCACTGGGCGCCGTACTTGCCGCCCGCTTCCTCGTCGGCGAGGAACGCGAAGATCATGTCGCGCGGGGGCACGATGCCGTTGCGCTTGTAGTGGCGTGCGAGCGCGAGCGTCATGCCGACCATGTCCTTCATGTCGACGGCCCCGCGCCCCCAGACGTAACCGTCCTGCACCGCACCCGAGAACGGATGGACCGACCACTCGGCGGGATCGGCCGGCACGACGTCGAGGTGCCCGTGCACGAGCAGCGCGCCCCGCGACGGATCCGCACCGGGGAGACGTGCGATGACGTTGTGCCGGTTCGCACCCCCTGACTCGACGTACTCGATCTCGTAGCCGACCTCGGTGAGCTTCTCGGCGACGTACTCGGCCGCCGCCTGCTCGCCGACGAGCGTGTCGGGATCTCCGGTGTTGGTGGTGTCGATGCGGATGAGCTCGCTGGTGAGGGTCACGGCCTCGTCGGCGGCCGCCTCGATCAGGGTGTCGGTCACGCACACCTTCCTATCACTGAGACCGTTGATGCAGGTGGGACACATGGTGCAGACGGGGCCGACCCCCCTGTGTGCGGCCTCCGACGCGTCCGCTACTCTATTCCCCAAGCAAGTCCGAGTGGCGGAATGGCAGACGCGCTAGCTTGAGGTGCTAGTGCCCGTAAAGGGCGTGGGGGTTCAAGTCCCCCCTCGGACACACATGGAAGGCTCGTGCTCCTCGGAGCGCGAGCCTTTTTCTTTGTCCCGCACCGCGTCCCCTGGTCGCGACAGACGCGCCGCAGAACGCGAATCCGTTTCATATCGATCCGCCGCAGCTCTTGTGCGCAGGCCGGTGAACAGTGTTTATTACACGCCTATGCGGCGGCCGAAGCACCGAGAGTGCCGGGCGTCGCAGGCGCGCGCTGTCGATGCGGACGAAGGGCGGAAGGGACATCATGAACGATCGCGAGAACGGCATGGTGCGCCGGCGCTCGGTACTGGCCGGCGCCGGAGCGGCCGCGATGGGCGCGGCGATCCCGATGAGCGCCTCGACCGCCGCGGGTGCCGCGCCACGGGCGGGTGCCGACGACGCCGACGCGATCGTGGTGGGCGGCGGCCTGGCCGGATTGGTCGCGACCTCGGAGCTGGTGGACCAGGGACGCAAGGTCGTTCTGGTCGACCAGGAGCCCGAGGCCAGCCTGGGCGGGCAGGCGTTCTGGTCGCTGGGCGGGCTGATGTTCATCGACTCCAAGGAGCAACGGATGGCCGGCATCCGCGACTCGTTGGAACTCGCTCGCGCCGACTGGTTCGGCACCGCCGGTTTCGACCGGGGTGTCGACGATCCGTTGGGCGAGGACTACTGGTCGGCGCAGTGGGCCGAGGCCTACCTGCAGTTCGCCGCGACGGAGAAACGGTCCTGGTTGCACGGCCTGGGAGTGCGCTGGGTGCCGGTCGTGGGGTGGGCCGAGCGCGGCGGCCAGCATGCCGACGGACACGGGAACTCGGTGCCGCGGTTCCACCTCACGCTCGGCACCGGTCCCGGTGTCATGGAACCGTTCGAGAAGATCGTCCGTGAGGCGGCCGACGAGGGCCTGGTGTCGTTCCGGTTCCGGCACCAGGTGGACGAGCTCACGGTCACCGGCGGAGTCGTCGACGGGGTGCGGGGCGGCGTGCTGGAGCCCAGCAATGTGGAGCGCGGAAAGCCGAGTTCCCGCACCAGGGTCGGTGATTTCGAGCTGCACGCGCCCGTGGTGATCGTGACGTCGGGTGGGATCGGCGGCAACCAGGACCTGGTACGGCAGAACTGGCCGGAATGGTTGGGCGCGCCCCCGAAGCGCATGATCACCGGAGTTCCGGCCCATGTGGACGGTCGGATGCTGGGCATCAGCGAGAAGGCAGGTGCGCGGCTGGTCAACCGGGACCGGATGTGGCACTACACCGAGGGGCTCGCCAACCACAGCCCGATCTGGCCCGACCACGGCATCCGGGTGCTCGCGGCCCCGTCGTCGCTGTGGTTCGACGCGCGTGGCAAGCGGTTCGGCAACCCCGGCATTCCCAGCTACGACACGCTCGGCACGCTGCAGCTGATCGCCGACACCGGTTACGACTACTCGTGGTTCGTGCTCAACCAGCGGATCATCGACAAGGAGTTCATCCTCTCCGGTTCCGAGCAGAATCCCGAGCTCACCCGCAAGGACCTCGCCGGCTACCTCGCCAGCAGGGCGCTCAACGACACACCGCCGCCGGTCAAGGCGTTCCAGGATTCCGGCGAGGACTTCGTGACGGCCTCCACCGTCCGCGAGCTCGTGGCCCGGATGAACCAGCTCACCGGCGACAACCTGATCGACGCCGACGACCTGGAGCGGCAGATCACCGCTCGGGACCGCCAGGTGGACAACAACTTCACCAAGGACGAACAGGTCATGGGCATTCGCAACTCCCTGGCCTACGTCGGCGATAGCCTGATCCGCACCACCCGCCTGCACAAGATCCTCGACCCCGACGCGGGTCCGCTGATCGCGATCCGCATGAACCTGCTGACCCGCAAGACCCTCGGCGGTCTGCAGACCAACCTCGACGGGCAGGTACTCGACCAGCAGGCGAAACCGATCCCGGGGCTGTACGCCGCGGGCGAGGTCTCCGGTTTCGGTGGCGGCGGCGTGCACGGCTACCGGGCGCTCGAGGGAACGTTCCTCGGCGGCTGCCTCTTCTCCGGCCGCCAGGCCGGACGCGCAGCGGCCCGAGCCACAGCCTGACGCAAGCCTTGTCGACGCAGCCTTCTTCACACGGGCTTTCCCGACGCAGCGCCTCTCGACGCGACCGATCCGAGATGGTGTGACCGCTGCCGCGGCACGGGCACGTGCTCCCCGGGGCGTATCCGGGTCGCGACGTCAGGCCGTCAGTCCCGCTCCTCCACCACGGTCGCCGCGCGCTGGCGGCGCAGCATCCACACCGTCACCGCGAGCCCCGCGACCAGGAGCGCGATCAGCACCGTGCCCGGGTTGAATCCGAGGCCGTAGGCGAACACGTACCCGAGCCCGCCCGCGAAGACGACGTAGTAGCCCAGTGGCAGCAAATTCTTGCGGATGATGTCGCCCTCACGGCCCAGCAGCCCCACCGTGGCGGACGCCGCCACGACGTTGTGGACCGTCACCATGTTGCCCGCCGCACCACCGACGGCCTGCGAGGCGACCACGCTCTCGGGCACGATGCCGACCTGCTCGGCGGTCGAGAATTGGAACAGCGAGAACATCATGTTGCTGATGGTGTTCGATCCCGCCACGAACGCGCCCAGCGCGCCGATCGCCGGTGCCAGCAGTGGCCAGTTCCCACCGGTGATCGTGGCGACGCCCTCCGCGATCGTCAGCGGCATGCTGTCGTAGCCGGACAGGTTGATCTCGGAGTTGATGAACACCCGCACCAACGGCACCGCGAACAGCAACGCGACCGCGACCCCGAAGATCTGTTTGCCCGCGATCCGCCACGAGCCCGCGATCTCCGAGGCTCGCATCCGGTGCAGACCGTAGGTCGCCACGCACACGACGATCAGCAGGAATCCGGGCAGATACAGCGGTTCGATGCTCTCGCTGATCTCGGTACCGAAGATGTTCTCGAAGTCGAGCGACGCTCCGGTCAGGAACTCCTGCACCGGGGTCACCGTCCGCGTCACCACGAGCAGCAGGGCCAGCAACACGTACGGCGTCCACGCCAACAGCGGGTGGATCCGGCGGCCGGTGTCGCCGGTCTCCGGCTCCAAGGTGCCCATCCAGCGCGGATTCCACCGCTCACGGTCGGGGAACTGCCACGCCTGCGCCGGCATGAACAGCCCACGGCGCGCGGCCGTCACCACGATCGCCAAGCCCGTGAGCCCACCCAGCAACGCGGGGAACTCCGGGCCGAGCACGATGGCGAACACGACGTACGGCACGGTCATCGCGAACGCCGAGAACAACGCGAACTTCCACACCCCGAGCCCCTCGCCGAAACGGCGGCGCTCCCCGAAGAACCCGGTCACCATGCACGCCAGGAACAGCGGGATCAACGTGCCGATGATGGCGTGCATGAACGCGACGTCGATACTGATGCGCGCGACGTACTCCGGCATCTCGATACCGAGGAACCGCAGTCGTTCGTCGACCGCGGCGCTGCCGCTGAGCCCGTCGCCGATGCCGGTGATCACCGGTGTGCCCGCGGCGCCGAAGGTCACCGGCGTCGACTGGATGACCAGTCCCACCATCACCGCGGCCATGGCGGGAAAACCGAGCGCGAACAGCAACGGTGCCACGACCGCGGCCGGGGTGCCGAAGCCCGACGCGCCCTCGATGAACGACCCGAACAGCCAGCCGATGATGATCGCCTGGACGCGGCGGTCCGGGCTGATGTCGGTAAACGTCGAACGGATCGTGGCCAGCCCGCCGCTCTTGCTCAACGTGCCCAGCAGCAGGAGTGCACCGAAGACGATCGCCAGGATGCCGATCGCGAGAATCAGACCTTCGACACTGGCCGCGGCGATGACCGCGGCCTCCACGTCCCACACCATCGCGGCGATGGCCACGACGGTCACGAAGCCCACCGGCATGGCGTACTTCGCCGGCCACCGCAGACCGACGAGAAGAACCCCGACGACGGCCAACGGAGCCAACGCGATGAGACTCAGGACGGCCAGATTCTCCATGCGAAAACACCCTTCGGCACAACGTTGTGCCCTCGGACCCCGCTGCTGTGGCTGGGGTCGGGTACGAGCGTTCGTCGTGGGGCGGTGCCCGGGCGGACCCGCCGTTCGCGGGATCAGGCCCCGTGGCGGTTCACCGGGGACAGCGGATCGGTGGCGTGCCGTGATGGGCGCGGTCGCGGGCCGGACGGTGCGGGACGTGCTCGTCGCGTGCTGCAGGGAACGTCATGAATACACCTCTGTATCGCCTCGCTCCTCGCCAATGGTGCGACCTTAATGAGCGAGGGCCGGTGGGACAAGAGTGCGATCTTGTCCCACCGGCCCTCGATGCGTCGGCGTCGGCGGTGTCGTGGGTGTCGTGTCGTCCGCGTCGTCGGTGTCGTCAGCGCGGGTGCGGGATTCGGCGCCGGCTCACTTGCGGTTGTAGATGCGCATCGTCAGCGGGCCGAAGATCGCGAGGATGATGCCGGCCGAGACGAACGTCCACATCGTCGCCGAACCGTCCCACTGGCCGCCCAGCGCGCCGCGCACCGCGGCCACCAAGTTGGCGATCGGGTTGACGTCCACGAATCCCTGCAGCCAGGCGGGCATGGTGCGCGGGTCCACGAACACGTTGCTCAGGAACGTCATCGGGAACAGCACCAGCATGCTCACGCCCATCACCGACCGCTCCGAACGCAGCAACAGGCCGAACATCGTCCAGATCCAGCTGAACGCGAACGAGAACACCAGGAGCATGCCGATGCCGGCCAGCACTCCCGTCAACCCTCCCTCGGGCCGGTAGCCCATGATCAGGCCCAGCACCATGATCACGGTCGAGGCCATCAGGTACCGGCACACGTCCCCGATCACCGCGCCGACCAGCGCCGCGGGCCGCCAGATGGGCAGCGTCCGGAACCGGTCGAACACGCCCTTCTCGATGTCGGTGTTGAGCCCGACACCGGTGTACATAGTGATCATCGCGACACTCATCACGAGGATTCCGGGAAGCAGGTACTGCAGGTACTCGTCCGTCGACCCGGCCAGTGCACCACCGAACAGGTAGGTGAACATCAGCGTCATGATCACCGGGAAGACGGTGACGTCGAACAGCTGTTCCGGAACGTGTTTGATCTTCAGCATCGCGCGCCACGCGAAGGTCGCCGACGCCGACAGCGCACTCGGGCGCGCGGGCGGTTCGCCCGTGGCCAGTACCGCGCCGAGGTTCTCCGCGGCGGGCGTGTAGTCGTCGGCCTGCGTGCGCTCCGCACTCGACGTGCTGGTCATGCCCGCACCTCCTTCCGGTCGGTCAGGGCCAGGAACACCTCGTCGAGGCTCGGCTGGCCGAGCGAGAAGTCGTCCACCGTGATGCCGTCGGCCGCCAGCCGCGCCAGCGCCTTCGACGCGTGCTCGGCCGCGCCCCTTCCGGACTCGCCACCCGCGATCCGCGCCGTGAGCGCCACCGGATCGGCGTCGAACGTCACCTCGGTACCCAGTTCCGCCGCCAGCACCCGTTCGGCCTGCGGACGCTGGTCGGCGTCACGGAGGCGCACGTGCACCGACCCGGCTCCGACCGACGACTTGAGCTGACCCGGCGTGCCCTCCGCGATCACGGTGCCCCGGTCGATGACGGCGATCCGGCCGGCGAGATGATCGGCCTCGTCCAGGTACTGCGTCGTCAGCAGCACGGTCGTGCCCTGCGCGACGATGATCCGCACGATGTCCCACACCTGGTTGCGGCTGCGCGGATCCAGTCCCGTGGTGGGTTCGTCCAGGAACATCAGCCGCGGCGTGGAGATGATGCTCGCGGCGATGTCGATCCGCCTGCGCATCCCGCCGGAGTAGTTCTTCACCTGCCGGTCCGCGGCGTCGGACAGGCCGAAGGCGTCGAGCAGCTCGCCCGCCCGCCGTTTCGCCGCCGCCTTTCCGTGCCCGAGCAACCGGCCCAGCAGGACGAGGTTCTCCACGCCGGTCAGGTCCTCGTCGATCGACGCGTACTGGCCGGTCAGGCTCACCTGCGACCGCACCCCCGCGGCGTCCTGGACGATGTCCCTGCCGAACACGGTCCCGTGTCCGCCGTCCGGCCGGAGCAACGTCGCCAACATCCGCACGAACGTCGTCTTGCCCGCCCCGTTGGGCCCCAGAATCCCGTACACGCTGGCCTCGGGCACCGACAGGTCGATCCCGTCGACGGCCCTGGTCTTGCCGAAGACCTTCACCAGGCCCGATGTCTCGATGGCGTGTGTCGCCATGGTCCTCCCCTGTCGCCCTTCCGGTCCCACACGTCGGTGTCGCCGGGGCCGGTCGGGAGCGCCTCGTCGCCGGCCGCACGGTCACCGCGGACCGCGCGGCCGTCACCGGTTAGATTGCCCTTCGCATCCCTTCCGTCGCCCCGAGAAAGGCAGCGCACATGGCCGGCGAGATCCGCGGACTGTACGTCTACCCCGTGAAAGGGCTCAGCCCGCAGGAACTCCCCCATGTCACCCTCGAACCGGGCCGCGGAGTGCCACACGACCGCGGGTTCGCGCTCGCCCGTCCCGGCGGCAAGTACACCCCCGGCCTCGCCGAGCCGTTGCCCAAGACCCAGTTCCTCATGCTCGCCCGCGACGCCGCTCTCGCCGGATTCCGCACGCACTTCGACCCCACGAGCGGAGTGCTGCGTGTCGACCGCGACGGCCACACCGTGCTCGAGGCCGAGCTGACCACCGACGACGGCGCCGAGGCCGTGTCCACATTCTTCGCGGAGGCGCTCGGTTTGTCCACTCCGCCCGTTCTCGCCCACGTCGACGGCAGGCGGTTCACCGATGTCTCGGTCGTCTCGGACGCGATGATGAATGCGGTCTCGCTGGTCAACCTCGCCTCGGTGCGCGCACTGGCCGAGCGCCTCGACATGCCGCTGGATCCCCGGCGTTTCCGCGCCAACATCTACTTCGACGGACTCCCGCCGTTCAGCGAACGTGCGCTCGTGGACGAGGAGATCACCGTCGGCGATCTGCGGTTGCGCGGCGTGCTCGCCACGAAACGGTGCGCCGCCACCCAGGTCAACCCGGACACCGCCGAACGCGACGTCGACCTGCCGCGGCGGCTGCACGAGGAGTTCGGCCACAACGAGATGGGCGTCTATGCCGAGGTGCTGGACGGCGGCACCATCCACCCCGGGGACGTCATCGATTACCCGCTCCCGCACTGATCCCGTCACCGTCCCACCACCGTCCACTTCAGACACCCATGCGGTCCGCGTCGGCCACGAGGGTCGCGAACAGTTCGGCGGCCGCCACGATCGCCGGTTCCCGCACGAGGAACCCGACGTGACTGCTGTCCAGCGTGTGGACGTCGAACCGATTCCCCGGGGTCAGCGCGTCGGCGTCGGCGATGAGGCGGTCCTGCATCGCCGGCGGTAGCGACGTGTCCCGTGCGAGACGGACATAGCTGCGGGCCACGCTCCCCCAGCGTGCGACGTCGGCGCGCTCACCCGGGTCGCGGATCTCGTCGGTGTCCAGCAGTGCCAGGAACGCGAGGAACTCCTCGTCGCGGCCGTCGGCGAGCATCGACTCCTTCAGCGCCGCCAGGGTCTCCCGGTCCGCCGTCCGCCAGTTCATGCGGAGCGCACCCAGTTCGTCGGGGTCGGCGACCAGCATGTCCGGCAATGTCGCGAGCGCGCTGTCGGCGTACTCCGGACCCGCCACGTACTCCGCGACGGTGGCCGCGACCGGACACCACGCCGACACGTATACGGCGCGGTCCACGAGTTCGGGCGCCGCGCTGAGCAGGCCGGTCAGTGGCAGACCGCCGCGGCTGTGCCCGGCGACGACCACCGGCCCGTTCCTGCGGGCACGGCCGACGACGTCGACGAGGTGGTCGACCGCATCCTGCACCGTCCGCCCCGCAGCCGCCGACGGCTCGACCGCCCACTGCGCGATGTCCTGCGGCGCCTGGTAGTTGCGGGACCAGGTCGCGCCGAACCCGTGCCCTGGTAGGTCCACGGCCAACGACCGCACACCCCGCAGTGCCAGTTCCCGCTGCAACGGGCCGAAGGAGAACGAGTTGGCGTTCGAACCGGGAACGAACACGAGCGTCGGTGCGGACATGCGACGAGCCTGGCATGCGCGAACTGCGCTGCCCAGCGATTTTTCACCCCTCGCCGTCGAAAGCCTGCCGTGGTGACGGACGTGTGGAGGTGAGGTGACGTGGAGACGCCGCACAACGACGAGCGGTATAGGACGTTATACACATTGCGCCGCCGAGTTCGACGTGATCCCACGCCGGGCGCCCGCCGAGCTTCCCGAGTGCGGCGCCGTCAGACCCCCGGCTCCCCGGACGGCGACCACCCGAACCGCGCGCGCTCGCCGCGACACGGCCGCACGGCGTGCAGCGTCCAGGGCGCGCGCCTGCGCGATCCCGCCCGCACGGGTGAGGTCAACGACCCCTCCCCCGATTCCCGCACCTGCGCGGCACCCGCCTGCGCCTGCACGGAGAAACAGCCGGGACACACCAGACACCGGTAACGCACCGCCACCAGTGTCGCCTCGCACCACTCGAGACAGCCCGCGCACACGAAACTCACGGCGTCGGCGAGGCTGTGCAGCTCATGCGACGGCGAACCCGGCAACCCCGCATGCCCGGACGACGCGGTCGGCACCGAGTACGACGACAGCACGCGAACCCGCCAGTCCCGTCCGTACAGCCACCGCGCCGCGACATCACCCACCACTCGGACCGGACCCGGTACGTCACCGGCGGTCTCACTCGCTTCCGGCGCCATCGTCATGCCCTCGAGATACCCGGCGTGCCGGCACCGAAACCACGTTGAAAAGAACTCCCACGACACCGCTCGCGACCGTCCGAACCGGACGGAAACGATGCGTGACGAACGAGGCGACGGCACCACGTTCGACGGCGACGGTTCAGCCGACGGCGGCGCTCAACCGGTCCAGAAAACCGCGCTGCGCCGCGACCAACCGGGGCCTCGCCTCCGACATCGTCATCCAGGCGACCCGATCCAACTCCGGAAACTCCCGCACCGTCCCGGATCTGGGCGGCCACTCGAGCGTGAAGGTGCCGGGCGAGATCTCCCCCGGATCGAGATCACCCTCCAGCGCCCACACCACGACGACCTTGCCGGACTGCCGAACCTCACCCAGCGGCAGCAACGGGCCGTCCGGCGGGTCGACGCCGAGCTCCTCGCGGAACTCCCTGCGGGCGGCGACCTCGGGCTCCTCGTCGCTCGAGTACTCACCTTTCGGGATCGACCAGGCGGCCTCGTCCTTGCGCGCCCAGAACGGACCACCCATGTGCCCGATCAGCACCTCCGGCTCGGCCGTCGAATCGGCCGTGGCGTCCGAGCCGTGCCGATACAGCAGAATCCCCGCGCTGCGTCTCATCGCACGCCCGCGTCCACTCGCCCTGAGACGTCAGGCCGGGTCGAGATCGGCGCTCTCCGTGGGGCTGGGGCCCACGAGCGCTTCGGCCGCGTCCCGGCCCGGGTGGGTCCACAACACGACCGTCGCACCCTCCTCGGCGCCGGCCGCACCGATCGGCCGCTGCGACGACACGACGCCGCTCTGCGGGGCATCCGCGCCGTCCGGGCCCACGGGCACCAGCCCGGCCCTGCGGACGATGTCACAGGCGTCCTCCGCCCCGAGGCCGACGACGTCGGGAACCTCGGTCACGGGTCGCGGTCGATGCATGCCCCGATTGTAGGCGCCAGCGCGCCGGTCCGGGTCCCCCTGAACCGGCGAACACCGGGACTGGAACATGTGTTCGATGCGCGTTACTCTCGAACACATGAACGTGGCACTGCAGGGATCGCTCTTCGACAGCGCACCCGCCTCCGCGCCGGAACCCACCACGGAGCGCACGGCCGGGCACGACACTGGGGCGGAGCCTGCACTGCGTCCCCTCGACGGGCTGCACCGCACGCACCTCGGGGACGGCGCATGGGTCGACGTGCTGCCCGGTTGGCTGACCGGCGCCGATCTGCTGTTCGACACGCTCGCGACCCAGGTGCCCTGGCGGGCCGAGCGCAGGCGGATGTACGACCGGACGGTGGATGTGCCCCGGCTGCTGTGCTTCTACGACAAGGACCGGCCACTCCCCCACGACGTACTGGCCGCGGCCCGCGACCGGCTCTCCGCCCACTACGGCGCCGAACTCGGGGAACGGTTCCGCACCGCCGGACTGTGCTACTACCGCGACGGGGGCGACAGCGTCGCCTGGCACGGCGACACGATCGGCCGCGGCAGCGCGGAGGACACGATGGTGGCGATCCTGTCCGTCGGTGCGGCCCGGCCGCTGCTGCTGCGCCCGCGCGGCGGCGGGGCGGGAGCGACGGTGCGGTACGGCCTCGGCCACGGCGATCTGATCGTCATGGGCGGCTCGTGCCAGCGCACGTGGGAACACGCCGTGCCGAAGACGTCCAAACCGGTCGGGCCGAGGATCAGCATCCAGTTCCGGCCGCGCGGTGTCCGGTGAGCACCCCGCCCCGGTGCGGCGTGCGGTACCGCGCGGGTTCGGCTCCGCGCCCGCGGGGACCGGCCGAGGGCGCCGCGGTGTCCCGGGGTCAGCGCAGCTCGCGGGTGCCGTCCGCACGGCGGCGGGTGACACCGTCGGCGTCGAGCCGCTCCAGCAGTGGCACCGCGACCCTCCTGCTCGTGCCGAGGGCCTTGCGTGCGGCGCTGACCGTGAACGGCGCATCGAGCCCGGCGAGAACCTCAGCAGCCCGCTCCAGCGCGCCGTCGGCCAGCACGAGTGTGTCGGTGATCCGCACGAGCCTGCCCGCCCGCTCGGCGGCGGCCAGCTCGCGCGGACCGAGCCCCAGGTCGGCGAGCTCCTCCGCATCCGGCGCCTCGAACGGCTCCTCGGCCAGCCATCCCTCGATGCGGCGTACGGCACGGTCGACCCACTCCGGAAGTGCCGTCGCCTCGGGCCGCTGGACCAGCCCGTCGCGCACGTGCAGTCCGGCATCGGCGGCCGCTGTCGCCACGAGCTCGGTGGGCACGTCCAGTTCCCTGCGCAGCGCATCGACCGGCATGCCGGCCGCCAGCGGCTCATCCGTCACGAAGGCGTCGAACCGCTGGCGGGCGCGTGCGGGCAGCTCCGCGAGCAGAGCCTCGTCCACCGCCCAGCGGCCCACCGCGCGCCCACGTTCCCCGAAGCCCCGTGCCCGTAGCTCCGACCGCGCGACCACGCCGTGGCGGCGCAGGTACACGGCGGCCGGATCACCGCCCTCGAGATCGACGGCCCGCTCCCGTGCGGCACCGCGCCGACGCAGTTCGGGCGGATCGGGGTCGAGCACCTCGACCCCCGCGGGCACCCGATGCTGTCCCGGATCGCGCACCAGACCGATGTCCCCGCACCGCAGGGGCAGCGGTGCGGCGAGTGTCAACCGTGCGGTGTCCCCACCCAGCGGCCGCACCCGGCACGGCACGCCCGCAGCTCCGACGTGCAGCACCAGCTCCCGGTGCAACTCGGCCGCCTTCTCGCCGCGCACCCGCACGTCCACCTCCCGCGTGCCACGCCAGGCCGCGGGCGTCAGCAGTGCCTCACCGCGGCGCAGCTCGCCGCGGTCCACCCCGCGGAGGTTCACGGCCACCCGGGCCACCGCCGTGACCTCCTCCCGCGCGCGCCCGAGCGACTGCAGCCCGCGGACGCTCGCCCGGCGGCCCGAGCCCGACAGCTCCAGCTCGTCACCCACCGCGATCCGGCCCGCACCGAGGGTGCCGGTCACGACCGTGCCCGCACCGCGGACCGTGAACACCCGGTCGGCCCACAGCCGCACGTCCGCGTCGCCGTCGGGGTGGGGCAGCGTGCGCACCAACTCCGACAACCGGGTGCGCAGCTCGTCCAGCCCCGCACCGGTCGTGGCGCTCACCGCGACGGCGGGAACCTCGCCCAACGTCGTCGCCGCCAACCGTTCGGACACGTCCGCCACCACGGGCGCGGGGTCGGCCCGGTCCGCCTTGGACACGACCAGCAGGCCGCGGCGCACGCCGAACGCGTCGAGCGCCGCCAGGTGCTCGGCCGACTGCGCCTGCCACCCCTCGTCGGCGGCGACGACGAACATCGCCGCCGTGACCGGGCCGGCACCGGCGAGCATGTTGGGCACGAACCGCTCGTGGCCGGGAACGTCGACGAACGCCACGGTGCCGGCCTCGACCTCGGTCCAGGCGAACCCGAGGTCGACCGTCAGCCCGCGTCGGCGCTCCTCGTCGAGCCGGTCCGGCTCCATCCCCGTGAGCGCGCGCACGAGCGTCGACTTCCCGTGGTCCACATGACCGGCGGTCGCTACGACGTGCATGGCGGCACGTCCTCCCCTGCCCGCGCCCCTGCCGTGTCCGCGGCAGGTCGCCCTGCGCCCGCGACCACGGTCCCTACGGCGTCGAGCACGGCCGTGACCACGGTGTGGTCGTTCTCGGCATCGAGCGTGCGTAGGTCCAGCAGGCAGCGACCACGTTCGACCCGCCCGACCACCGCGGGGTTGCCCGAGCGCAGGGCGTCCGCGTACTCCTCGGGCAACGCCACCGCGGCGCTGGGCAGCTCGACACCGGGTGCGCCGCCACCACCGACCGCCGCCGCCGACGACACGGCGCGGGCGTCGACCCCACGATCCGCCAACGCGCCGGCCATGCGCTCGGCGCGGGCCGCCAGTTGTGTCACGTCGGCCTCGAGTGCGGCCACGACCGGCGGTCGCGGACCACGCAGGGTCGCTTCCAACGCGGCCAGGGTCAGCTTGTCCACCCGCATCGCCCGCGCCGCCGGATGCCGCCGCACCCGCTGCACCAGGCTCGGCTCGCCGAGCACCAACCCGGCCTGCGGGCCGCCGAGCAGCTTGTCGCCGCTGGCCGTCACGAGCGCCGCCCCGTCGCGCAACGCCGACGTCGCGTCCGGTTCGTCGGGCAACAGCGGATGCGGCGTCAACAGGCCCGACCCGATGTCGACCACGACGGGCACGTCGAGTGCGGCCAGCTCCGCCACCGACGCCGCCGACGTGAACCCCGTGACGAGGAAGTTGGACGGATGAACCTTCAGCACGAAACCCGTGTCCGGGCCGATGGCCTCGGCGTAGTCGGTCACGCTGGTCCGGTTGGTCGTGCCGACCTCCCGCAGCCGCGCCCCCGTCGACGCGAGCAGCTCCGGGATGCGGAACCCGTCGCCGATCTCGACGAGCTCGCCGCGGCTGAGCACGATCTCCTTGCCCGGGGCGAGGGCCATGGCACACAGCACGAGGGCGGCGGCGTTGTTGTTGACCACGTGCGCCGCGCCGGCCTGCGGTACCGCGTCGGCCAGCGCGGTGAGGGCGCCCTGACCACGGGTGCCGCGGGCGCCGGTGGCGAGGTCGAACTCGACGTCGGTGTGGCCCGCGGCGCCACGCACCGCCTCGACCGCGGCCTGCGACAGGGGCGCCCGTCCGAGGTTGGTGTGCACGACCACGCCGGTGGCGTTCAGCACCGGCCGCAGCGACGAGGCCGCGCACGGGCGTCCGCTCAACGCCGCGTCGGCGGCGTCGGCGACGTCCTCCGGGGCGATCTCCCCCGCCCGCGCACGGTGTTGCGCCTCGACGACCGCGGATTTGACCAGGTCACGGCCGAGAACCTCGGCGGCCTTCGTCAGCCGTGGGTCGGCGAGCACGCTGTCGGTCCGCGGGATGCGCCGTCGTGGATCCGTCACAGCGCACCTCCCGCGGACCGCTCGTCGCGGAGGCGAACGGGAATCGAACCCGCCAACGACAGGGTCTGCCGTTCCACGGTTTTGAAGACCGGGCCGGTCACCAGGCCGGAAGCGCCTCCCTGTGGCAACACCGTCGTGATCGCCGACATGCCGCCATCCTCGCAAGGACGATCTGCGGCCGCACAGGCAGGATCGGGATCATGACTGATCGCCTCACCCAGTACGCCCACGGCGGCGGCTGCGCATGCAAGATTCCCCCGGATGAACTCGAGGAGATGGTGCGGGGCCTGACCGCCGGCGCCACTCCGTCGGCGGCCGGCGAGCTCCTGGTCGGATTGGAGACCGGCGACGACGCCGCGGCGGTCCGTATCGACGGGGACCGGGCCCTCGTGTCGACGACGGACTTCTTCACCCCCGTCGTCGACGACGCCTACGACTGGGGCCGGATCGCCGCCACCAACGCGCTCTCCGACGTCTACGCCATGGGTGCCTCGCCCGTGCTCGCCCTCAACCTGCTGTGCTGGCCACGCGACGTACTGCCGCCGGAACTGGCCGGCGAGGTGCTCCGCGGCGGCGCCGACGTGTGCCGGAACGCAGGCTGCCATCTGGCGGGCGGGCACAGTGTCGACGACCCGGAACCGAAGTACGGGCTCGCCGTCACCGGCCTCGCCGACGCCGCGGCGCTGCTGCGCAACGACACCGGAATCGCCGGGCTTCCCCTGTCGTTGACCAAACCCCTCGGTCTCGGCGTGCTCAACGCACGGCACAAGGCGACCGGCGAACGATCCGAGGAGGCGATCGCGGTGATGACCACGCTGAACGACGCCGCTTCCCGGGCCGCGGTCGCCGCCGGGGTCCGGTGCGCCACGGACGTCACGGGCTTCGGACTGCTCGGGCACGTGTACAAACTGGCGCGCGCCAGCGGCGTCACGGCCGTGATCGACTCGGCTGCGGTGCCCTATGTGGATGGTGCGAGGACGGCTCTTGCCGAGGGTTTCGTCCCCGGTGGCAGCAGGCGCAACCTCGATTGGGTGCGGCCGCACACCGATCTGTCCACCGTGGACGACGACACGGCCATGCTGCTGGCGGATGCGCAGACCTCCGGCGGTCTGCTCGTCGCGGGCGAGGTTCCGGGCGCTCCCGTCGTCGGCGAGCTGGTTCCCCGCGGGGAGCACACGGTCGTCGTGCGCTGAGCGGGTTCGACCGCCCTGCGGAACGCGGGTCAGGGCCGGGGCAGGCCGGGAACGCCGCGTGCCCCGGCACCCTGGCCGGCGCCGCCACCGGGTCCGCCACCGCCCCCTGGGCGGCCGCCTTCACCACCGCCGCCGGGGCCGCCGCCGTCCCCACCGTTGTCGCCGCCGTTGTCTCCGCCGCCGTTGTCGCCGCCGGCGTCCCCGCCGGCGTCGTTGTCACCGTTGCCGCCGTCACCGCCGTTGCCTCCGTCGCCGGGCGGTTCGGGTTCGGGCTCCGGTTCGGCGCACACGACGGCGGTCTCGCCGTTGTAGACGACGTCGCGCTTCTCCTTGCGCACGACCTTGCCGGTGTCGATGTCCTTGAGGATCCGCGTGTCGCTCGTGCTGAACCCGCTGGAGCCGCTGCTCGGCACGCACGAGTCTGCGGGGGCGATCTCCGTGGGCGGAGCGGTGAAGTTGTACTGGCCGCCGTTGACGGACTCGACCTCGTAGCGCTTGGTTCCCCACAACTTCACGGTGATGTCCGTGGGGGTCCAGATGGTCTGGATGACGATGCCGGTGGGCGAGTCGTTCTTGAACTTCAGGTCGATGACGCTGGAGCCGTCGGGGTTCTGGAACACCGTCGCCTCCCTGCCCATGGGATAGCGGCTGATGTAGTAGCTGTGTTCCTTGTGCTCGACGTCCTTGAGCCCGGCGAAGTAGGCCGCGTTGTACAACGTGGTCGCGAACTGGGAGATCCCGCCGCCGACGGCCGTGTCGGGGACGCCGCCGGAGATGACCCCGGCCGCGACGTAGCCCTGTTCGATGCCGCGCGGGCCGGTGTAGCCGTTGAGGCTGAACGTCTCGCCGGGTTCGACGACCGCGCCGTTGACGTCCTGGGCGACCTGTTTGATGTTCAGGCCGGAGTCGTAGGCGAACCCGCCGGTGGTGAACTCGCCGACGACCTCCTTGATCCCGAGTTTCCTGGCCTCCTCGGTGGTCAGCTCCGCCGGCTGCTCGCCGTAGGGTGCGGTGACCACGCGCTGGCCGTCGCCGGTGAGCACGTCGGGTAGGTCACGCGCGACCGTCTCCCAGTCGACGCCGTACCCGTCGGTGGACGGTTCGATGTGCGGTGTGCCGCCCGCGAAGGTGAACCGTGCGTCACGTCCTGGGTTCTCGGTCGAGGCCAGTTGTGGTCCGGCGACCTCGCGGAGCGCCTCCGCGTCCACTCCCGCGCTGAGGCTGCCGTCGTCGCCGACGTCGAACGTCAGGATCTTCGCGATGCCCTGCGGTTGCACCGTGGCGTCGGCTCCCTCGCCGTGGATCGTCACCGGTGCCGACACCGCGGGTTCGGCCTGCTCGCGCAGGGCGGTGCGCACGGTCTCGGGGGTGGACCGCACCTCGAGGGTGTGGACCGGCAGTGCGACCGGGTCGGGAGCCGCCCACCGGCCGAGCACGGCCTGACGCGCCGCGCGGACGTCGAGCTTCCTGCCTTCCTCGGGGTCGACGGCGACGGGTGTGGTGCCCTCGAAGCGGATGGTGCCTTCGTGTTCCTTGCGGTCGATGTCCTCGCGGATGCGTTCCAGTTCGGCGTCGAGCTGGGCGTCGTCGGCGGTCGAGACCAGGTCGACGTCGTCGCCGGAGAACAGCGACGTAAACCGGGTGAACGGGTTGAGCGGCTGGTCGGTCGCCGCGTCGAGGGTCGCGTCCCAGTCGACGGCCAGGCCGGCCGCGGCCGGGTCGAGCGTGTGTTCCCCGCCCCCGGTCAGGTCCACCTTGCCGGTCTCGTCGAGCTTGGAACGCAGCGTCTGTTCGGCCTCGTCCCTGCTCTGCCCGGCGACGTCGATCCCGGCGACGGTCCGCCCGCGCGCCACGTCGCCTTGGCTGATCAGCAGGTCGAGCCCGTAGAGCACGGCGAGGACGGCGACCACGGCCGCCGCGATGAGCCCGCCCTTGCGCCAGCGCGTGGCCAGCGCGGCGAGCGACGCGCCGCGGGAGGAGGCGCCGCCGGCCGCCGTGGACGCCGTGGACGCCGTGGAGGCGGTGGAGGCCGTGGAGGCCGCCGCGTCGGGGACAGTCAGGTCCGTGACCGTGCCGTCGGCGTCGGCGGCTGCGCTGTCCCCGGACGCCGCAGCTGCCGATGCCGATGCCGATGCCGTGGTCGTGGCCGTGGTCGTGGTCGTGGTCGAGGCTGCCGTGAGCGATTCGCCGGTCGGTGCGGCATCGGAGGCGGGCTCGTCCGTGGCCGACTGCTCCGCACTCGACTCGCCTGCCGGCGCCGGGGTGTCCGGTTCGGCGGGCACGGGGTTCAGGACTGCGGTGGCGGCCGCGGCATCGTTCTCCGACGGCCATGCCGGCGCTTCACCGGAGTCGGTCTCGTCCTGTCCGTCCGTCGACGACTCAGCCGCGGCCGGAGTGGCCGCCGTGACATCGGCCAGCTGACCACGGGTGACCTCGGTGTCGCCGGTGTCGGTGTCGTGGGTGTCGCTGTCGTTCGTGGCGGCGGGTTCCTCGGCCGGTGGGTCGTCCTCGGCGCCGGCCGCGGCCGAAGGGTCGCCGGCTGCAGGCGCGTCCTCCGCCTCGCCGCTCGGCATGGCAGCGTCCCCCGAGGCAGCGTCCCCCGAGGCAGCGGCGTTCAGTTCAGCGGCCTCCGGCTCGGCGGCGTCGGGCGTATCGGCACCCGAGCCAGCCGTGTCCAGGTCAGTGGTGTCCGGGTCAGCGGGGCCCGGGTCAGTGGTGTCCGGGTCAGTGGTGTCCGGAGTCCCGGCCTCCGCATCCGGGTCCTGCGCGGCGGGGGTGTCGCCGGCCGGGTCGTCCCCGGTTTCCGGGGTCCCGGCGTCGGACGAAGGGGCGGCTGCCGACGCGCCGGTCCCCGAGGTCGCGGCTGTCGCCGCCGTGTCGGCGCTGTCGTCGGTCCCGTCGGCGGACAGGTCCGCGGATTCGGGCTTCGGGGAGTCGTCGTCCTGGGCCAAGGCTTCCCTTAACTGCGTTCAGCTGTGGCGATCGTGACAAAATTACCGCAGGGCACAGCCGTGACCGCAGCCACCTCGGACCTCCACGCACCCCCGCGCGCTCGAACCGCTGGTCGACGCAGCTCCGCGCGCTCCCGGAGTCCGAGTCGTCCTAGTCGTCCTCGTCCTCGTCGTCCTCGTTGTCGTTGTCCTTCTTGTCGTCGCCGCTGTCCTTCTTCTTCTCGTCCTTCTTCTCGTCCCCCTTCTTCTCGTCCTTCTTGTCCTCGTCCTTCTTCTCGCCCTGGTTCCCCCCGACGGGGCGCGAGGCCACCACCGTGTCGGCGTCGATCAGCGGATCCCCCGCCTGCGAGGTCGTCATCGTGAGCTGGTGCACCTCACGCGTGCGCTCCCCGTCCTTCGGCACGAACAGCAGCTCGACCTGCACGGTCTCGTCGTCCTGCGCGCGCGGACCACCCGTGATGTTCACCCGCTCGATGCCGTCCCAGAACGCCTCGTAGGCATCCCTGCCCTGCGCCTGCAGCGACGGGCCGAGGCTCTGCCACGCCGCCGACGTGTCCCCCGGCACCAACGCGTAGTACCGCGCCACCGCGGCCTGCATCTCGGCACGCGACGGCTTCGGCGGGGTCGTCGACGTGGGCGGCGCACTGCTGGACGGCGCGGCACTCGACGGCGCGGTCGTCGACGGCGGCGCGGCCTCGGCGCCCGACGACGAGGTGGTGCGGACCAGGACCTCCGCCACGAGCATCCCGGCCAGCACGGCTCCCACAACGGCCAACGCCGCGATCACCACCCGCCTGCGCCGGCCGTCGCCGTCGGCACCATCGCCGCCGGTGGACCCGACCGCGGGCAGGCCGACCCGGGTGCCGGTCGGCTGCGCCCCTGCCGCCCCTGCCGCCGCTGTCGGGGCGATCGCCGTGGCGTCCGGCCTGCTCGGCCGCGCCGGAGGCGGAACCGGGGCCACGGCGGGCACCGTGGGAGGGTCGAACTGCGGCGCCGCGCCGCTCGCGACGGACCCGAGCCCGTCGGCCACCTGCGGCATGGTCGGACGCTGCGCCGGGTCCTGATGAAGCATCGCCTGCAACGCGCCCGCCAACGGTCCAGCCTGCCGAGGCGGGTCGACCGCGCCCGTGGCCACCTTGTGCAGCAGCGCGATCTCGTTGTCGAGCGTGCCGAACGGCGGCGTGCCCTCGACGAGGGCGTACAGCGTGGCGCCGAGCGAGAACACGTCGGCGGCCGGCCCGGGGTCCATGCCCCGCGCCGCCTCGGGCGAGAGGTACGCGGGTGTCCCGGCGAACAGGCCGGTGCTGGTCAGCGTCACGTCCCCGGCTGCCCGCGAGATCCCGAAGTCGGTGATCTTCGCGGTGCCGTCGTCGGCGATCAGGATGTTGCCGGGCTTGACGTCGCGGTGCACGACCCCCGCCGCGTGGGCGGCGGCCAACGCCGAGGCCGCCTGAGCACCGATGCGCGCGGCCTCGGGAGGCGACAGCAGCCGCCCGTCGCCGAGCAGATCCGACAGGCTGCGCGACGGCAGGTACTCCATCACCAACACCGGCTGCCCGGCATCCTCGGCGACGTTGTAGACGGTGATGGCGTGCGGATGTTGCAGCCGCGCGGCCATCCGGCCCTCGCGGAACGCCCGCTGGCGCGCCGTCTCGGCCTCCCGCTCGTTGAGCCCGGGCGGCAGAAGCAGCTGTTTCACCGCGACGGTGCGGTCCAGACGTTCGTCGACCGCCCTCCAGACCACACCCATCGCTCCGGTGCCGATCCGCGACTGGAGGCGATAACGCTCCGCGATCAGCCGGCCCTCGTCTTCACTCACGGGCGACTCCTCCGGCTGCGACGAACTCGTGCGGTCTCATGGTGGGCCCAGGGTAGATGTCAAGACCCCGTCGCAGGACACGGATGGTCGAGATCGACTTCCGCGCCCACCGTGGCCTGCGCGGCAGGCGCCGAACTCGCCCACACCATCGCCGACCCGGAGTCACGAACACCCTGAAGATCCACCCGAACGGGTGGATAGACTGACGAGCCATGGGTTGGTTGATGCACACGTGGCGGGAGTCTGCCGCCAGGCGGGAGATCGCCGCGCTCGCCGACCGGCTCGGCCGGGTCGGTGCTGCCGTCGGCACGCTGACCCCGGGCGGACTCGCCACGGTCGACCAGCACGCCGCGGCCATCCGGGACATCCTCACCTTCGGCGCAGGGGGCGTCGGCGCCGTCCAGCTCGCGCAGTACGCGCGGGGCGTCCAGGACGCGGCCCGCGAAGCCGGTTGGACACCGCCCGAACCTCAGGACGCGGGCGGCGACTGGGTCGTGCTGCGCCTGGCCGCGGTGTGCCTGCTGGCCTCGGCCGGGGTCGCCGTCGGCGCCGAACTTGACCCCGCCCTGTTCTCCTGAACCCTCGGCCACAGCTCCCCCTCGGCCGTGGGTTCCTCACCGACATCGCGCCCGCCACACGACGACGGCGGATGCACCCTCGCGGTGAGGATGCATCCGCCGTGGCGATGGAACGTCTCGGGCTTGTCGCGGTGCGCGCTTTCCCGAGGTAGTCGTTACCTGGGGTAGTCACCCGCGTCCGGACGCGGCTGCTCGGACTGCATGCCCGAGGCGCCGCGCGGAGCGGTCGGGATCGGCCCCGTCTGCGGCTCCGGGTCGGCCGTGGCGGCCTCGCCGGTACGAGCGCGCATCGTGTCCTCACGACCACGCTGGTAGGCCTCCTGGCCACCGCCGTTGCCGTTGCCCGGCATCTCGGCCTCGGCCTTGCCGAGCCAGCGCTCCCACCGCTGCTGCATCGGCCGCACCATGCCGCCACCGACGCCGACCACCAGAATGCCGCCGACGGTCGCGAGCACCGCCACGAGCACGGGGGTCGTGACCGTGGTGGCGACACCCATCTGGTTCAGCGCGGCGATCACACCGAGGGCGATGATGAAGCCCTGGGCCACCCTGGCGACCAGGTTGCCCCAGCTGAACCCGCCGAGCGCGGACGCCGCGATGTCCTTGACCGCGTTGGCGATCGCGCATGCCACGACGACGATCACGATCGCGACGACGGCCATCGGCAGCCATGCGACCAGGTCGGAGAGCAGGCTGCTCACCGGGTTGGGCCCGAAGACCGCGAAGCCCATCTGCAACGCCATCAGCAGGACGGCGTAGTAGACGATCGCCGCGATCAGGCCGCTGGCATCGTATTTGGAGCGCGCCAGCGCCCGCTGGATACCACCCCGCTCGACCGCGCGGTCGAAATGCAGCCGGTCGAGCACCATGTTGACGACCTTCCGCAGCACCTTCGCCACGATCCAGCCGACAACGAGAATGACGAGGAACACGGCCAAGTTCGGGAGGAAGTTGATTACCGTGTCCAAGACGTTGCGGAACGAATCACCAATGTTCATCGCCGGTACCATCCTTTCCGGGTGGTTGCGGACTACCCGGAAAAAGAGGCTCACACGCACACCGACGCTGCGCCTTTCGAGATCGACTAGTGTCCCCGGTCGGGTGAGGACCGATAATCGCGAACAATTCTCGTGATTTCCGCGATCTCCGCAGGTCGCACCCGGCAGCATCCCCCGACCAGACGCGCCCCGGCCTCGATCCAGGAAATCACCTCGTCGGGGGAGAACGTCGCCCGCCCGGCCCATTGACGGGCCGCGGCGTCCCATCCGTGGCCACTGTTCGGATAGGCGATCACCGGTTTTCCCGTGACCGCATGCGCGATGCCCACCGCACCCGGCACGTCCTCCGGCGCACAGCAGTTCACGCCGACGGCCACGACCCGCTCGTCCCCGGCCGCCACGGCGAAGGCCTCCTCCAGCGGCTGCCCTGCCCGCGTGCGTTCACCCTCGACGGTGTAGGACAACCACGCTGGCACGTCGATCCCGTCGAGCGCCTCCAGCTCGGCGACGGCCTCGTCGACGTCGGGCACCGTCTCCAGCGCGATCAGGTCCGGACCTGCCGCGGCCAGTGTCCCGATCCGGCGGCGATGGAACTCCACGAGCTCGCCGATCGACAGCCCGTACCGCCCGCGGTACTCGGAGCCGTCGGCAAGCACCGCCCCGTAGGGCCCGACCGACGCCGCGACCCGGCCCCCGCCCGCCCGGTCGGCGGCCTCGCGAGCCAGCTCGACACTGCGCGCCAGGAGCCGCTCCGCCTCGGCCCGGCCGATCCCCCTGGCCGCGAATCCCTCCGCACTCGCCTGATAGCTCGCCGTGATCGCCAGGTCCGCGCCCGCACGGAAGAACGTCTCGTGCGCCGCCACGATCTCCCCGGGAGCGTCGGCCAGCAGCCGGGCCGACCACAACCCGTCCGACAGGTCGCACCCCCTCGCCTCGAGCTCGGTCGCCAAACCGCCGTCGAGCACCTGCAGGTCCACACGCTCAGGGTATGCCGCCACACCCACCGCGTCCGACCGGAGACCGCCCCGGCTCGGTAGATTGTGGCGCCCGAGCGGCGAGACCCACAGCGGACGGAGGAGTCCGCGGCGCGAGAGGAGCGACACGCGTGGCCCACGAGGGCACCGGCACCGCGACGGACGACGCGTCCGGACCCACCGACGACTTCTACGCAGTACTCGGCGTTCGCGACGACGCCTCGCTCGCGGAGATCAAGTCCGCGTTCCGTTCCCGGGCCCGCACGTGGCACCCCGACGCGGGCGGTGACGCCGCCCGGTTCGCCCTGTTGCGCGAGGCCTACGAGACACTGTCGGACCCGTATCTGCGCGCCGTCTACGACGGCGAGGACGACGCGGACGGCGGTGCCGGCAGCGAGGCGGACACCCGAGACGGCAGTCCCGGCGGCCGCGGGCAGGAGCCCCTGCGGCCGGACGATCCGCACGACCCCATGCCGCCGGGCCGGGCACGTGCCAGGGCACGGGCGTTCGGGGACGACCCCTCGTTCCGGCCTCCACGGGTCCGCGTCGATCCCGAGACCCTCGACTGGTGGCACGTCGCCGACGCCGACCGTCGGCTCCGGCTGACCCCGGAGAAGGCACCCGGCCACGCGGCACCGGTGACGCTGCTCGTGGTCGCGGTCCTCGGCGCCGCCGCACTGCTGACCCTCGCGCCCGCCGCGGCCGGGGTGCCCGCCGCGGCGGCGGTCGTCGCGCTGGCCGCCGGCCTCGTCGTGCTCGTCTGCCGCAGGCGCACCGACGCGCTGCGGGCCGCGTCCGACGCGGTGCGCGACGTCGTGCACGGCAGCCCCGGTTCCGAGGACGACCAGATCGCCGAACGCCGCACCGCCGATCTGCTCGCCAGGTACGTCACGCGGTTGCCCGGTGCGCGGATCTTCCACGGACTCGCCTGGCCCGGTTCCGTGTTCGCCGACATCGACCACGCGGTCCTCTGTGGACACCGGTTGCTGCTCGTCGAGTCGAAACGCTGGCTGCCCGGGCACTACTCGACCGCGCCCGACGCCGGCGGCGAACCGGTGCTGCACCGCAACGGCAGGCGCTTCGGCGGCGGGGGCAGCAGGCTCGCCGAGGCACTCGACGTGTTCGCCGAACTCCTGCCCGGCATCGAGGTACGCGGCGCACTCGTGCTGTATCCCAACCGGGCCGGCCGGATCACCGTCGACGAGCCGGACCCGCGGCCGTTCGAGACCGACGACCCCGACGACATCGCCGTCCTCACGCCCGAGGGCTTCCTCACCGACGCGTGCGCCTGGCTCGCGGCTGAGCCGTCCACTGTGGATGTCCATGCGTTCCGGACGGTGCTGGCCCAGGTGGTCGGCTGACCCGGGCACGCTGGCCCGCCCCGACGCCGGCCTGACGGCGGTCTCACGTCCGATATGCCTGAATGACCCCGTCCGCGCTCGGTGACCGCAGAAGGGGCGTCCATGGCCGACCACGTACCCGCACCGCACCCGCCCGGCGCGCAGCTCGCCGCGCCCACATCCGCAGTCGCCGGCGCGGGCGGGCGGTACCGGGTGCCGTCGACGGTGGGGCTGGCCGCGGTGCTGACCGGGTGCGTGCTCGTCGCCGCCCTGCACGTGCTGCACCATGCCGACGTCGATCCGGTACGCCGCACGATCAGCGAGTACGCCCTCGGCCCCACGAAGTGGCTGTTCGACCTCGCGGTGCTGCTCGTCGCGACCGGTTCGGGGGTGCTGTTCGGCGTGCTCGTGCACAGCCGGACGGTGCGGCCGCTGAGCCCGGCCGCATTCGGCGGCGCGGGCTGGACCCTGGGACTGCTCGCCGTCGTGGTGTTCCCGAAGACCGACTGGTCGATCGGCCCGAGTCTGGCGGGCACGATCCACCGGTACGCCAGCGTGGTCGCGTTCGTCGCCCTGCCGGTGGCCGTCCTGGCCGCGGCCCGTGCGGTCCATCCCCATGCGCCGGGGCTGCGGTTGCTCACCCGCGTGCTGGGTCTCGCGTCGCTGGCGTGGCTGAGTCTCATCGTCGGCGCTGTGCGGCTCATGCTCGCGGGCGGCGACCCGTGGTGGCGGGCGCTTCCGCTCGGACTCGTCGAACGCGGACTGCTCGCCACGGAGGTCGCCGCGCTGGCCGTCGTGGCCGCCGGTTGCCTCCGACTTCGGACTCCCGCACCTCCGTCCCGACTGGTAACTTCCTAAGCGCACGCTTACTCGATGAGGAGGAACCAGTGACGGTGGACAGTCCAGATCCGAAGTCGGTCTCCCGCGTCGCGATCGTGACGGGCGCGGGCCGCGGTATCGGAGCGGCCGTCGCGCGACGGCTCGCCGACGACGGATTCGCCGTCGGCCTGATCGATCTCGACGAGGCGGGCGCGAAGGCCGGAGCCGAGGCGATCACCGCGGCCGGCGGCAAGGCCGTGGGTATCGCAGCCGACATCAGCGACGCCGACGAGGCCGAGCGCGCCGTCGGCACGGTCGCCGACGAACTCGGACCGCCCACCGTGCTGGTCAACAACGCCGGAATCACGCGCGACAACCTGCTGTTCAAGATGTCGGAGTCGGACTGGGACTCGGTCATGGGCGTACACCTGCGGGGTGCGTTCCTCATGTCGCGAGCCGCCCAGAAGCACATGACCGAGCAGGGCTGGGGCCGCATCGTGAGCCTGTCCAGCACGTCGGCACTGGGTAATCGCGGGCAGGCGAACTACTCGACGGCGAAGGCCGGGTTGCAGGGCTTCACCAAGACGCTCGCCATCGAGCTCGGCAAGTTCGGCGTGACCGTCAACGCCATCGCCCCCGGGTTCATCGCCACGGACATGACGGCCGCGACCGCCGAACGGGTCGGCATGGACTTCGAGGAGTTCAAGGCCGCTGCGGCGAAGGAGATCCCCGTCCGCAGGGTCGGCAGGCCCGACGACATCGCACACACCGTCTCGTTCCTGGTCAGCGAGGGAGCCGGGTTCGTCTCCGGGCAGGTCATCTACGTCGCGGGAGGGCCGAAGGCATGACCGACACCGAACCGGCCCGCGTCTTCCCGGATCTCGACAGCTTCACCGCGGCGGCGGGAGAGCACCTCGGCACGAGCGAGTGGCACACGGTCACGCAGGAGCAGGTGAACCTGTTCGCCGACGCCACGTTCGACCACCAGTGGATCCACGTCGACGCCGAACGCGCCGCCGACGGCCCGTTCGGCGGCACCATCGCGCACGGCTTCCTGACCCTCTCGCTCCTGCCCCGGCTCGCCAAGGACATCTACCGGGTCGACGGGCTGAGCATGGGCATCAACTACGGGCTCAACAAGGTCCGCTTCCCGCAGCCGGTGAAGGTCGGTGCGCGCATCCGGGCGAGCGCCGAGCTGGCCGAGGTCACGCCGGCCAAGCAGGGCACGCAGGCGGTGGTCCGCTGGACGATCGAGATCGAGGACGAGGCCAAACCGGCGTGCGTGGCCGAGATGGTGACGATGCTCGTGCCGTGACCCCCGGAAACGGCCCGGACCGAGGCCGTTCCACCCCGTGCTCAGGACAAGGAGGTCGAATGAGCAACGAGGATCCGCCGGGCGTGGACCTGGCGCGCCTGCGCGCATACCTCGACCGGGAACTGCCGGGGACCGTCACCGGTCCCCTGACGGCGCGGCTCGTGGAGGGCGGCCGGTCGAACCTCACGTACATGCTGGACGACGGCACCGGCCGGTGGGTGTTGCGCAGGCCGCCCCTCGGGCACGTGCTGCCGACGGCGCACGACATGAGCCGTGAGCACCGCGTCATCAGCGGCCTGCACGGCACTGCCGTGCCGGTCCCCCGTGCCCGCACGCTCTGCACCGACGAGGACGTGCTGGGCGCGCCGTTCTACGTCATGGACTTCGTGCCCGGATCGCCGCTGCGCACGGCCGACCAGCTGCGTCCGCGGGGGCCGGAGCGGACGAAGGCGATCGCCGACCGGCTCGTGGAGACGCTCGTCGAGCTGCACGCCGTCGACCCCGCCGCGGTGGGACTCGGCGACTTCGGCAGACCGGAGGGCTTCCTGGAGCGGCAGCTGCGGCGGTGGTCGAAACAACTCGCCGCCTCCCGGAGCCGCGACGTGCCGGGCATCGACGAGCTCCACGAACGGTTGGCCGCACGCGTGCCCGCCTCCCCCGCGCCCGCCGTCGTGCACGGGGACTACCGCCTCGACAACGTGCTGGTCGGCGAGGACGACCGGATCAACGCCGTGCTCGACTGGGAGATGTCGACGCTCGGCGATCCGCTCACCGACGTCGCCCTGCTGCTGGCCTACTCCCAGCTGCACACTCTCGAGCTCGACACGGTCAGCGACGTCGGCAGGGCGCCGGGGCATCCCTCGCCCGACGAGATCGCCGACACCTACGCCCGCGCATCCGGGCGCGACGTGTCGGCACTGGGCTGGTATCTCGGGTTCGCCCTCTTCAAGCTCGCCGTGATCCTCGAAGGCATCTACTACCGCTACCGCCACGGACAGACCGTCGGCGACGGCTTCGACCGCATCGGTGCGGGTGTCGCACCGCTGGTCGCGCTCGGCAACTCCGCGCTGAAGGAGAACTGATGGATTTCGGTGTCGACAGCACCACCGAGGAGCTCAGCGGGCGGCTCCTGGAGTTCATGGACTCCCACGTGTATCCCGCCGAACCGGTGTTCCACGACCAGCTCGCCGCGCGCACCGATCCGTGGACGGTGCCGCCGATCGTGGACGAGCTCAAGGCCGAGGCCCGCTCACGCGGACTGTGGAACTTCTTCCTGCCCGGTCCCGACGGCGGCGGGCTGACCAACCTGCAGTACGCACCGCTGGCCGAGATCACCGGCCGCAGTCCCGAACTCGCTCCCGTGGCGCTGAACTGCGCGGCACCGGACACCGGGAACATGGAAGTGCTGCACATGTTCGGCTCGCCCGACCAGAAGCGGCAGTGGCTGGAACCGTTGCTGGAGGGGCGGATCCGGTCGGCGTTCGCGATGACCGAACCCGACGTCGCCTCCTCCGACGCGCGCAACATCGGCACCAGCATCGAACGGGACGGCGACACCTACGTCGTCAACGGCAGGAAGTGGTTCATCTCCGGAGCGATGAACCCCAACTGCCGCATCTTCATCGTCATGGGCAAGACCGATCCGGACGCCGAGCCGCATCGGCAGCAGAGCATGGTCCTCGTCCCGCGGGACACCCCCGGCCTGCACGTCAAGCGCGGGATGCAGGTGTTCGGCTACGACGACAGTTCCGCGGGCGGGCACGCCGAGGTCGTGTTCGACAACGTCCGGGTGCCCGCGGAGAACCTCATCGGCGAGGAGGGCGGTGGGTTCGCCATCGCCCAGGCCCGGCTCGGCCCTGGGCGGATCCACCACTGCATGCGACTGCTCGGGATGGCCGAGCGGGCCGTCGAACTGATGTGCCGCCGCGCGGTCGGCAGGGAGACCTTCGGCACGCCGCTGGCGAAGCAGGGCGTGGTGCAGGAGTGGATCGCCGAGGCTCGCGTCACCATCGAATCGCTGCGGCTGCTCGTGCTGAAGACCGCGTGGCTCATGGACACCGCGGGCAACAAGGGCGCCCACACCGAGATCCAGTCCATCAAAATCGCCACCCCGGCCGCTGTGGAGTCCATTCTGGACAGAGCGATCCAGCTGCACGGCGCGGGCGGGGTCAGTCAGGACTTCCCCCTCGCGGGCCTGTGGGCCTCGGCCCGAACCCTCCGCCTGGCCGACGGACCTGACGAGGTCCACAAGCGATCGCTCGCCCGCCGAGAACTGAAGAGGTACCTGTGATGACGACGACCGACAGCGGACCGGCCACCGGACTCGACGCCGAGGGCCTGCGCACCCGAGTCGCCGAGTTCCTCGCCGACCACGACCCCGCGACCAGCGACCGTCTCGAATTCCTGCGCGCCCGCTTCGACGCCGGCCTGGCCTGGGTGCACTTCCCGGCCGGGCTCGGCGGACTCGACGCCGCACGCGAACTGCAGTCGGTGGTCGACGCCGAGTTCGCCGCGGCGGGCGCCCCGGACAACAACCCCCGCCGCATCGGTATCGGACTCGGTATGGCGGCGCCGACGATCCTCGCGTTCGGCAGCGAGGAGCTCAAGAAGCGCCTGCTCCGTCCCCTGTGGACCGGTGAGGAGGTGTGGTGCCAGCTGTTCTCCGAACCCGGCGCGGGCTCCGACCTGGCCGCGTTGGCCACGCGCGCGGTCCGGGACGCCGGCGGAGAATGGGTCGTCAACGGGCAGAAGGTCTGGACCTCGAGCGCCCACACGGCACAGTGGGCGATCCTGGTGACCCGCACCGACCCGGACGTGCCCAAGCACCAGGGCATGACCTACTTCGTCCTCGACATGACCCAGCCCGGCGTCGAGGTGCGCCCGTTGCGGCAGATCACCGGTGAGGCCGAGTTCAACGAGGTCTTCCTCACCGACGTACGGATTCCGGACGCTCACCGGCTCGGCGAGGTCGGCGCAGGCTGGCAGGTCGCCCGCACCACGCTCATGAACGAACGCGTCGCCATCGGCGGCAACGCCCAGCCCCGCGAGGGCGGCATGGTCGGCAAGGTGACGCAGACGTGGCGCGAACGGCCGGAGTTGCGCACCCCCGAACTGCACGACCGGTTGCTGCGGCTGTGGGTGGAGGCCGAAGCCTTCCGGCTGGCCGGCAGCAGGTTGCGCCAGCAGCTGGCGGTGGGACAGCCCGGGCCCGAAGGGTCCGGGATGAAACTCGCGTTCGCCCGCGTCGCGCAGGCACTGGCCGCACTGGAGCTCGAGCTGCTGGGCGAGGCCGCACTGCGCTACGACGACTGGACCATGCGCAGGCCCGAACTGGTCGACTTCACCGGACGACAGGCCGGGTACCGGTATCTGCGCAGCAAGGGCAATTCCATCGAGGGCGGCACGTCGGAGGTACTGCGCAACATCATCGCCGAGCGCGTGCTCGGCCTGCCCGCCGAACCCCGCACCGACACCGCCGTCGCCTGGAAGGACCTGCCCCGATGACCACCGCGGACCTGCTCTACTCTGACGTCGAGACCGACCTGCGCGCGAGCGTGCGTGACCTGCTCGGCGACCAGTGCTCCCCCGAGTCGCTCCTGGCGAGGGTGGAAAGCGACGAGCCGTACGACATGGACCTGTGGCGCACCCTCGCCCGCGATCTGGGCACGGCCGGTCTCGCGGTGCCCGAGGAGCTCGGCGGGCAGGGGGCGTCCGAGCGCGAACTGGCGCTGGTGCTCGAAGAGCTCGGCGGCGCCGTCGCCCCGGTTCCGTTCCTCGGCAGTGCGGTGCTCGCCACGGCGGCGGTGGCCCGCTGCGACGCCGCCGACACCGAGGTCGCCGCGTTGCTGCGGGGTCTCGCCTCCGGTGAACGGACCGGCGCGCTCGCCGTGGCGCTGTCGACCATGACCGATGCGCCGTTCCCGACCTCCGTCTCGGCGTCCGCGGACGGCACGCTCAGCGGCACGGCCGGTTCCGTGGCCGACGGCACGGTCGCCGACGTCTTCGTGGTGCCGGCGACGGGTCCGGACGGGCCTGGTCTGTACGCGGTGGACGCGAGCGCCGCCGAGGTGCACGCCCCCGTGTCGTTCGATCTGACCCGCCGGATCGCCGACGTGACGTTCCGCGGCGCCCCGGCCGTGCGCCTGGCCGCGGGCGAACGCGCCGAGCGGGCGCTGAGCCACGCGCTGCGCACCGGGGCCGGGCTGCTGGCCTCCGAACAGCTCGGGGTGGCGCAGTGGTGTCTGGACGAGACGGTCCGCTACATCAAGGGGCGCTATCAGTTCGGCAGGCCGGTCGGATCCTTCCAGGCGCTCAAGCACCGGGTCGCCGACCTGTGGCTGGAGCTCGTGGCCGCGCGTGCGGCGGCCAGGTACGCCGCCGACACACTCGCCCGCGGCGACGACGATGCGCCGGTGGCGGTGGCCATGGCGCAGTCGTACTGCTCGGACACGGCGGTGCACGCGGCCGAGGAGTGCATCCAGCTGCACGGCGGCATCGGGATGACGTGGGAGCACCCCGCGCACCTGTATCTCAAGCGCGCCAAGGCGAGCCAGGTCGCGTTCGGCGCGCCGGGCAGGCACCGCGCGGTGCTGGGTGAGCTCGTGGACCTGCCCGCCTGACCGCGGGCGCCGTCCGGTGGGGCGCCGCCGCGGCGCCCCACCTGCGCCGGTTCAGCGCGTCTCGTCGGCCAGCCAGGACAGGTAGTCGGCGTGTCCCCCGACGACGGGGGTCACGATCACCTCCGGCACGTCGTAGGTGTGCCGTTCGGTGAGCAGGCCGACGAGCGCGTCCGCCCGGTCGGCCGCGGTCTTGACCTCGACGCGCCATTCGCGGTCGGTCTCGATCGCGCCCTGCCAGCGGTAGACGCTCGTGATCGGACCGACGATCTGCGCGCAGGCACCCAGGCGCGCCTCGACGGCGGCAGCGGCGAGGGCCCGTGCCGCCTCCTCGGAGTCGGTGGTGGTCACGACGACGACGTGTTCGTGGCTCATGTGATCACCCTAGGTCGCCTCGCCCGGACGGTCCGCCGACGGCGTCCTCGATCCGCCGTTGGAGCTTGTTCATGCCACCGAGCCACCGGTCGGTGTCGGTGGCCCTGCGCGTGTAGTACTCGGCGACCTCGGGATGCGGCAGGATCAGGAACCGTCCGTCCCGCAGGCCCTCCAGCACCGCGGCGGCGACGTCCTCCGGTTCGATGGCATCCGCCCCCAGCAGTGCCTGGCCCGCAGGCCCCGCCTCCTCGAGCAGTGCCGTCCGCACGCCCTGCGGGCACAGCGCCTGCGCCCCCACACCGTGATGCCGGTACGTGGCAGCGAACCATTCGGCGAACGCGACCGCCCCGTGCTTGGTCACCGAGTACGGCGCCGAGCCGAGGTTGGTCAGCAGGCCCGCGGCCGAGGCGGTCACCAGCAGATGGCCGCGGCCGCGTTCCAGCCACCGCGGCAACAGCTCCCTGGCCGCACGGACGTGGGCCATGACGTTGACGTCCCACGAGCGCGCCCACGCCTCCTCCGGGGCCTCCGGGCCGCCGTGTTCGGCGATCCCGGCGTTGCCGCAGTAGAGGTCGATGTCGCCGAGTTCCTCCCGGGCGCGGCTCACGAGGGCGCGCACGCCGTCCTCGCCCGCCGCGTCTCCGGGGACGGCGACCGCGCCCAGTTCCCGCGCGACCGACTCGACCGCCGCACCGTCGAGGTCGGCCAGGACGAGCCGGGCACCCTCGGCGGCGAACGCACGTGCGAGGGCGGCACCGATGCCGCGGCCCGCCCCGGTGACGACGACGCCGGCGCCGTCCAGGTCCACGGTCACAGCCCACCGCCGAGGGTCACACCGCCGTCGAGCAGCAGTGTCTGGCCGGTCATCCACCCCGCGGCGTCGGACAGCAGGAAGGTCACGGCCCCGGCGATGTCCTCGGGCACGCCGAGCCGCTTGAGCGGATACGACGAGGCGATCTCGGCCTCCCTGCCCTCGTAGAGCTGCGTGGCGAAGGACGTCTTCACGATCGCCGGGGCGACACAATTGACGCGGATCTTCGGGCCGAGTTCCTGGGCCAACTCGGTCGTCGCGCGGATGAGCGCGGCCTTGCTGACGCCGTACATGCCGATGCCGGGTGAGGTGCGCACGCCGGCGATGGAGGCGACGTTGACGATCGCGCCGCCGTGCTCGCCCATCCACGCATCGCGCACCGCCCTGGTCCACGCCAGTGGGGCGAGCACGTTGACCTGGAAGATCTTCGCCGCGGCGGCGTCGTCGCAGTCGAGCAACGCGCCGTAGTGGGGGTTGATGCCGGTGTTGTTGACGAGGTAGTCGACGCGGCCGAAGGCCTCCATCGTCCTGGCGACCGCGTCCTGCCGGTGGTCGGCGTCGTCGGCGCGGCCGGGCACCCCGAGCGCGACGTCGGCGCCGCCCAGCTCGGTCGCCGCCTCGGCCAGCGGGTCCGGCTTGCGGGCGGTGATGCAGACCTTGGCTCCGCGCGCCACCAGATCCCGCGCGATCCCGAACCCGATGCCCCTGCTCGCCCCGGTCACCACGGCCACCTTGCCGGTGAGGTCTCCGGGCCCTGCCGTCGTCGTCATCTCGTCATTGCTCCAATCCGCGCTGAGCGCTCGCTTACACTGCTGGCATGTCTGGGAGCCTGCCCGCCACCCCGCAGCCGGCCGATCTGTGGCCGGACGTGCAGCCGGACGCCGCGCGCCGGCTGATGCTCGCCGGTGTCGAATCGTTCGCGCGGCGCGGATACCACGCCACGACCACCCGCGACATCGCCGCGACGGCCGGCATGAGCCCGGCCGCGCTGTACGTCCACTTCCCGTCGAAGGCGGCACTGTTGTTCGCGATCAGCCGCAGCGGACACGAACAGGTGCTGTCGGTGGCGCGGGAGGCGCAGGAGAATGCGCCGGGGCCGGCGGAGGCGATGCGGGAACTGGTCGAACGGTTCACCGCGTGGCACGCCCGCCGGCACACGATCGCGCGCGTCGTGCAGTACGAACTCGGGGCGCTGCCCGAGGAGGAGTACCGCGTCGTCGCGAGCCTGCGCAAGGACATCGAGGACCTGGTGCGGGGACTGGTCGACCGCGGCAGGGCGGAGGGCGTGTTCACCGTCGGCGATCCGCACACGGCCGCGCGCGCGGTGCTGTCGCTGGGGGTCGACGTCGCGCGCTGGTACAGCGACCGTTCCCGGCAGACACCCGAGGAGCTGGCGAAGGAGTACGCGGACCTGACGCTGCGCATGCTGGGCGTGCCGGACTCCCCTGCCGGCTGAGCCGAACGCACTCGCCACGGCTGGGTACCGTCGAGCCGGGTGGGGCGGATACGGACGCAGGAACTGCCGGTCCACCGATCACCTCCACCGCCGACGACACCGTCGCACCCCATCCTAAGCAACCGCTCACCTGATGCACCAGAGGTGATCAACACCCGCCGGAGCACACGTCACCGGTGAGCGGACGCCCGTCCGAAATGGACCGTTCCGACTGCCCTGCGGAGCCCGCCCGACACGGCCAGGCTCGACACAGCCCGCACGGCCGGAGCGCACGGCTCGGCACGCCACGACGGATTTCCGCCGGTGGACGACACTCGAGGGCACCCAGAATCGCGGCGTGGAACTCGACATCCTCGCCATCCCACCGGACGTCCTCGACCGGCTCCGCGTCGTCGACGACGCGGGCAACCACCCCGAGAACCTCGTGAGCGGCGCCGAACGCGGGTACCCACTCCGCTGTTGCCTGCGGCGCAGCCGTCCCGGAGAGCGCCTGCTGCTCGCGTCGTACGCGCCGGTGCGACGCCGGATCGGCGCCGCCGACACGGGTCCCGGCTCCGGCACTGCCTTCGGCTCCGGCACTGCCTTCGGCTCCGGCACTACCTTCGGCTCCGGTCCCGGCTCCGGCACCGGGCCCGGCCCCTACGACGAACGGGGGCCGGTGTTCGTGCACGCCGACCGCTGCGGCGGGCCGGAGTCCCCGGCGTGGCCGGAGGAACTGCGCGGGACCCGCCGCGTACTGCGCTGCTACTCGCCGCAGGGCCGCATCCTCGGCGGATGTCTGCTCGACTCGCCCGCCCGCACCCGCCTGGCCGAACGCACGGCCGGCGACCTGCTGCTCGACCCTGCCGTCGCGTTCGTGCAGGTGCGTGCCGTCGAGTTCGGCTGCTTCCTGTTCGACGTCACCCGCGCGCACACCCGCGACGAACCCGCGGTGAGCACGGGCTGAAGCCGGCCGTGGCGCACCCGGTCAGACCGCCGTCTCCAGCATGCGTGCCCATTGGCGTGCGATCTGGGCGCGCCGGCGGCCGTCGTCGGTCAGCAGGTTCGCCAGTCCGAGACCGCGGGCCAGGTCCAACGTGGCCTGCACCGCCTCGCGCACGCCGGGCCGCGACTCGTCGGCACCCAGCAGCTCGACCACCACCCGGTGGGCCTCCTTGCCGACCCGCGCCTGCAACGGAGCGAGCACCGCGGCCAGTGCGGGATCGTGCGAGGCGGCCACCCACAGGTCGAGGGCGGCACGGAACTTCACGTCGGTGTAGAGGTCCAGCACCATCTCGGCAACCGGCAGGGTTCGCGCCCGTCCGGTGGGGAGCTCGGCCGAGCGACGCCGCAGCTCGGCGATCTGCTCCTCGGCCAGTTGCTCCACGGCCGCGACCACGAGCGCCTCCCTGGTCGGGAAATGGTGCTGCGCGGCACCGCGCGAGACCCCGGCCCGCTCGGCGATCTCGAGCATCGTCGCGGCGTGCCAACCGCGCTCGGCCAGGCAGTCCACGGCGGCACCGATCAGCCTGCGCCGGGTCGTCCTGCCTCGTTCCTGCCCCATGCGCGCCCACCGGCTCAGTACGACTTCGGCAGGCCGAGACTGTGCTGGGCCACGAAGTTCAGCACCATCTCCCTGCTGACGGGCGCGATCCGGCCCACCCGCACGGCCCCGAGCAGGGTGCCCAGCCCGTACTCCGAGGCCAGTCCGTTGCCGCCGTGGGTCTGTACGGCCTGGTCCACGGTGCGGGTCGCGGCCTCCGCCGCCGCGTACTTGGCCATGTTGGCCGCCTCGCCCGCGCCGAAGTCGTCCCCCGCGTCGTACAGCGCGGCGGCCTTCTGGCCCATCAGCTTGGCGAGTTCGGTCTCGATCTTGACCTCCGCCAGTGGGTGGGCGATGCCCTGATGGGAACCGATGGGAGCACCCCACACGCTGCGCTCCTTGGCGTAGGCGGCCGCCTTGTCGAGTGCGTACCGCGCGATGCCGACCGAGAACGCCGCGCTCATGATCCGCTCCGGGTTCAGGCCCGCGAACAGCTGCGCCAGCGCCGCGTCCTCCGAGCCGACGAGCGCCTCGGCGGGCAGCCGTACGTCGTCGAGGAACAGCCCGAACTGCTTGTCGGCCGATACGAGATCCATCGGGATCTCCTTGTACTCGAACCCCGGCGTGTCGGTGGGCAGGATGAACAGGGCGGGCTTGAGCTTGCCGGTCCTGGCATCCTCGGTCCGGCCCACCACGAGCACCGCGTCGGCCTCGTCCACACCGGACACGAACACCTTGCGTCCGTTGAGCACCCAGTCCGAACCGTCCCGGGCGGCCGTCGTGGTGATGCGATGCGAGTTCGACCCGGCGTCCGGTTCGGTGATCCCGAAGGCCATCCGCACGCTGCCGTCGGCGAAACCGGGCAGCCAGCGGTCACGCTGCTCGTCGGTGCCGTAGCGGGCGATCACCGTGGCGCAGATGGCCGGCGAGACCACCATGAGCAGCATGGGCGTCCCGGCTGCGCAGAACTCCTCGCACACGGCGGCCAGATCGCCGATGCCGGCGCCGCCTCCGCCGTACTCCTCGGGAACCGACACCCCCAGGTAGCCCAACCGGCCTGCCTCGTCCCACAGCTCGGAGGTCTTGCCCCCGTTTCGGGCGCGCTCGGTGTAGTAGTCGTGGCCGTACTTGGCCGCCAACTCGGAGACGGCCCGACGCAACGCCTGCCGTTCGTCGGATTCGGTGAAGCCGGTCATGACGGTGTCCTCCTGCGGGTCGGTCGGGGGGCGTGGGTCAGGCGGTGTAGCCGAGACGTTTCGCGGCCAGTCCGGTGAGAATCTCCGTGGTGCCGCCGCCGATGCCGAGGATCCGCACGTCCCGGTAGTGACGCTCCACTTCGGACTCGCTCATGTAGCCGAGCCCGCCGTGCAGTTGGACCGCCTCGTTGACGACCCACTCCCCCGTTTCCACGGCGGTGTTCTTGGCGAAGCACGCCTCGGCGATCACGTCCTCGCCGGCCGCGTGGCGGGCCGCGATCTCCCGGGTGTAGCTGCGGGCGACGTCGATCCTGCGGGCCATGTCGGTGAGGGTGTGCTGCACCAGCTGGCGGGAGATCAGCGGCCTGCCGAAGGTCTCCCGCATCCGGCACCACTCGACGGTCAGGTCCAGTGCCCGTTGCGCGGTCGCGTAGCCCTGGACGGCCAGCGACAACCGCTCGGGCACGAACTGCGTCGCGATCTGGAAGAAGCCGCTGCCCTCGGGGCCCACCAGGTTCTCCGCCGGCACCCGGACGTCCTCGTAGGACAGTTCCGCGGTGTCCGAGCACCGCCAGCCCATCTTGTCGAGTTTGCGCGTGACGGTCAGCCCGGGCGTCGGTTTCTCCACCACGATCAGCGACAGCCCCCGTGCCCCCTCCTCACCGGTGCGCACCGCCGTGGTGATGAAGTCGGCGCGGCAGCCGGACGTGATGAACGTCTTCGCCCCGTTGATGACGTACTCGTCGCCCTCGCGGCGCGCGGTCGTGCGGATCCCCGCGACGTCGGAACCGCCGTCGGGCTCGGTGATCGCCAGCGAACACACCTTGTCGCCTGCGAGCGCGGGGGCGACCCACTTCTCGATCTGATCCGGGTCACCGACGGCCGCCATGTGCGGCACGGCGATGCCGCACGTCAGCAGCGATGCCACGAGCCCACCCGAGCCGCCCGCGTAGTGGATCTCCTCGGTCACCACGAGCGCGTCGAGGAAGTCCCCGCCTCCGCCGCCCGCCTTCTCCGGTAGCGCCACGCCGAGCAGCCCCGCCTCACCGGCCTTGCGGTGCAGGGAGCGCGGCAGCTCACCCTCGGCCTCCCACGTGTCGAGGTGCGGTAACACCTCGCGCTCCATGAAACTCCGCACCGTCCGGCGAAGCTCGAGCCGTTCGGAAGTGGCCAGCGGATCGGCTCGGGTCACAACGCCTCCCTGTGTGTCGTGGTCGTTCCGGTACCGGAGCCACCGGTGGGCTGCCTGCCCTGCCCCGGCGGCCCGGCGAACGCCTGCGCGATCGCGAGCCACTCCTCGGCACCCGCGGTCGCGACCAGGTCGGTGTCGGCGCGATGTCTGCGCTGCGTGACCAGCAGGCAGAAGTCGAGGGCACTGCCGATGATCCGCTCGGACGCATCGTCGGGGCCGAACGTCCACATCGCACCGTCGGGCGCGGTGAGTTCGACGCGGAACTCGGTCTCCGGGGGATTGCGGTCATGCACGAGGAACGCGAAGTCGCGGGTGCGCACACCCAGGCGCGCGATGTGCCGCAGGCGGGCCGTGGGTGGCCGGGTGACCTCGAGCGCATCGGCGACGTCCTGGCCGTGGGCCCAGGTCTCCATCATCCGCGCGGTCGCCATCGATGCCGGGCTCATGGGCGGGCCGTACCAGGGCAGCTTCTCGCCGGCCGGCACGGCCGCGAGCGCGGCCTGCAGCTCGCCGCGGCCCGCGCGCCAACGACGCAGCAGTTCCGCGGGTTCGAGCCCGGCCAGCTCCTGGGCCCCGGCGTCCACGAAATGCTCGCCGCCCTCGAGTGCGCGGCGCAGCTCCTCGCCGAACTCCTCGGGCCTCCGCGCGGCGATCAACGCCTTCTCGTCGGTCCACACGAGATGCGCGATCTGGTGCGCGACGGTCCATCCCGGCGCCGGTGTGGGCCGGAGCCAGGCCGCGTCGGGAAGCCGGGCCACCAGCGCGTCGAGCTCGACGCTCTCGGCCTCGAGATCCCGCAGGATCGGGTCGAGTTCGACCACCGGATACCTCCTCGTCGACGACCGGCGGGCCGCGCGGCCCGGGTGCAACCTAGGCCGCCGTCGCGCTCGGAATCAAGCACGCGTGATTGTTTTTACCTTGTTGACAGTTCGCCAGCAAGCCCGTAGGCACGTGACCACAGGGATCCACGCAGCACACGACGCACGACACAGGACGTACGGCACAGGACGTACGGCACAGCCGGACTCGACAGCCCGAGCAGACGAGACAGGAGAGACCGTGCCCGACACCTCCGGCGCCACCGACCCGGCAGGCACCGAGCCCGAGGTCACCTACCGGGTGGCCGATCGGATCGCCACGATCACGCTGAACCGGCCTGCGGCGCGCAACGGCTACACGGTGCGCATGGCCGACGAACTGGCCGCCGCCCTCGACCGGGCCGACCACGATCCCGACGTCCGCGTGGCCGTCCTGACCGGCGCAGGCAGGGACTTCTGCGTCGGAGCCGACCTGTCCCAGGGCGGGTTCGACCCCGGCTCCGACCCTGCTCCCGGCTCCGATAACGCAACCGACACCGCAGCCGCGACGGCCACCGACCCGGGGGCCACGTGGCAGGAACCGGCGGGACGGTGCTCGCGGCGCATCTTCACGATGAACAAACCGGTGATCGCCGCCCTCAACGGGAACGCGATCGGCGGCGGCATCACCATCACCCTGTCCGCGGACTACCGGCTCGCCGCCACCGACAGCCGGTTCGGCTTCGTCTTCACCCGCCGCGGGATCTACCCGGAAGGGGCCTCGGCCTGGTTCCTGCCCCGGCTCGTCGGAATGGGACGCGCGCTCGACTGGATGATCAGCGGACGGCTCGTCGACGCCGCCGAGGCCGAACGAGCCGGGCTCGTGCACAGCGTCCACGCACCCGACGAGCTGCTGGACGCGGCGTACGCGCTCGCGGCCGAACTGGTGGCCACCACCGCGCCGGTGTCGGTGGCCGTGACCCGCCAGCTCGTCTACCGCATGTCCCCGCTCGACTCGCCTGCGCCCGTGCACGAGCTCGACTCGAAACTCGTCGCCGGCATCGCCGACAGTCCCGACGCCGTCGAAGGCGTCCTGTCGTTCCTGCAGAAACGCCCGCCGGAGTTCACCCTGAGCCCGGAGACCGACCTGCCCGAATTCCTGCCGTGGAGCCAGTCATGACCGCAACGCCGAAGTCAAGCACGCCGTCCGCCGAGTATCCGCCCGCACCGTGGAACCTCACCGCGAACGCCTACCTGTCACTGTGGACGGTGCCCGCCGCGGACGTCCCGCGTCTGCCCACCACCGCGGCTCCGCTCACGATCGGGTCGACGGCGCTGGTGTTCACGGCGTGGTTCGACTACCTGCCCTCCGGGCAGATGTCGTACCACGAGCTACTCGCCGCGGTCGCCGTGCAGGGCGGGCGGACGCCCACCGGCACGGTCACCGAGATCTGGGTCGACAGCCCGGCGTCGATGGCGGGCGGGCGCGCGCTGTGGGCCATCCCCAAGGAACTGGCCGACCTGGATTTCACCTACGGGCGCGGGTTCACGGCCACCGCGGGCACCGGCGAGGACTGGATCGCCACGGCCGCGTTCTCCCCGCGGCCCGGCCCGCCCATACGCCTGCCCGCTACGTTCGCCATCCGGCAGGAGGCCGACGGCGTCCCGCTGACCAGTGCGGTGCGCTCGACGGCACGGCCGCAGGCCGCCGCGTCCTCGTGGAACATCAACCCGTCCGGACCACTCGGCTACCTCGCGGGACACCGCCCGCGCCTCAGCCTGCACCTGGGTGACGCGCGGATCCGGTTCGGCGCCTGAACTCCCGCGGCGACACGCCGTGCCAGCGCGTGAAGGCGTGGATGAAGCTCGACGGCTCGCTGTAGCCGAGCCGGTGGGCGATCCGCTCGACGGTCACGGTGTCGTCGGCGAGCAGCTCGCGCGCCAGCTCGCGGCGCACACCGTCCACGAGCGACCGGAAACCGACGCCCTCACTCGCGAGCCTGCGGCGCAGGGTCCGCTCGGTCATCGACAGTGCGGCGGCGACCTCGGCCATGCCCGTCCCCGGGCCGTGGTCGGCGAGCGTCCTGCGGACGAGAGTGGCCACGTCGGTACTGCTGCGGCGTGCCTCCAGTTCCTCGCGGCACCGGCGTTCGCACCACGCGAGGGTGTGCTCGCTGGCCTGCGGCATGGGCTGGTCCAGCACCGCGTGCGGGAACGTGATGCGCGTGGCCGGCCCGAACTCCGGCAGCACGCCGAGGATCTCGCGATACGGCCGGGGATCCGCCGGTTCGGGCAGGCGCAGTGACATCGTCGTCGGCCGCAGGTCGGCGCCGGCCTGCTCGCGAACGAGCGTGACGACGGCGGCCACGTCCCTGGTGATCAGAAAGCTCCGCACGTCCGGCGGGACGTCGGCGTCGTGACACCACAGCTCCGCGAGCGGCCCGCCGGTGCGCAGCTCCGGAATGCAGAACACGTAGGTCAACTCGACGTAACGCAGCGCCAGTTCGACCGCAGCCCGAACGGTCGCGCAGCTGGTGACGGCGTAGCCCCAGATCCCGTAGGACGTCGCGTGGTAGCGCGTGCCTGCCCGCAGACCGAGTGTCCCGGGGTCGCGGTCGCCGGCTCCCGCCACGAGGTTGCGCACGACCGTCAGTTCCTGGGACGCCGAGACGTGCGCCTGCGGATCACGCAGCACGTCGTCGTCGAGACCGCTGCCGCGCAGCACGTCGCACCGTTGCTGGCCGAGCTCCTCCGCGAACCCGGCCAGCAGCGCCACGCTCGCCACACCGCGAGGAAAGTCCCAGCCGGCCACGGAGCCGAACGTATCAACGTGTCCGGAAATATCAACATTGTGTCCGCCGCTGCGATGGGCGGGGCCTGCGCGCGTCCCTACGCTGCCGCCATGACCACACGCACCACCGCGCTCATCGTCGGAGCCGGATTCGGCGGGCTGGCCGTCGCCATCGAGCTGCGGCGCCACGGTGTCGACGACTTCGTCGTCCTGGAGAAGGCCGGCGACGTCGGTGGCGTCTGGCGGGAGAACACCTATCCCGGCGCCGGATGCGACGTGCCCTCCCCGCTGTACTCGTTCTCGTTCGCGGGCGGCACCCGGTGGCCACGGCGTTACGCCCGCCAGCCCGACATCCTCGACTACCTGCGCCGGACCGCGCGCGAGGAGGGCGTGCTCGGCCACATCCGATTCGGCCGTGAGGTCGCCTCCGCCGAGTTCGACGAGGCGACCGCCCGGTGGCAGGTTCGCACCACCGACGGCGAGGAGTTCTCCGCCGCCGCGTTCGTCCCCGCCGTCGGCCAGCTGTCCCGGCCCGCCTACCCCTCGATCCCGGGGATGGAGACGTTCGCCGGCACCGCCTTCCACTCGGCCGAGTGGGACCACGACTGCGTGCTCGAGGGCAAACGGGTGGCGGTGATCGGCACGGGCGCGAGCGCGGTCCAGTTCGTTCCGGAGATCCAGCCGGAGGTCGCGCGGCTCACGGTGTTCCAGCGGTCGGCGCAGTACATCCTGCCCAAACGCGACCACGCCTACGACCGCTGGTACCACGCCCCGCTGCGCGCCGTGCCCGCGCTGCAGAAAGTGGACCGCCTCGGTTTCTGGCTCTACACCGAGTTCGCCCAGGCGTGCCTGTCGCGCTGGCAGATGTTCACACCACTGTTCAGCAGGCAGGCCGCCCGCCACCTGCGCGAGAAGGTGACCGACCCACGGCTCCGCGCGGCGCTCACCCCGGACTACGCGCTCGGCTGCAAGCGGGTGCTGTTCAGCAACGACTACCTGCCTGCACTCACCCGTTCCAATGTGGACCTCGTGACCGACGAGATCTCCGAGATCACCCCGCAGGGGGTCCGCACGGCCGACGGCACGCTCCACGAGGCCGACGTCCTCGTCTACGGCACCGGCTTCGCCGCGCTCGACCTGCTCGCACCCATGAAGATCCACGGTCTGGGGCATCGGCCGCTCGGCGACGTCTGGAGCGACGGCGCCCGCGCGCATCTCGGGATCACGGTGCCCGGCTTTCCCAACATGTTCCTCATGTACGGGCCGAACACCAACCTCGGCGGCGGTTCGGTCGTGTACATGCTCGAAAGCCAGGCACGGTACGTCCGCGACGCCGTGCAACGGCTGGCGGCACACCCGGGGCGCTACCTCGACGTGCGGCCGGAGGCCGAGCGCGCGTGGGACGAGACCGTGCAGCACCGCCTGGCCGGGTCGGTGTGGACGCGGTGCCGGAGTTGGTACCGCACCGCACACGGACGCGTCGTGTCGAACTGGCCCGGCCGCACCCTCGAGTACCGCAGGCGGACCCGCGCGGTGAATCCCGGCGATTTCCGGATCGGCGTGGCCACCGACCCCGACTGAACCGCCCCGTCCCGGCCAGTGCCATCCCGTCCCCGTCCCGACCGGTCAGCCACGCCGACCTGGCGTACGTCCACAGGGAGGAACCTTCTTGTCCGGTCGCCAACACGTGGTGCACCGTGGAGGGACGTCTCGACGAGGAGATGGTTCATCATGGCCGTCACGCCAGTCAGTGCCGTGCGCGGAGTCGCGGGCACCGCGATCGACAGGGCGAGCACCGTACTCAGGGAGCGGATGCCACCGCTTACCGCGCTGCCCCTGCCCGAGGCGATCGACCGGCGGCTGCTGCGGCAGCGATGGCCCTCCGGCGAGCTCGCCACGCCCCCTGCGGGCAGCGGACTCCGCCCCGTGCTCGGGGATGCGGGAGCGCCGGTCGTGGGCAACACGCTCACCCAGATGCGCTTCGGGGTGCAGTACGGGCTCGAACGTTTCGAACGGTACGGACCCGTGTCGTGGACGGGGGCGTTCGGCAGGCGCATCGTGACCCTGACCGGCGCCGACGCCACCCAGGTGGCCCTGGTGAACAAGGACAAGGCCTTCTCGCAGGAGGGCTGGCGGTTCTTCATCGACAGGTTCTTCCACCGCGGGCTCATGCTGCTGGACTTCGACGAACACCGCATGCATCGGCGAATCATGCAGGAGGCCTTCACCCGCGACCGGCTCGCCGGTTACGTCGCCAGCATGGGCCCGACCCTGCGGGAGGGGATCGCGTCGTGGCCGCGCTCGCCACGGCTGTACTGGGCGCTCAAACAGCTCACCCTCGACGTCGCCACGCGCGTGTTCATGGACATGCGCAGTGACGACGAGGCGCGGGAGATCAACCGTGCGTTCGTCGCGTGCGTCCGCGCGGGCACGGCACTCGTGCGGTTCCCCGTGCCGGGCGGGCGTTGGCGGGCGGGCCTCGAAGGCAGGAAGGTGCTCGAGCGCTACTTCGCCGAGAACCTGCCTGCCAAGCGGGCAGGCGACGGCGACGACCTGTTCTCCGCGCTGTGTCACGCGCGGACTCCGGACGGCGAGCGGTTCACCGACACCGACGTGATCAACCACATGGTCTTCCTCATGATGGCCGCGCACGACACCACCACGATCACGTCCACGGCGGCCGCCTACTACCTCGCCAAGCACCCCGAGTGGCAGGAGCGGGTGCGCGAGGAGTCCCTGGCACTCGGCGACGACCACCCCGACACGGCCGCACTCGACGGGCTCACGTCGCTGGAACTCGTCATCAAGGAGGCGCTGCGCCTGGTCGCACCGGTGCCGAGCCTGTCGCGCACGGCGGTCAAGGACACCGAGGTGCTCGGCCACTACATCCCGGAGGGCTCACTGGTCGGCGTCGCCCCGTCGGTGAACCACTTCGACCCCTCCTGCTGGAGCGATCCGCACACGTTCGACCCCGAGCGGTTCGCCGAGCACCGCAGGGAGGACAAGTCGCACCGGTTCGCGTGGATGCCGTTCGGCGGTGGTGCACACAAGTGCATCGGGCTCCACTTCGGGATGTTCGAGACCAAGGCGCTGCTGCACGAACTGGTCCGCTCCCACCGGATCACCGTCCCGCGTGACTACCGCGTCCGCTGGGACTACGTCTCGCTGCCCGTACCGGTCGACGGGCTGCCCGTGCACCTCCAGCCGGTGTAATCACAGTGCGTGACGGCCACAGCGCGTAGAACCACCCGACCAGCCGGTGGACACAGCGTAGCTACCATGATGGTCTTGCAACGTTTTCGGCCGACTCATCCGTCGATGCGCACTCTGCGGTGTTCCGCGGGCGCGCAGACGGGCGAGCCGGCCTTTTCGACTTGTCAGGCCGTGGACCAGCTCAGTCGGGGCAGCTGAACCACACGGCAGTGCATACCAGCTGAGAGAGGTGCACGGTGCCCGAACCTGGTGGCGCACCAGGGTTGTCCGACATCGCCCGCCGATGGGCCGCCGAGATCGCCGACGCGGCCGGGGACGCCGCGCCCAGGGCCGAGCTCGAGCGGTTCGTGCTGTCCGCCGTGACCGAGGCCGCCGACGCGGCGGCCCGGCACTGCCGCGGCACCCACGACGCCGCCGTCGAACGGTTCGCCGCGCTGTACACCGCCGCACCCTGCGGGGTTGCCCTGGCCGGCCCCGACGGCACCATCCTCGACGCCAACCCGGCGCTGCTCGACATGTTCGACACCGACCTCGACACGCTGGCCGGGCACGCGCTCACCGACCTGGGCACCGACGAGCGCGACGTCGCCGCACTGCGGACCGCGCTGGCCGACCTCGCCGAGGACGGCAGGCCACGCAGACGCGAACAGGTCCAGCTCGGCTGCGGCGCCGACGGCGCCGTACTGACCAACGTCACCGTCACCGCGCTCGCCGGCACCGACGACGAGGACCTGCACCCGGTGCTGCTCGCCGAGAACATCAACGAACTGCACCTGCTCCGCGAGACGCTGCGCAGGCAGAACATCCACGACCAGCTCACCGGACTGCCCAATGCGGGCAGCTTCCTGACCACGCTGGAAACGTGGCTCGGGGGTGCCGGCGAGGGCCGGATCGCCGTGGTCTACCTCGACATCGACGGCTTCCGTGTCGTCAACGACGGACTCGGGCCCGGCGCGGCCGACACCGTCCTGCGTTACGCGGCGGGCAAGCTCGAATCCGTCTTCGCCGGTCCGGACACCGTCGTCGCCCGACTGGCCGGCGACGGCTTCGCCGTACTGGTCCGGGGCGAGGACGTCACCGCCGCCGACGTCATCGCGCTCGTCGAGGAGGCCATGGCCGAGCTCGGCGAGCCGGTCTACGTCGGCGAGGTCGGCGTGTCGGTGAGCATCAGCGCGGGCATCGTCGTGCAGGACGCGGGTGCCGGCAGCACCGAGGAGATCCAGCGCGCCGCCGAGATCACCCTCCACCGGGCCAAGGAGGCGGGCCGCGCCCAGTGGATGCTGTACGAACCCGACCTCGACGCGGGCGATCGCAGGCGCTACGGCATCGGTGCCGGGATCGGCGGCGGCATGGAGAACGGCGAGTTCGCCGTCGACTACGAACCGACCGTCAAACTGGACGGCAGCAACGAGATCGCCGTCGTGAACGCGGTGCTGCGCTGGGATCACCCCCGGCACGGCAAGCTCGACGGTGCCGAGTTCCTCCCGCTCGCCGACGCCACCGGCATGACCCCGAGCCTCGGCACCCAGCTGCTGTCGCAGTCCATGGGCGACGCGGCCGCCTGGTACGGCGCCTTCCCGAGCGCGCCCGACCTGTGCGTGCGGCTCCCGACACGGCTCGCGGTCGACCCGAACCTCGTGCGGATCATCCGGCGGCTACTGGAGGAAACGGGGCTGCCCGCCCAGAAGCTGCGGATCTGCACCGACAGCCTCGCCCTGTTCGATCCGCGCGGCGAGGTGCTCGACACGCTGTCCGTGCTGGCCGATCTGGACGTCAAGATCACACTGGCGATCTCGGGGGCCTCGGACCTCGAACTGGTGCACACCCACAAGCTGCCCGTGGGCTTCGCGATCCTGTCCGGCCCGCTCGTCGACGGCCTCGCCGCCGAGGGCACCGAAGCCGACAACGCCCGCGCCCACCTGTACGCGCTGCTCGAACGGTCCCGCGAGCTGGGCATCAAGCGCATGGGCGCCGACGGCGTGCGCAACGCGGCCCACGCCCGGCGGCTGCGGGACGTCGGCATCTTCGCCGGACGCGGCAAGCACTACGGCGGTACGGCCACGGGCGAGGAGATCCGCACGGTGCTCGAGCAGCGATACTCGCACGCATGAAACAGGACGAGTTCGCGCCCGACTTCACCCTGCCCGACCAGACCGGCACGCCCCGGTCGCTCACCGGGTTCCTGGAGAGCGGGCCGGTGGTGCTGCTGTTCTATCCCGCGGCGATGACGCCCGGCTGCACCGCCGAGACGTGTCACTTCCGCGACCTGGAGTCCGAGTTCGCCGAGGTGGGAGCCCAGCGGGTCGGCATCAGCCGGGATCCGGTGGACAAGCAGCAGGCATTCGACCAGGCCCACGGCCTCGGCTTCCCTCTGCTGTCGGACGCCGACGGCACGGTCGCCGCGCAGTTCAACGTGCGGCGCTCGTTCGGGCCGCTGGTCACCAAGCGGCACACCTTCGTCATCGACACCGACCGCCGCGTGCTGTCGGTCGTCAAGAGCGAACTGCGGATGTCGGTGCACGCCGACAAGGCACTCGAGGTACTGCGCGCCCGGTCCTGACCGGCCCGGCGAGCGCAGGTTCCCCGGCCGCGACCCGGCAACCGGGCCGCGGCCGGGGAACCACTACTCGACAGCTCCCACTCGACAGCTCCTACTCGACGATGGCGTTCTCGGGCACCTCGGTGTCGTTGCGCAGCGCATCCAGCAACGCGGTGGAACGCTCCTCGTCCCAGTACTCCGCCGACGCGCTCGTGGTCGGCATCGTCGTACTGACCACGCCACCGCTGGAGATGCCGCGCATCGCCCACGCCAGAGCCACGAGGTGGTGCAGGTGGTCGTCGTCGTCCATCGTCAGCGCGTCCGGCGCCTCGGCCAGCAGCGGCACCACGTCGAACGGGTTGAGCAGCGTGCCGGGGCTGGCCATCTGGCTGACCATCTCGCCGATGAACCGCCGCTGGTTGACGACACGGTCGAGGTCCGAACGCGGCGTCGCCGAGCTGTAGCGCATGCGGACGAACCCGAGCGCCTGCGCCCCGTCCAGCGTCTGGTTGCCCGCGGGAATCGTGATGCCGGTCTTGGGGTCGTGCATCTCCTCGGCGATGTCCATCTCGACCCCGCCCATGGCGTCGACCATCCCGGCGAAACCACCGAACCCGATCTCGGCGTAGTGGTCGATGCGCAGCCCCGTCGACTGTTCGACGGTCTTGGCCAGCAGCGGTGCCCCGCCGATCGCGAACGCCGAGTTGATCTTGCCGCTGCCGTGTCCCGGGATCTCGACGATCGAGTCCCGCGGCAGGCTCAGCAACGTCGGTTTGGTGTCGTTGTCGGGCAGGTGGGCGATCATCATCGTGTCGGTGCGATCACCGCCCGCGTCCCCGGTGGCGAGGGCCTCCTTCTGGTCGTCGTCGAGACCCTCGCGCGAGTCCGAACCGACGATGAGCCAGTTGGTGCCCTCCGCGGCGGCCGGACGGCCCTCGTAGTCCTCGATCGCGTTGATCCGGTTGATGGAGAACTCGAGGTACAACCACACGCCGGCCAGCAGCAGCACGATGACCATCGCGAGCGCGCCGAGCGTCTTGCCGAACGACCAGCGACGCCTGCGCCGTCCCTCCGGACGGGAGGGAGGCGGCGGTGGCGGCTCCTCCGGGGGCACGTCGTGGGGCGGCGGGGCCACCCGGGTGTGCTGCTGCGGCGGCACGCGCCGTGCCTGCTCGCTGCCCGGCAGCGGCATCATCTGTGCCTGCTGGTGCTCCCGCGGGCCGCGCGGCCGCCGAGGGTCACGGGGCCCGCCGGGCCCAGCCGGGCGCCCCGGTCCGGCGGGACCGCCCGGCGGTCGCTGCCGCCCGTGCGGCGGCCGGCCTTCCGGCCATCCCCCGCCGTACTGCCCGCCCTGCGTCATGGCCGTCTCCCGGTCCGTGTGAGTTCGTCGTACTCGTCCGTCTCGCCCGCTGCGCCCGGCATGCCGGGATGACACGCTCCGGCACCGGCGCAGCCGCGGCCTCCACTAAACCGCACACCCCGGTGTGGAGGACGCACGTGCCCCCGTGTCGGTTGTCCGTTACACCCGAACGCACCCCGTCGCGGCGCACCCGGGCGCAGGTCAGCACCGTCAGAGCGAGATCGACAAGCGTCCGGGAGCAGGATCACACCACACCCGGTCGAAGGCGTCCACGGCACCCGGCAGTGTCAGGGCCCGCGCGGTGGCGTCGAGGACGAGCCGGCGCCACAGACCGGGCCTGCGGAGCATCGCGTGCCGCTCCCCCGCGATCTCGACCCGTGCGAGCCTGGCCGCGACCGGCGCCGCCCGCGTGGCGTAGGCCAGCGACGCGGCCGGACTGGTCCGCTCGTCGCCGGACCCGTGCGCGATGAGCACGGTCCGATCGCGCACCGGTTCGACCGGTTCGCCCTCGGGCGTCCAGGGCGCGAGTGCGCAGACCGCCGCGACGCCGTCGGCGTCGGCGATCCGCAGCGCCACCCTGCCACCCATCGAATGGCCCACGAGCACGATCGGCATCCCCGGTGCCGTGGCACGGATGCGCTCGAGTGCCCATCGCGCGTCCGTGACCGGGTCGCGGTCGGGCTCGTTCCACCCGCGGACCCGGTTGCGCAGCAGGTGCACATCGAGACCGAGGTCGCCGTAGGCCGAGGCCAGTGCGCGGGCGAAGGGCACCATCCGCAGGTACGCCGCTCGCCACGGGCGCACGCGGTCGAGACCGTGCTCGGCCCCGCCGTGCAGGACGAGGGCCGCGGCCCGCGGCTCCCCGCGTGCGCGGCGCACGGTGAGGACGGGGCGGCCGCCGGCGGCGTTCATACGCCCGCCGGCTCGCCGGCGACCGCGCCGTCGCCGCCGGCCACCGCGTCCGCACGACCGGCGGAGATCTCGGCGCGGGCACCCGCGGCGCTCTCGTCTCCGTGTTCTGCGTGCTCTGCGTGCTCGCGGCGGTCGCCGTTCTCGCTGAACTGCGTGCGATACAGCTGCGCGTACTTGCCCCCGGCGGCGAGCAACTCCTCGTGGGTGCCCTGTTCGACGACACGCCCGTCGACGACCACCACGATGCGGTCGGCCGCGCGGATGGTCGACAACCGGTGGGCGATCACCAGCGACGTCCGCCCGTCGAGCGCCTCGGCCAGCGCCTCCGACACCGCAACCTCCGATTCGGAATCCAGGTGCGCCGTCGCCTCGTCGAGCACCACCACCTGCGGGCGCGCCAACAGCAGACGCGCGATGGTCAGGCGTTGCCGTTCACCGCCGGACAACCGGTAGCCGCGCTCGCCGACGACGGTGTCGAGACCGTCGGGCAGCGACCGCACCAACGCATCGAGCCTGGCACGCGAGAGCGCGGCGGTGATCTCCTCGTCGGTCGCTCCGGGGCGGGCGTACTCGAGGTTGGCGCGGATGGTGTCGTGGAACAGGTGACCGTCCTGGGTGACGACACCGACCGTCGTCTTCAGGCTGTCGAAACTCAGGTCGCGCACGTCCACGCCGGCCAGCCGCACGGCGCCGGCGTCGACGTCGTAGAGGCGCGGGACGAGTCCGGCGATCGTCGACTTTCCCGCGCCCGACGGCCCGACGAGCGCGACCATCTCGCCCGGGTCCGCGCGGAAGCTCACGCCGTGCAGGACCTCCTCGCCCCCGCGGTGGTCCAGGGTCGCCACGTCCTCGAGCGAAGCCAGTGAGTACGATTCGGGTGCGGGATAGGCGAACCGCACGTCGTCGAACTCGACCGACACCCCGCCGGAGAGAAGCGGCGTCGGATCGGCCTTCTCGCTGATCATCGGATCCAGGTCGAGCACCTCGAAGATCCGCTCGAACGACACCAGCGCGGTCATCACGTCGACGCGCACGTTGGCCAGCGCCGTCAACGGTGTGTACAGCCGCGTCAGCAGCAGCGCCAGGGACACGACGGTGCCCGCGGCGAGCTCGCCGTCCAGCGCCAGCCAGCCGCCGAGGCCGTACACGAGCGCCAGCGCCAACGCGGAGACGAGGGTGAGGCTGGTCATGAACCAGCGGGTCAGCATCGCGGTCCGCACGCCGAGATCCCGCACCCGCCCCGCGCGCTCGGCGAACTCGCCCTCCTCGACGGCGGGCCTGCCGAACAGCTTCACGAGCGTGGCGCCCGGCGCGGAGAATCGCTCGGTCATCTGCGTGGTCATCGAGGCGTTCTGCTCGGCCGACTCCCGCTGCAGGTCGGCCATCCTGCGGGCGATCCGCCGCGCCGGGATCACGAAGATCGGCAGCAGCACCAGCGCCAGCGCGGTGACCTGCCACGACAGCGTCACCATGACCACCACCGACAGCACCAGCTGGATCACGTTGGTGACCAGTCCGGACAACGTGGCCGTGAAGGTGCGCTGAGCCCCGATCACGTCGTTGTTGAGCCTGCTGACCAGCGCGCCGGTGCGCGTGCGGGTGAAGAAGGCGATCGGCATCCGCTGGACGTGGGCGAACACCGCCCTGCGCAGATCGAAGATGAGTCCCTCACCGATGTGGGCCGACTGCCAGCGTTCGGCCAACCCGACCGCGGCGTCGGCCAGCGCCAGTCCCGCGATGGCCAGCGCGAGCCACACGACGACGCCGACGGCTCCCCCGCCGACGATCTCGTCCACCACCCGGCCTGCCAGCAACGGCGTGGACACCGCGATCACGGCGGCCACCACCGTCAGCCCGAGGAAGACCGCGAGCCGCCGCCAGTGCGGGCGGGCGAACGACGCCACGCGCGTCACGGTGCCCTTGCGCAGGCCCTTCGGTGCGTCCGCGGCACGCATCGCACCGCTCATCAACGACCACGTGCCGTCCATCACCGGCCTCCACCCTTCCGAGTCCCCACACCCACCGAAGTTCGAGATTGGTCGAACTTCGGCCGACGTATGTCCTGCACAACACGTTCGCCGTGATGATCCTTCCCGATCGGGTGTCCGGATCGGTGACTGCCTCCCGGCGCCGGTGACCTGTCACCTAACCTGACAAGCCATGGGGAGCCGCCTCGTCCCGGAGTGGGTACGCGTCAGCTGGGCCGAATCCGCCGCGGGCGCTCGGCCGACGGGCGAGGTGCTGCGGCTCGACCTGCTGCTGTACGCGGTGTGCACGGCGTACGCGGTCGCGCTGGCGCTGACCGACAAGCACTACGGATTCCGTGTCTGGGCCGCCTTCGCCGCCGTCGCCTACGGCGCCGCCTTCGCGCACAGCGTCTGGCTCCGGCTCTCGGTGCGCCGCGGCGCGCGGCGGGACACCGGCGAGCGCGGCGGGCGGCTGCGCTCCCGCTGGGTCGGGGTGGGGCTCGTCGGCGCCGTCGGCATGGTCGCGCCGCTGGGCGTCCTGCTCGCCGAGCGGCTCTCGGGTGGCGACTGGTCACCGGATCCCAACCGCTGGGCCGCGCAGCCCGAGGTGTGGGTCATCGAGCGCTCGGCCGATCTGCTCACCTCGACCGGCACTCCGTACGTGGACGTCACGGCACTCGGCCGCGCACCGGTGGTCGACGACTTCACGCCGTACGGACCGGTGATGCCCGTGTTCGGCCTGCCGCGGGCGTGGTTCGGCGGCACGCCGGTCGGTGATCTGCTGACCGACGCGCGCGTGCTGTTCGCCCTCACGGCCGTCCTGTGCGCGTGGGGTGCGTGGCGACTGCTGGGGCGTCCGCGCGTGCCAGTGCGCGCGGCCCAGCTGGCCGCGGTGTTCCCGCTGACCGCACTGACCTGGGCGACCGCGGGCCCGGACCTCGCCATGACCGGCCTGCTCGTGCTGGGCTGCAGCCTGGCCGCGGTCGACCGGCCACTGTGGGCCGGACTCGTGCTCGCCCTGGCCACGAGCGCCAAGTTGACCGTACTGCCGGCGGCCGTGGTCGTGGGCGTGCTGGTCTGCGCCAGGCTCGGCGCAGGCGGCCTGGCCCGGTACAGCGCGGTGTTCGTCGGAACCTGCGGTCTCGTCAACGTGCCGGTGCTGCTCGTCGATCCCCGGGCCTTCACCGAGCACGTCCTGAAGTTCCCCGCCGGGCTCGGCGCCGTCACCTCACCCGCGGCGAGCCCGCTGCCGGGTCATCTCATCGCCGCGACGGGACAGGCGGGAAAGATCGTCGCCTTCGTCCTGCTCGGCCTCGCCGCGGCCGCGGTGCTGTGGTGGCTGCTGCGCAGACCGCCGGTCGACGGCGCGGACGCCATGCTCCGCATCGCCGTCGGCCTCGGCGCCTTCACGCTGCTGACCCCGGCGACGAGATTCGGGTATCTCGTGTATCCGGTCGTGCTGCTCGGGGCAATGCTGTGTGTGCCGCGCGGGAGCACGAGGGGTACCTCCGCGCCCGGAGAGGCCGCGCGGAGGCCGATTCCCCCTACTTCTTCTTGACCCGCGTGGCACCACCCCGACCACGCAATTGGACTCCGGATTCGGACAGCACGCGGTGCACGAATCCGTAGGACCGGCCCGTCGACTCCGCCAGGGAGCGAATGCTCGCACCCTTCTCGTACTTCTTCTTCAAGTCGGCGGCCAGCTTGTCCCGCGTGTTTCCGGTGATGCGCGCGCCCTTCTTCAGGTCAACCACGTCGATCCACCTTCCGCCCGTCGTGTTCTGGGCCACATTCGACCCCTCTCGTCGCAATGATCGAACACCTTCCGCCGGAATGCCAGACGAGAACGGCAAAACGCGGCAGATGCGCGGAATCGTTGGGCCGATCCGGTATTTGCGCTGACCAACTAACTATCTGCGCGCGCGTTCTGGCGAATCGCCAACGAGGGGCCGAAAACCGGGTTCCACCCGGAGAATTCGCCGGGGTCGGGCAACAGCGGGTACGGAACTACAGGCCGAGCAACCACGCCCGGCGCGGGCGGCCCCGACATCGGGAGCCGGGCCCGCCCCGCACGGCCCGCGGGGCGGGCCCTGGCGGCTCACGCGAGTTGGACGAGTTCCAGATAGTCCTCGGACCAGTGGTCCTCGGTGCCGTCCGGGAGCAGGATCACGCGTTCCGGCTCCAGGGCCTCCACCGCACCCGGATCGTGCGTGACGAGCACGACGGCGCCGGTGTAGCTGCGCAACGCGTCGAGAACCTGTTCGCGGCTGGCCGGGTCCAGGTTGTTCGTCGGTTCGTCGAGCAGCAGCACGTTGGCGGCGCTGGACACGAGGCCGGCGAGCGCGAGCCTCGTCTTCTCACCGCCGGACAGCGTGCCCGCGGGCTGGTCGAGCTGTTCACCCGAGAACAGGAACGAGCCGAGCAGCGTGCGCAGCTCCTGGGCGCCCGTGTCGGGGGCGAGGTGCCGGATGTTCTCCCACACCGAGGCGTCGTGGTCGAGCGTCTCGTGCTCCTGGGCGTAGTAGCCGAGCCGCAGGCCGTGGCCGGCGACGACCTCCCCCGTGTCGGCCTTCTCCATGCCGCCGAGCAGGCGCAGCAACGTCGTCTTGCCCGCGCCGTTGAGTCCGAGCACGACGACCTTCGACCCGCGGTCGATGGCCAGGTCGACGCCGGTGAAGATCTCCAGCGAGCCGTAGGACTTGGACAGTCCCTCCGCGGTCAGGGGCGTGCGTCCGCACGGCGCCGGCGCGGGGAAGGTGATCTTGGCGACCTTGTCGGCCTGCCGCTCCTCGTCGAGGTTCGACAGCATCTCCTCGGCGCGGCGGGCCATGTTCTTCGCGGCCACGGCCTTCGTCGCCTTCGCCCCGAGTTTCGCGGCCTGCTGCTGCAACGCGCTCGCCTTCTTCTCGGCGTTGGCGCGTTCCCTGCGGCGGCGTTTCTCGTCGGTGGCGCGCGCCTCCTGGTACCGCTTCCAGTTCATGTTGTAGCCGTCGAGCTCGCCGCGCGTGGCATCGAGGAACCACACCTTGTTGACGACCTCGTCGAGCAGTTCGACGTCGTGGCTGATGACGACGAGCCCGCCCTCGTGGGCCTTGAGGAAACCGCGCAGCCAACTGATCGAGTCGGCGTCCAGATGGTTCGTGGGCTCGTCGAGCAGGAGCATCGTGCCGGACTTCCCGCCGGCACCCGCCTCCGACGCGGCGAACAGGATCCTCGCGAGCTCGACCCTGCGGCGCTGGCCGCCGGAGAGCGTCGCCAGCTGCTGGCCGAGGATGCGCTCCTCGAGCCCCAGGTTGGCGCAGATGCGCGCGGCCTCACTCTCGGCCGCGTAGCCGCCCAGCGAGGAGAAGCGCTCCTCGAGCCTGCCGTACTTGCGCACGGCCTTGTCGCGCTCCCGGTCGTCGACCAGTTCGGCCATCGCCGTCTGCGCCTTCTCCATGTCACGCAGGATCTTGTCGAGCCCGCGGGCCGACAGCACGCGGTCCTTGGCCAGCACGGACAGATCGCCCTCGCGCGGGTCCTGCGGCAGGTAGCCGAGCTCGCCGCTGAGCGTGACCTCCCCCGCGTACGGTTCACCCTCGCCCGCCAGGACCTTCAGCGTGGTGGTCTTGCCCGCACCGTTGCGGCCGACGAGGCCGATGCGGTCGCCGGGCTGGACGCGCAGCGTGGTGTCGTCGAGCAGGATGCGCGAGCCCGCGCGCAGTTGCAGGCCGGTAGCCGTGATCACAGAGAACTCCGGGTCGTCGAAGGGAAAACAGACAGGCGGATACGCGCGGACACACGCAGCGGCCCTGGAGCGGGCGGCTGCGTGCGCGGGTTACTCCAACCTGACGACCACGTCGACCAGTGTACGGGCCGCACGCAACGTGGTTCTCATCCGGTGAGCGGGTTCACCGGATGAGCACCTCGACGGCGCGGGCCCTGCGCGCGGCCTCGTCGAGCACGGTGCGGCGCGGCTCTCCGACGTCCAGTACGCGCGGCGAGGCGAGGGCGAAGACGTCGGCGAGTCTGGTGTCCTCGCGCAGCTCGTCGAGCGCCCTGCGATCACCACCGAGGACCACTCCGTCCAATGCGGATAGCCGCGAACCCAGCACCTCGACGGCGTCGTCGGCGGCCGCGCGCAACGCGCTGCGCGCCTGACCGGCCCTGCGGCGGGCGAACCGTTGCTGCGACCAGCCGCCCGCGGCGCTGCGGCCGTGGACGAGATGCCGGTCGGTGCGCGAGACGACCACCTCGCCGCCCTCCGCGACACCGACACTGTGCGCGCCGAGCCGCACCAACAGCAGGCCGATCGTGCGCGGCGCCGTCACGTGCTCGACGAGCGGTTCCACCGCCAGGCCGGGGACCCGCGCTACCTCCCCGCCGGGTCGGTCGGTTGCGGCGCTGTTGTCGGCCGTCGTGGTTGTCGTCGGCGTGGCTGTGGTGAGGGGCGGGAACGGCACCTCGACGGTCGCCGTGGTGCCGTCGGCGGCGGTCACGGTCACCGACGTCGCCGTGAGGGTCGTGGTGGTGACGCCGCCCCCGCGTTCGGCGAAGCGTGCGAACCATCGCGCGAGGCGCTCCGGTTCGACCTCCACGGCCTTGCCGCCGCCACTGACCTGCCGAACGCGTGCCATGCGAGCACCGTAACGAGCCCACCGCGTGCCCCGCGCGGTCGACGCCCGGCCGCCGTCCGCTACCGGCCGCCGCGCCGGGGGTCACAGGACGAACGACTCCGACCACGGTTCGGTGGTGCGTCCCGTGATGCCGTCCAGCAGCGCCGCCGCCTGGCGATCGGTCAGCGACGCCACGAAGTCGATCACGGCGCGGCCACGGGCGAGGTTCCACACGGCGTCCTTGCCCGTCACCTGCTCGCCGGTCGCCCCGACGAGCAGGTCGGGTGCGTCCTCGGCCAGCCGCGTGTACTGCTCCCTGGCCAGCGTCACCAGGTCGTGCAGCCTCCGGGGGAGCCTGCGCGCCTCGTCCCGGTCGGTGAGCCAGTCGTCGAGGGCGTCGACCAGGTCGGCGATCATCCGCGCCTGGCCGCGCTGGTGCAGGGCCAGATCCGCCCGTTGCAGCACGAACCGCACGTGCACGAATTTCAGCACCTGCACCTCGTGCCACTGCGCGGGCCGCAGCGTGATGTGCCCGGTCCGCACGGGCGGTTCCGGATCGACCAGGACACCGCCGACCAGGCGGGCCATCCACCGTGCCGAGAAGGCCGCCATCGCCTGTTCGGCCTCCACCGAACCGTCGAAGGGGATGGCCAGCAGGTCGTCGACCAGTTCAGCGCGTACCCGCGCGACGGCACGGGCGAAGGCCTCGTCGTCGGCGACCCACGCGTCCTTGGCGTGCATCCGGCGGCGCAGCGCCTCCAGTGACCGCCCGGGCTTGCGATGCTGGTCGCTCAGCGCCTCCACGGGAAGCCGGGCCAGCTCGTCGACACCGGACAGCCACTGCCCCAGTTCGGTCGCCACGGCCGCGTGCTGCAGCACGCCGATCCGGTGGAAGTCCTGGATGTCGTGGATGGCGTAGGCGATGTCGTCGGCCAGGTCCATCACGGAGGCCTCGACGCTCTGCTGCCACGGCTCGATCCGCCCGGCACACAGCGCCCTGGCCTCCTCGACGTCGGCGAGTTCGGTGACGTAGGCGGAGAACTTGCTCGACCCCGTGCCCGGTGCGTCCGCCGGTTCGCCCGCGCCCCGCGGCAGGACCGGCATCGTCGACGGATGCGGGTCCGGGTAGTGCAGCCGCGCCCACGGGTACTTCAGGACCGCCGCGCGCGTCGCCGCGGTCAGATTCAACCCGCGTGGAGTGGGACCGCCCGACTCCGTCGTGGTCACGATGCGGAAGCTCTGGGCGTTGCCCTCGAATCCGTCGGCGAGCCCGTAGCGGTGCCGGGCGATGCGGTCCAGCACCTGTTCGCCGAGATGCCCGAACGGCGGGTGCCCGAGGTCATGGCCGAGTGCCGCGGCCTCGACCACGTCGGCGTCGCATCCGCCGAGCTTGTCGACGAGCGTCCGCGACTCCGGCACCGAGGCGACCCGTTCGGCGATGGCCCTGGCGACCTGGCCGACCTTGAGGCTGTGCGTGAGCCGGTTGTGCAGCAGACCAGACCCACTCGGACTGACGACCTGCGTCACGCCGCCGAGTCGTGCGAAGAACGGCGACGCCGCGATGCGATCCCTGTCCACCCGGAACGGACTGCCGATCAGATCCGAGAATCCCGCGTCCGCCGATTCCCCGTCCCGCCTGCGCGTGCGTGGCTCGTTCTGCTCAACCATGCGCATCACCGTACGTCAGCGCGCTCGGCATTCGGGCGGTTTTCCGCTTCCGCCGTATCCGCCGAACCGGCCGCGGTGCTGTCCGTCCGTTATGGATCCGCATACCCAGGGTGACGGGAATCGTCACCGAACCGTTGCGTGCAGATGCGGTGACCCAGACCTCCTTTCCGAAGAGTTCCCAGTTCACGGACTTGCGATTGACTGATTGACCAGTTGAACCCTTGCGATTGCCGCAAGCGATTACTACGGTCCACCGTCATGTCCGGAAGGGAAGAATTGCGTGACCGCGTCCGTGGGCTCCTGCCCGCGAGGCCGGGTGCGCAACGGGAGTTCGCCGCGGCGATCGGTCTGGACGAGACGAAACTGTCCAAATCGCTCAAGGGAACCCGACGGTTCTCCCCGCACGAACTCGTCCGGATCGCCGAACATTCCGGTGTCACGGTGAACTGGCTGCTCAACGGCAGCGACGACGCCGCGACCGTCACGGCGGTGCCCGCCCCGTCGGCGAGCACCACACAGGACGGTCCCCAACCGGAGACCCGCAGAAGAATTCTGGAAACCGCGTGGGAACTCATCGCTGAACGCGGTTACCACCACGTGCGCATCGCCGACATCGCCAAGGCGTGCGGGCAGAGCACGGCGAGCATCCACTACCACTACCCCACCAAGCACGCCGTGCTCACCGAAGCGTTGCGCCGCAACGTGAAACTCGCCTTCGACCGTCAGGTCGCCGAACTGCACACGATCGACAACGCCTACGACCGCCTGCTGCGGCTGGTCGAACTGCAGCTGCCCACCGACGGGTTGCTGCGGGACGAATGGTCCGTGTGGCTCCAGGTCTGGAACGAGTGCGCGCTGAACCCCGACATGCGCGGACTCTACTGGGATTCCTACGACCGCTGGTTCCACACGATCGCCATGACCATCCGGAGTGGACAGCAGCAGGGCGTGTTCGCCGAGCGGGACGCCGACGCGATCACCACCCAGCTCAGCGCACTCGTCGACGGGCTCGGTATCCAGGTACTGACCGGGAAGCCGGGCAGTTCCGTCGAGGCGATGCGGGAGCACCTGAAGGACTTCATCGACCGCACCATCGTCCAAGAAGGACCGTGAACACATGCAGGACAAGGTCATCATCACCTGCGCGCTGACCGGCGCGGGCGACACCGTCGGCAAGAGCGAACACGTTCCGGTGACCCCGGAGCAGATCGCCGCCGACGCCGTGGCCGCCGCCAATGCCGGTGCGGCCGTGGTGCACATCCACGTGCGCAACATCGAAACCGGGCAGGGTTCCCGCGAGGTCGCGCTCTACCGCGAGGTCGTCCGGCTCATCCGCGAGTCCGGAGTGGACGTCGTGGTGAACCTGACCGCGGGCATGGGCGGTGACCTCGTCATCGACCAGGAGGACCCGCTCAAGCCCGTCGACGGCACCGACCTGGTGAACGCCCAGGACCGCCTTCCCCACGTCGAGGAACTGCTGCCCGACATCTGCACCCTCGACTGCGGGTCGCTGAACTTCGGGGAGGGCAGCCAGCTCTACATCTCCACACCGGACATGCTGCGCGCCGGTTCGAAGCGCATCCAGGAACTGGGCGTCAAGCCGGAACTGGAGATCTTCGACACCGGCCAGTTGTGGTTCGCCACGAAGATGATCGAGGAAGGCCTGATCGACGCCCCGCCGCTGTTCCAGCTGTGCATGGGCATCCCGTACGGCGCGCCCGCCAACCCGGAACTGCTCCAGACGATGGTCAACATGCTGCCCGAGGGTGCGCAGTGGGCGTCGTTCGCGATCGGCCGCAACCAGCTGCCGTGGGTCGCGCACTCGGCACTGCTCGGCGGGCACGTGCGGGTCGGACTCGAGGACAACCTGTACCTGGCCAAGGGCGTCAAGGCCACCAACGCCCAGCTCGTCGAGCGCGCGGTGTCCGTCGTGGAGGGACTCGGCGGCACCATCGCCGAGCCCGACGACGCCCGCCGCATCCTGAACCTGAAGGGACACACCGGTGCCTGAACCCCACGACATCCGCACGGTCGCGTGCATCGGCGCCGGCGTCATCGGCGGCGGCTGGGCCGCCCACTTCCTCGCCCGCGGATACCGGGTGCGGGCGTGGGATCCCGCGCCCGACGCCGAGGCGAAGCTGCGCCGCATCGTCGACGGCGCCTGGCCTGCCCTGACCGAGCTCGGACTCGCCGACGGCGCGTCGCCCGACAACCTCACCGTGCTGCCGACCCTCGCCGAGGCCGTCGACGGCGCCGGGTTCGTCCAGGAGAGCGCCCCGGAGGACCTGGAGCTCAAGCGCGCGCTCCTGGCCGACATCGACGCCGTCACCCCGGCCGAGGTGATCATCGCCTCGTCCACCTCGGGCTTTCCCGTGACCGACATGGCCACCGTGGCCGCCAACCCCGGTCGCCTCGTCGTCGGCCACCCGTTCAACCCGCCGTACCTCATCCCCCTGGTCGAGGTCGTCGGCGGCGAGAAGAGCGAGCAATGGGCCGTCGAACAGGCGAGTGCGTTCTACCGCCACGTGGGCAAGTCGGTCATCACCATGGACCGCGAACTGCCCGGCTTCATCGCCAACCGTCTGCAGGAGGCCCTGTGGCGCGAGGCCCTGCACATGGTCGCCGAGGGCGAGGCCACCGTCGAGCAGATCGACACCGCGATCACCGACGGGCCCGGCCTGCGCTGGCCGGTGCACGGACCGTGCCTGACGTTCCACCTCGCGGGTGGCGAAGGCGGCATGGCGCACATGCTCGACCACTTCGGACCGTCCCTCGAGGCGCCGTGGACGCGGTTGACCGCACCCGAACTGACCTCGCAGCTGCGCGACGACATGGTCTCCGGATGTGACGAGGAGGCCGACGGCCGCAGCATCGCAGAACTGGTCGCCGAGCGCGACCGCGCCGTCATCGCCGTCCAACGGGCGGTCGCCGAGGCCCGCGGGGGCGCCCGTGGGTGAATTCCTGGAGTACCGCGACCGGGTCCGTCCGGAGTGGATCGATTACAACGGCCACCTTTCCGAGCCGTTCTACGTGATGGTGTTCGGGTTCGCCACGACGAACCTGATGGACCGAGTGGGCCTGGACGAGGCCTACCGCGCCGAGACCGGGTGTTCGCTCTACACCGTCGAGGCGCACGTACGTTATGTCGCCGAGGTCGGCCCGGACGCCGACCTGCACGTCACCACGTTCGCGCTGTCGGTCGGCGCGAAGAAGGTGTGGCTGTGCCACGAACTTCGCGTCGACGACGAGGTCGTGGCCACTGAAGAGCTGATGGCGATCCACGTCTCCGGGTCGCGGGCGGCACCGTTCCCCGACCACGTGGCCGACAAGCTGCGTCGCTTGCTGCGCCCGGCACCGGAGTACGCCGGAAGATCGATCGGCGCCTGAGACGTGTTCCGGCGGTGGCGGACAGCCCCCAGACCCGTCACCGCCGGAACCGACCACCGGCGCGCGTACCCGCGCCGGACACGCCGAGACGATCCGCCGTCCCTGTCCCCTATCGGAAGCTCGACTCCATGTCGTCGTCTAGTCATTCCCCATCCGTTCATTCTCGCAATGCGAAGATTTCGCGCAGGACTCTTCTGCTGGGCGGTGCCGCGCTCGCGGGCAGCGTGCCGTTCCTGTCTGCCTGCGGCGGGCGCACCAGCGCCGCCGAGAGCCCCGCTGGTCCGCCGAAGCGCGGCGGGACCCTCCGCGTCGGCGTCACCGGCGGCGGTGCCTCCGACACCCTCGACCCGCACTCCCCGGTCGCCAGTCCCGACATCGCGCGGGTGCGCAACCTCTACGAGCCGCTCGTCGACCGGGACGCCGAGTACGAGATGGAATATCTCGTCGCCGAGCGTCTCGAGCCCTCCCCCGATGCCAGAACGTGGACGGCGACGATCCGCGACGGCATCCGGTTCCACGACGGCAGGCCCGTCACGCCCGACGACGTGGTCGCGACGTTCGCCCGGATCATGGATCCCGACGACCCGAAGTCCGGCGCCGCGAGTCTGTCCATGTTGGACCGTGTGGTACCGAAGGGGGATCGTCAGGTCGAGTTCCACCTGAACGAGGCCTCGGCGGTGTTCGACGACTACCTCGGCCAGTACTCGCTCGGCATCGTCCCCGCCGACTTCGACCTCGACGATCCGATCGGGACCGGCCCGTTCCGCGCACGCGAGTTCACACCGGGCCTGCAGAGCCGGTTCGTGCGCAACCCCCATTACTGGCGGCCCGACCGGCCGTATCTGGACGAGCTGGTGCTCATCAACTTCACCGAGGACGACGCGCGCATCAACGCGCTGCTGGCGTCCCAGGTGGACGCGATCGACCAGGTTCCGGTCTCCCTGGTCGAGGTGCTGCGCAGCGACGAGCGTATGCGCATCCTCTCGTCCGAGACCGGCACCTGGCTGCCGTTCACGATGCGGGTCGACCGTCCGCCGTTCGACGACGTCCGGGTCCGCCAGGCGATGCGGCTCATCGTCGACCGGGAGCAGATGATCAACCAGGTGCTGTCGGGCCAGGGCCGGATCGGCAACGACCTCTACGCCCCGTTCGACCCGGCCTACGCCGCCGAACTGCCCCAGCGCAGGCAGAACATCGCCGAGGCCCGCAGACTGCTAGCCGAGGCAGGGCAGTCGAACCTCACCGTCGAGCTCGTGACCGCGCCGATCCAGGCCGGAGCCGTCGAAGCCGCCCAGGTGTTCCAGCAGCAGGCGAAGGCGGCCGGGGTGAACGTCGTGCTCAACCGCGTCGACACCACCACGTTCTACGGCGACAACTACCTGAAGTGGGATTTCGCCCAGGACTTCTGGTACACGCGCAACTACCTGCCGCAGGCCTCCAACGGGTCCCTTCCGGACTCTCCCTACAACGAGACCCACTGGCAGGACCCGGAGTATCTCGACCTCGTCGCCCGTGCCCGCTCCACGACCGACGAGCGCGAGCGGACGCGACTGCTCAAACAGGCGCAACGCATCGAGTACGAACGTGGCGGGCTGATCGTCTGGGGTTTCATGAACCAGGTGGATGCCTACCAGGTCTACGTCGCCGGGCTCGTCCCGGACCGTACGGGCCTGCCGCTGTCCGGATATTCGTTCGACCGCGTCTGGCTCGGCTGAGGAGGTGAGTGTCTCGTGTTCCGTCTGATTCTGCGCAGGCTTGCGGTGAGTGTCGTCGTGCTGTGGGTCGTGTCGCTCCTGGTGTTCGTCGCGACCCTGCTGCTGCCCGGCGACCCCGCCCGCGCCATCCTCGGCCAGCAGGCCACCCCCGACCGCATCGCGGCGCTCAACGCACAGCTGGGCCTCGACGCTCCGGTGTGGCAGCGCTACGTCGACTGGCTCGGCGGCCTGTTCACCGGTGACCTCGGTGTCTCGGCCGCGAGCCAGGGACCGGTGACGGAGCTGCTCGGCGAACGCATCGGGGCGTCCCTGGTGCTGCTGGTGGTGGCCGCCGTCGTGAGCACCGTGATCGGCCTCGCGCTCGGCACCTGGTCGGCGCTGCGGCGCGGCCGCGCCGCCGACCACACCGTCTCGGCGCTGAGCCTGGTCGTGGCCGCGCTGCCCGAGTTCGTCATCGGTGTCGCACTGATCGTGCTGCTGTCGACGACCGTGTTCCCGGTCCTGCCGTCGGTGACCCTCGCCCCACCCGGCGAGCCCGTGTGGTCGCAGCCGAGTCAGCTCGTGCTGCCGATCATCACGCTGTGCCTCGTCGTCACGCCGTACATCACCCGCATGATGCGCGCGACGATGGGCGAGGTCCTCGACAGCGGCTACGTGGAGATGGCGCGGCTGAAGGGCCTTCCCGAGCGCGTGGTGATCACTCGCCACGCCGTTCCGCACGCGATCGGCCCGGTCGCCCAGGTGATCGCACTGCAGTTGGCCTGGCTCGCCGGTGGCGTGGTCGTGGTGGAGTTCCTGTTCCGCTACCCCGGCATCGGGCAGGCCCTCATCGACGCCGTCAACAACCGGGACGTCGCGGTCGTCCAGGCGATCACGTTGCTCATCGCGGCGGTCTACATCGTCGTGAACCTGATCGCCGACGTCGTCGGCATCATGACCAACCCCAAACTGCGCGCCGAGGTGACCAGGTGAACCCCATGCAGAAGCAGCCCTCGCTGCTGCGCAGGGCACTGTCCCTGCCCCAGGCCAGGATCGGGCTCGTCCTGACGGGAGTCGTCATCGTGCTCGCCGTGGGCGGCGCGCTGTTCGGGTCCCTCCTCACCGGACACGACCCGACCGAGTTCGTCGGCAAGCCGTTCCACTCCGACGGGGCCGCCGGCACCGACGGGCTCGGCCGCGACGTGCTCACGCGCTTCCTCGCGGGCGGTCTGACGCTCCTGGTCTACGCCGTCCTCGCGACCGCGCTCGGTGTCGTGCTGGGTGCCCTGCTCGGCATGCTCGCCGGCTACAGCGGCGGCTGGCTCGACTCGGTGATCATGCGCGGCAGCGACGTGCTGCTGTCGTTCCCCCAGCTGGTCTTCGCACTGCTGGCCATCGCGATGATCGGCCCGAAGGGCTGGCTGCTGGTGCTGGTCATCGGCATCACGCACGCACCGCGCGTAGCACGCGTTGCGCGACAGTCCACAGTGGCCGTCAAGGACGCCGATTTCGTCCGCGCCGCCCGCATGTACGCCCTGCCCCGCCGCCGCATCCTCGTCGGCGAGGTGCTGCCCAACATCACCGGGCCGCTCATGGTCGAGCTGGGACTGCGGCTGACCTACTCGATCGGCTACGTCGCCTCGCTGTCGTTCCTCGGCCTCGGCATCCAGCCGCCCACCGCGGACTGGGGACTGATGATCAACGAGAACCGCATCGCGCTCGTCGTCGAGCCATGGGGGGTGCTGCTTCCGGTGGTGGCCATCGCCGTCCTCACCGTCGGCACCAACCTCATCACCGACTCCCTCGCCTCCGCCGCGGCGGGCCGGGGACGCACGAAGGAGGTCCCGGCATGACGACCCAGGTCGCCGTCACCCACGCACTCGTCGTCGACGACCTGCGCGTCGACACCACCGGTGGACAGCCCGTCCTGCGCGGGGTGTCCTACGACATCGCCCCCGGCGAGGTCCTCGCGCTCGTCGGCGAGTCCGGATCGGGCAAGACGACGGCGGGACTCGCCGCCCTGGGCCACTTCCGCCGTGGTCTCACCCCGACCGGCGGCACGATCACGGCCACCGGCCACGACGGCACCGCGATGCCGGTACTGGACCTCGACGACCGCGCGCGGCGCGCCCTCCGCGGCCGCACCGTGGCCTACATCCCCCAGGACCCCGCCGCCTCGCTCAACCCGGCGCTGCGTATCGGCAGGCAGATCGGCGAGGTGCTCGAGACGCACGGCTACGGCGCCTCCGACGACGAGCGCGAGGCACGGGTCGCCGAGGTCCTGCGCGAGGTGGGCCTGCCCGGCGAGGAGGAGTACCGGCGCCGCTATCCCCACCAGCTCTCCGGCGGACAGCAGCAGCGCGTCGGCATCGCGATGGCCTTCGCGTGCCGGCCCGGCGTGGTCGTGCTCGACGAGCCGACCACCGGCCTCGACGTCACCACCCAGACCCTCGTGCTCACCACGGTCGCCCGGCTCACCGCCGAGCACGCCACGGCGGCGCTGTACATCACGCACGACCTGGCCGTCGTCGCCACCATCGCCGACCGGGTGGCGGTGCTACGTGGCGGCGAGGTCGTCGAATCGGGGACGGTGGACGAGGTGCTGCGCAGCCCCGCGCACGCCTACACACGGGAACTCGTCGACGCCGTACCGCACCTCGACGGCCCCAGCACCGACGGCAGCGACGACACCGACAGCAGGGACAGCAGGGACGGCACCGACGGCACGGCTCCGGACACCCGTGCCGTGCTGTCGGTGCGCGAGCTGTCGGTCTCCTACGGCGAGCACCGCGTGCTCCACGACGTCTCGCTCGACGTGCAGGCGGGCGAGTGCCTGATGCTGCTCGGCGAGTCCGGATCGGGCAAGACGACGCTGTCGCAGTGCATCGCCGGGCTCAACGACCGGCACACCGGCGCGGTGGCACTGTCGGGCCACGAGTTGGCGCGTTCGACGGCCGCGCGTACCGCGGAGCAGCTGCGGTCGGTGCAGTACGTGTTCCAGAGCCCGTACTCCTCGCTCAACCCCCGCAAGACGATCGCCCAGTCCGTCGAGTTGCCGCTGCGCACGCTCACCGATCTGGACCGCGACCAGCGCCGCGAGCGCGTGCACACCACGCTCGAGCGGGTCCGGCTCGATCCGGAGCTGGGCGGGCGGTTGCCCGATCAGCTCTCCGGCGGGCAGCGGCAGCGCGCCGCGATCGCACGAGCCCTGGTCACCACACCCGACGTGCTGCTGTGCGACGAGGTGACGTCGGCGCTCGACGTCTCGGTGCAGGCCACGATCATCGAGCTGCTCTGCGAGCTCAGAGCGGAACTCGGTACCGCGATGCTGTTCGTCACGCACAACATCGCACTCGCCCGCCACGTCGCCGACCGCATCGCGGTGCTGCGCGGCGGCGAGGTCGTCGAGTCGGGGCCGGTCGACGACGTGCTCACCGCGCCGTCGCACGAGTACACCCGTCAGCTGCTCGACAACACACCCAGGATGTGACGATGCACGTCGACGGAACGGTGGCGCCGGGTTTCGAACCGCTGCGGGAGGCGTTCGTCGAGGTACTCGGCGACGCGCGCGCGGGCGCGGCGTTCGCCGTGGTGCGCGACGGCAGGCCGCTCGTGGACCTGTGGGGCGGGCTCGCCGATCCGGTCACGGCGGCCCCGTGGCGGCGCGACACGCTCTGCGTGTTGTTCTCCGGAACCAAGGGCGTGGTGGCGACCGTCGCGGCGGCGCTGGCCGACCGGCTCGATCCGCACCAGCCAGTGCAGGCGTACTGGCCGGAGTTCACCGCCGAGGTGACCGTCGGCCAGGTCCTGTCCCACACGGCCGGTCTGCCCTGTGTGGACGGTGACCACGACCTGCTGGACGTTGCCGACTGCGCCCGGCGTCTCGCCGCGCAACGTCCACTCTGGACACCGGGGTCCCGGGTCGCGTATCACCCGTTGACCTACGGCTACCTCGTCGGGGAGCTCCTGCGGCGCGTCACCGGATCATCGGTCGGCACGCTCGTGCGTGACCTCGTCGCCGCCCCGCACGGGCTCGACCTGCACCTCGGCACCCCGGCCGAGTGCGACCCGCGGATGGCACGCCTGGTCCGCGCGCCCGACTACGCCATCAGCACGTTCCTGCGTGATCCCGAGCGCCGCAGGCTCGTCGAGCGGATGTACGCCGGTCTGCTCGACTCCGACGAGCTGATGAACTCGGCCGCCTACCGCAGGGCCGAACTCGCCGGCGGCAGCGGCACCGGCACCGCCAGGGCCATGGCGGGGCTGTACGACCTGCTCCTGCGCGGACACATCGTGCCGCCCGCGGCGCTGGCGACCGCCACGACGACGTGGTCCGAGGGTGTCGACGCGATCAACGACCGGCCGTTGCACTTCGGCCTGGGCTACGAACTCGCCGACCCGATCGGCACGTACGGACCGCACTCCCGCGCCGACGGCGCGTTCGGCCACTCCGGCGCGGGCGGCAGCCGCCACGGCGCGTGGGCCCGCGGGCGGATCGGGTTCTCGTTCGTCACCAACGAACTCCGCGCCGAGAACGCCGACGGGCGGGCAGAGCACCTGCTGCGGGTGCTCGACGCCCTGGTGTGACACCGCGGCTTCACACCGGCCACCGGTCCCGACACGCGTTCGGCCTCGGCAGCGCCGGGAAGCGCTCCGTGTATCGACCCACAAAGACCCCCTGACCTGCGGGCTTGCAGGTCAGGGGGTCTCGTGCGGGTTGTTCAGACGGTGAACCCGAGGGCGCGAAGCTGTTCGCGGCCGTCCTCGGTGATCTTCTCCGGCCCCCACGGCGGCATCCAGACCCAGTTGATGCGGAAGTCGTCGACGAGCTTGCCCGAGCCCTTCAGCACCGACGCCGTCTGGTCCTCGATGACGTCCGTCAGCGGGCAGGCCGCCGAGGTCAGCGTCATGTCGATGGTGGCGGTGTTGTCGGGCTCGACCCGGATGTCGTAGACCAGGCCCAGGTCGACGACGTTGATGCCGAGCTCGGGGTCGACCACGTCGCGCATGGCCTCCTCGACGTCGTCGACCTTCGCCACGCCCTCGGCCCCACCGGCCGAGGCCTGCGCCGCCTGGGCCTCCTGCGTCTCCTGCTCGAGGTCGGCCGCCGTCCGGCCCTCGCGCTCGCTGTGCGTCTCGGTCATGCTCCCACCTCGTTGGAGTTCGACGTGCGGGCCAGTGCGTCCTTGAATGCCATCCATCCCAGCAACGCGCACTTCACCCGCGCAGGATACTTGGCGACACCGGCGAACGCGATGCCGTCGTCGAGGACGTCCTCGTCCGGCTCGACCTGGCCGCGCCCCTGCATGAGCTCGGTGAACGCGTCCATCGTGGTCATCGCCTCGTCGATGCTGTGGCCGACCACCAGGTCGGTCAGCACCGACGTCGACGCCTGGCTGATCGAGCAGCCCTGCCCCTCGTAGGACACGTCTTCCACGCGGCCGTCGTCGGTGACCTTCACCCGCAGGGTGACCTCGTCGCCGCACGTCGGGTTCACCTGGAACGACTCGGCGTCGTACGGCTCACGCAGCCCACGGCCGTGCGGGTTCTTGTAGTGATCCAGGATGATCTCCTGGTACATGCTTTCCAGCTGCATGCTCACTGCCTGCCCTTCGCGGCCTCGACGCCGAAGAACCGCTGTGCCTCGCGGACTCCGTCGACCAGCGCATCCACTTCGGACGGTTCGTTGTACAGGTAGAACGACGCACGCACCGTCGCCGGGACCGCGCACGCCCGGTGCAGCGGCCACGCGCAGTGGTGCCCCACCCGCACCGCGATGCCCAGGCTGTCGAGCACCTGGCTCACGTCGTGCGGGTGCACCCCGTCGACCACGAACGCGACCGTGGCGCCGCGGTCGGCCGTGTCCTGCGGGCCGATGATGCGCACGCCGGGGATGGCGGCCAGCCCGGCGAGCGCACGCTCGGCGAGCACGTGTTCGTGCGCGGCCACCCGGTCCATGCCGATGCCGTTCAGGTAGTCCACGGCCGCAGCCAGGCCCACGGCCTGCGAGGTCATGGGAACGCCCGCCTCGAAACGCTGCGGCGGGGCGGCGAACGTCGAGCCCTCCATGCGGACCAGCTCGATCATCGACCCGCCCGTGAGGAACGGCGGCATCGCCTCGAGCAGCTCCCGGCGGCCGTAGAGGATGCCGATCCCCGAGGGGCCGAGCATCTTGTGCCCGGAGAACACGGCGAAGTCCACGCCGAGCTCGCCGAAGTCGACCGCACCGCGGCCGTGCACGCCGTGCGGCACGGACTGGCACGCGTCGAGCACGACCAGCGCGCCCACCTCGTGCGCCCGGCGCACCAGCGGCTCGACCGGGTTCACCGTGCCGAGCACGTTGGACTGGTGCGCGAACGCGACGACCTTGGTCCGCTCGGTGATCACCGAGTCCAGTTGGGACAGATCGAGCCTGCCCTCGTCGGTGACGGAGAACCACCGCAACGTCGCGCCCGTGCGCTGGCACAGCTGCTGCCACGGCACCAGGTTCGCGTGGTGTTCCATCTCGGTGACCACGATCTCGTCACCGGGGCCCACGGAGAACCGTTCGGCCTCCGGGCCCGCCGTGGCCGCATTGCTCATCGCGTAGGCGACGAGGTTGATGCCCTCGGTCGCGTTCTTCGTGAACACGATCTCGCCCGCGTCCACCCCGACGAACGACGCGATCGTCTCGCGCGCGCCCTCGTAGGCGTCCGTGGCCTCCTCGGACAGCTGGTGCGCCCCGCGGTGCACGGCGGCGTTCGACGTCTCCACGAAGCGCCGTTCGGCGTCGAGCACCTGCGCCGGACGCTGCGACGTCGCGCCCGAGTCCAGGTACACCAACGGTTTACCGTCCCGCACGGTGCGGGACAGGATGGCGAAATCGCCGCGCAGTGCCGTCACGTCCAATGTCGGCGAATCCGTGGTGGTCATCGCGCCGGCTCCCTTCGATGCGGGTGTGCCGGGCCCACCGGAACCATCCGGCAGGCCCGGCCGGGACACGTCAGACGGCCGCTTCGGCGGTCGTGTACTTGACGTAGCCGTTGGCCTCGAGCTCGTCGGCCAGCTCCTTGCCACCCGACTCGACGACCTTGCCGCCGGCGAACACGTGCACGAAGTCCGGCTCGATGTGCTTGAGGATCCGCGTGTAGTGCGTGATCAGCATGACGCCGACCTCGTTCCCCGACTTGTACTCGTTGACGGCCTCGGACACGACGCGCAGCGCGTCGACGTCCAGACCCGAGTCGGTCTCGTCCAGCACCGCGAACTTCGGCTTGAGCAGCGCCATCTGCAGGATCTCGTGGCGCTTCTTCTCACCGCCGGAGAAGCCCTCGTTCACGCTGCGCTCGGCGAACTCGGACGAGATCTCCAGCTGCGCCATCTCGTCCTTGACCTCCTTGACCCAGTGCCGCAGCTTCGGGGCCTCGCCCCGCACCGCGGTCGCGGCCGAACGGAGGAAGTTCGACATCGACACGCCCGGCACCTCGACCGGGTACTGCATCGCGAGGAACAGGCCCGCGCGGGCCCGCTCGTCGACACTCATCTCGAGGACGTTCTCGCCGTCCAGCAGCACCTCGCCCGAGGTCACCTCGTACTTCGGGTGCCCGGCGATCGCGTACGACAGCGTGGACTTGCCCGAACCGTTCGGGCCCATGATGGCGTGCGTCTCGCCCGAGCGGATCGTCAGGTTGACGCCCGTGAGGATCGGCTTGTTGCCCTCGTCGGTCACGACGTCGGCGTGCAGATCCTTGATTTCCAGTGTGGCCATGCCTCTTCGTTTCTCTTCGCGGTCCGAAAGTCTGTGAGTGGTCCGGTGCGCGTGCCTACACGCCGATGGCGGCGAGTTCCGCCTCGATCGCGGCCTCGAGCCGCTCACGCACCTCGGGGACGTCGATCTTCATCAGGATCTCGTGGAAGAACCCGCGCACGACGAGCCTGCGGGCCTCGTCCTCGGGGATCCCTCGTGCCTGCAGGTAGAACAACTGCTCGTCGTCGAACCTTCCCGTGGCACTCGCGTGCCCGGCACCGGCGATCTCCCCGGTCTCGATCTCGAGGTTCGGCACGGAGTCGGCCCGCGCACCCTCGGTCAGCACGAGGTTGCGGTTGAGCTCGAACGTCTCGGTGCCCTCGGCGGCCGCGCGGATCAGCACGTCGCCGATCCAGACCGCGTGCGCGTCGTCGCCCTGCAGCGCGCCCTTGTAGAGGACGTTGGACTTGCAGTTCGGCACCGCGTGGTCGACGAACAGCCGGTGCTCCTGGTGCTGGCCGGAGTCGGCGAAGTGCAGGCCGAGCATCTCGACGTCGCCGCCGGGGCCGCCGAACGTCGCGGTCGGGCTCACCCGCACCAGGTCGCCGCCGAGCGTGACGACGATGTGCTTGAGGTGGGCGTCGCGGCCGAGCTTGAGGTGCTGCTCGGACACGTGCACCGCGTCGTCGGCCCAGTCCTGCACGCTCACGACGGTCAGGTGCGCACCGTCGCCGAGCACGAACTCGACGTTGTCGGCGTAGGTGCCCGAACCGGCGTGGTCGAGCACGACCGTCGCCTCACCGAACTGCTCGGCGCGGACCTGCACGTGCCCGTAGGCCGTCTTGCCCTCGCCGGGACCGTTCAGCCGCACGAGCGTGCGGGCCGACGCCTTCGTCTCGCGCGGCACGGTGACCAGCGTGGCCTTCTCGAACGACGAGTACGCCTGCGCGGCGATCCGGTCGCTCGGGACGCCGCCCTGTCCGAGGCGCTCGTCGTCGCGGCCGACGGTCTCGACCCGCACCTCGGGTGCGGCCTCGACCTCGACCTCCGACTCACCGGTGGCGGGCGCGGAGCCGTCGTGCAGCCCGCGCAGGCGCTTCATCGGCGTGAACCGCCAGTTCTCCTCCCGACCACCGGGAACCTCGAACGCCTCGACGTCGTACGAGGCGAAACGCTCCGCGCGGGAGGCCGCCGGGACGATCGTCTCGGCGGCCTCCGCGGTGTTCGCGGCGCTCGCGGCTGCGGTGTTGTCAGCAACCGTCATGTCAGCCGACGCTTCCTTCCATCTGCAGTTCGATCAGGCGGTTGAGCTCGAGCGCGTACTCCATCGGCAGCTCCCGCGCGATGGGCTCGACGAACCCGCGCACCACCATCGCCATGGCCTCCTCCTCGGTGAGGCCACGCGACATCAGGTAGAACAGCTGGTCCTCGCTCACCTTGGACACGGTGGCCTCGTGGCCCATGGACACGTCGTCGTTGCGGATGTCCACGTACGGGTACGTGTCCGACCGCGAGATCGTGTCCACCAGCAGGGCGTCACAGACCACGCTGGAACGCGAGTGGTGCGCCCGCTTGGCGACCTTGACCAGGCCGCGGTAGGAGGTACGCCCACCGCCGCGCGCCACCGACTTCGACACGATCGTCGAGGAGGTGTGCGGCGCGAGGTGCTCCATCTTGGCGCCGGCGTCCTGGTGCTGGCCCTCACCGGCGAACGCGACCGACAGGACCTCACCCTTGGCGTGCTCGCCCATCAGGAAGACCGACGGGTACTTCATCGTCACCTTGGAGCCGATGTTGCCGTCGACCCACTCCATGGTGGCGCCCTCTTCGGCCTTGGCCCGCTTGGTCACCAGGTTGTAGACGTTGTTCGACCAGTTCTGGATCGTCGTGTAGCGGCAGCGGCCGCCCTTCTTCACGATGATCTCCACGACCGCCGAGTGCAGCGAGTCGGACTGGTAGATCGGCGCCGTGCAGCCCTCGACGTAGTGCACGTACGCACCCTCGTCGACGATGATCAGCGTCCGCTCGAACTGGCCCATGTTCTCGGTGTTGATGCGGAAGTAGGCCTGGAGCGGGATGTCGACGTGCACGCCCGGCGGCACGTAGATGAACGAGCCTCCCGACCACACGGCGGTGTTCAGCGCGGAGAACTTGTTGTCACCGGCGGGGATGACGGACCCGAAGTGCTCCTTGAACAGCTCCGGGTGCTCACGCAGCGCGGTGTCGGTGTCGAGGAACAGCACGCCCTGCGACTCCAGGTCCTCGCGGATCTGGTGGTAGACGACCTCCGACTCGTACTGCGCGGCGACACCGGCGACGAGCCGCTGCTTCTCCGCCTCGGGGATGCCCAGCTTGTCGTAGGTGTTCTTGATGTCGGTCGGCAGGTCGTCCCAGCTGGTGGCCTGCTTCTCGGTGGAGCGCACGAAGTACTTGATGTTGTCGAAGTCGATGTCCGACAGATCCGCGCCCCAGTTGGGCATCGGCTTGCGCTCGAAGAGCTTGAGGGCCTTCAGGCGTGCGTCGCGCATCCACTCGGGCTCGGACTTCTTCTCCGAGATGTCGGTGACGACATCCTCGTTGAGACCACGCCGAGCGCTCGCGCCCGCCGTGTCCGGGTCCGACCAACCGAACGCGTAGTTGCCGAGAGACTCGATGGTCTCTTCCTGGCTCAAGGGCGTGGTGGTGGGATTGCGCTGCTCGGCAGCGGCAGTCATGTGGTCGTCCCTCCGTTCGGAGTTCGTGCTTCGTGCCCCGGCGTCGGGCCGGGCACGTGCGTGGTGCACACGGCATCGCCGCGTGCGATGGTGGCCAGTCGCTGCACGTGAGTGCCGAGCAACTGGGCGAACGCCTCGGTCTCGGCCTCGCACAGCTGCGGGAACTCCGCTGCGACGTGAGCCACCGGGCAGTGGTGCTGGCAGAGTTGCGCACCGGTGCCGGACGCGCCGGGGGCGTCCCCGGACTCCGACCCGGCCGCGCCGACCTCACGGGTCGACGCAGCGTAACCCTCCCTGGTCAAGACGGCTGCCAGGGCCTCCGCCTTGGCCGCGGGAGCACCCTCGTCGAGGATCTGCTCCCGGTACGGGTCGACGAGCGCCGCGACGCGCCGCTCGGCGAACGCGCGAACCGCGTCCTCACCGACGTGCTCGGCGAGGAACCGGATCGCGGAGACCGCCAGGTCGTCGTAGGCATGACCGAACCGCGCCCTGCCCTGCTCGGTGAGCAGGAACAGCTTCGCGGGCCTGCCACGCCCCCGCCTGCCGCGCCGAGGCGCGTCCCTGGTCTCGGCCTCCTGGTCGGCCACCAGCGCGTCGAGGTGCCTGCGCACCGCGGTCGGACTGATGCCGAGCTGTTCGGCAACCGCCGCCGCGGTCATCGGGCCCTGCTCCAGCAGGACCCGTGCGACCTCGCCACGGGTGCTGCCGTCCGGACCACTCGGGGTTCCGGCAGGCAGCGCAGCGGGACCCGCGACCGTCGGTGGCGTGCCGCCACCCTGCTGGTCATCGTGCCCGCTGTTTTTCACAACATAATTGTGTCGTATTTCCTCGCGGTGGGCAAAGGTGGCCACGCCGACCAGTGACCGGGCTCACCGAACACCCCGGTGCCGCGGCGTCCGCACCGCCCTTCCGGCCGCGGGCGCACGGAGTGCCCGGCCGCCCGACACGGCCGCCGCCCGGTGGGGTGAGGCGGCATCGATACGCTGCCCACGTGGCATTCGGCAGGGCAGCACGGCGGCGCACCCGCACCGAGCGGGCAGCGGGCACGGGGGGCACGGGCGACGCGCAGGACCCGGCGGGCCGGCACGACGAGGGCGCCCCCGGCACCGGCGACAGCGCTCCCGGCACCGTCCGGCGCGGGGGGCGCGACGCGGAACCGCACCCCGACACCGCGGACGGCAGTGCGGACGGCAGTGCGGCGCCGCCGCACTCACCTGCGGGCACGGCGGCCGACGCCGGGTCCGGCACGGCTCCCGGCACGGCCGAGTCCGACGCACGAGTGACGGCGGAGACGTCTCAGCGACGTTCCCTCGGCGCCTCGACCGTGTGGGTGCCCACCCGCTCCCCCGCGCATCCCGGCGACCGGCACCCGCTGACCGACGACGAGCGCCGCTCGGTGCGCATGGTGCAGGGCTTCGGCACCGTCGGCTCGCTGATGCTCGCGTTCGGCTCGCTCGGCGCGGGCGCGGCACCGGTGCTGAACCCGGTCAACACCCTGCCCGTACTGCGCCTCTTCGCGCGCATTCCCACCGTGTCGCTGGCCGTGGCGTTCATCGGCATGCTCATGCTGATCATCGGCTGGCTCCTGCTCGGCCGCTTCGCCCGCCCCAGCCGGAAACGCATGGTGTGCCGCGGCGAACTGCACCGCACCCTGCTGCTGTGGATCGCCCCGCTGGTGGTGATCCCGCCGGTGTTCACTCGCGACCCCTACGTCTACCTGGGCCAGAGTGAGGTCCTGACCCGCGGGATGGACCCGTACCAGTTCGGCCCCGAGGTGCTCGGCAACGACGACCCGCTCGTGGTGGGGGTCGCCAACATCTGGCGCGACACACCCGCACCGTACGGCCCGCTGTTCCTGCGCATCGGCAGTTGGATCACCGGCTTCACCGGCGAGCACGTCTCGGGCGGGATCCTGCTGTTCCGCCTGCTGACCCTGGTGGGCCTCGGGGTGATCGTGTGGGTGCTGCCGCGACTGGCCGACCGGTTCGGCGTCCCGCCCAGCACCGCCCTGTGGCTGGGCGTGGCCAACCCGCTCGTGCTGTTCCACATCGTCGGCGGTGCCCACAACGACGCCATCGGCATCGGCCTCATGCTCCTGGGCCTGGAGGTCGGACTGCGCAGACTGCCCTACCGCGTGCGCGGCGACTCGCCGCCGCCCCTGGTCAAGGGCGAGCTGCGCTACATCGTGCTCGGCGCGGCCATCATCACCGTGGCCGCCGCGGTGAAGGTGCACGCGATCGTGGCGCTCGGATTCTTCGGGGTGATGATCGCCAGGCGCTGGTACGGCGGCATCAAGGACCTGCTCAAGGCCGCCGCCCTCATGCTGGCGGTCTCCGCCGTCGTGATGACGGCCGTGACCTACGGGGTGGGGCTCGACTACGGCTGGGTCAACGGATTGAGCACCCCCACGAAGCTGTGGAACTGGATCGCCCCCACCTCCGAGATCGGGCAGCTGGGCGGTGTCCTCGGTATCGCGCTCGGGCTCGGCAACCACACCGGCGGCATCATCTCGGTCCTTGCCGTGATCAGCTACCTCGTGGCCGGAGCGATCACCGTCAAGTTCCTCTGGGACAGCCTCCACTGGCGGTACCGGCCGATGATCGGCCTCGGTGTGTCCCTCGGCGCGGTGATGCTGTTGCACGTCGCCATGCAGCCCTGGTGGCTGCTGTGGGCGATCATCCCGCTCGCTGCGTCGGCGGGCACGTCGCGGTTCCGCGTGGTGGCCACCGGGATGACCGTCGTGCTGTCGCTGCTCGTGCCGCCCAACGGCAGCCCGTTCGACGGCAGGCTCTACACGCTCCCGCAGGCCTACTTCGCGGGCGGACTCGTCGTGCTCGGCGCGCTGGCGCTGCTGTGGTGGCGCGCACCGTCGGTGCTGTTCGCCCGTACCGACCCGGCCGACCTGCTGCACCCGGTGCCGTCGCGGACGTCCCTGAGGCACCGCCGGTCCCGCCAGCACGGACCCGGGAACGGCGCCGCCGGCGCCGACGCCGACGCCGGGAAGCCGACCACGGGGCGTGCCGAGCGGACCGCCGCCCCACCTGCCGAGGCCAGCGGCGCCGCACCCAGACCCGACGACCCCGCCTCGACGCCGTCCTGACCGCAGACTGTCCCGACCCGACCCCGGCCGCGGCGCGCTGGTCTGGGCGAATGTGCCCGGCCTCGCAGCTCGGCCAGGGCGACGCGACCGACGGGCTCGCACGCCGTACCCTTGACCTTCGTGAATGCTGCGGCCGTCGAGATCACCGGTCTGGTGAAGCGCTTCGGATCGGTCACCGCCGTCGACGGGCTCGACCTGAAGATGCCGCGGGGCGTCATCCTCGCGCTCCTGGGCCCCAACGGCGCGGGCAAGACGACCACCGTCGAGATCTGCGAGGGTTTCCGCCGCCCCGACGCGGGCACGGTGCACGTCCTCGGACTCGATCCCGCTCGCGAGGCCGCCGCACTGCGCCCGCGGATCGGCGTCATGCCGCAGGGCGGAGGCGCCTACCCCGGCGTGCGCGCCGAGGAGATGCTGCGCCTGGTCGCCGCGTGCGCCGCCCACCCCCTCGATCCGGCCTGGCTGCTCGACGTGCTCGGCCTCGACACGGCGCGGCGGACACCGTTCAAACGCCTCTCCGGAGGCCAACAGCAGCGGCTGTCCCTGGCGTGCGCCATCGTCGGCAGGCCCGAGCTGGTGTTCCTCGACGAGCCCACCGCGGGCATGGACCCCCAGGCGCGGCGTCTGGTGTGGCAGCTGCTCGACGCGTTACGGGCCGACGGCGTGAGCGTGCTGCTGACCACCCATCTGATGGAGGAGGCCGAGTCACTCGCCGACGACGTCGTCATCGTCGACGGCGGCACCGTGATCGCCCAGGGCTCGCCGAACGCGCTCACCGCCGAGCACGCCGAGGACGCCCAACTGCGCTTCCGCGCCCGCCCCGGACTCGACACGCGCCTGCTGACCGCCGCGCTGCCCGAGGGCTATCTCGTGCGCGAATCGAGCCCCGGCGCCTACCGCGTGACCGGCTTCGTCGACCCCCAGGTCGTCTCCACCGTCACCTCGTGGTGCGCCCAGCAGGGTGTGCTCGCCGAGGAACTGCACGTCGGCAGGCGCGACCTCGAAGAGGTCTTCCTGGAGCTGACCGGACGGGAGCTGCGCGCATGACCACGTCACCGTTCCCCGCGGGCACGTTCACGCCCGCACCCGGTCGCGGACGCCTGGGCCGCATGCTGCTGACCCACGCCCGCGTCGAAACGGCGCTGACCCTGCGGCACGGCGAGCAGATCCTGCTGACGCTCCTCATCCCGCTCGCCATGCTCATCGGCCTGAGCCTGCTCGACATCCTGCCCGCGGGCGACCTCGCGGGCATGGAACGCGTCGACTGGATCACCCCGCGCATCCTCACCCTCGCCGTCCTGTCGTCGGCGTTCACGGGACAGGCCATCGCGCTCAGTTTCGACCGCCGCTACGGCGTGCTCAAACGCCTGTCGGCGACCGCGCTGCCGCGCTGGCTGCTGGTCGCAGGCCGCCTCGTCGCCGCACTCGTCGTGGTGGCGTTGCAGGTCCTCGTGCTCGGCGTCGTCGCCGCGTTGCTGGGGTGGTCGCCGTCGACGGCGGGCATCGCGTTCGCGGTCGCGCTCGTCGTACTCGGCACCGTGTGCTTCGGCGCGCTCGGCGTCCTGCTCGGCGGCGCGCTCCGTGCCGAGGCCGTGCTGGCGCTGGCCAACATCGTGTGGTTCGTGCTGCTGCTGGCGGGCGGGATCCTCATGGTGCCCTCCGCGCTGCCCGACACCTACGCGGCGATCGTCACGTTCCTGCCCTCCGGCGCACTCGCCGAAGGACTGCACGCCGCGCTGGTCGACGGCACCTTCTCGGGCGCGTCCTGCGCCGTCCTCGCCTGCTGGGCCGCCGTCGCCGCCGCCGTGGCCGCGAAGACCACCAAACTCACCTGACCGGTTCTCCCACCGTCACCCGGAGGCACGCGCTCCGCGCGGCCAACTACGGCCAGCCCCTCTCCAGCCACCACCCATACGGACGCGCTCCGCGCGGCCAACTACTATTTGTAGTGTGAGCGCATTCGTGGAGCGGTTGTCCTCGCTCGTCGGCCGCATGCCGTACCCGTCCAGGGCGGTGCAGCGCGCCGTCGCGATCGCCGCCATCGTCACCCAGGGCGGCATCGGGGTCACCGGCTCGATCGTGCGAGTCACCGGCTCCGGTCTCGGCTGCCCGACGTGGCCGCAGTGCTTCCCCGGAAGCATGTTCCCGGTCGAACATCCCGAGTACGAGACGTTCAACCAGTGGATCGAGTTCGGCAACCGGCTGCTGACCGGCATCGTCGGCATCGTCGCTGCCCTCTGCGTGCTCATCGCCTGGCGGATCCGCATCGCCCACCCGGAACGCACCCGCCTGCTCGCCCTCGCCTGGACCATGCCGGGCGGGGTGGTCGCGCAGGCCGTCATCGGCGGCATCACCGTCGTCACCGGCCTGCTGTGGTGGACGGTCGCCATCCACTTCCTCGCCTCGGCCGTTCTCGTCTGGCTGGCCACCCACCTGCTGCACGCCTTCAACGAGGGCGACGACGAACCCCGCTGGCAGCTGCCCGGCCACAGCAGGGTCCTGATGCGCGTGCTCGTCGCGGCACTGGCCGCCCTCCTCGTCGCCGGCACGACCGTCACCGGAGCCGGACCGCACGGCGGCGACCCCGACACCCCGCGGTTCGACGCGCCGATCGAGACCCTGTCGTTCATCCACGGCGCCATGCTCGTGGTGTACCTGGCCGCCCTCGCCGCGATGGGCGCCGAGTGGTGGCGCAACCGCACCAACTCCCGCGTCACCCGCTCCCTGTGGCGCCGGTACGCCGCCGTCTGGGTCGTGGCGCTCGCGCAGGGCGCGCTCGGCAGCGTCCAGTACGCCCTCGGCGTCCCCGAGGAACTGGTGTCGTTCCATGTCCTCGGCTCCGCCGCGGTCATCGTGGCCACCGCGGCCCTGTGGTGCGGCGCCCGCGACCGCGGCCCCGTCGTCGACCGCGTCCCCGCCGCGACGACGACCACCGCCTCGCACTGACGTCGCACCGAGGCACAGAAACACCGAGGCACAGAGGTACGGAGGCACGGAGACCCCGCCTCGGAACACGGATCCCGCCGCGCGCGGGCACCCCACACGAGGACCTTTCACGTTCCGGACGTCGCGCCCGGCCGGTGCCGCGGCCGTCCGGAGTCGTTCACTGCGCTGTTCGCGCCCGAGGACCGACCGTTCGGTCACGTGTCATCACAGTGCCGCCCATCCGAGCGGGTTCGGCCGGTACTCTGCAAGACGCTGTTCTCCGGTTCCCGGCGCCTCCCCGGCGCGCCCGGGCGAGTCCCCATCCCCCACCCGACGTTCCGAGACGAGGTCCGCACGCCCATGAGCACTGCCGAACAGGCGCCCGAGACCACCGCAGGGCCCAAACCCCTTCTGGGTGAGGCCCGCACGACCGGACAGATGCTGGTCCTGAAAACCTTCCTGCTCGTCCCCTTCGTCGCCCTGCTCGTGGCGGTGCCGTTCGCGTGGGGTTGGGGACTGAGCTGGCTCGATCTGGGCCTTGCCGCCGCGTTCTACACGCTCGGCACGCTGGGTGTGACCGTCGGATACCACCGCTACTTCACCCACGGCGCCTTCAAGACGGGCCGCCCGCTGCGCATCGCGCTCGCCATCGCAGGCAGCATGGCCGTGCAGGGCTCGGTCATCTTCTGGGTCGCGAGCCACCGCAGGCACCACGCGTTCGCCGACCGCGAGGGTGACCCGCACTCGCCGTGGCTGTTCGGCACCTCCCCCGGCGCGCTGCTGCGGGGCTTCTGGCACGCCCACATGGGCTGGATGTTCAAGCGCGACGTGACCAACTACCAGCGATTCGCTCCCGACCTGCTGGCCGACCAGGACCTCAAGATCGTCAACCGGTTCTTCGCGCTGTGGATCGTCGCCAGCCTCGCCCTTCCCGCGCTCATCGGCGGGCTGCTCACGTGGTCGTGGTGGGGCGCGGTGACGGCGTTCTTCTGGGCCGGGCTGGTCCGCATCGCGTTCTCCCACCACGTGACGTGGTCGGTCAACTCGGTGTGCCACATGGTCGGCGAGCGCCCGTTCGCCAGCCGGGACAAGGCGGCCAACTTCTGGCCGCTGGCGATCCTGTCCATGGGCGAGTCGTGGCACAACTCCCACCACGCCGACCCGACGTGCGCCCGCCACGGTGTGCTGCGTGGTCAGCTGGACATCTCCGCCCGCCTGATCTGGATCTTCGAGAAGCTGGGCTGGGTGCGGAACGTGCGCTGGCCGCGGGCCGAACGTCTCGCCGCCAAGCGCGTCGCCGCCTGAGCCGCCGCGCGGAGTCCGCCGTCGCCGGTGGGCTCCGCGCGCGTGCCGGTCCGGCCGGGCGGGTCCCTCAGGACAGGGCCGACCGGACCGCCGAGGCGAACCGCACGGGCGCGTCGACGTCGGCCTGCCGGAAACCCAGGCTCGGCTCGCTCACCTCGAGTTCCAGCACGGCCGGCTCCCCCGCGTCCGTACGCACGACGTCCACCCGCGCGTACAGCAGATCACCGCGGCGCAGGCCGACCCGTGCGGCGGCGGCGTCGAGCGCGTCCTCGGCCAGCGCGAGCCACGCACCCTTGGGGGTGGCCGTGCCGAGCTTCTCGGTCACGAACAGGCCGGACTCGTCGAGGTCGGCGCCCGCGAGCATCGGGCCCTTGGTGAAGGCGTGCGAGTACTGGCCACCGAAGAACACGAGCGCGGTCTCGCCCTCGTCGTCCACGGCCGCCTGGTACGGCTGCACCACGGCGGTGTAGCCGGCGGCGTGCAGTTCGGCGAGGTGGGTGCCCGCCGCGTCGTGCCCGCGCGGGGTGAACCGCGCCGCACCCCGCGATCCCGCCCCGACGGACGGCTTGACGACGAAGTCCCCGGCCGGCCATGCGGCCCGCTCGCCGGGGGCCACGAGCGCCGTCGGCACGGTGGCGACACCGGCGTGTGCGAGGTCGACGAGATAGGCCTTGTCGGTGTTCCACCGCACCGCTTCGACGGGGTTCGCCAGTCGCGGAACCGAGGCGCACCAGGCGAGGAACTCGTCGCGGCGCTCGGTGTAGTCCCACGTCGAGCGCAGCACCACCAGGTCGGCGCCTGCGAAGTCCTCGTCCGGGTCGTCCCACACCGTCCATCGGACGTCGACGCCGACCTCGGCGAGCGCGGGCAGCACGGCCGCCTCGTCCCCGTCCCCCTCCGGCACCCGTGCGCAGCCGGCGAACAGAACCGTGCGGCGCGCCGAGCTCATGCGCGGGCGCGCGGGCCCGCCATCCGGCGCCGGTGCTCGGCTCCGATGACGGTCGCGTTCACGGTCTCCGAGTCCCATTCGGCGGCGTCGAGGTCACCGATCGCCGCGATGAGCGCTTCCCCGGTCTCCGGGCTCGGGACCACCACGTCCCCCAGCGCGCCGTCGGCGCCGACCAGGACGACGCGGGCCCCGCCGCGTCCGATGCGTTCGACCACGGCCTTGACCGGCGCGCCGTGCGCGGCGACGAAGGACGTGGCGGCCGACAGCTGTCCGTTCGTCGGCTCGGCGGGACTCGTCTCGGTGCTCTCGTTCTCAGCCACGGCGACAGTGTAGGGGCCGGGCGGCACGCGGACGCCGGGACGCGCTGCACGTCACGATCACGGCCGAGGTTCTAGGCTCTGCCGGGACGTCACCACCGCGCCACGAGGAGGAAGCCGTATGCCCACCGCCATCCGGATCGAACGCACCGGGGGTCCGGAGGTCCTGACACCCGCCGACGTCGACCCGCCCTCGCCCGGCTCCGGGGAGGTGCTGGTCGACGTCGAGGCGGCCGGGGTCAACTACATCGACACGTATCAACGATCGGGCGTCTACCGCGTCGCGCTGCCGTACACGCCCGGGCTCGAGGGCGCGGGCACCGTGGCCGAGGTGGGCCCCGACGTGACCGGGATCGCCGTCGGCGACCGGGTCGCGTGGCAGGGCCATCCCGGCGGTTACGCGCAGCGCGCGGTCGTGCCCGCGCGGGTCGTCGTGCCCGTCCCGGACGGTGTGTCGGCGCAGACCGCGGCCGCGACGATGCTGCAGGGGGTCACGGCGCACTACCTGGTCAACTCGACGTACCCGGTCGCCGAGGGCGAGACGATCCTGGTCCACGCCGCGGCCGGCGGCGTGGGACTGCTGTTGACCCAGTTGGCGAAGGCCAAGGGTGCCCGCGTGATCGGGACGGTGTCGACCGAGGAGAAGGAACGGCTGGCGCGCGCGGCGGGCGCCGACGAGGTGATCCGCTACACCGAGCGGGACTTCGCCGAGGCGGTCGACGAGCTCACCGGCGGGGAGGGTGTTCCGGTCGTCTACGACGGCGTGGGCGCCAGCACCTACGAGGCGAGCCTGCGGTCGCTGCGGCGTCGCGGGACGCTGGTGCTGTTCGGCGCGTCGAGCGGCCCGGTCCCGCCGATCGACCCGCAGGTGCTGAACTCCGGCGGCTCGCTCTACCTGACGCGTCCGACGTCGGGCGACTACACCGCCACCAGGGACGAGCTGGAGTGGCGCACCGGTGAGCTGTTCGCAGCCGTGTCGGCCGGAGAGCTGGACGTGCGCATCGGGGCGACCTACCCGCTGGCGGACGCGCGCCGCGCCCACGAGGACCTCGAGGGCAGGCGCACGACGGGCAAGGTGCTGCTGACCCCGTGAGCGGCGCGTGGTCCCGAGTGCTCCGGAAACATCCGGGCGCTCGGGACCACGCAGCGGGTCAGGAGACGCCGGTGACCTCGGCGACGACGACGATGCTGTCGGAGGCCAGCGGGTTACCGCTCTGCTCGGAGTAACCGAGGTCCGGGGGCAGCACGAACACGCGCGTGGCGCCCTGCTGCGCACCCTCCATGCCCTCGGCCCAGCCCTCGATGTCGCCCGAGGGCGAGCCGAGGTCGACCGAGGCGCTGCCGCTGTCGGCCACCGAACCGTCGGACCAGCCCACGACGGTGTAGTCCACCTGCACGGTCGACTGCGGTGTCACGGCGGCACCGTTGCCCGGTTCGACGTCCCGGGTGAGGACCTCCTGCGGCGCCGCGCAGTCGCGCGGGATCTGCACCTGCGGCTCCGCGCCGTTGGTCTCGACGGTGATGTCCTCGGCCGTGCACTGTCCCGCACCGCCCACGGCGGAGTGGCCGCCGCCGTCCTGTCCGGCACCGTGTGCGGCGGACGACGGCGCGCTCTCGGACACCGACACCGGTGCGGGCGTGTGTGTGGCCTGCTCCTCGGGCGACTGGTCCGTCGGCTCCTCGAGGGACGGCGAGCACGCCGCGAGCACCGTCGCTGCTGCCGTCGCGGCCCCCGCGATCATGATCTTGCCAGCTTTGCGCATGTGCCTACCCTAGCTGGGCGCTCACCGGGCGTTTTGCGCACCTGACGTCGTCGCGGCGAGCGCGTCGGGCACGGGACCGGTGTGCACGACGCCGAGCCGTTTGGTCGCCCGGGTCAGCGCGACGTACAGGTCGTTGAGGCCACGCGGGGACTCGGTGATGATCTCGTCGGGGGCGACGACGATCACCGCGTCGAACTCCAGTCCCTTCGCCCTGTCCACCGGAAGCAGCGACACGCGCTCGTCGGCCTCGCCGGACGAGTCGAACCTCACAACGGCCTCGAGCTCGTGGGTGGCCATGTCCTCGGGGACGACCACGGCGACGGTGCCACCCTCCACTTCGGCCAGTTCGCCGTCCACCATGGACCGGAGCTCGCCGGCGAGCCCGTCGCGGTCGAGGTGCCGCTGCCAGGGCACGTCGCCGGTGTCGCGCACCGAACGCGGTGCCCGCAGCTCGGGGTCGATCTCGGCGAGCACGTGCGCGGCGAGATCCATGATCTCCGACGGGGTGCGGTAGTTGACGGTGAGCTCGCGCAGCCGCCACCGCTGCCCCACGTACGGCTCGAGCACGTCGGCCCACGCCGAGGTCCCGGCACGGGAGCCGGTCTGCGAGACGTCGCCGACCAGGGTCATGGAACGGCTCGGGCAGCGCCGCATCAGGGTGCGCCAGTCCATGGCCGACAGTTCCTGCGCCTCGTCGACGATGACGTGCCCGAAGGTCCACGTGCGGTCCTGGGCGGCGCGCTGGGCGGCGGTGAGGTTGCTGCGGGCCTCCTGGCGTTCGGCAATCATCTCCGCATCGAGCACGTCGCGGACGCGGATCTGGTCCTCGTCGAGGATTTCGTCGTCCTGTTCGAGCACGTGGAGCACGCCTTCGGCGTAGGCCCGTTCCTCGCGTTCCCTGCGTTCGCGGCGCAGCCGCGCCTCGGTGTCGTCTTCCCCGAGCAGTTCGGCGAGTTCGTCGAGCAGCGGCACGTCCGCCGGGGTCCACCACGACCCCGGGACCCGCAGCAGCGTGTCGGTCTCGGCCGCGCTCAGGTGTCCTTCGGTGGCCGAGGCGAGACGGTCCGCGTCGGTGAGCAGATCGGCCAGCAGCTCCTGCGGGGTGAGCTTAGGCCACAGCCGGTGGAGCGCGGCCTGCACGGCGCGGTCCTCGGTGAGTTCCCTGCGGATGGTGGCGTAGTCACGCTCGTCGAGCAGCACGCCGTCGTCGGTCTCGTCCTCGGTCAGCGGGATGTCGGGCACGTCGTCGAGCACGCTCGATTCGAGCTTGGCCACGGCCTGTTCGGCGAGAGCGTCCAGGAGGGTGTCGACGAACACGCGGCGGGCGACGTTGTGCGGTTTGAGCGTCGCCCTGGCCTTGGCGCGGGCGCGTTCGCACGTGCGGCGGTCGAGTTCGAGCACGTCGTTGTCCTCGGCGTCGATGCGCAGGACGTCGTCCGGCACGGTCTGCCGGTCGCGGACGGCCTGCTCCAACACCTCGGTCATCACGATGCGGCCCTTGACCTCGGCCGCCTCGGGGGTGTCGGTGCCGACCGCCTCGAGCCCGGGGAACAGTTCGCCGACGGTGGCGAGCAGCACGCCGGTCTCGCCCAGGGAGGGCAGCACCTGGCCGATGTAGCGCAGGAACGTGCTGTTGGGCCCGACGACGAGCACGCCACGGGTCGTGAGCTGGCGCCGGTAGGTGTAGAGCAGATAGGCGGCGCGGTGGAGGGCGACGGCGGTCTTGCCGGTGCCGGGACCGCCCTGGACGACGAGCACGCCGCCCATGTCGGCACGGATGATCCGGTCCTGCTCGGCCTGGATGGTGGCGACGATGTCGGACATCTCGCCGGTGCGGCGACGTTCGAGCGCCGACAGCAGGGCGGCTTCGCCCGCGAGGCCGAGGTGGTCGCTGTCGCCGCCGGAGCCGATGTCGAGGATCTCGTCGTCGACGTCGACGACGCGCCTGCTGAGCGTGCGCAGGTGCCTGCGGCGGCGCACGCCGTCGGGCGATGCGGCGGTCGCGAGGTAGAACGGGCGGGCGACCGGCGCGCGCCAGTCGATCAGCAGCGGCCGGTAGTCGTCGGTGTCGTCGAACAGGCCGAGCCTGCCGATGTAGAGGGGCGAGTCGGTGTCGTCCCGGGCGCGGCGTTCGTCGGTGAAATCGAGGCGTCCGAAGCACAGGCCCTGTTCGACGGACTTGAGTTGCGCGAGCCGGTCGCTGTAGGTGGCGGTGGCGGCTTCGCGTTCGGCCTGGGCCTGCGGTTCGCCGTCGGCCATCCGGAGGCTCTCGGCGAGCCTGCGTTCGACGAGCTCGCGTTCGGCGTCGAGTGCGTCGTAGACGCCCGAGACGTACTTCTGTTCCTCGGCGATCGCGGTGTGTTTGCCGTTCTCGGTGGTTTTCCGGTCGTCGGCGGACACGGACAAGGGCGGCGCCTTTCGCAAGAAGGTGTGGAGGGCTCGACCGAGTTCCAACGATCGACCGAGCACATGAATTCCCAACGGACGGCCGGGATAACCCCGGGCCCGTCGGAGGGGCCGGGCCGCGCCGCCGAAGGCGTTGACATCGTCACCCGCGACCGTGCACCTGCGCGAGGACCGGCGGCAGCGCAGTAACGGACCAGCGCAGTAACGGACCAGCGCAGTAACGGACCAGCGCGGTAACTGAACAGCGCAGTGAACGAAGCGCGGTGAACGAAGACCGGCTCAGAACGGGAGCCCGAGCACGGGCATCCCGATGGCCGCGTCGACGGCGAGGGCGACGAACACGATCATCAGGTACGTGTTCGACCGGTGGAACAGTGCCATCGGCTTGGTCTCCCGGCCACGCTTGACGCCTGCGTACAGGCTGTGGGCGTAGAAGAGGAACCACGCGCCCGCCAGTCCGGCGAAGGCGGCGTAGAGCCAGCTGGTCGCCGGGACCAGGAGCAGCGTCCAGCCGACCATGACCCACGAGTAGATGACGATCTGCTTGGCGACGTGCTGCGGGCTGGCGACCACCGGCAGCATCGGCACCCCGGCGCGTTCGTAGTCCTCGCGGTACTTCATGCCGAGCGCCCACGTGTGCGGCGGCGTCCAGAAGAAGATCACGCCGAACATGACGAAGGCGGGCCATTCGACGGTGCCGGTGACGGCCGCCCAGCCGATGACGACGGGCATGCAGCCCGCGGCACCACCCCAGACGACGTTCTGCGGCGTGCGCCGTTTGAGGCCGAGCGTGTAGACGAAGATGTAGAACAGGATCGTCGCGATGGCGAGCAGTCCTGCGAGCAGGTTGACGGTGCCGTAGAGCAACGCGAACGACGCCACGCCGAGGACGAGCCCGAACACGAGCGCGTTCGTGCGGGGCACGGTGTCCCGCACGAGGGGGCGCTTCTTCGTGCGGTTCATGACCTTGTCGATGTCGGCGTCGACGACGCAGTTGAGCGCGTTGGCACTCCCCGCGGCCATCGTGCCGCCCACGAGCGTGGCGAGCAGGAGCCACGGGTCGGGGATCGCCCGGCCCGCCAGGAACATGGCGGGGATGGTGGTGACGAGCAGCAGCTCGATCACCCGCGGCTTGGCCAGGGAGGCGTACGCGGCGACCACCTGACGAACGCCGCGACGGGCACCGGGCTCACCGGCCGGGGGCTCACCGGAGGGGGTACCGGCGGTGTGCCCGGCGCTGGTGTTGGCACTGCGCCCGTGCGACGAACGCGCAGCGTGCACCAACGACATGTCGCTCCCTGCGTCAGATTGCGGGCCGGAGACGTCCCTGGCGAGCGCCGGACGGCTCGTCGGCCGGTTCCTTGACAGAGGGTAGTAGAGGTCGCCGGGACATCCGCGCACGGCACCCCGGGTGCGAAGTCCACGTCACATTTCCCCTCGTGCGTGCACAGCCCGTTCGCTCGTCCCCGCACACCGACCGTCGACCGCCGGCCTGGCACCGGCGACACGCCGCAGGGGCAGGCCGCGCCCGCCACGGCTGAGGCGTCTGCAAGGCTCTCGCGCGACAGGCGCGCGGACGCCGCCCGGGACTAGGCTGGCAGCGTCGGTCACGTTCCACGGGTTACCTGCTGGTTCACTGTGGTACCCGCGCCCTGATCGATTAAGATCACCGGGGCAGCCGCCGACGGTGGTACGCCACCGGCGCGGCCGTCCCGGACGGCCAGCTTCAACCAAAGACGATTCAGGAGCCGAGTTCTAGTGTCGGAAATCGCCTCGACCGCGGAGAACAACCCACTACTGCGCCGGAACTACCCGGCCGACTGGGCCGACGTCGACACCCGGGCCGTGGACACGATCCGCGTGCTCGCCGCCGACGCGGTCGAGAACTGCGGCAGCGGCCATCCCGGCACGGCGATGAGCCTCGCGCCGGTCGCCTACTCGCTGTTCCAGCGCATCATGCGCCACGACCCCACCGACCCGGAGTGGCCGGCGCGTGACCGCTTCATCCTGTCCGCGGGACACTCCAGCCTGACGCTCTACATCCAGCTGTTCCTCGCCGGCTACGGCCTGGAGATGGAGGACCTCAAGCAGCTGCGCACGTGGGAGTCGAAGACCCCGGGCCACCCGGAGTACCGGCACACCCCCGGCGTGGAGACCACCACCGGCCCGCTCGGCCAGGGCCTGGCCAACGCGGTCGGCATGGCCATGGCCGCTCGCCGTGAGCGCGGGCTGCTCGACCCGGAGAGCCCCACCGGCCAGAGCCCGTTCGACCACCACATCTACGTGATCGCCTCCGACGGTGACATCGAGGAGGGCGTCACCTCCGAGGCCAGCTCGATCGCGGGCCGCCAGGAGCTGGGCAACCTCGTCGTGATCTACGACGACAACAAGATCTCCATCGAGGACGACACGAACGTCGCGCTGTCCGAGGACACCGCCAAGCGCTACGAGGCCTACGGCTGGCACGTGCAGGTCGTCGACGGCGGCGAGGACGTCGTGGCCTTCGAGGAGGCCGTCGCGGCGGCCAAGGCGGAGACGAACCGCCCCTCGTTCATCCTGCTGCGCACCGTGATCGGCTACCCGGCGCCGAACAAGATGAACACCGGCAAGGCACACGGTGCCGCGCTGGGTGCCGACGAGGTCGCGGCCGTCAAGCGCGAGCTCGGGTTCGACCCGGAGCAGGACTTCGCGATCGAGGACGAGGTGCTCGCCCACACCCGCAAGGCCGTCGACCGTGCCAAGGAGGCGCGGGCGCAGTGGCAGGAGCGGTTCGACGCGTGGGCTGCGCAGAACCCGGAGCGCAAGAAGCTCGCCGACCGCCTGCGCACCCGCACGCTGCCGGAGGGCTGGGACGAGGCCCTGCCGACGTGGGAGCCCGACGAGAAGGGTGTGGCCACGCGCAAGGCGTCCGGTCAGGTGCTCAACGCGATCGCCGACGCCCTTCCCGAGCTGTGGGGCGGTTCGGCCGACCTGGCCGAGAGCAACAACACGATCATCTCCGGTTCCGACTCGTTCGGCCCCGAGACGGCGTCGACGGACATGTTCACCATGCAGCCGTACGGCAGGAACCTGCACTTCGGTGTGCGTGAGCACGCGATGGGCTCGATCCTCAACGGCATCGCGCTGCACGGCGGCACGCGCCCGTACGGTGCGACGTTCCTGATCTTCAGCGACTACATGCGCCCGGCCGTGCGCCTCGCCGCGCTGATGAAGGCGCCGGTGACGTACGTGTGGACGCACGACTCGATCGGCCTCGGCGAGGACGGCCCGACGCACCAGCCGATCGAGCAGCTCGCCTCCCTGCGCGCCATCCCGGGCCTGAGCGTCGCGCGTCCGGCCGACGCGAACGAGACGGCCGCGGCGTGGAAGGCGGCGCTGGAGGACATCCACCACCCGACGGGCCTGGCGCTGACCCGCCAGAACGTGCCGGTGCTCGAGGGCACCGACGCCCAGGGTGTGGCCAAGGGCGGTTATGTGTTGGCCGAGGCCTCCAACGGCAACCCGGAGGTCGTGCTCATCGCGACGGGTTCCGAGGTGCAGTTGGCCGTCGAGGCCAGGAAGGTCCTCGAGGCCGACGGCGTCGCCGCGAGCGTGGTGTCGATGCCGTGTGTCGAGTGGTTCGACCGTCAGGACCAGGCCTACCGCGACGCGGTCATCCCGCCGACCGTCAAGGCCAGGGTCGCCGTCGAGGCCGGCATCGCGCAGCCGTGGCACCGCTTCGTCGGTGACGGCGGCGAGATCGTCTCGATCGAGCACTTCGGGGCCTCGGCCGACTACAAGACGTTGTTCCGTGAGTTCGGGTTCACCACGGAGGCCGTGGTGGCCGCGGCCCGCCGCGCGCTGGACAAGAACTCCTGACCGGATTGGGGAAACGCCTCATGAGTAACAACCTCGCAGCACTCTCCCAGGCCGGCGTGTCGATCTGGCTCGACGACCTGTCCCGTGAGCGGCTCAACTCCGGCAACCTGGCCGAGCTGATCCGCGACAAGCACGTCGTCGGCGTCACGACCAACCCGACGATCTTCGCCAACGCACTCTCCGACGGCGAGGCCTACGACGAGCAGGTCCGCGAGCTGGCCGCCCGCGGCGCCGACGTCAACGCCGCCGTGCGGGAGCTGACCACGACCGACGTGCGCAACGCCGCGGACCTGTTCCGCGACGTCCACCAGTCCACCGGCGGCGTCGACGGGCGCGTGTCGATCGAGGTCGACCCCGGCCTGGCCCGCGACACCGACAAGACCGTCGCCGAGGCCGCCGACCTGTGGAAGACGGTCGACCGGCCGAACCTGCTGGTGAAGATCCCCGCCACCGAGGAAGGCCTGCCCGCCATCACCCGCACGCTCGCCGAGGGCATCAGCGTCAACGTCACGCTGATCTTCTCGGTCGAACGGTACCGGGCCGTGATCGACGCCTACTTCGCCGGACTCGAGCAGGCCAAGGCCAACGGCCACGACCTGTCGTCGATCCACTCGGTCGCCTCGTTCTTCGTGTCCCGTGTGGACAGTGAGATCGACAAGCGACTCGAGGCGATCGGCACCGACGCGGCACTGGCCCTGCGCGGCCAGGCCGCGATCGCCAACGCCCAGCTGGCCTACGCCGCCTACGAGGAGCTCTTCTCCTCCGAGCGGTGGCGGGCCCTGGAGGCCGAGGGCGCGAACCCCCAGCGTCCACTGTGGGCGTCGACCGGGGTCAAGAACCCGGACTACTCCGACACCCGCTACGTCGACGGCCTCGTGGTCGCCAACACGGTGAACACCATGCCGGAGTCCACTCTGGACGCCGCGGCCGACCACGCGAACGTCACGGGCGACACCGTCAGCGGCGCCGCCGAGCAGGCCCAGGCCGTGTTCGACAAGCTCGAGGCGGTCGGCATCGACATCACCGACGTCTTCCTGACGCTGGAGAACGAGGGCGTCGAGAAGTTCGACAAGTCGTGGGCCGAGCTGCTGGAGACCGTCTCCGGCCAGCTCAACAAGGCGAAGGGCTGACGCTCGCGATGGGGGCCGACCAGACGGGGGTCGAACTCGACCCCGCACTCGAGACTGCCGCCGCGCCGTTGATCGACACCCTCGTCGCCGACGGCGTGGCGGGCAAGCTCGCCGCCCAGGACGCCACGTTGTGGGGCGCGGACGCCGAGTCCGAGGCCTCGATCCGGCTGGCGTGGACGACGCTGCACCGCACGTCCCGTCCACTGATCGGCGAGATCGAGGCGCTGCGTACGGATCTGCGTTCCGAGGGCGTCGACCGCGTCGTGCTCGCGGGCATGGGCGGCTCGTCGCTCGCGCCCGAGGTGATCACGGCGACCGAGGGTGTCGCGCTCACGGTGCTCGACACCACCGACCCGGCGCAGGTCGCCGACGCGCTGGCGGGCGATCTCGACCGCACGGTGCTCGTCGTGTCGTCGAAGTCGGGCACGACGGTCGAGACCGACAGCCACCGCCGGGTGTTCGCCGCGGCGTTCGAGGAGGAGGGCATCGATCCGGCACAGCGGATCGTCGTCGTCACCGATCCGGGCTCGCCGTTGGCCGAACTCGACCAGTGCCGCAAGGTGTTCCTCGCCGACCCGAACGTCGGCGGGCGCTACTCGGCGCTGACCGCGTTCGGGCTGGTGCCCGCCGGGCTCGCCGGCGCCGACGTCGCACGGTTGCTGGACCAGGCCGCGCTGGTGGCCGACGCCGTCGCGGCCGACACGGCCGACAACCCGGCGCTGCGGCTCGCGGCCGCGTTCGGGGCGGCACACGCCGACGGCGCGGAGAAGCTCGTCCTCGCGGACACGGGTTCGGGCATCACCGGTTTCGGCGACTGGGCCGAGCAGCTGATCGCCGAGTCCACCGGCAAGGAGGGCACCGGCCTGCTTCCCGTGGTGGTCGACGGCACGGACGCGCCCGGGTTCGCCGACGCCGCGGGCGACGCCACGCCGGTGGCGATCGGCCCGTCCTCGGGCGGGGCGCGAATCGCCACGCAGGGCCCGCTCGGTGCGCAGTTCCTGCTGTGGGAGTCCGCCGTCGCCGTCGCGGGCCGGTTGCTGGGTATCAACCCGTTCGACCAGCCCGACGTGGAGGCGGCGAAGAAGGCGGCGCGGTCGCTGCTGGACGATCCGGAGGCGCTGAACGCGACGGCGACCCCGTCCGCGGTGTCCGGTGCGGTCGAGGTCTACGCCTCCGCGGGCACGAGCGCGGAGGGCTCGCTGACCGACATCCTGCGGGAGTTCACCGCCACGGTGCCGGCCGACGGCTACCTCGCGGTGCAGGCGTACCTGGACCGGCTCGACGACGCCTCGGCGTCGTTGCTGCGGTCCGAGCTCGCCAAGCGCACCGGGGTGCAGACCACGTTCGGCTGGGGGCCGCGGTTCCTCCACTCGACGGGCCAGTACCACAAGGGCGGCCATCAGAACGGCGTGTTCCTGCAGATCACCGGTGCCTCCGAGGAGGACCTCGCGGTGCCGGACCGGCCGTACACATTGGGCACGCTGCAGCTGGCACAGGCCCTCGGCGACGGGCAGGTGCTCGCCGACCGGGGCAGGCCGGTCCTGCGGTTGCACCTGACCGACCGCGCCGCGGGACTGGCCGAGGTGATGCGCGCGGTACAGGAGATCAGTCGATGACGCGCAGCTGGACCAATCCGCTTCGCGACCCGAGGGACAAGCGGCTGCCGCGGATCGCGGGGCCGTCGAGCCTGGTGATCTTCGGCGTCACGGGCGATCTGTCCCGCAAGAAGCTCATGCCCGCGATCTACGACCTGGCGCACCGTGGCCTGTTGCCGCCCGGTTTCTCGCTGGTCGGCTTCGCCCGCCGGGAGTGGGAACACCAGGACTTCGGTGAACTGGTGCACGACGCGGTGGCCGAGCACGCCAGGACGCCGTTCCGCGAGTCGGTGTGGAACCGGCTCGCGGAGGGGATCCGGTTCGTGCAGGGCACGTTCGACGACGACGCGGCGTTCGACCGGCTCGCCGAGACGGTCCACGAGCTCGACGCCGAACGCGGCACGGGCGGCAACACGGCGTTCTACCTGTCGATCCCGCCGTGGGCGTTCCCGATCGTGACCAAGCAGTTGTCGCGTTCGGGGCTGGCGGACTTCGACGAGAACACGTGGCGCCGCGTCGTGATCGAGAAGCCGTTCGGGCACGACCTGGCGAGCGCCCAGGAGCTCAACTCGGTGGTCAACCAGGTCTTCCCCGAGGAGTCGGTGTTCCGCATCGACCACTACCTCGGCAAGGAGACCGTGCAGAACATCCTGGCGCTGCGGTTCGCGAACCAGTTGTTCGAACCTCTGTGGAACGCCCACTACGTGGACCACGTGCAGATCACGATGGCCGAGGACATCGGCCTCGGCGGGCGCGCCGCCTACTACGACGGCATCGGCGCCGCCCGTGACGTGATCCAGAACCACCTGTTGCAGCTTCTCGCGCTCACGGCGATGGAGGAGCCGGTGTCGTTCGAGCCGGGTGCGCTGCGGGCCGAGAAGGTGAAGGTGCTGGGCGCCACCAAGGCGGTCGGGCCGTTCGACGAGACGACGGCGGCCGGGCAGTACTCGGGCGGATGGCAGGGCGGCACGAAGGTGCCGGGCCTGGCGCAGGAGGCCGGCTTCGCGAAGGAGTCGACCACCGAGACCTACGCCGCGGTGACGTTGGAGGTGCAGAACCGCCGGTGGGCGGGCGTGCCATTCTACCTGCGCACCGGCAAGCGGCTGGGCAGGCGGGTCACGGAGATCGCGGTGGTGTTCAAGCGCGCGCCGCATCTGCCGTTCGACTCGACGGCCACCGAGGAGCTCGGGGAGAACGCGCTCGTCATCCGTGTGCAGCCGGACGAGGGCGTGACGATGCGGTTCGGCTCGAAGGTGCCGGGCACGACCATGGAGGTCCGCGACGTCACGATGGACTTCGGCTACGGGCACTCGTTCACGGAGAGCTCGCCGGAGGCCTATGAGCGGCTGATCCTCGACGTGTTGCTGGGTGAGCCGTCGCTGTTCCCGGTGAACGAGGAGGTCGAGTTGTCGTGGAAGATCCTCGACCCGGTTCTGCAGCACTGGGCCAAGCGCGGCGTTCCGGAGCCGTATCCGCCGGGAAGCTGGGGCCCGCCTGCGGCGGACCGCATGCTGGAGCGCACAGGACGTCAATGGAGGCGCCCGTGATCCATCATCGCGCAGCCCTCGATCGCGGGGCGCCGACCGGGTCCGAGTGTTCCGCAATGCACTGGAGGCGCCGGTGATCATCGATCTGCCGTCGACCACGACGTCGCAGTTGAACAAGAAGATGGTCGAGCTTCGGGAGCGGGGCGGCGCGGTGGCGCTGGGCCGGGTCCTGACGCTGGTGATCGTCGCGGAGGACGACGAGCAACTCGAGGATGCGATCGACGCGGCGAACGAGGCGAGCCGGGAGCATCCGTCGCGGGTGATCGTCGTGGCGAAGGGCGCTCGCACGGCGGCGCCGCGCATCGACGGGCAGATCCGGGTCGGTGGCGACGCGGGTGCCAGTGAGGTCGTGGTGTTGCGGTTGTACGGCCCGTTGGCGAATCAGGGCCAGAGCGCCGTGGTGCCGTTGTTGTTGCCGGATGCTCCGATCGTCACGTGGTGGCCGAGCAACGGTCCGCGGTCGCCGATGAAGGATCCGCTGGGCGCGTTGGCGCAGCGGCGGATCACGGATTCGGCGGCGGAGAAGAATCCGATCCGTTCGTTGCAGGGCCGTTCGAAGGCTTACACGGACGGGGACACGGATCTGGCGTGGACGCGGTTGACGCATTGGCGGGCGCAGCTGGCCGGTGCGTTGGATCTGCCGCCGTACGAGCGGGTGACGGCTGCGACGGTGACCGGGGAGGCCGATTCCCCGTCGACGGAGCTGCTCGCCGGGTGGCTGGCCGAGTATCTCGACGTGCCGGTCAAGCGCCACAAGACGACGAGCGCGCAGGGCATCGTGTCGGTGACCCTGGAGCGCCCTTCGGGTCCGATCTCGATCGAGCGGCCGGATGGGCGGACGGGCACGCTGACCCAGCCCGGTCAGCCGACGCGGCGGGTGGCGCTGCAGCGGCGCGACACGCGGGACTGCCTCATCGAGGAGTTGCGCAGGCTTGATCCGGACGAGATCTACGAGGCGGCGTTGAACGGGCTCGCGAAGCTGTCCGGTACGCGCCGGACGACGACTTCGGGCAAGTCCGGCTCGTCGAAGGCAGCGTCGTCGAAGGCAGCGTCGTCGAAGGAGTCCTCGAACGCAGGTTCTTCGAGGACCTCGTCGACGACGTCGGGCAAAGCCTCTGCCAAGGCCTCATCGAAGGCCTCGTCGAAGGACTCCGGCCCTAAGGACTCCGGCCCTAAGGACTCCGGCCCTAAGGACTCCGGCGCCAAGGACTCCGGCGCCAAGGACTCCAGCGCGAAGAACTCCGGCAGCAAGGCGAGGAGCAGCACGGCATGAGCACCTCCGACCCGGCGGGCGACGTCGTCGTCCACCCCGACGCCGACGTATTGGCGGCCGCGACGGCGGCTCGGCTCATCACGACGCTCGCGGACGTGCAGGCACGGAAGGGCTCGGCGTCGGTCGTGCTCACCGGCGGTGGCACGGGCATCGCCCTGCTCGAGCACGTCCGCCGCTCCCCCGCCCGCGACGCCGTCGACTGGTCGCGGCTGGACGTGTTCTGGGGCGACGAGCGGTTCGTGCCCGCCGACGACCCCGAACGCAACGACAAGCAGGCCCGCGAAGCCCTGCTGGACCACGTCCCGGTGGACCCGGCCCGGGTGCACGCCATGGCGGCCTCCGACGGCGAGTTCGGCGACGACCCGGACGCGGCCGCCGAGGCGTACGCCCGGGTGCTCGCCGACGTGGCCGACGGTGAGCACGGGACCGGCGCCGCCGTGCCCGCGTTCGACGTGCTGATGCTCGGGCTCGGCGGCGAGGGCCACACCGCGTCGATCTTCCCGGACTCCCCCGCCGCCCACGAGGCACGGCGCAGCGTGGTCGCGGTACGGAACTGCCCGAAGCCGCCCCCGACGCGGGTGTCGCTCACGTTCCCGGCGCTGCGGCGCGCGGACCAGGTCTGGCTGATCACCGCGGGCGAGGCGAAAGCCGAAGCCGTGGGCCGCGCCCACCGCGGCGCGGGTGAGGTGGAGCTTCCGGTGGCCGGTGCCCGCGGTACGAGCAGGACACTCTGGCTGCTCGACACCGCCGCGGCCGCCGACCTGCCCTGGTCACGGCACGTATAGGACACCACCCGGCCGTGGTGACCCACTCGCCACGGCCGGGTGTTCCCATACGAAAATTTCATGCGCGCTGCGTTAACAACCGCACACTTTTTCCCGAAGATGGAGACACTTCAGGGCAAGATGTCCTCTCATGGTGGAGTCCACAAGACGAGAGGTCTCAACCATGACCACAGAGGGAACGTTCCTCCCTGACGTCTCGGTTCAGGGCCCACGCTCGCGCTCCGCGGCCGACCGCATGCGGCACGCGCTGGGACCCGTCAAAAACTCGTTCACGACCTTGTGGAGCCGCTCAGCCGTCCGCAGCACCGCCATCGACGCCGGCGTCGTGCTGATCGCGGTCCTGGACGTCTGGCTCATCGTCCCCGAGAACGCCCCGGCCTATTCGGCGTACCTGTCGGCCGTCAGCTGCGTCGCGCTGCTGTTGCGGCGCTGGTTCCCGTTCACGGTGCTGCTGCTGACCATTCCGGGCTTCATGGCCGGATGGGCGCAGGTCGCCGCCATGATGGCGCTCGGATTCCTCGCGACCCGCAAGCAGACCCACTGGCAGGTGTGGGTCGGTGCGTGGCTGGTCTGGATGTGCCGGTTCGTGCTCTGGCCCTTGCCCGAGTTCGCGGCGCTGACCTGGAAGGACCACGGCCTCGACATCATCTACAGCACGATCGTCGCGGGCATGCCGTTGGCGATCGGCCTGCTGATCGGAGCCCGCCACCAGCTGGCCACCCGACTGGCCGAGCTCAACGCCAGCCGTGACCGCGAACGCAAGCTGCACGCCGAGATGGTGCGGGCGGAGGAACGCACCCGGCTGGCCAGGGAGATGCACGACGTCGTCTCCCACAACATCACGCTCATCGCCATGCAGGCGGGCGTGCTCACCGCCACGACGTCCGGCGGTGAGTCGGAACGCACCGCGCGCACCATCCGGGAGCTGAGCACGCACACCCTCGAGGAACTGCGCGGCCTGGTGGGGCTGCTGCGCTCGGGTTCGTGCGAGGACGACGGGCCGTCGCCGCAGGTGTGCCAGATCCCCGAACTGGTGCGCGAGTGCCAGGTGCCGGTGCGACTGGAGCTCGAGACGTTGCCGGAGTACGTGCCTGAGCAGGTGTCGGCGGCCGCCTACCGCACGGTGCAGGAGGCACTGACGAACGTGCGCAAGCACGCACCGGGCGCCGACACCCTCGTCACGGTGCACGCCGACGACACAGCACTGTTCGTGCAGGTCCGCAACGAACCACCGGCGGCCCGCAGGCAGAGTGAGGGCGCCCTGCCCTCCGGCGGCTACGGACTGACGGGCCTGGCCGAACGGGCGCGGCTGCTCGGCGGCACGCTCGAGTCGTCACCGACGGCCGAGGGCGGTTTCTGCGTCACGGCACGCTATCCGGTGCAGGCCTGACCGAGCACCGGCCTCCGCACCAGGCCCTCGCACCAGCGGGCCGATGCTCCCCCGGACACAGGTGAGTCCCCGCGGGATCGCATCCCACGGGGACTCACGTGTGCCGGTTGTCGTCGAGACGTGCCTCAGGCGCGGCCACGGCGCTGGCGCAACCGCTCCAGCGCCTCTTCGAGGAGGGCTTCCCCGTCCTCGTCGCTGCGGCGCTCCTTGACGTACTCCAGGTGCGACTTGAACGGCTCGGTCCGGCCCGCCGACGGCGGGTTCTCCTGGTCCTTGCCGCCGGGCAGGCCGCACTTGGGGCAGTCCCACTCGTCGGGAATCTCGGCGTCGAGCGCGAACGACAGTCGCGCTTCGTGTCCGTTGGCGCACCAGTACGACACGACGTGCCGGGGTGCGGTCTCACCGCGTTCGGACTCGCTGGACGGACCAGACGCCCCGATGCGCATCCCCCGGATCGCGTTGCCGCCGACCATCAAACCTCACCCACCAGAATCCCGGCGTGCTCACGCACGCGATCGATCAGATCTTCATGAGCAGGCCGAGCCCGATGATCGCGATGAGCCACACGGCGCCGAGGCCGACGGTGACCTTGTCCAGGTTCGACTCCGCGCGGCTCGATCCGGCCAGGCTGGCCTGCATCCCGCCACCGAACAAGGACGACAGTCCCCCACCGCGGCCGCGGTGCAGCAGTACGGCGATGATCAGCAGGAGGCTGGTCACGACCAACAGAATTTGCAGGAACAGTTGCATGTCATCCTCTGTCTACTGCGAGTGGCGAGGCACCCACAGTAGCGGGTGCCACACGCGATCAGGGTAGCGGGCCTCCGGCGGCCATGGCGCAGAGTTTGGTGAACTCGTCGCCGTCGAGGCTGGCGCCGCCGACCAGCGCACCGTCCACGTTCTCACACGCGACCAGGTCGGCGATGTTGCCCGACTTCACCGAGCCACCGTAGAGGACCCGCACGCCGTCGCCGACCTCGGCGCCGTACTTGTCGGTCAGCGCGCCGCGCAGCGCCGCGCACACCTCCTCGGCGTCCGCGGGCGTCGCCACCCGGCCGGTGCCGATCGCCCACACGGGCTCGTACGCCACGACGATGTCGGCGACCTGCTCGGTCTTCAGCCCCTTCAGCGCCGCGAGGAGCTGTCCGGTGGTGTGCTCGATGTGCGTGCCCGCCTCCCGGACGTCGAGCGGCTCGCCCACGCACAGGATCGGCGTGAGGTCGTTCTTCAGCGCCGCCCGCACCTTCTTCGCCACGACCTCGTCGGTCTCGGCGTGGTACTCGCGCCGTTCCGAGTGGCCGACGACGGCGTAGGTGCAGCCCAGCTTGGCGAGCATCGCACCCGAGACCTCACCGGTGTAGGCGCCGGAGGCATGCTGGGACACGTCCTGCGCCCCGTAGGTGAGCAGGAGCTTGTCCCCGTCGACCAGGGTCTGCACGCTGCGGATGTCGGTGAACGGCGGGATGACCGCCACGTCGACCTTCGCGTAGTACTTCTCCGGCAACGAGAAGGCGATCTTCTGCACCAGGGCGATGGCCTCGAGGTGGTTCAGATTCATCTTCCAGTTGCCCGCGACCAGCGGCTTGCGGGTGCTCATGAGTGGACCTCCGCCAGGGCGAGGGGGGTCTGGGGTGGAGCGGAGCTCCCCCCAGGGATGAGACACAGCCAGTTGCCCGCGACCAGCGGCTTGCGGGTGCTCACGCCGATGCTCCTTCGTCGAGAACCGCCACGCCGGGCAGGTCCTTGCCTTCCAGGTACTCGAGCGAGGCGCCGCCGCCGGTGGAGATGTGCGAGAAGCCGTCCTCGGGCAGGCCGAGCACGCGCACCGCCGCGGCCGAGTCACCGCCGCCGACGACGCTGAAGGCGTCCCCGTCGGCGATGGCCTGTGCGACCCCGCGGGTGCCGCCGGCGAACGGTTCCATCTCGAACACGCCCATCGGCCCGTTCCAGAACACGGTGGCGGCCGAGCCCGCGGCGTCGGCGAACAGCCGCACCGACTCGGGCCCGATGTCGAGGCCCATCCAGCCGTCCTCGATGCCGGTGGCCGGCACGGTGCGGGTGGCGGCGTCGGCGGCGAACCGGTCGGCGACGACGACGTCGACGGGCAGCAGGAGCTTGTCTCCCGCCTCGGCCAGCAGCCGCTTGCACACGTCCACCATGTCGGCCTCGAGCAGCGAGCTGCCGACCTCGTGGCCCTGCGCGGCGAGGAACGTGAAGCACATGCCACCGCCGACGACGAGGCGGTCGACCTTCGGCAGCAGGGCCTCGATGACGGCGAGCTTGTCCGAGACCTTCGAACCGCCGAGCACGACCACGTAGGGCCGGGCGGGGTCACCGGTCAGCGTGCGGAGCACGTCCAGCTCGGCCAGCACCAGACCGCCCGCGAAGGCGGGCAGTTCCCTGGCCACGTCGTAGACCGAGGCCTGCTTGCGGTGCACCACCCCGAAGCCGTCGGACACGAAGGCGGCCTCCGGTCCCACGAGGCCGGCCAGCTCACGGGCCAGCTCGGCGCGCTCGTCGGCGTCCTTGCTGGTCTCCCGCGGGTCGAAGCGGACGTTCTCCAGCATCGCGACCTGCCCGTCGGACAGGTTCGCGGTGACGTCCCTGGCCTCACGGCCGACGACGTCGCCGGCGAGGGGCACCGAGGTGCCCAGCAGCTCGCCGAGCCGCGCGGCGACGGGGCGCAGCGAGTACTTGTCCTCGGGTGCGCCCTTGGGGCGGCCGAGGTGCGCGGTGACGACCACCCTGGCCCCCGCGTCGGCGAGGCGCTTGATGGTCGGCAGCGCGGCACGCACGCGGCCGTCGTCGGTGATGCGGTCGCCGTCGAGCGGGACGTTCAGGTCCGAGCGGACCAGGACGTACCGCCCGGCGACGCCTTCGGTTACCAGATCGTCGAGTGTCGTGACCGTCATCGATCAGGACAGCTTGGAGCCGACGAGGTTGGCCAGGTCCGCGAGGCGGTTCGAGTAGCCCCACTCGTTGTCGTACCAGCCGAAGACCTTCACCTGGTCGTCGATGACCTTCGTCAGCGGCGCGTCGTAGATGCAGGAGGCCGGGTCGTTGACGATGTCCGAGGAGACGATCGGGTCCTCGCTGTAGCGCAGGATGCCCTTGAGCGGGCCCTCGGCGGCGGCCTTGTAGGCGGCGTTGATCTCGTCGACCGTGGCCTTCTTCGACAGGTTCACCGTCAGGTCGGTGATCGAGCCCGTCGGCACCGGCACCCGCAGCGAGTAGCCGTCCAGCTTGCCGTTCAGCTCGGGCAGCACCAGGCCGATGGCCTTGGCGGCACCGGTCGAGGTGGGCACGACGTTCAGCGCGGCGGCGCGGGCCCTGCGCGGGTCCTTGTGCGGGCCGTCCTGCAGGTTCTGGTCGGCGGTGTAGGCGTGGGTCGTCGTCATCAGACCCTTCTCGATGCCGAACTCGTCGTTGAGCACCTTGGCCAGCGGCGCGAGGCAGTTCGTGGTGCACGAGGCGTTCGAGATGATGGTCTGCGAGCCGTCGTACAGGTTGTCGTTGGCGCCCAGCACGACCGTCAGGTCCTCACCCTTGGCGGGCGCGGAGATGATGACCTTCTTCGCACCACCGGACAGGTGCGCCTTGGCGTCGTCGGCGTTGGTGAAGAAACCCGTGGACTCGACGACCACGTCGACACCCAGGTCGCCCCACGGCAGCTTGGCCGGGTCGCGCTCGGCGAGGGCCTTGATGGTCTTGCCGCCCACGACGATCCCCTCGTCGGAGGTGGTGATCTCCTCGGGGTAGCGCCCGAGCACGCTGTCGTACTTGAGCAGGTGCGCCATCGTGGAGACGTCACCGAGGTCGTTGAACGCGACCACCTCGATGTCGTGGCCGCTGGCAGCCGCGGCACGGAAGAAGTTGCGGCCGATCCGGCCGAAGCCGTTGACGCCTACGCGAACCGTCACTTCTGCTCTCTCCTCACAGTTCTTCGACCCGGCTTGGGGCGCCGGCTTCCACGTCGTTGGGACGTCCTCACCCTAGCGTGACGACCAGGCGATACCCGGATACCCCGTGCGAGACGTCGCGCACCTTGAACCATGCAGAAATCGTTCAAGATCGCGGGCGTCACACGACCCCGCCGCGCGAGTCGGTGGCCCCGGTCGATCGCGGCTCGGTCGGCCCGGCTCAGCCCGCGGCCGACTTGGTGTACACGCGGGCCGAGGTGAGCCGCGCGGTGCCGTCGGGTTCGGGCAGGGCGTCGAGTTCCTTGCGCACGGTCGCGTCGACCGACAGGTACTTCCGCCCCGCGCGCAGGTCCGCGTCGTTGCGCAGGCGCACGATGAGCGGGAACTCCGACAGCGCCCCCGCGTCGAACAGCCCCGTCGTGTAGACGAGTTGCACGCCGAGCGCCTCGGCCACGGCGCGCTGCAGTTCGAGCAGGTAGCCCGCCGACGCGCGGCCGATCGGGTTGTCGAGGAACAGCACACCGGAGTGCGGATTGCGCATCCGGCCGCGGTTGTTGGCGCGCAGCGCGGCGAGTGTGCAGTACAGGATGATCGCCGCGGTCAGCTGCTGGCCGCCGGAGAACACGTCGCGGATCTCCGACACCCGCTGCCGTTCGGTGCGCAGCACCGAGTCCGGCTTCAGCATGTCGACGCGGAACCCCTTCGGCACGGCCGCCCGCACGCCGCGCAGCAACAACGACAGCCCGTCGCGTTTGACGTCCCTGCCGTCGGCCGTCCTGCCCGCCGCCGCCTCGTCGACGACCTCGCCGAGTGCGGTGGCCAGTTCGGCGTCGTCGAGCTCGGTGAAGCGGATGCGGAGGAACTCCTGGCCGGACCAGTCGCCGAGCCCGTCGGGCAGGCGCGACACCCGCTGCGCCGAACGCAGGGTGCGGATCGCACCCTCGACCATGCTCTGCAGCCGGGTGACGATGCCGCTGCGGTGCCGGTCGATCTGCGCGAGGTCGTCGGTCAGCGTCCGCAGCCGCGGGCGCAGCGCCTGTGCCCATTCCTCGGCGTGCTCGGGCAGGCTGTCCCTGCGCACGGACACCACCTGCTGGCGCACCGGCGTGTCCAGCTTCTCGAACCGCTTCTCGGTGGCGTACTGGGCCAGCGCGTCGGCCGCCGCGCGCACGCGCGTGGCCGCCTCGTCGACCTGCTGCTGCGCCGACGTCAGGCGCGCGGTGAGGTCGGTCGCACGGGCCTGCGCCTCCTCGACGTCCCCGTCGAACGCGGCCTGCTGCTCGCCCTGCGGCACGTGCGGGGCCAGCGACTCGGCCAGCATCCGGAAGCCCGACGCGCTCTGCTTGGCCGCGTCGAGCGTGCTCTGCGCCGCGGCCCGCTGCTCGCGGAGCTCCTCGACCGCCCGGGCCGCCGCCGACACCTCGTCGGCGGCCTGCTCGATGAGCTCACGGCCGTGTTCGACGTCGCGGGGACGTTCCACGGTGTCGAGCGGGCCCGTCGGTGCGGGCAGCTGGTCGAGCTCGGCGTTGCGGGTGGCGAGCCTGCCGATCACCTCGGTGCGTTCGGCCTCGAGGGTCTCCACCGCCCGCGCCGCGCGCGCCTGAGCCGCCGCCCTGGCCGAGGCGTCGGAACCGTCGGGGGTCTCCAGCAACTCGCCCGCCCGCGTGCGCACCGCCTCGTCCAGGTTCTCCAGCGCCACGCGCGCCGCCGACTCGGCAGCCTCCGCCTGTTCGAGTTCGGCGCGCAGGTCACCGCCCACCTCGACCCGTGCGTAGGCCTCCGAGGCGGACGTGAAGGCCCTGCGCAGCGCGTCGACGGGTTCGCTCGGCACGCCCCCGTCCGACTCGCCGGCCTGGCCGGACTCCTCGGACTCCTCGAGTGACACGGAGCCACCGCCGGGCACCTCCGCGAGCTCACCCCGTGCCGTCGTCGCCGTCCGGCGGTGGCCGTCGGCGGTGCGCTGGTGTTCGGCGGCCTGTTCCCGCAGGCGCGCCGCCTGCGCCGCGCTCGCCTGCGCGCGCTGTTCGGCCAGCGCCGCGGCCTCCTTCGCGCGCTCGCACTCCTCGGCCCACTGCGGCAGCCTGGCCGCACGCCCGGCGAGTTCGGTGAGACTGCGCGCGCTGTCCTCGGCACTGCGCGCCTCCGACCGCAGCGTGGGAACGCGGCCACGCAGGTCGTCCCGTTTGCCGGTGAGCCGCTCGGTGGTCTGCTCGGCCTCGGTGACGGCCTGCTCGGCGGCGTCCCGCGCGCTGTCGGCCTCGTGGGCGCGTTCGGCCAGCACCGCGATGCTGCCGGGCGGGTAGTCCTCCCGCCAGGTGGTCAGCTTCCAGGTGAGCGCGGCATCGGCGCCGATCGACTCCTCGAGCTCGGCCAGCCTGCGCTGGCGGTCGTGTTGCCTGCGGCTGATGGCCCCGCGTTCGGCGTCGGCCGCGTCCTCGTCGTACATCGCCGGGTTGGGCGGGACGAGGAACGCCACCCCCGGCGCCTCGGCCAGCTCGCGGTCGGCGAGGGCCGCGGTGGTACCGACCGCGATGACCGCGCCGGGCAGCAACCGGTGTTCGGTCAGCACCTCCTGCGCACGGTCGAGCTGCGCCGGATCGTTGAGCAGGACACCGGCCACGAGCTGCGGAGCCCGCCGCACGGCGTCCGCACGTGCCGCGGAATCCAGAGTGGACAGATAGCGCCAGCCCGACCACGCCGTGATGCCCGCCTCCTCCAGGACGTCCAGCGCGGCCTGGACCTCCTCGGGGGGCGGCAACAGTCCGCCCGAGCCCAGCGCGCCGAGGGCCCGCTCGTCGCGGGATTCGTCCATCCGCAGCGTGGTCTGCTCCCGCTCGGCCTCGGCACGGGCCTCGGCGAGACGGTCCAGCAGCGCGGGGGTGTCGGTCTCCAACGTGACCGTGTCGGTGCCGAGCAGTTCGGCGAGCCGCGGTTCGGCGGCCAGCGCGTCGGTGCGCCGGTGCGCACGCGTCAGTTCCTCGGCGGCACGATCGGCCCTGTCCCGTGCGGCGGCCGCCTCGCGCTGCGCCTCGCCCGCCGCCGTCTGCGCCGCGGCCAGTTCCTCCGCGACCCGTTCGAGCTCGGCCTCCCTGCGGGCCAGTTCGGCCGCCGCCTCCTCGCCGCGTGCCGCGGCCGCTCTCGCCGCCTCCGCGACGTCGGCGCCGTGGGCGAGCAGCCCGGCGGAGGTGGCCTCGGCGATCTCGGCGCGCACCTCGTCGATGCGTGTCGAGAAGCCGTCGGCCTCCGCACGGCGGGCCGCGGCCGTCGAGGTGGCCTCGTCGCGTTCCTTCTGCGCCTGCTCCGCCTCGGCGCGCAGGGCGGCGGCCCGCTGTTCGGCCTCCTCCGCCTGCTGCTGGGCGTCCCTGGCGAGTCCGAGCAGGCCGCGCGCGAGTGCGGCGGCGGCGGCGTTCTTCGCCTCGAGCGCGGGCCGCGCCTTCTCCTCCCTGCTGCCCACGAGCTCACGGATGTCGGCCGCCTTGCGTGCCGCGCCGAGGTGGGTCAGGACGGTGCCGGTCTCGCGCCACGCCTCGTTGAGGGTCTTCGCCTCGGCCAGCTCGGCGTCGATGCGCTCCTTGTCGGCCTCGGCCTCGTCGCGCAGCATGCCGGCCACGAGCCGCCGGAGTTCGGTCAGCACCGCCTGTTTGCGCCGGTGGTCGCCCTCGGCCAGCCGTTCGGCGTCGGCGACCTCCGACACGTGTGCGGTCAGGGTCTCCAGACGTTCGGTCTCGACCGCGTCCCTGGCCGCGACCTCACCCGCCAGCGTGGCCAGTTCGGCGCGCGCGGCGTCGGCGACCGTCCGCGCGGCCGCGGCGAACCGCTCCTCGTCGATCAGCGGGGTCAGCGCGTCCAGCGCGCCGGCGACGAAGTCCCGCTCGGTCATCAGCTCGCCCCGCTGGGCGAGGTTGTCGGCGTACGTGGCCACGACGTCGGCCAGGTCCTTGGGCTCCTCCTCGGTGATCACCGCACGCAGGAGGAACTCGACGAAGGCCTCGTCGGTGTTGAACGCGAAGGCGTCGGCGGCCTCGCCCTCGCCCGCGTTCATCGCCCGCTGGTAGCGGAACAGTTCCGTGTCCAGTCCCAGCTGGTCGAGTCGCTCGGTCCACTCGTGGTGCCTGCGCGTCCAGAACAACTGCAGTTCGGGGATCTGCGCGTGCAGCGACGTCATCCGGTCGTGGAAACCGGACATGGTCAGCAGGCGACCGTCCTCGGTCAGCGGCAGCGTGTCGAGGCCGACCTCGGCGCCAGGCCGGAAGCAGTACCAGGAGTCGATCAGGTTCGCCGGGTCCGACGAGGCCACGTGCCCGCGCCACTCCGAGGCCTTGCCCGTGATGAGGCGCTGGCCGCTCTCGACGTGCTGCCACTCGAGCACGACGTGCGCGACGTCCTTCGCCCCGACGAACTTCTCCAGCACGCGGGTGTTCGTGGTGCCCACGACCTGGCGCCTGCCCGGCAGCATCACCGAGAAGATCAGTTTGATCAGCACCGACTTGCCGCCGCCGTTCTCGAGGAACAGCACGCTCGCCGGCGACGGACGCCGGGGAGGCCCGCCGTCGGCGTGGTGGATGCCCGCGCCGAACAGCGCGTCTTGCTGCGGCGCGGTGACCACGTCGCCGACCCCGGAGAAGTCCAGCACCACGTCCTGGTACCGCGCGCCGGCCGGACCCACCGAGTGCAGGCGCACCCGCGACAGCTCGTACATGTACTCCCCTACAGCGTGGCCGGGTGTGGAACCGGCGGCGTCTACAGCGTGTCCGTGGCCGAGGCCCGCAACGTCGAACCCTCGCCCGGCACCGAGACGACCCCGAGCGCGAGCAGCTCGTCGAACGCGGCGTCGGCCGCGAGTTCGCGCACCTGCACCTGGTAGCGCGGCGTCGTCCGGTACGTCCCGCCCTGCTCGGAACTCACCGGGACGAGGAATCCCTGCTCGGCCAGGAACCGTAGCGCCCGCGTCACCATGCCGCGCGTGGTGTCCGGGGCCAGGCGGCCGTCCTTCGTCGCGGCCGCGGCCGGCCTGCGCGCGTACGCGCGCCACGCCTGTTCGAGTTCGGGCGCGTCGGCCAGCGGATCGGTGTTCGCCGCCGCCCGTTCGTCGAGGATGCGGCACGCCTCCCGCACCACGCCGTCGACCTGTTCGACGCTCACCCTGCCGATGTAGGTGTCGTTGGCCAGGTCGTCGGGGCGCGGATAGCCCAGTGCCGCCGTCGCCAGGTGGACCAGACCGTGCAGCACCTTCTCGGTGTCGCGGCGCTCGCGGATCTTCGACTGGCGGGCGTAACTGTCCATCTTGATCTCGAAGATCGACTCGTCGGTCGCGGCCAGCACCGCACCGGCCTGCGCGTTGACCTCGAGGACCATGAGCCCCATGCCCGCCGCGATGCCGTGCGTGAGCTGTTTGAACGCGCTGTCCTCGCCGTAGCGGCGCACCAGCTCGGCGTAGACCACGTCGCGGCCCGGCACGAGCTTGGGCCGCATGCCGAACGCCAGCAGTCTGGCCGCGGCCTCGGCGTCGGCGGCCGAATGTCCGGTGCTCACAGTGCCCTCTCCTCCGTGCTCATCTCTGGCCCGCTCGTCTCGGCCGTGGTCGGCTCCCCGGTCCTCGCGGTGCTCGTCGCGTCGCCCGAGTCGTCCGGCCCGGGCGCGCCGGACTCGGGGTCGTCCGAAACGGTGGAGTCGGGCTCGTCGGGCTGCACGGTGGCCGACATCAGCAACAGGTCCGCGCCACCGATCTCCGGGTCGTCCAGTTCGGTGCCGTCGTCGACGGCGAGCAGCACCCGTTCCTGTCCCTGCCGCAGGGCGCCGCCCACCTCGGGTCCGTAGGCGTGCACGGCACGCAACGCGACCAGCCGCGCCACCGCCGGATCGGCCGCGCGGGCCTCCTCGAGCAGTCCCGACAGCCTGCGCGGCACCTCGGGCAGATCGAGCAGCGCATCGGCCTGCCGCCACTGTTCGTCGGTGAAGGCGTCGGAGTCCTCGGCGGGAAGCAGTTCCGGTTCGGGTACCTCGCCGACCACGTGTTCGCGCTCCGGCGCGGGCCGCAGCAGCAGCGACACCAGCGAGGGCAGCGACGGCACGGTCGGCAGCGCCAGTCCGGTCCCCGCGCGGAAGTACGCCTCGGTGGGGGCCAGTGCATCGGCCAGCGACAGATCGAGCGTCGGGGTGAGCAGCTGGCCGAACACGTCGATCGCGGCGCGCTGCGGCGGTCCGGAGAACTGCTGGCGGTCCTGTTCCGCACGGAACACCGCACCGGCGGCCTGCAGCCGGTTCTGGAGCTGGGTGTGCCTGCGGATGCAGTCGGCGACGATGTCGACCAGCTCGGCGGCGCGGCGTTTGTGGTCGGGATCCTCGGCCTCGTCGCGCGCGGCCGTGATGTTCTTCAAGATGGCGGTCTCGGCGCGGAACCGGGACTCGATGTGCGTCAGCGCCGAGTCGAGCAGCTCGGGCAGTTCCCGTTCCCAGTCGACGGAACGTACGTCGCGCCGCGTCGCGTCGAGCCGGGCACGGAGGATCTCGCCGTACTGCACGGTCCGGTACCGGGCCTGTTCCGCGGCGAGCTTGGCGTCGGCGAGCCTGCCGCGGGTGATCAGGTTCTCCAGCTTGACCTCGGCGGCGATGTGCGCCGACTCGACGTCGGTGTCGAGTGCGCCCACGAGGACGTTGATCGCCTCGTCCGTGGCGCGCAGGTACACCTCGCCGTCGGGTGCCGCCAGCTCGACGAGGAGTTTGAAGTCGAACGCCCTGCGCCGGTAGCGCCCGTCGGCGTCGACGGCCCCGTACACGCGGCGGAACCCGCGATCGGTGGTGCCGACGTTGATCAGGTTGTCCAGCACCCACCGCGCGACCCGCAGGTGCTCGTCGCTGCTGCGGTCGGGCGCCTGCGCGGCGATGAACGGCAGGAGCCGGTGGGTGACCTGCTGGTGGTCGGCGCCGGTGTCGAAGTCCATCGCGATCGTGACCTGGTCGATCGTGTGGAGCCCGATCTCGGCCATCTGGTACACGGTCGCGTCGGCCCAGTCGAGCTTGGCCTTGCGTGCGTCGAGATCGTGCAGCGGCGCCGTGCAGGCCAGTGCCTTCAGCCTGCGCGCGAGCCCCTCGTCGGGGTCGGCGGTCGTCTCGTCAGCTCGCACGGTGTGAGGTTAAGCCAAGCCCACCGGCCGCCGTCGGGCCGGGGAACCCACGCCGGCTAGCCGACCGGTGACGAGGCGTGCCTGCCCGGCGGATCCTCCCCTGCCGGCTCGGCGTCCCCCGTGCCGTGCGCACCGGGTGCCCCCGCCACGACCGCGTCCTCGTCACCGCCCCGCGCCCGCGTGTCGGCGTCCGGCGTCGGGCCGGGGTCCGGCTTCGCGCGGTCGCCACCCGTGCCGCTGCCCGTGTCGTCGTTGCGGGTGTCGTCGCTGGCTCGCCGGTGCTTCAGGAACGCGGTGATGCCGAGGACACCCGCCAGGGGCAGCAGCGTCAGGCCGGGCAACTGGTAGCGCCACGAGAACTCGAAGGCCGCCGCACCGCCGAGGGAGACCAGGGCGAGGCCCACCGGCAGCAGGGTCGCGGCCCGTATGCCGCTCGCCCGGACCCTGCGGGTGATGCCGAGTCCGGCCGCGAGGGCGACCAGCGCGGCGGCGCCCAGCAGGTGTCCCGGCATGAAGCCGCCGAACAGCTGGTACCACCGCAACGCCGTGCCGAGGGTCGGGCGCGACTCGGGTTCCTCGCCGCTGAAGCGCACCGAGTACTCGCGGCTCTTCTCCTCGTGGTTGTAGAACTGGTAGGTCGGCTGGAAGTGCCACCGCTCGACGGAGACGTCCCCCGGGGTGTCGATGCGCCAGCCGCGGAAGCCCTTGAGGAAGTCGTTGAGGACCGCCAGCGCGACGTCGACGGGCTGCTGCTTGATGACGGCCCTGCCGAAGTCCTGCTGGATCTTGACGATGTTGGTGCCCTCGGGCCATTGGTTGCGCCATTCCTCGTCGGCGCCGATGTGGGCGTACACGTCGCTGCCGAGCCGTTCGTCGAGCGGCTCCGGCGGGCAGGCCGGGCGCAGCCGTTCGGGCAGCTCCAGGGTGTCGCAGTCGGCCACCACGGCGCCGCGGGCGTAGAGCACGTTGCCGGTCGAGGGGCTGAGCGCGAAGTGGCCGGCCCAGCTGGCGTAGTAGGTGCCGTAGCCGACCACGACGATCAGCAGCGGCAGCACGAGAGCGGCGATGCGCGGCAGGATCGTCCGCCACGCCGCCCACGTCCGCCAGCGGCGCCACACCCCGCCTGCGATCAGCAGGAACAGCACGGCGGGCAGGGCCAGGGGCAGCGCCACCATGCGGAACACGACGGCGATGCCGAACAGCAGGCCCGCCACGGCCACCGCCCACACCGGCGGTTGTCCACCGCGTTTCCCGAGCAGCAGCCACAGGATGCCGACGAGGATCACCTGGAACCAGACGTCGGACATGATCATCTGCTCGATCTGCACCTCGTAGGCGTCGAGCAGAACCGGTGCGGCGGCGAGCGCGGCGAGCCAGTTGCGCCGCACCCCCAGTCGCTTGGCGAGCGCGTACAGCGCCACGCCGCACGCCAGGCCCGCGACGTGCTGCAGGAACGAGACCAGGCCCAGTCCACCCACGGCCAGCAGCGGGTCGAGGATGAACAGGTCGTACCCGATCGGGTGCAGTCCCGTCGGGTTGTGCACGCCGACGTTGTCGAGATACCGGAACGAGTCCCCGTACAGCAGCGCGGGCGGATAGGCCAACCAGGCCGCGGCCCGCAGACCGGCGCCGGCCACGAAGACCACCAGGAACAACCAGTGGTGCCGGCCGAGGTCGAGGGCACGGCGCTTCAACAGCGCGGGAGCGAGCACGCCAGGAAGCTAGCAATCCTGATCCGCCCATTCGGCGCGGGGCCCCCTGAAAACGCGCATTTCATGGCGGAAGAAAAGTGCATTCCCGGAACATTCCCGGGGGTGTTCGCCGTCGGGGGCGCCACCGTTATCGGTCAGGCCGTGTCCCGCAACCGTTCCGTGATCTCCCCGTCGGCCGCCGGTGCGGGGGTCGTGTCCGCGTCGCCGACCTCGGCCGGGTCGGCCGGCTCCGCGGGGGTGCCGGCGTCGTCTCGGGCGCCGCCGTCACTGTCCCCGCCGTTACTGGCCCCGCCGCCGTCACTGCCCTCGCCGCGGTCACTGCCCTCGCCGCGGTTACTGCCCTCGCCGCGGTCACTGCCCCGGCCGTCACGCCGGACGGCCTCCAGTGGACGGCGTTCCTCCAGCGTGAGGTCGGTGAGCACGAGGTCGCGTTCCACCCCGGTCCCTCCGGTCCCGGTGGTGCGCTGGAACTGGGCCAGCAGCGTGGCCGGCGGTACCGACAGCGACATGCGCCCGTGCCGCCGCAGTCGGTCCAGCAGCGTGAGGATGATCTGCCCCGACATGCGCCCGAGTGCCTGGGTGGTCTGGTGGCGATGGGTGCGCATGCCGAGGTCGACCTGGGCGAGCGCGTCGAGCCCGCGCCATTCGACGAGGTCGATGAGGTGGCCGATCTCGACGCCGTAGTGGGTGACGAACGGGATGGCCTCCAGCACCTCGCGCCTGCCCGCGTACTCGCCTGCCAGCGGCTGGACGAATCCGGACAGTTCGGGCCAGAACATGTTCAGCAACGGGCGGGCGACGAGTTCGGTGACGCGGCCGCCGCCGTCGGCCTCGCGGTGCTCGGCCTCGAGCAACGGCCGGTGGTAGAAGCCCTTGACGTAGTCGACGCCGGTGCGGGTCAGCAGCGGCCCGAGCAGCCCGATGACGTAGTCCGCGGTGAAGTCGTACAGGTCGCCGTCGACGAAGACGACGAGGTCTCCGGAGGTGGCGGCCAGGCCCTTCCACAGCGCCTCGCCCTTGCCGCGCCGGCCGGGCAACCAGGGCAGGACCGCGTCCTGCGCCACGACGTCGGCCCCCGCCTCGGCGGCGACGGCCGCGGTGCGGTCCTGGGAGTGCGAGTCCACGACGAGCACCTCGTCGACGAGCGGCTGGTCGTCGACGAGCGCCGTGCGCACCGTCCGCACGATCTGCCCGACCGTGTCCTGCTCGTCCCGGGCGGGGATCACGACGCTCACGGTGCGGCCGCGCTTGGCGGCGACGAGTTCGGCGGCCGTCCAGTCGTCGGCGCGGGCCGAGCGGTTCTCGAGCCACGTGCCGATCTCGGCGGAGACGGCCAGTTCGGTGCCTGCGGGCGAGTTCGCAGGGTTCGCAGAGTTCTCCGGATTCGCCGGATTCGCAGGGTTCGCCGGATTCGCCGGGGTCGCCGAGGTCGTCGTCCTGGTCGCGTGCACGTGCTGCCCCCTTTCGTCGAGCCCGGCCGGAGGGTGGGCGGCCGGGCTGTCGTGAGGTGTCGGAGCCGTTCTCGCCTTCGAGCGTCGACCTGCCGCGTTTCCGGCCGGGGACCGGCGGTGCAACCTCTGGGTTACGAGATCGGGGCCGTTTCACCACGTGGGTAACGGGCCGCGTTCACACGCCGGCGCTCACACTTCCTCGTCGAGCATCTCCGCGGTCACTGCCGACTCGGTGTCGGGGATACCCAGCTCGGCCGCCTTCTTATCCGCCATGGCCAGCAGCCGGCGGATCCGGCCGGCCACGGCGTCCTTCGTCATCGGCGGGTCGGACAGCTGGCCGAGTTCCTCGAGGGATGCCTGCCGGTTGCCCACTCGCAGCCGGCCTGCGGTGAGCAGGTGTTCCGGCGCGCCGTCGCCGAGGATCTCCATGGCCCGTTCGACCCGTGCCGCCGCCGCGACGGCCGCGCGGGCCGAGCGGCGCAGGTTGGCGTCGTCGAAGTTGGCCAGCCGGTTGGCGGTGGCACGCACCTCGCGGCGCATGCGGCGTTCCTCCCACGCCAGCACGCTCGAGTGGGCGCCGAGGCGCGTCAGCAGTGCGCCGATGGCGTCGCCGTCCCGCACGACGACCCGGTCGGCTCCGCGCACCTCACGCGATTTGGCCTGGATGCCGAGCCTGCGTGCTGCGCCGACGAGCGCGAGCGCCGCCTCCGGGCCGGGGCAGGTGACCTCCAGCGAGGACGAGCGGCCGGGCTCGGTGAGCGAGCCGTGCGCGAGGAAGGCGCCGCGCCAGGCGGCCTCGGCGTCGGCGATGCCCCCGGAGACCACCGGGGCGGGCAGACCGCGCACGGGCCTGCCGCGTTGGTCGATGAGGCCGGTCTGCCTGGCCAGTCCCTCACCGTCCTTGACCACGCGCACCACGTAGCGGTTGCCCTTGCGCAGTCCGCCCGAGGTGATCATGTGGATGTCGGCCTGGTGGCCGTACAGCTCGTGGATCTCCTTGCGGAGTTTCCGCGCGACCGAGCCGGTGTCGAGCTCGGCCTCGACCACGACTCTGCCCGCCACGATGTGCAGCCCGCCGGCGAACCGCAGCATGGACGCCACCTCCGACCGGCGCGGGCTCACCTTCGTGAGCTCGAGTCGGCTGAGTTCGTCCTTGACCGCCGCCGTCATCGCCATGAGAGCCCCTCCTTCGCGCCCGTCGCTCCGAGCGCGTCTCGCACACAACCAGCCAGCGCGTCCGGGTCGTGCCGTCCCACCGCGGTGGGAGAGGCGACCGACGCCAGATGCGCACGCCCGCCCAGCGCCGCGGCCGCCGAGTGCAGCCTCGCGGGGGTGGGGACCGAGTCGCGGTCGGCGATCACGGCGTCCACCCCGAGCCGGGGAGCGTGCTGGAAGAGTACGTCCAGGTGTTGCTCGGGTGAGAAGCCCGCCGTCTCTCCCGGCTGCGGCACGAGGTTGAGGATGACGATCTTCGTGGCGGAGGTCTCGACGAGCGCATCGTGCAGCTCAGGCACCAGAAGATGCGGAAGCACGCTCGTGAACCAGGAGCCGGGGCCGAGGAACACGGCGTCGGCCGACCGCACCGCCTCGACCGCCTCGGCGCACGCCTGCGGCGGTTTCGGCACCGGTGTCACGCCACCGGCGACCGAGGCTTCACCCACCTGGTCGACACTGTGGAGGGTGATGCGCTGGACCTGTCCCGGCGTGCTCGCGACCGCGACCTGACCCCGGATGCGGCTCACCGCCCCGCCCGGTTCGAGGCCGGTCACCTCGGCCTCGATGTCGAGAGGGTCGGTCGACATCGGCAGCACGCGCCCGGACACGCCCAGCAGCCGGGCGGCCTCGTCCAGCCCCGCCACCGGGTCGCCGAGCACCTCGAACAGGCCGGCCAGCACGAGGTTGCCCACGGCGTGCCCGGTCAGCGCCCCACTGCCGCCGAACCGGTGCTGGAACACCTCCGCCCAGCGGTCGCCTCCGTCGTCGGCCGCCGCCAGCGCCGCCAGGGCCTGCCTGAGGTCGCCGGGTGGCAGCAGCCCCAGCTCGCGGCGTAACCGGCCCGACGAGCCGCCGTCGTCGGCGACCGTCACGACGGCCGTGACGTCGCTGGTGACCCTGCGCAACGCCGTCAGCGTCGCATGCAGACCGTGTCCCCCACCGAGGGCAACCGCACGCATCTGAGAGCTCACTCCCGGCCCAGGTCCCTGTGCACCACCTTCACCGCAGTTCCATCCTCTTTGGACAGGCGATTGGCGAGTTCCTCCGAGATGGCGACGCTGCGGTGTTTTCCGCCCGTGCAGCCGATCGCGAGTGTGAGATAGCGCTTGCCCTCCCGTTTGTAGCCTGCGCCGATCAGTCGCAGCAGCTCGTGGTAGCGATCGAGGAACTCCTCCGCGCCCTCCTGCCCGAGCACGTAGTTGCGCACCTCGGTGTCGAGACCGCTGTGGTCGCGCAACTCCGGGATCCAGAACGGATTCGGCAGGAACCGCACGTCCATGACGAGGTCGGAGTCCATCGGAAGACCGTACTTGTAGCCGAAGGACAGCACGGTCACCCGGGTCTGCGCCGACGCCTCGGTGCCGAAGGCGTCCTCGATCTTGGCCCGCAGGTCGTGCACCGACAGCGACGAGGTGTCCAGGAGCAGGTCGGCCTCGGCGCGCAGCGGCTCGAGCAGCGCCCGTTCGGCACCGATCCCGTCGACGAGCCGACCGTCACCCTGCATCGGATGGCCGCGGCGCACCTGGTCGAACCGCCGGATCAGCACCGCGTCGGTCGCCTCGAGGAACAGCACCCGGGGTTTGTACCCCCGCATGTCCAGTCCCTTGATGACCGACGAGAGGTCGTCGGTGAACGCGCGCGAGCGCACGTCCATGACGACCGCGACCTTCGTGATGGCCCCGCGCGACTGGGCGCCGAGCTCGACCATCGTCGAGATCAGTTCCGGGGGCAGGTTGTCGACGACGAACCACCCCAGGTCCTCCAGGCATTTCGCCGCCGTGCTGCGTCCCGCGCCGGACAGTCCGGTGACGACGGCGACCTCCATTCCCGACCCTCTGCCGTCCTCCTCGGCCGCGCCGGCCGGTGTCCGGTCGCGTTCGGCCCCGTCGGCCCTGTCGGCACTGCTCATCGTTGTGACTCCCCTTGCTTGTTCCCGTTTCCCCCTGCGAGAGCCGTGTACACGGCCTCCGCCGTCCGCTTGCCGAAGCCCGGCACCTGCGCGATGTCGTCCACGCTGGCCTGTTTGAGCTTCTTGACCGAGCCGAAGTGCTTGATCAGCGCGGACTTCCTCGCCTGCCCCAGTCCGGGGACGCCGTCCAGCTCGGACGCCTGCACGCGCTTGCCGCGCTTCTCCCGGTGGTAGCGGATGGCGAACCGGTGCGCCTCGTCGCGCACCCGCTGGAGAAGGTACAGCGCATCCGAGGTCCGCGGCAGGATGACGGGTTCGTCGTCCTCCGGCAGCCACACCTCTTCGAGGCGTTTCGCCAGACCGACGACCGCCACGTCGGTGACGCCGAGTTCGGCGAGGACGTCCGCGGCCGCGGTGGCCTGCGGACCGGCACCGTCCACGACCAGCAGGTTCGGCGGGTAGGCGAACTTCTTCGGCTTGCCGGTCTCCGGGTCGATGCCCGGGGCACTGCCCGGGGCATCGTCCACCGCACCGGCACCACCACCGTCGACGGCTCCGGCCGCTTCGGGTTCTGCGGCGGCTCCGGGCTCCGCGGCCGCCCCCGTCTCGGCGGCGATCGCCGCGGCGTCGGGGCCGGCGTCGGGGGTGGCGTCGGGGGTGGCGTCGGAAGTCGCCTCGGCGGTCTCCTTGAGGTAGCGCGCGAACCGCCGCCGCACGACCTCGGCGATGGCGGCGACGTCGCCCTCGTCGGCCGCCTCCCGGAGGGCGAAGCGGCGATACTCCGACTTTCGCGGGACCCCGTCCTCGAACACCACCAGCGAGGCGACCACGTCGGTGCCCTGGGTGTGACTGATGTCGACGCATTCGATGCGCAGCGGCGCCGTGTCGAGGGCGAGGTGTTCCTGCAGTTCCTGCAACGCCGCCGAACGCGCGGTCAGGTCGCCGGCCCTGCGGAGCTTGTGCTGGGCGAACGCCTCCTTGGCGTTGCGCTCCACCGTCTCGGCGAGCGCGCGTTTGTCGCCGCGCTGGGCCACCCGCAGGCGCACGCGCGATCCGCGCAGTTCCGAGAGCCACGTCGTCATCGCCTCGGCGTCGGGCGGCAGCTCGGGCACCAGCACCTCGCGCGGCACGGTCGGCCCCGTCTCGCCGGGCGTCTGCCGGGCGATGTCGAGCTGTTCGGCGTAGAACTGGCTGAGGAACTGCTCGACCAGGTCGGGCACGCCCATCTCGTCGACCTTGTCGATCACCCACCCACGCTGGCCGCGCACCCGGCCGCCGCGCACGTGGAAGATCTGGACGGCGGCCTCCAGCTCGTCGTGGGCGAAGGCGATCACGTCGGCGTCCGTACCGTCGCCGAGGACCACGGCCTGCTTCTCCATCGCCCTGCGCAGAGCGGCGAGGTCGTCGCGCAACCGGGCGGCGCGCTCGAACTCGAGCTGTTCGGACGCCTCGGCCATCGCCTTCTCCAGCCTGCGCACCATCTTGTCGGTGCTGCCGGCCAGGAAGTCGCAGAAGTCCTCGACGATGGCGCGGTGCTCGTCGGCGCTGACCCGGCCCACGCACGGCGCAGAGCACTTGTCGATGTAGCCGAGCAGGCACGGCCTGCCGATCTGCCCGTGCCTGCGGAACACCCCGGCCGAGCACGTGCGCGCGGGGAACACGCGCAGCAGCAGGTCGAGCGTCTCGCGGATCGCCCACGCGTGGGCGTACGGACCGAAGTAGCGCACGCCCTTCTTGCGCGGACCGCGGTAGACGTGCAGCCGGGGGAACTCCTCCCCCAGCGTGACCGCCAGCACCGGGTAGCTCTTGTCGTCGCGGTACCGGACGTTGAACCGCGGGTCGAACTCCTTGATCCAGTTGTACTCCAGCTGCAGCGCCTCGACCTCGGTCGTGACGACGGTCCACTCCACGCTCGCCGCCGTCGTCACCATCTGCCGGGTCCGCGGGTGCAGTCCGGCCAGGTCGGCGAAGTACGAGTTCAGCCTGCTGCGCAGGCTCTTCGCCTTGCCGACGTAGATCACGCGGCGCCGCTCGTCGCGGAACTTGTAGACCCCCGGTTCGTCGGGAATGCTCCCCGGAGCGGGGCGGTAGGTCGACGGGTCAGCCACGCACTCCACCCTATTTCGCCGGTCGGACGATTCCGCCGGGTGGCCGCCCGCTCCGGACCGCGCTCAGCCCAGCGCGAGCAGCCCCGCCACGACCTCGTCGACCCGGTCAGCCACGACGTGCGGCCGTTCGACCACGTCCGGGACCCCGCCCTCGTGCCGCGTCGCCAGGCCCGCGAGCAGGCCGGCGCGGAGCGCTCCATGGGTGTCCCACGAGTGCACCGCCACGAGCGCGGTCGCCTCCGGCGCGGCCCCGGCCTGCTCGCACGCCCAGGTGTAGACCCGCCGCGGTGGTTTGAAGGCGCCGATCTGTTCGGCCGACAGCACGCGCACCAGTTTGTGGCCGATGCCGTGCCGCTCCAGCACGGTCTCGAGGACGGTCGCCGAGCCGTGCGTGAAGGCGTAGGCGGGCACGCCCGCGTCGGCCAGCAGGTCGAACGCGGGTTCGGCGTCCGGCTGCAGCGGCAGCTCGGCGAAACCGTCGAGGATGTGCGCCGTCGCGGCCCGCGACAGGGTGTGCCGGGTCATCGCCGCCAGTTCGGCCTCGGCCACCGCGCGGAACGGCGGCGCCTGTCCCGCGAGGGTGTAGGCCATGCCGCTGCGGAGTGTGCGGGCGAAGAACGTCTCGAGTTCGTGCCCCGGCCTTCCCACCTCTTCGAACCGCCCGCGCAGTGGGTCCAGGACGAGCAACGTCTCGAAGACGTCGAACAGCACGACCTCGGGCCTGCGCGCGGGAGCGGCCCCCTCGGGCGCGCGGGTCATCGGAGGGTGCGCCCGAACAGCTCGAGCAGGTTGCGCCAGTGACGCTCGGCCGCGGCCTCGTCGTACGAGGCGGTGTCTGCCTGCGTGTAGCCGTGCGCGGCCCCCTCGTAGACCTCGGCGCGGAACCGCACCCCCGCGTCGGTGAGCGCGGCGTTCAGCCGGTCGATCTGCTCGGGCGGCAGGGCGTGGTCGTTGTCGGCGTGGCCGAAGTACAGCTCCGCGGTGATGCGGTCGGCGCCGAGGTGCGGGCTGTCGTCGGCCTCGGTGGCCAACCCGCCGCCGTGAAAACCCGCCGCCGCGGCGATCCGGTCCGGGAACGCCGCAGCGGTACGCAGCGCGAGTACCGCACCCATGCAGTAGCCCGTCGTGCCCACCGGACCGTCGCCGCTGTCGTCGCTGTCGGCGAGGAACCGCAGATAGGCCTCGGCGTCACGCATGGCGAGCTCGGGGGTGAGCGCCTGCATCACCGGCCCGATGCGCTCGAAAATCTCGGGCCGCGCCTGCGGGTCGATGAACTCGGGCAGATCGAACACCGGTGTGCGCCCGGCACGGTAGAAGACGTTGGGCACGAGCACGGCGTAGCCGTGTCCCGCGAGCCGGTCCGCCATCGCCTGCAGGTGCGGACGCAGGCCGAAGGCGTCCATGTAGAACAACACCCCGGGGTTCGGGCCGCCGCCGTCCGGGCACGTGAAGTAGGCGTCCGCGGTCCCGTCCGGCGTCGTGATGTCCACGGTGCGCGAGCGCACTCCGCCAGACTGTGCACCGTCCGACCGAACCCCACTCATGGCGTGGACTCCTTCCTCGCGTTCGTCCGTGGCCCCGACGATCTATACACCTCGTGCGGCCGCCGCGCCGGGCCGGCGTGACCGGCGACTCGGCCCGCGCGGTATAGGTCGTTATACAGTCGTCGTGCTGTGCGAAGGTTCCCGCATGCGGATCGCCACGTGGAACGTCAACTCGGTCACCGCCCGCCTCCCGCGCGTCCTGACGTGGCTGGAGACGACCCGGCCGGACGTGCTGTGCCTGCAGGAACTCAAGTGCGCCGACGACGCCTTCCCCGCCGAGCAGGTGCGCGAGCTCGGCTACGACATCGCCTGCCACGGCACCGGCCGCTGGAACGGGGTGGCGATCCTGTCCAAGATCGGCCTGGAGGACATCGTCCGCGATCTGCCCGGCCAGCCCGCCTACGACGGTGCCGTCGAACCGCGCGCGGTCGGGGCGACGTGCGGCGGGGTGCGCCTGTGGTCGGTCTACGTGCCCAACGGCCGCGAACCCGGCCACGCGCACTACGACTACAAGCTCGACTGGCTGGCCGCACTGGGCGCCACCGTCGTCGCCGACAAGGCGGCCGACCCGGATCGGCCGCTGGCCGTGCTGGGCGATTTCAACATCGCCCCGACCGACGACGACGTGTGGGACATCAGCCTGTTCGCCGAGTCCACCCACGTCACCGAGCCGGAGCGGAAGGCGCTGGCCGCACTGCGCGACGCGGGACTGTCCGATGTGGTGCCCCGGCCGCTGAAGTACGACCACCCGTTCACGTACTGGGACTACCGCCAGCTCGCCTTCCCCAAGAACAAGGGAATGCGCATCGACCTCGTGTACGCCGACGCCGCGGTGACGGCCGCCGTCACCGACGCCTACGTCGACCGGGAGGAGCGGAAGGGCAAGGGCCCCTCCGATCACGCCCCCGTGGTCGTCGACGTGGACCTGTGAACGTCTCGGCCCGGCGTTACTGCCGGGCCTGCTTGTGCAGCCTGCGCAGGCCGCGCACCGCCTCCACCGCGCGATGGCGGTCGACCGCCTGCACGGCCAGCAGCGGGTAGTACTCGTCGTCGGGCAGTTCGAGCCGTGCGAACGACGCGCCGTCCGGGAAGCTCACCGACAGCACCTCGTCCCAGGCGAACCGCTTGGTGGTGAGCACGTTGCGGACCTCGATGCCGCGGGCGTCGGCACGCACCTTCGGCGACCCGAACGCAGCACACGTCAGTCCCAGGATCAGGCCGACGCCCACCATCGCGATCTGGTCGCTGAGGCGGAAGATCGCCCCGGTGTCCGATTCGCTCAGCAGCACCGCCACGACGGTGAACACCGCGAACAGGACGAGGCCGAGCGCTCCGCCCATCCAGGCGGCCCTGCGCGGCCGCGCGACCACGACGTCGTCGCCTGCGGCGGCCCCTGCGGATCCGGTGTCCTCGGTCATCTGCTCACTCGCGTTCACACGAAACCCCGTTCGGTCCACGGCTGACGCAGGCCACGCAGCACCCCGGCGGTCGTCAACGCCGCGATCGTGGCCTCCCGCCCCTTGTTCTCCGCCGATTCGGGCAGCCCTGCCCGATCGAGCGCCTGCTGCTCGGTGTCGCACGTGAGCACGCCGTTGCCGACCGGGGTCGACTCGTCCAGCGCGACCCTGGTCAACCCGGCCGTCACGGCGTCGCACACGTAGTCGAAGTGCGGCGTCCCGCCGCGGACGACCACGCCGAGCGCGACCACGGCGTCATGGCCCCGGGCCAGCGCCTGGGCCACGACCGGCAGTTCCACGGAACCGGCCACGCGGACGACCGTGGGCTCGTCGGCGAGCTTGACCTCCGACGCGGCGCGCAGCGCGTTGTCGAGCAGGCTGTCGGTGATCCGCGTGTGCCACCGGGTGGCCACGATCGCCAGCCGGAGGTTCTCGCATTCCTTCAGTGCCTCGACGGTCTCGGCGTTCTCGTCGGGACGTCCTTCGCCGCTCACGGCAGCCCATCACCGCTTTCGGGGTCGTTTCCGTTCACCGTGCCGTTGGTCCGGCCCGCGTCCAGGTCGGTCAGCCCGGCGCCGACGTCGTCGACGTTCTCCAGCTGCGACAGGTCGTGGCCCATCCGGTCACGTTTGGTCTGCAGGTACCGCAGGTTCTCCGGGTTCGGCGACACCGGGAGCGGGACCCGGCCCGTCACCCGCAGTCCGTAGCCCTCGAGACCCACGCGCTTGGTGGGGTTGTTCGTCAGCAGCCGCATCGACCGCACGCCCAGATCGGTGAGGATCTGCGCGCCCGTGCCGTAGTCCCGCGCATCGGCGGGCACGCCGAGCGCGAGGTTGGCGTCGACCGTGTCGGCGCCCCCGTCCTGCAGCTCGTAGGCCTGCAGCTTGTGCAGCAGGCCGATGCCGCGTCCCTCGTGGCCGCGGACGTAGAGCACCACGCCCCGTCCCTCCTCGGCGACGGCCTCGAGCGCGGCCTGCAGCTGCGGTCCGCAGTCGCAGCGCAGCGATCCGAACACGTCGCCGGTGAGACATTCCGAGTGCACGCGCACGAGCACGTCCTCGCCGTCGCCCACGTCGCCGTAGACGAACGCGACGTGCTCGACACCGTCGAGCAGGCTGTCATAGCCGATCGCGCGGAACGTGCCGGCGGCCAGCGGGATCCGCGCCTCGGCGACGCGTTCGACCTGCTTCTCGAATCGCCTGCGGTAGGCGATGAGGTCGGCGATCGTGATCATCCGCAGGTCGTGGTCGGCCGCGAAGACCTCGAGCTCGTCGCGCTTGGCCATGTCGCCGTCGTGCTTCTGCGACACGATCTCGCACAGCACGCCCGCCGGCGCGAGCCCCGCCATCCTCGCGAGGTCCACGCCCGCCTCGGTGTGGCCGGGACGGCGCAGCACGCCGCCGTCCTTGGCGCGCAGCGGCACGACGTGGCCGGGCCGCTTGAAGTCCTTCGGGCCCGTCGCCGGGTCGGCCAGCAACTGGATCGTGTGGGCGCGGTCGGTCGCGGAGATGCCGGTGCCGATGCCCTCGGCGGCGTCGACGGTCACGGTGTAGGCCGTGCCGCGGACGTCCTGGTTGGTGTGGAACATGGGCGGCAGGTCGAGCCGCTCGCAGTCCTCACCGGTGAGCGAGACGCACACGTACCCGGACGTGTAGCGCACCATGAACGCGAGCAGCTCCGGCGTCGCCTTCTCGGCGGCGAAGATCAGATCGCCCTCGTTCTCGCGGTCCTCGTCGTCGACGACCACCACGGCCTTGCCTGCGGCGATGTCCTGAACGGCCAGCTCGATCGACTCGAAGTCGAAGCCCGTCGGGGCCTGCCCCGCTGCCGACGCCTCTGTCATGGTCACGCGTCCTCCTTGCCACCGCCATTGTCCACCGCGAGTGCGCGCAATCCCGCAGCGGCCTGTTTCTCGACGTACTTGGCGAGGACGTCCACCTCGAGGTTGACGAGGTCGCCGGGTTCGGTGCGGCCGAGCGTGGTCAGCGACAACGTGGTCGGGATCAGGGCGACGGTGAGTTCCTCCTGGCTCACCCCCGCCACGGTCAGGGACACCCCGTCGATGGCGATGGATCCCTTCTCCACGATGTAGCGCCCCAGCTCGGGTGGGAACGCGAAGTGCGTGACGTCATCGGCGTCCCGGTGCAGGAACACCCCGGTGCCGTCGACGTGGCCCTGCATGACGTGACCGCCGAACCGTCCGCCCGCGGCCATGGCCCGCTCGAGGTTGACCGTGCGCCCCGGTTCGGCCTTGTCCAGGCTGGTGCGCTTGAGGGTCTCGCGCACGACGTCCACGGTGAACTCGTCGCCCTCGACGTCGACGACCGTCAGGCACACGCCGCTCACGGCGATGGAGTCGCCGTGGGCCGCGTCCGCGGTCACGACGGGGCCGCGCAGCCGCAGCCGGACGCCGTCGGCGGTCTCCTCGACCCCGGTGACCTCACCGAGTTCCTCCACGATCCCCGTGAACACGTCAGCGTCCTCCCTCGTCCGCGACCGGTACGGCCGTGATCCGCACGTCGTCCCCACTCATGGTGACCCCTTCGACACGCCACCGGTGCGCTTCGGTGATGGTCGACACGCCCGCGGGTCCGAGCGCCGTCGGCCCCGCACCGAGCAGGGTGGGCGCCACGTAGGCGACGATCCGGTCGATCATGCCCGCTGCGGCGAACGCCCCCGCCAGGGTGGGTCCACCTTCGAGCAACACGTCCACGACACCGCGTGCGGCGAGCCGCTCCAGCACCTCCGCCGCGTCGTGGGTTCGGATGTGGAGTGTCTCCGCCGCCTCGTCCAACACGCGCGCGGTCTCCGGTATGCCGCGGGTGCCGACGATCACGCGCAGCGGCTGCCGTGCGGCGAGGCCGCCGTCGGCGTCGCGGACGGTCAGCCACGGGTCGTCGGCGAGCACGGTGCCGGTGCCGGCGACGACCGCGTCGGCCGCCGCGCGGATCCGGTGCACCTCGCCGCGGGACGTGGGCCCGGAGATCCAGCGGCTCGTGCCGTCCGCGGCCGCGACCCGTCCGTCGAGCGTCGCGGCGTACTTCCAGGTCACGTGCGGCCGCCCGGTGCGCGTGCGGTGCAGCCACGCCCGCAGCGGTCCGGCCGCGACGTCGGCGGCCAGCAGACCGCCGCGCACGTCGACGCCGGCCTCGCGCAGCAGCGCGCCGCCACCGGAGGCCGCCGGGTTGGGGTCGGCCACGGCGTAGTGCACGGCCGCAATCCCCGCGTCGAGCAGCGCCTGTGCGCACGGCGGGGTCCGGCCGTGGTGGGCGCAGGGTTCGAGCGTGACGTACGCCGTGCCGCCGCGGGCCCGGTCCCCCGCCTCGCGCAGCGCCATCACCTCGGCGTGCGGACCACCCGGGGGCTGTGTCGCACCGGCGCCCACGCGCGCGCCGTCGGCGTCGAGGATCACCGCACCCACGGGCGGATTGGGGCTCGTCCTGCCGCGCACGTCCTCGCTCAGCGCCAGCGCTGCCGCCATGGCGTCCCGGTCGCGGCCGTGCGGGTCCCGCGGGCCCGCGGGGCCGCCCGGGTCCTGCTCGGCGGGCACGTCAGTGCGCCGGTCGCGCGCCGGCCGCCTGGCTGCGCAGCGCGGCCACGGCCTTGCCCGGGTCCTCCGCCCCGTACACGGCCGACCCGGCGACGAAACAGTCCACGCCCGCCTCGGCGGCCTGCTCGATCGTCGAGGCGTTGATGCCGCCGTCGATCTCGACGACCAGCCGCAGGTGGCCCGTGTCGACGAGCCTGCGGGCCGTGCGGACCTTCTCCAACACGTCGGGGATGAACGACTGCCCGCCGAAGCCCGGCTCGACCGACATCACCAGGAGCGTGTCGTAGTGCTTGAGCGTCTCCAGATGCGGCTCGAGCGGGGTGCCCGGCTTGATCGACAGGCCCGCCTTCGCCCCGGCGGCACGCAGGTTCTTGGCCAGCATCACCGGGTCGGCGGCCGCCTCGACGTGCACCGTGACGTTGTAGGCGCCTGCCTCGGCGTAGCCGGGGGCCCACCGGTCGGGGTCCTCGATCATCAGGTGACAGTCGAGGGGCACGTCCGTGGCCTTGCGCAGCGATTCCACCACCGGCAGCCCCAACGTGAGGTTGGGGACGAAGTGGTTGTCCATGACGTCGACGTGCACCCAGTCGGCGCGGGTCTCGCCGTCGCGGGCGACGGCGGCGACCTCCTCACCGAGACGGGAGAAGTCGGCGGACAGGATGCTCGGCGCGATCAGCGGCGCGTGCGGTGCGGAGTTCGACTGTGAGGCCACACCGCGAATCCTAGGCAGCCCCACGCGCCGCGTCCGTTCGGGGCAACCCTCTCGGCCACCCCGCGGGCCGGCCCGACACACCGCGTGCGGAGCCGCGGGCGGTGCGTTCAGCGCCCGCCGGGCCGGGCGAGGCGATCCAGCCGGTCGAGCAGCGGGGTCCACGGCCGGTCGTCGAGCGGCCACACGTCCACCCCCGCGCCGGTCAGCGCGTCCAGATGCCCCTGCCACGCCGGGTGCGCCGGCCGGGTCGGCCGCACCAGTGGCCCCACGACCATCGGCACCACCCCGACGGCGTCGCCCAGTACCGTCAGCGCCTGGTTGTCGGCGAGGCCGAGCGCGAGCTTCGCCACCGACCCCGCGCTCGCGGGCGCGAAGACGAACGCGGCGGGGTCCGGATGCGGCCGGGGCTCCCCCGGTAGCCGCGAGGTGGACCGCACGTCGAGGTCGGTCGTGGCCTGCAGCCGGGCCAGGCCACCGGTCTCGGCGAACCAGTGCGCCGCCGTGGGCGTCAGCGTGATGGCGAGCCGCCAGCCACGCGCCGCCGCCGGCTCGGCGAGTTCGGCGGCCAGCCGTGTCTCGACCCCGCCGCACGCCGAGGCGACCAGGCCGAGACAGCCCCGTTCCGGGGTCATACGGCGCGGGCGAGACCGCAGAACATGGCGTCGGTGCCGTGGCGGTGCGGCCACAGCTGCACGGTCGGCCCGTCGCCCAGAGCGGGCACGCCGGGGAAGTACGGCCGCGCGTCCACGATCTCGGCCCCCGCGCGCCGGACCCCGGCGGTGAACGAACCCTCGGTCTCGGCCAGATGCGGCGAGCACACGACGTAGGCGACGATCCCGCCGGGGCGGACGAGCCGGAACGCCGACTCGAGCAGGTCGGCCTGCAGCTTCGTCAGGTCGGCCACGTCGCTCTGCTTGCGCCGCCACCGCGACTCCGGCCGCCGGCGCAACGCACCGAGACCGCTGCACGGCGCGTCGACGAGCACGCGGTCGTACCCACCCTCGAGCCCCGGATCGCGCCCGTCGGCCACGTGCACCGTCACGGGCAGGCCGTCGACGGCGTGTTCCACCAGCCGGGCGCGGTGTTCGGCCACCTCGACCGCGTCGACGTGCACGTCCGGCAGCTCCGCCGTGGCGGCGAGGCAGCCCAGCAGCGTCGCCTTGCCACCGGGGCCGGCGCACAGGTCGAGCCACCGGGCGTCGGAACCCTCGACGGGCGCACCGGCCGCGGCCAGCGTGACGAGCTGACTGCCCTCGTCCTGCACGAGGGCGAGACGTTCGGCGAGCGGTTCGGAGGCCGACAGGTCGCCGCTGCCCGCGGGCAGGTGCACGGCGTAGGGCGAGTACGGCGCGACGTCGCCGCCGGTGACGGCGGCCAGCTCGTCGGCGCTGATCTCCCCCGGCTTGGCGAGCAGGTGCACCTCGGGGCGCGCGTCGTCGGCCTCGAGCGCGGAGGCCAGCTCGTCGCCGGTGTCGCCGAGCGCCTCGGCGAACGCCCGCGCCACCCACCGCGGATGCGCGGTCCGTAGCGCCAGGTTGCCGATGCGGTCCTGTTCGGGATCGGGAGCCAGCTCGTCGAGCCACTGCTGCTCGTCCTTGCCCGACACCGTGCGCAGCACGGCGTTGACGAAGCCGGCCACGTGCGACCCGGCGGCGTCCCGCACGAGTTCGACAGCCGAGTCGACGGCGGCGTGCGCGGGGATCCGGGTGCGCAGGAGCTGATACGCGCCGAGCCGCAACCCGTCGAGCACCGCCGAGTCCACTTCGGACAGCGGGCGGTCGATGCACGCGGCGATGATCTCGTCCAGCAACCCGGCCGCACGCGCGGTGCCGTAGGTCAGCTCGGTGGCCAGCGCCGCGTCCCTGCCCGACACCCTGCGCTCCCGCAGCAGTTCCGGCAGCAGCAGGTTGGCGTAGGCGTCCCGGTCGGTCACGGCGCGCAGCACGTCGAAGGCGACCTGCCGCGCGGGGTCCTGCACGGGCGGTTTGCGCGGGCCGGTCTTGCGGGGCGCGGGCCTGCGACCGCGTTCGGACTCGCCCGGCCGTCCGCCGCGGCGGTCGCCGCCCTGCCTGCCCCCGCGGCCACGCCGAGGGCCACGGCTCCGGTTGTCGTCACTCATGCGAGGCGCTCCCCCAGCTCGATCCTCGTGCCGCGCGCCCAGTCGGTCGCCGCCATCCGCTTCTTGCCCTGTGCCTGCACCTCGCCGAGTTCGACCGGAACGGTCGCGGTACCCGCGAGGACGCGCTTGCGTTCCACGAGCAGCTCCCCCGGTTCCAGCGTGGGCGCGTCCACGTCGTCGACCGGCCGGACGGGCCCGAGTTTGCACCGCGCGCCACGGAACTCCGCCCACGCGCCCGGCTCCGGCGTCATCGCACGGATCTGCCGGTCGATCGCCATCGCGGGATCGGTGAACCGCACGCGGGCGTCGTCGACGGTCACCTTCGGCGCGTACGTCACGCCGTCCGCTGGCTGCGGAACCGCCTGCACCGAACCGTCCTCGATACCGTCCATCGTGGACACCATGAGGTCCGCACCGGACACGGCGAGCCTGTCGAGCAGTTCCCCCGCGGTGTCGGTCGCCTCGATCCGCTCGGTGACCACACCGAACACGGGACCGGCGTCGAGTTCGCGCACGATCCGGAACGTCGAGGCCCCCGTGTACTCGTCACCTGCCCGGACGGCGGCCTGCACCGGCGCGGCACCCCGCCACGCGGGCAGTACCGAGAAGTGCAGGTTCACCCAGCCGTGCGCCGGGATGTCGAGCGCGTCCTGGGTCAGCAGTGCGCCGTAGGCCACCACCGGGCACGCGTCGGGCGCCAGTTCGGTCAGCCTGCGCAGGAACTCGGGATCGTCGGCCCGCTCCGGGGTGAGGACCTCGACGCCGTGGTCGTCGGCGACCGCGCCCACGGGTGAGCGCATGAGCTTGCGTCCGCGCCCCGCGGGGGCGTCGGGACGGGTCACGACGGCGACGACCTCGTGCCGGGACTCCAGCAACGCGCGCAGCGTCGGCACGGCGGGTTCGGGGGTTCCTGCGAAGACCAGCCTCATCGGCGGCCCGCCTCGAAGTGGGGAGCGCTCATCGGCGACGAGTCTAGGCGGCGCCGCATGTCCCGACGTCGGCAGTACACCCGCCCATCCGGCCCGTCCACCCGGCACGCCCGCCCGGGACGCCGCCGGCACGGCGTCTCGGCGTCTCGGCGGAAACAGCCGGGGCACCGCCCAGCACGGCCGCTCACTCGGCGAACGCGACCGGCCACTAGGGTCGACGCCCATGACGGACGCCACGGTGCGCATCGCCACTGCCGACGACGCCTCCACGATCGCGGCCATCCAGGTCCGCACGTGGCGCGCCGCCTACGCCGAGGCACTCGGCCGGGCCACCGTCGACGCACTGGACGAGGAGGCGCTCGCCGCCGAATGGGCCACCGCCGTCACCCATCCCGGCTCGACGGTCCTCGTGGCACTCGAGGGCGCCACGGTCGTCGGGTTCTGCGCCGCGGGACCGGCGCCACGCGACGACGTGGCTGCCGCCGACGACAGCCTGCCCGCCGACGCCGACACCGTCGCTCTCGTCTCCACCGTGCTCGTCGAACCGCGATGGGGCAGACGCGGCCACGGCGGCAGACTCTTCGGCACCGCGGCCACCGCCCTGCGGGCCGACGGTCACACCCGCGGCATCACCTGGACCGCCCAGTCGGATTCGGCGTCGCTGTCGTTCTTCCGCAGCGTCGGGTGGAACCCCGACGGCACCGTGCGTACGCTCGACACGGGCGAACGCACCGTCCGCGAACTCCGCCTCACCGGCGGACTCGACGTCCGCTTCACCGACGCCGACGACTAGTCCACGAGCGTCGGCACCGTCACCGCCGACACCGTCACCGACGACACCGACGACACGGACACCGCAGACACCGCCGACCCCGAAACGGGGTGAACATCCGGTTCCTTCCCGGTTGACCGGAGGCGACCCGAACGTCCGAAACCCGCCACGACCAGGGATTCAAGGTGGTGAACCGCGCCACGGCGGCGCTGGCGTCTGGCATCCTCGAAGCTGCGGCCGCACGCGGTGACCGGCGTTCACAGGACCACCACGCCGCCACTGTCATGCTGCCGAGCACCCCGCCCGACACGTCCCCGACCCCCGGAGCCCACCCGTGCTGACCTGGCTGTGCGTCGCCTTCGGCGTCGCCGTGGGCTCGGCCCTGCTTCCGGTGGTCAGCATCGAGCTCTTCCTCATCACCGTCATGACGAGCGAGAGCGAGACGATCCCCTGGATCCTGATGGGCGCGGTCGTGGCCGTGGGCCAGCTCGTCGGCAAACTGCCCTACTATCTCGCGGCACGCGGTTCGATCCACCTGCCGCGGGTGCTGCACGACCGCATCCACCGGCCCCGCCGCGAACGCCCGCTCACGCCGCGCCGCGAACGCTGGCAACGGCGCACCAAACGCGTCCGCGGCTGGCTCGAGGCGCTCCGCGAACGCTGCCACCGCCATCCGCACTGGATGGCCACGACCTACGGCGTCAGCTCGGTGGCGGGCCTGCCGCCCTACATGGCCACCGTCGTCCTCGCGGGTTTCGTCAACATGCGGCCGTCGCTGTTCGTCGGCGCGGGCCTGGCCGGCCGGTTCGTCCGTTTCAGCATCCTCGCCGCCTCCCCCGCGGTCTGCGCGGGCTGGTTCGGCGTCAGCCTCTGAGTCGGACCGGCCGCGCGGTCACCGTCGCGTCCGCGCAGGCACCAGGTCTCGGCGCCACCCCTCAGGTCTCGGCGGAGGCCTCGAGCTCCACGGCCTTGCGCATCGTGGCCCTGGCCCTGCGCCGGTCGCCGGCGATGTCGTAGGCGTAGGCCAGTCGGTACCAGCGCCGCCAGTCGTCCGGCTGCTGTTCCAGCTCGCCGCGACGCTCCTCGAACCAGGCGTCCGCGGCCTGCCGGTCGACGCGGCCGGACGGGCGGCGCGGCAGATCCGAGACGTCGGGCAGACCGCCCTCGGCCTCGAGCCTGCGGGCGAGCCGCTGGATCTGGTTGCCCGACCGCCACGTCGTCCACAACATCCACGCACCCAGCAGCGGCAGCACCAGCACACCGGCGCCCAGCAGCACGGGCACGAGTTCGCCGGTCCTCAGCAGCGCGATCGCCCGCCCGGCCAGCAACACCAGGTACAGCGCGACGGCGGCGGTCAGGACGATCGCGACGTTGCGCGCCTTCACAGGTCGAGCACCTTCTCCAGGCCCACGGTGAGGCCGGGCCGGGTCCGGGTCTCCCGCACGCCGAGCAACACGCCGGGCATGAACGACGTCCGGTCCATCGAGTCGTGGCGGATCGTCAGGGTCTCCCCCGCGGCGCCGAACATGATCTCCTCGTGCGCCACGAGACCGGGCAGGCGCACCGAGTGCACCCGCACGCCGTCGAGGTCGGCGCCGCGGGCGCCGTCCACCTCGGACACGGTCGCGTCCGGGCCCGGTTCGACGCCCGCCTCCGAGCGGGCGCTCGCGATCATCCGTGCGGTGTGCGCCGCGGTGCCCGACGGGGCGTCGGCCTTGCGGTTGTGGTGCAGTTCGACGACCTCCGCAGAGTCGTAGAACCGCGCGGCCTGCTGCGCGAACCGCATCGCGAGCACCGCCCCCAGCGCGAAGTTGGGCGCGATGAGCACGCCGAGGTCGGGCCGCTCGGCGAGCCAGCCCTGCACCTGCTCGAGGCGTTCCTGCGTGAACCCGGTCGTGCCGACCACCGCGTGCATGCCGTGGGACAGCGCGAACTCCAGGTTGCCCATCACGGCGTCCGGCCGCGTGAAGTCGACGACCACCTCGGCCTTCGCCTCCACCAGGGCCTCGAGCGAGTCGCCCGACCCGACGGTCGCCACGAGATCCATGTCCGGCGCCCCCTCGACCGCGCGTACGGTCTCGGCGCCCATGCGGCCCGTGTGGCCGAGCACGCCGACGCGGATGGGACTGGCGGTCATGCGATCACCTCGTGCAGTTCGTCGGGAAGGTCTTCGTCGTGAGCGTACGGCCCGACCACCACGGCGGTCGTCGGACCTGCCTGCCTGCGCAGCAGGGTGCGCGCGAGTGCGGCCACCTCGTCGCCGGTGACGGCGTCGATGCGCGCCAGGTTGTCCTCGACGCTCAGATGCCTGCCGTAGTTGAGTTCGTTCTTGCCGAGCCTGCTCATCCGCGAGGCCGTGTCCTCCATGCCGAGCACGAGCGCACCACGCAGCTGACCCTTCGCCCTGGCGACCTCGGCCTCGGAGAGCCCCTCGGCGGCGACCTCGTCCAGCACGGCCCGCACCACGCCCGTCACCTCGCCGAGCCGGTCCGGCTGACATCCGGCGTAGACGGACAGATGCCCGGTGTCGGCGTACGTGGCCACCGACGAGTACACCTGGTACGCCAGACCGCGTTGTTCGCGCACCTGCTGGAACAGTCGCGAGCTCATGCCGCCGCCCAGCGCGGCGTTCAGCACCGCGAGCGCGTAGCGCCGTTCGTCGTGCCTGCCGAACGCGGGCATGCCGACCATCAGATGAGCCTGCTCGGTGTCGTCGCTGCGCAACGCGAGGGTGCGGGTGCGGCGCAACCGCGCCCGTCCGCTGCGGGCGGGTACGGGGGCGGCGTCCCCGCCGAGCCGATCGCCCAGCGCCCGCCGGACGAGCCGCAGCACCGCGCCGTGGGTGACGTTGCCGGCCACCGACAGCACCATGCGCTCCGGCACGTAGCGGCGGCGGTAGAACCCGCGGAGCGCGCGCGGCGTCATACCCCGGATCGACTCCTGGCTACCCAGCACCGGCCTGCCGAGCGGGTGCCCGTCGAGGATCGTCTCGACGAAGGTCTCGTGCAGCAGGTCCTCGGGGTCGTCGTCGCGCATGGCGATCTCCTCGAGCACCACGCTGCGTTCGGTCTCGACGTCGGCGTCGGCGCAACGCGCCGCGAACACCACGTCGGCCACGAGATCGATCGCCACCGGCAGGTCCTCGTCGATGACCTGGGCGTAGTAGCAGGTGTGTTCCTTGGCGGTGAACGCGTTGAGCTCCCCGCCCACCGCGTCGACCTCCTCGGCGATGTCGGTCGCGTCGCGCCGCGCCGTACCCTTGAACAGCAGGTGTTCGAGGTAGTGCGCGGCGCCGGCGACGGCGGGCTGTTCGTCACGTGAGCCGACCCCGACCCACAGGCCAACCGTCGCGGACCGGACACCGGGGATCTGTTCGGTGACCACCCGCAATCCGCCGGGCAGGACGGTCCGTTTCACCCGGCCGCCGTCCGATGTGGACTCCAGAGTGCGGGTGGTGCCTGCGGGCTGTTCGTAGCCGGAGATCTGCCGTGCCATCGACCTTGCTTCTCGCGCGGGTGTCACACTGCGCCCAATTCGGGGTGAGGGCGCTTCACCGCTGCCTGCCCGCCGCACCCGCACCCCGCCTCGAACGGCGCTGTGCGGCCGGGCGGCCGAGGGGCGGACAACCCGACAGCGACCCGCCGCGGCACGGATGCCGCCGACGGGTCGCTGTCGTGTGCTGGGGTGTCGGTCGCTGCCGTTACTCGGCTGCGGCCGTCCCGGCCTCTTCGGTGCCCTCGGCCTTCTCGCCGCTCTCGTCGTCCTCGTTCACGACGCCGAGGCTGATCTTGCCGCGGTTGTCGATGTCCTGGATCTCGACGCGCAGCTTGTCGCCGACGTTGACGACGTCCTCGACCTTGCCGATGCGCTTGCCGTTACCCAGCTTCGAGATGTGGACGAGGCCGTCCTTGCCGGGCAGGAGCGAGACGAACGCGCCGAACGCCGCGGTCTTGACGACCGTGCCGAGGAAGCGCTCGCCCACCTTCGGCAGCTGCGGGTTGGCGATGGCGTTGATCTTGTCGATGGCCGACTCGGCGGACGGGCCGTCGGCGGCACCGACGTAGATCGTGCCGTCGTCCTCGATCGAGATGTCCGCGCCGGTCTCCTCGGTGATCGTGTTGATCATCTTGCCCTTCGGGCCGATGACCTCGCCGATCTTGTCGACCGGGATCTTCACGCTCGTGACCCGCGGCGCGTAGGGGCTCATCTCGTCCGGCTCGTCGATCGCCTCGGACATCACGTCCATGATCGTCAGCCGGGCGTCCCTGGCCTGGTTCAGCGCGGCGGCCAGGACGTCGGACGGGATGCCGTCGAGCTTGGTGTCCAGCTGCAGCGCCGTGATGACGTCCTTGGTGCCGGCGACCTTGAAGTCCATGTCGCCGAACGCGTCCTCGGCGCCCAGGATGTCGGTCAGCGCCACGTAGCGGGTCTCGCCGTCGACCTCGTCGGACACGAGGCCCATCGCGATACCCGCCACCGGCGCCTTCAGCGGCACACCGGCGTTGTACAGGCTCATCGTGGACGCGCAGACCGAGCCCATCGACGTCGAACCGTTGGAGCCCAGCGCCTCCGAGACCTGGCGGATGGCGTACGGGAACTCGTCCCGCTTGGGCAGCACCGGAACCAGCGCCCGCTCGGCGAGCATGCCGTGGCCGATCTCGCGCCGCTTCGGCGTGCCGACGCGGCCGGTCTCACCGGTGGAGAACGGCGGGAAGTTGTAGTGGTGCAGGTAGCGCTTCGACGTCTCCGGCGACAGCGTGTCCAGCTGCTGCTCCATGCGGAGCATGTTCAGCGTGGTGACACCCAGGATCTGGGTCTCGCCGCGCTCGAACAGCGCCGAACCGTGGGCCCGCGGGATCACGGCGACCTCGGCGGCCAGCTGGCGGATGTCGGTGATGCCGCGGCCGTCGATGCGCACCTTGTCGCGCAGGATGCGCTGGCGCACGAGCTGCTTGGTCAGCGCCTTGAACGCGGCGCCGATCTCCTTCTCGCGGCCCTCGAAGGCCTCGCCCTCACCGATGCCGACCTTCTCCAGGACGGCGGCCTTGACCTCGTCGGTGGCGTTGTCGCGGTCCTGCTTGCCGCCGATGGCGAGCGCCTTGGTGAGCTCGTCGGTCGCGATCGCGGCGACGGCGTCGTAGGCGTCCTGCTGGTAGGCCGGGAACAGCGGGTACTCCCCGGTCGGCTTCGCCGCGACCTCCGCCAGCCGCTGCTGCGCCTCGCACAGCGCGCGGATGAACGGCTTGGCCGCGTCGAGGCCCTGCGCCACCGTGGTCTCGGTCGGCGCGGTCGCACCCTCGGCGACCAGGTCCAGGGTGTTCTCGGTGCCCTCGGCCTCGACCATCATGATCGCGACGTCACCGGCACCGTCACCGACGACGCGGCCGGCGACGACCATGTTGAACGTCGCCTTCTCCAGCTGCGACCAGGTCGGGAACGCGACCCACTGGTCCTCGATCAGCGCGACGCGCACGCCGCCGATGGGCCCGGAGAACGGCAGTCCGCCGATCTGGGTCGAGGCCGACGCGGCGTTGATCGCCAGCACGTCGTACGGGTCGTCCGGGTTGAGGCTCTGCACCGTGATGACGACCTGGATCTCGTTGCGCAGACCGTCGGCGAACGACGGGCGCAGCGGGCGGTCGATGAGGCGGCAGGTCAGGATCGCGTCCGTGGACGGACGGCCCTCCCTGCGGAAGAACGCGCCGGGGATGCGGCCCGCGGCGTACATGCGCTCCTCGACGTCCACCGTGAGGGGGAAGAAGTCGAAGTGCTCCTTGGGCTGCTTCGAGGCCGTCGTGGCCGAGAGCAGCATCGTCTCGTCGTCGAGGTACGCCACGACGGAACCGGCGGCCTGCTTGGCCAGCCTGCCCGTCTCGAAGCGCACCGTGCGCGTGCCGAACCGACCGTTGTCCAGCACGGCTTCCGTTTCGTGCACGGTGATGCCGTCTGCATCAGTCATAAAAGTCTTAACTCCTCGTACCACCGCATGGAACACGCACATCCCCGCCCTTCGGGGCACGTCCGGGGTACGAGGCCGGCCATCGATCGAAGCCCTCGGGAAACTCCCGAGAGCCACTACCGAGGACCGGCTGCGGCGTCCCCGCACGCGGCGCGTGTCACTGCGGAATCTTCTCTGTGGTGTTGTCCGGCCCTGCCGGGGCGGGACCGGTGGACCGAAGGGGAGCGACCCGCTGGGCCACTCCCCTTCGTCATGATGTCATCGGCGCAGGCCGAGTCGCTGGATCAGCGAACGGTAGCGCGCGATGTCCACCTTCATCACGTAGTTGAGCAGCCGGCGGCGACGGCCGACCAGCAGCAGCAGACCACGACGCGAGTGGTGGTCGTGCTTGTGGGTCTTGAGGTGCTCGGTGAGCCCGGTGATCCGCTTGGTCAGCAGGGCCACCTGCGCCTCGGGCGAACCCGTGTCCGACTCGTGCAAGCCGTACTCGGACAGGATCGCCTTCTTCTCGTCGGTGGACAGAGCCACTCGTCACTCCTTGTGTTCAGTGCCGTGTTGTCAGTGTCAGTACCGGCCGCCACGGACCGCAGCCGGACTCAGCTGTTCAGCCTATCAGCGACCGCGGTCAACGCAGCGCATGCCCGAGGTCGAACCGGTCGACGGGCGTGTACACCGGACCGCGGATCGGGCGCCCGCCCACATGCCCGCTCGGGTGCCGGTCGACCCGGTCCGCACGGGCGTCCGCCCGGCCCGTTCGGTGGTCGGTTCGGTGGCCAGTGCGCTGGTCCGCTGGGGAGTCCGCTGGGGAGTCCGCTGGGGAGTCACTGCGCAGCAGGACGACGGCGTCGGCCTCCCATTCCGGGCCCCGGTGACCGGCCAGCGCCTCTGCCCATGCGGCCAGCGCGGCGGGCGGTCCTCCTCTGGCCAGCGTGACGTGTGCGCGGAACGGGCGGCGTTCGTCGTCGCTGCGCGCGGCCGCGGCGACCTCGGCGAGCGCGTCGCCGCGCGTGTCGATGCCCGCCCACAGCACGCCGGGGAACGTGCCCGCGCCGGCGATCCGCAGCACCGGCGCGGTGAGCCCGTCGAGCCGGCGGGCGAGCCAGTCGCCACGCCGCCGCGGATCGTCCTCGCCGTAGAAACCGAGCGTGACGTGCCAGCCGTCCCTCGCGGTCCAGCGGAGCCTGCCCGCCCCCGCTGTGTCTGACCCCGCTGTGTCTGACCCCGCTGTGCCCGCCGACCCCGCTGTGGCCGGAGACGGCTCGGCGCGTGCGAGGTGTTCGCGCAACGCGTCGGCCGCGGCGTCGGGTACCGGGAAGGCACTGAATAGTCTCACCGAACGGCGATCCTCCCCGAGTCCCTCACGCCGTCCGTGTCGTCCGTGCCGTCGGCGCCACCCGTGCCGTCGTCCCGCATGGTCACCGCGGGTCCTTGCCCGCGCGGCGCAGCAGGTCGGCGATCGCGGGGAAGTCGGGGTCGAGGCGTTCGGCCGCCTCGAGCAGCTGCTCCCCCTCGGCGATCTCGCGCAGCGCCGTCAGCACGTCCTGGTCGTCCGGGCCCGCGGCCAGCGGCACGTTGTCCCTGCTGACCGTGGGGCGTGCGGCCTTGACGTCCTCGAGTGCCGCCTGGATCGCCTCCTTGCTGCCGCCCGCGACGTCGGGCCGCAGCACCTTCCGTTCCAGCATGATCAGCCTGGCCAGCACGACGGGATTGCCGATCTTCGCCCGGCGCCCGCTCATGACCTGGCTCAACATCGGTGCACTGATCCCCAGCACCTCGGCCAGATAGGCCTGCGACACGTCGAAGGCCACGACGAGCCTGCGCACCCGGTCGCCGAGCGGTTCCCCGTACCACTCACGCTGCAACGCGATGTTGCGCTGGACGATCTTGTGGTCTTCCACGTCAGTCCCTGCTCCCCTCGATGGTCCCGACCGCCCGCGTGTGCGTGTCGGACGGTCCCTGCGGGCATCCTGCCAGGTCGCGTCCGGCAACACGGACGGAACGGACCAGCCGTTCACTTTTGCACCCCGCCGGGCGAGTGTCATCGGACTCATCGGACGCGCGCACGCGGGGCGCGGAGCCGCTCAGGCGGGTCCGAGCAGCTCCCTGGTCCTGGTCACGTCGTCGGCCATCTGGTCGATCAGCCCCTGCGGGCCGTCGAACCGGATCTGCCCCCGCAGCCGTTCCACGAAGTCCAGCGCGACCTGCTGACCGTAGAAGTCCTCGTCCACGTCGAGCACGAACGCCTCGACGGTGCGTTCCCTGCCGGAGAACGTGGGGTTGGTGCCGACCGACACGGCTGCGGCCAGCCGCGTGCCGCCGGCGCGCTCGAACCAGCACGCGTAGACGCCGTCGGCGGGGATCGCCGCGAACCGCGGGGTCGACAGGTTGGCCGTCGGATAGCCCAGGTCGTGCCCGCGCCCGTCACCGCGGACGACGATGCCCTCCAGGCGGTGCGGCCTGCCGAGCGCGTCGGCCGCGGCGCGCACGTCACCGGCGTCGATGCAGGAGCGCACGTACGTCGACGAGAAGGTGATCTCCGCGCTGGCCTGCGAACCGCCGGGCAACGCGGTGCCCTGGAGCGTCGCGCCCTGCGCCGTGAAGCCGAACCGCTTGCCGAGCGTCCTGAGCGTCTCGACGTCGCCCGCGGCCTTCCTGCCGAACGTGAAGTTCTCGCCGACGATCACGGCGGCGGCGTGCAGCTTGTCCACCAGCACCTCGTGGACGAACTCCTCCGGGTCCAACCGGGACAGTTCCGGGGTGAACGGCAGCACGCAGAACACGTCCGCACCGAGCTGTTCGACCAGGTCGGCCTTCCGCCGCAGGGTCGTGAGCTGGGCGGGATGCGAGCCGGGTCGCAGCACTTCGGACGGATGCGGGTCGAAGGTCAACACCACCGACGGCACACCCAGTTCGGCGGCCGTCGCCACCGTCCGTTCGATCAGCACCTGGTGTCCCCGGTGCACCCCGTCGAAGACCCCGATGGTGACGACGCATCGTCCCCAGCCACCGGGCAGATCTGCCAAACCGCGCCAACGCTGCACAGTGCAGCAGCGTAACGACCGTCCGCCGCGGGCCGCTCAGGCGGGCGCGAGCACGACGAGCGGCTTGGCGACCGGCCCCCGGTCCTCGGCGAGCGCCAGCACCGCACCCTCGGGGTCGAAGACGCCGTAGGTGCCGGCGATCCCGCCCGCGGGCAGCCGCTGCCCGTGCCGTACGGCGCGCGCGGCGGCGGCGTCGACGTCCCGGCGCGGGAACGCGGCGGCCACCGCGTCGGCGAGGGTCAGCGACAGGCCGGGGTCGGCCTCGACCGCGTCCAGCGTGCGTGCCGCCGCCAACGTGAAGGGCCCGACCGTGGTCCTGCGCAGCTGCGTGAGGTGACCGCCCACGCCGAGACCGGCACCCAGGTCGCGGGCCAGCGCCCGCACGTAGGTGCCGGACGAACAGTCGACCATCACGTCGAGCGCGACGCGCTCACCCTCGCGCCGCGTGGCGAGGAGGTCGAACCGGTGGACGGTCACGGGGCGGGCCGGCAGGTCGACCTGCTCTCCCTCGCGCACCCGCGCGTAGGCACGTTTGCCGTCGACCTTCACCGCGCTGACCGCGCTGGGCACCTGCTGCAGCTCACCGGTGAGCGCCGCGATGCCGCCCGCGATCGCCCCGTCGGTGACCCCGCCCGCGTCGGCCTCCTCGAGCAGGTCGCCCTCGGCGTCGTCGGTCGTGGTCGACGCGCCGAGCGTGATCGTGGCCAGGTAGGTCTTGCGGTCGAGGGCGAGGTGTCCGAGCAGCTTGGTGGCGCGTTCGACCCCGAGCACCAGCACGCCGGTGGCCATCGGATCGAGCGTTCCGGCGTGCCCGACCTTGCGGGTGCCGAGGAACCGGCGGGCCTTCGCGACGACGTCGTGGGACGTCATACCCGCGGGCTTGTCGACGATCAGCAGGCCGGGCGGGACCGGGGTCGGTGTGGACACGGCCGACGACCTTAACGAAGCACTGCGCCGGGCGCCGACGCGAGGTCCCACGCCTTGCGCCGGATGCGCACCGGCACGTCCTCGCCGCGGTCCTGCGCGGCCAGCACCGCCGCCCGCGCCCTGCGGAACCACACCAGCACCCGCCAGATCCCGAACAGCAGCACCGCGATGACCGCCAGCAGGGCGATCCGGTAGTCGCCGGTCAGCTCGACCAGGACACCCACGAGCAGCGACGCCGTCGTCGTGGCGCAGAACCCGCCGACGTTGACCGCCCCCGTGGCGGTGCCCACGCGCGGCAACGGGTTGTAGTCGCGGACGAGGGCGAACCCGACGGTGGACACGGGTGCACCGAGCGACATCACGACGAACGCGGGCACGAGCATTGCGATCGGAACCTGACCGGGCCAGGAGAGCAGGGCCGCCCAGGTGCAGGTCAGCAGGAGGCCGTACCCGAGCACGATGGGCATCCGCAGGTCCGGTCGGCGGCTGAAGTAGCCGCCCGCGAGCGGACTGGAGATCATGGCTCCGAGGACGAACACCATGAGCAGCGAGCTGGCGGTCGTGTCCGCGTAACCGAGCTGTTCCACCATGTAGGGCACGCCCCACAACAGCGTCATCACGTTGAGGCTGAAGGGCATGGAGAAGTGCGTCCAGAAGCCCAGCCGCGTCGCGGGCACCCGCCATGCGCCGCGCAGCTCGCCGGCGACCTCGGCGAGCGGCTGCGCGGCCGAACGCGCCGTGCGCTGCTCGGAGGTGTCGCGCACGGCGGCCAGCACCACGACGAGGTAGCCGAGGGTCGCGATCCCGACGCCGAAGAACGCGGGGGTCCAGCCCACTCCGTCGAGCAACAGGGCCAGTGGCAGCGTCGCCCCGAGGTTGCCGAGGAAACCCAACGATCCGGTGAACGCGGTGACCAGGACGTACTGCCGCCCCGGGAAGTGGTTCGCCGCCAGACGCAGCACCGAGACGAACGCGAGCGCGTCCCCGACGCCGAGGATCGCGCGGGCGATCAGGCCGAGCGCGTAGCTGTCGACCAGCGCGAGCAGCACCTGGCCGGACCCGAGCATCAGCACCGCGCCGATGAGCACCGACCGCGAGCCGAACCGGTCGACCAGCATCCCGGTCGGGATCTGCATCGCGGCGTACACCGCGACCTGCAGCACCGTGAACGTGCCGAGGGCGGCCGCCCCCACCCCGAACCGTTCGGCCGCGCTCAGGCCCGCGACCCCGAACGAGGCGCGGTGGAACACGGCGAGCAGGTAGACGAACGCTCCCGCACCCCACACCACCCACGCCCGGGCCGGCGCCGAGGCGTTCAGTGGTGCGTTCGCCGGGGCCTTGCCCGGTCGGCTGGCCTGCACCTGTCCTCCTTCTCGTGATCACGTCCGGACAGGCGCCTGCGACCGTCCCCGTTCGTTCTAGTCCATCGGCTCCCCGGCCGGATACCCGCGGTGCCGGTGGAGTTCCCCACAGCCCCGGTCACAGCCCCAGTGACAGCCACGACCACAGCGCCAGCCCCGGCCACGGCGCCAGCCCCAGCCACGGCGCCCGGCCACCGGCCCTCACGCGCGCACGGCGCCGGTGACGGCCCATCGGCCGCCGCGCCAGCGGGCCACGACGAACCCGAGCCGCAGCAGCATGAACACGGTCAGCCCCGTCCAGATGCCGGCCAGCCCCCAGCCGAAGCCCAGGGAGGCCCAGATCAGCGGCAGGAATCCGAGCAGTGCGCTGCCGAGAGTGGCGTTGCGCAGGTAGGCCGCATCGCCCGCACCGAGCAGTACCCCGTCGAGCGCGAACACCACACCCGCCACCGGCTGCAGCGCGACGAAGAACCACCACGCGTGCGGGATCTGCCCGAGCACGCCCGCGTCGCTGGTGAACGCCAGCGGCAGGACCTGCGACACGGCCGCGAACGCCACCCCCAGACCGCAGCCCAGGACGAGACCGTACCGGGTAATCTGACCCGCGATGCCGTGGGCGCGCCTGCGCGATCCGCCGCCGAGTGCCGCGCCGATGAGCGACTGTGCGGCGATGGCGATCGAGTCGAGCACGAGCGACAGGAACGTCCACAGCTGCCACACGACCTGGTGCGCTCCCACCGCCTCGGTCGAGGTGCGCGCGGCCACGGCCGTGGCCGACAGGAAGCAGGCCTGGAACCCGAGGCTGCGCAGCACGAGGTCGCGGCCGAGGATCAACTGCGCCCACATGACCGAGGGCCGGGGCCGCAGCCGCGCACGCTCGCGCACCAGCGCCGCGAGGAAGAACCCGCCGGAGACCGTCTGGGCGACAACGTTGGCCACGGCCGAGCCTTCGAGCCCCAGCCCGGCCGGGTAGACGAGGATCGGGCACAGCACCGCCGACAGGCCGTTGCCCGCCAGGACGTACCGCAGTGGGCGGACCGCGTCCTGCACGCCGCGCATCCAGCCGTTGCCCGCCATGGTCACGAGGATCATCGGGGTGCCGCACAGCGCGATCCGCAACCAGGACACCGTGGCGTCGGTGATCTGCTCGTCGCCGGACATCATGCTCGCGACGGGACGCGCGAGCAGCTGCCCCGCCACCACGATCACGACCCCGACGGCCAGTGCCAGCCACGTCGCCTGGACACCCTCCTCGACGGCCTCGGCCCTGCGGCCGGCCCCGTGCAGGCGGGCGGTGCGCGAGGTCGTGCCGTAGGACAGGAACGTCAACTGCGTGGACACCAGCGCGAGCAGCGTTCCGCCCAGCGCGAGCGCGGCGAGCGGCAACGCGCCGAGATGGCCGACGACCGCCGTGTCGACGAGCACGTACAACGGTTCGGCCGCGAGCACCCCGAGCGCCGGAACGGCGAGCCCGAAGACCTTCCGCGCCGGGACGCGTTCCTCCCTCACCTCGACCACGCACCGCAGCCTAAGGGGACCGGCCGACAACCCGGTCGTCCGACAGATGCCGCGGTCGTCACACCCCGCCTAGCGTCGCGGCCCATGACGAACCGAACGGAGGTGTACCGGTGACGGTGCTGGTGACAGGTGCGACGGGGCGGGTGGGCCGCCACGTGGTGACCGGACTGCTGGACGCGGGCGTCGAGGTGCGCGCGCTGACCAGGGACCCGGCGAGGGCGCAGCTGCCGGCCACGGTCGACGTGGTGGAGGGCAGCCAGCTCGACGGTGAGGGACTCCGCCCGCACCTCGACGGGGTCTCGGCCGTGTTCCTCATGATCCCGGACTTCGAGCTCGAGGCCCTCATCCGGACCGTGCGGATCATCGGCGAGCACGCCGCCCACGTGGTGCTGCTGTCCTCCAGCGCGGTGCGCGACGACGTGCCCGCAGGCGAACAGACCGGGGCCATCGCCCACGCGCACGCAGCCGTCGAGGAGGCGATCCGCGAGGTGGGCGTGTCGTGGACGTTCCTGCGCCCCTACGGCTTCGCGGCCAACAGTCTGGAGTGGGCGGCGGCGATCCGTGCCCGCGACACCGTCGCGGTGGTCCGGCCCGAGACGCCCACCGCTCCGGTGGACGAGCGCGACATCGCCGCCGTGGCCGTCCGCGCGCTCACCGAGTCCGGACACGACGGCATGCGCTACGCACTCACCGGCCCCGAGCCGATCACCCCGGCCCGGCAACTGGGGATCATCGGCGAGATCACCGGCAGGAACATCCCGTGGCGGGAGCGGCCCGCCGAGGAATGGGCCCGGTCGCTGCTGGGAGCGCACGCCCCGGACTCGGCGATCGCCGCACTGGTGGCCGACCTCGGCGGCAGTGATCAGAACGGGACGTGCACCGACACCGTCGCCCGCGTCACCGGCAGACCCGCCCACGCGTACCGCGACTGGGTGCGGGCCCACGTCGACGACCTCACGGGCCCGCTGCCTCCGGTGTCGCGAAAGGACACCCACGTGCTGGTCGCCACCTGGCGGGCCGCCGACCCGGACACCCAGCACGCCGCGGCGGCCGCCGCCGTGGACGACTGGCGCCGCCGCCCGTGGCCCACCGGTCTGCTCGCCCACACCGTGCTGCTGGGAACCGACGGCCGCACCCTGGTCCACTATGCGCAGTGGACCGACGAGGCCGCGCTCGACGACTTCCGCCGCACCGCCCGCGCCGCACACAACGACACACTCGACGACACACTCGACGACACACTCGACGAGGCGGTCGCGGGCATCGAGCGTCTCGAGGCCGTCGGATATCGGCTGTACCGCGAGGCGTTGCCCGAGCGGCCGTTCGAACCGGGCGCCGTGGTGCTGGTGTCGTTCCGGACCGACTCCGCGGCGACCGGTGAACGGTTCGTCGACGAGCTGCTCAGCCGGCATCCCGTGACCACCGGCGAACAGGGACCCGCGGGCATGGCCGGCAACCACTTCCACATCGCCGTCGACGGAAGTCGCATGCTCAACTGGGCGGAGTTCGCCACCGTCGAGGACCACGAGCGCGTGGTGGCCGAGCGCCTCCAGGCCGACGACGACGTCCCGCGGCTGGTGGAGCGGACGGCCGGTCTCGAGCCGATCGGCTTCCAGCGATTCCTGCCCTACCGGACCGTCTACGGGCCGCCCTCCGACTGAGGCCCACCGGTTCAGGAGCCTGACGCGCAGGAGGCGGACGCCGACGCCGCGACCGAGGCGGGTTCGCCTACTCTTACGCCGATGCCCGAGTACGCGATTCTCATCCTGCCGTCGGCCAACCGTGTCTACACCGAGACCTCGCGGCGCCTGTTGCAGGCCGAGCTGGCGGTGTTCGGCGACACCGTGCTGTCGGTCGCCCCCACCGCCGTCGCCGAGACGGAGATCGGCGGCGCCGAGTACGTCACGTTCACCACGGACGCACCGCTGACCGACGAGGACGTGGCACGGCTGTCGCGGCTCTCCTCGGCGTATGTCCTCTTCGAACGGTCGGGCGAGTTGTTGCGGCCGGTTCCGCTCCAGCGGTGGGGTCGCTTCGACTCGGATCTGCTGACGATCCAGAAGTACACGGGCAAGACCAACGAACTGTTCACCGCGCTGCTGCTGAACCTCACCGTGCTGTCGACGACCCGGCCGCAGGCGCTGACGGAGGCGGGCCTGCACGTCCTGGATCCGTTGTGCGGCAGGGGAACGACGCTGAACCTGGCCATGATGTACGGCTTCGACGCGACGGGCGTGGACGTCGACGAACGTGATTTCGAGGCCTACCAACAGTTCGTCAAGACGTACCTGCGCACCAAGCGCGTCAAGCACACCGCGGAGGCGACCCCGTTGCGACGCAACAAGGTCCGCCTCGGGAGCCGACTCGACGTGACCTACGCACCCACCAAGGAGGAGTACAAGGCCGGCGACACCCGGTCGATTAGCTACCTGCGGTGCGACACGCTCGAGACCGACGAGGTGGTGCGCAGAAACAGCGTCGACGTGATCGTCACCGACGCACCCTACGGCGTGCAGCACGGCAGCCACCGGCAGAACGCCAATCCGGTGCGGAGTCCGCGGGACTTGCTGGCCGCGGCCGTTCCCGTGTGGACGCGGACGCTGCGCCGCGGCGGGGCGCTCGGCCTGTCGTGGAACACCCACGTCGTGCCCCGTGACGAACTCGTCGACATCCTCACCGGCGCCGGTCTGACCGTGCGGTCCGGCGGAGCCTACGACGGCCTGGCCCACCGGGTCGACCAGGCCATCGTGCGCGACGTCCTCATCGCCACGAAGGACGCCTGACCGCCACCCCTCTCCCCCGCCCCGGACCGTCACCCGGCGCATTCCGCACCCGCGGAACCCGCGGTTCTGCGACGATGCACACGTGGCCGCACCTCGCACCCGGCGACGGCGCCGGATCCGGATCGCCGCGGTGCTCGGCGTGACCACGGTCCTGGTCGCCGCGTGCCTGATCACGTGGGCGCGCATCCCGCGTGACGACCTGGCGATGCTCGAAGCGGGCAGTCTGCACATCGATCCGCGCGTGCCTGCCGCGGCCAGCGCCCGAGGGCTCACCGTCACGATCGACCGGGGCAGCGACAACCCGGACGACAGCGACACCGACAACAGCGACAACGACAGCGACAACGACGACGACACCGACGACAGCGACACCGACAGCGACACCGAGCCCAACACCGGCGACGACACGGGGCCGCGCATCACCGTCCGGAGCGGCCACGCAGCCGTGTGGAGCAGCGACCCTGGCCACGCGTTCCTCGGCGCGGGCCGCGGCGAGCTCACCGCCGAGGAGGACCGCGGCTACTTCTGGCTCCGCAGCGACCACGACCGCGAGTGGACGACCCAGACCGTCGACCGGATGACCGCCACCGACCGCGGGGTCGTCCTCCGCGGCCACCTGCGGGACGCCGACGGCGGCCGCGGACCTTCCTGGCGGGCCGAGTTCTCCGCCACCGACCGCGGAGCCACGGTGGACGCCCGGCTCGACGATGCGGACAACGCGGACGAGGCAGGCTCGGCCGGCGAGGCGGGGCAGGCCACGTCGCTCGGGTTCTGGAGCAGCCGGACCGGCAGTAGCGCGGTCCACGGCTTCGGCGAGCAGTTCACCGACATGGATCTCGACGGACGTCTCGTCCCCGTCGTCGTCCGTGAGCAGGGCGTCGGCAGGGGCGAACAACCGGTGAGCATCCTGGCCGACGTCACGAACAACGGAGCGGGCGGCACCGAGGACATGACCTACGCGGCGTGGGCGTCGTGGGTGACCGCGGACCTGCGGGGCGTCCGGTTGGACCCCGCACTGCCCGAGTCGCACGCCCTCGCCGTCGCCGACACCCGCACCGAGGGCCGGGTCGGACTGGAGGTCCAGGCCACCCACCTGCGCGCCGAACTGGTCACCGCCGACACACCCCTCGAGCTCGTCGCCCGCCAGCAGTCCGGTGTGGACCGTCCGCCGCTCGCCCACTGGACCGGGAACGGGGCGATCGTCGGGCTCCAGGGCGGCACGGATTCGGTGCGGCGGTCGGTGGAGTCGTTGCGGTCGGCCGGTGCGCGGATCAGCGGGGTCTGGCTGCAGGACTGGACCGGCCGGCGCACCACGTCGTTCGGGCAGCGTCTGTGGTGGACCTGGCAGCGCGACGAGGAGCGGTACCCGCAGTGGCGCCGGCTGGTCGCCGACCTCGCCGACTCGGACATCGCGGTGACGACGTACGTCAATCCGTTCCTGGTCGACCCCGCGGGAAAGCAGCCCGCACCGGCGCGGAACCTGCTGGCCGAGGCGCGGGCGCGCGGATACCTGGTGACCACGGAGTCCGGCCGCCCGTACACCCTCGACCAGGGCGATTTCGACGCCTACCTCGTGGACCTGACCGACGATGCCGCGCGGGACTGGTACGCCGACGTCATCGCCGACGAGGTACTCACCGACGGAGTCCGGGGTCTCATGGCCGATTTCGGCGAGGGGCTGCCACTGGACGCACAGCTCACCGACGGCGATCCGATGACGGCACACAACCGCTGGCCGGCGCTGTGGGCCGGCACCGTGCGGGAGGCCTGCGAGCGGGCGGAGCAGCCCGACTGCGTCACCTGGTTCCGCTCGGGTTCACTCGGGATGGACGCCGACGCGCCGATGTTCTGGAACGGCGACCAGCTCACGTCGTTCAGTGCCGAGGACGGACTGGGGTCGGTGCTGCGCGGCACGTTCTCGGCGGGCGTGTCCGGGTGGCCGCTGGTGCATTCCGACGTCGGCGGCTACACGTCGATCGACGCGGTGGTGAAGGATTACGTGCGCTCACCGGAACTGCTCGCCCGGTGGGCCGAGCTGTCGGCGTTCGGCGTCCTCATGCGCACCCACGAGGGGAACCGGCCGGCGGACAACACCCAGGTCTACGACGAGGTCGCACGGAACCGGTTCGCCGAGGCGACGCGGATCTACGCGGCGCTGGCCGACTACCGGCGCGAGGTGGTCGACCACGCCACCGAGACCGGCGTCCCCGCGATCCGGCACGGCTGGCTCCAGGCACCGGACACGGCCGCGGCCGGGGTGGACACACAGTTCTTCTTCGGGCCGTCGATCCTCGTCGCACCCGTGCTCACCGAGGGCGCCGACGACGTGGAGGTCACCCTTCCACCGGGCCGGTGGCGGCACCTGCTGACCGGACACGTCTACGCGGGCGGCACGACCCGCACGGTCCCGGCGCCGATCGGCACCCCCGCCGCGTTCGTGGAGACCTCCGACCCGTGGGCCGAGCGGCTCACCGACGCCCTCGCGAACCGGTAGCGCCGCGCGAGCCTTGTCGACCCACTTCAGCCGGAACCGCGAGCTGCTCGACGAGATCGAGCGGGATCTCGCCGACGGTGCGGGCGCACAGGCGCCCGACGCCGCGGACGTCCTCGAGCGCGCACGCGAACGGCGCGACGACGACACGAGGGCCGGCGGCGTCGCGTGATCGTCGTCGATGCTTCGGCACTCGCGAACGCCCTGGTCTACAACGACGACCGCGGCCGCAAGGCTCGGGCCGCACTGGCACGTGACGTGGAGTGGGCCGCGCCCGACCATTGGATGGCCGAGGTGTTCTCGGTTGTCCGCGACCTCACCCTGGGCGGCAAGATCAGTGACGACACGGCGGTGCGCACGATCGAACGCCTGCGACGCATCGCGATCGACACTGTTCGGATTGCCGACCTCGTGCCGCGTATGTGGCAGCTGCGCGCGAACATCAGCGGTTACGACGCCGCGTACGTGGCGCTCGCCGAGACCCGTGGCCTCACGCTCGTCACCGCCGACCGGCGACTGGCTCGGGTGGCGCTGGACAGCTGCCGGATCGAGCTCGTCGCGACCTGAACACCGCCGCCGATCCGTGCGGCCGGCGTCACTCCTCGTCGGCGTCCTTGGCGGGCTTGTAGGGATCGGCCTCGCCCGCGGGCTGGGCCGCGGTGGCCTGGCGGGCGACCTCCGCGTCAGCCTCCCGTGCCTTGGCGAGCAGTTCGTCGATGTTGCGCGCCTCGGACGGGATGTTGTCGGCCACGAACGTCAGCGTCGGCGTGTACCGCACGCCGGTGCCCTGGCCCACCTTCGTGCGGAGCACGCCGCGGGCGGATTCCAGCGCGGCGGCGGCACCCGCGAAGTCCGGTGCCGCGTCGAGGGTCTCGCCGAGCACCGTGTAGTACACCGTGGCGTCGCGCAGGTCGCCGGTGATGCGGGCGTCGGTGATCGTGACGTTGCCCAGCCGAGGGTCCTTCACCTCGTGCTCGAGGGCGGACGCGACGATCTGCGCGATCCGCTTCGCCAGCCTGCGTGCCCGAGCGTTGTCAGCCACCCCGAATCCCCTCATTCCTGCCTGTACGACTCAGTCGTCCTCGCCACCGTGTACCCGACGGCGGGCCGACAGCAGCTCCATCTCCGGCCGCTCCGCCACGAACCGTTCGCACGCGTCCAGGACGTCCCGCACGTGCGCGCCGTCGGCGGCGACCGTTGCGATGCCGACGGTCGCCCTCCGGTACAGCTCCAGCTGACCGGCCTCGGCGACCGCCACGTCGAAGCGTTTCCGCAGCTCGGCCACGAGTGGCCGCACCACCGAACGCTTCTGTTTGAGAGACCGGACGTCACCCAGGAGCACGTCCAGCTCCAGTGAACCCACGAACACCGTTACCCCGCATCGCCGGGTCGACAAGGGCCGCCGGTGCCGCGGGCGGGGGAACGGCTCACCGCTCCCCCGCCCGCAGGCCCGAACTCACTCGCGCGGCTTCTCGCGCTGCTCGTACGTCTCGACGACGTCGCCGACCTTGATGTCGGAGAACTTGCCGAGCGTCAAACCGCACTCGTAGCCGTCGCGCACCTCGGTCGCGTCGTCCTTGAACCGCCGCAGCGACGCCACGGGCAGTTCCTCGCCGACGACGACACCGTCCCGCAGCAGCCGCGCCTTGGCGTTGCGGCGGATGATGCCCGAGGTGACGAGGCAACCGGCGATCGTGCCGAACTTCGAGGACTTGAAGACCTCGCGGACCTCGGCCTTGCCGAGCTCGACCTCTTCGTACTCCGGCTTGAGCATGCCCTTGAGGGCCTGCTCGATCTCGTCGATCGCCTGGTAGATCACCGTGTAGTACCGGACGTCGACGCCCTCGCGGCTGGCCCGCTCGGTCGCCTTGCCCTGTGCTCGCACGTTGAACCCGATCACGACCGCGTCGGAGGCCGTCGCCAGGTCGATGTCGCTCTCGGTCACGCCACCGACACCGCGGTGCACGATCGACAGCTCGACCTCGTCGCCCACCTCGATCTGCATGAGCGAGTTCTCGAGAGCCTCGACGGTACCCGAGTTGTCGCCCTTGATGATCAGGTTGAGGGTGTTGGTCTCCTTCAGTGCGGAGTCCAGGTCCTCCAGGCTGACGCGCTTGCGCTTGGCCGCGTTCTCGGCGTTACGGATACGGGCCTGGCGGCGTTCGGCGATCTGCCGTGCCACCCGGTCCTCGTCCACGACCAGGAACGTGTCACCCGCACGCGGGACCGACGTGAAGCCGATGACCTGCACCGGGCGCGACGGGTCGGCCTCGGTGACGTCACGGTTGTACTCGTCGACCATGCGCCGCACGCGGCCGTAGGCGTCCCCGGCCACCACCGAGTCGCCGACCCGCAGCGTGCCGCGCTGCACGAGCACGGTCGCCACGGGGCCGCGGCCGCGGTCGAGGTGGGCCTCGATGGCGACGCCCTGCGCCTCCATGTCCGGGTTGGCCCGCAGGTCCAGCGCCGCGTCGGCGGTCAGCAGGATCGCCTCGAGCAACCCGTCGATGTTGACGTTCTCCCGCGCGGAGATGTCGACGAACATCGTGTCGCCGCCGTACTCCTCGGCCACCAGGCCGTACTCGGTGAGCTGCTGGCGGATCTTCTGCGGGTTGGCGCCTTCCTTGTCGATCTTGTTGACCGCGACCACGATCGGGGCCTTGGCAGCCTGCGCGTGGTTGATCGCCTCGATCGTCTGCGGCATCACGCCGTCGTCGGCCGCGACCACGATGACCGCGATGTCCGTCGCCTGTGCACCACGGGCACGCATGGCGGTGAACGCCTCGTGACCCGGGGTGTCGATGAACGTGACGGTGCGCTCGTCGCCCTCGAGCTCGGCCTTCACCTGGTAGGCACCGATGTGCTGGGTGATGCCACCGGCCTCGCCCTCGGCCACCCGCGTCTTCCGGATGGTGTCCAGCAGTCGCGTCTTACCGTGGTCGACGTGACCCATGACGGTCACGACCGGAGGCCGCACCTGCAGGTCCTCGTCGGTGCCCGCGTCCTCGCCGTAGTGGATGTCGAAGGCCTCGAGCAGCTCGCGGTCCTCCTCCTCCGGGCTGACGACCTGAACGTTGTAGTTCATCTCGCCGCCGAGGAGCTCCAGCACGTCGTCGGAGACCGACTGGGTCGCGGTGACCATCTCGCCGAGGTGGAACAGCACCTGCACCAGCGAAGCCGGGTTGGCGTCGATCTTCTCGGCGAAGTCGGTCAGCGACGCACCGCGCGGCAGGCGGATCGTCTCGCCGCTGCCCTTCGGCAGACGCACGCCACCGACGGACGGCGCCTGCATGTTCTCCATGTACTCCTGGCGCTTCTGCCGCTTCGACTTGCGGCCCTTGCGCGAGGGGCCACCGGGACGGCCGAAGGCACCGGCCGTGCCACCACGGCCGCCACCGCCGCGGCCACGGAAGCCGCCGCCACCGGGTCCACCGCGGAAGCCGCCGCCACCACCGCCGGCGGGAGCGCCGCCAGGTCCGCCCCGACCGCCGCCGGGTCCACCGCGGCCGCCACCGGGTCCGCCCCGACCGCCGCCGGGTCCGCCACGGCCACCACCGGGTCCACCACGACCGCCGGGTCCGCTCTGCTTGGCGGGCCGCGACGGCATCATGCCCGGGTTCGGGCGCGGCGGCATGTTGCCGGGGCTCGGGCGGTTACCGCCGCCCTGGCCACCCTGCCCGGATCCGCCGGAACGCTGACCCTGCTGGCCACCGCCCTGCTGACCGGTCTGGCCGCCCTGGCCACCCTGTCCGGGACCACCGGAGCGCTGGCCACCCTGCTGACCGCCACCGGGACGCGGCGCGGACGGACGCGGGGCCGGCGAACCGGATCCCACGCCGAACGGGTTGTTGCCGACGCGCGGCTGCTTCGGTCCCGGCTTCGGACCGGGCTTGGGACCCTGCGGCTTCGGCGGAACCACGGCACCGCCGGACTGGTCCTGCTTCGGCGCCTCGGGCTGCGCCGCGGGGGCCTTCGCGGCCGGAGCCTGCTCGGCCGGCTGCGCGGGCTTGGGACCGGGCTTCGGTCCCGGCTTCGGACCGGGCTTGGGAGCCGCCGGCTTCGGGGCCGACTGCGAGCTCTCCTGCGCGGGCCGGGCCGGCGCCTCGGCCGGCGTCGACGGCGCCTGCTGCGCACCGGCCGACGGGGCGCTCTTCGCACCGCCACCCGGCGTCGGCGCGGACTTGCCGCCCCCGGCCTTCTCGTCCTTCGTGGGTCCGTACGCGTCCCGGAGGCGCCGGGCGACCGGTGCCTCCACGGTGGACGACGCGGACTTCACGAACTCGCCCTGCTCCTTGAGCTTGGCGAGTACTTCCTTGCTCGTGACACCGAGCTCTTTCGCGAGCTCGTGCACGCGGGCCTTGCCTGCCACTGCTCTCCTCAACTGAGGCCAGACAGGCAAAGCACCCGCTGACCTCGTCCTATCGTCGCGCGTTCATGGCTTCAGCTTCACGGCTGACTCATGACGGGTCGACCTGCTTCCTTGTTTCCGGCCAGAGCCCGGGGACGTCCCGGGCTCATTCTTCGGTGGCGAGCCGTTCCAGGGCCGCCCGCACAGCGGACGTGTCGAGCGGACCGGGCACGCGCAGTGCGCGCGGGAATGCCCGCTTCCGCTCGGCTTTGACCAGGCACGCCGGATCGCGATGCAACCAGGCACCGCGCCCGGGGAGCCGTCGCCGTTCGTCGACGACCAGCTCCCCGTGTGCCACGACCAACCTCACCAGCTCGTCGTTCAACGCCCGTCGACGGCAACCGACGCACGTACGAACCGGGCCGGTCATCGACGTCGGGCGTTGCACCGGGCTCCAGTTTAGCTCTTGACCTCTCACTCAGCCGAACCGGTTACCGCTGTGTGAGGCGCGTCCTCCGGACCGGCGTCCGGGGAGGCCTCCTGCTGCGGTCCGGCGTCCGGCGCGGCGTCGCTGCGGATGTCGATCCGCCACCCCGTGAGCCGGGCCGCGAGGCGGGCGTTCTGCCCTTCCTTGCCGATGGCCAGGGACAACTGGAAGTCCGGGACCACGACCCGCGCGGTCTTCGCGCGCTCGTCCACCACCGTCACCGACACGGCCTTCGCGGGCGAGAGCGCGTTGCCGACGAACCGGGCCGGGTCGTCGGAGAAGTCGATGATGTCGATCTTCTCGCCGCCGAGCTCGCTCATGACATTGCGCACACGACCGCCCACGGGTCCGATGCACGCGCCCTTGGCGTTGACACCCTGCACGGTCGAGCGCACCGCGATCTTCGACCGGTGGCCAGCCTCGCGGGCGACCGCGGAGATCTCCACGGTGCCGTCGGCGATCTCGGGCACCTCGAGCGCGAACAGTTTGCGCACCAGGTTCGGGTGGGTGCGCGACAGCGTGATCTGCGGTCCGCGGGCGCTGCGGGCCACGCCGACCACGTAGGCCTTGATCCGGGCGCCGTGTTCGTAGTTCTCCCCCGGCACCTGTTCGGCCAGCGGCAGCACGCCCTCGGTGTCGCCGCCGATGTCGACGACGACCATGCCGCGCGCGTTGGCGCGGGCGTCCCGCTGGATCACCCCGGCGACGATCTCGCCCTCCTTGGCGGAGAACTCGCCGTAGGTCTTCTCGTGCTCGGCGTCGCGCAGGCGCTGGAGGATGACCTGCCGGGCCGTGGTCGCGGCGATGCGGCCGAACCCCTCCGGCGTGTCGTCCCATTCCTCGGCGATCTCGCCGTTCTCGTCGAGCGTGTGCGCGAGCACGCGCACGTACCCGGTCTTGCGGTCGATGTCGATGCGTGCCCGCGGCTGGTGGCCCTCGGTGTGCTTGTAGGCCGTGAGCAGCGCCGACTCGATGGCTTCGAGCACCGCCTCGAACGGGATGTCCTTGTCGGCCTCGATGGCCCGCAGCGCGGCGATGTCGACGTTCACCTCGGCTCCTCCTTCGGTGTTGCCGAGGGCGTCCCGGTGGCACCCTCGCTGTTGTCCTTGCCCGCGTCCGTCGAGTTCTCCGCATCCTGTTCCAGGAGCTTGAGCTCGTCGGCGGGCGGTTGCTTGAACTCCACTTCGAGGACGGCCTTGGCCACGGCGGAGTAGTGCACGTCGCGGATCGTGCCGCCGACCAGCATGCGCGCCGCGGTCTCGCCCGCGTCGCCGACTCTGCCGGTGAATTCCGCGCCCTCGGTCGGGGTCACGCGCACCAGGCGGAACTTCGCTCTCCGCCAGTGCCGCGGTGCGGTCAACGGGCGGTCCACGCCCGGCGAGGTGACCTCGAGCGTGTAGGCGCCCGCGATGAGGTGTTCGTGCTCGTCGAGCACCCCGGACAGGACCCGGCTGACCTCGGCGACCTCGTCGAGGCCGACTCCGTCGTCGCTGTCGACGACGACCTTGACCAGCTTGCGCCGCCCGGCCGGTTGGACGTCGAGCGCGTCGAGATCGAAACCCGCGGCCGTGACGGCCTCGGCCACGATGGGCTCCAGCCGGCTGGCGAGTTCGTTGGGCACCGTGATGCTCCCGCTTGTTGCTGTTGTGATGGCTGTTCCGTTGTCTGTGTTCGGTTGTCTGTGTTTGCTTGTGCCTTGGTGCCGATCCACGTCCGTGTGTGACGGAACCGGACTTGTCGAACCGGCCGTCGGCGTCGTATACAGGCCGCAGGCCCGCAGCACGCCGTCCGACCGCCGCCCGACGAGTGGTGGTCCAGCTTATCGTGCCCGGATGCGGGCGCGCCGACCAGCGGGGCCTCGGCGAGCCGCCGCCTGGCAGGATGGCGAGCCGTGACCTTCCGACGATCGGTGCCACCGAACCGGCGCGCGTTCCTGCGCGCGGCCGCGCTGGCCGTTCCCACGGTGGTCGGCCTCGGAACCCTCGCCGGCTGTACCGACTACGACGACTCCCCGGACCCGTTGCTGCCGCTGCTCGCGCGTGCGCGAGCCGACGTCGAGGCCGCCAACGCGGTCGGCGGGCCGGAGGCGCAGCAGGTCGCGGCGGTGCGGCAGGCGCACGCCGACACCCTGGGCAAGGAGGTGCGGCGCCTCAACCGTCCGCGTCCGTCGCAGGAGCCGCGGGTGGACGCCCCGGAGGCCGCCGCAGGCGATCTGGCCGCCCTGGGCCGGCGGCTCGAGCAGGCCCAGCGCGAGGCGGTGCGGCTGGTCAAGGGCCTGCCGCGGCATCGCGCGGGCCTGGTGGGCGCGGTCGCCGCCGGATGTGCCGCGGCGAGGCAGCTCGGCGACGCGCTCGGCGCGGGCCAGCCGGGACCGCTCGAACGGGTGGCTGCGGGGTCGCTCGACGAGGACGCGGTCGACGCCCTGCAGGACGCGCTGGCGGCCGAGTACGCCGCCGAGTGGGTCTACGACACGGTGACGGCCTTCCTGTCGGCCGACTACGAGGCCGGGCTCACCGCGGGTGCCGACGCCCACCGCGACCGCCGCGAGGCCTGCCGGACGCTGCTGGCCGACGCGGGCGTCTCGCCCCGGCCGTCCGAACCGGCCTACACGACACAGCAGCAGGTCTCCGACGCCGGCTCGGCCGTGCAGCTGGTGGTCACGGCCGAGACCGATGCGGCGGGCGCGTGGCACGGCGTGTTGGAACGCACCGACGACGCCCGCCTGCGGGACGTGGCCGTGCAGGCCCTCATCGGGTCGGCGACCCGCCTCACGGGCTGGCGACTCGACGCGGGCGACGAGCCCGCCGTGCTGGCGTTACCGGGCCGCGGCTGACAGCCGCAGCGCGTCGTGGGCGATCCGCTGCAGGGTGTCCGGCGCGCCCGCGGAGTCGGGGAAGTAGGCCGTCTCGACGATCGTCAACCGCGTGCCGACGACCCGCGAGGCGTACTCCCCCTGGGCGACGTTGGGCGCTCCCGGCAACGTCGCGGTGCCGTCGCGCACGAGGTCGTTGACGTTGCCCGTGCCGTCGGTGTCGGTCGTGACCTTGAGCTGTTTGGCCCCGTCCTGTTCGGGCATGGTGACGACCACGACGGACACGAGTGCCCGCGCGTCGCCCTCGCGGGTCTCGTACAGCGACCGGTGCACCCGCTCGCACGGATGCTGCTGGAACCACCCGACCACGTCGCCGTAGGAGTTGCCCGCGCAGTTCGCCGAGATCTCCGGGCCCGCCACCTCCGTGTACGCGAACTCCCCGCTCGTCAACGGGTCCTCCGCGGCCGCGGCGTCGCCCTCCGTGGACGGCTGGTACCGGATCAGCCACCACACGAGCCCGGACACCACCGCCACCGCGACCAGCGCCCCCACCCGCAGCGCGAGGCGGGCCCGCGCCGAACGGCCGGGCCCCGGGCCCTGGGGCGCCGGTCGTTGGGCACCAGGGCCGCCGGCCACCCTCGTGCCGGGAGCCTGCGGGTTCGCACCTCTCGGATTCGTGCCCACGGGGTTCGTGGCCTGCGGGTGGGCACCGGGCACGGGGGCGGTGGGCGAGTACCGCCCCGTCGGCTGCGTTCCGTGACGCTGGTACGCGGCGTCCGCGCGCGGCGCACTCGTTCCGGCGAAGTACGGCTGCTGTCCTGACACGGGCCGTGACGGTAGCCGATCAGACGTCAGCGGAGGGCCTCAACCACACGATCCACATCCTCCGAGGTGGTGTACAGGTGGCAGCCGAGCCGCAGTCCGCCCGCCCGCATGCTGGCGCGCACGCCCGCCTCGGCCAACCGTTCCGGACTCACCCCCGTGCCGCCCGGTGAGGCCGTGTCCAGCGAGTCCGTGTCCCGTGAGGCCGTGTCCAGTGAGGTCGTGTCCAGTGACACGATCGCGCTCCCGGCCGGCGCTAATCCGAGTTCACCGCGAAGCCGATCGGCGAGCCCGGTGCAGTGCTCGTACACGGCACGCATGTCGAGCCCGGCGACGTAGTCCAGTGCTGCGGCCGCACCGACGAACGGCAACCAGGCGGGCGAGGCGTCGTACCGGCGGGCTCCCGAGGCCAGGCGCAGCGGAAGGCCGTACACCGTGTCCCACGGATCCTGCCCCGCATACCAGTTGGCCCCGACGGGACGGCCTGCGTCGAGCACGCGCGGATGTACCGCCAGCCACGCCGCGCCGCGCGGGCTGAGCAGCCACTTGTACCCCGAACCGACCACCCAGTCCGCCCAGTCGAGCGCGAGCGGCAGCCACCCGGCCGCCTGGGTGACGTCGAGCGCCACCGGGACACCGGCGTCCGCGGCCGCCTCCGCGAGCCCATCGAGGTCGGCCACCGTGCCGTCGGCGGACTGCACCACGCTCACGGCGACCAGGTCGTGTCCCTCGACGGCCGACGGCAACGCCGCGAGCGGCACCTCCTCGACCGTGACTCCCCGATACGCCTGTGCGGCGAACGGGAAGGTGACGCTGGTGAAGTCGCCCTTCGCGGTCAGCACACGGGCACCGTCCGGGAGTCCGGCGGCCACCGGGGCGAGCAGCCCGGCGACCGTCGCTCCGACGGCGATCCGTTCGGCGGGCACCCCCACGATGCGGGCGAAGGAGGCGCGCGAGGCGTCGACGGCGGCGGTGAAGTCCGGCGGATCGTCGGCGCCCCGCCGCCACCGGTCGACGGCGCCGGCCACCGCGTCGGCCACGACGGCGGGCGGGATTCCGATGCTGGGCGTGTTGAAGTAGGCAGGGGGAACGTCGAATTCGGCCCCGAATGCGGACCGCGTCGCTCGGCTCATGATCGTGACGGTATGCCGCACGCGCGGCGGATCAGCGACGTTCGAGCAACGGGCCGAACAGTCCCGGCACGGCCTCCTCGGCGAACGCCAGTCCCTCGGCGGCGTCGACGTCGTGGGCGGAGTAGCCGCCCGTGCCGGCCGCGGTCGTCGCGGTGAGCGTCATCAGGCCCTTGCGCCGTTGGAACACCGACTGCCGAGCCGTGTAGCCGATGACGCCGCGTCGCTGCAGCGCGACCGTGCCCCTCCGCACGCTGCCGCTGCGCACCACGAGGTAGTCACCGCTGAGGGCATGGCCCAGGTTGCGGTAGGCGTCGAAGGCCCACGCGACGGCGACCGGCACTCCGATCACCGCACAGATCCACGACAGATGTGCCAGCACCGCCAGCGACAACAGCCAGCCGAGCACCGCGAGGGTCACCACCGGCACGGCGACGGTCGCCAGCGCCCACCGGATCCGCCTGCCACGGGCGGCCCGCGGATGCGCGGTCAACGTGGCCGACGTCGGAGAGACCGGTTCGTGGAGCACGGCCGCGGCCACGCGGTCGGCCTCCTCGCGCGGCGCCGCCGGGAGCAGCGTCTTGCGGTCGGCCTGATCCTGGTCACCCTGGCTGCGCAGGCCGGTCGCCACGGCGTCGACGCGCGCGCCGCCCGCGGTGCGGATCCCGAGCGGCTCGACGAGTTCGATCCCGCGCAGACGCTCTTCCTCCAGGGAGATCGACCGGGCGGTGAACAGTCCACGGCGGACTCGGAGCGTGCCGCCCGCCTCCCGGTCGAGACGGTAGTTCCACCACATCTCGACGAACACCGCGAGCGAGCCGATCAGGCCGATCACGACACCGACCACGACGAGCACGGCGATGCCGCCGATGAGCCCGAGTCCGCCGAGCACGTCGATGGTCCACGCGATCACCCCGGTCTGGAGGCCGAACCACTCCGAGACCTGCAACACCGCGCCGTACGCGCCCGCGCCCACGATCGGGGTGACGATCGACAGCGGCGCGTAGCGCACCCACCGCCGGTCGAAGGTCGCCACGCGGCCCTCGCTGCGCGGCGCCCCGTCGGTGCGTGCCCGGTCGAGGAGTTCGGCGCGCAGCCGCTCACCCTCGTCGCGCGCCACGGCGTAGAGCATCAGCGAACTCGCGTTGCTCGCACTCTGCTCACCGGTGTCGATCTTGGCCGTCACGACGCCGAGGTAGCGCGCCACCGGTCCCGCGGTGAGATCGACCGTGCGGATGCGGTCCCGCGACACCGACCGCCGCGTGCGCACGACGATGCCCTTCGCGAGTTCGACACGGTCGGCCAGCACCCGATACCGCGTCTTGCGCAGCCGCAGCCGCTCGACGACCACCGTGCCGGCGAGGGCGACGAGCACCGCGGGCACGATCACGGCGCCCAGCCAGAAGACCGACCCGATCCCGACGGCCGTCGGCACCGCGGCGGCCACGCACACCCCGGCGACCGTGAGAACGCTGGCGGTCACCGTGCGGCGGTCGAGCCGCCGCCAGTCCGCCGCGTCGGCGTCCTGCGGGCCGGCGTCCTGCGGGCCGGCGTCCTGCGGCTCGGGCACGGGCGCGTCGGAGGGACCGGTGCTCATGTCGCGTCCCCCGGCGTCGCCTGCGTGGTCGCGGTGAGGTCGCGCACCAGGTCGGCGGCCAGCCGGTGGTCCAGACCGGGGATCTTCACGGCTCCCTTGGCCGAGGCCGTCGTGACCGTGACGGTGGCCAGCCCGAAGAGCTGTTCGAGGGGACCGCGTTCGCTGTCGACCGTCTGGATGCGTGACATCGGGGCGACGCGCCATTCCTGCCAGAGTGCGCCGGTGCGGGTGTAGACGGCGTCGCCGGTGACCTCCCAGCGGTGCACGCGGTACCACCACAGCGGCATCGCGACCGCACCGACGACGCTGACGGCGGCCAGGACCGCGGCCGGGCCGACCAACCACCAGAACACCGGAGCCGGCAACAGCAACGCCAGGACGACCAGGGGGACAACGGCCACCACGCCCGCGACGAGGAACTGCGTCCGCCACCACGCGAGGGCCGTGCGATGCACCCGATGCGTCGGCGGCCTCAGCCGCAGCGTCCCCGCCTCGCCGCGCGCACCCGCGCTCTCGGAGTCGTTCACGACGTCTCCCCCAGTCCCGCCGTCCGTACCGACTGTGACGAGCCGCACGGTAGCAGCACCCGGGTGGCCGCGAGGGTTGCCGCCCCGGGCCGGACTCGGCAGCCTGCGCGCATGAGGCTCGGACTCGTGTCGGTGCTCGTCGACGACTACGACGAGGCGATCGACTTCTTCGTCCGCGCGGTGGGTTTCGAGCTCGTCGAGGACGCGCCCGCGGCCACGAACGACGGCAGACCGAAACGGTGGGTCGTGGTGCGCCCTCCCCAGGCCACGACCGGGATCCTGCTCGCCCGCGCCGACGGCGCGCACCAACGCGCGGGCGTGGGTGAGCAGTTCGCGGGTCGCGTGGGGCTGTTCCTCGACACCGCCGACGCCGAGGAGTTCGACCGGACGTACCGCCGCATGCGCGAGGCGGGCGTCGAGTTCCTCACCGCACCCCGGACCGAACCGTACGGCCGCGTGGCGGTGTGGCGCGACCTCGCGGGAAACCGGTGGGATCTGCGCGGCCCCGCGTGAGCCGACCGCGGCGGCACGGCGCCGAACCCGCAACACGGCCACGCGAGCACGCACCACGAGCCCCCGGATCCGCAACACGCGTTCCTGAAACCGCAACACGAGCCCCCGGGAACGCAACACGCGTTCCTGGGGGCGCAACACGGGTCAGGCCAGGGGTTCCCACCACGGGTCGAGCTCGGGCGGGTCGGCGAGGTCGACCCGCTCCCCCGGCTTCGGCACCACGAGGTGGACACCGCGCGCGGCGGCCTCCTTCCGAGCCCGGTCCACCGGATCGGACCAGCCGTGCGGGCCGAGGTCGAAGGTGCCCCAGTGCACCGGGACCAGCGTGCCGCCACCGACGTCGAGGTGTGCGGCGACCGCGTCCTCCGGAGTCATGTGCACGTCCGGCCAGCTGGGCGCATAGGCGCCGAGCTGCATCAGCGTCGCGTCGAACGGGCCGTACTCGGTGCCGATCCTGGCGAACCCGTCGAAGTAGCCGGTGTCGCCGCTGTAGAACAGGCGGTGCGACGCTCCGGTGAGCACCCAGGACGCCCACAGCGTGTTGTTGCGCACGAACGCACGCCCCGAGAAGTGCCGTCCCGGCGTGGCGACGATCCGCAGGCCCGCGATGTGCGTCGCGTCGTGCCAGTCGAGCTCGATGATCCGCTCCGCGGGCACTCCCCACCGCCGCAGGTGGGCGCTCACGCCGAGGGGCACCAGGAACGGAGCGTTCTGCCTGCGGGCCAGTTCCCGCACGGTGTCGCGGTCGAGGTGGTCGTAGTGGTCGTGCGAGAGGATGATCGCGTCCACCTGGGGCAGGTCGCCGAGACCGTGGGGCAGGGCGAACAACCGGCGCGGTCCCACGACGCGCGACGGGGAGGCGCGGTCGCTCCACATCGGATCGACGAGCAGTCGCGCACCGTCGAGTTCGACGAGCGTCGAGGCGTGCCCGAACCAGGTGACGCGCAGGCCGTCGGCCTGCGCCGCTCGGGGTTCCGGCCTGCTCGGTGGTGGGCAGCTCGGCACCGGCCCGTTCGGCCGTCGGCGCCTGCGCCCGCTGAGCATGTCCTTCGCCGCCTCGCTCACGCTGCCCGGCGGCACCCAGTTCAGCGCCGTCGCGTTGCGGAAGCGGCCGTCGCGGAACTGCGGCGAGGACGGATACCGGGCAGGGCGGCCGCCCAACGAGGGCAGCACGTCCGCGGCGGCGGCGAGCGCGGCACCCGCCGCGAGCGCTGTGACCACCGGACGGGCGAACTTCGACAACAGAGGGACTCCTCACCACATACGCACGCACGGGACCGACCATCGAGAATGCCCAGCGGCCCCGATGTTGCAACGTCGCATGCCCACGGCGGGTTCCGCGAACCGACGGGCTCCGCGAACCCGATCGCGGGCGAGGCGGGGACGTGGTCAGACGATCGTACGGGCGCGCACCTCGTCCTCACCGGGGCCGTGCCGGCTCAGATCGCCCCAGGCCTCGGCCAGCCTGCGGACGAGTTCCTCGAGCACCTCGGGTTCCTGCATGAACGGCAGCCGCAGATAGTTGTCGTGCGCGCCGGTCGGGTCCATCGTGGACCCCGGGATCACCTCGACGCCGTGCCGTAGCGCGATCTGGGCGAACACGTCCGCGTCGCCGTCGGGCAGGGAGACCCACAGCGACGAACCACCGTCGGGGGTGCGCCATCGCCATCCCGGCAGGTGTTCGGTGAGCAGCCGCTCGGCCTGTTCACACCGCTGCGCGCGCTCCACGGCACCCTTCTTGACGATCTCCGGCAGCCGCGGGAACAACCGCGCGGCGAGAGCCTGTTCGATCAACGGCCCGCCCAGGTCGGCGAGCGCCTTGCGGCGGGCGCAGCGTTCGATGATGCCGCGCGGGCCGCGGATCCATCCGATCCGCAGACCGCCCCACACCGACTTGAGCGACTCCACCACGACCGACTCGGTACCGGTGGGCAGGTGGGCCGACAGCGGCGGCGGGATCTCCGCGGCCCCGTCCCCGGCGAGCACGCACCCGGCGTAGGCGTTGTCCTCGACGACGGCGACATCGTGGCGAGCGGCCAGCTCGGCGACCCTGCGCCGCCGGGCGCCGGACATCAGCACGCCTGCGGGGTTGTGGAACGTCGGCATCACGTACAGCAACGAGGGACGCTGTTCGGCCAGCACGGCGGCGAGTCGGCGCTCGTCGATCCCCTCGTCGTCGAGCGGCACCGAGACCAGGTCGGCACCGGCCGCGCGGAACACATCCAGACACGGCTGCCAGCTCGGCGCCTCCACGGCCACGGTCGACGCGCCGCGCAGGTACACCTCCGACAGGAGTACGAGCGCCTGGTGCGCGCCGGTGGTGATCAGCACCTCGTCGGCCGAGGTCGGCAGACCCTGGTCGGTGTAGTACTCCGCGACCTCGGCGCGCAGTGCCGGCAGACCGCGAGCCTGGTAACCCGGATCGGCCAGCAGATCGGGCAGGTCGTAGCGGGCCACCTCGTCGAGGGCCTCGGCCACCTCCGGTACTCCGGCGTCGGCGGCGCACGCCAGGGAGATCACGGGCCCGGGACCGTCGATGAGCCGCTGGAACGTGGCGGTACCCCTGCCCCCGCTGACCCGGCCGTCGGAGCGTGCCGCCCGCGCCGTGCGGCTGATGCGGGTGCCGCTGCCCTGTCGCCGTTCCAGCAGGTCGCGGGTGTGCAGCTCGTCGTAGGCGGCCACGACGGTCGACCGGCTGACGGCGAGGGCCTTGGCCAGCTCCCGTTCGGAGGGCAGCCGCTGTCCCGCGCGGAGCGCCCCGTCCTCGATGGCCCGCGCCATCGCGTCGGCGAGCTTGCGGTAGAGCGGCCCGTCCCCGAGGGTCCAGTTCCCCAGCACGGCGATTAGATCGCCGACCCGGGGAAAACGGTCCAATTCTCGTTCCATTGGCACTTACTCCAGTCCAGTGTTCGGAGGAGTCTAGTCGATGACAGGACTGTCGGAACACGAGACCGAAGGAGACGAGACGCGATGGTGACCCTGACCCTGTTTCTGCTGGGAGTGGTCCTGGTGCTGGCAGGGATCGGTCGCACGGTCCGGCACCCGGGCCTGCCGTTCGAGGTGGAGCCGACGTTCGCCAGGCACGTCGTGACCGGCATGGTGATCGTCTGGCAGGTCGGACGAGCCAATGCCGACCGATTGGACCGCGCTGGACTGAGCGCCGGAGCCCACGGCGCGCACACTCCCGCCGCCGGCCGCTGAGTTCCCGGCGGCCCCGACCGGCAGACGCGGGCGCTTCTCAACAGTCCGAGCCGCGGTAGTGCACGTCGAGGCCCGCACGCCCGGGCCGTAGTTCCGGCCGCAACACGAGCTCGGCGTCATAGTCGCCGCCGTGCTCGCTGCGGTACGGCAACGGCCGGTCGCACGCCAGACCGGCCAGTCGGCGCCGCAGCCGACGCCGCGCGCACCGCATGTCCGCCTCGTCCGCGCGATCGGCTCCGTACACGGCCAGCGGAGGTAACGGCTCCACGCCGGTGTACCAGAACACCCCGTGGTTCAACGGGAACAGCACGTCCTCGAGCCGTCCGTGGATGCCGCGCGGGCCGAAGGAGGTCTCGCGCGCTCCGATGGTGGTGACGATCAGGCCCCGTTTCCCGGCCAGCAGGCCGTCGCCGTAACGGCGGACGCGACCGGTGCCGGGATCGGTGACGCCGAAGCCGAAACCGTTGACCAGCACTCGGTCCAGCCAGCCCTTCAGGATGGCCGGAGGCCCCAGCCACCACAGCGGGAACTGGAGCACGATCGCGTCGGCGCGGCGCAGTTTGTCCTGCTCGGCCGTGATGTCCGGGCTCAAGGTGCCGTGGTCGTACGCCCGCCGGGAGGCGGCTCCGACGTGCAGCCGCCGCGCCGGGTCGTGACCGAAGTCGGCCGCGTCGACCACCGGGTTCCAGCGCATGGCGTACAGGTCGGACTCGAGGACGGTGTGGCCCGCCTCGCGCAGGGCCCGCCTGCCGTCGTCGGCGAGTGCCGCGCCGAGCGATCTCGGCTCCGGATGGGCCTGCACCCACAGGATGGTGTGCGCGGCCCCTGGTGTGCCGCCGTCCGCGTGGGCGGTGCTGTGCGACTCGGGGTCCGGCCCGGATGTCAACGAGGTCAAGGCTGTCATGCCACCGACGGTCGACCAGTCCAGTTTTCCAGTCCAGTGGCCGAAGAGACGATATGTGAAAGAATCGGGCCATGCGCGCGTCTGCTCCTCACCGGGTCGCGGTTCTCGTGCGCCCCGGAGTCATGCCCCTCGAACTCGGTCTCGTGCACCAGCTGTTCGGCACCGCGCGCACGCTCGACGATCCCGGCCGGCGGCTGTACGACGTCGTGACCTGCGCGGCCGAGCCGGGGGTGGTGTCCACCGGCGCCGACTTCCCGATCCGCGTCGCCCACGGCCTCGAGGCCCTGCACGACGCGGGCACCGTCGTCGTCCCGGCCACGCACGCACCGCGGCAGCCAGAGACCGGCGGACCACTGGCACCGGAGCTGGCCTCGGCGTTGCGGAGCCTGCGGCAGGGCGTGCGGGTGGCGTCGGTGTGCACCGGAGCGTTCGTGCTGGCCGCGGCCGGTCTGCTCGACGGGCGGCGCGCCACCACGCACTGGCAGTCCGCCGAGCACTTCCGAGCCCTGTTCCCCCACGTCGAACTGGACGCCGACGTGCTCTACACCGACGAGGGCGACGTGCTGACGTCGGCGGGTGAGGCGGCGGGCATCGACCTGTGTCTGCATCTGATCCGCCGCGACCACGGCGCGGCGGTGGCCGCCGACGTCGCGCGCCGCACCGTCGTGCCGCCCCATCGCGAGGGCGGCCAGGCGCAGTACATCCCCCAGCCGATCCCGCGTCCTGGCGTCGCGTCGACCGGCCGGGCACGGCAGTGGGCGCTGGAACATCTGGACCGGCCGCTGTCGTTGCACGAGCTGGCGAGCCGTGAGTCGATGAGCGTGCGCACGTTCACCCGCCGGTTCCGCGAGGAGGTGGGCTGTTCCCCGGCACAGTGGCTCACCCGGCAGCGGGTCGAGCGAGCCCGTGGGCTCCTCGAGGAGACCGACCGGCCCGTCGACGTCATCGCAGGCGACGTGGGATTCGGCACCGGAGCCTCCCTCCGCCAGCACTTCCGCGCTGTGCTCGGCGTCTCCCCCAGCGTGTACCGCGCCACGTTCCGCGGAGGAATGGCACCGGGCTGACAAGCGTTGTCAGAAGGGAAAGAGGTGACAACGATTGGCAGAAGCCACGAAGACCCCGACCCGGCGCACGCGCGCGACGGGCACCGACGGGGCAGACGCCGACCTGGTCCGTGTCTACCTCGACGAGATCGGTAAGACCCCGCTCCTGACCGCCGACCAGGAGATCGACCTCGCCAAGCGTATCGAGGCAGGCGTCTACGCCGCCGAGTTGCTCCGCCATGCCGACGCCACGCGTGCGGGCGGGCAGGGCCCCGCGAGCCCGGTGGAGCTGCCCACCGAGTTGCCCGCCGACCGCCGGGACCTGGAGACGATCGTCCGCGAGGGCGAGACGGCGAAGGACCACATGGTGCGCGCCAACCTGCGCCTCGTCGTCACGGCCGCGCGGAAGAACCGCAACACCAACCTGTCGCTGCTCGACGCCGTGCAGGAGGGCAACCTCGGCCTGATCCACGCCGTCGAGAAGTTCGACTACACCAAGGGGTTCAAGTTCTCGACCTACGCGATGTGGTGGATCCGGCAGGCCATCCAGCGCGGGAACGCGTTCTTCAGCGGCACGATCCGCCTGCCGATGCACACCGCCGAGCAGATCAACAAGCTCGACCGGTTGCAGCGCACGCTCGAGGCACAGGGCAAGCACTCGCTGTCGATCGAGGAACTGGCCGACGCCGCGGACATGCCGGTGGAGCGGGTGCTGGCACTGCGCCAGGCGGGCCAGACCACCGCGAGTCTCGACGTGCCCGTGGACGACGACGGCGAACTGACGCTGGGTGATCTCGTCACGGCCGGCTCCGTGCCCGGGGTCGGCGAGGCGCTGGAGCACTCGGCGATGGTGGGCGAGCTCAACGCCGCGCTGGAGACGCTGTCCGCGCAGGAGGCGACCGTGCTGGCGCTGCGCTACGGACTCACCGACGGGGATCCGCACACGGTTCCCGACATCGCGCGCAGGTTGGGCCTCACGCGCAAGCGCGTCCGCTCGCTCGAGGAGCGCGGCCTGGCACAGCTGCGGGAGGACAACCGCGGCTCGCTGCTCGCCTGGGCGAGCTGACGGTCGCGCCATCGGCGCGCCCGAGAACTGAACCTCGGCGCCTCGGCCGGTCGCGGCCTGCGGGGCCGCTGACATCTCTGGTCCGTGCCGTCAGGTCCGTGTCGAGATGGCACGGACCAGAGGTGTCTGAAGCACATTGCGCCGCGCACCAGCCTCGGCTACATTTTATCAAATGTTTGACACGACTGGCGCTGAGCAGCCCCTGACCGGCGTTCGGGTCGTCGACGCCGCCACGATCTACGCGGGGCCGATGATCGCCACCCTCCTCGGCGACTTCGGTGCCGACGTGCTGAAGGTCGAGCACCCCCGCGGTGACGGTCTCCGGACGTGGGCGTGGCAACGCGACGGGGAGTCGCTGTGGTGGGCCCTCGTGGGGCGGAACAAGAAGTCCGTCAGTCTCGCCTTGTCCGATCCGCGCGGTGCCGAACTGCTGCGCGAGCTTCTCGCCGAGACCGACGTGTTCGTCGAGAACTTCCGTCCGGGCACCCTCGAGCGCTGGGGACTCGGGCCCGACGAGCTGCTCCGGATCAACCCGCGACTGGTCGTCGTCCGGGTGTCGGGATTCGGCCAGACCGGTCCCTACCGCTCCCGCCCCGGCTTCGGGACGCTCGCCGAGGCCATGTCCGGCTTCGCCGACACCAACGGCACCGAGGACGGCCCTCCCGTGTTGCCGCAGTGGCCACTGGCCGACGGTGTAGCGGCACTGGCGGGAGCGTTCGCCACGATGATGGCCCTGCGCCACGCCGATGCGTCCGGCGAGGGCCAGGTGGTGGACCTGTCGATCTACGAACCGTTGTTCTGGATCCTGGGGGCCCAGACCACCGCCTACGATCAGCTCGGCCTCGTGCCGACCCGCCAGGGCAGCCGCACCGACTTCAACGTGCCGCGCGGCTGTTACCGGACCCGCGACGGTCGGTGGGTCGCCCTCTCCGGCGCGACGACCGCGACCGCCAAGCGCATCATGCAGGCCATCGACCGCGGCGACATCGCCTCGGCGCCCTGGTTCGACGACGTCGCAGGGCGGTTCGCCCACCGGGACATGATCGACGACGCCATCGCGGCGTGGGTGGCCGCGCGGGACAACGGCGAGGTCCTGGCCGTGTTCGAGAACGTCGGCGCCACCGTGGGGCCCGTCTACTCGAGCGCCGACATCGCCGCCGACCCCCACTTCACCGAGCGCGGCAGCATCACGACCGTCGACCATCCGCGTCTCGGGCCGATCCGCATGCAGGGCCTCATCGCGAACCTGACCCGCACTCCCGGACGCATCCGAGGCACCGGCGCACGGATCGGCGAGCACAACGACGAGGTGTTCCTCGACCGGCTCGGTCACTCCGCCGCCGAGCTGCGACGCCTCGTCGCGGACGGCGTCGTCGGAACGCCTCCCGCTGCAGCCGCACACCCCTCCCCCGATCCCGACGACGCCACCGATCCCCCGGACGCCGGCACCCTCCGCGCCGGCTGAGTAGTCCCGTTCGTCTCAACGCCGAGAGGACCGCCGAGACCATGCCCACCCACCCCGATCCCCCCACCGAACCGGACTCGTCAGCATCGGCGCCTGCATCCGCGCAGGCCGAGCCGGACCGTCGACTCGTTCGCCGCGTCGCGCTGGCCAGCAGCATCGGCACGATGCTGGAGTACTACGACTTCTATCTCTACGGAGCGCTGTCGGCGACGATCTTCGGCAGACTGTTCTTCCACGCCGGCGATCCGGCCGTCGGCACGCTGCTCGCGCTGGCGACCTTCGGCGTCGGTTTCGTCGCACGACCACTCGGCGGGGTCATCGCCGGGCACTTCGGCGACCGGGTCGGCCGCAAGGCCGTGCTCATCGCGACCCTCGCGCTCATGGGCGTCTCGACCGCAGGCATCGGACTGCTGCCGACCTACGAGTCCATCGGCACCACGGCACCGCTGTTGCTCGTGGTTCTCCGTGTTCTGCAAGGACTTGCGCACGGCGGCGAGTGGGGCGGCGCGGCGATCATGACCGTCGAACATGCGCCCCAGGGACGCCGCGCGTTCTACGGCACATGGCCGCAGATGGGGGTCTACGCGGGCATCGTGGTGTCCAACCTGGTGCTCGGCGGATTCATGTTGCTGCCGGACGAACAGTTCACCCAGTGGGGCTGGCGGGTCCCCTTCCTCCTCGGATTCGTCCTCGTCGTGGTCGGCCTGTACCTGCGTCGCTCGATCACCGAATCGCCCGAGTTCGCGGCGGTGAAGAGTGCCGAGCCGGTCAAGGTTCCGATCGTCGAGGCCCTGCGCACGAGCGGAAGGGGCATCGGTGTCACCTTCGGGGCGAAGGCCGCCGAGACCGGAACCTTCTACCTCATCACCGTGTTCGCCTTGACGCTCGCCGGCGAGAGTTCCGGTGCCGGCGAGAACGTCGCACTCAACGGGGTGCTCGTCGCGAGCCTCGTCGCGATCGTCGCCGTCGGCCTGTTCGGCACGCTCGCCGACCGCATCGGGCGCAGGCGGGTCTACGCCTTCGGTGCGGCGTTCATGGGGGTGTTCGCGTTCCCGTTCTTCTGGCTCGCCGGAACCGGATCGACGACCGCACTCTGGTTCGCGCTGATCGCCGGACTCGCGATCGGCCACGCCTCCATGTACGGCGCGCAGACGCTGTATTTCTCCGAACTGTTCGACGCGCGCGTCCGCTACAGCGGCGCGTCGCTCGGCTACCAACTCGGCGCCGCGGTCGTCGGCGGGTTCACACCGCTCATTGCCTCGGCGCTGATGCTGCAGACCGGTGGGGATCCGTGGCCCGTCGCCGTCTACATCGTCGCGCTGTGCCTGGTGACCGTGGTCGTGATCGGCCTGTGGGGCCAGGTACGCACGCGAAGCACGACCGAACCCGTGACCGACGAGGAGATCAACGCATGACCACCATCGGAGAACACACCCGCGCGGCCGTCGTCCGCGCGTTCGGCGAGCCGATCAGTGTCGAGGACGTACCCGTGCCCCCGAAGGTCGAGGCCGGTGGTCTGCTCGTCGAAGTCGTCGCGTGTTCCCTGTGCGGCACGGACGTGCACTGTTGGGAGGGTTCGCTCGCCCTCGACATCCGGTTGCCCCTGATCCTCGGCCACGAGATGGTCGGCAGGATCGTCGCGATGGGCGACGGTGCCGACGTCGACTCGGTCGGCCAGTCCCTGCGCGTCGGCGACCGGGTCATCTGGACGCACGCGTTCTGCGGTCGCTGCCGCATGTGCGCGGCGAAACGACCGGCCATGTGCGTCAACCGCACTGCGTACGGCCATGTGTCGCTCGAGGACTGGCCGTATCTCATGGGCGGGTTCGCCCAGCACTCCTACGTTCTTCCCGGTGCAGGCCGGGTGCGCGTGCCGGACTCGGTACCGGACGAGCTCGCCAGCATGGCCAGCTGTGCCCTGCGTTCGGTCGTCAACGCCGTCGAGCAGGCGGGCCGGGTCGGGCCGGAACACACGGTCGTGGTGCAGGGCGCGGGCCCGCTCGGCATCCTCGCCACCGGTTTGTTCTCGCAGGCGGGCGCCGGCCGCGTCGTCACGGTCGGCGCACCGGAAACCCGCCTGGAATTGGCCGCCGAGTTCGGCGCCGACGAGGTGGTCTCGCTCGACGACGTTCCCGATCCCTCGGACCGCCTTTCCCTGGTCCACGAGGCAACCGGTGGGCTCGGTGCCGACCTCGTCGCCGAGTTCTCCGGCCATCCCGCGGCGTTTGCCGAAGGGCTCGACATGGCGGGCCTCGGGGCCCGGTACGTCGTGGTCGGCCAACTCGGCGGCGGTACGACCGCGGTTCCGCCGGGCGCCATCACCAAGAAGAACCTGACCGTCATCGGGTCGTTCTCCGGCGACCTGTCGCACTACCACACGGCGCTGTCCCTGCTGGAGCACTACGCCGACCGGCTCCCGTTCGACCGGCTCATCAGTGGCCGCTACTCGCTCGACCAGGTCAACGACGTGATCGGGCGCATGCAGGACTTCCGGGAGATCAAACCCGTCCTGTTGCCCGGCGCCACGAACTGACCATCCCTTCTGGAGGAACACGACCCATGACCGTGCAGGACCGTGCCGAGCTCGGCACCGATCTTCTCGCGAGCCTCGCCACGACCGGAGGCAGGCCGTACACGCTTCCGATGTTCGTCGGCGGCAGGTGGACCGATGCCGCCGACGGCAGCCGGTTCGACTCCTACGAGCCCCGCAACGGGCGCGTGTGGGCCACACTGCCCGCATCATCCACAGTGGACGTCGACAGGGCGGTGTCCGCGGCCAGGACGGCACTCACGGGCGAGTGGGCCCGGGTCAGTGCCGCGGACCGGGCGCGACTGCTGATCCGCATCGCCGGTGCCGTCGACGCCCACCGGGAGGAACTCGCCGTCCTCGAGTCACGGGACAACGGCAAGCCGCTGCGCGAGGTCCGTGGTGAGATCGACGCCATCGTGCGCTACTTCGAGTACTTCGCGGGCGTGTGCCAGACCGTCCTCGGTGAAACGCACCCGCAGGCGGCATCGGCGTTCTCCTACACCCGCCGGGAACCGGTCGGGGTGGTCGGCGCGATCGTGCCGTGGAACTCGCCGCTGCTCATGCTCGCGTGGAAGGTCTGCCCCGCGCTCGCCGGTGGCAACACGATTGTGCTCAAACCCGCCGAGGAGACGTCGGTGTCGTCGTTGGTGTTCACGCATCTGATCGCCGACGTCGGCCTTCCCGACGGCGTGTTCAACGTCGTCACGGGACTGGGCGAGTCTGCGGGTGCGGCGCTCGTGGCGCACCCGGACGTCGACAAGATCGCGTTCACCGGCTCGACCGAGGTCGGCAGGCAGATCGCGGCGACCGCGGCAGGCGATCTCAAGCTCGTCACGTTCGAGCTCGGCGGCAAGTCCCCGACACTGATCTTCGGCGATGCCGATCTCGACACGGCCGTGCACCGCACCGCGTACGGCATCTTCTCCGCCGCGGGCCAGACCTGTCAGGCGGCCTCCCGCATCCTCGTGCAGCAGGAGATCCATGACGAGTTCCTCGAACGTTTCGCCGCACTCGCCCGCCGCATCCGTGTCGGAGATCCCCTCGACGACAAGACCCAGATGGGCGCCCAGATCTCCGCGCAGCACCGGGACACGATCGCGGGCTACGTCGACAGCGGAACCCGCGAAGGCGCGACGCTCGTGTGCGGCGGCACTCCTGCCGCCGACCCGGCGCTCGGCGAGGGCTACTACTTCACCCCGACGATCCTCGACGGGGTCGACAACACGATGACGATGATGCGCGAGGAGATCTTCGGACCCGTCACCGGTGTCGCGAGTTTCACCGACGAGGCCGACGCGCTGGCCAAGGCCAACGACACCGACTACGGCCTCGCGGGATCGGTGTGGACCCGCGACATCACGAAGGCGCACCGCGTGGCGGCCGGCATCGAGGCGGGCCTGATCTGGATCAACACGACGCGGACCATCAACCACCTCGTGCCCTTCGGTGGCTACAAGCAGTCCGGTTACGGCAGGGAGGGTGGCCTGCAGGTGATGGAGCACTACACCCGCGTCAAGTCCGTATGGGTCGACATGCAGGACGAGCTTCCGAACTGGTACGAGGACTGAGCCGGTGCGCGATCACACGAGGACACCGCGACTCCGCACGCTGCTGTTCGTACCCGGAGACCGCCCGGACCGTATCCCGAAGGCTGCGGCGGCGGGCGCCGACGCCGTCGCGGTCGATCTCGAGGACGCCGTCGCGGCGACCCGCAAGGAACAGGCACGCCGCGACGCGGCAGCCGCTCTCGCACAACTGCCCGCACACGGGCCTGCGGTGGCGGTGCGCATCAACGCCGTCGACAGCGGGCTCGCCGACGCCGACGTCGACGCCCTGAGCGACGTGCTCGGGCGCATCGCACTGGTCATCGTGCCGATGTGCGCGGACGTCGACACCGTCCGCGCCGCCTCCGCGCTGCTCGACCACGCCGAGGGCCGCGCCGGCCTCGACCGGGGCGCGACGGGCCTGGTGCCGTTGGTGGAGACCGCGGCGGGCGTCACCGACGCGCGTGCCATCGCAGAGGCCGACCCGCGGGTGCACACGCTCGCGTTCGGACCGGCCGACCTCTCCCGTGAACTCGGGATCACCCCCACGGCAGGCGGCGACGAACTCGTGCACGCGCGGTCACAGGTCGTGCTCGCCGCCGCCGCTGCCGGACGGGCCCGGCCGATCGACGGGCCGCACCTGGACCTCGACGACGCCGACGGACTCGCCGTGTCCGCCGCACGTGCCCGGCAGCTCGGTTTCGGCGGCAAACAGGTCCTGCATCCACGGCAGCTCCCGGCCGTGGCGGCGGCGTTCGCGCCGAGCTCCGAGGAGCTGGCCTGGGCCCGCCGGGTCGACACTGCGTTCCGCGAGGCGGAGGACGAGGGCGTGTCCTCCATCCGCCTCGACGACGGGACGTTCGTCGACTACCCGGTCGCCCACCGCGCCCGCGCGTTGCTGGCCGAGAACGCCGGACTCGACGGCCGCGGCCCCCATGACGAACAGGGAAGGATCTCGTGAGCTCACCGACGATCGTCGTCACACGCGCGCTGCCGCCTGCGGCCCTCACGCCCTTGCAGACGGTCGGCAACGTGCGCACGTCCCCGCACGATCGCCCCCTCACCGAGGACGAGCTGAGGGACGCGGTGCGCGGCGCGACCGCGGTGATCAGCATGCTCTTCGACCGCATCGACGACGGCGTGCTGGCCGCCGCGGGGCCGCAGCTTCGGGTGGTCGCGAACACCGCCGTCGGCTACGACAACCTCGACCTCGATGCCTTCGCCGGACGCGGCATCGTCGCGACCAACACACCGGGTGTACTGGTCGATGCCACGGCCGACCTCACGATGGCGTTGCTGCTCGCCGTCACGCGACGGGTCGCCGAAGGCGACCGGCTGGTGCGTACGGGCACACCGTGGTCGTGGGACATCTCGTTCATGCTCGGCTCGGGCCTGCAGGGGAAACGACTCGGGATCGTCGGCTACGGCCACATCGGCAGAGCCGTCGCCACCCGAGCGCGAGCGTTCGGTATGGACGTCGTCCACCACTCCCATCGCGGCGGTCAGGAGTCGACCGACCTGGAGGAACTGCTGGCCACCTCCGACGTGGTGTCGCTGCACTGCCCCCTCACCCAGGCGACCCGGCACCTCGTGGACGCCGCAGCGCTGCGCACCATGAAACCCAGTGCCTACCTCGTCAACACCGCCCGTGGCCCGATCGTCGACGAGACCGCACTCGCCGACGCGCTCGAGGCGGGCCGGCTCGCGGGCGCCGCACTGGACGTCTACGAACACGAGCCCGCGGTCCCGGCACGGCTGCGCGCCCTCGACAACGTGGTTCTCGCACCGCATCTCGGTTCGGCCACCGTGGAGACCCGCACCCGGATGGCCGAACTGGCCGTGTCCAACGTCGTCGCCGTGCTGTCCGGGCAGGACCCGCTCACCCCCGTCTCGGTAGTGTCCGCATGACGTGAACGCTGAGAGGGGTGCGATGCCGGGCAAGAGGGACCGCGGAACGGGTGCGAAAGCGACCAAGGCCGAGGAGGCCTTCGACGCGATCCGGCAGCAGATCGAGCGTGGCACGCTGCCGGGCGGTGCCAAGCTCACCCTGCAGAGTCTCTCGGACGAGCTGCAGATGAGCCTCACGCCCATTCGCGAGGCACTTCGGATGCTGCAGGCGCACGGGCTCGTCGAGTACCGGCCGCACCACGGCCACGTCGTCACCCGCTACTCGATTCCGCGTGCGGAGGAGATCTACCTGCTGCGCGAGACGCTCGAACCGCTCGCCACGCGTCTCGCGGCCGAACGCGCCACCGAGCGGGAACTCGAGGAGATCCGCGGGCTGCACGAGGAGTTCCGCGCCGCCGCCTACGCCGACGACGGCGAGCACGGCGTGGTGGTGGATCTCAACGCCCTGTGGCACCGCACCGTGTACGAGGCGGCGCACTCGTCCTTCCTCGACGAGTTCATCGATCGGCTCTGGACCGGCGTGCCGTACCAGGCCATCTGGTTCATCCACCGCCGGCACCGTTCGGTGGACGACCACCAGGCGGTGACCGACGCGGTCGCGACAGGAGACGCCGACGCCGCCGCGGCCGCCATGCTCGAACACATCGAGCGGGGCAAGCAGGCGACCATCGAACATCTGCGCGCCATCGGCGCGCCCGAGAACTGAACCTCGGCGAAACCCTGCCGGCGGCTCCGGGTGGTTCTACGATCGGTCCGTGGAACTCCCCGTGATGCCGCCGGTCCGGCCGATGCTCGCCACCCTCGTGCGCGAGCTTCCCCGCGAGGACGGGCTGCGCTACGAGCCGAAGTGGGACGGGTTCCGGTGCATCGTGTTCCGCGACGGCGACGACATCGAACTGGGCTCCCGCAACGACCGGCCGTTGACGCGCTACTTCCCCGAACTCGTCGACCTGCTCACCGAGGCACTCCCGCGCCGCTGCGTCGTGGACGGCGAGATCGTCATCGTCGGTCCAGGAGGGCTCGACTTCGACGCCCTGCAACAGCGCCTCCACCCGGCCGCATCACGAGTGCGCACCCTCGCCGCCCAGACGCCGGCGGGCTTCGTCGCCTTCGACCTGCTGGCGCTCGGCGACGAGGACCTGACCGAACAGCCGTTCTCGCAGCGCCGCGCCCGGTTGGAGGACATCCTCGACACGGCGCTCGACCGAGTGCACCTCACGCCGCTGACCGACGACGCCGACGTGGCGCAGGACTGGTTCACCCGGTTCGAGGGCGCCGGGTTCGACGGCGTGATGGTCAAACGCGCCGACGACCCGTATCGGCAGGACAAGCGCATCATGCGCAAGGTCAAGCACGAACGCACCGCCGACTGCGTCGTGGCCGGGTTCCGCTGGCACAAGGACGGCGAGGGCGTCGGCTCGCTGCTGCTCGGTCTCTACGACGACGCGGGCACGCTCCACCACGTCGGCGTCGCCAGCAGCTTCACCGCGCAACGCCGCCGCGAACTCGTCGACGAACTCGCCCCGCTGCGGGCCGACGCGCTCGACGGGCACCCGTGGCAGGCGTGGGCCGATCCGGACGCGCACGCCGCGCACGGCGGCCGGATGCCGGGCGGGGAGAGCCGCTGGAGTGCCGGCAAGGACCTCTCGTGGGAGCCGTTGCGGCCCGAACTGGTGGCCGAGGTGCGCTACGAACACCTGCAGGCGGGCCGGTTCCGCCACGGCGGCAGGCTCGTGCGTTTCCGGCCGGACCGGACCGCCGAGTCGTGCACCTACGGCCAGCTCGAACAGGTGCCGCCCGCCGAGTTGGCCGCCCTGTTCGACGAGGTGTCCACCGCGGAGAGGGCGGCCGGATCGTGAGCGCGAAGGGCAGGTCCGGCGACACCGTCACGGTCGAGGCCGGCGGCACGCAGGTGCCGATCTCGAGTCCGGACAAGGTCTTCTTCCCCGCCCGCGGCGAGACGAAGCTCGACCTGGTCCGCTACTACCAGGCCGTGGCGGAGCCGTTGCTGGCCACACTGGGCGGCAGGCCGTTGCTGATGGAGCGCTACCCCAACGGCGCGGGCGGGAAGTCGTGGTTCCAGAAACGCGTTCCCGCCTCGGTGCCCGACTGGCTGACCACGACGGTCGTGTCGACCCCGAACGGCACCACCAGCGACGCACTGGTGGCTGCCGACCTGGCGCACGTGTTGTGGGCGGTGAACCTCGGCTGCCTCGGGTTCCACGTGTGGCCCTATCTCGCCGACACACCCGAGGTCGCCGACGAGCTGCGGATCGACCTCGACCCGTCCCCCGGCGTCACGTTCGCGCAGGTGCGCGAGGCCGCGTGGCTGGCGAAGGAACTCCTCGACGACCTCGGCATCGCCCCGCTGATCAAGACGACCGGTTCGCGTGGTCTGCACCTGTACGTGCGCCTGCAGCCGCAGTGGGACAGCTACGCCGTGCGCGCCGCCGCCGTGGCGCTGGCGCGCGAACTCGAGCGGCGCCACCCGGACCTCATCACCGCGCAGTGGTGGAAGGAGGAACGCGGCACGCGCGTGTTCGTCGACTTCAACCAGAACGCACCCCACAAGACCGTGTTCGGTGCGTGGTGTGTGCGCCCGGTCGCCGACGCGCGGGTGTCGGTGCCCGTGGCGTGGGACGAGCTGGACGACGTCGATCCGGCCGCGCTCACGATCGCGACCGTTCCGCAACGGGTGGCCGAACGCGGCGATCCGTGGGCGGGCATCGGCGACCGGCCGCAGACCCTGGAACCGCTGCTGGAGATGTCCCGCCGCGACCTCGAGTCCGGGCTGATGGACGCGCCGTGGCCGCCGGTCTATCCCAAACAGCCGGGCGAACCGCCGCGCGTGGCCCCCAGCCGGGCCAAGAAGTCCTGACCCACCGCGACTCTCCGGGCGCCCGCCCCGTGCGCCCCGTGCGCCTCACCTCGAGCGGCTCACCGGGAGCGGGACCGGGTGCGGCGTCCGCTCTCCTTCTTCAGCGCGTCCACGAGTTCGCTCTTCGTCATCGTCGAACGCCCCTTGACGCCGAGTTCCTTGGCGCGTTCGTACAGATGCTGCTTGCTGGCGTTCGCGTCGACGCCGCCGGCGGTCCGGTACTGCTTCTTCCGTCCCGCGCCGCCCTTGGCGGCCTGCGTGTCGGACGGCCCCTTACCGCTCTTGGGCTTCCAGCGGTCGCCGACCTTCTCGTAGCTGTGTTTGAGGGCGGCGAACGCCGTCTGATGGGCTCGCCGTCCCTCGCCGTACTCCTCGACAGCCGAATCGTGCGCCTTGATCCACGTGCGCTGCGCCTTCTCCGGCGAGCGGCGCACCGTGTCGGGAAGTTCCTGACGTCCGGGCATGACCGCACCTCCTTGCCGTGTCCGTCCCGAGTTCTACCCGCGCCGCGGTGGATCAAACGTCGCGATCACTCGCCCGAGCACGCGCCCGAGCACTCGCCGCGGACCGTGTCATGGCTGCTCGCGGTAGCGCGGGTTGGCCACGGCGAGCCGGTCGGCCACGTCGCGCCGGACGACGTCCAGCACGGCCGGGTCGTCGGGGTCGAGCTCGCCACTGCGCAGTGCCGCGGCGAACGCGGCGTCGTCGGACAGTCCGAGTTCGGCCAGCCGCCGCCGGTGCGCGTGCTGTTGCCCGCCACCCAGTGCGAGTTCGCGTCGCACCATGCCGAGTGCGTTCGCCGCGACCCGCGCGTGGTAGTCGCCGACCTCCGTACGCAGGTACTCCCGCACGGCCTCGAGCAGTTCGCCCGCCGTGGGTCTGCCGTGCAGTTCCTGTGCCTCGCGCGGCTGCGTCGCCGAGGTGTCCGCTGCGGTAGGTTCGGCTCGGCCCGGCTCCAGACCGAGTGCGAGCAACAGGTCGTGTTCCTGTTCGCACACCCGCCTGCCGACGGTGGCCAGTTCGACCGAGCGGGTGCGCCCGGTCAGGTGCCTGCGGGCCTGCATACCGCACACGACCGCCCACTTGGCGGTGCCGTACACCTCCCACCAGTGCAGGACGTCCACATCGGGCCGCGCGCCCGCCACCTCGGCGTAGCCGTCGAGCAGCTCGCCGCGGGTGCCGAAACCACCGACCGGGTCCGCGGCCCCGAACCGCCACGCCTTCACGCACAACCAGCCGAGGTCCTCCATCGGGTCACCGCGGTGCACGAGCTCCCAGTCGAGCACGGCCGCGAGCCCCTCCGGCGAGACGATGAGGTTGCCGTTGCGGAAGTCGCCGTGCACGAGCGTGTCCCCGGACGCGGCGGGACGGTGCCTGCGCAGCCACCGCAGCGCGATCTCCACGGTGGGCAGGGGCTGGCCGAGGGCGTCGTAGTGCTCGACGAGCCAGTCGATCGGGTCGGGCGCGGCGAGGCCGGGCACCCGCTGCGGGTCGATGCGGTGGATCCGCGCGAGCACCCTGCCGAGCTCGGCCGCCAGCTGCGTCCGCGCGCCGGCGTAGACCTCCTCGCGCAGCAGCCGCCGCGGGATCGTCTCCCCGTCGACGTGCCGCGTGATCAGGTACGGCGCACCGAGCTCGCCGAACTCGGCGGTCGCGTGGTCGACGAGTTCGGGCACGGGGACGCCGTGAGCGCGCGCCTCGGGCAGCACGGCGGCCTCCCGCGCCATGACGTCGGGTTCGCGTTGGCCGGGCGGGTCGCGGCGCAGTACCAACCGCACCGGCTCGCCGTCGTCGCGCCGCGCCGAGAACGCCCACGTCTCGCGGCTCGCACCCGCCGACAGCCGGGCCGGCCCCTCCACCGTGACGGTGCTCCCCCACAGCGCGCCGAGGCGCCGTTCGAGGGCACCGCGCAGGTCGTCGCCGTCCATCCGCGGTCTCAGGACGGGTCGGTGAACGTCGGCGCGCGACCGTCGAGTTTCGCGCGGACGGCCTCGGCCTGGTTGGGGCTGCCGATCAGCCGGCGGATGGCGGTCTGCTCGGCGGCGAATCCCTCCTCGAGTCCGACCCGGCCCGCCAGGTCGAGCAGTCGTTTGGCCTCGCGGATCGCGTCCGGATTCCTGCTCGCGACGTCGGCCGCGAGCCGCAGTGCCTCCGCGACCGGCTCGTCGACGACCCGCGTCACGAGTCCGAGCCTGCCCGCCTCCTCGGCCTCGACGATGCGCCCGGTGAAGGTCAGTTCCTTGGCCACGTCCCTGCCGACGAGCTCGGGCAGCACCTGCGTACCCGTCATGTCCGGCACCAGCCCCCAGTCGATCTCCATGACCGACAGGCGCGTGTCCGGTGCCGCGAGCCGGACGTCGGCACCGAGCGCGATCTGCAGGCCGCCGCCGTAGGCGTGCCCGTGCAGCGCGGCGATCACCGGCACCGGGAGTCTGGTCCAGACGTGGGCCGCGCGCTGCCCGAGCGCCGTCGCCGGGCCGTGCAGGCCGTCCGCGCGCTCGTCGGTGCCGGGAAGGTCGTGCTCGCCCGTGGCCATCTCGCCGAACGCGGCGACGTCGAGCCCGGCGCAGAACGACCTGCCCGCGCCGGACAGCACGACCGCGCGCACCGACGGATCGGCGTGCAGCCGCTCGCCCGTCCGCGCGAGCGCCGTGAACATGGCGGGGTCGAGGGCGTTGCGTTTGTCGGGCCGCTCAAGGCGCACGTCGGCCACTCCGTCGCGGATCGTGCAGCTGACCCTCTGGGCTCCGGCGGCTCCGCCGTCTCTGTCGTCGGCCGTGTCGGTCGAGCCGGTCCGGTCGGTGCTCGTCATGTCACGGGCCTTTCCACTCGCCGGTGAACGTCGGCTCGGTCTTGGCGCGGAACGCCTCGAACGCGGCCCGCGCGTCCGTCGTGCCGAAGTTCACCGTCTGGGCGCGCGCCTCGTTCTCGAGTGCCTCGCGCAACGTCGCGTCGGCGCCCTCGTTGAGCAACGCCTTCGTCTGCGCCAGTGCCACGGGCGGTCCGGCGGCCAGTTTCTTGGCGGTCTCGGTGACGAACGCGTCGAGTTCGGCCGCGGGTTTGACCCACGTCACCAGCCCCAGGTCCGCGGCCTCCTCCGGTCCGACGAAGTCGGCCAGCAACGCGATCCGTTTCGCCTGTTGGAGTCCGACGAGTTTGGGCAGCAGCCACGATCCGCCGAAGTCGAGCGACAGGCCGCGCTTGGCGAAGATCTGGCTGAACCGCGCCCGGTCGGACGCGGCGACCAGATCGCAGCCGAGCGCCAGGTTCCAGCCCGCGCCCACGGCCACCCCGTCGACCTTCGCGATCGTCGGCGTCTCCAGTTCGTGCAGGGTGACGGCCGTGCGGTTCACGTGGTGCATCCGCCGCAGCGGGTGCGCGATCGTCGAGTCCACCGACAGGTCGGCTCCCGCGCAGAAGTCACCGCCCGCGCCGGTCAGCACGACCACCCGCGTGCCGTCGTCGGCGTCGGCCGCCCGCAACGCGTCGGCCAGCGTCTTCCACGTGTCCTGGTCGATCGCGTTCTTGCGGTGGGGCCGGTTGATCGTGATCGTCGTGACGCCGTCCTCGTGCGCCGTCACCACCGTCGGTTCGTCCACGGATTCCCTTCCGTCGTCGGCGTCGCAGCCGCCGGAGATCGAGCTCTGTCGTGTTGCCGGGGTCGTGTTGCCGGGTTCGGGGTTGTCGGGGTCGGTGTTGTCGGGCGGGTCTAGACCCCCAACCGTTCGGCCAGCAGGGCGCGGTGCGAGGCGGGTGTGCCCAGCAGGAGTTCGGAGGTCTTGGCGCGCTTGTAGTACAGGTGCGCGTCGTGCTCCCACGTGTAGCCGATCCCGCCGTGCAGCTGCAGTCCCGCGGCCGCGGTGTCGAACGCGTCGCCGGACAGCACCACCTGGGCCAGTGCCGCCGGCACGGGAAGTTCCGCCGGGTCGTGGTCGGCGGTCCATGCGGCGTGCCGCACCACGGCTTCGGCCTGTTCGCACGCGGCGTACAGGTCGGCGCACGCGTGCTTGACGGCCTGGTAGGAGCCGATCGGCCTGCCGAACTGCACGCGGGCCTTGGCGTAGTCGACGGTCTCGTCGAGCACGCGGCGCATCACGCCGAGCTGCTCGGCGGCCAGCGCGACGGCCGCGCGGTCCCACACCGCGGCCAGCACGGCCTCCGGGTCGGGGCACGCGATGTGCCGTGCGGCCGTGCCCACCAGCTCCGCCCTGGCGATGCGCCGGGTCGGGTCGAGGGTCGTCGAAGGACGCCAGGCCACCGCACCACCGTCGACGGCGAACCATCCGTGGTCGGCGTACACGAGCACCTGGTCGGCGGTGGGCCCGTCGACGACGAACGCCGCCTCGCCCGCGAGCCGCCACAGATCGCCGTCACGGGCGGCGTGCACGCTCTCGGCCGACGAACCCCACGTTCCGTCGGCACCGGCCACGGCGATCGCGGCGGTGCGCTGCCCGGACGCCAGGTCGGGCAGCAGCTCCTCGGCCAGTGCACGGTCGTCCAGTGCCGTCACGGTGTCGGCCGCCAGCACGGCCGAGGCCAGGTACGGCACCGGGGCCAGAGCCGCACCGAGTTCGGCGAGCACGACACACCGTTCGACGTGACCGGCACCCGCGCCGCCGAACTCCTCGCCGACGGCCAGCCCCGCCGCGCCGAGCTCGGCCAGCTTCGTCCACAACGGACGATCGATGCCCTCGTCGGTGGTGATGACCTCCCGTACGCGCGCGGAGGTGCAGTGATCGCCCAGCAGGTCCCGCACGCTCGTGGCCAGCTGGGTCTGCTCGTCGTCGAGTATCAGCCGCATGATCACCCCGCCTGGGTGCCGACGCGCAGTTGCCGGAACGGCACGTCCCGATCGACCTGCGGTTCCTTCGGCAGTCCGAGGACGCGGTCGCCGATGATGCCGCGCTGGATCTGGTTCGTACCGCCGGCGATACTCGAGGCCGGCGTGGCGTTGATCGCCAGTGCGAGCGCGTCCCCGTCGGTATCCCCGGGATCCCACGCGATCGTCCTGGCACCCGCCACGAGCCCGGCCACGTGGACGGCCTGCCACAGCAGTTCGGCGCCGGCGAGCTTGGCGACCGACCCCCGCGCACCGGGCGGGACCCCCGCGTCGCTCTGCTGTCGCAACCGGGCATTGAACAACGCGAGCTTGCGCTCCCCGGCGTACAGCGCGGCCAACTCGGCGCGGACCACGGGATCGTCGGCCCTCCCGCGCCGCCGTGCCAGCGCGGCCAGGTTCTCGAACGCCAGCGGGTCGTAGCGTCTGCGCACCGAACCGCCGATCGACACGCGCTCGTGCCCGAGCATCGCCACGGCGGCCGACCAGCCCGCGTCGACCTCGCCGAGCACGGCGTCGGCGGGCAGGCGGACGTCGTCCAGGTACACCTCGTTGAACGGTGCCGACCCCGTCATGTCCTTCAGCGGCCGTACCGTGACGCCGGGCGCGTGCATGTCGACGATGAACATCGTCAGGCCACGGTGCTTGACGGCGCCGGGATCGGTGCGGGCGAGCAGGGCACCGAAGTCGGCGTACTGCGCACCCGAGGTCCAGACCTTCTGCCCCCGCACCACCCAGTGGTCGCCGTCGCGGACCGCCCGTGTCTGCACCCCGGCGACGTCCGAACCCGCGCCGGGTTCGGAGAACAGCTGGCACCAGATCTCCTCACCGCGCAACAACGGAGGCAGGTGGCGGGACTTCTGCTCGTGAGTGCCCAGATCGACAAGCGTGGGACCGCACATGCCCATGCTGATGAGGAACACGCCGGTCGGCAGGTCGTACCCGGAGGCCTCCTCGTGGAAGATCTGCTGCTCGGCCGCCGTCAGGCCCTGCCCGCCGTACTCGACGGGCCAGGTGATCCCGGCCAGCCCGGCGTCGTGGAGCGCGGCCTGGAACCGTTTCGCGGCCGCCAGTTGCGCCTCGCTCGGGACGCTCTCGCTCGCGTCGGGCACCCGTTCGTCGCCGCGTGGCGCGTTCTCCGCCAACCAGGTGCGCACGCGTTCCCGGAAGTCCATCGCCACCTCCCCTCAGTGCGCCGCGACGCGGTAGCGTTCGACGAGCTTGTGCTTGACGAGCTTCCCGGTCGGGGTCCGCGGCAGTTCGTCGACGAAGTCGACGCTCTGCGGCGCCTTGTAGTGCGCGATCCGCTCCCGGACGTAGGCCAGCAACGCGTCGGCCAGTTCCGGGCCCGCCTCCACTGTGGACGCCGGCTCGACCACGGCCTTCACCCGCTGGCCCATCTCCTCGTCCGGAACGCCGATCACCGCGACGTCGGCCACCGCGGGATGCAGTGTCAGGACGTCCTCGACCTCCTGCGGGTAGATGTTCACCCCACCGGAGATGATCATGAAGGCCTTGCGGTCGGTGAGGAACAGATAGCCGTCCGAGTCGAGGTAGCCGACGTCGCCGCTGGTCGCCCAGTTCGGGTGGGCCGGATGCTGCGCGGCACGCGTCTTGTCCGGTTCGTTGTGGTAGGTGAACGACACCTCCTCGCGTTCGAAGTAGACGGTGCCGATCTGCCCCGCAGGCAGTTCGGCGCCCTCGTCGTCACAGATGCGCACGATGCCGAGACCGGCCCTGCCCACCGATCCCGGACGCTCGAGCCACTCCTGCGGGGAGATGAAGGTGATGCCGGCGCCCTCGGTGGAGGCGTAGTACTCGTACAGGATCGGGCCCCACCAGTCGATCATCGCCTGCTTGACCTCGACCGGGCACGGCGCGGCCGCGTGCACCGCCACGCGGTGGCTCGACAGGTCGTAGCGCGTACGCACGTCGTCGGGCAGCTTGAGCATGCGCACGAACATGGTCGGAACCCACTGGCTGTGGGTGACGCCGTAGGTCTCGATGGCGCGCAGTGCCGCTTCCGGCTCGAACTTCTCCATCATCACGAGCGTTCCGCCGACGGCGTGCACGCACGCGCCGTACCGCAGCGGGGCGGCGTGGTACACCGGCGCGGGCGAGAGGTAGACGATGGACTCGTCGAAGCCGTACATCAGCTGCACCAACGGCAGCAGCGGGTTGCCCGGCTCGTCGATCTGCCGGGCGGGCAGGGTCACCTTGATGCCCTTCGGCCTGCCGGTGGTGCCCGACGAGTACAGCATGTCCGCACCCGCGGGCTGGTCGGAAGGACGTTCGGGGGAAGCAGCCGCCAGCACGGCGTCGTAGTCGTCGTATCCGGCCGCCGCACCGCCGTAGGCCAGTTTCACCGGCACGTCCACGAGTTCGGCGACGTCGGTGACGAGCGGGCCGAGGGTGGCCGAGACGACGAGCGCCCTCGCCCCGGAGTCGGCCACGATGTAGGCCACCTCGTCGGCGGTGAGGTGACTGTTGACCGCCGTGATGTAGAGCCCGGAGCGCACCGCGGCCCAGTACACCTCGTAGGCACGCAGCGCGTTGTCGCTGAGCAACGCCACGGTGTCGCCGGTACGGAATCCCTTGTCGCGCAACGCGTTCGCGAGCCGGACCGAGTGATCCTCGAGCTCGGCATAGGTCAGCCGATCGCCGGAGCCCGCCATGATCACGGCTGGCTTGTCCGGCTGGGTGGCGGCGAAAGTGCCCGGATACATAACGGCTCCTCCTTGAACCGAGACGTCCCCCGTGAGCCTGCCCTGCGCGCCAGCCGGCAGTCAATGCCGACTGTTCTTCGCCGGCCCGCGGGCTTACCCTGCGCAGATGGCCCACCGTGCCGCACGTCCGGAGAGCACAACAGGTCCGGAGGACACAGCGGGTTCCGCGCCGCGTACCCGCCAACAGCGCAGTGCGGGCAGTCGCGAACTCATCCTCGACGCCGCCGTGGACTGCCTGGTCGAACACGGCTACTCCGGGGCTTCCACGTTGGCGATCCAGGCCAAGGCCGGGGTGTCCCGCGGCCGGCTGTTGCACCACTTCCCGTCCAGGGACGGGCTGTTGGTCGCCGCGGCCCAGCATCTGGCGAACCGGCGGCTCGCCCAGACGGAGGCACGGGTCGCCGCAGCCCTGTCGGACGAACCGGCCGGGCCCGAACGCGTCGCGCGCTGCATCGAACTGCTGTGGGCGACGTTCCACGAACCGCATTTCTGGGCCGCCGTCGAGCTCTGGACGGCGGCGCGCACGAACGACGCGTTGGCGAGTGCGCTGCGCCCGGCCGAACGGCGCCTCAGGGAGTCCATCCGCGCCGTCACCGACCGCATCTGGGGCACGGAGATCCGGGCCCATCCCCGCTACGACGAGGTGCGCGAACTGCTGTTCACCAGCATGCGCGGCGCCGCACTGCCGTACGCGTTCGAGTCCCGCGATCCCGCGAAGGATCGGCACATCCGCGGCTGGACGTCGGTGGCCACCACGATTCTGTTCGGCGAACAGGGATGAACACGTCAGCTTGACCGGCGTCGCACCCGCGGGCGACGATGACGTCCGTCACGGGTCGACGTCGACCGGTTCCGTTCCGTCACCGACGGTCCGCTCACCGGTGGCGGGATCTGGCGGGAACAACGATGGCGGGAACAACGATGGCGAGGTCAACGATGTCCGCACCGTCCGCAGAATCCGCAGGGTCGACAGGGTCCGCAGAATCCGCAGCAACTCCGGCGCCCCGTTCGGCACCCGAGATCCCCCGCATGCTCGGACGCGGCATGACCATGGGCGATCAGCTCGCGCGGCACGCGCGCACGATCGGCGAGGAGGTCGCCGTCGTCTTCGAGGGCACCTCCCGGACCTACCGCGAGCTCGACCGGCGGGTCAGCAGGCTCGCCAACGCGCTGCGCGACCGCGGGGTCGGCAGGCGTGATCGGATCGCGGTGCTCGGGCTGAACACGCTCGAGGTGCTGGAGGCGTTCTTCGCCGCGACGCGGCTGGGCGCCATCTGTGTGCCGGTCAACTTCCGGCTCGTGGCCGGGGAGATCGCCTACGTGCTGGAGGACAGCGGCGCCGCGGCGGCCGTGGTGCATGCGCCGTTGGCCGCGACCTACGCCCAGGCCCGGCAGCAGCTCGACGACCCTCCGGTCTGTCTGGTCCACGGCACCGACGCGAGCACCGGAACGGACGCGGACATCGCCGCGGTTCCGGGTGCGGTCGACTACGAGACGGCACTGGCCGCCGCCTCGCCGGAGTTCGACGAACTGACCGTCGACGAGCACGAGCCGGCGTTCATCATGTACACCTCGGGCACGACCGGTCGCCCGAAAGGCGCCGTGCTGACCCATTTCAACCTGGTCATGCACGCGTTCAGCAACATGGCCACGATCGGCGTCACGAGCGAGGACCGCGTGTGGATGGCGGCCGCTCCGCTGTTCCACATCGCCGGCATGTCCGGACTGCTGCCGACCCTGCTGTTGGGCGGGCGGATCGTGCTCGCCCCGTCGGGCCGGTTCGACCCGGCCGCGGTGCTCGACACGTTCGAGCGCGAACGGGTCTCCTCGGTGTTCCTGGTTCCCGCGCAGTGGCAGGCGATCGTGTCGGTGCCCGACATCGACCGGCGCGACCTGTCGTCGCTCAAGCACATCTCGTGGGGCGCCTCGCCCGCGTCGACGACGCTGCTGCGCACGATCATGGAGAAGTTCCCGCAGGCCGAGCTGTCGACGGCGTTCGGGCAGACCGAGTGCAGTCCGGTGACGACACTGCTCAAGGGAGAGGACTCGCTGCGCAAGATCGGCTCGGTGGGCAGGCCCATGCTCAACGTCGAGGTGCGCGTGGTCGACGAGGACATGAACGACGTCCCGCAGGGCGAGGTCGGCGAGATCGTCTACCGCAGCCCCATGGTGATGACCGAGTACTGGAACAAGCCCGCCGAGACGGCCGAGGTCTTCCGCGGCGGATGGTTCCATTCCGGCGATCTGGTGCGCCAGGACGAGGACGGCTACTACTACGTCGTCGACCGCAAGAAGGACATGATCATTTCCGGCGGGGAGAACATCTACTGCGCCGAGGTCGAGGACGTGCTGGCCGGACACCCCAAGATCGCCGAGATCGCCCTCATCGGGATGGCCGACGAGACGTGGGGCGAGACGCCCCTGGCCGTCCTGACACCGCGCGACCCGGCCGATCCGCCCAGCGGCGCCGAGCTCGAACAGTGGTGCACCGAACGGCTCGCCCGGTACAAGCGGCCCCGCAGGATGGCCGTGGTCGACGCACTGCCACGCAACCCGAGCGGCAAGGTCCTCAAGACCCGGCTGCGTTCGGACCGCGACGAGGGCACGCTGCCGATCGAGCCGGTGTGAGCCCGCACGCTCCCGCGGCGCGTGCGGCGCGGACGGCGCGGGTCGGCGGCCCTGCGGTGATCGGGAACTCGAGAAACCCGCCCGTCTTCTGGAAGACTGGCCGGTGTGACGGATCTGGCGAACCACGACCGCATCCTCTGGCTCGAGCTCGACGGTGCGGTGAACATCAGGGACGTCGGCGGTATCCCGACGGCCGACGGCGGCACCACCGCCCGCGGCCGGCTGCTGCGCGCCGACAACCTGCAGGACCTGTCCGAGGCCGATCTGGGCCTGCTGGTCGACACGATCGGCCTCGACACGGTCGTCGACCTGCGCACGGCCCACGAGATCGAGTCCGAGGGACCCGGCCCACTGCGCGCCTACGAGCAGGTCCGGCACGTGCACCATTCGCTGCTGCCGGAGGCGGGTGGGGACGCCCTGCTGACGCGGGACCGGGCGCGGGACGCCGAGACCGACGCGGACCTGGGCCGCATGGTGTCGCACTACCTCGGCTACGTCGCGCACCGCCCGGACAGCATTGTCGGGGCGCTGCGGGCCGTGACCGAGGCCCCGGGCGCCGCGCTGGTGCACTGCGCGGCGGGTAAGGACCGGACGGGCGTGGTCACGGCCTTCGCCCTGGAGGTGGCGGGCGTCGACCGGCAGGCCATCGCGGCCGACTACGCCGCGACCGCCCAGCGGATCGAGGCGATCATCCGCCGGCTGCGCGGGTCGGAGACCTACCGGGAGGACGTCGAGCGCAAGAGCATCGACGAGCACCGTCCCCGCGCCGAGTCGATGGACCGGTTCCTGCGCGAGGTCGACGTGCGCCACGGCGGCGTGCACGCCTACCTCGACGCCCACGGGTTCGGTGCGGACGAGGCGGCGAGGCTGCGCACCAAACTGCGCGACTGACCCCACTCGGTGGCCGCCCGGCGTCTGTGCTCAGAACCGCGCGCGGGCGAGCAGCCGGGTGGTGGTCTCCCCCGCCGCCTGCCACGCGACGGTGAACCGATCGGGCAGCAGGCGCGCCGGCTGACCGTGCGGAACGCGGTACGGGTGCGGCACGTCGCGAGACGGCTCGTCCGGGGCCCGCAAGGCCTCCCAGGCGAGCAGTCCGCCCGGCGCCACCGCGCCCGCCGCGGCGGTGAACACGCCGGCGTCCCAGAACAGGGTCGCCAGCACCATCGCCCACGGCCCCGCGTGGGCACTGAGGGCGGCGCCCGCGTCGGCGCGCACGCACGTGAGGCGCGCGGCGAGTCCGCGGCGTTCGGCTTCGGTCCGCAGTTGCTCGAGCGCCACGTCGGAGACGTCCACGGCGGTCACGGCGCGCCCGCCCGCCGCCAACGTCAGGGCACTGCCCGACGGGCCGCAGGCCAGCTCCAGCACCGGCCCGGGAGGCAGACCGGCCTCGGCCGCGTGGGCCACGAGCGGATGCGGCGTGAACGACGGCGTCCGCTGCCGGTACCGCCCGTTCCACCGGACGCGGTCCTGCTCGGCCGTCACAGCAGGTCGGAGAAGTACGTCCAGAACCGCTGCACCACGAGGAACACCACGAGCGCCAGCCACAGGGCCAGTCCCCACACGTGGTGGCGCACCTCGCGCGGTGCGACACCGGGCAGATGCCCGGCCGCGACGTTGTGCACGGTCGTGTACCAGAAGATCGGGATCATCACGGCCCACACGACGAGGCAGTACGGGCAGAGCGCACCGATCTCGTACAGGCTCTGCGTGATCAGCCAGTGCACGAAGCCGACCCCGAACACGGTTCCGGCCTGCATCCCGAGCCAGAACCAGCGCGGCAACCGCGCGCCCGCGAGCAGCGCCACCCCGACCGTGACCACCACGGGGAACGCGGCCACACCGATCAACGGGTTGGGGAACCCGAAGGCCGCGGCCTGGTCGCTCTGCATGACCGACGTGCACGAGATGGTGGCATCGAGGGTGCAGCTCGGCCGGTAGTCCGGGTTCTCGAGCAGCGCGAGCCGTTCGAGGGTCAGCACGAACGCGGCGGCCGTGCCGAACAGTCCGCCGACGGTCAGCACCCAGCCGACCACGAGACGGAGCCTGCGCTCGACGAAGCCGGTGCCGCCGGTCGGGACGTCGCTTGCCAGGTGGGCGCCCTCGGCCGCCTCGTCCCTGTCGTGCCTGCCGTCCCGGTCAGGCCGGTCGGCCCTGTCGGCGCTGTCGTTCACGGGTGCGGACATACCCCCCAGTGTCCTCCATCGGCACCATCGGTCGGCCGGGTCCCTGCGGCCGTGCGGTCGGCTACTGCGCTTCCACGGTAGGCCGCACGCGGTACCCCGCATGTGAAGGGCACCGTGAACGACAGCGTGAACGACACCGTGAACGGCACCGCGAACCACACCGTGTGAAAGGCACCGCGCCGCAGAACGTGATCCATCGCTCGTTGAGCGCGGCGCGTCCGCGGGATATCTTCGACCGGCAGTTGTGGACGACAACCGTCTAGGAAAGCCGGTGAGTCAGTGCCGACGAACCACGCCCGGTCACGGAGTCACGCCGGAGCGACGAACCACGCCGGACCGACCAACGGGTCACCGCCGCCGGAGGGCATCACCGTCCTCGGCACGGCGCAGCGAGAGGCGTGGCTCGAACGCCGCCTTCCGCCGGTCGAGCGGGTCCACGCCGGGGTGTGGTCCGTTCCCGTGCCGATCCCGCACAATCCCCTGCGCTACACGCTCTCCTACCTGATCGCCTCCGACGACGGGCTGCTCGTCGTCGATCCCGGATGGGATTCGCAGGAGGGCTGGCAGGCGCTGCTGGCCGGACTCTCCGAGGCGGGCGCCTCGCCCGGCGACGTCCACGGCATCCTCGCCACCCACATCCACCCGGACCACCACGGGCTGTCGGCCCGGCTCCGCGAGACGTCCGGGGCGTGGATCGCGATGCACCCGGCCGAACGCGACACCCTCCCCCAGCGCATGACGCACGTCGTCGGGCCGCACGAGACGATCACCGACTGGCTGCGGCACCGCGGGGCGCCCGCCGACGAGGCCGCCGCCCTCGGCGGCCCGCTCGACGCGCGCGACCCCGACGAGGCCGCCATGGCCGACCCGGACGTCCTGCTCGAGGACGGCGACGTGGTCCCGCTGCGCGGCCGCACGCTGCGCGCACTGTGGACACCCGGCCACACCCCCGGGCACCTGTGCCTGCAGGCCGTCGAGGAACGTCTGCTGCTCACGGGCGATCACGTGCTGCCCAGGATCACGCCGAACATCGGTCTGTACCCCGGCGGCACCGGCTCGCCCCTCGCCGATTTCCTCGCCTCGCTCGAGCGCACCGGCGAGTTCGACGACCACGACGCGCTGCCCGCACACGAATACCGCTTCCGCGGGCTCGGCGAGCGGACCCGGCTGCTGGCCGAACACCACGAACGGCGCTGCCGCGAACTCCTCGACGTCGTGGCCGACCTGGGCACGCCGACCCCGTGGGAGGTCGCCACCCATCTGAGTTGGTCGCGGCCGTGGTCGGAGATCGGCCGCATGCGCATCAGCGCACTGGCCGAAACCGAGTCACATCTGGATCATCTCGTCCGACAGGGCCTGCTCACCTGGCACGGGCAGGCGTCCGGCGACGAGCGGGCCTCGTCGCCGGACGCCGGGGGTGCCAGGGTCCGTCTCGCCGCCACCGCGACCACAGGGAGCACGTCATGACCGTGAGTTCGAACGCCGGCCCCGGCACCGCCCGGCAACCGGGGAACGCGTCCGCGGAGCTCGATCCGCGCACGCCGGTCCTCGTGGGTGTCGGCCAGTCCGCCGAGCGCATCGACGACGCCGACTACCGCAGGCGTTCGGCCGTCGAGCTGGCCGCGGACGCCGCCCGCACCGCGATCGCCGACACCGCGGCCGGCGACGATGCCGCCGTGGCGGCCGCCGTCGACACCGTGGCGGGGATCCGCCAGTTCGAACACTCCATGCCGGGGGCGTTTCCCCCGCTGGGCAGTTCCGACAACTACCCCCGATCGGTCGCGGGCCGCGTCGGCGCCGACCCCGGGCGCGCGATCCTCGAAGTGGTCGGCGGCCAGGGGCCGCAGCACCTGGTGAACGAGTTCGCCGCCACGATCGCCGCGGGCGAATCGGAGGTGGCGTTGCTGTTCGGCTCCGAGGCGATCTCCACGGTTCAGCATCTCGCCTCGGCGGACGACAAGCCCGACTTCACCGAGCACGTCGGTGGCCAGCTCGAGGACCGCGGCCGCGGCCTGCAGGGCCTGATGACGCAGGAACTGCTCGCGGCAGGCCTCGCCGATCCGCCGAGCCAGTACGCCCTGTTCGAGAACGCACGGCGCGCCAGGCTGAAGGCCTCGCGTGAGGAGTACGCCCGCGCGATGGGCGAGCTGTTCGCGCCCTTCACCACGGTCGCCGCGCGCAACCCGTTCGCCGCCGCCCCGGTCCGGCGCTCGGCCTCCGAGCTGACGACGGTCACCGAGTCGAACCGGATGATCGCCGACCCCTACCCGCGTTACGTCGTCTCCCGCGACAAGGTCAACCAGGGCGCCGCCATGCTGATGATGTCGGTGGCGGCCGCGCAGCGCCTCGGTGTGCCGCGCGAGAGGTGGGTCTTCCTCCACGGCCACGCCGACGTCCGCGAGCGCGACCTCATGGACCGTCCCGACCTGTCGGCCTACCCCGCCGCCGTCGCCGCGGTTCGGCACGCCCTCGACGTCGCCGGCATCGGACTCGACGAGGTGTCCGCGTTCGACCTCTACAGCTGTTTCCCCGTCGCCGTGTTCGCGCTCTGCGACGGTCTCGGGCTGGCCCCGGACGACGCCCGCGGCCTGACGCTCACCGGAGGGCTGCCGTTCTTCGGCGGCGCCGGCAACAACTATTCGATGCACGCGATCGCCGAGGCGGTGACGTTGCTGCGCGAGCGGCCCGGCGAGTACGGCCTCGTGGGTGCCAACGGTGGCATGCTCAGCAAGTACTCCGTCGGCGTGTACTCGACCGCACCGACACCGTGGCGCGCCGACGGCAGCGCCCGCGTGCAGGCCGAACTCGACGCCGCGGAGACGCCGGGGCACACCCGGCACGCCGACGGCTGGGCGACGATCGAGACGTTCACGGTCCTGTACGGCAGGTCGGGGTCGCGGACGGGGGTGGTCGTCGGGCGCCTCGAGTCCGACGGCACCCGCTTCGTGGCGAAGGCCGAACGCGGCGACGACGAGCTGCTCGACCTGCTGGCGACCGGAGACCCCGTCGGCACGCGGGTGTTCGCGCGATCGTTCGGCTACGGCAACCGCGTCACGCTCACCGAGGAGCGCATGGCCGAACTGCACCCGTACCGTGCGCCCGCCCTCCGCGACGGGTACGAGCACGTGCTGGTGCGCCGGGACGGCCACGTGCTCGAAGTGACCATCAACCGCCCCGAGGCGCGCAACAGCCTGCACCCCGACGCCAACGCCGAGCTCGACGAGATCTTCGACGCCTACTTCGCCGACCCCGACCTGTGGGTCGCCATCCTCACCGGCGCGGGCGACAAGGCGTTCTCCGCGGGCAACGACCTCAGCTACACCGCCTCCGGCAACCTGCCGTGGACCCCCAAGAACGGATTCGCCGGACTGACCAACCGCGCCCATCTCCCGAAACCGGTGATCGCCGCGGTCAACGGCTTCGCCATGGGCGGCGGACTCGAGATCGCGATGGCCTGCCACCTGATCGTCGCCGACGAGACGGCACGCTTCGCGCTCAGCGAGGTGAAGGTGGGGCTGATCGCGGCGGCGGGCGGCCTCGTCCGCCTGCCCCGGACGATCCCGCCGATGCTGGCCAACGAGATGATCCTGACGGGCAAACGCATCGACGCCCACGAGGCCGCTCGGCACGGCCTGGTGAACCGCGTCGTGGAGGCCGGGACCGCCGTGGAGGGTGCCAGGGCGCTGGCCGAGGAGATCCTCGCCGGCTCACCCACGTCGGTGCGGGCGTCGCTGCGGTTCATGGCCGAGACGGCGGGCATCGCCGACACGGTGGAGGCGGTGAACCATCCGTCGTCGGTGATGGACCATCTGCTCGTCGCCGAGGACACGACGGAAGGCATCATGGCCTTCGCACAGAAGCGGACCCCGCAGTGGAAGAACCGGTGACGGCCACTGCCTGAGGGGCATCGCGGAGCCGAGACGAACGCGGGTGGACGCCATGCAACCACGAACCGGGCAGGCGACGCAGGCACAACAGAGACAGGCACAACAGACACAGCCACAGGCGCAGACAGAGCCGCAGACCCAGACCCAGACGGGGCGGCCACGCGATCCGGAGGTCGACCGGCGGATCGCGCTGGCCGCGGTCGCGGTGTTCGGCGAGGCGGGCTGGGCGGGTTTCAGCGTCGAGTCCGTGGCGCGGCAGGCAGGCGTGGGCAAGGCGTCGATCTACCTGCGGTGGCAGACCAAGCAGCAACTGCTGCTCAGCGCACTGGCCGAACACGTCGCGCCGGTCGTCGACGCCGACACCGGCTCGTTGCGCGGTGACCTGGTCGCGTTGGCCCGGCAGCTGCTCGACCTCTACGCCGGGCCGAGCAGGCAGGCGGCCCTGCGCATGCTGCTCGAGGCGCCGATGATCCCCGGGCTGGCGTCCCGGTGCGACCAGCTCCGCCAGGCCCAGGTGAAGGCGGCACGCGCCATGGTCCGCCGCGGTATCCGCCGGGGCGACATCGACCCGGACACCTCGGTGACGTTGCTGCTCGACACCCTGTGCGGCGGCGTCATCGCGCACATCCTGTCCACACCGGACCATCTCGCCGACACGGTGCACGCCCGCCTCGACGAGTACGCCGAGCACCTCGTCGGGTTCCTGCTCGGCCCGTCGCTCGGCCAGCGCCCAAGCTGAGGACGGCCGCCGAGCCGGCCGGCTCAGCGCTGCGGTGTGCCGCGGAGCTGGCGGGCCAGGTCACCGGCCAGTCGCCTGCCGGTGGCCGCGTCGACCGGCGCATGACCGATGAGGATTCGGTACCACAGCACGCCGTGGACCTGGTCCACGGCGAGGTCGGCGTCCAGTTCCGGGTCGAGGTCCGGTAGCCAGCGCTCGATGAGCAGGTGCAGCTGTTCCCTGCGGTCCGCAGTGAACTCGGCCAGGACGGCCGAGGCGTGCTCGTCGCGCAGTGCCTCCGACACGATGCCCCGCAGGGTGGCCGCGTACTCGGGGGTGCCTGCCGCCTCGAACGTCGCCGCGAGGAACGCCTCGAGGTCGCCCTCCAGCGATCCCGTCGACGGCGTCGGCGCGAGACTCCGTGCCCTCTCGGTGATCGCCTCGAGGACGACCGCGCCCTTCGACGGCCACCAACGGTAGATCGTCTGCTTGCCGATCCGCGCCCGCGCCGCGATCGCCCCGAGCGTCACCGGCGAGCCCTCGGCCAGCAGTTCGGTGGCGGCGCTGAGGATCGCGGCCCTGGCCTCGTCGTTCCGGCGTCGTCCGGTGTGCGCCCGCATGAGCTTGACGGTACCAAGAGTCTCGACTACGGGCGGGGTTCAACCGATCCGGTCGCTCGCCGGCCGGGGTCACTGCGCGGATTCGGCTCCCGCGGGGTTGCCGCGGTCCACGCGCTGGCGCTGGGGGACGACGACGTACTTCGGATCGCGGGTCGACTCGACGCCGGCCTCGAAGATCCCGAGCCGTTGCAGCGCGCTGCCAGCCAGCAGGGCCAGCCCCGACGCCACCGCGACCCCGCGGCTGCGCCCGGCCAGCAGACTGCCCAGCGCCCCGCCCGCGGTCAGGTACTCCGACCACTGCCGCAGTCGGTGCGCGCGGCCGGTGCGATAGGCCTCGCTGACCACACCCAGGCGCTCGTCGAGCTGACGGGAGGTCACCAGTTCGGTCACGGCGCCGGCCGCGGCCAGCCGCCGCGCGGGGCCTGCCTCCTCGACCGGAGCGCACACCATGCCGAATCCGCCACCGCTGGCCGCCGCCGAGCCGGTGAACACGAACGGCAGCCAGTCGCGCGCCTCGTTCCACGCGGGCACGGCGGTGTGGGACAGCAGCACCGCGGTGTACGAGGCGACCCCGGGAGCCACCGCGGCCGACGACAGTCCGGCCGGCCGCGCCAGCTTCCCGACGAGTTTGCCCAGCATCGTGCGCCGCAGCCGCTTCGGCATGAGTTCGGCGACCGCGGACACGCCGACGCCCGGCCCGTAGGCGACGAGGATCCACGTGCCCACGCTCATCGGCGAACTGGGCTTGGCCACGCGAAGCATGTGATGGAAGCGTTCGGGCCTGCCGAGGTCGGCGATGAGGAAGTACATGCTCGCGCCGAGGCCACCCAGCGCGCCCACCCGCGTCACCTTCCGCAGCCGCGGCCGCCGGGTGAGGTCGGCACCAGCCGCCAGCTCGGCACACGCGGCCGACAGTCCGCCCGCGAACAGGTACGCCGGCACGAGCCACTCCCAGACCGGCTGTTTCAGCACCGGCCTGCCGTAGTACGACCGGAACGAGGCCTTCGGGACGGCCCGCTCCTCCTTCGTCCCGTCGCCACCGGCCACCCGGTTCAACGCCCGGCTCATCGACCGCTCCGTCCGAAGAAGACGGACACGGCGGCCGCGGCGAACGCGGCGGCGGCCATGCCCGCACGGGTCCACATCGATCCTGCATCGCGCGTGGGCACGACCGGGTCCGGCGGCAGGCCGTAGACCTCCGGCTCGTCGAGCAGGAGGAAGAAGGCACCATCGCCGCCGACCCCGTCGTTCGGGTCCTCGCCGTACAACCGGGCCTCGGTGACGCCGCGCTCGTGCAGCGTCTCGACGCGCTGCCGGGCGCGTTCGCGCAACTCGTCGAGCGGTCCGAACTGGATCGAGTCGGTCGGGCACGCCTTGGCACACGCCGGTTCGAGGCCGTCGCGGAGGCGGTCGTAGCACATCGTGCACTTCCACGCCCTGCCGTCGCCCTCGCGGCGGTCGATCACGCCGTACGGGCAGCCGGAGACGCAGTAGCCGCAGCCGTTGCAGATGTCGTCCTGCACCACCACCGTGCCGAACTCGGTGCGAAACAGCGCTCCCGTGGGACACACGTCCAGACATCCGGCGTGGGTGCAGTGCTTGCACACGTCGGAGCTCATCAGCCACCGGAAGTCGGTCCTGGTCTCCTCCCCCGTCTTCGCGCCGGGAAGGTCGAACGACGGCAACCCCAGGTCGACCGCGGTGGCCTCGTCCGTACGGCGCTCCGGGGCCGGCTGTTCGATGAACGCCACGTGCCGCCACGAGTTGGCGCTCAGCTCGCCCGTGTTGTCGAACGACATGCCGAGCAGGTCGAACCCGTCGTCCGGGATGAGGTTCCACTCCTTGCACGCCACCTCGCAGGCCTTGCACCCGATGCACACCGACGTGTCGGTGAAGAACCCCACCCGCTCCGGGTGCTCGGTGTAGCCGGCGTCGCCGGAGACGTCGTCGAGCGGGCCGTAGAAGCTCTCGCGCGAGACGGTCATGCGTCCTCCTCCCGATCGTCCGTACGGCTGGCCGAGGACTCGGCGGCCGTGGTCAGCACGTGGGTTCCGGTGTCGACGGTGACGCCCGCACGCCTGCGATAGTCGTCCAGATAGGCCAGCAGCTCCCGGCCCCGCGGCCTGCGGCCGGGGCGGATGTCGCACGTGGCCACCTTGCTCTCCTGGATCAGCGTGTTCGGATCCAGCACCACACCGAGCAGGTCGTTGACGATGTCCCCGTCGACCTTGCCGCTCGGACCCCAGTGGTACGGCATCCACACCTGGTGCACCACCCGGCCCTCGAGCCGCAGCGGGCGCATCCGCTCGGTGACGAGCACGCGGGCGTCGACCGCGGCCCTGCTGGTCACCACGTGGGCCCAGCCGAGGTGCTCCAGCCCCCGCTCGACGGCCAGTTGCGGCGACACCTCGACGAACAGCGACGGCTGCAGCTCCGACAGGTAGGCCAGCTGCCTGCTCATGCCGCCCGCCGTGTGGTGCTCGGTGAGCCGCGCGGCGGTGAACACGAACGGGAACACCTCGCCGCCGGCTTCCGGCGGAGCCGGGTTCGACGGGTTGTCCGGCCGTCCGTACACCTTGCGCACCGGGCTGCCCTGCTGGCCGTAGAGCAGGTTGCGCATGGGCGACTCGTGCGGCTCGTAGTGCGTCGGCAACGGCCCGTCGACCACGCCGCTCGGCGCGAACAGCCACGCCTTGCCGTCGGCCTGCATGATGAACGGGTCGTCGCCGGCGAGTGCGTCCGGGCCGGCCTGGCCCAGTTCGGGCTGGTGGTCCGGCGGCGTCGTCCTCGGGAAGTCCGGCACGTCGTGCCCGGTCCACTCCCCGCGTTCGGCGTCCCACCACACCAGCTTCTTGCGTTCGCTCCACGGCCTGCCCTGCGGGTCGGCGGAGGCGCGGTTGTAGAGCACCCGCCGGTTGGCGGGCCACGCCCAGCCCCATTCGAGGGCGACCTCGTCCTGCTCGTCCCGCGAGGTGCGGCGGCGTGCCTGGTTGACGCCGTCGGCGTAGACGCCGCTGTAGATCCAGCATCCCGCGGCCGTGCTGCCGTCCGACTTCAGTTCCAGGTAGCTGTTCACCGGCTCGCCGGTGCTGAGGTCGACGCCGTTGATCCGGCGCAGCACGTCGTCGGCCGACGGCTCGGCGAACTCCCCTTCACCCTCGGTCGCGTAGTCCCACGCCAGGTCGAGCAGCGGACGGTCACGTTCGTCGGTCGAGTCCGCCAGCTTCCTGCGCACGAGGCGCCCGAGGTGGTAGGTGAACCACAGTTCGGAACGCCGGTCACCGGTCGGTTCGAGCGCCCGATCACGCCACTGCAGCATGCGCTGGGTCTGCGTGAACGTGCCCTCCTTCTCCACGTGGGACGCGGCGGGGAAGAAGAACACCTCGGTGCGACACTGCTCGGGCACGATCTCGCCAGTCTCGATCTCGGGCGCGTTCCGCCAGAACTCGGCACTCTCGATCATGGTCAGGTCGCGGACGACGAGCCAGTCCAGATTGGCCATGCCGAGGCGCTGGAGCCTGCCGTGCGCCGAGCCGACGGCCGGGTTCTGCCCGAGCAGGAAGTACCCGAACACCTTGCCGTCGATCATGTCCATGACGGTGCGGTAGGTGCCGTGGTCGCCGTCGATGCGCGGCAGGTGGTCGAAGCAGTAGTCGTTCTCGGCCGTCGCCGCCTCGCCCCAGTACTCCTTCAGCAGGGACACCAGGTAGTCGTCGGCGTTGTGCCAGAAGCCCTTCTGGTGCGTGCCACGGATCGACTCGACGTAGTCGTGCTTGTCGGCGTGCTGCGCATCGGGCATCGGCAGGTAGCCGGGAAGCAGGTTGTACAGCGTCGGGATGTCGGTCGAGCCCTGGATGCTCGCGTGCCCGCGCAGCGCGAGCACACCACCGCCCGGCCTGCCGATGTTGCCCAGCAGCAGCTGGATGATCGCACCGGCCCGGATGTACTGCGCACCCATCGAGTGCTGCGTCCAGCCGACGCTGTAGACCAGCGACGCCGTCCGCTCCCGGCCCGAGGCCTCCGTCCACGCGCGACAGACCTCGAGGAAGTCCTCGGCCGACACACCGCAGATGCGTTCCACCATCTCCGGCGTGTAGCGCGCGAAGTGCCGCTTGAGGATCTGGAACACACACCGCGGGTGCTCGAGGGTCTCGTCGGTCGCGATGCCGGTGCCGCTCTCCAGCTTCGGCCCGCCCGAGCCGTGCTGCTCGCCCGCGGACTCCTCCCGGTGCCGGTGTCCCTCGACCGCGTTCTCCGGGGCACCGTTCTCGTACTGCCACGTCGAGGTGTCGTAGGTGCCCTGCTCCGGGTCGTAACCCGAGAAGAGACCGTCGAGGTCCTCGGTGTCGGCGAAATCCTCATGGATGAGGAAACTCGCGTTGGTGTAGGCCCGCACGTACTCCCGGAAGTCCAGGTCGTTGGACAGGATGTAGTTGATCACCCCGCCGAGGAACGCGATGTCCGAGCCCGCGCGCAGCGGGACGTGCTTGTCCGCGAGCGCGCTCGTCCTGGTGAACCGCGGGTCGATGTGGATGACCTTGGCGCCACGCGCCTTGGCCTCCATGACCCACTGGAATCCCACCGGATGGGCCTCGGCCATGTTCGAGCCCATGATGACGATGCAGTCGGCGTTGGCCAGGTCCTGCTGATAGTCCGTCGCGCCACCGCGACCGAAGGAGGCTCCCAGACCGGGAACCGTGGCGGAGTGTCAAATACGCGCCTGGTTCTCGATCTGGATCGCGCCGAGCGCGGTGAAGAGCTTCTTGATCAGATAGTTCTCTTCGTTGTCGAGCGTCGCGCCGCCGAGGCTGGCGATCCCCTGCGTGCGCCGTAGCTTGCGGCCCTCGGCGTCGGTCTCCTGCCATCCCTTGCGACGGGCCTCGAGCACCCGGTCGGCGACCATGTCCATCGCCGTCTCGAGATCGAGCTCCTGCCACTCGGTGCCGTAGGCGGGCCGGTACAGCACCCGGTCCTCGCGGTGCTCGCCGGTGACGAGCTGCTTGCTCGCCGAACCCTTCGGGCACAGCCTGCCGCGGGAGACCGGACTGTCCGGGTTGCCCTCGATCTGCAGGACGCGCTCACCGTGTTCGGCCGTCTCGTCCTTGCCGACGTAGACCTTCTGGGAGCAGCCGACGGCGCAGTACGGGCAGACGGAACTGGCGACGTGGTCGGCCTCGACGGTCCGGGGCTGCCGCTCGCGCGAGCGCGGGGACGCCGCGGCGTCTCCCCTCCCGAGCCGGTCGGCCCCGGTGAGCTGGCGATAGACCGGCCACGACCGGATCCAATCGCTCACACCCATGGGCGGCCTCCCACTCGACTCGTCGGCGTACCCGACACCGTACCTCGCGGCGCTCGCCGCGTCATCGCGAGATGATCACACGAGTCCGCGAATCACGTGTGCGGGGGGCTTGTCCCCCTTGATCACCGCCACCATATCGAGCGCCTGGCACGTCTCGGCGACGTTGTGGGCGCGGAACACGGCCGCACCCTGCCACGCGCACACCGCGGTCGCGGCCAGGGTGCCGTGGAGCCTGCGGTCGACGGGCAGGTCGAGGGCCTCCCCGACGAAGTCCTTGTTGGACAGCGCCACCAGCACGGGCCAGCCGGTGTCGACCAGCCGGCCCAGGTCGCGGGTCAGCGCGAGCGAGTGCCACGTGTTCTTGCCGAAGTCGTGCGTCGGGTCGACGAGCAGTCCCTCGGCAGGCACCCCGAGGTCCTGCAGCTGCCGTGCCCTGCCGGTCACTTCGGCGATCACGTCGGCCACGACGTCCGGATAACGCACCCGGTGCGGACGCGTGCGCGGCACGGCCCCGCCCGTGTGCGAGCAGACGTACCCGGCGCCGAACTCCGCCGCGACCACGGCGAGCTCGGGGTCGGATCCCGCCCACGTGTCGTTGAGCAGGTCCGCACCCTCCTCGCAGGCGCGTCTGCCGACCTCGTGCCGCCACGTGTCGACACTGATCGCGATGTCGGGGAACCGGGACCGCAACTCGGCGACGAACGGCACCACCCGGCGGGTCTCCTCCGCCACGTCGACGTCCGTGCCCGGACCCGCCTTCACCCCGCCCACATCGATGATGTCGGCCCCCTCGGCGACGGCGCGCTCGGCGGCTTCGAGGGCCTCCTCGGTGCCGTAGGTGGCGCCGCGATCGTAGAACGAATCGGGCGTGCGGTTGACGATCGCCATCACCAGCGGCCGGTCCCGGCGCATCGCCCTTCCTCGGAAGCGGATCGCGGGCGCCGCGGGAGTCTCACCGGTCTGCACGGGTCCAGTATCCCGTGGACGGCCACGGGCCCCGGCGTGCGGGCCCGCGCACCGGTGGCCCGCCGTCAACGCGGTGGTGCCAGCGCGTCGATGCCCGCGGCCCGGCCGTTGCTCGGGGCGGTCGGGGCTGCCGGATCGGCCGGGCCGGCTCCCACATCGGCGTGCCCGCCCAGTCCGTAGCGGAGCCGGTCCTCGTCGGTCAGCGAGTCGGTGATGCCGCGCCGGGCCTCGGGCGGCAGCGTGTGCAGGATCGACATCACCCGGTCCTTGCGGCGCCGCACGCCCCGGCGTTCCGGCAACCCGGGGGTGGGCTGCAGCTGGGGCACGACGCCCCGCACGTCGTCGACGGACCCGTCGTGGTGGCCGGCGGCGGCGCGCGCCTCCTCGAGCGCCATCTGCGCCGAGTCCTTCTCCTCGCTCATGCCGATCGGCCCGCGGACCCGGCCGTTGAGGAACTGCTCGACAACCGGCTCGTCCGAGGTCAGCAGCACCTCGCGCGGGCCGAACATCACCAGCTCCTTGCGGAACAGCATGCCGATGTTGTCCGGCACCGTGCGCGCCACGTTGATGTTGTGCGTGACGATGAGGATCGTCGCGTCGATCTGCGCGTTCAAATCCACCAACAGCTGTGAGATGTAGGCCGTGCGCACCGGGTCGAGACCGGAGTCCGGCTCGTCGCACAGGATGATCTCCGGATCCAGCACCAGAGCACGAGCCAACCCCGCACGCTTACGCATACCGCCGGAGATCTCCCCGGGGAGCTTGTCCTCGGCACCCGAAAGACCCGTCATGTCGAGCTTCTCGAGCACGATCCCTCGGACCTCGGTCTCTGACTTCTTCGTGTGCTCGCGCAGCGGGAACGCCACGTTGTCGTACAGGTTCATCGACCCGAACAGCGCGCCGTCCTGGAACAGCACCCCGAAGAGCTTGCGCGTGTCGTAGAGCCTGCGCTCGGAGCACCGCACGATGTCGGTGCCGTCGACCGTGCACGACCCCTTGTCCGGTTTGAGCAGGCCGATCATCGACTTCAGGAACACCGACTTACCGGTACCTGACGGCCCCAGGAGCACCGACACCTCACCGGGCGGAAGGGTCAGGGTCACGTCCCGCCAGATCGGCTGTCTCCCGAACGACTTCGACAGGCCCTCGACGACGACTTCAGCACCCATGCTGCCTCCCGGCCACGCTCCACCTGCCGGCGTCCTCGCAGGTCCGGTGAAACATGTTCTAGCGTGACAGTGTGCCACCGGAGGGTCAAGCACGGGGATCGAGCACGAGAGGTCACGGGTCAGGGCCGAGCACGAACGACGATCAGCGCCGCCCGGGCGCCGCACAGGTGGCGGGCGAGGCAGGCCTGCCGTCGGCGGACGCGTCGGACTCGCGCGCGGCCCGGGGCGCCGGGGTGATCGCGGCGATCACGCACGCGAGCGCGCCCGCCCCTCCGGCGATCAGGAAGATCACCGTGTAGGCGTCGATGCCGGGCAGCACCGTGCCGTCGATCCGCACCACGATGCCGGCCGTGACGGTCGCGACGACGGCGCTGCAGCTGGACGTGCCGATCGAGCGGCACAGGGCGTTGAGACTGTTCGCCGCCGCGGTCTCCGACTGCGGCACCGCGCGCATGATCAGCGCGGGCACGGCGCCGTAGGCCAGCGCGGCACCGATCGCGGTCGCCGTGACGGCAGCGATCGCCGCGACCAGCGGATCGTGCACGACGGACCGGGCGAAGTTGCCCGCCGCGAGGACGCTCGTGCCGACCATGACCGTCACCCGCGGTCCCCACCGCCGCGAGATCACGGCCGACAGCGGGGAGAACACCACCATGGCCCCACCGACGGGCAGCAGGGCGAGACCGCTCTCCATCAACGAGAGGTCGAAGCCGTATCCGGTGGAGGCGGGCGCCTGCAGCATCTGGGCACTCACCATGAACCCCGCGAACATCGCCACGCCGATCAGCACCGAGGCCACGTTGGTCAGCAGCACGGCCGGCCGCGCCGACACCCGCAGGTCCACCAGCGGCGCGGAGGGCCCGCGCAGCTCGTACCAGCCCCATCCCACGAAGATCACCACGGAGGCGGCGAGCAGGCCCAGCACCAGCGGACTGCCCCACCCCCATTCGCTGCCGCGCGACACCGGCAGCAGCAGACACAGCAGCCCCGCCGACAGGCCCGCGGCTCCACCCGCGTCGAACCGGCCACCGCTGCGCACCGGCGATTCCGGCACGAGCAGGACCACCAGCACCATCTGCACCAACCCGAACAGCGCCGAGCCCCAGAACAGCCAGTGCCAATCGGCCTGCTCGGCGACGAATCCGGTCAGCGGCAGTCCGACCGCACCACCGGCACCGAGCGTCGAGCTCATCACCGCGATCCCCGTGCCGACGCGTTCGGGTGGCAGTTCATCGCGCATGATGCTGATGCCGAGCGGGATGACCCCGATCGCGACACCCTGCAGCCCGCGGGCCACCAGCACGAGTGCGACCTCGCTCGACATCGCGCCCACGGCGCTGCCGACCGTCATCGACGCGAGCGCGACGAGCAGCATGCGCCGCTTGCCGTACATGTCGCCCAGCCTGCCGAGGACCGGTGCGCACACCGCGCCGGTGAGCAGGGTGACGGTGATCAGCCACGCAGCGGTGGACGGTGTCGTGTCCAGCAGCCGCGGGAACTCGGGCAGCAGCGGCACCGCGAGCGTCTGCATGAGCGAGACCGCGATGCCCGACGTGGCGAGGACGGCGACCACGGACCGTGAAGCGGGTGTTCGGGCCACGGTCCGGGCTCCCCCTTGCTCCATGTTCGACCAGCACGGGCGGTGCGCATACGGCTGCACACGCAGCCTAACCCGGAAGCGGGACGGCCGTACAACACAGTGCGGTATCGACCACCCGCCATAACCATGTTCATCATCCCGACAGTTGCAGCGAAACCCTGGACGCCGCATGGCTTACAGGTGAACCTGACAGGGAACACTGGACAGACGGCGCCGTGAACCGCGTATCGTTGTGTTAATCTATCATCACCATTCGCATAGAGGAGACGACATGGCGACTGACACCGTCCCCTCCGGCGCGCAGCCGCTGACCGGTGTACGGGTGATCGAGCTCGGATCGATGTACGCGGCACCGACGGCGGGGCGCATGCTCCGCGACTTCGGGGCCGACGTCGTCAAGGTCGAGGATCCCACCGCGGGCGACTTCGCCCGCCAGTGGCAGCCCTCCCACAACGGCACGGCGATCGGCTTCGCGCGGCTGAACTCCGGTAAACGGTCGGTGGGCATCGACCTGCGCACGCCACGGGGGCGGGACGTCGTCACGCGGCTGATCGACGAGGCCGACGTGCTCATCGAGAACTTCCGGCCGGGCAGGCTCGAGGACTGGGGCATGGGCTACGCCGCGCTGTCCGCCCGCAACCCGCGCCTGGTGATGACGCGGGTCAGCGGTTTCGGCCAGACCGGGCCGTACCGCACCCGGCCCGGATTCGGCACGGTCGCCGAGACCGCCAGCGGCTACGCCTTCCTCAACGGCTGGCCGGACACCCCGCCGACCGCTCCCCCGTTCGGCTTCGCCGACTCCATCGCCGGCATCTCCGCGGCGTTCGGCACGGCCATGGCGCTGTACCGCCGCGAGCTGTCCGGCCACGGCTCCGAGGTCGACGTCGCGCTGTACGAACCGCTCATGTTCATCCTCGGCGACGCGGTGCTGAACTACACCTCGTCGGGCACGATCATGCAGCGCCACGGCAACAGCTCGGGCGCGGCCTCCCCACGCGGCATCTATCAGGCGTCCGACGGAGGGTGGCTGTCCATCGCCGGATCGAACCAGGCCATCGCGATGCGGCTGTTCGACGCGATGGGGATGCCCGAACTGAAGACCGACGAACGCTACGCCACCAACACGGCGCGGATGGCCAACAACGAGGCACTCCAGGAGATCGTGCGCGGATGGGTGGGCAGCAGACCGCGCGACGAGATCCTCGCCGTGCTCGACGAGTACGAGGTCGTCTCCGCCGCGGTCAACGACGCCAGCGACATCGCCCGCGATCCGCACTTCCTGCAGCGCACACTCGTCGACCTCGCCGGAAGCGCGCTCGGACCCGCACTGATGCCGGGCCCGGTCCTGCACGTCAGCGACTGCCCGCGCCCGGTCTACGACGGTGTCCCCACCGTCGGCGAGCACACCGGGGACGTCCTCGCGGGCGAGCTCGGCCTGCCCGCCGCCGAGCTCACCGCCCTCGCCGCCGACGGCGTCATCGGCGTCATCGGCCCCACCAACAACGGCGCCCCAGGGAACGCGGCAGCTCCGGCAACCGCGGACACAGCGGGGAATCCGGGGACTGCGGGGTCTGCGGGGACTGCGGGGACTGCGGCAGCGTCGGGAACCTCGGACACCGTGCCGGAGACCGGGGCGGCGTGATGGTCCAGCCTCCGCTTCGCCCGCGGAAGACGGCGATGCTCGTCGCGCAGCGCATCGTGGCCGACATCCACGAACGCGGAAACACCGTCGGGGAACGGCTTCCGCCGGAACGGGTCATGCTCGACGAGTACGCCGTCGGCAGGGGCACGCTGCGGGAGTCGCTGCGCTTCCTCGAACTGCAGGGCGTGATCTCGCTGCGTCCCGGCCCGGGCGGCGGGCCGGTCGTCGAACAGCCCGACGCCTCGAGCCTGGCGACGGCGCTGACGTTGCTGCTGCAGTTCGAGAACGCCCCCTTCCGTACCATCGCCGAGGCGCGCACCGGACTGGAACCGATGATGGCGCGGCTGGCGGCGGAGCGGATCGACGACACGGCGTTGGCGCAGCTCGCATCGAGCGTCGAGGCGATGCACGACGGGCTGGACGACCAGCACGTGTTCCTCGCCGAGAACAAGCGGTTCCACGACATCATCGCCCACGGCAGCGGCAACGCCATGTTCGGTTACCTCGTGGACGCGCTGCTGGGCATCCTCGACGGGTCAGCCATCGGCATCGACTACCCGCAGGTGCGCCGCACCGCCGTGCACAAGGCGCATCTGCGGATCTACCAGGCGATCGCGACCCGGGATCCGCAGGCCTCGGCGGAGGCCATGGCCCACCACATCGAGGAATACGTCAAGTACGCCGAGCGCAAGTTCCCCGACGTGCTGGCCGCGCCGATCACCTGGACCCATCTCGGCACGGTCTGACTCGCCCTTCGAATCGCCGTCCGGGTCGGCGCGGGTGGTGCCCGGCACGCTCCGCACGCGCAGTCTCACGCCCACGGCGAGGCGATTCCCAGCACGCGCGCCAGCGTCCCGCCCAGCACCGATTTCGTCTCGCCGTCGGTCAGCCCCAGCGCGTCGATCGCCGCGATCTCGGCCGCGGGGTCGGCCATCGGCCAATCGGAGCCGAACACGATCCGTTCCGCACCGTGGTTGCGGATGAGCCTGCGCACCCGCTCGGGGCGCAAGGTGTTCAGCCCCGGCGGCCACGACGTCTCGAGGACCACGTCGGCGCCGGAGAGCATCTCCTCGGCGTCGTCGAGGATCTTGTAGCCGCCGAAGTGGCAGGCCATCAGCCGCAGATCGGGGAACTGGCGCGCGATGTCGGCGATCATGCGCGGGCTGGACAGGCTGTTGGTGCGGGCGTCGGCGCTGCCCGCACCGACGTGGGTGATCACCGCGATGTCCGAGCCGAACGCCTCGAGGATCGCCCACAGCCGCGGGTCGTCGAGCGCGTAGTTCTGGAACAGCGGGTGGATCTTCACGGCGCGCAGGCCGTGCCGGTGCAGGCTCGCCAGGTTCTCTTCCACCGGCAGGTCCACGTGCACCGTGCCGACGGGGACGTGCCGGTCGCTGGCGGTGCCCGCAACGAACCGGTTGACCGAGTCGACGTGCCGCGCCTCGGCGGCGATACCGAGGCAGCAGCTCATGTCGACGCCGGTGCCCGCCATCGTGGCGGTCAGCCCGCCGACGGTGCCGTCCCCGCGCGGGGTCAGTCCGGGCAGCCGGTTACCGGCGAGCGCCGCGGCGGCGATCTTGTCGGGCCAGACGTGGGTGTGGGCGTCGATGATCATGTCGGTCACAACTTTCCGGATTCGCCGCCGTCGACCACGAACACCGCACCGGTGGTGAACGGCGACCGCGCCGAGACGAGCAGGCAGACGAGCGGCATGAGTTCCTCGGCGTCGGCCATCCGTCCCGAGGGGATCTTCTTGACCCGGCGCGCGAGCAGTTCCGGCGATTCCAGGACGGCGCTCTGGGCGTCGGTCGCGAACGCGCCGGGTGCGATGCAGTTCACCTGCACGCCCTTGCCCGCCCATTCCGCGGCGAGCGCCTCGGTCATCCGGACGACGGCGCCCTTGGAGGTCGAGTACCCCACGAGGTGCGGTTTCCCGCGCACGCCGGTCGTGGACGCGACGTTGACGATGCGGCCGCTCCCCTGCGCGATCATGTGCCTGCCCGCGGCCTGGGCGAGCAGCATCGGGGCGAGCACGTTGACCGCCATGGTCTCCTTCCACACCGCGGGGTCCTGATCGGCGAACCTGCCCGCCGGAGCGATGCCGGCGTTGTTCACCAGGGCGTCGATGTGGCCGTGCCGGGCCACGACGTGCTCGACGAGCGCCGTGACGGCCTCCTCGTCGCGCATGTCGACGGCCTCGGTGGTGATCCGCCCTTCGCCGCGCGCGGCGACCTCCGCGAGGGAGTCCTTGCTGCGTGCGGCGGCGACGACCGTGGCGCCCTCGGCGGCCAGCGTCGTCGCCATGGCGGCACCGAGACCGCGGCTGGCACCGGTGACGAGCACGACGGTTCCGTCGAGTCCGAGGTCCATTCAGGACACCTTCTTCCCTGCCGGGTCGACCGCGGCCTTCTTGCCCAGCCGCCTGGCCAGCGAGTCGAGCAGCACCTCGGTCGCACCCTCGTACACCCGCAGGGGCCGCGCGTTGCGGTACAGCCGCTCGATCTTCGAACCCCGCACGAGCCCGAACCGGCCCATGCTCTGCACCGCGCGGTCGGCCGCGCGCCCTGCCGCCTCGGTGGCGACGACCTTCGCGATCGACGAGTAGTCCAAATGCGACAGCGGGTCGGTACGGGCGAGCGATGCGGCGCGGTACGTCATCGCCCGCGCGCTCTCGACGTCGGCCCACGAGGACGCCAGGTTCTGCCCCACCGCACCGAGTTCGAGCAACGGCCTGCCGAACTGGGTCCGGGTCGTGGCGTGCCGGGTCGCCTCGTCGAGCGCGGCCTGGCCGAGTCCCACCCCGGATCCGGCGACGGTCACGCGGAACACCGCGAGGGTCTGCAACATCAGCGAGAATGCCTTGCCCGGTTCACCCAGCCGGTTCGCCTCGGGCACGACGACGTCGTCGAAGGCCAGCTCCCCGAGGATGTGCGGGGCGATGATGTCCGCACCCCGCTCGGCACGCAGGCCCGGCGACGTCGCGGGGACCAGCACCATCGAGTAGCCGTCCCCTTCCCTGCCGAGCACGCAGTAGAACGACGCGGCGCCGCCGTTGGTGATGAACGACTTGCGCCCGCGGACGACGAGTTCACCGCCGCGGCGCTCGATCGTCGTCGTGATGGCACGCAGGTCGGAGCCGACGTCCGGTTCGGTGAGCGCGAGGCCCGCGATCGCCTCCAACGCCGCGACGCGGGGCAGCCAGGCGCGTTTGAGCTCGGCGGACCCGCCGACGGTGAGCGAGTAGCTGCCGACGCCCTGCATACCGAACAGCGAGTCCAGATGCGCCGAGCTGTACATCAACGCCTCCCGCACGACCGCGATGGCCAGCGGGTCGAGCGTGTCGGCGGCGCCGCCGTAGTCGGCGGGCACGACCTGGCGGGCCAGTCCGGATTCCCGGAGCAGCGCCGCGGTTCGTTCGTGCACGTCGGGACATTCGTCGGCCTCGGCCGCGAACGGCTCGACCGCCGCGGCGACGTCCCGCGCGGCCTGCTGGATCGTGCGATGCCCCTCGGACAGGTCGAACAACTGCTCTGGTGCCACCATCTCGCCTTTCGGTCCGGATCGGAGGTTCGGTCAGCGGCGCTGGTCGAATCGGCGGCCGAGCAGTTCCGACACGATGCGGGTGCGCTGCATGGCGGGGGTTCCGCCCGCGATCGCCCAGCCGTGCGCGTCCCGATGCAGCCGTTCGAGGCCGTACTCCTCGGTGTAGCCGTTGCCGCCGTGCAACTGCATGCCCAGATCGGTGACGCGCTTGGCCATCTCGTTGGCCGTGCACTTGGCGAGCGAGACCCGCAACGGGTCGGGCAGTCCGGCGCGCGCGGTGTCGGCGGCCTTCTCCAGCAGCGCACGTGCACCTTCGACCTGCAACACCATGTCGGCCAGCACGGTCTGGACGCTCTGGAACTCCACGAGCGGTTTGCCGAACTGCTCGCGCTCCTGCACGTAGGCGATCGTGCGATCGAGGGCGGCCTGCGCGACGGCGAGACTCATCGTGGAGTTGCCGAGCCGTTCGATCGAGAAGACCCCGAACAGCTTGCCGAAGCCGCCGGCAGGCACGACGACGTCGGCGGCCGGCGCCACCACGTCCTCGAGGATCACGTCGGCGGACGGGATCCCGCGGAAGCCCATGAGTTTCTCCTGCGGGCCGAAGCTCAGGCCCGGAGTCCCCTTCTCCACCACGATCGCGCCGATGCCCTTCGAACCGGGCGCGTCGGACAGCCGGGTGTAGACCAGGTACAGGTCGGCCTCTCCGCCGTTGGAGATCCACCGTTTGGTGCCGTTGATGACGTAGGTGTCGTCGACGGGTTTCGCGGCGGTGCGCATGTCGGTGGCCGCCGAGCCCGCGTCGGGTTCGGAGATCGCGACCGCCATCGTCCGCTCCCCGGCGACGATGTCCGGGAGCCAGCGCCTGCGCTGCTCGTCGGTGCCGAGGTGGTTGATCACCTGCGCGGGCCCGGTGTTGGACTCGAACACTTGGAACGCGGCGGGCCTGCACACCTTGCCGAGCTCCTCGATGACGGCCAGCGCGTGGGCGATCGGGGCTCCGGATCCGCCGAACTCCTCGGGCAGCGCGATCCCCAGAAAGCCCAGCTCGCCGAGGCGCCTGCGCTCCTCGACCGGAAGGGGCCTGCGCTCGGCGTCCAGCTCGGCGGCCATCGGGGCGTAGACCTCGGCGGCCACCTGCGCGGCGAGCTGCCGGATCTCCCGGATGTCATCGGTCATCAGCGACCTCCTTGGTTGTAATCATTATCCTGGTTTATCCACCACGGTTGTCAACAGGCGGCCGGATGATGCGGCGAGAATGGGGGTGTCGGTGGCGCCCTTCAGGCCCCGGCGCCGCACGCGAGCATGGACCTAGACATGCATATCATGATAAGTAATTAACCATGATTCCAGCGCGGGAAATCAGCGACGCCGTCATCGTCGACGCGGTACGCACCCCGATGGGCAAGGGAAAACCGGGCGGTGCCCTGTCGAGCGTGCATCCCGTCGACCTGCTGGGACAGACCCTGACCGGCCTGCTCGAGAGCACCGGCGTCGATCCGGCCACCGTCGACGACGTGCTCATCGGCTGCGTGTCGCAGGTCGGCGAACAGTCGGCAACCCCCGGCCGGATGGCGTGGCTCGCGGCGGGCCTGCCCGAACACGTGCCGTCCACGACGATCGACCGCAAGTGCGGTTCCGGCCAGCAGGCGGTGCACTTCGCCGCCCAGGCGGTCATGGCCGGCTCCTACGACATCGCCGTCGCCGGGGGTGTCGAGTCGATGAGCCGCGTGCGGATGGGCTCGGCCCGGCTCGACGCCGATCCGTTCGGCGAGGGGGTGCGCCGGCGGTACCGCCCGGGGCTCGTCTCGCAGGGCGTGGCCGCGGAACTCGTCGCCGCACGGTGGAAACTCGACCGCGCCGAACTCGACGAGTACTCGGCACGCTCGCACGCGCGCGCGGCTGAGATGCGCGCGTCCGGGGCGTTCGACCGGGAGATCGTGCCCGTCACCACGCCCGAGGGCACCGTCACCGAGGACGAGACGATCCGCCCGGGAACCTCGGCCGAGAAGCTCGCCGCGCTCGAGCCCGCGTTCCGGGACGCCGCCGTGTCGGAACGTTTCCCCGAGATCGGCTGGCACGTCACGGCCGGAAACTCCTCGCAGATCACCGACGGGGCGAGCGCCGTCCTGGTGATGAACGCCGAGACCTGTGCGCGGCTGGGCCTCAGGCCCCGCGCACGCATCCGGGCGATGCACGTCTGCGGTGACGACCCGCTGTCCATGCTCACCGCCCCCATCCCCGCGACCCGCCGGATCCTCGAACGGTCCGGCATCGGCCTCGACGAGATCGGGCACGTCGAGCTGAACGAGGCGTTCGCCCCGGTGCCCCTGGCCTGGTTGCGCGAGTTCGGCGACGCCGGCGCCGACGAGGCACGGCTCAATCCGCGTGGTGGCGCGATCGCCCTCGGCCATCCGCTGGGCGCCTCCGGCGCGCGCCTGATGACCACCCTCCTGCATGCACTCGAGGACGGCGGCCACCGCTACGGCCTGCAGCTGATGTGCGAGGCGGGCGGCATGGCCAACGCCACCCTCGTCGAACGCCTCTGACCCGCACCCGTCCCGGCGGACACGCGCTGCCCGCACCGCCGGTGGCCACCGCACCACCGACCCCTCCACACCACCGACCCACCCACACCACCAGCCAACCCGCGCCACCAACCAGCCCGCGCACCCAGCCGACCCGCGCAAGGAGAAGGACCGTGGATCTCACCGACAGCTCCGTCGTCGTCACCGGCGGCGCCTCCGGACTCGGCCTGGCCACCGCCACCCGGCTGGCCGCCCGCGGCGCGCACGTCGTCGTACTCGACCTGCCCTCCTCGGACGGCGCCGCGGTGGCGGACAGTTTCGCCGGCACCTTCGCCCCGGCCGACGTCACCGATGCCGACACGGTCGACGCCGCGCTGGAGGCCGCCGAGCAGGCGGGCCCGCTGCGCGCCGTCGTGCACTGTGCCGGACGCGGCGGCGCGGTGCGACTGGTCGACCGGGACGGCAACCCGGGATCGATGGACATGTTCGACACCGTCGTGCGGACGAACCTCTACGGCACGTTCAACGTCCTGCGCCTCGCCGCGGCACGGATGGCACGCAACGAGCCGGTCGACGGCGAACGCGGCGTGTGCGTCCTGACCGCGTCGGTCGCGGCCTACGAGGGACAGATCGGACAGTTGCCGTACGCCGCGTCGAAGGCAGGCATCGTGGGCATGACCCTCGTGGCGGCCCGCGACCTGGCCTCGAAGCAGATCCGGGTGACCACCATCGCGCCGGGCCTGTTCGACACGCCGATCCTCGCGCGACTCCCCGAGGAGGTCCGCGACTCGCTCGGCAGGTCCATCCCGAATCCCAGCCGCCTCGGCGTGCCCGGCGAGTACGCTCAGCTGGCGGAACAGATCATCGACAACCCCATGCTCAACGGCGAGACCATCCGGCTCGACGGCGCCATCCGCATGGCGCCACGCTGACCCCGAGCCGAACACCAGAGCCGAACACCCAGTGCATTGCAGAGCCGATCCGGGAGCGCCCATGACCGACCCCGCAGCCGACGAACCCGAACTGCAGGTCAGCGAACGCGGCCGGGTTCTCGTCCTGACGATGAACCGGCCGAAGGCGAGGAATGCGATGTCGCTGGCGATGTCGCGGCAGATCGCCGAGGCCGTCGACGAGCTCGACCGCAGGCCCGACCTGTCGGTCGGGGTCATCACCGGCGCGGGCGGCACCTTCTGCGCCGGCATGGATCTCAAGGGCTTCGCCCGCGGCGAGCTCCCGGTCGTCGAGGGACGTGGTTTCGCCGGACTGGTGCAGCAGCCGCCGGCCAAACCGCTCGTCGCCGCGGTCGAGGGCTATGCGCTGGGCGGTGGTTTCGAGGTCGTCCTGGCCTGCGACCTGGTGGTGGCCGGTGAGCAGGCACAGTTCGGGCTGCCCGAGGTGAAGCGGGGGCTCACGGCGGGTGCGGGCGGACTGCTGCGCCTGCAGGAGCGGATTCCCTACCACCTGGCGATGGAACTCGTCCTGACCGGACGGATGTGGCCCGCCGCCGAGGCAGCCGAGGCCCGGCTGGTCAACCGCCTCACCGCGGCCGGAGGCGCACTCGACGGCGCGATCGAACTGGCCGAGCAGATCGCCGAGAACGCGCCCCTGGCGCTGGCCGCCTCCAAACAGGTCCTCGTCCGGTCCGCCGATTGGCCGTTGGACGAGAAGTTCACCAGGCAGAACGAGTTCCTCGACCCGGTGCGCACCTCCGCCGACGCCAAGGAGGGCGCGAGGGCCTTCGCGGAGAAACGTAAGCCGGTGTGGAAGGGCGAGTAACCTCGCCGTCCCGCTCCCCCAGTATCGGAACACCGGCCGCCGATCCGTCCGGGATCGGCGGCCCTTCCGCGCGTGCGCCGCCAGTGTCAGTAGCTGCGTGGGAGTCCGAGGACGTGCTCGGCGACGTAGTTGAGCACCATCTCCTGGCTGATCGGGGCGATCCGCATCAGCCGTGCCTCCCGGAAGTAGCGTTCGACGTGGTACTCCTGCGCGAAGCCGTATCCGCCGTGCACACTGATCGCCACGTCGGCCGCGTGGAAGCCCGCCTCGGCGGCGAGGTACTTCGCCTCGTTGGCCTCCTTGCCGCACGGGACGTCGTGGTCGATCATCCACGCGGCCTGCTTGCACATCAGGTCGGCGGCGTCGAGCTTGATCTTCGCCTCGGCGAGCTGACCGGAGATCAGCTGGTTCCTGCCGATGGGGCGGCCGAACACCACGCGCTCCCCCGCGTAGGCGCACGCGCGCGCGAGCGCCGCCCGGCCCAGGCCGATCGCCGCGTTCGCCGACAGCACCCGCTCGGCGTTGAGGCCGGCCAGGATGGCCGCGAACCCGCCGCCCACCTCGCCGATGACGTCCTCGTCGGCGACGAACAGATCGTCGATGAACAACTCGTTCGTGTCGACGGCGTTGCGGCCCATCTTGGGAATCGGCTTGACGTCCACGTGATCGCGGTCGACCTCGGCGAACATCAGGGTCAGCCCGCGGGTGCGGCCCGTGCCCTCCGCACGGGGCGAGGTCCGGCAGAGCAGCATCATCCGCTCGGCCTCCTGCGCCTTGGTGATCCACACCTTCTTGCCGGACACCCGAAAACCGCCGTCCACCTTGCGTGCGGCCGTGGACAGGTTCAGCGTGTCGGTCCCCGCGTCCGGCTCGGTGACCGCGAACGAGGTGTGCAGATCACCCTTCACCAGCCGCGGCAGGAACCGCCGTTTCAGGTCCTCGCTGCCGTACCGGATGAGCGGCTCGAACCCGAAGATTCCGATGTGGACACTGCTGCACCCGTTCATGCCCGCCCCGGACGCGGAGATCTCCTGTTCCACGATCGCCGCCTCGGTGACCCCGAGTCCCCCGCCGCCGTACTCCTCGGGCACCGTGAGCCCGAGCCATCCGCCGTCGACGACGGCCTGGTAGAAGTCCCACGGGAACTCGTGCGACCGGTCGCGAGCGGCCCAGTACTCGTCGCCGAAGCGGCCGCACAGCTGCCGCACCGCCTGGCGGATGTCCTCGTGCGTCTCGTCGTAACCGAATCCCATCATGGCCTCCTGAGCCTGCGGCCGCGGACGCAGCCGCAGCCGGTGGACAGTCCGCAGTGGAACGTCCGCAGTGGACGCATCACGCCTCGACGGGGCGTTTCATCATCATGCCGGCGCGCTCGCACAGGCAGACGACCTCGTCCCGCTGGTTGATCCCCCGGTGCTCGAACCAGACGATGCCGGCGTCCGGACGGGACGCCGACTCGCGCTTGCGCAGGATCGTGCTGCTGGCCCGGATGGTGTCGCCGTGGAACACCGGGTTGGGGAACTCCACCTTGTCGTAGCCGAGGTTTCCCAACGTCGTGCCGTAGGTCAGGTCGTACACGATCATCCCGCCGACCAGCGCCATCGTGAAGAGACTGTTGACGAGGCGATGCCCGTGGATGGTGGTCTTCGCGAACTCCGCGTCCAGGTGGAGCGGCTGCGGGTTCATGGTGAGCGAGGTGAACAGGACGTTGTCCATCTCGGTCACCGTGCGGGTGAACGGGTGGTCGTAGACCTCCCCTTCCACGAGTTCCTCGAAGTACAGACCCGGCATGGTGGCTCCTTGCGAACAGGGGATGGTCACGCGCCGCCGGTCACCCGCCGGGCGTGGGCGAGCCACTCCCGCGCGGTGTCGGCGTGCGCCTTGTCGATGTGGATGCCGCGGTAGCGCACGGCACCGTCGCCCCGCGCGGCCGCCTCCTCGAACGCGGCGACGAGCCCCTCGCGGAACTCGATCTCGGCCGCGGTCGGTGAGAACACCTCGTTGATCGTCGCCACGTGGGACGGATGAATGGCTATCTGACCGCGGAATCCGAGCTGCAGCCCGTAGTCCGCGAACGCCCTCAGTCCGTCCAGATCGGACAGCTCCTCCCACAGGCCGGTGAGGGGGTGCAGGCCGTGTTCGCGACAGGCCAGCAGGATGCGGCTGCGCAGGTACAGGGTCTCGGTGCCGTCGCGGCTCCAGCGGTAGCCGACGGCACGGGCGATGTCGGCGTGCTCCGCCGTCGGCCCGATCATCGCCCCGACCCGTGGTGAGGCGCCCGCGATCGCGCGGCAGTTCTGGATCGCCTCGACCGTCTCGACGGGCACGATCATCTCGAGGCCGCCTGCCGATGCGGCGGCGTTGCGGGTCTCGAACCAGTCGATGAGCGTGTCCCACCGCAGCACGTCGTCGCGGTCGCGCACCTTGGGCACGAACAACCCGGTCAGCCCCGGACACACCGCGGCTTCCAGGTCGGCGCCGGCGAGGCCGGTGTCCAGGCCATTGGGGCGCACGAACAGGCCCAGGCCGCGGCCGGCTGAGCGCACGTCGGCGACGGTGCCCGCGATCAGGCTCCGCGCCTCGGCCTTGCGGTCGGCGGGTACGGAGTCCTCGAGGTCGAGCACGACCGCGTCCGCGCCGCTGGCGATCGCCTTGTCGACCCACTGCGGCTTGTGCGCGGGGACGAACAGGACGGACCGATAGGGATGCATCGGTGGTCTCCTTCCCGCTCAGCGTGCCGGGGCCGCGAGCGCCGCGCGATCGACGGTGTCCGGGGTGACGCCGAGTTCGCGCAGCTTGGCCTTCTGCACCCGCTGGCTCGGGGTCTTCGGCAGCTCGTCGACGAACCGCAGGAACCGCGGCACGGCGAAGGCAGGCACCTTGCTGCCGCACCAGTCCCAGATCTCCTCGGCGCTGACCGGCTCCTCGGTGATGAGGTAGGCCATGACCTCGTCCTCACCGGCCTCGGCGTCGGCGGGCACGGCGATCACCGCGCATTCGAGGACGGCGGGGTGGCTGAGGAAGGCCGTCTCCACCTCGTAGGAACTGATGTTTTCCCCGCGGCGGCGCAGCGCGTCCTTGAACCGGTCGACGAAGTAGAACCAGCCGTCGGCGTCCCGCTTGAGTGCGTCGCCGGTGTGGAACCACAGGTTCCGCCACGCCTCGACGGTGCGGTCCGGCATGTTGAAGTAGCCCATGCTGCAGATCCACGGCACGCGCGGGCGCACCACGAGTTCGCCGACCTCGCCGTCCTCGACCTCCTCGTCGGTGTCCGGGTCCACCAGCCGCACGTCGAACCACGCGTCGGCGGCCAGCCCCGCGGCGCCTGCGGGCCGATCCTCGCCGTAGGGCGACAGGATCGGCGCGGACGTCTCGGTCAGGCCGAACACCTCGACGAAGGCCTCGATGCCGTAGCGGCGCCGGAACTCGTCGACCAGCGACGCCGCGGTCGGCGCGGCGAACACGCAGCGCAACACGTTGTCGGAGTCGTCGGGCCGCGGCGGCTGTTTGGACAGGAAGTCCATCATCACGCCGATGAAGTTCGTGACCGTGGCGCGGCTCTCGCGGATCTGGGCGATCCAGTTGCTGGCGGAGAACCGCGACCGCACGATCGCCCGCGCGCCGGCCACCAGTGCCGGATACACCGCCATGAACTGGGCGTTGCCGTGGAACAGCGGCGTGACCGTCAGCCACGCGTCGTCGGCGGTCAGGCGCGTCAACGACACGCATTCGTCACCGAAGAAGTACATCTGGCCGTGCGGCATCGCGACGCCCTTCGACGGCCCCGTCGTGCCCGACGTGAAGAACACCGAGGCGAGGTCGCCGGGTGAGACCACGGGCAGCTCCGCCGCGCCGCCCTGTTCGAGGGCCTCCCACGGCTCGGCCCGCCAGCCCGCCCCGCGCAACGTGGCCAGCGCGCGCTCGCGCGACCCGGTGTCGATGACGTAGAAGCGCGTGATGTCGGCGGCGGCGTCGGCCACCGCGGCGAACCGCTCGGCATGCACGTCGTCGATCACGGCGATTCGCGCCTCGACCGTCCGCACCTGGTGAGCGAGGAAGTCGTGCTCGTAGGCGGTGTTGATCGGCACCTCGACGAGTCCGGCCACCGCGGTGCCGAGCCACGTGCGGACGAACCGCGACGAGTTCGCCGCCATGATCACCACGCGGTCCCCCGGCTCTGTGCCCGCGGCGAGCAGCGCGCGGCCGATCCGTTCGGCGGCGGCGAGGGTCTCGGCGTAGGTCCAGGTCGCCGATTCCTCGGGGGTGTCCAGGAAGATCCGGTCCGGTGTGGACTCGGCCCAGTGCCGCAGCACCGTCGGCAGTGCCCAGCGCGTGCGGTCCGGGAATGTCGGGTGCAGCTCCGTGTAGAACCGCCGTGCCATCACGACCTCCGTGTTCCGGTGCCGGGGGGCGGAAACTCCGGGCGGCGCTTCTCGACGAACGCCCGCGCACCCTCCCGCATGTCGTCGCTGCCGACGGCCTGCGTGAGCATCGCGAGGCCGTTGGACATCGAGTCCTGGCCGGTGTTCCACCACAGGTTCGAGCTGACCTTGCTGATCTCCAGGTACAGCGGGCTCAGCGCCTTGAGCTCGTCGATCCACTCGCCGACCCGGCGTTCGAGGGCGGCGGTCTGGTCCCCGCCTCCGTTCCCGTCTCCGTCCCCATTGCCGTCGCTGTCGACCTCGACGACCTCGTTGATCAGCCCCATCCGCAGGGCCTGCTCCGCGCTGTAGCGGCGGCACAGCAGCGTGAGTTCCTTGGCCTTCTTCTCGCCGATCTGCACCGCCATGTGGTTGGTGGCGCCGAGGACGGGCGCCGAGCCCACACGCGGCCCGGTCTGCCCGAACGTGGCGCGTGGGGTGGCGATGGCGAGGTCGCACGCGACGACGAGCTCGTTGCCCCCGCCCGCCGCGGGGCCGTCCACGGCCGCGAACACCGGGCGCGGGCAGTCCCGCACCGCCTGCAGCATCCGGGCCGAGGTGTGGAACAGCGTCCGCAGGAGGTCGGGGTCCGGGTCGTCGAGCTGGTCGAGGGCGCCACCGGCGCAGAAGCTGCCGCCCGAGCCGGTGATCACGACGGCGTGCAGGCGGGTCGCCGTGTCCAGCGCGTCGATCACCGCTCGGGCCATGTCGATGTCGTAGGCGTTGCGCCGTTCGGGGCGGTTGAGCCGGATCCACAGCGCACCGTCGCGCTCGGTCACCTCAACGGCCGCACCTGACTGTCCCGCCATACCGCTCATTCGTCCGTCACCGACAGCGCGATCTCCGGGCACGCCTCGGCACCGCGCGCGGCGTCGTCCTCGAGTTCCGGTGGAACCTCGGGTGTCCGGATCACCACGTGCCCGTCCTCGTCGGACAGGTCGAAGACGTCGGGTGCGGTCATGTTGCACAGACCGTGCCCCTGACACCGGTTCTCGTCAGCTCGGACCTTCATGGCTGTCCTCCGTGCGACGCTGCTTCGGGAACGAATCAGGGCCCGCGCGCTCGCCGCGTGGATCCTGGTGAACACCCCACCGTGTTCACATATAACCATTATCAGAGAACGGTCGAAACGTCGAGCCTTGACGAGGGCAGCCATATAACTATTATCAGGAAAAGCCCAAAGGAGGGATGCGCTGTGACCGAGCAGGCTCGTCGTCCGATCGCCGCGTTCGACCACCACTCCCCGCAGCACGCCGAGGATCCGGTCGGCACCTACCGCAGGCTCCGTGCCGAAAACCCGGTCGCCTGGACCGAGGCCCACGGCGGCTACTGGGTACTGGGCGACTACGCCAGCGTCTTCGAGGCCTCCCGCGACGACGACCTGTTCTCGTCGGCGCGCCACGAGTCCGGCGGAGAGGGACTGGCCATCGTCATCCCGAAGGCTCCGACGGCGTTCCACATCCCGATCGAGCTCGACCCGCCGACGTTCCGCGGGTACCGCAAGATCGTCAACAAGGTCACCGCACCGGCCGCCGTGAAGAAGCTCGACCCGGTCATCGAGCGGTTCGTCACCGGGTTCATCGACGAGATCATCGAAAGCGGCGAGGCCGACCTCGCGTTCGTGGCGGGCGTGCCCGCCGCCGTCACCGTCGACTGGCTCGGCCTCGACGCCGCGGACTACAAGCGCTACGTCGACGCGATGCACACGCTCGTGTCGGCGGCACCGGGCTCGGAGGAGTACAACCACGCCCGCGACGTCGCCGTGCCGTGGGTGGAGAAGACGGTCCGCGCACACATCGCGGCGCGGCGGCAGAACCCGACCGACGACGCCACGAGCGAGTTCATCCGCGCCGAGATCGACGGCAGGCCCATGTCCGACGACGAGATCTACTCGATCCTCGAACTGCTGATCTCCGGCGGGGTCGGGACGACGGCCTCGCTCGTGACGCAGTCGCTGGTGTGGCTGTACGAGAACCCCGACCAGCGGCAACGGCTCATCGACGACCCGAGCCTGCTCGACGTCGCGGTGGAGGAGTTCCTGCGCGTGTTCTCCCCGACGCAGGCACTCGCCCGGACCGTCACCCGCGACGCCGAGTTCCAGGGCGTGCACCTGCGCGGCGGCGATCGGGCGCTGCTCAGCTGGGCCTCGGCCAACCGCGATCCGGACCAGTTCGACGACCCCGACACGGTGGACATCACGCGCTGGCCCAACCGGCACATGGCCTTCGGACTGGGCGTGCACCGCTGCGCGGGGTCACACCTGGGCCGTGCGATGGCCCGCGCGATGATCAGCCAGGTCCTCGAACGCATGCCGGACTACGAGGTCGATCTCGACGGGCTCGTGACCTATCCCGACCAGGGCACGAACGCGGGCTACCACTCGATTCCCTGCCGGTTCACCCCCGGCGAGCGGCGTGGTGAGCCGCTGTTCGGCGCGCGACGATGATGCGCATCGTCGTCGCGGGGGCCGGACTCGCGGCCGCCCGCGCGTGCTCGGCGCTGCGCCGCTCAGGGTTCGACGGCGAACTCGTCGTCCTCGGCGCGGAACCGCACGCGCCCTACGACCGTCCGCCGCTGTCGAAGGCCGTGTTGGCCGGCGAGCGCGACGACGCGCCGCTGCCGTTCGACCCCGAGGCCCTGGGCGTGCGCCTGCGTACCGGCGTGGCGGCCACCGGGCTGGACGTCACCGGCCGCGTCGTGCACACCGACGAGGGCGACGAGCCGTTCGACCGGTTGCTGCTGGCCACCGGTGCCGAACCGATCCGCCTGCCCGGCGACGGCGAGCAGCTGACCGTGCGCACGCTCGAGGACGCACTGGCGTTGCGTGCGCGGCTCACCGCGGGCGCGCGGGTGGTGATCATCGGGGCGAGTTGGATCGGCGCCGAGGTGGCCACGGCGGCCGGTGCGGCCGGCTGCCACGTGACGTGTCTCGAAGCGAGCCCCGCGCCTCTGTCGGCCGCGCTGGGCACCGAGGTCGGCGCGCTGCTGACGCCATGGTGGTCGGGCGTCGACCTGCGTCTCGACACCACGGTCGCCTCGATCGACCCCGGCGGCGTGCAGCTGGCCGACGGAGCGAGCGTGCCCGCTGACGTCGTCGTGACCGGCGTCGGCGTCCGCCCCGCGACCGGATGGCTGTCCGGTTCCGGCCTCGAGATCGGCAACGGGGTGCACGTCGACGAACACCTGCGCACCTCGGCGCCCGGCGTGCTGGCGGTCGGCGACGTCGCGGCGCGGTGGTCCCCGCGATGCGGCACCCGGGTGCGGGTGGAGCACTGGGACGAGGCGGGGGCCGCCGCTTCCGTCGCCGCTCGGGTCCTGCTCGCCGGTGGCGACGACACCACCGGCGAGCAGGACCTGCCGGTGCACGACCCGGTGCCGTACTTCTGGTCGGATCAGTTCGGCCGCAAGGTACAGTACGTCGGCCACCACGACCCGGCGGACGACGTCGAGATCGACACGAGCGACCCGGACAAGCCCGCGGCGCGCTGGCACTCCCCCGCCGGCAGGCCGACCGCGTGGCTCGGGGTGAACCGGATGAAGGAGCTCGCCGGCGCCCGCAAGGCCATCGCCCAGGCGAGCGCCTGACCTTCGCCGCGCACAGCGGGAGAACCGCAGAAGCGCGCGTTGGGTCCACTGTGGATTCCCGTGGTGCGTGAGCGGTCAGCGTCCGAGGTCGAGGATCGCGTAGCCGAATCCGTCGACCGCGAGCCCGCGGCCCCCGATCCGCACCCCGCGGCCCTCGACGCGGTGGGCGTGCTCGATCCGCTCGTCCGGCACGTCGACGGTGACCGCGTCCCGCGACGGATTGACCGTGACCAGGAAGCGATCACCACGCACGTAGGTCAGCGGGTAGCCGTCGGTCAGGACACGCACGTCGCTGCCGACACCGAGTTCGGGATGGTGCTTGCGCAACCGGATCAGCCTGCGCACGAGATGCAGGAGCGAATCCGGATCGCCGATCTGCGCCGCCACCGTCGGACGTGCGGGATCCGGGTCGATGGGCAGGTACAGCTTGTCGGCAGGTGCGTCGGAGAAGCCCGCGTTCGGCCCGTCGTCCCACTGCATCGGCGTGCGGTTGTTCTGCCGCCCCTGGCTGCCCTCGACGTCGGGCAGCCCCGGCACCGCCCGCATGCCGATCTCCTCGCCGTAGTACAGGGTCGGCACGAACGGCCAGGTGAGCAGGAACGTCCACGCCGCGGGAAACTCCTCCGCGGCCCGAACCCCGTCGTTGAGGCGGGTCGCGCTGTCGTGGTTGGCGATCGGCATCATGGTCACGCCGGCACCGCCGATGGTGTCGGTCGCCTCGGACCAGGCGCGCACGAACGTCGAGGCCGTGCCGGTGCCGGACGCCGAGAAGTACGGATCGTCGCGCCACAGCGAACGCCACGGCGCACCGTCGCCGGGGCCGTTGACGGGCAGATAGAAGTCACCGTGGAATCCGGCGGGCACCGACGTGGCCGGGTCGCCCCACTCCGACACCATGACCGCGCCGGGATGGTGGGTCTCGAGCCACGAGCGGAACTCGCCCCACAGCTTGCCCGTCTCGACCCACCCGGGGTCGTCCTTGACGAGCGTCGCCGCCATGTCGCACCGGAAGCCGGAGATGCCCATCGACAGCCAGTGGTCCATGATCTCGCGCATCGCCTCCCGGTTCCGGCGAGGCCCCTCTGCGTCGACGGGCTGGCGCCACGGCTCGTCCGGATTGCTCCGCGCGTAGCCGTAGTTGATGGCGGGCTGGGTCTCGTAGTAGTTCATGTAGAACGCGCCGGGGCGCGGACCCGGCGAGGCGACGAACTCCTCCGGGAGCGATCCGTCGCCGGGCAGCTGTTCCGGGCTCGCCCAGATGTAGCGATGGTCGGTCTCGTCCTCCAACGACCGCAGGAACCACGGATGCTGATCGGAACTGTGCCCGGCGACGAGGTCGAACAGGATCCGGATGCCGCGCCGCCGCGCCGCCTCGACGACGGCCACCACGTCGTCGGCCGTCCCGTACCGAGGGTGCACACCGGTGTAGTCGGAGATGTCGTACCCGGCGTCGGTCAACGGCGACGGAAAGATCGGGTTCATCCAGACCGTGTCGACACCGAGCCAGTCGAGGTAGTCGAGGCGCTCCAGCACGCCGGCGAGGTCGCCGATCCCGTCGCCGTCGGTGTCGGCGAAACTCTGCGGATACAGCTCGTACAGGATGGCATCGGCCAACCAGCTCGACCCACCGGGCCGCAGGCGTGCCGTCCTCGATGACGACGCATGCACCACCCCCGGAACAGCGGCCGCGCCCGCGAGCGCCGCGCTCGTACCGAGCAGGAACGATCGCCGGGACACCGCAGGTGTCCGATCCCTCGAATCGCCGCGCACACTACCTCCACATTTCGATGCCGCGCGATGCTTACGTATGCATCAGGGGCGTCAATGTACGGCAGACGCCGGTCACTGTGAAGCCCCGGAAGCGCACGCAGGGTGAGTCCGACGTGGCACCCCGCCGGTGGGACTCGCTCGGCCGGTGGGACTCGGCCCGACGGTGGAACTCGGCCGGCAGCCGGGGTCAGGCGGCCAGGGTCAGACAGCCGGGGTCAGGCTGCCGGAGTCAGACAGCCGGGGTCAGGCGGCCGGGGTCTCGAGGAAGTCGGTGAACGAACGCGATTCCAGCTCCCGCAGCGGTCCGACGATCTCGCGGCCGACGTGGTCCAGATAGGCCACCGTCTCGTCGACGTCCATCCCCGGCCAGTGCGGGCGCACGAGCAGCGGGCCCACCGGCAGCGCGGCCGCGATGTCGGCGATCTGCCTGCGGCACTCCTCGGCGCTGCCGAGGATCACGTGGTCGCGCACGGTGTCGCCGAAGTTGCGCACCTCCTCGTCGTCGAGCAGGGTCATCCCGCGCCCGGCGTAGGCCTCGTACTTGCCCCGCGCTACGGCGGCGAAGCGGGCCACCGCGTCGTCGAAGTCGGCACCGATCATCAGCTCCCTGCGCAACGGCAGCGGGTTCAGTGGCAGTCCCCGCTCGGTGCGTTCGGCGGCGTACGTCCGGATCAGTGCGTCGACCTGCTCGAGCGTCTGCTGCGGTGTGATCGTCCAGACGTCGCCGTGGCGGGCGGCCCGCCGCACGCCCGTCTCCCGCATCGCGCCCAGCCAGATCGGCGGCCGCGGTTGCTGCAGCGGGTGCACGTGCGTGGGCAGGTCGTCGATCTGCCAGAACCGGCCGTGATGACGCACGCGGTCGGACGACCACATCGCCGTCATCACCTCGATCATCTCCTCCAGCAGCCGGTAGCGCTGCGCGAAGGGGACGCCCATCGTGGCGTACTCCTGCGGCAGGTAGCCGGTGCCGAGTCCGACGACGAGCCGCCCTCCCGTGATCACGTCCAATGTGGCCAGTTCCTCGCCGAGGACCACGGGGTGGTGTACCGGTCCGATGAGGACGGTCGTGCCGATGCGGACGTGGTCGTCGATCTCTGCGGCCAGCCGGGCCAGCAACGGCACCGGCTGGAACCACCGGAAACCGTCGTAGAGAAAGTGCTGGCCGATCGTGAGATAGGTGAACCCCGCCCGCTGCGCGGCCTCGGCCTTGCGCAGCACCAGGTCCAGGTGCTCCCGGGCCGACGAGCCGACCGGCTGGTCCCCCATCAGGATGCCGAACTCCACGACGTCTCCTTTCCTCGAACCCGTGGCCTACTTGGCCGTCATGCCGCCGTCGACGGGGATCGTCACGCCGGTCACGAAACTGGCCATGTCGCTGGCCAGGAACAGCGCCACCTGCGCGATCTCCTCCGGCTGCGACGGCCTGCCCATCGGGATCTGGGCGAAGAACGCCTTCTTGCGCTCGGCCAGCTCCTCCTCGGTGTTCGTGCGGAAGAAGGCGGGCAGTCCCGGGGTGTCGACCGATCCGGGCGCGATGGCGTTCACCCGCACCCCGTCCTGCGCGAAGGCGAGCGCCAGCGATCGGACGAGCGCGATGATGCCGCCCTTGGTGAACGAGTACAGCGGGCTGTACGGCGAGCCGACCAGCCCCGAACTGGAGCTGGTGAAGATCACCGACGCGTTGCCGGAGGCGCGCAACGCGTCGGTGAGGTAGTTGGTCAGGTAGAAGCTCGCCCTGGCGTTGATCTCGATGAGTGCGTCCCAGTCCTCGAGTGCCAGGTCCGTGCCCGCGGCGCCGGGGACGCCGACGTTGTTGTACAGCACGTCCAGCGATCCGTGGTCGGCCTGCACTCGTTCGGCGAGCGACTTCAGCGCGTCCAGGTCCCGAACGTCGATCACCTCGGCGCGGGCGCTGCCGCCCGCCCCCTCGATCGCACCGACGACCTCCTTGGCCGCCCCCTCGTCGACGTCCACGACGATCACGTGGGCGCCCTCGGCGGCGAACGCCTCCGCCGCGGCCCGGCCCATGCCCGAGCCGCCCGCGGTGATGAGTGCGGTCCTGTTCTTCAGCAGCATGACGAAAACTCCGATCTACCTCAGGTGGTCCACAGTGGATGTGCCGGCGCCGCGTGGGCGATCAGGTCCCCGGCGGGCGCGTGACGCCCGCAAGCGGCCACTGGATGTGTTTGACCTCGAAGAACTCGGCGAAACCGTCCTCCCCGAGTTCGCGGCCGACACCGCTGCGGCCGGGACCGCCCCACGGTGCGTCGGGGCGCATCCCGGCGCCGCCGTTGATCGTCACCGTGCCCGAGCGCAGACGTTCGGCCACCGGCATCGCCTCGTCCAGCGGGCCGAAGACGTTGGCGGCGAGGCCGTACGACGTGGCGTTGGCGATCCGCATCGCATCGTCCACATCGGAGTACGGCAGGGCGATCGCGATCGGGGCGAACAGTTCGGTCTGCGCGATCGGCGCGTCGACGTCGACCCCGGTGAGGATCGCCGGATTGAGGTAGTGCCCGGTCGCGAGGTCGGGACGTCCGCCACCGGCGGCCACCGTCGCACCCGCCGCCACGGCGTCGGACACCATGCCTTCGACCTTGTCCCGGTGGGCCGCCGAGATGACGGGACCGACGACGGTGGTGTCGTCCTGCGGGTCGCCGACGGCGATCGTCCTGATGAACGCGTCGGCCTTCGCGCAGAACTCGTCGAGACGGTCCTCCGGCACCAGCACCCGGCTCCACGCGGCGCATCCCTGGCCGGCGTTGCGGGCGAAGCGCAGGATCGACGGTGCGACCGTGGCGTCCAGGTCGGCGCTCGGCAGGATGATGTTGGGGCTCTTGCCTCCGAGTTCCAGCACGGCCTTCGACAGCGAGCCGAGTGCCGACTGCGCCATGACCTGCCCGCCGACGGCATCCGATCCGGTGAACGACACCAGGTCGACGTCCGGGTGCCCGGTGAGCCGCTGCCCGATGTCCGGACCGCCGACCACGAGGTTCACCACGCCGGGCGGCAGATCGAGTTCGTCGAGCAGTTCGAAGACCCGCAGGGTCGTCTGCATGCCCTGCGGCGACGGCAGCACGACCGTGGTGCAGCCACTGGCGAGCGCGCCACCGAGCTTCCAGGCCAATAGGTTGATCGGATAGTTGTACGCGGGCAGGGCGGCCAGGACGCCGGCCGGTTCGTAACGCAGCAGGCTCGTCGACAGCACCGGCTTGTCGTAGAGCGGCAGCGCGTGCGCGTATCCGCCGCGCGGGCCCCGTTCGGCCATCTCGGCGTACCACCGCAACGCCTCGACGGGACCGCCGACCTGCATCCCCCGCGCCGCTCCGATCGGGGTGCCCACCTCGTCGGCGATCAGCCGGGCCAGTGGCTCGGTGTTCTTCTCGAGCAGATCGGCGAACCGGGTGACGACCGCCGCACGGTCCTTCGGGCCGTAGCCCCGCCAGTCCCGGCCTTCGAAGGCCGCGCGGGCACTCGCGACGGCGGCGTCCACCTGCGCCGGGGAACTCAGCTGTGCGGTGCCGACGGGCTTCTCGGTCGAGGGGCTCCACGAGGTGTAGGTCTCGCCGGACTCCCCGTCGCGCCACGCGCCGTCGATGTAGGTGCTCTTGCTTCGCGTGTCCAGGCCACTCATGCCGGCTCCTTCGTCGTCATCGTTGACCGCCGCTCACCGCCGGAGCGATCGTAAGCACCCCGCGCGGCCGGGCGACAGCAGTTGTCTTCGGGCGGGAACTCGGGTACGCGCGCATCACCTGCCCCGATCGGCCCGGAATGTCCGCACTGCGGCGCGGTGTTCGTCGGTGTCGAACAGCAGCGCGGTCGCCTCCACCGACTCGGCGAACCCGCCACTCGTACCGCGGTTGACGAACGCCTTGCCGACGCGCACGGCCAACGGCGGGTGTGCGGCCATGTCGGCGGCCAACGCGACGGCGCGCTCCCCCAGCAAGGCATCCGGGTGCACCTCCTGCACCAGGCCGATCCGTTCGGCCCGCTCGGCGTCGATGTCCCGCCCGCTCAACGCGAGATAGCGCGTCCAGTGCCTGCCGATGACGTCGGGACCACGCACGATGCCGTAGCCCGGCATCAGTCCGACCGTGGGTTCCTTGAACGCGAAGCGCGCGGACGCGCCCGCGAGCACGACGTCCGCGGCGAGCGCCAACTCGGTGCCGCCGCCGTAGGCGAGGCCGTTCACCGCGGCGATCACGGGGACCGCGCACCGTTCCACGGCGTGGAACGCGTCGTAGACGAGCCGCAGGTGCGGCCGCACCCGCGCGACGTCCCCGTCCAGGCCGGCGAACATGTCGATGTCCCCGCCCGCGGAGAACGCGCGGCCCGACCCCGTGAGCACGACCGCCCGCACGTGGTCGTCCTCGCCCTGCCCGATCGCCTCCATCAGGTCCCGCAGCTCCCGGAACCACGTGCCGTCCATGGCGTTGAGCTTCTCGGGACGTGCCATGGTCAGCACGAGCACGCCGGGCCGCGGTTCGGTGCGCGCGAAGCGGGTGAGCTCGACGGTCATCGGCCTGCCTCCCGGTCGAACGTGCCCGGAGGCACGCCGTCGGCCCTGAGCTTGTATTTCTCCACCCGCTGGCTCGGCGTGAGCGGCAGGGAATCGAGTACCCGCACGTATCGCGGGATCGCGAACGACGTCAGCCGGCCCTCGCAGTGGTCGGTGATCGCGGCCGGGTCGACCGTGGCACCCTCCGCAGGCACGATCGCCACCATGACGTCCTCTTCGGACAGTGCGGAGGGCACACCGTAGGCCGCGACCGCGCCGACCGACGGATGTTCGGCCACGACGCGTTCCACCTCCCACGACGAGACGTTCTCACCGCGTCGGCGCACCGTGTCCTTGAGCCGGTCGAGGAACGTCAGGTAGCCGTCCTCGTCGAGCCGTCCGCGGTCACCGGTGTGGAACCACAGATTGCGCCAGCTGCGCGCCGTCTCGGCCGGCATGCCGTGGTAGCCGTCGAACATCCATCCGGGTCTGCGCGGCCGGGCGACGATCTCCCCGGCCTGCCCCGGCGGCACGGGCTCGTCCCGCTCGTCCACGACGGCCACCTCGTAGTTGGCCGAGGCCTGTCCCGACGTGCCGATCCGGCGCCGCTGCGGTGGCATGTCGGTGACGATCGAGACCTCGGTGCTGCCGAAGATCTCGGTCAGCTGCACACCGAACCGCGTCTCGAACGCTGCGAAGATCTCCTGCGGGCACGGCGCTCCGAAGCCCACGCGCACCGGGTTGTCCGCATCGTCGGGCCGGGGCGGCTGTTTGAACAGGATGCTCATCATCGCGCCCTGGTAGTTGAACGCGGTGATCCCGTGGTCGCGGCAGACGTCCCAGAACCGGCTCGCCGAGAAACGCCGGTGCATCACGAGTCCCGCGCCCGCCTCGAGTGCCGCCATGACACTGCAGTAGCGGGCGTTGCTGTGGAACAGCGGGAAGACGCTGTAGAGCCGGTCGGCGGCCGTGTACCCCATGAGCGTCACCGTGTGCCGGGCGAGGTTGACGTTGGCCTGGTGACTGAGCACGACGCCTTTCGGTGGTCCGGTCGTGCCCGACGTGTAGAGGATCGCGGCCGGATCGCCGGGTGCCACGACGGCGGCGCCACCGTCACCGGACGCACCTGCGGACTCCACATCGGACAGCCGATGGCGCGGGACGCCGGTCGGGGGACCGCCCTGCCCGCCGGTCCCGGTGTCGCCGACCACGACGACGTGCCGCACCGAATCCGGCAGGCACTCGCGCACCGCGGTCTCGCATCGGGCCTCGCACACCACCGCGGTGGCACCGGAGTCGGCGAGGTAGTACCGCAGCAGGTACTCGCCCGCCTCGGGGTTGAGCGGCACCTCCACGACGCCACGCCGCGCCAGTCCGAACCAGACGGTCAGGAACTCGGGGCGGGCGTCCAGCACCACGCACACCCTCTCGCCCGGTGCGATCCCGAACGCCGCGAGGCCCGCCGCCACCCGGTCGGCGCGCATGTCGAGCTCGCGGTAGCCGAGGAACTCGTCCTCGATGAGCACGCCTGCGCCCTCGGGTGCGGCGGCGGCCGCCTCCCGGAGCCAGCCGCCCAGAGTTCGGGAGACGGTCCGGGTGCCTGCCTGCGCGGCATCGGCGCGTTCGCCCGCGACGGTCATGGGGCGCCCTCCTCGGCGAGTGCCGCCTCACCGAGCAGCGCGTGCACGACCGACGCGTCCTGGCGCAGCTCGGCGGCCTGCCCGCTGCGCACCACCTCGCCGCGGGCGACGATCGACACGGTGTCGGCGACCGCCAGGCCCGCATCGACGTTCTGCTCGACCATCAGCACGCCGATCCCGGAGTCGGCGATCGCGCGAACCCCGGCGAGCACCGTGTCCACCATGCCCGGGGCCAGGCCCATGGACGGCTCGTCGAGCAGCATGACGTGTGGCTGCGCCATGAGCGCCCTGCCGAACGCGAGCATCTGCTGCTCCCCGCCCGACAGCAGCCCCGCGGGCATGTCCCGCCGCTGCGCGAGGATCGGGAACCGGTCGTACACGCCGTCGACGAGCGCGCCCACCCGGGACCGATCGGCGGTGTAGCCACCGATACGGAGGTTCTCGGCGACCGTCAACGGAGCGAAGATGCGCCGCCCCTCGGGGACGAGACTCACGCCGTCCCGGACGATCCGATGCGGACGCTTGCCGAGCAGCTCGGCACCGTCCAGGCGGACCGATCCGCCGGAGGCCGGCTGCAGACCGCAGATCGCCCGCAGGCTCGTCGACTTGCCGGCGCCGTTCGCCCCCAGCACGAGGGTGATCCGCTCCGGCTCGGCGGCCAACGACACCCCGCGTACGGCGTGCACGGGTCCGTAACTGACGTGCAGATCGGCGACCTCAAGCATGTGCCCTCCCCTGCGTGCCCAGGTAGGCCTCCTGCACCGCGGGGTGGCGTACGACGGACTCGGGCTCGCCGTCGGCGATCAGTTCACCGAAGTTCATCGCGAACAGGTGATCGCAGGCCTCGACCATCATCTGCACGTCGTGCTCGATGAGCAGTTGCGTGAGGCCTTCGCCGCGCAGGTCGTCGAGCAGGCCGGTGATGTCGTCGCGCTCCTGCCGGTTCATCCCCGCGGTGGGTTCGTCGAGCAGCAGCAGTGTCGGCTCGCTCGCGATCGCCCGCGCGATCTCCACCCGCCGCTGGTAGCCGTACGACAGCTCGTCCGGGCGGTGCCGCTCCTTGCCGCTCAACCCGGTGCGCTCGATCGCCGTCCGCACCCGCTGCCGCACCCGGCCTCGCTCTGCCTTGCCCGCCCTGCCGATCGAGCCCGGCCTGCCCGCCGATTCGGCGCCGAGCGCGACGTTGTCGAACACCGTCCGCCCCGGCAGGATCCGCACGGTCTGGAACGTCCGTGCCACGCCGCGCGCGGCGATCGTGTGCGGCCGCACCGTGTCATAGGGCTTGCCCTGGAACTCCAGCCGTCCTCTGGTGAGGGGCACGAGGCGGGTCAGGGCCGCCAGCAACGTGCTCTTGCCCGAACCGTTGGGGCCGAGCACGCCGAAGATGCGCCCCGCCGTCAGGGTGATCGACACCCCGTCGACCGCCTTCACTCCTCCGAAGTGGACCGCGACGTCGTCGGCCCGCAGCACGGTCGCCTCGGGTTCGGCCCGCCGCTCGTCCCCGGTCGTCGCCGCTGTGCTCGCAGCCATCACCGATCACCTCCCGCGGCGGCCGCCGCCGGTTGCGGCGGCGGTGCGTCCGGTGAGGACTGCGCCTCCCGCCGTTTCCTGCGGTACCTCCGGTAACCGTCCATCGCCGCACCCGTCACCCCACCGGGCAGGTACACGGCCGCCGCGGCGACGAGCACGCCGTACACGACGTCCTCCCATTCGCCCACGAACGCCAGAACCTCCGGCATCCACACGAAGATCACGGTGCCCACGAACGCGCCGATCCACGATCGGGACCCGCCGACGATGATGATCGTCAACGCCAGCACGACCAGGTGGAAGTTGATGTCGTCCGGGGTGACCGTCGACCGCAGCAGAACCGTCATCGACCCGGACAGACCGCCCAGCACGCCGCTGACGGCGAACGTGGCCCGCCGGTAGCGAGCGACGTCGATGCCCATGGCCGAGGCCAGTTCGGGATCCTCGCGGACGGCCTCCACGCGGCGGCCCAACGGACCGATCTCGGTGAACGTCAGTGCCACCACCACGACCGCGACGACGGCCAGCAGGTGCCCCGTGTCGAGGGTGCCGAGCGCGCCGAACAGACCGGCCGCGCTGCCGGTCAGGTCGCCGCCGTTGACCACCACCACCGCGATGATCAGCGTGAACGCGACCGTGGCCATCGCCAGGTACAGGCCGGTGAGCCGTTGGATCAGCAGGCCGAGCGCGTAGGCCGCGATGCCGCCCGCCGCGGCGGCCAGCAGGATCGCCGACGCCGTCGACAGTCCGTAGTGGACCATGCCGATCGCGGCGAGGTAGCCGCCGATGCCGTAGCAGCCGACCCCGGCGAACGAGAACACCCCGGCGCGCAACGGAACCTGCACGCTCAACGCCAGCAACAGGGTCGTCAGGGTGCTCTGGACGAGCACGATGTGGGAGAAGTACCAGTCGGTCATGTCCGGCGCACCTCCTGCCTGCCGAACAGGCCCTGCGGCCGCAGCAGCAGCACCAGGAAGATCAGTCCGAACGAGACGGCGTCGACCCACGTGCCCTGGTTCATGGCCAGCACCAGCGTCTCGGCGCCGGCGAGGACGAAGGCACCGACGATGACGCCGCCCATGCTGCCGAGCCCGCCGAGCACGACGATCGCGAACGCCTTGATGAGCAGTTGGTCACCGCTCTCCGGGGCGATCGCGCCCAGCTGGAACGTCAACAGCGCCCCGGCCAGACCCGCGAGCGCACCGGAGGTCGCCATCGTGCCGAGCGCCAGGGTCGAACGGTCGACGCCCATCAGCGACGCCGTCTCCGCGTCGACGCCGATCGCCCGCAGCGCGAGGCCCTGCCGCGACCGCGCCAGCCAGCGCCACACGCCGACCCCGATGCCGATGCCGGCGAGCACGATCACCAGCACGGTCGTCGTCATGCGCAGACCGAACACCTCGAACACCTGCGCCTGATAGGTGCTGCCGCGGAACCCGAAGGGCGCACTCGCCGTCTCCCGTTCCGCGATGGCCAACGGGATGGCCGCGACGCCGATACCGCCGATGAGAATGCGCAGCTCCGCCGCACGGTGATCGGCCACCCTGCGCATGATCGGGCCGAAGGCGAGCACCTGCGTCAGCGTCGCGATCAACGCGCCGGCCGCGACGGCGACCAGCACCACCGCCGGCATCGGAAGCGCCACCTGCTGGGTCACCACGTGCGCGGTGAAGGCCGAGAACATGAACGTGGCGCCGTGGGCGAAGTTGAGGATGCCGATCGTGCTCCACGCCAGGGCCATGCCGAGCGCGAACACGAGGTACACCGAGCCGAGGGCGACGGCGTTCAGGATGTGCTGTGCCACGCCGATCGCCTCCTTCCGGCACGCGAATCGGCGCCCGAGGGCACCAGGACCGTCCGGGGCAGCGGGTCCGTCCGGGGCGGCGGGGGTTTCGGGTGTCCGGTCACGACGCACCCCCGGAGACGAGCTCCTCGCGCGTGCCGTTCCAGCGGACGAGGACACCGGGCACCCGCATGTCGCCCCCGGCGAACGTGAGCTCGCCCATCGCGCCCTCGAAGCCGTCCTTCGCGACCTCCTGCAGGCCCCGTTTGATGCCGTCCCGGCTCGCCGACCCCGACGCCTTGATCGCCCGCGCCAGCCACCACATGCCGTCGTAGCCCTCGGCCGCGTAGACGTCCGGCAGCTGCCCGAACCGCTTCTCGAAGGCCGCCACGAAGTCGCGGGCCTTCCGGCTCGTCAGCGCGGGCGAGAAGTCGGTCGGGTAGATCACGCCCTTCCCGTGCCTGCCCGCCTCCTTCAGGTTTCCGCCGCCCTGCACCGATGTCGCGATCACCTGGCCGTCGTAGCCCGCCTGCCGCAGTTGGGTCAGCGCCGTCACCGACTGCGGTTCGGTCAGCAGCATCACGACCGCGTCCGGGTCCTTGCCCGCGATCGAGCGGACCGGCGTCGTGAAGTCCTGGGTCGTCATCTGCACCGGGGTGCTGGAGACGATGTTCAGTCCCCGAGCAGCGGCCTGCTTCGGCAGCGGTCCGTCGCCGATCTCCGCGAACGTCGGGAACGTCGCGTTGTACAGCACGCTGACGTCCCGGAGCCGTTTCTCGGCGAGGTAGTCGGTGGCCAGGTGGTAGTACGACTCCATCGGCGCGGTCGCCCGGTAGGTGTAGTCGTTGATCACGACCCCGTCGGACCCCGCCTGGGTGAAGATGGTCGGCACCTGGGCGCGTTCGACCATGGGTGCGACGGTGGCGGCCTGCTGCCCCTGGGTGGGGCCCATGATCGCGTGCACGGTGCGGTCGGCGGTCGCCTGCGCCATCTCGGCCGAGGCCGTCTCGATCGACCCCGCGGTGTCGACCTCCTCGATGGTGAGCTTCACACCCTTACCGAGGTAACCGGAGCGGTTGATCTCGGAGATCGCCAGCTCCCCGCCACGGGCGCCGCCGATCCCCGCGTAGGCCACGGGCCCGGTGTGATCGCGCACCCCGAGCAGTCTGATCTCCTTCGGAATGCCCTCCTGGGTCGCGATCCCGCCCTGCGCCGCGCCGCAGCCGGTCACGACCGCCGCGACCACGACGGCGAGGGCGCATGCGGTGGCGCGCCGCGCTCGGCGCCACCGGTGGGGACTCCGCATGCTCGTCCTCCTGCCTGTGTCAGTAGTTCTCCGGGTGCGTGTTCTCCGGGTGCGATCGGGCCGGTTCGTCCGGACGCGCACGGAATGCGCTCACGGGACCGGCGCGCCGCCGAGTTCGGCGGACACGAGGTAGGCCAGCGTGATGCCGCGGCCGAGGGCGAAACCGCTGTTGTACCCGGTGCCGGTCGTGGTCAGCGCGGCGCAGGACCCGACGGCGTAGAGCCCGTCGATGGTCGCGCCGTCCCCGTCGAGCACGTGTCCGTCGCCGTCGATGTGCACGCCGCTGGAACCGATACCCGTGCCCACGAACTTCAGCCGCAATCCGTGGAACGGCGCCCTGGTCAACTCCCCCAGCACGGGGCACGGGGTGTGCGCCGGGTCGCCGGCGAACCTGTTGACGTACGTGACCGTGCCGCGCCCGAAGTCCGGGTCCTGTCCGCGGGCGGCGTGGTGGTTGAACCGCTCGGCCGTCCTGGTCAGCTGCTCGCCGTCGATGCCGAGTTTCGCGCCGAGTTCGGCCAGCGTCGGGGCGGAGGTCACCCAGCCCTCCGGGTACTCGCCGCCGGGCGGGGTCGCGGCGAGACCGTACTTCTGCCGGTGCTGGTCGTCCCACACGAGGAAGAACGGCAGGTGTTTGTCGCCGGGCGCCAGGGTCTTGGCCACGATGTCGACCCAGTAGGAGTCGTTGCAGAACCGCCGGCCCGCCGCGTCGACGATCATCGTGTGCGGCATCGCGTACTCCGGGCCGTAGCCGTACCCGGTGCCGACCTGCGAACGCCAGCCGGGAAGCATCGGCACGCTCGTGGCGGGGATCTTGGCGATGGCAGCGCCGACCTCGCGGGCCAGCTTGATGCCGTCCCCGCGCAACGATTCCGGTGCCACACTGCCGAAATCCTCCGGCTCGAGCTCGACCATCTCGCGCACCAGGTCCGGATCCCAGTCGTAGGTGCTCGTCGCCAGCACCACGGGCCCCCGGACCTCCACCGGACCCTCCGGCCCGTCGGCGCGCACACCCACGACGCGGCCGTGCTCGCTGAGCAGCGCCGTCACCGGGTGCGAGGGCCGGATGTCGATCCGCTCCTCCTGCAACACCCGCCGCAGGAAGCTCGCCACCACACCCGTGCCGAACGTCAGCGGGTCGGCGCCCGCGGCCTGCTCGTACTCGCGACCGTCGGCGATACCGAACGCGGGCACGCCCGCGTGGTCGGCCTTCTCGGCCTTCTCCTCCTCCGAGTCCACATAGGAGGCTCGGCGACCCTTCTCCATGAGTTCGTCGTACGTCGTTCCGACCGGGAAGTACGGGCTGACCCGGAGCTTGTCCCGCCACGGACCGAGCACCGCGCCGTCGAGGACCTCGTTCGTCAGGTACCTGCCCACGGGCAGCGCACCGTCGGCCTCGTTGTGGTAGTCCGCCAGACCGGGGATGACCTTCCACCGGATCGCACCGAGGTCCTCCCAGTACCGCACCGCGTCCGGTCCCGTGTGGATCCAGCGCAGCATCGCCTTCTCGTCGAGCACCTCGGGGTCGTCGTGGGCGATCGCGCGGACGTAGGTCTCGGTGCGACCGAGCGAGTCCTCGATCCCCTCCCGCTCCGCCACGGGATTGGCGCCGATCCACACCTGCCCGCCCGAGTAGGCCGCCGCGCCTCCGACGAGGTCCGCCGCCTCGAACACGATCACGTCCCTGCCCCGGACCGCCGCGCCCAACGCGGTCGCCAGTCCCGACAGTCCCGCTCCCACGACGATCACCGGCTCACGCGCTTCCACCATGGACGTTTCCTTTCCTCTCCGGACGGGCGGTGGTCCACTTCGGACGGCGTCAGGGGCGCTGGATGAGCTTGGTCTCCAGGTAGGCGCCGAGGCCCTCCACGTTGCCCTCGCGGCCCAGTCCGGACTGCTTGTAGCCGCCGAAGGGCTGCACCACACACATGTCCCAGCCGTTGACCGACACCTGTCCGGTCCGGATGCGCCGGGCGATCCGCTCGGCCTCGGCGGCGTCCCGGGCGTACACCGCGCCCGACAGCCCGTAGTCCGAGTCGTTGGCCAGCGCCACGGCCTCCTCGACGTCGTCGAACGGGATGACGCAGATGACCGGACCGAAGATCTCCTCCTGGGCGATGCGCATGTCGTTGCGCACGTCGGCGAACACGGTCGGCTCGACGAACCATCCGCGATCGAGACCCGCGGGCCTGCCTCCGCCGGTCACGAGCCGTGCACCCTCGTCCAGGCCGAGCCGGATGTAGCTCTCCACCCGGTCCCGCTGGCGTGCGGCGGCCAGCGGGCCGAGCACCGTGTCGTCCGCGGCCGGATCACCGACCGTGAGCCCCTCGAACATCGGCACCAGCGCCGACAACAACTCCTCCTGACGCGCCCGCGGCACGAGGATGCGGGTCAGGGCGGCACACACCTGCCCGGAGTGCCCGATCCCGGCGAACGCGAGCGTCGGCAGGACGTCCTCGAACGGGATGTCGTCGGCGATGACGGCCGCGGACTTGCCGCCCAGTTCGAGCGTGACCCGGGTGATCCGCTCGCCGCACAGGCTCATGATCCGCCTGCCCGCGGCCGTGCTGCCGGTGAAGGCGACCTTGTCCACGCCGGGGTGCGTCACGAGGTGTTCGCCGACCTCCCTGCCGCCGGGCAGCACGCTGACGACACCTTCGGGCAGGCCTGCCGCCTCGAGTGCCTCGGCGAGCAGGTACGTGCTCACCGGGCCTTCGGGAGCGGGCTTGAGCACGACCGTGCAGCCCGCGGCGAGCGCGGGCCCGATCTTCAACGACGCGGTGGCCACGGGCCCGTTCCAGGGAATGATCGTCGCGACCACGCCGACCGGCTCCCGCACCAGCACGCCGTGCCCGCCCTCCCACGAGCGCTCCTCCTCGAACGCGAACCGCTCGTGCAGACTCGCCGCGTCGGCCCACATCTTCAGCGCGTTCCGGTGGAACGCCTCGCTCACCGCCGACGGGGCGCCGATCTCGGCGGTGAACGAGGCAGCCATGTCGCCGAAGCGCTTCTCGACCTCGGCGCCGACCCTGCGCAGCACCGCGGCGCGCTCCGCGGGCGTCATGCGGGGCCAGGGCCCGTGGTCGAACGCCCGTCGAGCCGCGGCCACGGCGGCGTCGATGTCGGCGGTCGTGGGGTCCGGCACGGTCGCGAGGCGCTCCTCGGTCACCGGCGACACGACGTCGATGACCCCGTCGCCCGCGGGCTCGACCCAGCGGCCGCCGATGAACAACGTCGAGAAGCTCCGCACGGTCCGGGGTGCTTGCACGGTCGAGGTCATGGACGCGCTCCTTTGCGTGTACCGAACCTGGCCGTCACCGGCAACGGTGCGCGGTGACGTCGCTATCAACCTTGGCTGGCGACCACGGGCAAGTCAATGGTTTTCATAGGATTTATTGTCATGAATTAGGCGCGTGTTCGGACCACGGGACATATGGCCGCCGCACCGTGGGATGCCCACGAAAACGCCGCCGTGGAAGGAGGAAACTCCCTCCACGGCGGCGCTTACGGTGTCCGTACGCCTCGGCCGTGTTCGCGGGGATGGTGTCAGCCGGTGGCGAAGCGCGGTGCGGGCAACGTCCGCAGGACCTCCGCCAGCCGCTCCGGCACGGGCGCCTTCGCGAACGCCCCGTCCCGGCACGCGTAGGTCATCTGCCCTCGGGTGACCAGCTCGCCGTCGGAGGTGAACTCGTAGCCGACCGTGTAGGAGGTCGTGCCGATGCGGTCGAGCACCGCCTGGCACACGAGTTCGTCGAACACCTTCGCCGTCCGGTGGTAGGTCGCCCCCGAACTCACCCCGACCGTCACGATGCCGAGGTCGGGTTCCAGATCCCCGCTGCGCAGGCCGTGCGAGTGCAGCCACGCCGTGTAGGTGCGTTCCATCCAGGGGTAGTAGATGGCGAAGTACGCGATGCCCATCGCATCGCAGTCGCCGTAGCTGAGCTGGAACGCCAGCCGGTCACGGTCGCTCATCGGTCGTTCCCTCCCCGGGCAGCGCCACGGTGGCGGTGCCCGTCAGTACCGTCTCGCCCGCGGCGTCACCGTCGAGAACGGACAGTGTGACGTCGCAGTCGCAGAGTCTGTCGGCGCCGCTGCCGTCCGCCTGCCCGGTGCGCACCGCGGTGACGACACCACCCGCGCGCAGGTGATCGCCCGCACGCACGGTGCCGCGGAACCGGACGCGCAGCCTGCGTACCCGGCCGTGTCCGCCCGCGAACGCCGCGAGCATGTTCATCACGTAGGCCATGTTGAGCGGCCCCTGGTTGATCGGCCGCTCCCCCATGCCGAGTCCGCGCAGCACCGCCGGGTCCCAGTGGATCGGCGTGGGATCCCGCAGCAGCGCCGCGGTCGTCTTCATTCGCCCGGCATCCACCGCGGGCACGTCCCAGTCGGGCAGCCGCGTCCCCGGCTCGATCCCGCCGCTCACGAGGACCTCCTCGGCAGGATCAACGAGTTCCAGCAGTCCGCCACCGCGGCGCCACCCGTCTTCTCGTGCAGCCGGAGCGAATACCCGACGACGTCGAAGACCCCGCTGCGGCCGGACTTGCGTTCGGCGGAGGTGATGCTCCCGGACACAAGGTAGGTACGGCCGATCCGCATCGGCGCGTGCCACACCGTTTCGTGCTCGCCGAACATCGGCCCGTCGTCGGCACTCGATCCGAACCAGGCGAACAGCTCGTCCCACGTCACGCCCATCGCCTGGGTGGCAACCGTCCAGGCCAGCACCGGGTGGGCGATCTCGCCGCCGGCCTCCTGCGGGGCTGCCTCGGGCTGGGCGAGCGTGGCATCGGCCAGCAGCCACGCGAACCACCGCTCGACCGTGAACTCTCCTCCCGGAAACGTCCGGCCCACCTGTGCGGCGACGTCCTCGGCGGAGATTCCCGCCGTCGCCCCGGTCACCTCAGACATCCCGCTCCCGGTCGGCCCAGTACGGCTCACGCAGGGCACGCTTGAGGATCTTGCCGGTGGGAGCCTTCGGCAGTTCGGCGACGAAGTCGACCGACTTGGGTTTCTGGTATCCGGCCAGATGCTTGCGGGCCTGCGCGATGATGTCCTCCTCGGTGACCGTCTGCCCCGACTTCAGCACCACCACGGCCTTCACCGACTCGCCCCACTCGTCGTCCGGCACACCGATGACCGCACATTCCAGCACCGCCGGATGCCGCGCGATCGCCTCCTCGACCTGGACGCTGAAGATGTTCTCGCCGCCCGAGATGATCATGTCCTTCGCGCGGTCGACGATGTAGACGTAGCGCTCGTCGTCCCACGTGGCGATGTCGCCGGTCCACATCCACCCGCCGCCGGCCGTGACGCCCCGGCTGTCGGGAGTTCCCGCACCCCGCAGTGTGTCCGAGGTCAGGTCCGGCCGGTTCCAGTAGCCGAGCATGTTCGCCTCGGACCGCACGATGATCTGGCCCGGCGTGCGGTTGTCCTGCGGTACGTCGCGGCCGGACTCGTCGACGACACGGACCTGGGTGCCGAATCCCTCGCGCCCGCAGGACTGCAACCGCTCCGGGCGCACGCCCGCGAGCGCCGACGTGTGGTCCTCCTGCGACAGGAAGCACATCGTCGAGCCCTCGGTCTGCCCGTAGCCCTGGATGAGCGTGCACGGGAAGGCGTCCAGCGCCTGACGCACGATCGCCGACGGCATGGGGCCTCCGCCGTACTGGATGTTGCGCAGACTCGACAGGTCGTACCGCTCGAACCCCTCGACGGCCATCATCCAGTTCAGCATCGTCGTGATGCCGAGGAACGCCGACACCCGCTCGGCCTCGATCACCTCGAGCGCCTGTGTGGCCTCGAAGTTCATCATCACGAGCGGGCATCCGTGCTTCAAGTAGTTCATGGCCAGCACGACGGGGATGTGGAACAGCTGGCCCGTCAGCAGGTAGACGTCCGAGGGCACGATGCGTTCGGCCACCGTCTGGTTGAGCATGCCCGCCGCCGCACTCCGGTGGGAGTGCAGTGCCCCCTTGGCCTGCCCGGTCGTGCCTCCGGTGTAGAGGATGAAGAACGGGTCGTCGTCCCCGATCATCGCCGACGGTGCGGGCTCCTCCGCCGAGGCGGCCTCGACGAGCGCTTCCAGCCCGCCGTCGCCGTCCGGGCCGAACTGCAGCACGGCCGGAACGTCGACGGCCCGGCACACCTCGTCGACGGTCCCCGACCACTCGGCCTCGGCGATGAGGACCTTCGGGGAGGCGTCCCGGATGATCGCCGCCAGTTCGGGAGCCGCCAGTCGCCAGTTGAGCGGCTGGAGCACCAGACCCGCACGGCCCGCCGCGAAGTACAGTGCCTGGTACTCGGCGCAGTTGCGGGACAACACCGCCACCCGGTCGCCGGGCACGCAGCCCCGGTCGAGCAGGCCGTTGGCCAGCCTGCGCACCAGCTCGTCGAACCGGCGCCAGGTGAGCCTGCGTTCGGCGGGCACGTCGTAGATCGCATGCCCGTTCGGGGTCAACGCCGCCCACTTGGCGGGGATGAGTCCCTGATTCGCCATGTCTCCTCCGCCACCTCGTCCCGGTGACCCGCTGCCGGTAGGGCTTGTTCAGTAGGGCTGCTCAGTAGGGCTGCTCAGTAGGCCGGTCAGGAGGGCCCGGTCAGTAGGGCAGGTCGAGCTGCACGTGCCTGCGGGAGAACCGCCACGCCCCGTTCTCGCGGGTGAGCTCGTCCTCGTAGCGCGCCGTCGACAGCACCGTCAACCGCTCGTCGGCGATCGAGATGAGCGTCAGGTAGGACGACACCGTGGCCGTGCCGTCGGCCACGTCCCGCACGACCACATTGGACACCAGGTGCCTGCGCTGGTCGTTCTGCGAGGCCAGCGACTTCTCCATCAGGCCGACGATCGCGTCCCGTCCCTCGAACGGACCGATCAGGTCGCCGTCGGTGATCCGCATCGTCATCACGGCGTCGGCGGTGAAGCACTCGGCCATGGCATCCATGTCGTTCTCGTCGTAGGCGAACGTGTAGGAACCGAGCACGTTCTCGATCTCGGCACGTTCGTCAGCGAGTCCCATCACGTAACCTCCTCATGCGCCCGGGGGTGTGACCGTGCCGCCGAGCGCGACGACCAGGGGGATCGGGTCGAAGAACTCGGCGAAGCGGGCGATCCGGTCGCCGCGCACCGTGACGCGGGCGATGTAGTCGTTGCGGTACGGCAGTGCGGTGGCCCGCACCGACGAGTCCGACGTGTACTCCGCCACGTACTCACCGTCGGTGTCCAGCGCGTTGATCCGGTAGTCGGCGAAGTTCATCGGTGTCACCATCTCCGGTAGACCCGCGTAGAACTCGGCGATCGCGTCCCGGCCGCGGAGGGTGCGCGGAATGCCCTCGGGTGCGTACGGGATGTCGAGCACACCGTCCGGGTGGAACAGCTCCGGGATCGCCGCGACGTCCAGCGATCCCACGGCGTCCAGATAGGACACGATGAGCGCGCGTCCGACGTCGGTCTCGTGCACGGTGGTGCTTCCGGTCATGCGTCGAATCCCTCCAGCTCGGGCGGGGTCAGCGGCGAGATCACCCTGGAGGCGATCCGCCATCCCGACGGCGTGCGCACGTAGGTGTCGGCATTCAGCGCCGCCGCGCGGAACTTCGCCCCGGTCGTGGCGTGGCCTTCGGAGAACACGTAGTTCGTGCCGTGGGCCGTGTCCGGGCCGTCGAACTCGACGATGTGGTTGGTGATGATGTGGAACTGGTCGGCCACCGATGCCGCGTCGCGTTCGAAGAACTCGCGGATCTTCGCCCTGCCCTCGAACCGCTCCAGCCCCACGGCGGTCGCGTCCCACACCGCGTCGTCGCTGAACGCCGACAACGCCTCCTCCGGGTCGAACCGGTCGAGGCCGCGGGCGTACAGATGCGACAGTTGCATGATGTCTTGCCGCTCGGCGGCCCGGTCCTGCATGAGGGTTCCTCGCTTCAGTCGTAGACGATGACGCCGCGGATGTTCTTGCCCTCCCGCAGGTCCTGGAACGCGGTGTTGATGTCCTCCAGCGCGTAGGTGCGGGTGACGAGCTCGTCGAGCTTCATCTCTCCGCGCCGGTACAGATCCGCGATCAACGGGATGTCGTTGCGGGCGTTGGTCGATCCGTAGAGCGTGCCCTGCAGCCTCTTGCCCGACATGGCGAACGTGAACATGTCGAATTGGACGTCCCGTTGCAGAACGGGCGCGGCCGCGGTCAGCACCAGCACGCCGCCACGGCGGGTCATCGCCTGGGCCGGTTCGAGGATCGAACCGTGTGCCACGCCGACGGTGATGACGACCCGGTCGGCGCCCTGGCCGTTGGTCATGTGCTCGACGAGCTGCGCCGCCTCGGCCGCCGTCGCGGCGGTGTGCGTGGCGCCGAACTCGGGCGCCCGCTCACGCTTGTAGTCGACCGGGTCGACGGCGATGATCGCCTTCGCCCCGCGGTGCCGCGCGCCCTGGACGGCGTTCATCCCCACGCCGCCGACGCCGAACACAACCACGACGTCACCGAGCTGCAGGTCCGCGGCGTACATCGTGGACCCCCACCCGGTCGGCACGCCGCAGCCGATGAGCGCGGCCTTGTCGAGCGGGATGTCCTTGTCGATCTTCACCAGGGCGTCGGTGGGCACCGTGACGTAGGGCGCGAACGTGCCGAGGTAGGACATCGCGCCCACCCCCTGCCCGCGGGCACGGATGCGGTGGGTGCCGTCGGGCGAGGTGCCCGCCAGTACGCCCGCACCGAGCGTGCACATGTTGGCCTTACCGGCCACGCACATCGAGCACTTGCCGCACGAGGGCAGGAACGAACACACGACGTGGTCGCCCACCTCGAGGTCGGCCACGTGCGTGCCCACCTCCGTGACGACGCCCGCACCCTCGTGCCCGCCGAGGATCGGCGCCCAGTCCAACGGGATGTCCCCGGTGTCGAGGTGATCGTCACTGTGGCAGATGCCCGACGCCGCGAGCTTCACGGTCGCCTCGGTGGCCTTGGGTGGGTCGAGTTCGATCTCCTCGACCGACCAGCCCGACTGCGTACCCGGCTCCCACAGGAGCGCGCCCTTGGTTTTCATCGACAGTGCCTTTCGTCTGGAACGAACGGGTGGAAGGAAGGTCTCAGGGTGTCCGGGATGTTCGGGTGTCCGGGATGTTCGGGATGTTCGGGATGTTCGGGTGACCCGGGGATTCAGCCCGCCGGGTCGGCGACCGGGATCGTGCGATGGATGTCGGTCTCGCGTTTGGCCAGCCGCCAGCGCCCGTCGACCCTGCGCAGCGTGTCGCGATAGGTCGCGGCCGTGTGCGCCCACCCCTCGGCCGACCCGGCCATGGCGTGCACGTCGGTGACGGCCGTGGCTGCTCCGCCGACGACGTCGACGTCGATCACCGAGTTCACCGACCAGTGGTGCGAGGCCGTGACCGTGTCCCACAGCCCCGCGGTCAGCTGCCGGATGGCGTCGCGGCCCCGCACGAGGGTGTCCGGCCCCGGCGACCACTCGGCGTCATCGGTCCACAGGGACAGGAACCAGGGCAGATCGCGCTTGTCGAAGGCATGGCCGTACCCGTGCAGCACGCGCCGGATCTCCTCGATCGCCTCCACCCGGTCGAGGCGGACGGCGAGGTCGTCGTCGATGGCGGCCGCCATCTCAGGCACCGCCCGCCGGGGTCACCTGCACGACCTCATGCATGTTCACGGAGGCGCCGCCGTCGGCGAAGTTGGCCATGTCGGCCTGAGCCGCCTGCCCCTCCGGCGAGGCCAGCGCCGCGGCGGCCTCCTCGCGGGTGTCCCATTCCAGGATCGCCACCAGGAAGTGCGGAGGCTCGGTATCGTCCAACGAGGTCGTCGCACCCCAGCCGAAGTGGCGCAGGCCGGGCAGTTTCGACGCCAGCGGCGCGTGGGTTCCGCGGTAGTGCGCCAGGAACCGCTCGGGATCGGCAGGGTGGTTGTAGTTCACGGTGACGCGGAACATGGTGTCCTCCTCGTGTTCACGCCTGCAGCGCGAAGCCCTCGTAGCCGTCGGCGGCGACCTGCTGGCACTTCTCCCAGTACGGCCCCACCCCGCCGAGGTAGGCCATCAGCAGCCGCGGTTTGCCGGGCACGTTCGCGCCCATGTACCAGGAGTCGGTCTTCGGGTAGAGGGTCATGTCACCGACCTCGCGCACGTGGTCGGTCCATTCCTTCTCCGCAGTCTCGGTGGCCTCGACGACGCGCAGTTCGTTGCGGCGCATGTACTCCAGCAGGTCGCTGAGCCACTCCACGTGCTGTTCGATCGACACGATCATGTTGGACAGCACCGACGGACTTCCCGGCCCCGTGATGGTGAACATGTTGGGGAACCCCGCGGCGTTCAGCCCGAGGTACAGCGCGGGACCGTCGGACCACTTGTCCTTCAGCGTGCGCCCCTGCCTGCCCCGGATGTCGATGTTGAGCAGCGCGCCGGTCATCGCGTCGAACCCCGTGGCCAGCACGAGACTGTCGACCTCGTACTCCCCCGCGCTGGTGCGCACGCCGCGTTCGGTGATCTCGACCAACGGTGTCTCGCGAAGGTCGACCAGCTGGACGTGGTCGTTGTTGAACGTCTCGTAGTAGCCGGTGTCCAGGCACGGCCGCTTCGTGCCGAAGGCGTACCCCTTCGGACACAGCTTCTCGGCCGTCTCCGGGTCGTCGACGATCTCGCGGATCTTGCCGCGGACGAACTCCGCGGCCGTGTCGTTGGCGCGCTCGTCGGCCAGCAGATCGGTGTAGGCCTGGAGCACACCGGTGAGATTGCCGCGCTGCCACCGTTCCTCGTAGCTGCGCAGGCGTTCCTCCGGATCGACCTCGAGGGCCGAGCGCGTCGGCGGTTCGATCGCGACGCCGAAACCCGACCGCCTGCTCTCCTCGCGGATCTCGCGGTAGCGGGACTTGATGTCGGCGACGAGGTCCTGATCGATGGGCCCGTTGAACGTCGGCAGGCTGAAGTTGGGCGTGCGCTGGAACACCGTCAGCTCGGCGGCCTGTTTCGCGATGATCGGAATGGCCTGGATCCCCGACGATCCGGTGCCGATGACCGCGACACGCTGACCGGTGAAGTCCACACCGGACTCCGGCCAGTCACAGGTGTGGTACCAGTCGCCGCGGAACCGTTCCAGTCCGGGGACCTCGGGCTTCTTCGGCACCGACAGACAGCCGACGGCCATGATGCAGTACCGGGCCCTGACCTGTTCGCCGTCGTCGGTGGTCACCGTCCACGTCGCACTGTCGTCGTCGTAGTGGGCAGAGGTGACCGTGGTGTCGAGCACGACATCCCTGCGCAGGTCGTGCCGGTCGGCGACGTGGTGGATGTAGGAGAGGATCTCGGGCTGGCTCGGATACTTCTCCGTCCACTCCCACTCCTGTTCGAGTTCCGGGTCGAACGAGTAGGAGTAGTGCATGCTCTCGACGTCGCACCGGGCACCGGGATAGCGGTTCCAGAACCAGGTGCCGCCGATGTCGGAGCCGGCCTCCACGACCTTCACGGTCATATTGAGCCGGCGCAGCTTGTAGAGCATGTAGAGGCCGGAGAATCCGGCGCCCACGACGACGACGTCCAATTCGGTCGGGAGTTTCCTGGCAGCAGACATGCGAGACGTCCTCACAATCGGATGGAGGGGACGGCGGTGCGGTCCCGCGCCGCGGGGCGCGGACGGGTCTCGGACGGGAGCACCGGCGACGGACGCCGGGCACGTTCGCAGGGCGGCCGGGCTCAGCCGGTGCGTGCGGTCAGCTGTCTGTCGATCTCGGCGGCGACGTGGTCGACCGCCTCGGCACTGCCGGGCAGCAGGTTCACCATGGTGAAGAAGCCGTGCATCTGGCCCGGGAAACGGCGCAGCGACACGGGCACGCCCGCGGCCTGCAGGGCCTTGGCGTACGACTCGCCCTCCTCGCGCAACACGTCGTGCTCGGCGGTGAGGACGACGGCGGGCGGCAACCCCGTCAGGTCGTCGGCCCTGGCCGGGCAGACACCGGCATCCTCGCGCTGGTCGGCATCGGCGTAGTGGTTCCAGAACCAGATCATCGTGTCGCGGCTGAGCATCAACTGGTTCTCGGGATCCACATAGGACGAGTTGTCGAAGTCGCAGTCGGTGACCGGATAGACGAGCACCTGCTGGGCGAGTGCGGGCCCCGCGGAGCGGGCCTTCTGGGCGACGACCGCCGCGAGGTTGGCACCCGCACTGTCGCCGGCCACGATCAGCGGCACCCTGGATCCGGCGATCTCGGTCAACTGCCGATCGACCCACACCAGCGAGTCCCACGCGTCCTCGTGGGCGGCCGGGTAGCGGTGTTCGGGCGCCAGCCGGTAGTCGACGAGGACGACGGCACATCCGGTCTTCGCGGCGAGCTGCCTCCCGAGGGTCTCGAACTCGTCGATCCGGCCGATGACCCAGCCACCACCGTGGTAGTAGACGACGACACCGCGCGGCGCCTCGTCGGGCACGAGGATCTGCACCGGCACGGATCGGCCGGGCAGGTCGAGCGAACGCGTCTCGACCCGTGCCATCTCGGGCCCGGGCCCGTACATCTCCTTGAGCGACGCCGTCAGCTCGCGCGCCTCGTCGGGCTCCATCTCGTGCATCGGAGGCCGACCGGACTCGGCGAGCTGGGCCAGCAGCGCGGTGGTTGCTTCGTCCAAAGCCATTGGGCACCTCTTTGTGCGACCGGCGGATCCGTGACCGCAGTCCTGTCGGAGACCTGCGTCACATACCGGGAAGTATGGTGCTCCGGCTAATTCATGTCAAGGATTAGCATAGACTCGAGGTCCCGATCCGACCTTCACCACGAGGACCGTCCACGGAGGAGCGCGCACGCGGAACCCGCCCGGCCGACCCCCACCCACGGAGCGTGAAACATGCTCATAGAAACAGTCAGACGGCCGTCGCGACACGTCCGGGAAACCGGTCCGACGCGGGGATTCAGGATCATCATCGGTATCGTCACGCCATGGACCGAGACTCGCTGGAACCCCGCCAGCGGCCGTACAAGCGCGGCGACAAGGTCGCACAGGCCGTGGCGCGCAGCATCATGCGGAAGATCCGCACGGAAGGCCTCGAACCGGGCGCCCACCTGCCGTCCGAGGCGCACATGCTGAAGGAGTACGGCATCGGCCGCGGATCGCTGCGGGAGGCGCTGCGCATCCTCGAGGTCAACGGGCTGATCTGGCTCAAACCCGGCCCCGGCGGCGGGCCCATCGTCAGCGGCGCCCAGCCGGACCACTTCGGCCAGATGGCGACGCTGTACCTGCAGGCCCAGGGCACGACGTTCCGGGAACTCATCGAAGCCCGCCTCGCCCTCGAACCGCTCATGGCACGGCTGGCGGCCGAACGCCAGGACCCGGAGTACATGGACGCCCTGCGTCAGGTCAGCGGCTCGCTCAAGGTCGACGACGACTCCGCCTACCTCGAGTACACCGGCGACTTCCACCGGCTGATCGCCGAGATGTCGGGCAACGGCATCCTGAGCCTGATGGGCCAGGCCCTGTCGGACATCTTCCGCGACCGGGTCAGCGGCATCGTGTTCCCCAAGTCGCGCCGCAAGGAGGTCTCCGACGCGCACACGGCGATCGCCACGGCCATCGAGAACGGCGAGCCCGACCAGGCCCACGACCTGATGTACGAGCACATGGCCAAGTACGTCAACTACGTCAAGCGCGGCCACCCCACGCTGATCAACGAGGTCGTCGACTGGCGATGACCGTCCACGGTGGACGACGGCACCGACTCGGCAGGCGATAGGCTGCCGCCGTGCGCACGCAAGGCAGCGATCTGACGGCGGGTGCGCCGCGCCTGGCGCGGGGCGCCACCGCGGGCCTGTCCACGGGTCTGCTCGCGGTGATCGCGCACGGCACCGCGGGCGGCGCGCTGCCGGACTGGCCGGTGACGGCCGGACCCGTCGTCGCGATCGCTCTGCTCGCGACCGGCCTGGCCCGCGTGCGGCTGCGGCCGTCGGTGCTGTTGGCGCTGCTCGCCCTCGGGCAGCTGGCCGTGCACGTCGTGCTCTCGCTCGCCGCCGGGCACGCGCTCCACACCGGCGACGCCGGCGGCCTGCCGATGACGGCCGCACACGCCCTGGCCACCCTCGTCGTGTTCGCCGGCCTGAGCGGTGCCGAACAGACGCTGTTCGCACTGTTCTACGCACTGGCGGCACGCCTTCCCCTGCGCATCGCTCCGCTCACCGTGACCGGCCCCTGGGCGGCACCCTGCCCGGCGGACCCGCCGCAGCGCGCACCGCTCGACGTGCTGCGGCGACGGGTGCACGGCCGGCGCGGCCCGCCCTGACGCGACGGCCCCGCCACACCCTTTTCCCTCACCCTGTGACGCCCGCGGCCACCGGCCGGCGGGCCGCGTTCGCGCGCGTCCACGGGGTCCACGCCGTCCCAGGAGCGACCTGTCATGTCCGACACCGCCGCGCATCCCCGCGCGGAATCCGATCCCACCGCGGCGCCGCGCGCCCGGCACCCGTGGCGCGGTCTCGTGCTGCGCCTGCACTTCTACGCCGGCGTCCTCGTCGGCCCGTTTCTGCTCGTTGCCGCACTGACGGGCACCGCGTACGCACTGACCCCACAACTCGAGTCGTGGCTGTACCACGACGAGCTCACCGCCACCTCGACCGCGCCTCCACTCCCCCTCGCCGACCAGGTTCGCGCCGCCGAACAGGCGGCACCGGAGGGCACGTTCCACGCCGTCCGTCCCGCACCCGAGGCAGGCGAGACGACCCGCGTGCTGTTCACCGACCCCGGCCTCGGCGACTCGGAATGGCACACCGTGTTCGTCGACCCTGGCGATGCGTCCGTCACCGGCGAGCTGACGACCTACGGCACGAGCGGCGTACTGCCCCTGCGGATGACGCTCGACCAGTTGCATCGCAACCTGCTGCTGGGCGAGCCCGGCCGGATGTACAGCGAGCTGGCCGCCTCGTGGCTGGCCGTGATCGCCCTCGGCGGACTCGCACTGTGGGCCGTCCGCAGGCGCTCCCGCGCGCGCACCGGCCGGGCGCGCACCGCCGGAAGGCACGGCAGGCTCGGCGTGTGGGTGCTCGCCGGAGCGCTGGTGCTCTCGGCGACGGGCCTGACGTGGTCGGCCCACGCCGGGGCCAACGTCACCGAGCTGCGCGCCGCACTCGGGTGGAGCACCCCGGAGCTCGACGCGTCCGGGGGCGGCCATGCGGGCCACGGTCCCCACGGCGAGCACGCCGGCGGACCGGGCGGCCATGCCGAACACGGCCGGGCGAGCGGGCACGGCGTGGGCGGCGACGCCGGTCCGGCCGATCCGTCCGCAGTGGACGACGTCCTGCGCATCGCCCGTACCGCGGGCATCGACGCCACGAAGATCGAGATCACGCCGCCGGCCGAGGTCGGCGGGGCGTGGTCGGTCACCGAGATCGACCGTGGATGGCCCACGCAGGTCGACGCCGTCGCCGTCGACCCGGTCCTCGACCGCGTGACCGACGAGGTGCGTTTCAGCGACTATCCGCTGGCCGCCAAGCTCGCCCGATGGGGCATCGACGCCCACATGGGCAGCCTGTTCGGCTGGCCCAACCAGGTCGCCCTCGCCGCACTCGGCATCGGTCTGGCGGTGCTGACCGTGCTCGGCTATCGCCTGTGGTGGCTGCGCGGCGCGCGCGGCGCGTTCGGCACGCCCGTACCGCGTGGACAGTGGCGGCGGCTGCCGCGGTGGACCGTGGTGGCCGCAGCGGCCGTCGTGGTCGGCATCGGATGGTTCGTCCCGTTGCTGGGCGTCAGCCTGGTGGCGTTCCTGGCGGTGGACGCGGTGGTCGGACGGTTCCGGCGACGACGCGCCGCCGCACCGGACGAGCCCGGGACGACCGCCGACCGGCGCGGATGATGCGCGAGCGGTGCGGCCTGCGGGGCCACGGCAGGCAGGCCGCACCGCTTAGGATCGCCGGGTGCCTTACGCGTCCGCGGCCGACGGCGCCGCGCTGTACTACACCGTCCAGGGCCGCGACGACGGCGAGCCCCTCGTGCTGATCGCGGGCCAGTCGAACGGACACCGGTGGTGGGATGCGGCGCTCGAGGACTTCACCTCGACGTTCCGGGTGATCACGATGGACCACCGCGGGATCGGCGGGAGCGACAAGCCCGACGACGACTCCTACAGCACGCGGAACTTCGCCGCCGACGTCGTGGCGGTGCTCGACGCGGCCGGTGCCGGGCGCGCGCACGTGTACGGCACCTCCATGGGCGGGCGCGTCGCGCAATGGGTCGCGGCCGATCATCCCCACCGCGTCGACCGGCTGGTGCTGGGCTGCACCTCGCCCGGCGGTCCGCACGCCGTTCGACGGGCCGAGTCGGTGAGCCGCAGTCTCACGCAGTACTCCGCGCGTGCCGTTCGCCAGGCGTTGCTGGACCTGATGTACACGCCCGCCTGGTTGGCCGAGCATCCCGGCCCGTATCGCACGATCGGCGAACGCGGCACGCCGCCGCACGTCCTGCGCAAGCACCGCATCGCCAGTGCCCGGCACGACGCCTGGGACGTCCTGCCCACCATCACCGCGCCCACGCTCGTCGTCCACGGCACCGACGACGCCTTCAACCCGACTGCGAACGCCCCGCTGCTCGCCGAGCGCATCCCCGGAGCCCGCCTGCACCTCATCCCGGGTGCCCGGCACGCCTACTTCGAGGAACGCCGGGATCTCGCGGGACCGCTCGTACGGGACTTCCTGTCGTCCGTGGATCGCTGAGGACTACACCAGACAGGACGGGACCGCACCGGACCGGACCACGGAGCGTGCGCCGCGGCCTTCCGGAACGGGCCGCTCAGTCCGCCTGCCCCGCCCCGAACCCTGGCCCTGCCGCGAACCCCGGCTCGACCGCATGGTCGGCGAGACTCGATCCGGCGCTGCCGTAGAGGTTGAACGCCGCATCGGCGCCGCGCGCCCGCAGTTCGTCCAGTTCCTCACCACGCTGGGCGATCGCCGCGACCTTGCCGGTGAAACCGTTTCTGCGCAGCAGCTCGAGCACGAGCAGGTTCTCGCCGTGGAACGGCATCGCGAGCACGACCAGTTCGACCCTGCCGGAACGCCGGACGCGCTGCCAGAAGTCGAGATCGGTCGCGTCGGCCTCCACCACCCGGAAGCCCTAGGCGCGCAGCTGCTCGACGCGTCCGCTGTCGTGCTCGACGCCGACGGCGCGGCGGCCGTGCGCCTCGTGCAGTCGTTCGACCGTGGCCTGGCCCACGCGGCCCATGCCGAGCACGAGCGTGTCGGCGTCGCCGAGGTCGATCGGGCGGTCGTCCGGGGTGATGCGGTCCGGATCCTGTGCGGGCAGGGCGCGGTTCACCCACTCCTCGATGCGGGGCGTCAGCCGGTTGAGCACCGCCGACAGCAGGAAGCTCATCGCCACCGCCAGGGCGAGCACCACGACCCAGTCCGGCGAGACCACGCCCGAGGCGGCCACCACCGCGGCGACGATGAGCGCGAACTCCGAGTAGTTACCCAACGCCAGTCCGGCGAGCGCCGACGTGCGGTACCGCAGCCGCATCATCCACAACAGACCGAAGAAGGCCGCGCTCTTCACCGGGATCAGGAGGGCGAGCAGAGCGGCGACGCCGAGTGCCTCCCACGTGGGGGTGCCGGTGAGGCCGATGCTGAGGAAGAAGGCGACCAGCAGCACCTCCTTGCCGGTCACCAGCATGCGCGAGAGCTCACCCGCCCTGCGATGTCCGGCGAGCAGGGCACCGAGCACGAGGGCCCCCAGATCGCCCTTGAGGCCCACCGCCTCGAACAGCACGTATCCGGGCACCAACGCCATCGTCAGGCCGAACAGCGCGGCCAGTTCCACCGAGTCGATCCGGTCCCACACCCGCCGCGCGAGCCACGCACCGGGCACGACGAGCACGAGGGCCACCGCCCACGGCGAGGGCACCTTGCCCTTCGACACGGTCAGGACGACGACCGCGACGATGTCCTGCATGATCAGCACACCGATGGCGATCCGCCCGTAGAGCGTCTGGTTGTCGCGGCGTTCGTCGAGCACCTTCACCACGAACACCGTCGACGAGAACGACAACGCGAGCGCGACCACCGCCAGCTCACCGACGTCGGCGCCGGAGACCACGGCGAAGCCGAGCGGCGCGATCGCCACCAGCATGGCGAGGGCGACGAGCACGCTGAAGCCCATGTGGGCCACCGCGGTGGCCCACACCCGCGCCTTCACCAACGACCGCAGATCGAGTTTGAGGCCGATGCCGAACAGCAACAGGGTCACGCCCAGGTCGGCCAACGTCTGCAGACCGGGCATCTGCTCGACACCTGCCGCGTTCAGGCCGAACCCGGCCACGAGGAAACCGGCCAACGGCGGCAGCTTGACCGCCAGTGCGAGCCCGCCCGCCGCGAGGGCCGCCACCAGATAGATCGCTCCGATGTCCATGAAGCTGCGATGTCCATGAATACGCCTCACTCCCCAGCCGGCGCAGGAGCTTACCCAGTCCGATCCGCACCCGATCACCGATATGCACGATGTGCCCCGAGCCCGGCGCCGGTGGGCGCACCGTTTAGGGCCGTCGGCGGCAGGGAACGCCAGGCGGTGACGCCCGCGCGCGGCACACCGGAGGGCCGCCACCGAAAGGAAGCCGCCTGTGATCCCGTTCGAGTACCGACGTGCCGACGACGTCGCGACCGCGGTGGACACCGTGGCACGGAACCCGGCCGCCTCGTTCCTGGGCGGCGGTACGAACCTCGTGGACCACCTCAAACTCGGTGTCACCACGCCGGAACACCTCGTCGACGTGACCCGGCTGCCGCTGGACGACATCACCGCGACCGCCGACGGCGGTCTGCACATCGGCGCCACGGCACGCAACAGTGACACCGCGGCCCACCCCGACGTCCGCGCCCGTTATCCGGTGCTCGCCGAGGCGTTGCTGTCCGGTGCGTCCGGCCAGCTGCGCAACCTGGCCACGGTCGGCGGCAACCTGCTCCAGCGCACCCGCTGCCCGTACTTCCAGGACGTCACCACTCCCTGCAACAAACGGGAACCCGGGTCCGGATGCTCGGCGCTCGAGGGGTATCAGCGCTACCACGCGATCCTCGGCGCGTCCCGGCACTGCATCGCCACACATCCGTCCGACATGGCGGTGGCGATGGTGGCGCTCGATGCGACCGTCCACGTACACGGCCCGGACGGCGCGCGACGCGTGCCCGCCGCCGAACTGCACCGCCTGCCCGGCGACGAACCGGACCGCGACACGGTGCTCGAGCACGGCGAGCTCATCACCGCCGTCGAACTGCCTCCGCTGCCGTTCGCGGCCAATTCGGCCTACCGCAAGGTGCGCGACCGCGCGTCGTACGCCTTCGCTCTCGTGTCGGTGGCCGCTGCCGTCGACCTCGACGGCGACGGCACCGTCCGCGACGCCCGGATCGCCTTCGGCGGTCTCGCCCACAAGCCGTGGCGTGCGCGCCGCGCGGAGGACGCGTTGCGCGGCGGCCCCGCCACCGACGAACGCGTCGCCCGCGCCGCCGACGTCGAACTGGCCGACGCGGAACCGTTGGAGGGCAACGGGTTCAAGGTGCCCATGGCCCGCGGCGCCCTCACCGCCACCGTCCGGCGCCTCGCCGAGGGCCGCGGATAGGACGGGCCGGATAAGGCGGGCCGCGGATAAGGCCTCCTGCCGCGAGGTCCTTGTCCGCGGGAGCCGGCCGCACCGCCCGGCGTTCAGCCGGTGCGGAAGCGTCCGGCGGGTCCAGCGTTCAGCCGGTGCGGTGGCGGTCAGCCGGTCAGGAAGCGGTCGGCGGTCACGGGAAGTTCCCGCACCCGAACGCCGGTCGCGTGATAGGCGGCGTTCGCGATCGCCGCCGCCGTGCCGACGATGCCGATCTCGCCGATCCCCTTGGTGCCCATGGCGTTCACGTGCGGGTCGTGCTCGTCGAGCCACTCCGCCGCCACCGACGGCACGTCGGCGTTCGTGGCGACGTGGTACTCGGCGAGGTCGTGGTTGACCACCATGCCGAGCCGCTCGTCCATCACACCGTCCTCGTGCAGGGCCATCGACAACCCCATGGTCATGCCGCCGAGGAACTGCGAACGGCCCAGGCGCGGATTGACGATCCGGCCCGCGGCGAACACGCCGAGCAGGCGGGGCACGCGGATCTCACCGGTGTCGGCACTGACGTGCACCTCCGCGAACTGCGCACCGAACGCGTGCATGGCGAACCGCTCGGTGTCCGGGTTCTCCGGCGCGGCCTCGGTGTGCTCGGACCCGGCGGGCGGATCGTCGTCGCCGAACCGCGCGCGGAATCCCTGTGCCGCGGCCACGACCGCCGACCCCCAGTTCGCCGTGCCCGACGAGCCGCCTGCCACCGAGGCGAACGGCAGGTTCGTGTCGCCGACCGTGACGACGACGTCCTCGGCCGGTACGCCGAGCGCATCGGCCGCGATCTGCCCGAGCACCGTCCAGGCACCCGTGCCGATGTCCACGGCGCCGATGCTCACGTGGTAGCGCCCGTCCGTACCGCGTTCGATGCGCGCCGCGGAACCGGGCGAGTGGTGCACCGGATAGGTCGACGACGCCACCCCCGTGCCGATCCACCACTCCCCCTTCCGCGTCTGCCGGGGCGCGGCGGGCCGGTTCTCCCACCCGAAACGGCGTGCGCCAACCCGCAGGCATTCGGCGAGGTTGCGACTCGAGTACGGCTTGCCGGTCTCGGGATCGCGTTCCGGTTCGTTGCGCAGACGCAGTTCGATGGGATCGAGGCCGCAACGCTCCGCGAGCTCGTCCATCGCGACCTCGGGGCCGAACATGCCGGGGCACACCCCGGGCGCGCGCATCCACGACGGCACCGGGACGTCGAGTGCCGCCAGCCGGTGGCTGGTGCGGCGGTTCGGTGCGGCATACATCGTGCGGGAGGGCACGCCGGTCTGCTCGGCGAACTCCTTGATCCGGGAGGTCTGTTCCTCCACGTCCACGACGAGGGCGTCGATCCGGCCGTCACGATCCGCGCCCAGTGCGATCCGCTGCACGGTCGGGGTTCGGTATCCGGTGAGGGTGAACATCTGCTGACGGGTGAGGGCGAGTTTGACCGGCCTGCCCGCCATGCGCTTCGCCGCCAGCGCGGCGAGCACGACGTGGGCGTGGGCCGTGCCCTTCGATCCGAACCCGCCGCCGACATAGGGGGCGAGCACCCGGATCTGCGACTCCTCCAGGTCGAACAACCCGGCCACGACACTCCGCATGGAGTGCACGCCCTGCGTCGAGTCGTGCAGCGTCAGACCGTCGGCGTCCCACACGGCCACGGTCGTGTGCGGCTCGAGCGGGTTGTTGTGGTTGCGGGCCGTCCGGTACTCGGCGTCGAGCCGCACCTCGGCGCTCGCCAGTGCGGTGCCGACGTCGCCGTCGTCGGTGTCGGTCTCGTAACTGGGGTTGACCACGTCGGGGCGGTACAGGCCGGAACGCTCCCTGGGGAAGGCCACGTCGTGCTCCGCGCGCTCGTAGTCGACCTCCACCAGGTCGGCGGCGTGCCGCGCGATCTCCGGGGTGTCGGCCACGACGCAGCCGATGAGCTGGCCGCGGAACGCGACCCCGCTGTCCTGAAGGATCTCCAACTCCGCGTCCTGGCCGGTGCGCAGGCGCGGAGCGTTGTCCGGCGTCAGCACCGCCTGGACACCCTCGAGCGCGAGCGCACGCTCGGTCACCATGTCGCGGACCCGGCCAGCGGCGATCGTGGCCTGGATCGGGTGAGCGTACAGCGGACGCTCGACCGCATGCTCGTAGGCGTACGGCGCGCGCCCGGCGACCTTGGCGCGTCCGTCGACCCGTTCGGTGTCCTCGCCGACGGCGACGGTGCGTTCGATCGAGCGGGTCATCGGCGGGCCGCCTCACCGTGGCCGTCACCGGTGCCCGCGACCTCGCGGATCGCCGTGACGATGCCCGCGTAGGCCCCGCACCGGCACAGGTTGCCACTCATCCGTTCGGAGATCTCCGCGTCGTCGAGGGTGGGCTCGCTGCGCACGTCCTCGGTGGCGGCGCTGGCCCAGCCGGCCTCGGCCTCGTCCAGCATGCCCGCGGCCGAGCAGATCTGACCGGGCGTGCAGTAACCGCACTGGAACCCGTCGTGGTCGAGGAACGCCTGGTGAAGCGCCTGCCCACGGTCGTCGGACGCCAGGCCGGCACTGGTGGTGACGTGGGCGCCGTCGTGGGCGACGGCCAGCGCCAGGCAGGTCGTGACTCTCCGCCCGTCCAGCAGCACCGTGCACGTGCCGCACTGGCCGTGGTCACAGCCCTTCTTCGGGGAGAACACGCCCAGCCGGTCGCGCAGGGCGTCGAGCAGTGTCGTTCGGGTGTCCGTGACGAGCCGATGCGGCTCACCGTCGACGGTGATCGTGATGTCGGCCTCCATGGTCCGGGCACGTACCCGTGAACCGGGCAGCGGAAACGTGCCGGCCGCCGCCGCGCGTCCCATTCGTCCAGTTCGGACACCGGGTTTGTCGGCGGCGACGTTCCGGGTACGGCGGGCGGCGAGCCGGCGCGCGACGTCACGCCGGCCTGCCGTGACCGGATGCGAGCAGAGGAGACCATGCGATGACACCGGAGACGCACACGACGAGGGATCACGACGAGATCCGGCGGTGGGTGGAGTCCAACGGCGGGGTTCCCGCCTCGGTGCGCGGCACCGAAGGGTCGGAGGCCGCCGGGGTTCTGCGGTTCGACTTTCCCGGCGGCGCCGGGGAGGACGAGCTGGAGTACATCTCGTGGGACGACTGGTTCGACAAGTTCGACAAGGAAGGGCTTGCGCTGGTCTATCAGAACACCCGCGCCGACGGCGGCGGGAGCACGTTCTTCAAGGTCGTCAGCGACGACTGACACCGCGGAGGCCGCCCTGCAGGACCGCGCCGTAGAGCAGGTGGTCGGCGGCGAAGGCGAGCCGCTGGCCCACGGCTGCGGCCTGCCGGAACCGCAGACCGCCCACCGGGACGACGACGAACTCGAACCCGAGCCACAACAGCACCCCGTACGCGGGACCAGCCCAGAGGCGGTCACGGATGCGGGCCGGGAGGCGGTCGAACACGACTCCGCCGGTGGCGCCGTAGGCCCAGTGCGCCAGCACGACCAGCACGTCCCGGCCGCGGCGCGGCAGGCGGCGGACGGCCTCGGGGGCGTGCTCGTCGCTGATCATCTCCGGCGGGGTCGCCTCCACCAGGCCCGCCCGGACGGTGAGTTCGCGCATGCCGCTCATGCTCATCGCGGCGACCGCGCCGCGCACGGCCGCGGCCGCGGGGGTGTGCTGCCGATGTCGGTTTCGCATGTCCCGTCGGCTTGCCCTGGTCGGCATCGGCGAAATCGCGTCGGACCGGGTTGGCCGCGCCGACGCCGGAGGTACCCGGGGCGCACCAACCCACATTCCAGCCCCGCGAAGGGAGTTTCGCTCATGAACGCGACCGACGGCGCCGCGGTGCTCGAGAACTGGCCCGACGAGTCGAAGGAGGCCGCCGAACTCGTCATCGACACCTACGGACGGCCCCACGAGACCACGCCGACGCTGCTGCGCTGGTTCGACGTCGGGCCGTGGAAGCGCATCGAGGCCTCGAGGGAGTTCCACGAACACCGGTTTCCCGTGCCGCACATCGATTCCGTGGAGTCCTTCCTGGACTACGACGTGCCGGTGGACAAGGTGGACACCCTTGCGCGGTTCGACGGCAGTGTCGTGGTCGACCGCACGATCGGCGAGGTCTCCGCGCGGTGCCACGACGAGCAGGCGAACTTCCTGGCCCTGAACCTGGCGCACGATCTCGTCACGGGCAGGCGCACGGTCGACGACGCGCGGGAGCACTACGCCCGCGAGTTCCTCGACGTGCGGCGGGGCAACCCGACGCCGTACATGGACGGTCTGGCCTTCGGGCCGAGCAGTTCCCACGGCGATCCGGACACGCGTGTACTGTCCGATGAGGACCTCGAACGCGCTCAGCGGGAGGGCGAGACCGGCGGTGGCTCGTGACGGCCGAGTTCGGCGAGTGACGGCCGAGCTCGGCCGGGCGCCACGACCACACCTCAGCCGCGGCCCCCGCGACCACACCCCGCCGCGGCCGGCACGACACCGTGGCAACACGATGCCTGAGGGCGGACACAACAAAAGCCCAGGTCTGCGACCTGGGCTTGCGCTCCCCCAGTTGGATTCGAACCAACAACCCTCCGGTTAACAGCCGAATGCTCTGCCAGTTGAGCTATGGGGGAATGTTCTGTTGTCCGCCGGATCTCCGCTGTCCGACGGGTATTAACTGTAGACCATGCCGATCCGGGCGTGACACGGGGGTACCCACCCGCCTCCGGCCGCACGTGCGCGGCGGGCACAGCCCGGGTACCGGCCCGGCGCGGACCTGCGCAGTGGAGAATGGCCTCTTCAGTGAAACAGCCACGAGGAGGCTCACCCATCATGAGCAAGTTCCTGCTGGGCGCGGCCGTCGGCTACGTTCTGGGTGCTCGCGCCGGCCATGCCAGGTACGAGCAGATCGTGCGGACCTACCGCAAGGTCGCCGACCACCCGGCCGTGCAGGGCGCGGCGGGGATCGCCCGTGCCAAGCTCGGCGAGAAGGTGGGCGAACGCGTGCCGTTCGGGCGGTCACCCCAGGGCTGAGGCCGGGTCACAGCGTGGGTCGCGGCGTTCGGGCGACGACGAACACGCGGCGGAACGGGAACCACGTCGTCCCGTCCGCGCGCGCCGGGTAGGCCTCCGCGAGCCGCTCGCCGAGCTCGCCGCGGAACTCCTCCCAGTCGGCGTCGCCGAGCGCCGCCCTGACCGGCCGCAGTGCCGTACCGGTGATCCACTCCAGCACAGCGCCGGGACCGTCCATCGGCTGGACGTACGTGGTCTCCCACGCCTCCACCGAACACCCCTCGTCGGCCAGCAGATCGGCGTACTCGGCGGCGCCGGACACCGTGTCCGGCCCACCCAGCGGCGCGGCGCCGCCCAACCGTGTCCGCCACCGGTCACTCGCCGCGAGCTCGCGCGCCAGCACGTGCGACGGGGCGTCGAAGTTGCCGGGTACCTGCATCGCCAGCCACGCTCCCGCGGGCAGCTGACCGGCCCAGCGCCGGAGCAGCTCGCGGTGCTCGGGGATCCACTGCAGCGTGGCGTTGCTGATCACCACGTCCGTGTCGGCCCACGGCGTCCACTCCCGCGCGTCGAGGACCTCGGCCTCCAGCCCGGCGGCGCGCGCCTTCTCGACCATCTCGGGCGAGGAGTCGAAGGCCTCCACCGTGGCCTGCGGCCACCGCTGCGCCACCGTCCGGGTGAGGTTCCCCGGCCCGCATCCCACGTCGACGACGCGGCGCGGCGCCTCGGCCCGCACCCGCGCGACCAACTCGTGGAACGGGCGTGCGCGCAGGTCGCCGTAGGTCAGATAGGTCGTCGGATCCCACATACCGTACGACCGTACGGCAAGGATCCGTCACCGTACAACCGTACGGTTAACCGTTCGAGGTCAGGTGTCCTCGTGCAGGCAGGCCGCCCGAGTCAGCCGTCCCCCGACAGCGTCCGGGCGGCCTCCCGCGCCATGGCACGCACCGTCTCGACGTCGGTGCCTGCGTCGGGCCGCGCCTGCAGCACCAGACCGTCCGTGCCGGGGACCTTCCGCAGCACGAACCACGCTCCCCCGCCGCCGGGCAGGTCCTTGCGGTGCCGGGCCCTGATGGCTCCTTCGACCCGCCTGCGCACCAGTTCGGGCAACCGGCCCGCACGGGGCACCGACAGGCGTACGGCAGGCAGATCGCGCAGTAGGACGGCACCGTCGAGGTCCTCGGCCTCCACCGCCTCGACCACCGTGAGGACACCGTCGGACCACGCCGCCTTGCTGACCAGATGCCAGCCGATGCGGCGCGGTCCGTCCTGCCCCGGCAGCCACAGGCCGAGCCGGGTGACCGCGACGTGGCCGTCGGCGGCCGGCGCCGCCGCGACGACCTCCTCCCCGTCCTCCAACACCGGGCGGAGGTCCTCCGGCACCGCCGGGCCGACGAGCCTGCGCCACCACCGCACCACCATCACTCGACCCCGCCCGAGGCCTGCTCCTTGAGCGCCTTGCGGTACTCCTCGAGGGCGACCAGGTCGCCGAACAGCTCGCGGTACTCGTCGGCGGCGTCCACAGGGGACAGTCGCTGCAGCCGGGACTTGAGTTCGCCGATCTGCCGCGCCACCAGGTTCTCCTGAACGGCCGAGAGCATCGACTGGACGTAGCGGGTGTCGGGTTCGCTCACCGACTGGAACGACTCCACCGCCAGTTCCGACAGCAGCGAGGCGACGCCGGGTTGGGTGGCGTGCTGCGAGGCGGCCTCCAGCAGCGCCGGACCCGACAGTCCCGACGCCGTACCGCCCGCCGCGAGCAGTGCCTTGTGGACCGCGACGTAGGCGGGATGGGTGAAGGCGTCCTCGGGCAACGCGTCGTACTGCGGGCCAGCCAGCGCCGGCTCCTGCAGCGCGGCCTTGAGCACCTCACGCTGTGCCACGCGCTCGGGGTCACGCGGATGCGGCCGCGGCACGGCCTGTTCCCCGGAGGGGCCCTCGGACGATCCACCCGCCTCGGCCCGCGGCGCGGGACGCCGGCCGCCTGCCTTCACCGGGGCGCCGGCGCTCTCGCGCACCCGCCGCACGACCATCGCCTCGTCCTGCCAGCCGGTCCACCACGCGAGCTTCGTCGCGTAGCCGTCCCGCTTCGCGCGGTCCTTGATCTGTGCGACGAGCGGCACCGTGCGCTGCAACGCCGCCACCTGGCCGTCGACCGAGTCGAGGTCGTAGTCGGCGAGCAGGCTGCGGATGGCGAACTCGAACAGCGGAATCCGCCTGGCCACCAGGTCGCGCACCGCGGCGTCGCCCTTGGCCAGGCGCAGCTCGCACGGGTCCATCCCCTCGGGGGCGATGGCGATGTAGGTCTGGCCCGCGAACGTCTGGTCGCCCTCGAACGCCTTCAACGCCGCCTTCTGCCCGGCCGAGTCGCCGTCGAAGGTGAAGATGACCTCGCCGCGGAACGCGTCGTCGTCCATCATCAGCTGGCGCAGCACCCGCATGTGGTCCTCGCCGAACGCCGTGCCGGACGAGGCCACCGCGGTCGGCACACCCGCCTCGTGCATCGCCATGACGTCGGTGTAGCCCTCGACGACCACCACCTGGTGCCGCTTCGCGATCTCCCGCTTGGCCAGGTCGAGCCCGAACAGCACCTGCGACTTCTTGTAGATCGGGCTCTCGCTGGTGTTCAGGTACTTGGCCTGGATCGGGTCGTCGTCGAAGAGCCTGCGGGCCCCGAAGCCGACGACGTCTCCCCCGCGGTCCTTGATCGGCCACACCAGCCGCCGGTGGAACCGGTCGATCGGCCCGTTGCGCCCTTCCTTGGAGATCTGCGCCTTGTACAGCTCGCCGAGTTCGAAACCGTTGTTCAGCAGATGCTTGGTGAGCTTGTCCCAGCCGCCGGGGGCGAACCCGCAGCCGAACTTCGCGGCCGCCGCCTGGTCGAAGCCGCGCTCCTTGAGGAACGTGCGGGCCGCCTCGGCCTCGGGACCGGCCAGCTGCTCGGCGTAGAACGCCTGCGCGGCCTTGTGCACCTCCACCAGCCGCAGCCGGGTGCCGCGATTCTCCCTGCGGACGTCCCGCCCGCCGCCCTCGTAGGTCAGCTGCAGGCCGATCCGGTCGGCGAGCCGCTCGACCGCCTCCACGAACGGGAGGTGCTCGATCTGCATGATGAACTTGATGACGTCGCCGCCCTCGCCGCAGCCGAAGCAGTGGAAGGTGCCGTGCGTGGCCCGCACGTTCAGCGACGGGGTCTTCTCCTCGTGGAACGGGCACAGGCCCTTGAGCGCGCCGCCACCGGCGCGGCGCAGCGCCACGTACTCCCCGACGACGTCGTCGATCCGATTGCGCTCGCGTACCTGTGCGATGTCGCTGTCCCGGATCCGTCCCGCCACGTCTCCACTTTAGGCCAGGCGTCGAGCGCCCCCGAGCGGGCATACTCGCCTCATGGCCGACACGCCCGCGCAGGCCCGGGACCACGCCGAACCGTCCGACCGCGGCGGCGCCGGCGACGATCCGCTCGGGCAACGCTTCGAGCACGAACGCTCCCACCTGATCGGTGTCGGATACCGGCTGACCGGCTCGCTCGCCGACGCCGAGGACGCCGTGCAGGAGGCGTGGCTGCGGCTCGCCGCACTCGATGCCGAGCAGCGTGCGGCCGTGCGCGACCTGCGTGCGTGGCTGACCACCGTCGTCGGGCGGCTGTGCCTCGACCGCCTGCGCTCGGCGCGGGCGCGCCGGGAACGGTACGTCGGGCCGTGGCTACCCGAACCGATCGTCACGCCCCTCGGTGATCACGGCCCTCCCGATCCACTGGCGTCGGTGGTCGCCGACGACGGGGCCCGGATGGCGGCGATGGTGGTGCTGGACGTGCTGCCGCCGGAACAACGTGTGGCGTTCGTGCTGCACGACGCCTTCGACGTGCCGTTCTCCGACGTCGCCGCCCTGCTCGGGTGCAGCACCGCCGCGGCCCGGCAGTACGCCTCGCGTGGGAGGCGCGCCGTGCGCGAGGCCGACCCGCCGCCGCGCACCGCTCCGGAGGAACGCCGCCGGGTGCTGGAGGCCCTGCTGACCGCCATGGCGGCGGGGGACGTCTCCGCCGTCGCACGGATCCTCCATCCGGACGTCGTGCTCGTCGGCGACTCGGACGGCAGGGCCAGGACCGCGCGCCGGGTGATGTCCGGCGCCGACACGATCGCGCGGCTGTTCGCCGGCCTGCTCACGACCTACCGGCCGGGCGCCTTCGCGACGGCCCGGCCGGTGCTGGTCAACGGCGAACTCGGCGTCTACGTGCCGCCGATGCCCGGCGGGGACGGCTACCGCGACCTGGACACCCACGTCCAGACGGTCGCGGTTCGCGACGGCCGGGTCGTCGCCATCTACGACCAGGTGAATCCGGACAAGCTCACCCGGCTGCCCGAGCTGCCCTCGCCCTGACCCCGCCGGCCGGCTCCGGCCTGCGGGTAGCCGGAGCCCGTCAGCCCGCGGTGAGTGCGCGGGCGTCCCAGATCCACATGTCGCCGAACCGCTGGCCGCGTTCACCCAGCAGTCGCTCGACGGTGACCCGCAACGGCTCGGCGTTGGGGTGGTCCTCGCTCAACGCCACGACGTCGGTACGCCAGAAGCGCAGGTCCTCGATCGCCTGCTGCTGTTCGGCCCTGCCGACGCCTGCCGGCATCCCGCTCTCGTCGACCTCCTCGAGCAGCGCCGAGGTCGGGGTCCGCTGCGCACCGTAGATGCCCTTGCCGTCGTCGCCGGGACCGACGAAGTAGCCCTCGGACAGCGGGAACTCCAGGTCCTGATCGACCTGCCAGTGCAGCGGATCGGCGTAGCCCGTGTCGGGCAACGGCACGATCGTGACGGCGCGGCCCTCGCGCACGTGGTGTTTCCACTGGCCCGAGGCGAAGAAGTCCGGAACGTCGGCGCGCTCCCCCACCGGCAGGCTCGTCGGCATGATCGGCACGAGCGCCACGATCAGCGCGCCCGCCCAGCTCACCTGCGCGAGGTACCGCCACTCCCGCTGCCACGGCAGTCGCAGCACGCGGTCGGTCGCCATCGCCAGCAGGATGCCGGCCAGGGGCGCGCACGCCAGCGCGAAGCGCGACTCCAGGACCGCGTCGAGCAGCGGCACGTCGTGCAGCAGCATCCACGGCCCGGGAATCGCGGTGCCCTCGCCGTGCACGACGAGCACCACGCCCATCGACACCCAGGCGAGCACGAACATCGCCACCGCGACGGCCCGCGCGGCGGCCACGCGCCACAGCGCCACGGTCGCGGCGGTGAGCACCACGACCAGCGGCCAGCCGAAGAAGGCGTTCTCCTCGGTGCGGTTGAGCGAGAGCTCCACCGCGGACTCCTCCGACCCCGCGAGGGAGTTCGACGCGTACGCCCCGAACGCGCCGACGTCGTTGCCGTTGAAGCCGTGCTCGATGCCCCGGTAGCTCTGCGGGCCGGCGAACTGCCACCACAACGGCACGGCCACCACCGCCGCCGCCACCGCGGCGCCCACCGCCATCCCCGTGCCGAGCGGCCGCACCATCGCGCCGACCTCGCACGGCCGGGACAACGCGTAGACGAACGCGAACACCACCATCGTCACGGCGGTGATCAGCAGCGGCTCCTCGCCGACGAAGACCTGGTACGCCGCCAGCAGGCCGAGGATCACCCCGTGGAACACGGGCCGCTCACCACGGGCCAGCAACAGCAGCCGGTGCACCAACAGCGGCACCACGAACAGGACGACGAAGTTCGGGTGCGCGTTGGCGTGCGAGACGATCGGCGGAGCGAAACCCGCGGTCGCCGCGCCGATCACCGCCGCGCCCCGGCTCGCGACGACGTACCGGGACAGCACCCAGTACCAGGTGCTCGCCGTCGCCGCGATGCCGCCGGTCAACGTGAGCGCCCACGTGACGGTCGGTCCGAACAGGACGGTCACGGGCGTCAGCGGGACGCCGAATCCCAGCATGGCCGTGTTGGCCATGAGGTTGACGCCGAGCGGAAAGTTCTGCAGATCCGTGTGCAACGGGTTGGACAGGGTGAGCACGTTCTCCGCCGTGACGGCGAAGAACCACTCCCACATGTTCTGGTCCTGACCGGCGTAGGCCAGGTAACCCGAGTCGAGGTTCTGCCACAGGTCGCGGTACAGCAGGAATCCCGCGGCGACGAAACCGACCACGACCACGGCATCGACGATCCGTGCGCGCACGCGAGCATCCGGCCGCGCCCCGGAACCCGGCGCGGCCTGCAGAGCGGAACTCACGGCGTGACCACTCGCGCCAGGAAGTAGACCGCCCCGCTGGCCGCGTGGCGCACCAGGAGCAGGAACGGACGGTTGACGTCGACCACGACGGGCTCCTGCGTCGGCATCGACACCAGGCGCATCGTCGCCGCGGTGGCCGCCGCACCCTCGAGACCGCTCTCGTCGAGCCGCAGCACCGCCTGGTGCAGCACCTCCGACACGCACAGCCGCGGATCGTCGGTGAGGGCACCGAAATCGGCCTGCGGGGTGAACATCCGCCGTACCCCGAGACCGCGCAGCGCGCCGCCCAACGCGCCGGGGACGTCGAGCGAGACACGGGGCATGGTCAGCCGCACCTGCTGGGGACCCATCCGGTCCAGCAGTGAGCCCAGCACGTGTTCGTCCATCGTGGACTCGGCGTCGGCGAGTCTGCGGTCCGGCAGCAGGACGAGGGCCTCGACGCCGCCCTCCGCGGGCACGGACACCGCGGTCCACCCTTCGGCCTCGGCGTAGCCGAAGCGCGCCGTCTGGCGCATCATCGGCACCGGCATCGGGCCGTCGGGGGTGTGGAAGTCGCCGTCGGCGGTGTCGTCCTCGGGGAACGGATGCCGCCACGGCACGCGCAGGTACAGCGCGTTCACCAGCGTGGCGACGGTGTCGGCCGTGATCGACCGCGGGGGCAGCAGTTCCGGGATGAGCTCACGTGTCGTCGCCGCGACGTCGGCGTTGATGGCCGACCGGGCACCGTCCGGGTCGTCGACGAACGGAGCCTGCGCGACGGTGCCCGAGGGCCACCGGGCGAGCGTGCCGGAGTAGCCGTCGACGAGCGGTAGCCCGTCCCACGCCCACAGGGTGTTCGACACCGCCAGCACCGGTTCCTCGCGACCCTGCCTGGCCTCGAGCGTCGCGGCCGCCGCCAGCAGCTCGGCCTGCTCGGCGGGGGTCGACTCCGGCCCGGCCAGCAACGCGGCCACCTCGTCGGCGGTCTCGCCTCTCGCCGCATCCGTCACCAGTCCGAGCGCGCTCGCCGCCGAGTAGGGCGACACGCACGCGTCGGACTCCCCTGCCGTCGCACGGTGCACGGCGAGCGCGAACCGCAGGTGTGCCGACTCCGCCGAATCCGTCCTGGCAGACATTCTGTGACCGTATCGTCATCGGTGTGAGCTACGCGTGGCGCCCCGTGTGCCAGGCGTGCCACGCATGGGCCTGCGCATCGGTGAGGGTCGCGACCTGGTCGATCACCACCCGCAGGCGTGCCGCGTCGTCCTGCGCCCTGCGCCACACGTGCGCGTACACCGGTTCGAGCGCCTCCGGGGCGCGGGCGGCCAGCAGGTCGACCAGCTCGACGAGCAGCTGGCGCTGGCCCTCCTGCATCGCGAGCCTGCGCCGGTCGCTCATCACGTACCGCACGGCCAGCGCCTTCAGCAGCGCCACCTCCGCCCGCACCCGCGCCGGGACGTGCAGATCGGCCTCGTACCGCACGAGCGGCCGATCGCCGTGCACGGCACGGGTCTCGGTCGCCGCGGCCGAGGCGTAGCGGCCGACCAGCACGCTCGTCAGCCGTTTGAGCGCGACCTGCGCCTCGAGGGTCGAGTCGTAGTCCCGCCGGGCCAGGTCCGCCACACCCGGCAACGTGAGCAGTCCGGCGGCCGCCTCCTCCACCACCGACACCGGTTCGGCGGTGAAGTGCTTCGCCGCGAGCTGCGCCACGGCCGTGCGCTCGGTCTCGTCGGCCAGCACGGCCAGCGAGATCCGGCCCGCCCGCACGCCGTCCTCGACGTCGTGCACCGAGTAGGCCACGTCGTCGGCCCAGTCCATGATCTGCGCCTCGAGGCAGCAGCGCTCACCGTCGGCGCCCTCGCGCATCCACGTGAAGACTTCGAGGTCGTCGGCGTAGACGCCGAACTTCGGGGTTCCGGGCCTGCGCGGCCACGGGTACTTGGTGGCCGCGTCGAGACTGGCCCGCGTGAGGTTCAGGCCGAGGGTGCTCGCGGCCTCACCGGTGTCCTCCCCGGACGCGGTCGTGGCGAGGACCTTCGGTTCGAGCCGGGTGAGGATCCGCAGAGTCTGCGCGTTGCCCTCGAAGCCGCCGCAGGCCTGCGCCACCTCGTTCAGTGCCTGCTCGCCGTTGTGCCCGAACGGCGGATGGCCGATGTCGTGGGCCAGCCCCGCGGTGTCGACGATGTCGGGATCGGCGCCGAGATCCTCGGCGATGCCCCTGCCGATCTGCGCCACCTCGAGCGAATGCGTCAGCCGGGTGCGCGGCACACCGCTGACCTCGGCGCCCTCACCGGGGCCGACGACCTGCGTCTTGCCGGCGAGTCTGCGCAGCGCCGCGGAGTGCAGCACCCGCGCGCGGTCGCGGGCGAACGGTGTCCGGGTGTCCACGCGGGCGCCGTGCAGCGCACCGTCCTTGGCCGGTTCGGGACTCGGCCGGGCGCGATCATGCTCGGTGTACGACACCCGCGTCAGTCTACGAACCCGATCACGACCGCACGCTGTCCGCGCCGAGCAGGTGGTAGTAGAGCAACGCCGCGGTCTCCCGCGTGATGTACCACGCCTGCGTACCCCTGGTCTGCACGATCGGCCCGGAGTGCGTGGGCGAGGTCCACGACTCGACCCCCGCGTCCTCGAGCATCGTCCTGGCCCGCAGCGAGTGCCACGGGTCGCTGACGATCACCGCGCTCTCCCAGCCCTGCCGATCCGCCTCCCGCGCGACGGCCTCGAGCGACAGCAACGTGTCGTTGCCCTCCGGCACCGTGACCGTGTCCGAGTCCGGAACGCCGTTCTCGGTCAGCCAGCCCGTGCCCGCCTCGGCCTCGCTGTAGGCGTCGCCCTGCGCCCGGCCACCCGTGGTGACGATGCGCGGGGCGACCCCTTCGTCGTAGAGCTCCTTGGCCTGGGCGAGCCGATAGGCGAACACCTTCGACGGCGTGCCGTTGTACTGAGCGGCGCCCAGCACCACGATCGCGTCCGCCGGCTGCCGTTCGTCGGCCCGCGCCACGTGCCACACCCGCAGCGCGGTGCCGGCGACCAGCACGACCGCGATGAGCACGACCCCGGCGACGGCGCGGCGGATCCACCGCGTCACACCCACGGCAGTCGGCCCTCAGCAGCCGATGAGGCGGGCGGCCAGATACGACTCCAGCTTGTCGATGGCGATGCGCTCCTGGTCCATCGTGTCGCGCTCGCGCACCGTCACGGCCTGGTCGTCGAGGGTGTCGAAGTCGACGGTCACGCAGAACGGCGTGCCGATCTCCTCCTGCCGCCGGTAACGCTTGCCGATGGACTGGGCGTCGTCGAAGTCGACGTTCCAGTGCTTGCGCAGCATCGCCGCGATGTCCTTGGCCTTGGGCGTGAGGTCGGAGTTACGCGACAGCGGCAACACCGCGACCTTGTACGGCGCCAACCGCGGGTCGAGCTTGAGCACCGTGCGCTTGTCGACACCGCCCTTGGCGTTCGGCACCTCGTCCTCGGTGAACGCGTCGAGCAGGAACGCCATCATCGGCCTGCCGACACCCGCCGCGGGCTCGATCACGAACGGCCGGTACCGCTGCCCCCCGGCCTGGTCGAAGTACGACAGGTCGACGCCCGAGTGGTTGGAGTGCGTGGTGAGGTCGAAGTCCGTCCGGTTGGCGATGCCTTCGAGCTCACCCCACTCCTGGGACGCCGAGAACCGGAAGCGGTACTCGATGTCGACCGTGCGCTTCGAGTAGTGCGACAGCTTGTCCTTGGGGTGCTCGTACAGCCGCAGGTTGTCCTCCCGGATGCCGAGGTCGACGTACCAGGCCTTGCGCTGTTCGATCCAGTACTCGTGCCACGGCTCGTCCTCGCCGGGCTCGACGAAGAACTCCATCTCCATCTGCTCGAACTCGCGCGTGCGGAAGATGAAGTTGCCCGGCGTGATCTCGTTGCGGAACGACTTGCCGATCTGGCCGATGCCGAACGGTGGCTTCTTCCGCGCCGTCGTCTGCACGTTCAGGAAGTTCACGAAGATGCCCTGCGCGGTCTCCGGGCGCAGGTAGTGCAGCCCCTCCTCGGACTCGACCGGGCCGAGGTAGGTCTTCAGCATCATGTTGAACTCGCGCGGCTCGGTCCACTGCCCGACGACACCGGTCTCGGGGTCGGGCACGTCGGCGAGACCGTTCTCCGGCGGGTGGCCGTGCTTGGCCTCGTACGCCTCGATCAGGTGGTCGGCGCGGTAGCGCTTGTGGCTCGACAGCGACTCGACGAGCGGGTCGTGGAACGCACTCACGTGACCGGAGGCCTCCCACACCTGCCGCGGCAGGATCACCGAGGAGTCGATCCCGACCACGTCGTCCCTGCTCTGCACCATGGTCTTCCACCACTGGCGCTTGATGTTGTCCTTCAGCTCGACGCCGAGCGGTCCGTAGTCCCACGCCGACCGGGTACCGCCGTAGATCTCTCCCGAGGGGAAGACGAAGCCACGACGCTTGCAGAGGTTGACGACGGTCTCGATGGTGTTGGCGGGCACTCCACGCTCCGTGGGAACTATCGCAGTGGTGGTTCGATGGAAAAGGGTCGTTCGATGGAAGATGTGAGACACCAGACTAGCGCCGCCCGCCCGAGCCGCGACCGAGGGGCGGGACGCTGATCAGCGTTTCGGCCTGACCACGGCAAGCGCGGGCGGCGACGGCCCGGGGACGGCCTAGAATGGTAGGACGGCGGGGATCCGACCCGGCCCCGCCGGGACTCGTGGGCCGAGGCCGTTGCAGGCAGGGGCCGGACGAGGACACACCCGGTATGAGCACAGTGGTCCGTGTGCCGGCACACGGCGAGCGCAGGCTGGAGCAGTCGACATGGCGATCGCGAGACCGGCGGCCACACCCGCGAACGCCACACCCGCGGAGCCGGCAGGCTTCCCAGTCACCGAGGAGGGCGACATCACCGCCGACATCACCGGAGCGGGCGACGCCCCGCAGCCGCACGACCACTCGGCGGGCACCGACGCGCCCCTGACACCGCCACCGTCGCAGGCCGCGCTCGCCGACGCGGGGGAACTGCTCAGGGCGCTGGCGGCGCCCGTGCGCATCGCGATCGTGCTGCAGTTGCGCGACGGGGACCGCTGCGTGCACGAACTCGTCGACGCGCTCGACGTCGCCCAGCCGCTCATCAGCCAGCACCTGCGGGTGCTCAAGTCCGCGGGCGTCGTACACGGTCAGCGCCGCGGCCGGGAGGTGGCCTACCGGCTGGTCGACGACCACCTGGCACATATCGTGGTCGACGCGGTCGCACACGTGCAGGAGGAGGCGAAGCGATGAGCACGTCCACGGGCACCTCGGCGGAGACCTCGGCCGGAACGGCGGCCGGGACCTCGGCGGCGAACACGAAGGCGCCGCTGCCGGGGCGCAGGGCCACGCGGCAGCGTGCCGCGGTCGTCGAGCTGCTGGCGGAGGTCGACGACTTCCGGTCCGCCCAGGAACTGCACGACGAGCTGCGCAGGCGCGGCGAGGGCATCGGGCTGACGACGGTGTATCGCACGCTGCAGTCGCTCAGCGAGGCCGACGAGATCGACGTGCTGCGCACCGACTCCGGTGAGGCGCTGTACCGGCGTTGCTCCGAGCACCATCACCACCACCTGGTGTGCCGCAGCTGCGGCTACACCGTGGAGGTCGAGGGGCCCGCGGTCGAACGGTGGGCGCAGAAGATCGCCGACGGCAACGGCTTCTCCGACATCAGCCACATGATCGAGATCATGGGCACCTGCGCGACCTGCACCGCCGCGCGGAACGGCTGACCCTCCTCGTCCCGGACGGGGTCAGGTCTCGTACGGATCGTCCGGCTGCGGGATCTCCCGTAGCGTGCGCACGTCCAGTTCGGGCACGTAGTCGCGGTCGTGGCGGTCGCCGCTGTCGACCAGTCGTCCGGTGACCACGACCCACGTGTCCGCGGGCAGCAGATCGGCCTGTCCCCCGGACAGCTCGGTGCGCAGCGCGAACGCGTCGGCGGCGCAGCATCCGATGACCATCCGGGCGAGCTGCGGCCCGTCGTCGGTGGGCACGACGAATCCGGTGAGCCGCACCGTCCTGCCCTCGAGTGCGCCGGTCTCGTCCCAGCCCGCGCGCGTGACGAAGTCGGTCATCGTCATGGGAACGACCTCGCCCGCAGGCAGCGGCCCGAAATCGGTATCCGCGGGCTGGAAGTTCTGCCGGGCCCGCAGCACCGAGTCCGCGCCGAGCGCAGGCGGTGCGACCAGCAGTACGGCCAGTACCGGGGCGAGGATCAACCAGGCCGACCGGGCCGAGTGCGCGTGCTCGTGCTCGCGTTCGGCCTCGGTGTCACTGCCGGTGTCGGCCCCCGGTTCGCCCGCCGTCCCGGCAGGATCGTTCGTGGCAGGGTCGTTGGTGGCAGGGTCGTTGGTGGCAGGGTCGTTCGCGCCGGAGCGGGCGGCGGAGCGGACGTCGGTGGCGATGGCCACGGCCGCGAGCACCACGGTGACGAGGCCCGCGGCGACGATCCACGGCAGCTGGGTGCCCTTGACGTAGCGCAGGTAGTCGCCGGTGAAGGCGATCTTCAGCAGCGCGCCGCCGAGCAGCAACAGCAGGATGTTCTGGGTCTCGCGCCTCACCGCACGCCTCCCAGGAACAACAGACCCGCCGCGAGTCCGCAGACGATCGCCACGACGAACGTGACGGGCGCGAACCGCAGCGCGAACCGGCGGCCGAAGGTGCCCGCCTGCAGGGCGAACAGCTTGGCGTCGATGGCGGGCCCTACGACGAGGAACACGAGCCTCGGCAACAGCGGCAGCGCCGACAGTGAGGACGCCACGAACGCGTCCGCCTCGCTGCACAGCGACAGCACCACCGCCAGCACGGCCATGACGAGCACCGCGAGCACGATCTGTTCGCCCAGCGTGGAGAACCACTCCGACGGGATCAGCACGCCGAAGGCCGCGGCGACGAGGGCGCCGAGGACGAGGAACCCGGCGGCGTCGACGAGGTCGGCGCGGGCGGTCTCGGCGAACACCCGCCACCGGCGACGGCCCTGCACGTCGGGCAGGCGCCGCAGGGCACGCTCGGCGATCCATTCGAGCTTGCCCCACCGCATCCACAGCCAGCCCATGACCAGCGCGGTGGCGAGGGAACCGACGAACCGCGCGAGCACCATCGCGGGCTCGCCGGGGAAGGCGACGGCCGTGGACACCAGCACGATCGGGTTGACCGCGGGCGCGGCCAGCAGGAAGGCCAGCGCCGCCGACGGTGCCACCCCCTGGCCGATCAGCCGCCGGGCCACGGGAACGGAGGCGCACTCGCAGCCGGCGAGCACGATCCCGGAGGCACCCGCCACGCCGACCGCGGCCGACTCCCTGCGCGGCAGCACGGCCCGCAGCACCTTGGCAGGCACGAACGCCGCGATCGCCCCGCTCAGCAACACCCCGAGCACCAGGAACGGCACGGCCTGCACGCAGATCGCCACGAAGACCGTCGACGCGGTGCGCAGTGCCGGCACGTCGAACGCCTCGCGCAGCCAGTTCTGGCCTACGATCGCGAGGACGAGCAGTGCGCACAGCACCTGCATCGAGGTGACGCGCCACCGGCCCCCTGCGCGACGGGGGTTGTCGACAACGGTTTCCATGACGGTCTTCATCGTGCCAGGCCCGCACCCTCGCCCGGCCACGGCCGGGCACCGTGCTGGGTGCTCAGGCCTCGACGATCTCGGAGCGCACCTGGGAGGCGGTGGACACGACGAGCATCAGCAGGGTGCCCAGCGGTGCGGGGTCGAGTCCCTGCGCCGGGAAGGCGTACCGCAGCGTCACGTCCATGCCCGACTCGTTGTGCACGATGCCGAGCGTGCCGAACAGGCCCTGCCCCGCACGCTCGGCCACGACGGCGGCCAACGTCGGGTCGTCGGGCAGGTCCCAGGCCACGACGCAGGTCAGGCTCAGCACCAACAGCCCGTCGGCCAGACGCATCGCCTGCACGACGCACGGCACGTCGGAGTGTTTGAACGTGAGCGTGCCGTCGTCGTCGACCTGCACGTCGAGGTAGGTCTCGAGCGCGTGTTTCGCGGAGGCCAGCAGCTCGGCCGTGTCGGCGGCCTCGGTGGTCATGCGGTGTCCTTCCCGGTGTCGTCGGTGGCGGCCGTGCCGTCGTCACCGCTCTGGTCGACCGCGCCGCCGAACCGGCGATCGCGTTTGGCGTACTCGAGACACGCGTCCCACAGCTGGGTGCGGTCGAAGTCGGGGAACAGGGTGTCCTGGAAGACGAACTCGGCGTACGCCGACTCCCACAGCAGGAAGTTCGACGTGCGCAGTTCGCCGGAGGGACGGAGGAACAGGTCCACGTCCGGCATCTCCGGCTGGTACAGGTACTTCGCGATGGTGCGTTCGTCGACCTTGTCGGGGTTGATCTCGCCCGCGGCGGCGGCCTGCGCGATGCGCCGCGCGGCGTCGCCGATCTCGGCCCGGCCGCCGTAATTGACGCACATGGTCATGTTCATGCGCGTGTTGTGCTTGGTCTTCTCCTCGGCCGCCTCGAGTTCGGAGATGACACTGCGCCACAGTTTCGGCCTGCGTCCGGCCCACCGGATGCGCACGCCGATCGAGCCGAGGTAGTCGACCTGGCGGCGGATCGTGTCCCGGTTGAAGCCCATCAGGAAGCGCACCTCGTCGGGACTGCGTTTCCAGTTCTCGGTGGAGAAGGCGTACACCGACAGCCATTTCACGCCCAGTTCGACCGCGCCGCTGGCCACGTCGATCATCACGTGTTCGCCGCGTTTGTGCCCTTCGATCCGGGGCATGCCGCGCTGGTTGGCCCACCTGCCGTTGCCGTCCATGACGAGGGCGACGTGGTTGGGCACCAGTTCGGGCGGAATCGCGGGCGGCCGCGCCCCCGAGGGATGCGGGTCAGGCGCCCGCGTCTCCCTGATCGCCGCCGTGTCGCGCGCCTTCCGCCGCACCTGCCACCTCCGCCTCGCCGGGTCCCGTCTCCCGCGCCACCGTCTCCGCCACCGTGTCGGCGGGCGTGTCACGGGATCCCGGTCCTGTGTCGTTCGTGTGTTCCGCGTCGTCGCCCGGAGCCTGCCGGGCGCGTGTGTCCGACCCTAACGCGGCGGTCAGCGGCGCCTCGCGGGCACGGCGTTCGACGAACGGCAGTGACCGCAGCTGGCGTTCCAGGTGCCACTGCAGGTGTGCGGCGACGAGGCCGCTCGCGTCGCGGCGCACGGCGTGGGTGGTGTCCTCGGCGGTGTCCCAGTCGCCGTGCAGCAGCGCGGCCATGAGCAGGAGCACCTCCGGTGCGGGGTGGACCGAGCCGGGGATGCGGCAGCGGGTGCACAGCAGCCCGCCCGCCTGGACGTTGAAGGCGGCATGGGGTCCGTGTTCGCCGCAGCGGGCACATTCGGTGAGCGCGGGCTCCCAGCCGGCGAACGCCATCGCGCGCAGCAGGAAGGCGTCGAGCACGAGGGAGGCGTCGCGACCGCCGTCGGCCAGTGCCCGCAGTGCCCCGCACACCAGCAGGTACAGCTTGAGCGCGGGTTGTTCCTCCTCGGCGGCCAGGCGGTCGGCGGTCTCGACGATCGCGGCCGCGGCCGTGTAGGCCTGGTAGTCGCCGACGATCGGCAGTGCGAACGCGTCGACGGTCTGCACCTGGGTGACCACGTCGAGGGTGCGGCCGGTGTAGAACTGCACGTCGACGTGGCCGAACGGTTCGAGCCGTGCGCCGAATCGGGACGTCGTGCGGCGGACACCCTTGGCCACGGCGCGCACCTTGCCGTGGCGCCGGGTGAGCAGGGTGATGATGCGGTCGGCCTCACCGAGCTTGTGCACACGAAGCACGACGCCGGTGTCCCGATACAGACTCACCGGGACATGATCCCACGCTTCCCCGACACGACCGGGCCGCCGGCGCGGTCAGAACGCCGGTTTGGTGGAGATCACGTACGTCTTGGCCACCAGGTCGTGCCACCCGCGCCGGCCGCGGGGGTCGAACACCGGCGAGAGGAAGTACAGCAGCAGCGCCGCCGAACCGAGGTACAGAAGGATGTTCAGTACGCCCAGCCCCGGCACCAACAGTGCCCGGCTCATGGCGGGTCCGGCACCGAGGCCGCTGCCGTGGGCGCTCGACGACCGGGTGACCACCCGCAACCCCATGATCTTCTTGCCGAACGTGCGCCCACGTTTCCCGAGGCCGATGGCCTCGTAGATCATCATGATCAGCGGGTACAGCACGGCGTAGCCGCTCGTGATCGTCGCGGAGGTCCCGAAGACCCCGGAGTCGCGGCCGAAGATGATCGCCAACGGCAACAGGACGGCACTCACGACGGCGCCGACCATCACGATGTCCAGCAGCCGGGCGAGGAACCGGTACATCAGGGATGCCAGTTCCAGTGGCGCGCCGCCGTCGAACTGGATCCGCGCGCCGGGCACCAGCACGGTCGCCTCGCCGGGTTTGCGGGGCGGCATCGGCATGCCGTACCCGGGTCCACCGCCGTAGCCGGCCTGCTGCGGCATGCCGTGAGGTACCGGTTGGTGGGGCGGCACCCCGTAGGGCTGCTGGGCCTGGGGTTGCTGTCCGTACGGCTGCTGTCCGTACGGTTGCTGCCCGTGCGGAGGTTGGCCGTAGGACTGCTGTCCGTACGGCTGACCATGAGGCGACTGTCCCTGGGGAGGCTGCCCCTGGGGAGGCTGTCCCTGGGGTGGTTGGCCGTACGGGTGCTGTGGCGGCTGTGGTTGGGGCTGGGGCGCAGGCCCGGCCTGCGGGTGCCAGCCGTGTTCATGCGAACCGGGATGCGTCACCGGATCTCCCCCTCATCACGCGTCATCGGCAACCGCCGGTCGGGCTCATCGGCACCGCCGGTCAGGCGGATCGGAACCATGCGCCGGCAGGAAGGCCGCGAAACACCCACCACGCCGCCGTCAGCACGACCAGTCCGATGGTCAGGGTCGTACCCGCCTTGCCTGCCGGCCACCATCGCGCGGCACGTCCGGTCTCCCATCGCGCCAGGGCCGTCAGCACAGCCACGACCAGCGGCAGCACGATCACGACGGCGTACGCGTTGTGCCCGACCGACGCGACGATGTCACCGTGCAACAGGTCCCCGAGAGCGCGGCTGCCGCCGCAGAACGGGCAGTCCACTCCGGTGAGGGCGCGGAACCAGCAGGGCAGTGCGAGCGCCCCGGTGCCCAACGCGAACCCGCAGAGCAGACCACCGCCCGCGAGTGCCGGCGTGACACGCATGGCGTGCCACGGCCGGGCCGCGCGCGGGGTCGTCATGTCAGTAGTTGATCGGCTTGGTCGAGATCACGTACGTCTTGGCGGCCTTGTCGTGCCAGCCCTGGCGTCCCTGCTCGTCGAAGAACGGCGACAGCACCATCAGGGCGGACACGATACTGCCGAGGCACGGGATCAGCCCGGGAGCGATCATCACCGCGATGCGGGTGAACGACGTCCCGCTGCCCACCGCGGCCGTTCCGTGCGTGGCGCTGAGTTCGGTCACCACACGAAGGCCGGCCACGCTCTTACCCACGGTCGCGCCGCGAGTGCTGATCATGAGCCCTTCGTAGAGGATCATGGCGATCGACGACAGCGGCGCCACAATGAGCGAGATCCACCACATGTCCGGGTCCGACGCGACCACCGCAAATTGCAGAATCATCATCAGAATCCCGAACGGGAGGCCGATGATCAGGCCGTCGACAACCCGCGCCAGGAAGCGGCTGCCCATGGTGCCCAGCACCAGCGGGCCGGTGTTCGGGAACTGGATCTGCGCGCCGGGCACGATGATCCGCGCCTGACCGGCCACCATCTGGCCGCTCCCGAAGCCGCCCGGCTGCTGTCCGGGGAACCCACCGGGCTGCCCGTACGGTTGCTGTCCGTACGGTTGCTGTCCGTACGGTTGCTGTCCGTACTGCTGTTGCCCGTAGGGCTGTTGGCCGTATTGCTGCTGTTGGCCGTAGGGCTGCCCGTACGGCTGCTGGCCGGGCACACCCTGCTGCTGGAAACCACCGGACTGGGGGTTCTGCTGGCCGGGGTTCTGCTGCGGGAATCCGCCCGACTGCGGCCCGGGGTACTGACCCTGGCCGGGCTGCGGCTGGCCGTAGGGCTGCTGCCCCTGACCGGGCTGCTGGCCGTAGGGGTTCTGGTTGTACGGGTTGGTCATGCGGGGCTCCCCCTTGTGGCGACGATCGCGCGAGAGAGTACCTCACACGACAAGCGCCGGTGAGCGCCCCGGACGACGCCACGCCATGATCGCCCGAAAGATCAGTAATGCACCGGTTCGGTCGAGATCACGTAGGCGCCGACAGCCTTGTCCTGCCATCCCTGCCGGGCCATCTCGTCGAAGAACGGCGAGACCGAGACGAGCACTGTGACGAACCAGCCGACACACGGCAGCAGGCCCGGCAGTGTCACGACCGCCGCCCTGGCCAGCCCCACACCGAGACCGGGACCTGCCTTGCCCAGAGCAGCCGCACGGCGCGTCACCACACGTACGCCCACCGCCCGCTTCCCGACCGTCGCACCGCGTAGCCCGATCAGCAGTCCTTCGTAGACCCACGCGACGAGGATCGCCCCGGGCACCACGAACAGCAGGACCCACCACCGCCGTGGTTCCGGGACCACCACGCCCACCAGGAGACCGATGAAGACGACCGTCGCGGGCACACCGATGACGAGCCCGTCGATCAACCGCGCGAGGAAACGCCGCCCCATGGTCGCCAGCACGAGCGGCGCCGATTCCGGGAAGCGGATCCACGCGCCGGGCGTGACGATCTGTGCGGCGTCCGGGTCGCCTGGGTACATCGCTGCGAGTCGTCCCTAGAAGCCGAGCTTGCCGAGTTGTTTCGGGTCGCGCTGCCAGTCCTTCGCGATCTTCACGTGGAGGTCGAGGTAGACCTTCGACCCGAGCAGCGCCTCGATGTGCCTGCGGGCGTTGGCTCCGACCTGCTTGAGGCGGCTTCCCTTGTGGCCCAGGACGATCGCCTTCTGGCTCGAGCGCTCGACGTACACGTGCGCGTAGATGTCGACCAGGTCGTCGCGTCCCTCCCGCGGGAGCACCTCCTCGACCGTGACGGCGATCGAGTGCGGCAGTTCGTCCCGCACCCCTTCGAGCGCCGCCTCGCGGATGAGCTCGGCGATGAGCGTCTGCTCCGGCTCGTCGGTGAGGTCACCGTCCGGGTAGAGCTGCGGCCCCTCGGGCAGTTGCCCGACGAGCACGTCGGCCACCGTCTGTACCTGGTAGCCGTCCACAGCGGACACCGGAACGAGCTCGGCGAAGTCCATCACCTGCTGCAGCGCCAGCAGTTGCTCGGCGACCGCCTCCGGCTTGACGAGGTCGGTCTTCGTCACCAGCCCGACGACGGGGGTGTGCCGCACGATCTTCGCCAGCTCCGAGGCGATGTAGCGGTCTCCGGGACCGATCTTCTCGTCCGCGGGCACGCAGAAGCCCACGACGTCCACTTCGGACCACGTGGACTTGACGACGTCGTTGAGCCGCTCCCCCAGCAGCGTCCGCGGACGGTGCAGACCCGGCGTGTCGACGATGATCAGCTGGGCGTCGTCGCGGTGGACGACGCCCCGGATGGCGTGCCGGGTGGTCTGCGGCTTGTTCGAGGTGATCGCGATCTTCGTGCCGACGAGCGCGTTGGTCAGCGTCGACTTGCCCGCGTTGGGCCGCCCGACGAAGCAGGCGAACCCCGACCGGTGCTCGGGGCCCGTCTCCCGCCATCCCGTGTCCTGGATGCCGGCGGCCCGCAGTTTCGCCTCGAGGTCGCCGCCGCCCTGTTCGCCGCCCTGTTGGCCGCCGTTCTGTTCGCCGCCGCTGTGTTCGCTGCCGTTCTGTTGGCTGCTGCCACCGGTTCCGGCGTCGGTCACCGGACGGTCTCCTGTACCTCGCCCGCAGGGTCGGCCCGCAGCACGGGCGCGTCGTCGGCCATGTCCCGCACGGCCTGCATCGACGCCTCCGGCACGAACGGTTCCGCGGTCACGATCGCCGCGGCCTCGAGCCCCTCGGCCCCGCTGGACACCGCCGCCGCGACCGCGGCCTGCACCGCGGTCAGCTTGAGCGACGGCAGGTCGATCGTCGCCGCGGCGTAGGTGCGGCCATCGGTGTCGCGCACGGCCGCGCCCTCCGCGGCCTGGATCCGCGCCCTGGTCGAGCGGGCCAGGATGACGAGCTTCTCGTCCTCGGGGTCGAGGTCAGGCATGTTCGACGCTCCTATCGGTGTCGCGCTGGTCGCCCACGGCGCCGCCGGTCTCGGCGGCGCGGGCGGTGTTCTCCGTCTTGTCGCTGTGGTCGCGATTGCCGGCGGTGCCACCGGTGCTGGTGCCGCCGGGGCTGTCGTCACCGTCGTCCCCGGTGGGCTCCTGCTCGGCCACGGGACGGACGACCACGGTGGTGATCCGCATGCGGCCGCGGCGGTCCTTGCCGCCTTCGGCCCGCAGGCGCAGTCCTCCGATCTCCGCCTCCGCCCCCGGCAACGGCACCCTGCCGAGACGCTGTGCCATGAGACCGCCGACGGTCTCGACGTCGTGATCGGACAGGTCGACGTCGAACAGCTCGCTCAGATCGTCGACCCCCAGCCGCGCGGAGACGCGCAGGGTGTGCTCGCCGAGCTCCTCCACCTCGGGCCGTTCCTCGGTGTCGGACTCGTCGGTGATCTCGCCGACGATCTCCTCGAGGATGTCCTCGATGGTCAGCAGTCCGGCCGTGCCACCGTACTCGTCGACGGCGATGGCCATGTGATGGCGGGACACCTGCATCTCCTTGAGCAGACTGTCCAGCCGTTTGGAATCGGGGACGAAGTCGACCGGCCCCTTCAGCTCGTCGACGGGCCTGGCGTTGCCGCCCTCGGCCAGCGAGGCCTGTACGAGGTCCTTGAGGTTCACCACGCCGACCACGTCGTCGGCGGTCTCGCCGATGACGGGCAGCCGGGTGAACCCGGTGCGCATCGACAGGGCCAGCGCCTGCCGCACCGTCTTGTCCTGTTCGATCCAGACGATCTCGGTGCGCGGCACCATCACCTCGCGCGCGACGGTGTCGCCGAGCTCGAAGACGGAGTGGATCATCTCACGCTCGTCGGTGCCGACGACGCCGCGTTCGCCCGCGAGGTCGACGATCTCGCGCAGTTCCGCCTCTGTGGTGAACGGGCCTTCGCGGAACCCTTTGCCGGGCGTGATCGCGTTGCCGACGACGATGAGCAGCCGGCTCAACGGCCCCAGCACGGTCCCGAGCACGCGCACGGGGCCCGCGACGATGAGTCCCACCCGGTACGGGTGCTGCCTGCCGATGGTGCGCGGCCCGACGCCGACGAGGACGTAGCTGACCAGGACCATGATCGCGCCGGCGCCGGCCACCGACGACCAGTCCTCCTGGAACCAGCGCAGGCCGACGACGGTCACCAACACGGTGGCCGTCAGCTCACAGGCGAGCCGCAACAGCAGCAGCAGGTTGATGTGCCTGCTGCGCTCGTCGATGATCGCCACGAGGTGCCGGGCGCCGACGCGGCCGGCCCGGATCATGCCTTCGGCACGCGCCCTGGACACCGAGCTCACCGCGGCGTCCGCGGCGGCGAACAGGCCGCCCAGCAACACGAGTGCGACGGCCAGTACCAAGGCCGCGGTACTGCTCACGGCTGCTCCCGGTCCGCCCCTCCGTCGAGCCCGGCGGCACCGAGCAGACGGTCGTCGGCACTGCGCTGGGCTTCCCTGCGGGACGCCTCGAGGCGCGCGGCCTGGTAGTCGGCCAGGATGCGGTTCTGCAGGCCGAACATCTCGCGTTCCTCGGCGGGCTCGGCGTGGTCGTAGCCGAGCAGGTGCAGCGTGCCGTGGACGGTGAGCAGGTGCAGCTCGTCCATCAGCGAGTGGCCCGCCTTCTTGGCCTGGTCGCGCGCGAACGCCGGGCACAGCACGATGTCACCCAGCAGCGCCGCGGTGTCCTCCGGCGCGTCCGGGCGCCGGGTGCCGTCCATCTCGTCCATGGGGAAGGCCATGACGTCGGTCGGACCGGGCAGGTCCATCCACCGCTCGTGGAGGTCCTCCATGACGTCGAGGGTCACCAGCAGCACCGACAGTTCGGCGAGCGGGCTCACCTCCATCTGGTCCAGCGCGAACCGGGCGGCCGAGACGATCGACTCCTCGTCGACGCCGACCCCGGACTCGTTGGCGATCTCGATGCTCACGCGCGATCCTCGCTGTGCTTGCCGTTCCCCGTCGAGCGGGGCCTGCGGCGTTCCTCGGTGCCGTTCCGCGACGGCGTGTTCCCGTCGGCCGCGTCCTGCGTGGCCTGCCACTTCTCGTACGCGTCCACGATGTCCCCGACGAGCTTGTGCCGCACGACGTCGTTGCTGGTCAGCGACGAGAAGTGCAGGTCCTCCACGCCTTCGAGGATCTCGCGCACGATGCGCAGGCCGCTGCGCTGCCCGCCGGGCAGGTCGACCTGGGTGATGTCGCCGGTCACCACGACCTTGGAGCCGAACCCGAGCCGGGTCAGGAACATCTTCATCTGCTCGGGCGTGGTGTTCTGCGCCTCGTCAAGGATGACGAAGGCGTCGTTGAGGGTCCGTCCGCGCATGTAGGCCAGCGGGGCGATCTCGATGGTGCCGGCCTGCATCAGCCGCGGGATGGACTCGGGGTCGACCATGTCGTGCAGCGCGTCGTACAGCGGCCGCAGGTACGGGTCGATCTTCTCGTGCAGGGTGCCCGGCAGGTAGCCGAGCCGCTCCCCTGCCTCCACGGCGGGCCGGGTCAGGATGATGCGGTTGACCTGCTTGGCCTGCAGCGCCTGCACCGCCTTCGCCATGGCCAGGTACGTCTTGCCGGTACCGGCGGGTCCGATGCCGAAGACGATCGTGTGCTTGTCGATCGCCTCCACATAACGCTTCTGGTTGAGCGTCTTCGGCCGGATCGTGCGGCCGCGCCGGGAGACGATGTCCAGGCTCAGGACCTCGGCGGGCGACTCGGCGTTGTCCGCGGCGAGCATGCCGACGGTGCGCCGCACGGTGTCGGGCCCGACCTGCTGGCCCTTCGAGGCCAGCGTGGACAGTTCGGCGAAGACCCGCTCGGCGAACGCGACCTCGGCAGGCTGTCCGGTCAGCGTGACCTCGTTACCTCGGACGTGCACGTCGGCGTGGAGAAGCTCCTCGGCGACACGCAGGTTCTCGTCACCCGACCCGAACAACGCCAGGGTGGCCGTGTCGGGAATGGGGAACTTGGAGCGTGCCTGGTCGCCGCCGGTGTCGGGAGTCTGCTGCGGAACGGTTCCGGCCACGTGGCCTCGGGCCTGCCTTCTGCACGTGTCGTGCCGATTGGGGGTCGATGTCTGCCTGTCATGCTAACGGCCGGACCCGCACCCGGTCGCCCGGATTCACCCGCGGCCCGGTCTGCGCCGGCGTGCTCGCCGGTGGCCGTGCGGAGCGCCGATCGGACGGCGATCGGCCACAGGTCGTGCTACCCCGCGTAACGCCCGAAGTGCCCCAACTGTTCCCCGCCGAGCACGTGGGCGTGCACGTGGAAGACGGTCTGCCCCGCGTCGGAGCCGGTGTTGAACACGACGCGGTAGCCGCCGTCGACGAGGCCTTCGAGTTCGGCGACGCGATGGGCCGTCGTGATCACCTCGGCGAGCAGCGCCGGATCGGCTGCGGCCAGTTCGCCGACGTTGCGGTAGCGCGTCTTGGGCACGACCAGGACGTGGGTCGCCGCCTGCGGGCTGATGTCGCGGAAGGCCAGCGTCGTGTCGGTCTCGTGGACGATCTCGGCGGGAATCTCCCTGGCGATGATCCGCTCGAACAGGGTCTCGGACGGGTCGGGCTCGGTCATGCCGGGAACTGTAGCGCGCGGGTCCGACACGGTCCGACGACCGTGCAGCGGGAAGTGTGCGCGGTGGGAAAGGTCGTGTGGAAAGGCCGTGTGGGAAGGATGCACGGAAAGAACGGACGGGGCACGCGGGGAGCGCGGGACCGACGGGACGCCGAGCGTTCCGCTTGCCGAAACACCGCGGCGCGGGTGGAGCGTGGGGGACGCGCTCCACCCGCGGCCGCGGCTCCGCCGGGCCGAGGGGGAGGTGCCCGGCGTGATCTCGGTGAGGTCTCGGCGTTGTCGCTCGGTCCTGGGCACGCGTCGTGCCGCGCCCCGGTCGTTAACCAGCGTAACGGTTCGCCAGGGGATCAGCGAGTACGTCGACCGCTCGTCGTCGGCGTGATTCGGTGAGCGGTCACCAACGTGCGGTCAGCGCGCCCAGAGTGCCGAGGGCCACAGCGCCCGCGGTCGACGTGCGCAGCACCGTCGGCCCGAGCCGGACGCCCACGGCGCCGGCATCGGTCAGTGCGGCCAGCTCCTCGCCGGTGACGCCGCCCTCGGGGCCGACGACGAGGTACACGTCGCCGTGGTCGGGCAGCGCGACGTCCTTGAGGCCGACCTCGGCGGTCGCCTCGAGCAGGTACGCCCCCGCGGCGGTCGACAGGCGCGCAGCCAGTTCCACCGTGGTGACCGGCTCGGGCACGTCGGGCACGCGGCCACGGCGGGCCTGCTTCGCGGCCGCACGCGCGGTGGTGCGCCATTTGGCCAGTGCCTTGGCGCCGCGCGGACCGTCGTCCCAGCGGGCGACGCTGCGTGCCGCCTTCCAGGGCAGCACCGCGTCGGCGCCCGCCTCGGTGGCCAGTTCGACCGCGAGCTCACCCCGGTCGCCCTTGGCCAGTGCCTGCACGATCGTCACCCGCAGCGCGGGTTCCGGATCCTGACGCCTGGCGAGGACGGTGACCTCGAGTGTGGGGTGTCTGCCCGGTTCGACAGCGTCCACGACGCAGTCGGCGAGCCCGCCGCGGCCATCGGCGAGCGTCAGCCGTTCGCCCGCGCGGGTGCGGCGCACCGTCACCGCGTGGCGGGCCTCGTCGCCGTCGAGCACGGCGCTGTCTGCCGCAGGCAGGTCGTCGACGAGGAACACCGGCGGCGTCGACACCGGCGCCTCCGGCACGTCGTGGGTGTCCGGCCCCTCGGCCATCGTCACCGCTTGGAACGCAGCTTCGAGAACAACCCGCTGTGCTTGGCGCCGCTGCCCGCGAGCTCGGGGGCCTCCTCACCGCGCAGCTTGGCCAGCTGGCGCAGGAGTTCGGCCTGCTCCTCGTCGAGCTTCGACGGGACCACGACGTCGACGTGGACGTGCAGGTCACCGCGTCCGTCGACGCGGCCCGACGAGCGCAGCCGCGGCATGCCCTTGCCGGTCAGCACGAGCTCGGTCTCGGGTTGCGTGCCCGGCTCGATCTCGACGTCGACCTCGCCGTCGATGAGCGTCTCCAGGGGAACCGAGGCGCCCAGCGCGGCGCTCGTCATCGGGATCCGCAACCGGCAGTGCAGCTCGTTGCCCTGGCGCTCGAAGACCTCGTTGGGTTCCTCGTCGACCTCGACGTAGAGGTCACCGGCGGGACCACCGCCGGGGCCGACCTCGCCCTGTCCGGACAGCCGGATGCGCATGCCGTCGCCGACGCCCGCCGGGATCTTGGCCGTGACCGTGCGCCGCGCACGCACCCTGCCGTCCCCACTGCACTTGCGGCACGGGTCGGTGATGATCTCGCCAAGGCCCTGGCACGCCGGGCACGGCCGGGCCGTGACGACCTGGCCGAGGAACGAGCGCTGCACCGACTGGACCTCGCCCTGGCCGCCGCACGTGTCGCACGTGGTGACCGAGCCGCCCTCCGCCATTCCGGCGCCGCGGCACAGGTCGCACAGCACCGCGGTGTCGACGGCGATGTCCTTGTCGATGCCCGTCGCGCATTCCTCGAGCGTCAGCCGCAGCCGGATGAGCGCGTCGGAACCGGGCTGCACCCGGCTGCGCGGGCCGCGGCCCCTGCCACCGCCCGCGGCGGCGCCGAAGAAGGCGTCCATGATGTCGCCGAGCCCGCCGAAGCCGCCGAACGGATCGCCGCCGCCGCGGCCACCCGCCGCACCGGCACCGCCGTCCATGGGGTCACCGCCCAGGTCGACGATCTTGCGCTTCTGGGGGTCGGACAGCACCTCGTAGGCCGTGGTGACCTCGCCGAACTTCTGCTGCGCGTCCTCGGACGGGTTGACGTCGGGGTGCAACTCACGCGCGAGCTTGCGGTAGGCCCGCTTGATCTCCTGGTCGCTCGCGTCTTTCGACACGCCCAGAATTCCGTAGTAGTCCCTCGCCACCGTTTCGACGTCCTCCTAGTACCGCACCCGGGTCCGGTGTCAGCTTCCGGCCAGGATCTGGCCCACGTAATTGGCCACCGCGCGCACCGCGGCGATCGTCCCGGGGTAGTCCATCCGCGTGGGACCGACCACTCCCATGCCACCCAGCAGCAGATCGTCGGAGCCGTAACCGATCGACACGACCGAGGTCCTCCGCATCTGCGCGTCCTCATTCTCCTCACCGATCCGCACCGTGACGGCACCGGGGTTGCGGGCTGCGGCGAGCAGCTTCAGCACGACGACCTGTTCCTCGAGCGCCTCGAGCACCTCACGCAGCGAGTTCGGGAAGTCGGCGACGTTGTTGGTGAGGTTGGCGGTGCCGCCGAGCACGAGCCGGTCCTCGGGGTGTTCGACGAGCGATTCGACCAGCACCGTGGAGACCCGCGTCATCACGTCGCGCAGTTCCGCGGGGCCCTGCTCGGGCAGCTCCGAGACCTTCGCGGCCGCGTCGGCGAGCTTGCGCCCGGCGAGTGCGCTGTTGAGCTGGTCGCGCAGCATCGCCACGCCGTCCTCGCTGATCACGTCGCCGAGGTCCACCGTGCGCTGGTCCACGCGTCCGGTGTCGGTGATCAGCACGAGCATCAGCCGGGCCGAGGTCAGCGGCACGACCTCGACGTGCCGCACCGTCGAGTTGGTCAGCGTCGGATACTGGATCACCGCGACCTGGCGGGTGAGCTGCGCCAGCAGCCGCACCGACCGGCGCAGCACGTCGTCGAGGTCACTGGCGCCCTCGAGGAACCGTTCGATGGCCCTGCGCTCGGCGCTGGAGAGCGGTTTGATCTCCGACAGCCGGTCGACGAACAGCCGGTAGCCCTTGTCCGTCGGGATACGGCCCGCGCTCGTGTGCGGCTGCGTGATGTAGCCGTCCTCCTCCAGCGCCGCCATGTCGTTGCGGACGGTCGCGCTGGAGACACCGAGGTTGTGGCGATCGACCAGAGCCTTGGAACCCACCGGCTCCTGCTCGGACACGTAGTCGGCGACGATCGCGCGCAACACCTCGAAGCGCCGCTCCTCCGCGCTGGCCAACGAGCACCTCCTCACCGTCACGGGCTCCGCCGGCCGGGGACCGCGACGGCCCCGGCCGGTGACACCGTTCGAGTTTACGGTGCTGGGCAGCGACCGTGGGTCACGCGTTGCCGGGGAATCGCAGGTTGACCCCTCCGCCCGCGGGCTCGCCGGCCGCGCCGGAGGGCGCGGACGGCCACCGCGAGGTGACGACCTTGCGGCGGGTGAAGAAGTGGAAGCCCTCGGGCCCGTAGGCGTGGCTGTCGCCGAACAGCGAGTCCTTCCACCCGCCGAAGCTGTAGTACCCGACCGGCACCGGGATCGGCACGTTCACCCCGACCATGCCGACCTCGACCTCGCCGGTGTACCGGCGTGCCGTTCCGCCGTCGGTGGTGAACACGGCGGTGCCGTTGCCGTAGTGGTTGGCGTTGACGAGCGCCACGGCGTCGTCGAACGAGGCCACGCGCACGACCGACAGCACCGGCCCGAAGATCTCGTCGGTGTAGATCGACATCTCGGGCCGGACCCGGTCGAACAGGGTCGGGCCGAGCCAGAAGCCGCCACCGTGGATGTCCGGGTTCCTGCCGTCGACCACCAGCTCGGCGCCCTCGTCCACGCCCGCCGCGACGTACGAGGCAACCCGCTCGCGGTGCGCGGCGGTCACGAGCGGGCCCATCTCCGAATCGGGGTCCCTGCCGTCGCCGACGCGCAGTGCGCGCATCCGCTCGGTGATCTTCGCCACGAGCTCGTCGCCGATCGGGTCGACGGCCACGACGACGGACACGGCCATGCACCGCTCCCCCGCCGAACCGAAGCCCGCCGACACGGCCGCGTCCGCAGCACCGTCGAGATCGGCGTCGGGCAGCACGGCCATGTGGTTCTTGGCCCCGCCGAGGGCCTGGCACCGTTTGCCCGCCGCCGTGGCCTTCTCGTAGACGTAGCGGGCGATCGGGGTGGAGCCGACGAACGAGATCGCCTGCACGTCGCGGTGTTCGAGCAGCGCGTCGACGGCGACCTTGTCGCCGTGCACCACGTTCAGCACCCCGTCGGGCAGACCCGCCTCGGCGAGCAGTTCGGCGATGAAGAGCGATGCCGACGGGTCCTTCTCACTGGGCTTGAGCACCACGGTGTTGCCGCAGGCGATCGCGTTCGGCACGAACCACAACGGCACCATGGCCGGGAAGTTGAACGGCGAGATCACGCCGACGACGCCGAGGGGCCGGGCCGTGGAGTGCACGTCGATCCCGGTGGAGGCGTTCTCGCTGAACTCGCCCTTGAGCAGCTGGGGTGCACTGCAGGCGTACTCGACGTTCTCGAGCGCCCTCGCGACCTCACCCGCCGCGTCGGAGACGACCTTGCCGTGCTCGGCGGTGATGATGCGGGCCAGTTCGTCCTGCCGGGCGGCGAGCAGTTCCCGGAAGCGGAACAACACGCGGGAACGGCCCGCGAGCGAGGTGTCGCGCCACGCCGGGAACGCCGCGGCGGCCGCCCGCACGGCCTCGTCGATCTCGCCGGGTCCTGCGAAGTCGACGGTCGCCTTCACGGCACCGGTGGCCGGGTCGAACACGTCCCCGGTGCGTTCGGCGGGCCCGCTCCACGGCTTGCCCGCGATCCGGTGGGTGATGTGCTCGGTCACGAGAGAACTCCCTGCGTTCGCGTCTTGTGGTTTCGCGCCTTCGTGTGGTTTCGCGCCGTCGGTGGTTTCGCGCCGTCGGTGGGCCGGGGTTTCAGCGCGGGTTTTCAGTACGGGGTTTCCGTACGGGTCGAGAGAGTCACGCCGAGGCCGCCGCCAGCGAGTCGTCGAGGATCGCGAGCGCTTCGGCGCTCTCCTCGTCGGTCAGGGTCATGGGCGGGGCGATGCGCAGTACGTTGCCGTGCAGACCGCCCTTGCCGATGAGCAGTCCGCGCGCCTTCGTCTCCTCGAGGACCCGTGCAGCGGCCGCCGGATCGGGTTCGCCCGGTGCCTGCGAGCCCGGCCGCACGAGTTCGACACCGATCATGAGTCCCTTGCCCCGCACGTCGCCGACGACGGCACAGCGGGACTGGATCTCGCGCAACCCGGCCATGAGCGTGGCGCCCTGTTTGGCGGCGTTGCCCTGCAGGTCGTGGTCGAGCAGGTAGTCGAGCGTGGCGGCCGCACCCGCGGTGGAGACGGGGTTGCCGCCGAACGTCGAGATCGAGTTCGCGCCGAGGCAGTCCATGATCTCGCCCCTGGCCACGACCCCGCCGATCGCCAGGCCGTTGCCCAGCCCCTTGGCGAACGTCAACAGGTCGGGAGTGACGCCGTGCGCGTCCATGCCCCAGAAGTGCTCACCCGTGCGACCCCAGCCGGTCTGGACCTCGTCGGAGATGAGCAGGATGCCCGACTCGTCGAGCACCTCCTTGAACCGGCCGAACAGACCGTCGGGCGGGGTGGCGAACCCGCCGACGCCCTGGATCGGCTCGGCGATCAGTGCGGCCACGTCGCCGGAGGTGGTGGTGCGCAGCACGTCGCGGAGGTCCTCGGTGCACGCCTCGACGTAGGCGGCCTCGTCCAGGCCGGCGAAGGGACTGCGGTAGCGGTAGCCGCCGTGCACGTAGCTGACCTTCACCGGCGACAGTGCGCTGGCCGACCAGCCGCGGTTGCCGGTAATGCCCACGGTGCCGAACGCCCTGCCGTGGTAGGAGTTGCGCAGTGCCAGGATCTGGTTGCTGCGGCGGTACTGCGTCGCCAGCATCAACGCCGTCTCGTTGGCCTCGGTGCCGGAGTTGGTGAAGAACACCTTGGCGTCGGGGATTCCCGACAGCTCCGCGATCCGCTCGGCCAGCTCGACCTGCTTGCGGATCAGGTACAGCGTCGAGGTGTGCAGGACGCCGGTGTCCAGTTGGGTGCGCACGGCGTCGGAGATCTCGGTGACGTCGTAGCCGATCGCGTTGGTCAGGATGCCGGCGAAGAAGTCGAGGTAGGTCCGGCCCGATCCGTCGGTGACGCGCCTGCCCTCGGCACGCACGATCTCGATGGGTTCGTCGTAGTAGAGGGACACCCAGTTCGGCAGGACAGCGCGGTGCCGCTGCAGCAGGTCCGGTTCCGTCATGGCTTCGAGTCTCGGGGCCCCGCGGGCACCGATGCCACACGCAATCTGTACGGACTCCCCCACCGCGCCGTACAGTCTGCCCTTCCGTCACACAGGTGGGGGTGGCATGTATCCGACGGTCGCGGAGGTGCTGGCGCTGCCGGTCGTGCGGCAGGGCGGCCCGCACGTCGTCGCGGGGGCCGACGGCCTCGACGGGCGGGTGCGGTGGGTCCACGTCGCCGAGATCACCGAGATCGCCCCGCTGCTCAAGGGCGGCGAACTCGTGCTGACCACCGGCGTGGCGCTGCCGGACGACGACGACACCCTGGCGCGGTACGTCGACGATCTGGCCGCGGTCGGCGTGGCGGGGCTGGTGGTGGAACTGGTACGCCACTGGCACGAACGGCTGCCCCACGCGCTCGCGGCGGCCGCGGACAAGCACCGGCTCCCGCTGATCACGCTCTCCCGCGAGACGCGCTACGTCACCATCACCGAGGCGGTCAACGGCCTCATCGTCGACGCGCAGGTCGACGAGTTGCGCGCCGCCGCCCAGGTGCACGAGACGTTCACCGAACTCACCGTCGCGGGTGCGCAGCCGCACGTGGTGCTGCGCGAGGTGGCCCGGCTGACCGGGCACGCCGTCGTCCTGGAGACGTTGGCCCACGACGTGCTGGCCTACGACGCGTGCGGCACCGACCCGCGCGACCTGCTCAGCGACTGGCACCGGCGGTCCCGCGGCGTGCGCACCGGCGACCGCACCGGCTACGACACGCGCACCGGCTGGCTCGTCACGGTCGTCGGCGCGCGGGGCCGCGACTGGGGACGCCTGGTCGTGGTGTGCGGCGAGCGGCCTCCCCACCGCCACGTCGTGGTGGCCGAGCGCGCGGCGTCGGCGCTGGCCGTGCACCGGCTCGTCGACGGTGCGGCCGAGAGCCTGGAGCGGCAGGCGCACCGCGACGTGCTGGCGCAGCTGCTCGCCGGCCCGGCCACCCCGACACCGGGTCCCGGGCAGGTCGCACCGACGACCCCGCTGTCCGAGCTCGTGGCCCGCGCCGAAGCGCTGCACGTGCCGCTCACCGGCCGCCGGCTGCTCGCCGTGGCGATCCGGCCACGGCTCACCGGGGACAGCGGCGCCACCGCGTCGGCCGGTTCGCTGCTGCCGGACCTGGCCGAGGCGACCGCGCTCGCGACGCGGCGCGCGCGGGTGCCCGCGCTCGTGGCGGGCGTCGACGGCACGAGCGTGCACGCGCTGCTGGCCCTGTCCCCGCAGGCCGACGCCGATGCCGTGCTGCGCCGGCTCGGCAGGGAGGTCCGCCAGACCCGGCCGTCGGCGACGCTCGTGCTCGGCGTCGGCTCGGCCGTCGACACCCCGGCCGAGGCCGGCCGCAGTCTCGTCGAGGCGGGCCACGTCGCCGCGGCGGCGCTGCACCGCGACCGGTGCCCTCCGCGCGGCTACCACCGGCTGGACGACCTGCGACTGTTCGGCCTGCTGCACCTGCTCGCCGAGGACGACCGGCTCCACACGTTCGCCCGCCGCGAGCTCGGCCCGCTGCTCGACAAGGACGCGGCCACGGGCAGTCGCCTCGTCGAGGCGCTGCGCCGGTTCTGCGAGCACGGCGGCAACAAGTCGGCGGCCGCGGCGGCCTCACACACCTCCCGCACGGCGTACTACCAGCAGCTGGCGCGGATCGAGCAGACCCTCGAGGTCTCCCTCGACGACCCGGAGTCGATCGTCTCGCTCCACGTCGCCCTGCTCATCACCGACGTTCTCGCCCTATCGGGGGACAACGACCACCCGTCGGAGTAACACAGGCCGGTCGCCGGTCGTGCCGATATCGAGGTCATGCGTACGTTCAGCGCCCGCCTGTCCCGAACCGTCACGGCCGCCGCGTGCAGCCTCGCCGTTCTGTCCCTCGGAGGACAGGCGGCGGCCGACCCGCCCGAGTCGGCGCTGTCGCTGTCCCTGTCGAAGACCGACGGCACGATCGCCTTCACGCAGCTGTTGTGCGGTCCCGCGGGCGGCACCCATCCGACGAGCGCCCAGGCGTGTGCCGCTCTCGAGGAGGCCGACGGCAAGCCCGCCGCGCTCGAGACCACGGCGCAGGCCTGTCCGATGATCCACGAACCGGTGCGCGCCTCGGCCCACGGCCACTGGCGCGGCAAGCCGGTCCACTTCACCACCACGTACAACAACAGCTGCCTCGCCGACGCCGAGTCCAACGGCGTGTTCGGCTTCTGAGGCGGGCCAGGATCACCGCGGGGGCGGGACTGTCTCGCCCCCGCCCCCGCGTACTCCGTCCGAACCGGACTGCGGATCGCCCGGACGCCTCCGGCTGCTGCTCCGTTCGGACGCCCGCCGCCACGCATGCGCCTACGGCACCCCGAATCCGGACAGCCGATTCGCCGCGCTATTGTTTCCGCGCGATTTCCGCACCGCTACCGCGAGCTTTCCGCGCATTCCGCAATCGAAATTCTGTGCTCGCACACCGCCAACGGTGAACACTCTGCCAGTGCCCGCCGCGTCCCCGCGGCGCGCACGATTCGCCAATGGCGTCGACAACGGCACAACTCCGCCACCCCGACGGGCGGGTGGAGCTCCGCGATCCGTCGTCACTGGCCGGCAGCCGGAACTTCAACGATGAGCTAGCCCCGGTGCCGCTCGAGCGGCGAACCTGGACCACCTACAACTACTTCGCACTGTGGAACGGAATGGCGTTCAACCTTCCGTCCTACCTTCTCGCGTCCGGACTCATCGCGATCGGGATGAACTGGGTGCAGGCGTTCATGACGATCGCGATCGGCAACCTGATCGTTCTGGTGCCGATGTTGCTCAACAGTCATGCGGGCACGAAGTACGGCATTCCGTTTCCGGTCTTCACCCGCGCGTTCTTCGGAATCCGCGGTGCGAACCTCGCCGCACTGATGCGGGGGCTGGTCGCGTGCGGCTGGTTCGGCATTCAGACCTGGGTCGGCGGGCAGGCGATCTTCGTCATCGTCGGCAAACTCGCCGGTTCCGGGTGGACCGACGCCGCGGTCGTCTACGACCAACCGTGGACGCTGTGGCTGTGCTTCGCCGTGTTCTGGGCGTTGCAGATGGGCATCATCTGGCGCGGGATGGAGGCGGTGAAGCGCCTCGAGAGCTGGGGCGCGCCGCTGGTCAGCATCGGCTTCGTGATCCTGCTGATCTGGATCCTCGTCGAGGCGGGCGGATTCGGCCCGATCTTCTCGCAGGAGTCCCAACTGGGCTGGGGCACCGAGTTCTGGTCGGTCTTCGCCCCGTCGCTGATGGGCATGATCGCGTTCTGGGCGACGCTGTCGCTGAACATGTCGGACTTCACGCGGTTCGGCAAGGGCCAGCGTAAGCAGGTCTGGGGACAGATCCTCGGACTGCCGACCACGATGTCGTTCATCGCGATCATGTCGATCATGATCACCTCGGGCGGCATCGTCGTCTACGGCGAGGCGATCTGGGATCCGGTGCAGCTCGCGAGCCGGTTCGACTCACCGATCGTGGTGGTGGCGGCGCTCATCGGCATCGTGCTGGCGACCGTGACGACCAACCTGGCGGCGAACGTCGTCAGCCCGTCGTACGACTTCTCCAACGCCTTCCCGCGCCGGATCAGTTTCCGCACCGGCGGCCTGATCACCGGGGTGATCGGCATCGTGGTGCAGCCGTGGCGGCTGATCTCCGATCCCAACATCTACATCTACGCGTGGTTGAGCTTCTACGGCGGCGTGCTCGCCACCATCGCCGGTGTGCTGGCCGCGGGCTACTGGGTGAAGGCACGCCGCATGCTGTCGCTGACCGACCTGTTCGCCGAACGCGGCGGACGCTACTGGTACACGGCTGGCTGGAACTGGCGGGCCTTCGTCGCCACGGCGGTCGGTGCCGTGCTCGCCGTCGGCGGCGCCTACTCCGCGCCCGGTGCGGGACCGTTCCCCGAACACGGACTGATCCCCTTCCTGCAACCGCTCTACGACTACAGCTGGATCGTCGGCCTGGTGTCGGCCTTCCTGGTCTTCCTGGTGCTGTCCCCGTCCGCGCACGGCGCGGCGTCCACTCCGATACTCGAGGAGGAGATTCATGAACGACGTGATCAGAGCAGGATTGATTCAGCAGCGCTGGACCGGTGACAAGGACTCGATGATCGCGGCGTCCGTGGACGCCATCTCCCGTGCTGCCTCGCAGGGAGCTCAGGTGGTGTGCCTGCAGGAACTGTTCTACGGGCCGTATTTCTGCCAGGTGCAGGACAACGAGTACTACTCCTACAGCGAGTCCATTCCGGACGGTCCGACGACGGTGCTGATGCAGGAGGTCGCCGAACGGCACGGGGTCGTGCTCGTCGTGCCGATGTACGAGCAGGAGCAGCCCGGCCTGCTCTACAACACCGCGTCGGTCATCGACGCCGACGGCACCTACCTCGGCAAGTACCGCAAGAACCACATCCCTCAGGTGAAGGGATTCTGGGAGAAGTTCTACTTCCGGCCGGGCAATACGGAGTATCCGGTGTTCGACACCGCGGTCGGCAGGATCGGCGTGTACATCTGCTACGACCGCCACTTCCCCGAGGGCTGGCGCGCACTGGGGCTGGCGGGTGCGCGGATCGTGTTCAACCCCTCCGCCACGAGCCGCGGCCTGTCGCAGTACCTGTGGCGGCTGGAACAGCCCGCGGCGGCGGTCGCCAACGAGTACTTCGTCGGCGCGATCAACCGCGTGGGCGTGGAACCGTTGGGCGACAACGACTTCTACGGACAGTCCTACTTCGCCGATCCGCGTGGACAGCTCGTGGGTGAGGCCGCCTCCGACACCGACGACGAGGTCGTCGTCCGCGATCTCGACATGGGCCTGCTGGCCGAGGTGCGCGACCTGTGGGCGTTCTACCGCGACCGCAGGCCCGACTCCTACGACTCGCTCGTCACGCCGTGAGGAGGGTGATCCCGCAATGCGCACACTGATCACGAACGGCACCGTCCTGAGCTCCACCGGCGCCACCCCCGCCGACGTACTCGTCGACGGCGACACGATCGCCGCCGTCGCCGCACCCGGCTTCTTCACATCCGGCACCGACCAGCGTCCGGACGAGGTCTTCGACGCCGTGTTCGACGCCACCGGCAAGTACGTCATGCCCGGCGGCATCGACGCCCACACCCACATGGAGATGCCCTTCGGCGGGACGTTCTCCGCCGACACCTTCGAGACGGGAACCAGAGCGGCCGCCTGGGGCGGGACGACCACCATCATCGACTTCGCCGTGCAGCCCAAGGGTGGTTCCCTGCTGTCCACACTGGACTCCTGGCACGAGAAGGCCGACGGCGACTGCGCGATCGACTACGGCTTCCACATGATCGTCTCCGACGTCAACGACACGACGTTGAAGGAGATGGACTCGTGCGTCGAGGCCGGGGTGAGCAGTTTCAAGATGTTCATGGCCTACCCCGGCGTGTTCTACTCCACCGACGGGGAGATCCTGCGCGCCATGGACAAGGCCGCCGAGATCGGCGGAACCATCGCCATGCACGCCGAGAACGGCATCGCGATCGACCAGCTCGTGGCGAAGGCGCTCGCCGACGGCAAGACCGAACCGCACCAGCACGGCCTGACCCGGCCACCGGAGCTGGAGGGCGAGGCGACCTCGCGGGCGATCACGCTCGCGGGCGTGACGGGCGCGCCGCTGTACATCGTGCACCTGTCAGCGGCACAGGCATTGTCGGCGGTGGCCGAGGCACGGGACACGGGCCAGAACGTGTTCGCCGAAACCTGCCCGCAGTACCTCTATCTGTCCATCGAGGACCTGGCCGCGCCCGACTTCGAGGGCGCCAAGTACGTCGCCTCTCCCCCGCTCCGCGAGAAGCACCACCAGCCGGATCTGTGGCGTGGGCTGCGCACCAACGATCTGTCGGTCGTCTCGACCGACCACTGCCCGTTCTGTTTCAAGGACCAGAAGGAATTGGGCCGCGGCGACTTCACCAAGATCCCCAACGGCATGCCCGGGGTGGAGCACCGCATCGACCTGCTGCACCAGGGTGTGGTGGCCGGGGAGATCTCCCTGGCTCGCTGGGTCGAGGCGTGCGCGACGACACCGGCGCGGATGTTCGGGCTGTATCCGCGCAAGGGCGTCATCGCGCCGGGAGCGGATGCCGACATCGTCATCTACGACCCGGCGGCACACCAGACGATCTCGGCCGAGACCCACCACATGGCCGTGGACTACTCCGCCTACGAGGGCATGAGTCTCACCGGCCGGTGCGAGACCGTGTTCTCCCGCGGCAGCGTCGTGGTCGACCGCGGCACCTACCTCGGTTCGGCCGGGCACGGCCGGTTCCTCGCCCGCGATCTGTGTCAGTACCTGAACTGAGGGAGGCGCTGTGGACTTCGGAGTGGTACTGCAGACCGACCCGCCCGCTCGCGAGGTCGTGCGGACGGCCGCGGCGGCCGAGCAGCAGGGATTCCGCTACGCGTGGACGTTCGACTCGGTGGTGCTGTGGCAGGAACCGTTCGTCATCTACTCGCAGATCCTCGCCGCGACCTCGTCGTTGACCGTCGGGCCGATGGTCACGAGCCCGGGTACGCGCGACTGGTCGGTGCTGGCCTCACTGTTCGCAACCCTCAACGAGATGCACGGCGACCGCACCGTGTGCGGGATCGGGCGCGGCGACTCGGCACACCGCGTCATCGGCAAGCCACCCTCCACATTGGCCACCCTGCGGGACTGCATGCGCACGGTGAAGGACCTCGCCGAGGGCCGCCCGGCGACCCTGCGCGAGTTCGAGGTGCGGTTGCCGTGGGTGTCGGGCGGCAGGCTCGAGATGTGGATGGCGGGCTACGGCCCGAAGGCGCTCGACACGGTCGGGCGGCACGCCGACGGGTTCATCCTGCAGTGCGCCGATCCGGCGATCGCGCGATGGACGATCGGGGCGGTGCGGGACGCGGCGAGCGCGGCGGGCCGCGATCCGGAGGGCATCACCATCTGCGTGGCGGCACCGGCCTACGTCGGCGACGACCTGCCCCATCAACGGGACCAGCTGCGCTGGTTCGGCGGCATGGTCGGCAACCACGTCGCCGACCTCGTGGCCCGGTACGGCGACTCGGGGCCCGTGCCCCGCGAACTGACCGACTACATCGCCGCGAGGGAGGGCTACGACTACGCCCACCACGGCAGGGCGGGCAATCCGTCGACCGACTTCGTGCCCGACGACATCGTCGACCGGTTCTGCCTGCTCGGTCCCGCCGAGGAGCACGTGCGCCGACTCGAAGAGCTGGCCGAGCTCGGCGTCGACCAGTTCGCGATGTACCTCATGCACGATCGCAACGAGGAGACGCTGGAGGCCTACGGCCGCGACGTCGTCGGCAAGCTCGGCGCGTGACCCACGCCGACGCGGTCAGCCGAAGGTGACCGCGTCGGCGTTCCACGTCTCGGCACTGCGCGTCTCGGCACTGCACGTCTCGGCACTGCGCGTCTCGGCCCTGCGGCCGGGCTCGGCCTGCAAACACCAGTACAGGCTCGTGTGGGCGACGACGTCGGCAACCGGATCGCCGGCTACAGGGACATGACGCGGATCGGTTCCCCGGCCTGGTAGGCGGCGATATCCTCGACGGCGTCGCGGTAGAAGACCTCGTACAGGTCGCGCACCACGTAGCCGACGTGCGGGGTCAGCACCGTGTTCGGCAGGTCCCGCAGCGGGTGGTCGGCCGGCAGCGGTTCGGTGTCGTAGACGTCGAGTGCCGCGCCGCCGATCCGCCGCTGCCGCAGCGCCTCGATCAGGGCCGCCTCGTCGACGATCGGCCCGCGCGAGGTGTTCACCAGCCAGGCGGTCGGCTTCATCGCCGCGAGCTCGGCCGCCCCGATCAGGCCGCGGGTCCGGGAGCTGAGCACCTGGTGGATGGTCACGACGTCGGACTCGGCGAGCAACCGCTCCTTGCTCACGGCCTCCACGTCGTGTTCGGCGGCCTTCTCCTCGGTGAGGTTGGTGCTCCACGCGATGGTGCGCATGCCGAAGGCCTGGCCGATCCGCGCGACCCGGGAGCCGAGCCTGCCGAGGCCGACGACGCCGAGGGTCGCGCCCTGCACACTGCGACCCACGGTCGTCTGCCAGCCACCCGTGCGCAGCGAACGGTCCTCGCCGGGCAGACCGCGCATCGCCGCGAGAATCAGCGCCCACGTGTGCTCGGCCGTCGGATGCGGCAGGTATCCGGTGTGCGAGACGACGATGCCGAGTTCGGCCGTCGCCTTCAGGTCGATCGACGGGTTCCGCGGCCCGCCGAGGCTCACGACGAGCCGCAGGTCGGGCAGTCTGCGCAACACCTCGGCAGGCAGTGGTGTGCGTTCGCGCATGGCCACCACGACCTCGCATCCGGCGAGGCGGTCCACGAGGGCGTCGTGGTCGGCGATGTGCTCGGTCAGCACGTCGACCTCGGCGCCGAGCGAGTCCCAGTCGGCGAGTTCGCGCGCGATGTCCTGATAGTCGTCCAGTACCGCGATCTTCATACCGACACGCTAATGCGTCGGGCCTGCCGATCGGGTCACGGCACGAGCAGGTCCACGCGCACCAGGTGGTGGTCGGAGGCGTCGTTGAGGCGGGCCAGCTCGGTACCGGGCACGGGCCAGAACACGCCACCGCCGCGGGGGATCAGTCCGCGGGACGGCAGGACGTAGTCGACCCGCAGGTTGCCGGGTGATTCGGCGGCGAAGTCGGCGGTGTCGAGCCATGCCGGGCCGACGTGGTCGTCGTTGGCGCCGCCCTCCTGTCGGCCGGCCACCACGGCGCCGACGCTGCCCGGGCGGGTGTCACGCACGCGCGGTGCGTCGAGCAGCTGGGTCGCGGCCGCATCGACGCTGTCGCCGTCGTGCGGGTCGGCGTTGTAGTCACCGGCGATGACGAACCGTTCGCGGGGGTCGAGGCCGCCGCGGACACCGTCGTCGTCGTAGATGTAGTCGCCCTTGCCCGGCGTGACGTAGTCGGCCCAGAACCGGATCTCGTCGTGGTTGCGGGTGCCGTTGCGGTCCTCCTCGCCGTCGAAGCTCGGCGGCGTGGGGTGGGCGGTGAGGAAGTGCACGGTGCGCCCGCCGATCTCGATCGGCAGATCCCAGTGGGACTTCGACGACAACCGCAGCACGTCGAGGATCTCGTCGGAGTACCAGTCGCCCTCGTCGGGCGTGGCCGGGTCACTCGGCAGCGTCGCGCCGGGCATGTCCTTCCACAGGAAGTTCCGGAACGTCCGCACGCCGTCGGTGTCGATCGGGTGCTTCGACAGCACGAGCATGCCGTACTGGCCTTCGAAGTCGCCGAACCCGTGGGCGTCGTCGGGCCCGTCGGTGCTGCCGTCGCGGTTGAGATCGAACCCGGTCGGCACGCCCGTGTTCACCGGCGCGGTGTAGGCGTGCGGGTAGTCGATCGGCTCGGCGCCGTTCTGGCCCACCTCGAGGTAGTTGTCCCGGAACGCGTCGGCCGCGGCGCCGCCTGCGACGTAGTCGAACTCGTTGATCAGCAGGACGTCCGGCCGGTTGCGCTGGATGACCTCGGCGACCTTCTGTGCCTGCTCGTCGTCCGGTGTGGACAGATCCGTGAGCAGTTCGCCCTCGGCGGCGCGGTTGAGCGAGGCGTTGAACGTCGCGAACCGCACGTCCTGCGGACCGCCGCGCTCTTCCGGCTGGGCGGTGTTCGCCGCGGCGGGCGACACGGCCAGGCCGGCCGACAGGGCCAGGCCGACGGACACGGACATCCAACGCGATCGACGCACGGTTACCTCCCAGAAGTCGGCGCCCACCTTACGAGTGACAGGTGAACTCCGGGAGGCTTTCGGGCAACGACCCACCGTTCGTCGGCCGCGCCGGTCTAGACGGGAAGTTCGAGCACGCCGCCGGTGGCCTCACGCAGGGCCCGGCGCATCTCCTCGCGCGGAGCCGTCCGGCCGGTGAACTGTTCGACCTGGCCGAACGCCTGGTGCAGCAGCATGTCCAGGCCGGTGGCGATCCGCCCGCCGCGCGCGGCCACCGCGTCGGCGAGCGGAGTCGGCCACGGGTGGTAGATGACGTCGAGCACGCAGCCGACCCCGGCGATCGCCTCGAGGTCCGCGGTGAGCGCCTCCGAGGGCACGGTGCTGACGAGGACGTCCGTGTCGGCCGTCAGCGCCGCCATGTCCACCTCGGACCAGCGGAGCACGTCGACGTCGAGTCCGGCGCGGCGCGCCGCCTCGGTCGTCTCGCCTGCCCGCGCCGGCTCGCGCACGACCAGACGCACCGACGTCACCCCGAGATCGGCGAACGCGACCACCGCCGCGGCGGCCGTACCACCGGCGCCGAGCACGACCGCCCTGGTGCCGCCGTCGTAGCCACCCGCCACCCGCAACGCGCCGGTGACGCCGTCGACGTCGGTGCAGTCGGCCCGCCAGCCGTCGCCGACCGGCACGAGCGTGTTGGCCGCACCGACGGCCTGCGCGCGGGGCGTCACCTCGGCGGCGTGGGCCAGTGCCGCGCGTTTGCCCGGCATCGTCACCGACAGGCCCGCCCACTCGGGACCGAGCCCGTCGACGAATCCGGGCAGCCCGTCGGCGTCGATCTCGATGCGGTCGTAGGTCCAGTCGGGCAGGCCGAGCGCGCGGTAGGCCGACAGGTGCAGCACCGGCGACAACGAGTGGTCGACGGGCGAGCCGAGCACGGCGGCGCGGCGCGCGTGGTCAGTAGACACCGTTCTCCCGTGCCCGTTTCGCGTTCTGTTCGTGCTCGGCGTGGTTGTCGCTGAAGCACGACAGGCCGTTCTTCTCGCACACCACGAAGTAGGTCCACGGCCCGTCGGCGGGCTCCTCGGCGGCGGTGATCGCGTCGGTGCTGGGCGCTCCGACGGGGGTCGGCACCAGGCCCGGGTTCAGGTAGGTGTTGTACGGCCCCGGCTGCGACCGCCACCGCGACTCGGTGCGGATGTTCGGGTCCTTCTGCACGTAGTTGATCGTCGAGTCCATCTGCAACGGCATGTCCTGGTCGAGCCGGTTATAGATGACCCTGGCGATCTTGCTGAAGTCGTTCTGCACGCCCTCGCCCTCGATGATCGAGGCGATGATCAGGATCTCGTACGGCGAGTAGCCCGTCGCGCCCGCCGCGTTCGGCAGGCCCGCCGCCTCCATCCGGGTGGCCGACGTCGACAGCACCTCGGTGAGGATCCGCTTGGCGTCCCAGCCGGGTTCGACGTCGTACACGCCGGGCGAGATCAGGCCTTCGAGCCGGTGTTGCGCGTCGTGTTTCTGCGCAGGTTCGGCCGCCCATTCGGGCACGCCCAGCTCGGTCAGGTCGGTCGAGGCGATGGTCTTCTGCAGCTCCTCCGGGCTGACGCAGGTGCTCTCGCCGTTCAGCTCCGCACACGAGGCCTGCGACAGCAGGGACAGGACCCCGGGCTGCACCTCGTCGCCGCTGCCCTTGTCCGACAGGCGCGTGCCCGCGCGGATCTCGACCTGGCCCACGCGCGCGTCGGGCTGGACCAGGGTCTCGACGGCACTCTCGCCGGAGGCCTTCGTCTTGACCACGTAGTAGCCGGGCTGGATGGACAGCACGCGTTGGTCGTCCTCGCTGGCCGCGACGAACGCCGAGGAGCTGGCGACGACGTCGAGCTTGTCGAGTTTGTTGGCGATCGTCCTGGTGGAGTCGCCGTCCTGGACGTGCAGCAGTACGTCCCTGTCGCCGGTGCCCTCGTAGTCCTCGTAACCGAAGCCGAGCAGTTCACGCGCTCCGATGTAGGCGCCGCCCGCGAGCAGCGCCAGCACGGCGAGGGCGGCGATCCAGCGGAACGCACGCCTGCCGCGGCCACGCCGGGTCCGCGGGGGTTCCTCGTCGTCGGGGCCGCCGGGGATGTAGGCCGGTTCGGCGCGGTCGCCACCGCGCCGATCGTCGTCCTCTGCGTCGTAGTCGCCGTAGTCGTCGCCCTCGTCGTACTCGCCGTACTCGTCGTAGGCGTCGTAGGCGCCGAGCTCGTCGATCAGCCCGTCGTCACCGCGTTCGTCGCCGCGGCCCCAGTCATCCGGGGTCCGATCGTCCGGGGCCCTGTCGTCCGGGGCCCGGTCGAAACGCGGGTCGGCGTACCCGGACCCGTACTCGGGGTCGTACTGGTCGTCGTAGGGGACGCCGTGTCTGCGGTCGGCGTGGCGGTCGTCGTAACGGTGGTCGCGGTTCATGGCGTCGTCGGTCTCGTCGTACGGGTCGGGGTGGCCGTCCAGGCCGTGGGCGACCGACCCGAGGGCGAAGGTCTGCGTGGGGCTCTCGTCGGCGTCCACGCCGTGGTTCGGGTGGAGTGCGCGCCTGGCGCCGCGACGCGGCCCCGGCGGCGGTTCGGGCAGGCCCCGCTCCGGCATCGCGCGTTCCTCACCGGGAGGCGGCACCGGCGGCATCGACGGCCGGGAGGCCGAATGCGGAGCCGGGCCGGGCGCGGCCGGCGGAGGCGGCACCGGGGGCATCGCGGGCCGCGACGGCGGATGGTCGGGATGTCTCGGTCCACCTGCGCGCGGATCCGGACGCAGTGCGTCCTGGTCGGGTGCCTCGGGTCGGGGAAGGTCGGGGCGGGGTTGGTCCGGCCTGGCGGCGGGGGGCCTCGGCCGGGCCTGCGGTCTCGCCGCCGGGGGCATACCGGGTTCGGGGGCCGGTGCTCCCGGGGCGGGCGTGTCGGGGGCCGCGTGCCGCGGGCGCCGTTCGGGGAGCGGCTGCCTGCGGGGGTGCTTGGGCGGCGGCCCCGGGGGCGGGCCCTGGTCGCGGGCATGACCGGGACCAGGCTCGCGGGCGGGCGGATCGCCTGCCCGCTGGTCGTTCACCGGGCGCCGGGCGGCGGGTGGCCGCCCCGGCCGCTCCCTTCGGGGCAGCTCCGGCCGTGGCGGTTCGTCGGCGGGGACGCGGTCGTCGAACCACGCCCCGTCGCCCGGCGCGGGCGGTTCGGCGGCCTGGGCACGGCGCGGCGGGCGGGACCGCGGGTCTCCGCCGTCGTGTGGGGTCGTCATGCGGGGCCCGCTCCCCTCGCGATCGCGGAGCTGCGCGCATCGATCCACGCCTGGAGGATCTCCACCGCGGCCGCCTGGTCGACGACGGCACGCTGCTTCTTCCCCTTCACTCCGCGTTGGGAGAGCATGCGACTCGCGGTGACCGTGGTCAGCCGCTCGTCGGCCAGGCGCACGGGAACGGAAATCCGGTCGGTGAGCCGGCCTGCGTAGTCCGCCGCGGTCTCGGCGGCGGTGCCGTGCCGGTCGGCCAACGTCCTCGGGAGTCCCACGATCACCTCGACCACATCGTGTTCGGCGACGAGCGAGACGAGCTCGCCGATGTCGGTATCCCCCTCCGGATCCCTCGTGAGGGTAACGAGCGGAGTCGCCAGGATCGGACTGGGATCGCTCAGCGCCACGCCGACCCGTACGGATCCGACATCCACGGCAAGCCGACGGCCGGCGCCGGGATCGTCGATCCCGGGCCGGTCCGGTTGGATCTCACTCACCCGTTCGCGAGGGCGTTCCGCAGCGCGGCGATCGCCTGGTCGATACCGGCGGGGTTGCTGCCACCGCCCTGGGCCATGTCCGGCTTGCCGCCACCGCGCCCGCCGACGGCCTCGGCGAACGAGGGAACGAGCTTGCCCGCGGCGTGGCCTGCCTCGCGCGCGGCCGCGGTCGTGGCGACGACGAAGCTGACCTTGCCGTCGTCGGTCGGCGCGAACAGCGCGACGATGCCGGGACGCGAACCGAGCCGGTTGCGCACCTCCGCCGCCAGCGCACGCACGCCACCCGCGTCGATGCCGCCGTCGAGCCGCTTGGCCACGAGCGACACGCCGCCGATCTCCTCGGCGGCGTCGGCCAGCGATCCCGCCGAGCCGAGCACCTGCTGGGTCTTGAGCTGCTCGATCTCCTTCTCGGCGCTGCGCAGCCGCGAGAGGACGTCGTCGATCCGCTCGGGGATCCGCTCGGTCGGCACCTTCAACGTGCCCGCGAGCTGGGACACCAGGAGCTGTTCCTTGCGGACGTGCCGCAGGGCGTCGGTCCCGACGAGCGCCTCGACGCGATGCACACCGGACCCGATCGAGGCGTCCGAGACGAGCTTGACCAGACCCAGCTCGCCGATGCGGTCGACGTGCGTGCCACCGCACAGCTCACGCGAGTAGTCGCCCATGTCGACCACGCGCACGTCGTTGCCGTACTTCTCGCCGAACAGGGCGATGGCGCCCAGTTCGAGGGCCTTGTCCTTCGTCGTGGTGTAGGCCGCGACCTCGACGTCGGTTTGCAGGTAGTCGTTGACCTCTTCCTCGACCTCGGTGAGCACGTCGGACGACACCGACCCCGCGGTCGTGAAGTCGAAGCGCATGCGACCGGGAGAGTTGAGCGAACCGGCCTGCGCGGCGCGTTTGCCGTAGGCACCGCGCACCGCGGCGTGCACCAGGTGGGTGGCCGAGTGCGACCGCGCGATCGACCGGCGGCGCGTCTCGTCGACCGACGCGGTCAGCTCGGTGTCGACGGCCAGTTCACCTCCGGTCACCTCGACGCGGTGGACGAACAGTCCCGGCACGAGCTTCTGCACGTCGGTGACCTTCACCTCGACCCCGTGGCCCACCAGCACCCCGGTGTCGGCGATCTGACCACCGCTCTCGCCGTAGAACGGCGTGCGGTCGAGGATGACCTCCGCCTTGCGGCCCTCGCCGACCACCGGCACGGGCGCGCCGTCCTCCAGCAGGCCGACCACCCGGGCCGTGGCCTGCAGATCGGTGTAGCCGAGGAAGTCGGTCTCGCCGTGCTGTTCGAGCAGCCGGCGGTAGACCGACAGGTCGCCGTGGCCGGTCTTGCGGGAGGCCGCGTCGGCCTTGGCGCGCTGCCGCTGCTCCTCCATGAGGGTGCGGAAACCCTCCTCGTCGACCGACAGGCCCTGCTCGGCCGCCATCTCGAGGGTCAGGTCGATCGGGAAGCCGTACGTGTCGTGCAGCTGGAACGCCTTGTCCCCGGCCAGGATCGAGCCGCCGGACCGCTTGGTCTCCTCGGCGGCCAGGTCGAAGATGCGCGACCCGCTGGTCAGCGTGGCCAGGAAGGTCTCCTCCTCCTGGCGCATGACGTCGCTGATGCGGTCGAAGTCGCGGGCGATCTCCGGGTAGGACGGCGACATCGCGTCGCGCACGACCTTCGCGAACTCCGGCAGCACCGGCTCGTGCACGCCCAGCAGGCGCACGGCGCGCACGATCCGGCGCAGCAACCTGCGCAGCACGTAGCCGCGGGCCTCGTTGCCGGGCGTGACGCCGTCGCCGATCAGCATCACGCCGGAGCGCGCGTGGTCGGCGATGACGCGGAACCGCACGTCGTCGGCGTGGTCGGCACCGTAGCGGCGGCCGGAGAACTCCTCGGCACGCTGGATCACCGGGCGGACGAGGTCGGTCTCGTAGACGTTGTCGACGCCCTGGAGCAGGAACGCCACGCGCTCGATGCCCATGCCGGTGTCGATGTTCTTCTGCGGCAGTTCGCCGATCGGCGGATGTCCGAGCTTGGGGCTCTGCTCGCCGCGGACGTCCTGCATGAACACGAGGTTCCAGATCTCGAGGTAGCGGTCCTCGTCGACCACCGGACCGCCGTCCCGGCCGTACTCCGGCCCGCGGTCGTAGTAGATCTCGGAGCAGGGCCCGCCGGGGCCCGGCACACCCATGTCCCAGTAGTTGTCCTTGCCGTCCCGCACCTGGATGCGGTCCGACGGGATCCCCGTGATGTCCCGCCACAGGCCTGCTGCCTCGGCGTCGTGCTCGTAGACGGTCACCCACAGCCGGTCGGGGTCGAACCCCAGGCCGCCGGCGTCCTGCGACGACGTGAGCAGGCCCCACGCACGCTCGATGGCGCCTTCCTTGAAGTAGTCGCCGAACGAGAAGTTGCCTGCCATCTGGAAGAACGTGTTGTGCCGGGTGGTCTTGCCGACCTCGTCGATGTCCCCGGTACGCACGCACTTCTGCACGCTGGTCGCACGCGGGTACGGAGGCGGCACCTCGCCCAGGAAGTACGGCTTGAACTGGACCATGCCCGCGTTCACGAACAGCAGCGTCGGATCGTCGAGGATCAGCGACGCGCTGGGCACGCGGGTGTGGCCGTGGCCCTCGAAGTAGTCGAGGAACCGCTTGCTGATTTCGTGTGTTTCCACTGGAGCTTCCTCGCAGGATGTGGCGGACGGATGTGGGGCCGCACCGGGGCCCCGGCCGCCGTGTCGAACGTCCGGCCGCGTGCGGCGGCCGGCGCTGGGCCGGAACGGGCGAAGACGGCGAAGGGCTCGCCTGCTGTGCGCGGGAGTGTTCCCGGCGGCTCAGCCCTCCGCCCGGGGAGCTCGCGCCCTGCGGGTCGCGGCGGAACGCTCACCCTGGGCCCGGCGGGGCTGCTCGGCACGCACCGGACCGGTCGCGGGCGCGCCGGACCGCGGCGCAGGCCGCTGCTGCGGCGCCCGCTGCGGCTGTGGACGCGCGGCCTGGGCCGGACGAGCACCTGCCTCCGGGGGCCGCGCCGGGGTCACCGGCCGTTGCACGATCTGGTTCAGTTCCTGCTCCCGCTCGGACATTCCGGCACGCACGTCGGCTCCGAACGCGCCGAGGGCGCCTGCGAGCTCTCGCACGGCGTCTCCCACGTTCGAGGCTAACCCCGCCGGAGTGGCTTGACGAGCGGTTTCGCTGGCCTTGCGGGACAGCGCGACCCCCGCGGCCACGCCGACCCCGAGCCAGAAGACGCGTTTCATTTCCTGCTCTTCCTCCCACGCCGGAGCGAGTGCTTGCCGTTCTCGGCCTTCGCCGCACGCCGCGCCTTGATGGCCTTGCTCATGCCGTACGACAGCGCCGCCGTCTTCACGAGCGGGCCGCCGAGCGTCGCGGTGAACACCGACGACAGCGCCGAGACGTTGCCCGTCACGGTCTGCGCGTTGGACGTGATGCCGTCGACGCGTTCGAGCTGTGTGTTGACGTGCGTGATGGTGTCGCTGGCGCCGTGCAGCAGTGGATCGGTGTTCTCGTGGGCCTTCCGGATGGCGACCGTGGCCTCGTCGAGCGTGCGGCCGAGCTTGACCAGCGCGATCGCCAAGAACAACACCAGCAGCACGAAGGCGCCCGCGGCGACCAGTGCGGCGATCTGCCCTGCCGACACGTGCCCTCCTCATTCATGGATCGATGGCGACAACACATCGGTCGTCACATCGGGTCGTGGGTGGGGACCGATGGGACTGTGAGGCTACCGTGCGTCGCCCCCGTCACCCTGGCGGCCCTCGCCGAGACCCCGCGTGGCGTGTCGCCCGCAACGATCTCCCACGGCGATCTCCCACGACCCACGGCGATCTCCCACGACGGTCGCCCGCTCGTGGGCCACGCGTCAGCTGTCGATCATCGCCGGTTGACGTCGACGGACGACGGTGAGCACATGCCGTCCTCCTCCGGATCTCCGCAACATCCACAGCGCCCGCAGCGCCCACAGCACCCAAGCCACCCACACCACCCGCAGCCAGCCCAGTCCTCTCGGCGAGGGCTCACCTCAGCAGTGTCCCGCCGCGGCGTGCTCGCCGCAGGCGCGGCCGGTGCCGCCGCCTCGATGGTCCCGCCGTCGGTGCACGCCGCACTGGCCAGGCCCATGCGCACCGGCGGACTCGCCGCCATGGAGCACGTCGTGGTGCTCATGCAGGAGAACCGCTCGTTCGACCACTACTTCGGCGCGCTGCGCGGGGTGCGGGGATTCTCCGACGCGCACCCGCTCGAACTGCCGGGCGGCGGCCCCGTGTTCGCCCAGCCGCGGGCGGGCGGGTCCCCCGTACTGCCGTTCTCGCTGCGCAAGCAGGCCGCCAGGGAGGGCCGCGAACCGGGCGAGATCCAGTACCTCGACGACCTGGACCACAGCTGGGACGGCAGCGGCGCCGCATGGGCGCGGGGGTGGAACGACGGGTGGATCCCGGCGAAGACGCCGGCGACGATGACCTACTACGACCGCGCCGACCTGGCGCTGCAGTACGAACTCGCCGACACGTTCACCGTCTGCGACGCCTACCACTGTTCGGTGTTCGGCTCCACCAACCCGAACCGGAACTACCTCTGGACGGGCACCACCGGCATCGAACCGGTCACCGGTGGACGGGCCGTCGGCAACGACGCCTACGAGTACGACCACACCGGCTACGACTGGCCGACCTATCCCGAGGCGCTCGAGCAGGCGGGCGTGTCGTGGCGGATCTACCAGGAGTGGGACAACTTCACCGACAACGCCGTGGAGTTCTTCGTCCCGTTCAAGCGGGTCGCGTCGAAGGCGCTGGCCGCGGTGGACGGCGAGTTCCGCACCGCGGGTGAGTTCTACGACGTCGTGGCCGAGGCCGACGAACCCGAGCGGCGGAGGCTCCTCGGCCGGCTCGAGGCCGGGCTCGCCACCTTGTCCCCTGCCGAACGCAGCCTGTTCGACCGCGCGGTGTACCGCAGTGAGCCCGGCACCCTCGTCGACCGGCTCCGCGCCGACGTCGCCGCAGGGACCCTGCCCGCGGTGACCTGGCTCGTGCCGCCGTCGACCGCGTCGGAGCACCCCAGCGCCTCGACGCCGCTCGAGAGTGCCCGCCTCATCCACGACGTGCTCGACGTACTGGCCTCCCACGAGCGCACGTGGGAGCGCACCGCGCTGCTGATCAACTTCGACGAGAACGACGGTTACTTCGACCACGTGCCGCCGCCCGTACCCCCGTCCGACGGTGCCGGTGTCGGTGGCGGCGCCGGCGACGAGGACCGGTTCGCCGGACGGCCCATCGGCTTCGGGCCCCGGGTGCCGATGACGATCGTGTCGCCGTGGACGGTGGGCGGATTCGTGGACTCCACCGCGTACGACCACACGTCGGTGTTGCGCCTGCTGGAGCGCTGGACCGGCGTCGAGGCAGCCGGCATCAGCCCGTGGCGGCGCACCGTGGCCGGTGATCTGACGAACGCGTTCGACTTCGCCAGGCAGGCGCGGCCACCACGGGTGTCCGCGCCGGGGCCGGTGCCGGAACCGGTGCCGCGGTGGCACCCAGAGGTCCCGGACGAGCAGGTGATGCCGACGGCCGAACCCGGCACCCGCCCCGCCAGGGCGCTGCCCTACCAGCCCTCGGTCTCCGGCCGGTGGGCCGACGGCACGCTGGCGGTGCGGTTGCGCAACACCGGGTCCGCATCGGCCCACTTCGCGATCTACCCGTACGCGGGCGAACTGGACGAGCCCGCGCACCACGACGTCCGGGGCGAGCACACCGTGCACCTGTCCCCGTCCGGGAACGACTACCGCGTGGTGGTCCAGGGGCCGAACCGCGCCTGGTGGGAGCTGCGCGGGGACGCGCAGGGCGCCGCGGCAGGCGTCGAGGTCACCTCGCGGGCCCTGCCGCGGCGCCTCGGCATGGAACTCACGATCACCAACCACGGCACCGAACGGCTGACGTTCCGCCTCCGTTCCCGCCACCACGCCCCGGCGACCCGGTTCGTCGTGGTCGGCGCGGGCCGGTCGGTCGAGGTGCCGTGGCGTACGCACCGCGGCTGGTACGACGTCGAGGTCACGACCGAGGCGGATCCCTCGTTCCTGCGCAGCCTCACCGCGAGGGTCGAGAACGGGCGGCCCGGGGTGAGCGGCGGCTGATCAGGAGCCGCCGCGGATCGTGCGCCGCAGTTTCGGCACCCGTTCGGCCAGGGTGCGCTCCGCGCCGCGCGACGTGGGGTTGTAGTAGTCCCGCCCGACGAGCTCGTCGGGCGGGTACTGCTGCGCCAGGACGCCCTCGGCGACGTCGTGCGGGTAGCGGTAGCCCTGTGCGTGGCCGAGTTTCGCGGCACCGGCGTAGTGCCCGTCGCGCAGATGTGGCGGCACCGTCCCGATCCCGCCGCCGCGCACGTCCGACAGGGCGGCGTCGATCCCGGCGATGACGGCGTTCGACTTCGGCGCCGTGGTCAGGTGCACGGTGGCCTGCGCCAGCGCGAGCCTGCCCTCGGGCATGCCAATGAACTGGACCGCGTGCGCCGCGGCGACGGCGGACTGCAGCGCCGTCGGATCGGCCATGCCGATGTCCTCGCTCGCATGCACCACCAGCCTCCTGGCGATGAACCGCGGGTCCTCCCCCGCCTCGATCATGCGGGCCAGGTAGTGCAGCGCGGCGTCGACGTCGGAGCCGCGAATCGACTTGATGAAGGCACTGATCACGTCGTAGTGCTGATCGCCGTCGCGGTCGTAGCGCACGGCGGCCTTGTCCACGGTCGCCTCGACCGTCTCCAGATCGATGACGCCGTGGTCGGTGACGCTCGCGGCGTCGGCCGCGGCCTCCAGGGCCGTCAGCGCGCGCCGGGCGTCCCCCGAGGCGAGGCGGATCAGGTGCGCCCGCGCGTCGTCGGTGAGCTCGAGGGTGCCGCCCAGGCCGCGCTCGTCGGTGAGCGCACGGTCGACGAGCCCGGCGATGTCGTCGTCGGTCAGCGGACGCAGCTGCAGCACCAGCGAGCGCGACAGCAGCGGCGAGACGACCGAGAACGACGGGTTCTCCGTCGTCGCGGCCACGAGCAGCACCGTGCGGTCCTCGACGGCGCCGAGCAGCGCGTCCTGCTGGGTCTTCGAGAAGCGGTGGACCTCGTCGATGAACAGGACCGTGTCCTCGGAGTTGTACTTGCGGCGCCGCCGGGCCTCCTCGATGACCCCGCGCACCTCCTTGACGCCCGCGGACAGGGCCGACAGCGCCACGAACCGCCTGCCGGTGGCGGTCGAGACGAGGTTGGCGAGCGTCGTCTTGCCGGTGCCGGGCGGTCCGTACAGCAGCACCGAGGCCGGTGCGGCCCCTTCGACAAGCCTGCGCAGCGGTGCGCCGTCCCCGAGCAGGTGCTGCTGGCCGACGACCTCGTCCAACGTCCGGGGCCGCATACGCACGGCCAGCGGCGAGCCGGGCGGGGGCTGCGGCGGGGAATGGGGCTCGTCGGACACCGGAGGCGGGGCCACGTCCTCGTTCACCGTGAACAGTTCGTCTTGCTGCACACCTCCGACGGTATCCGGCCGGGGTGACGATCCGGGCGCCGCCGGGCTCAGACGGTCCTGGGCTCCCACCCGTCGGGTTCCCACACCTCGGCGAGCGGCTGATCCGGTTCCGGGGCGCGGTCCCTGCGCAACAGACCGCGCACGAGGATCCCCGCGGCGTACGGCACCAGGTCGCGTCCGCGGCGCCACAGCCACGGCACGCCCTTGCCGACGAGCCAGGCCACGTGGTCGACCGTGCTGGAACGGGCACCGCCCGCGCAGGTCAGCGACACCGGCTCGCGCACCGCGTATCCGCGGACGCCCACCGCGTCGGTGACGCCGCGTGCCAGCAGCCGGTGGCCGAACTCCGAAGGGTGCAGCCGGTCGACGCTCCACGCCCGCAGGTCGTAGGCGCCCGGGACCTGGTCGAGGTCGACGCACACCGCGTCGTGGCGGGCCACGACGGTGTCGACGACGCGGTTGAGCGCGTCCACCCGCGCGGCGTGGGCTCGGCGCAACGGCCCCGGCATGCGGAACACCCGGCCGTGGTCGTGGTAGCGCATCGTGACCGGCAACGCCCCGGCGTCCCTCAGCGCGGAGAGGGTCGCGTCCAGGTCGGCGGTCAGCGCCGCGGGGTCGAAGTCGGACCGCAGCGTGTCGTTCATCCCGACGATCACGACGGCGACATCGGGCGTGTGCTCGAGCGCGGCGGGCAGCTGCACCGTGCGCACGCAGCGCACCCGGGCGCCGGTGAAGGAGGTGTTGACGTACGCGTCGGGCTCGACACCCAACGCGGCCGCGACGAGCGGGCCGACACCCCGCCACCGCCCTCCGGGCAGCGGATCACCGAGCCCGACGGCGGTCGAGTCGCCGAGCACGGCCAACCTGCGCACCGGACGCAGTTCGGGCCCAGCGGGCACAGCGGGCGAATCGGGAACGGCGGGTTGGGCGGGAACGGGGGTCGCGGGGCGGTGGGTCTGCGAAATCTCGTCGATCGCCACACCCGGCACGATCGCGCGCCGGTGCGCACCCGCGGTGAGCCGCGGGTAACGGCGTGCGAACGGTCCGGCGAACCTTGGCCGCGGGCGGGAGACGCCGCACGCGGCGGCCGTCGCCCGCTCACGCTCAGCGGAACGCCGGGTACAGGGGAAGTTGCAGGTCCGGCCCGAAGCGCGCGTCCAGGGCCGTGGCCACGGCCTCGGCGTGCGCCGAGATCGCAGGCCCGTCCGCGGGGTCGCCCTCTCGGTCGGCGTGCCTGCCGAGGTCGCGCCACCACGTGGCGAGCGCGGCGGCGCGCTGCCGCGGCGGCGCGGCCGTCATCCGTTCCGCACCGCCGGAGGAACCGTCCTGCCCCGCGGCGGCGAGGTCGGGCAGCCACCGCCACGTGGCCTGCCAGACGAGCAGCAGGCCCGCGTCGAGGAGATACCGGCTGAGGGTGTCCTCCTCGGTCAGCGACGGCCACAGGTCCGCCACCTCGGCACGCCACGACGCGATCATCGCCTCGCTCATGCCGCTCGGCAGCGCCAGCGGTTCGGGCCCGGACACGAACGGCACGAGCATGTGGGCGGCGTCGACCAGGGCACTGCGCACCCGGCCCCGTTCGAAGTCGAGGAACCGCACACCGTCGCCGGTGACGAGGTTGTTGTCCGGCCAGAGGTCGACGGGGCTGAACGCCCGGAACGCCGCCGAACGGGCCTGCTCCGCGGCGCGCTCGGCCACCGCGACGACCTCGGGCGCGGTGTCGACGCCGAGCGTCTCGCGCAGCAGCGCGGGCGCCGCCGTCACGGCGTCGGCCGGGTCGCCCGCGGCGTGCGCGGGCGGAGCCGCGGGGACCACCTGGCCGTCGTTCTGTGCCGAGGCACCCGAGCCCGCCTTGCCGAGCCTGCGCAGCAGCGCGTTGAAATCGGCCTCCCGATTGGCGGTGCTGAAGTGCATGCGGCCGAGCGAGCGGGCCCACGAAAGCAGTGCCGTCTCGGCGGCACGCGCGTCCGATCCGCGGAGCTTGTCGTCGAGGGTCGGTGCCCGCCCGAGGTCGTCGATCACCAGCACCCGGTGCTCTGCGTTGTGGGCGAGAATCTCCGGACACGTGCGATCGGCCGCCGACAGCGCCGTGAACAGCTGGTAGCTGGCAGCTTCGCGCGCGAACGCGTCGTCCTGGCCCGCCTCCGGCTCGCCGGGATAGTGCTTGATGACGAGCGTGCGGGGCAGCGCGAACGACGACGAGGCGACCCGCGCCCTGACCACCGTCGCCGGTCCGCTTCCCGCGAGGTCCTCGGCGTCGACGAGGGAGACGGTGCTGCCGAACCGCTGTGCCAGCACCGCCTCCGCTGCGGATACGGCGGCTGTAACCGCGGCCTCCGCGGTGTCACTGGAAGGAGTGTCCGCTCCGGTGCCGACGGTCGAGTCGTCGGCTGGAGGGGTGTCCACAGTCATTGGCTCCGACCCTACTAGTGCGACGGGAAAGCTGACCACATTCCGGTGACCGCAATCCGCGCCACGAACGGACATTCGGCGCATCCCGGTGCCCGCGTCGGCGGCTGCGGCCGCCGCACCGGACTACCCGGGGGCGGCCCTGACGCGTCGTCAGGCGCTGCCCTGCCCGGCGGCGTTCCGCTGCTCGGTCGCGGGCTCCGCCCCGGCCGCCTTGGCGGCGGGCTCGGGCTGCTTGACCGGCTTGGCGTCCACCCCCGCCTCCTTACGCTGCTCGGCCGTGATCGGCGCGGGCGCGCTGGTGAGCGGGTCGAAGCCGCCGCCGGTCTTCGGGAACGCGATGACGTCCCGCAGCGAATCGGCCCCGGCCAGCAGCATCACGATGCGATCCCAGCCGAAGGCGATGCCGCCGTGCGGCGGCGGGCCGTACTGGAAGGCGTCCAGCAGGAAGCCGAACTTCTCCTGGGCGTCCTCCTGCGAGATGCCCATGACCTCGAAGACGCGCTTCTGCACGTCGGCCCTGTGGATACGGATCGATCCGCCGCCGATCTCGTTGCCGTTGCACACCAGGTCGTAGGCGTAGGCGAGCGCGTTGCCGGGGTCGGAGTCGAACGTGTCGATCCACTCGGGCTTCGGCGAGGTGAACGCGTGGTGCAGCGCCGTCCATTGACCGCTGCCGACCGTCACGTCGTCGGTCTCGTCGGCGGCCTCGAACATCGGCGCGTCGACGATCCAGACGAACGACCACGCGTTGTCGTCGATCAGGCCGAGCCGGTCGGCGATCTCGCCGCGCGCGGCGCCGAGCAGGGCACGCGCGCTGTTCGGCGTTCCGGCGGCGAAGAAGATGCAGTCGCCAGGGTTCGCCCCGACCGCCTCGGCGAGCCCGGCCTTCTCGGACTCGGAGATGTTCTTGGCGACCGGGCCCGACAGCGTGCCGTCCGCACCGACGAGCACGTAGGCGAGGCCCTTGTGGCCACGCTGCTTGGCCCAGTCCTGCCACGCGTCGAGGGTGCGGCGCGGCTGGTCGGCACCGCCCGGCATGACGACCGCGCCGACGTAGGGCGCCTGGAACACCCGGAACGGGGTGTCGGCGAAGAACTCCGTCAGCTCGGTGAGTTCGAGACCGAAGCGCAGGTCGGGCTTGTCCGAGCCGTACCGGGCCATGGCCTCGGCGTAGCTCATCCGCGGGAAGGTCTCGGGCAGCTCGACGTCGATGAGCTTCCACAGCGCACGTGCGATCCGCTCGCCCAGTGCGATGACGTCGTCCTGCTCGACGAAGCTCATCTCGATGTCGAGCTGGGTGAACTCGGGCTGCCGGTCGGCGCGGAAGTCCTCGTCGCGGTAGCAGCGCGCGATCTGGTAGTAGCGCTCCATCCCGCCGACCATGAGCAGCTGCTTGAACAGCTGCGGCGACTGGGGCAGCGCGTACCACGAGCCCGGGCGCAGCCGGGCCGGCACGAGGAAGTCGCGGGCGCCCTCGGGGGTGGACCGGGTCATGGTCGGGGTCTCGATCTCGACGAAACCGTCGTCGTGCAGGACGTTCCGTGCGACCCGGTTGGCCTCGCTGCGCAGGCGCATGTTGCGGGACTGGCCCGCGCGGCGCAGGTCGAGGTAGCGGTGCTTGAGGCGCACCTCCTCGCCGACGTCGAGGCGCTCGTCGACGGGGAACGGCAGCGGCGCGGCCTCGGACAACACCTCGAGCTCGCTGACGTAGACCTCGATGTCACCCGTGGCGATCTCCGGGTTCTCGTTACCCTCGGGGCGCGGGGAGATCTCGCCGGTGACCTTGATGCAGTACTCGGCGCGCAGCTGGTGGGCACGCTCGGCCATCTCGCCCTCGCGGAACACGACCTGGGCCACGCCGCTGGCGTCGCGCAGGTCGATGAAGATCACTCCGCCGTGATCGCGCCGCCGCGCCACCCAGCCGGTGAGCGTGACGGTCTGGCCGGCCTGCTCGGCACGCAACGTGCCGGCGTCGTGGGTGCGAAGCACTTCGCGGGATCCTCTCGGGCATGCGGTGACGGACGGTACGAGGCAGCATTCGCCGACGGTCGTCGACGAGGAGCCACCGAACGCTCAGGCTATCCAACGTGGCGGAAGGCTCCGCGAGCAGGTTTCGCCCGGGAGCCGGCCACTCCCAGCAGACAGTGCTCACACCACGCTCACAGCAGACAGTGCTCACAACAGACTCAGCTGCTCGGCCCTCGGTCTGCCCCGCGTGCCGCCGGCGTCCTCGTGCGGCAGGCCCGGGGGCGCGCCCTCCTGCGCACCGTCCTGTGCGCCGTCCCCGGCACGCCGCAACGAGCCCGGCGGGTCGACGAGGCCGTGGGCGCGGGCCAGCGCCTCCACCCGCTGCCGCAGTCCGCGCCGGTACTCCGGATCGGCGTAGCTGCCCCTGCCGTACAGGCGGCGGTAGCGGTCGACGAGCTCCGGGTGGTGCTCGGCGAGCCAGCGCGCGAACCATTCGCGGGCACCGGGACGCAGGTGCAGTGGAATGGCGGTGACACTGCTGGCTCCCGCCTCGGCCACCTGCCCGAGCAGCCCGTCGAGCGCCTCGTCCGAGTCGGTCAGACCGGGCAGGATCGGGGCGAGGAACACGTCGCAGGGCAGCCCCGCATCCCTGGCCTTGCGCACGAGCTCGAGCCGCGCCTGCGGGCTCGGCGTTCCGGGTTCGAGGCTGCGCTGCAGTTCCCGGTCGAGCAGTGCGATCGACACCCCCAGCCCGACCGGGACGTCGCCGCCCACGTCCCGCAACAGGGACAGGTCACGTGCCAGCACGGTGCCCTTCGTGAGGATCGACAACGGCGTCCCCGAGTCGGCGAGCGCGCGGATGATGCCCGGCATCAGCCGGTACTTGCCTTCGGCCCGCTGGTACGGGTCGGTGTTGGTGCCCATCGCGACGTGCTCGCGTGCCCATGACCGCCTCCGCACCTGCGCGGCCAGCACCTCGGGGGCGTTCACCTTGACGACCACCTGGGTGTCGAAGTCGGTCCCGGCGTCGAAGTCGAGGTAGGTGTGCGTCCCTCGCGCGAAGCAGTAGGTGCAGGCGTGTGAGCAGCCCCGGTACGGGTTGACCGTCCAGCGGAACGGCACGCGCGAGGCGGCGGGCACCTTGTTGAGCACCGACCGCGCATGCACCTCGTGGAACGTCACCCCGGCGAAGTCGGGTGAGTGCACGGTGCGCACCAGTCCGGGCAGAGCCCGCGCGGCCAGCTCCTCGTTGCGTTGTCGTTCCCATCGCACCCCTCCACTCGAACACATGTTCTATCTCGGTGTCAAGGCGCCGGCCGGTGCGCACGCGCGGTGGCCGGGCCCACCGGCGACCCGGCGGTCACCGCGAAACCGCCTGGCCGCGAAGATGTGGCCGTGCCACGCGACAACCCCGACAACCCCGACGACCACGTGTCCGACGACACCGGACCGGTCCTCCCGGAACCGATCCCGCCGCGCGCTCCCCGCCGCGGCGAGCGCGCAGACCCGCGGCGCTCCCCGGCCCAGGGGGAATCCCTGCCGCCCCGGCGGTCCCGGGACGGCGGCGTCGCCGGCGTCGAGGGCGGCGCCGCGGGGACCGGTGGGCAGAGGCCCCCGCGGCGACCTCAGCGGGAGCGCCGGCACCGTCCCGCCGATCCCGCCCCGCGCGGCACACCGGAGCAGGACGACAGTGCGCCCGGAGACAGCGCCCCATCCGGCGCAGGGCGATCCAACAGCGGACGATCGGACAGCGGACGATCGGACAGCGGGCGATCCAACAGCGGACGATCGGACAGCGGGCGATCGGACAGCGGGCGATCGAACAGCGCCCGGCCGGATGCACCGCGCACCGACGGGCCGCGGGCAGCCCCGCGGGCGCGCCGCGCACCCCGTGGTCCCAGGCGCACCGACGGAGCCACGGCCGGAGCCACGGCCGGAGCCACGGCGGGGGCCACGCAGCACAGCGCGTCCGCGGCCGGCGATGCACCCACCCGCGTCCCGGCGCCGGACCCCGCGCGCGGCCAGAGTCACGACCACGGCCACGGACATGGCGATGGGCACGGGCATGGGCACGGGCACGGACCCGCCGAACCCGCGTCGGCCAGGGTGCGCAGACTGCTCGCGGTCCTGCTCGCACCGTTCGCGCTGGCCGCGCTGACCTCGGTGATCCTGCTGTACCCGTGGGGCGAACCGGATCCCACGGGCCACGCGGTCGGCGAGCCGGTCAACGGCGAGGTCGTCTCCTCCGAGCTCGGCCCCTGCCTGTCTCCGGGACAGGTACAGGTCGGCGACACCGGCGACGCCGACGCGGAGAACGGCCCGCGATGCCAGACCGTCCGGGTCACCCTCACCGACGGCCCCGCCGAGGGCATGGCCATCACGAAGAACCTGCCCGCAGGCCAGGGCAACCCGACGTTCGCCGCGGGCGACGACGTCGTGCTCGCCTACAGCGGTGCCGACCCCAGGGACGCCGACGCGTACCAGGTGCAGGACTTCCAGCGCGGCCTGCCGCTGACCCTGCTGGCCGTGGTCTTCGCCGCCGCTGTCGTGATTCTCGGCCGGTGGCGCGGCGCCGCGGCGCTCGGCGCACTCGTCGTCACCGGTCTGATCATCGGGCTGTTCGTCCTGCCCGCCATCCTGCACGGCGCGAACCCCCTGGCCGTCGGTATCGCCGGATCCGGGCTGATCATGTTCGTGGCCCTGTACACCACCCACGGCTTCTCGGCCCGCACATCGGCGGCCGTGCTCGGCACCATGGTCAGCCTGTCGCTGATCGGCGTGCTGGCGACGATCTTCTCCGCGGGCGCCCAGCTGACCGGACTCGACGAGAACACCTCGACGCTCATCGGTTCCCTCGGCCAGGAGATCGACACGCGGGGCCTGCTGCTGGCCGGGATCGTCATCGGCGCGCTCGGTGTCCTCGACGACGTCACCGTCACCCAGGCGAGCGCGGTGTGGGAACTGCACCGCGCCAACCCCCGGCTGTCGTGGCGGGAGCTGTACGGCGCGGCACTGCGCATCGGCCGCGCGCACGTGGGATCGGCGGTCAACACCCTGGTCATGGCCTACGCCGGCGCCGCACTCCCCGCGCTGCTCCTGGCGTCGCTGTCCGATGTGGGACTCGGCTCGATCCTGACGTCGCAGGAGATGGCCGCCGAGATCGTCCGCACCCTGGCGGGCAGTATCGGCATCATCGCCGCGGTCCCCGTCACGAGCGTGCTCGCCGCGTTGATCGTGGTGCGCGAGGAGAACCACGTCGACACCCACCTCGACCACCGCATCGAACCCGGCATCGAACCCGGCGCCGAACCCGGCGCCGAATCCAGCGCGCCGCGGCGACGGCCGCATGAGCACCAGTGACCACATGCGTCACCTGCGCCCTGACAGTCCCTCCGGTCCCACGAGTCACGCCTGAGCACACCAGCACCACAACGCCGGGGCGGTCGATCTCGCCGCCGGGCCGTGGGATAGGAACGGCAGCACACAACACGGCGGAATCCGCAGCGCGCCGGCCGGGTCCGGAGGCCGCGCGCTGGGGAACGCCGCGGTCCCCGCCCGTCCCCGGAGCCGCCCATGCCCGGCCCAGTGCCGTTGCCCGACCTTCCCGCGCTGGTGCGCACGCCGTTGATCACCGTGTACCGAACGGTGCGCGGAACGATCCGGGGCGGCCGCGCCGTCGCCACGGCCGTGACCGCGCTGCCCGGCCTGGCGAGCGCGCTGACCGGCCTGCGTGACGCAGCGGCACATCTCGAGCAGCTCGCCACGTTCACCGCGGGTGAGCTGCCCGAGGCCGTCTACCAGCTGGAGACCATCGGCGAACAGCTCGACGCGGTTCGCGAACAACTCACCGCGATCGAGCTCCAGCTGGCCGCCCTGCGCCCGGTCACCTCGACACCCGACCAGGACTGAACGGCACACTCCCCCACGGCGGTGTCCTCCCACAGGGGACGGGCGCCGCGGCTCAGTCCAGGGAAGCCACGAACCGGCTGACGGCCTCCATCGTGAACCGCTGGGCCAGTTTGCCCTGGGGTGCGGCCGAGGCGATGCGGTACAGCGGCCGGTCGGCCGCGCCGTCCCCGCGCGCCTCCGAACGCAGCTGCGCAACGAGCAGCTCCGAGAACACCAGGCCGTTGGCCTCGACGTTGTCGGCCAGCGCGTCGGCGAGCCGGCGCAACGCCAGGATGCCGAGTTCCCGCCCGCCCGTGCCCGCGTAGACGGCGAGGTCGATCTTCACGGCCTTGTTCGCACTGTTGGTGACGAGCAGGCTGACCGTGCGCGTGCCGCGCACGTCACTGAGCAGCAGGTCGATCCGCGGAGCGGTCTCCAGGTCGACGCGGCGCCTGCCCCAGCTGCGCATCACCACGGTGCGCCCTTCGAGCCACACCTGCCTGCGCGCGTTGGACACGATCACGAAGCCCAGCAGCAGCGCGATCACCCCGGCGACGACGAGCCCCGGCCCCATGCCGCCGATCAGCCCCGCGATCCCGCCGAACGCGGCGGCGAACAGCACCACGCCCACCAGGCCGGCCGCCACCCGCTTGCGGCGCAGGGCAGCGTCCTGGCCGTAGAGCATGATCCGGTCCGGCTCGGCGGCCCTGCGCGCGGCTCCGGGGTCCGGGGAGCCCGCCTCCCCGGCACCCTCAGCACCGCCGGCGCCCTCGGGACCGCCTGCCGCGTTCGCGGGGTCCGGCGTGTCGGGCGTGCGGGACGGGTCGGGGTCGCCGTGCTCGGGGTCGGTCATCGTGGTTCCTTCTCGCGGTTCGTGTTCCCCAGAAACGGATTGGAGGCCCGTTCGCGTTCCATCGTCGTGCTCGGCCCGTGTCCCGGCAGCAGAACGGTGTCGCCAGCCAGCGTGTCGGCCAGCAGGTCCAGCGAACGCCGCAGCGCCTGCCCGTCACCTCCCGGCAGATCGGTGCGCCCTGCGGTGCCGGGCAGCAGGGTGTCGCCGGTGAGCGCGATCCGCCCGCCCTCGCCGGTGGTGAGGTGGAAGACGACCGAGCCGGGCGTGTGCCCCGGGGTGTGCAGCACGTCGATCCGCAACCCGGCCGTCTCGACCGGATCCGCACCGAGTTCCTCGACGCGGTCCGGTTCGGTCCAGGTGCCCGCCAGCAGCGCGGACTCCGCACCCGGCAGCTGCTCGGTGTCGACACCGGCCCGCGGATCGGTCAGCAGAGGACGGTCCTCCGGCCGGATCCACACCGGTACGCCGTGGACGCGGGCGAGACCGGCCGCGGCGTGTACGTGGTCGGGGTGGCCGTGGGTGGCGAGGATGGCGGTGGGTGTCAGCGCGTGCTCGCCCAACGCCCGGTCGAGTGGTTCCGCGGCGCCCTCACCGGGGTCGACGATCACGCACCCGGCACCGCGCCCTGGGGCGAGCACGTAACAGTTGGCCTGGAACGTCCCGGTCGGAAAGCCTGCGACCAGCACGTTCTCACCTCCACGTCCGAGATGGATCACAGCCTAGCGGCCCCTCTACGGCGTTCTCACAGACCGTGCCCATAGACTGCCGCCAGCCAACACGTGGGTGAACGAGGAGGCCAGGTGGGGACGAACCAGCAGCGCCGTGAGGCCGCGAAGCGCAAGCTGGAGCGGCAACTCGCTCGCAGGGCCGAACGCGCCAAGCGCCGCAAGATCATCGGCATCGGCGTGGCGGCGGGTGTGGTGATCATCGCCGCGGGCCTCGTGGTGGTCCTCACCGGCCAGGACGACGACTCCGAGGGTGCCGCGACCGCCCAGGGCGGCCGTGACTCGTGCCAGTATCAGAAGGGCGGCGAGGCGGCCAAGGACGTCGATCCGCCGAAGGACACCGACCCGCCCGCCCAGGGCACGGTCGACGCGCACATCGACTCGTCGGCGGGGCCCATCGACCTCACGCTGGACCGCAAGCAGGCGCCGTGCACGGTGAACAGCTTCGTCAGCCTGGCCGAGCAGGGCTACTTCAACGACACGACGTGCCACCGCATCAGCACCGAGGGCCTGAAGATGCTGCAGTGCGGCGACCCGACCGGCACCGGTTCCGGCGGCCCCGGCTACACGTTCGCCGACGAGGTCGACCAGAACACCACGTACCCGCGGGGCACGGTCGCGATGGCCAACTCGGGGCCGAACACCAACGGCAGTCAGTTCTTCCTCGTGTTCGGCGATGCGCAGCTGCCGCCGCAGTACACGGCGTTCGGCACCATCAGCGAGAAGGGCCTGCAGACGATCGACGACATCGCGAAGGCGGGTCACGACGGTTCGCTCGACCCCTCCCCCGGCGGCGGCAAGCCGAACAAGGAGGTCCGCTTCCGCGAGGTGTCGGTCTCCGCGTGAGCGCGGCTCAGCGGTGGGTGAACCGCGGCGCCCTGCGCTCGAGGAACGCGGCCACGCCCTCGGCGTAGTCCGCGCCGCGGGCCGCCTCGTCCCGCAGCGACTCCGCCTGTACGGCCGCGTCCTCCGTGCCTGCGGTGATCGCCGCGATGATGCGGTTCATGCCCCGCACGGACGTCTGCGACCGGGAGCACAGGGTCGCCGCGAACTCGGCGGTCTGCGCCTCCACGTCGTCGAACACGTCGGTGACGAGCCCGATCTCCCTGGCACGGCCCGCGTCGACGAGCGCGCCCGACAGCAGCAGATAGCGGGCCTGTGCCGGGCCGACGAGGTCGATCAGCAGCCGCGTGGACTCGTAGTGGTAGACGATGCCGAGTTTCGCCGGCGTGATGCCGAACCGGGCATCGGGTGCGGAGAACCGGAAGTCGCACGCCACCGACAGCTGACAGCCGCCGCCGATGCAGTTGCCCCGGATCAGGGCGATGCTCGGTTTGGCCATCGTCGCGAGCGCGTCGACGGCCGCGTCGACCGCCTTGTCGTACGTGGCGACACCCTCCGGGGTCGCGCGCAGGTCGCGGAACTCGCCGATGTCGGCGCCCGCCGAGAAGTGCTCCCCCTCACCGGTCAGCACCAGCACCTTGACGGCCGGGTCGGCCTCGAGCTCGGCAACGATGCCCGGGATGGCCGACCACATCTCGTAGGTGATGGCGTTCATCTTCGCCGGCCTGGAGAAGGTCAGGCGGGCGACGTCCCCGTCGGTCGTCAGCGCGAAACCCTGCGTCATGGACGGGAAGCCTAGAAGCCCGCGGCCTGCTCAGGCGGCCGACGTGACCCGGTACACGTCGTAGACGCCCTCGACGTTGCGGACCACCTTCAGCACGTGGCCGAGATGCTTCGGATCGCCCATCTCGAAGGTGAACTTGCTGACCGCGACGCGGTCGTTCGACGTGGTGACCGACGCCGACAGGATGTTGACCTTCTCGTCGGCCAGCACCTTCGTGACGTCGGACAGCAGCCGGTGGCGGTCGAGCGCCTCCACCTGGATCGCCACCAGGAACACCGACGACTCCGACGGCGCCCATTCGACGTCGACGAGCCGTTCCGGCTGGGCGCGCAGGTCGTCGGCGTTCGTGCAGTCGGTGCGGTGCACGCTCACCCCGCCGCCCCTGGTGACGAAGCCGAGGATCTCGTCGCCCGGCACCGGGGTGCAGCAGCGGGCGAGCTTGGTCCAGATGTCGGTCTGGTCCTTCACCACGACGCCCACGTCGCCCGAACCGCGGCGGCGGGTGACGGTCGACGGGGTGGCGCGTTCGGCCAGCTCCTCCTCGGCCTCCTCGACACCGCCGATGAGCGCCATGAGCCGCTGGACGACGTGCTGGGCGCTGGTGTGTTTCTCGCCCACCGCCGCGTAGAGCGCGCTGATGTCGTTGTAGCGCAGTTCCTTCGCGAGCGCGCCCATGGAGTCGGCGGACACCAGGCGCTGGATCGGGAGGCCGACCTTGCGGACCTCCTTGGTGATGGCCTCCTTGCCCGCCTCGACCGCCTCGTCCCGGCGTTCCTTGGCGAACCACTGGCGGATCTTCGCTCGCGCCTTCGGCGATCCGGCGAACTGCAACCAGTCCCGGCTCGGGCCCGCACCCTCCGCCTTGGAGGTGAAGATCTCGACGACCTCGCCGTTCTCGAGCTTGCGCTCCAGGGCCACGAGCCGTCCGTTGACGCGGGCACCGATGCACCGGTGGCCGACCTCGGTGTGCACCGCGTAGGCGAAGTCCACGGGCGTCGAGCCGACGGGCAGGGTGATGACGTCGCCCTTCGGCGTGAACACGAAGATCTCGCGCGTGGCGAGGTCGTAGCGGAGCGATTCGAGGAACTCGCCCGGGTCGGCCGCCTCTCGCTGCCAGTCGAGCAGTTGGCGCATCCACGCCATCTCGTCGACTTCCACAGCACCGCCGGCGCTCGCCCGATGCGTTCCCTTGGTCTCCTTGTACCGCCAGTGCGCCGCGATGCCGTACTCGGCGGTGCGGTGCATCTCGTGGGTGCGGATCTGCACCTCGAGCGGTTTGCCGTCCGGGCCGATCACCGTGGTGTGCAGCGACTGGTACACGCCGAACCGCGGCTGGGCGATGTAGTCCTTGAAGCGGCCGGGCATCGGCTGCCACAGCGCGTGCACCACACCCATCGCGGCGTAGCAGTCCCGCACGTCGTCGACCATGATCCGCACGCCCACGAGGTCGTGGATGTCGTCGAGCTCGCGGCCGCGCACGATCATCTTCTGGTGGATCGAGTAGTAGTGCTTCGGCCTGCCCTCGACCTTCGCCGACACCCGGGAGTCGGCGAGATGCTTGTTCAGCTCGCTGATCACCCCGCGCAGGTAGGTGTCGCGGGACGGTGCGCGGTCGGCGACGAGGCGCACGATCTCGTCGTACTTCTTCGGCTGCAGGATGGCGAACGCCAGGTCCTCCAGCTCCCATTTGACCGTCGACATGCCGAGCCGGTGCGCCAGCGGCGCGAGCACCTCGAGGGTCTCCTTGGCCTTGCGGGCCTGCTTCTCCGGCGGCAGGAACCGCATGGTGCGCATGTTGTGCAACCGGTCGGCGAGCTTGATCACCAGCACCCGCGGGTCGCGCGCCATGGCGATGACCATCTTGCGGATCGTCTCGGCCTCGGCGGCGGTGCCGAGCTTGACCTTGTCGAGCTTGGTGACGCCGTCGACGAGTTGGGCGACCTTGTCGCCGAAGTCGTTGCCGAGTTGCTCGAGCGAGTAACCGGTGTCCTCGACCGTGTCGTGCAGCAGGGCCGCGACGAGGGTGGTCGTGTCCATGCCGAGTTCGGCGAGGATCGTCGCGACGGCCAGCGGGTGCGTGATGTACGGGTCCCCGGACTTGCGCCGCTGCTGCCGGTGCAGGTGTTCGGCGACGTCGTAGGCGCGCTGCAGCAGGGCCAGGTCGGCGCTGGGGTGCAGTTCGCGGTGGATCGCGGCGAGCGGTTCGAGCACCTGCTTCACCGGCGCCGCACGCTGTGCGGTGATGCGCCGGGCCAGGCGAGCGCGCACGCGGCGGGTCGGCGACGGCGCGCGGGTCGCGGGGTGCGCACCCACCGGGTCGCCGACGGCGGGCGCGGCGCTGCGCGACGGCCCGCCGTTCCCGGTCGAGCTGTTCCCTGTGGAGCCGTTCCCCGTCGAGCCGTTCCCCGTCGAGCCACTGCCGGTCGAAGCACCGCTCGACCCAGCACCGCTCGAGTCAGTGCCGGTCGAACCGCTGCCGGTAAAACCACCGCCGGTCGAGCCGTGACCCGCGGAGCCGTTCGCCCCGCCGCCTGCGGTGCCCGATGCGCTCGTGCGCGATGCGCCGGTGCCGCTGCTGTTCGCGGGCGTACCGGTCTGCCCTGCGGGGGTGGTGCCGGTGGCACCCGAGCCGGCGGAGCCGCCGTGTTCGCGCGCGGGACCGTCGGCGTCGTTCGTCCGGGCTGCCACGGAATCGAGCTCTCGGCTCACCCGTACCTCCAGCTCATCGCGCGCGGGTGCGTATGGGTCCAGGGTAGACCCCGCGCGAGAGCTGCCGGCGGCCCGGCGTTCACGATCGGTTGGGCGACCGGTTACGCCCCGGCCGCCGGCCTGCGGAAACGGCCGGTCCCGCGTGGCGCGGTCACACCGTGCGCAGCACGTGCAGCGGCAGGTCGCCGAGCTTGTCCCGGCCGCCCAGCGCCGCCAGTTCCAGCACCACGGCCACGGAGCGGACGTCGGCGCCGGCCTCGGTCAGCAGCTCCCGGGTCGCGGCGACGGTGCCGCCGGTGGCGAGCACGTCGTCGACGATGGCGACCCGCTGGCCCGTCCGCACCGCGTCGGCGGGCAGTTCGAGCGTGGCGGTGCCGTACTCGAGCTGGTAGTCGACGCGACCGGCGACCGACGGCAGCTTGCCCGCCTTGCGCACGAGCGTGACGCCGATGCCCTTCGCGTAGGCGACGGCGGCGGCGAGTACGAAGCCGCGCGCCTCGACCGCTGCGAGCTGGTCGACCTCGCCGACGGCGTCGGCGAGTGCGTCGATCACCACGGAGAAGGCCTTCGGGTGGCCGAACAGCGGCGTGAGGTCGCGGAACACGACACCCGGTTCGGGGAAGTCGGGCAGCTCGGCGATCTGGTCGAGTGCGTCGTCGAGCTTCATGACCTCTTCCGTTTCCCGGACGGCGTGCCGGACCGGCGCGGACGCTGGTTCCGGTGCCGGTCCTTCGCCTTCGGCGTGCGAGCAGGCACCGACGCGGCCGCGGCGTACGCCCGTTCCTTGCGCAGTTCGGTTTCCAGCTGTTCGTCGTCGCCGGGGTCGAAGTCGTCGTCGACGTCGGTCTCGGAGCCGCCGGCGGCCTCCTCCCGCGCAGCCGCGCGGGAGGACTGTGCGCGCCGTTCGGCGACGCGCTCGGCCTGTTCACGGTAGGCCGTCTCGCGCATCTTGAACGTCACCAGCAGCGGCGTGGCCAGCAGCACCGAGGACACGACGCCGACCAGCATGCCCGTGAGCTGCACCAACGCCAGATCCTGCAACGTGCCGGACCCGAGCAGGAGGTAACCGACGACCATCAGGCCGAGCACCGGAAGCAGCGCGATGACCGAGGTGTTGATCGACCGCATCAACGTCTGGTTGAGCGCGAGGTTGGCGGCTTCGCCGTACGTGCGCTTGGTCAGGTTGAGCAGGCCACGGGTGTTCTCCTTGACCTTGTCGAACACGACGACTGTGTCGTAGAGCGAGTAGCCGAGGATCGTCAGCAGACCGATCACGGTCGCCGGCGTCACCTCGAAACCGACGATCGCATACACGCCCGCCGTCACGACGATGTCATGGATCAGCGTGATCAGGGCCGAGACGGCCATCCACTTCTCGAAGTAGATAACGAGGAAGATCGTCACCAGCACCATGAACACGGCGAGCGCGATCAGCGCCTGCTGGGAGATCTCCCCACCCCAGGACGCGCTGACCGCGCTATCACTGATGACGGACTGACTCGGCTGGCCGGTGGAGGCCAGCGGCTGGAACTCGTCGAACAGGGCACGTTTGGCCTCGACAACCTGGTTCGCGTCGAGCGTGCTCGAACGGACCTGGATGGTCGCCGACTCACCCACACCGACGACCTGGGCCTCAGCTGCAGCGACGCCCGTGACCTCGCTGATGACGTTGCTGGCCTCGTCCTCGTCGATCTGCCCCTGTGCGCCTCGGGCGGGCAGCTGGATCTGGGTGCCGCCCTCGAACTCGATGCCCAGGTTGAAGCCCTTGAGGCCCATTCCGCCGATGCACACGAGGACCAGCACGGCGAACGCGATGTACCACTGCTTGCGGTGGCCGACGATGTCGAAGGCGCCGGTTCCGGTGTAGAGACGCTGGAACACCGACGTCTTCTTCGGCCCTCCGGACTGCGTGGGTGCCGCCTCGGCCGGGCTGCCCGTGGCGTTGTCGTTGTTCTCGGGCACCTCACGCCCCCTTCGTCGCACTGATGTGGACGCCGCCGCGCCGTTGCTTGCCGAGCCGCTGCACCGCACCGAGTCCCGAGAGGGTCGGGCTCGAGAGCTTCTTGGACTTCGACACCATCGCCACGAGCGGGTGCGTCACGAGGAACACGACGATCAGGTCGAGCACGGTCGACATGCCCAGGGTGAACGCGAAGCCGCGGACCTCACCCACCGCCAGGGCGTAGAGCACGCCCGCGCACAGGAACATGATCGCGTCGGAGGCGAGGATCGTGCGTCTCGCCCGGCTCCACGCTCGGGGCACCGCCGACCGGAAACTCTTGCCGTCGCGCATCTCGTCCTTCAGACGTTCGAAGTAGACGACGAACGAGTCGGCGGTGATGCCGATGGCGATGATGAATCCGGCGACACCGGCGAGGTCGAGGGTGAAGCCGATCCACCGTCCGAGCAGCACCAGTACGCCGTAGACGATCACCGCGGACAACGCGAGCGACAACACGGTCAGCACGCCGAGCATGCGGTAGTAGACCAGGCAGTACACGAACACGAGCGCGATACCGATCGCACCCGCGATCAGGCCCGCCTCGAGCGAGGCAAGCCCGAGCGTCGGCGACACCGTCGTGGCGTCGGACGACTCGAACGACAGCGGCAGCGAGCCGTACTGCAGGATGTCGGCCAGATTCTGTGCCTCGGCCTCGGTGAATTCACCGCTGATCTGTGTCTGGCCGTTGGGGATGGCGGAATCGATCCGCGGCGCCGAAACGACACGGCTATCGAGCACGAACGCGGCGGACTGGCCGACGTTCTGCGACGTGTAGTCGGCCCAGGTCTCCGAGCCCTTGCCCTTGAACTGCAGGTTGACGACCCATCCGCCCTGCTGCGGCTGGAACGACGCCGACGAGTTCTCGATCTCGGTGCCTTCGAGGAAGACCGGGCCGAGGACGTACTTCTCGGTGCCGTCCTCGTTGCAGGTGACCAGCGGCCGGTTCGGGTCGTCGTTGCCAACGAGCGGGTCGTTGGGGTTGCACGTCAGGCCGGCCATGGCCTGCTGCTGGGCCTGCTGCGCGGCGGCCGCGCCCGCCTGGTCGCCCGGTTTGGGCATCAGCGCGGGGTTCTGCCGCTCCTGCTTGGCCCGTTCGATCTCCTGGGCGATCTCCTCCTCGGACTGCGGTCCGTTGGAGGCGGAGCCGGCGTCGGCGTCACCGCTGCCGCCGTCACCGCCGTCGCCCTGGGGTTGACTGCCACCGCCGCCCTGCGGGCTCTGCGCCGCGCCGGTGTCGCCGCCCTGGCCGGCCGAACCGTTCTGGGCGTCACCGGAGTTCTGTCCACCGGCGCCGGGTTGTCCCGGCTGGCCGCCCTGCTGTTGTTGCTGGTCCTGCCCGCCCTGTTGGTTCTGCTGGTTCTGGCCGGGCTGCTGGACCTGCTGGGCGTTGAGCACCGTGCGGAATCCGAGTTTGGCGGTGCGGCCGAGGTTCTTGGCCTGTTCGCCTTCCTCGCCGGGCACGGTGATGACGACGTTGTTGCCGTCGAGCACCACCTCGGCACCGCTGACGCCGATGCCGTTGACGCGGGTCTCGATGATCTGCCGCGCCTGTTCGAGCTGTTCGGCCGACGGTGCCTGACCGTCCGGGGTTCGTGCGGTCAAGGTGACCCGGGTCCCGCCCTGAAGATCGATCCCCAGCTTCGGCGTCGGCTCCCGGTCACCGGTGAAGAACACCAGTGAGTACAGCGCGACGACGATGAGGACGAAAAAGCTCAGATAGCGTCCCGGGCGGATCTTCCCGGCCGGTGGTGCCACGTCGGTGGTTCTCCTCGAGATGTACAGCGGCTTGAGGTGTGCAGCGGCTCGCGTCGGCTCCGCTCGCTGCCGTGCGCCTACCGCGATGCGGGCCCGTGCACGCACGGTCCACACGCGGCTCGTGGCCGGCCCGCCGAACGAGGCGGACCGACCACGTACGCACGCAGCACCGAGACACTACTCGGCGCTACGTGAACACTGTGTGCGGAGCGGCGAATTCGCGTCTGCCGATTCAGTGAATAACCGACGGACGTCGCGAATCCGGCTCTACTTCTTGTGCTCGAGCGGCTCGGCGACCTGGGCCGTGGAGCCGTTGTTGTCCGTGGTGGACGTCGCCGACACCTCGACGGCGGACTCGTCGGCGCTCTCGGCGGTCTTCTCGGAGCTGTCGTCGGCGTCCTCGTCGGGCATCGGGTCGATGCGCTCGCGGATGGCCTGACGCAGCCAGGTCGTCACGACGCCGTCGGCGATCTCGAGGTCGATCGTGCTCTCGTCGCTGGTGTCCGCGACGGTGGCGTACAGCCCGGACGTCGTCATCACACGGTCCCCGGGAGTCAGGCTGTTCTGCAGCTCCTGCTGCTGCGCCACCATCTTCTTCTGCTTGCGCGTGCCCATGATCAGCGGGACCGCGAGCACGAGCATGAGCAGGAGCGGCAGGAAAAGGCCTTCCATGGTTCTCCATTCGAAGGACGTCTCCGCCGTGCGGTACGTCCACGTTGTCTGGATGGGCTCTCTCGAGTGTGCCAGGTGTGGCCGCCCGAACGGGCGACCCCCTTGCCCACTGCACCCCGGTGACGGGCGACGCCGTCGCGACGGGGCTCCGTACGCGGCGTGCGGAGCCGCCTCCCGTCAGTCGAACAACGTCGGTGCACCGGCGTCGACCCCGGCCGCGTCCGGCGGGGGCGCCAGCCCGAGGTGCTCCCACGCGGCCGCCGTAGCGATCCGGCCACGCGGGGTACGCGCGAGCATACCCGCACGCACGAGATACGGCTCACACACCTCTTCGACGGTCGTGGGCTCCTCCCCCACGGCGACGGCCAGCGTCGACACGCCGACCGGACCGCCACCGAACGACCGGACGAGCGCGGTCAGCACGGCGCGGTCGAGCCGGTCGAGGCCCAGCTCGTCGACGTCGTACACCTCGAGCGCGGCGCGCACCACTTCGAGCGTGGCCGCACCGTCGGCGCGAACCTCGGCGTAGTCGCGCACGCGGCGCAGGAGCCGGTTGGCGATGCGGGGCGTACCGCGGGAGCGGTGGGCGATCTCCGCCCTGCCCGCGTCGTCGATCGTGATGTCGAGCAGCGCCGCCGACCGCGCGACGACCTCGCCGAGTTCGGCGGGGCTGTAGAACTCCATCTGTCCGGTGAAGCCGAACCGGTCGCGCAGCGGACCGGTGAGCGAACCGGACCGCGTGGTGGCGCCCACGAGCGTGAACGGCGCGATCTCCAGTGGAATGCTCGTCGCACCGGGGCCCTTGCCGACGACGACGTCGACGCGGAAGTCCTCCATCGCGAGGTACAGCATCTCCTCGGCGGGGCGGGCGATGCGGTGGATCTCGTCGATGAACAGCACGTCGCCCTCGGCGAGGTTCGAGAGCATGGCAGCCAGGTCGCCCGCGCGCTCGAGCGCGGGCCCCGAGGTGATGCGGATGGCCGCGCCGAGCTCGGCGGCGATGATCATGGCCAGGCTCGTCTTACCCAGACCGGGTGGACCGGACAGCAGGACGTGGTCGGGCGGCACACCACGTTTGCGCGCGCTTTCGAGCACCAGTTGGAGCTGCTCGCGCACGCGGGGCTGGCCGACGAAGTCACCGAGCTGTTTCGGGCGCAGCGCCGTCTCGACCTCCCGGTCACCGGCCTGAGGGAACGCCGAGAGCGCCGCCTCGGAGGGCGGGTCGAGGTCGTCACCGAACGGTGCGGAGGACGTCATGTCGTCATCGTGCATGGTGGGTGATCAGCGCTTGGTGCCGAGGGTGGTCAGCGCCGCCCTGAGCAGGCCGGAGGTGTCGGCGTCGGCGTTCTCGGCCGCGACCTTGTCCACGGCCTGCTCGGCCTGCTTGGCGGCGAAGCCGAGCCCGACCAGCGCCTCGACGACCTCCGTGCGCACGGCACCGGCGGCGTGCTGGGCCTCCGCGCCCGCAGCGGCCGGATCCGCGGCGAGCACCTTGTCCCGCAGCTCCAGCGTGAGCCGCTCGGCACCCTTCCTTCCGATGCCGGGCACCTGCGTCAGCACCGTGATGTTGCCGTCGGCCAGCGCCGTACGCAGCTGGTCCGGGTCGAGCACGGCCAGCGCGGCCAACGCCAGGCGCGGGCCGATCCCCGACACGGTCTGCAGGAGGGCGAACAGGTCCCGCGCCTCCGTGTCGGCGAACCCGAACAGCGTCAACGAGTCCTCACGCACGACCAGCGAGGTCGCGAGCCGCGCCTGTTCGCCCCTGCGCAGCGTGGCCAGCGTCGCGGGCGTAGCCTGCACGGCCATCCCGACGCCGCCGACCTCGACGACCGCATGGTCCAGCCCGACCGACAGGACCTCGCCCTTCACCGAGGCGATCACCGGCGTGTCTCCCTTCGCGTGCGCGCGACGTTGGCGGATCCGGTGTTCCCGGCGCCGCCGCGGGCCTTGGCCGCGGCGGCGAGCTTGGCCTTGTGTGCGCGGGCGAGATCGGCCGCACGCGCCTCGGCCTCGGCGAGGCGTCCACGCATCGGCTCACGCCACAGGTGGCAGATGGCCAGGGCGAGCGCGTCGGCCGCGTCCGCGGGCTTCGGGCGCGCCTCGAGCTTCAGCAGCCGGGTCACCATGCCGGTGACCTGTGCCTTGTCGGCGCGGCCCGAGCCGGTGACGGCGGCCTTGACCTCGCTCGGCGTGTGGAACACGACCGGCAGCCCGCGTCGCGCCGCGCCCAGCGCGACCACCCCGCCCGCCTGAGCCGTACCCATGGCAGTGCGCACGTTGTGCTGGCTGAACACCCGCTCGACGGCGATGGCCTCGGGCCGATAGGTGTCGAGCCACTCCTCGACGGCCTCGGAGATACGCAGCAGCCGCCGGGAGAGTTCGTCGTCGGCGGGGGTCCGGACGACGTCGACGGCCACACACGCCACCTGACGGCCGATGCCGCCGTCGACGACGCCGAGACCGCACCGGGTCAGTCCGGGATCCACACCCAGCACGCGCAACGGGTCTCCCCTGTCCGGGAACATCAGTTCGAGATCGCAAGACTACCGGCCCGATCCCGGCCGGAGAGTGCAGGCGCGCCGGGCCGGGAGGCTGCGGGATCGGTCACGGCCGGGTGCGTCCGCCGACCCACCCGCGGCGGCTGCGCCGGTTCAGGGTCCGTCGACGCCGGGGGTCCAGCTCTCCGGCCTGCCGCTGGCGGTGAGGACCGGCTGCCACGACGCGAAGCCCTCGGGCGCCGAGCCGGTCCACGGCCAGTGTCCGTCCGGGGTCGGCACGATGATCTGCAGCGCGGGGAAGTCGCCCTCCGGGTAGACGACGAACGCACTGCCGAAGAACTCCGGGTAGTGCCCGGGCGCGACCTTCTCGAACGTGACGGGCACACCGTCGAAGAAGTCGTGGTAGAGCTCGCCGCACCGGAACTCCTCGCCGGTCGCGGCGCGGTCGACGTAGGCGTCGAGCAACACGGGAGCCAGCTGCGGGGGCAGACCGACGACGACGGCCTCGGGCACCCCGTGCATCGCCCAGGCGCACACGGTGAAGGCGTATCCGGCGCCGCGTTCGTCGGCCGCGACGCTGATGACCGCGTTGCCGCGCCTCTCGGCTTCGGCGACGATCCACTCGCGCAGTTCGTCGTCGGGGTCTGCGGTGTTCGCTGGCTCCGGCGTCTCGACAGTCACGGCGTGCATTCTGCCGTATGCACCCGGCCGGTTCCCACCACCCGGGGCCAAGAATCTCCGCCGGGACGCGGAAGTCCCGGCACCGCAACGAAAAACGCCCGGCGGCACGCGTGCCGCCGGGCGTCCCGGTCTCGGCCGCACACCCGGATCGCGAGGTGCGGGCCCGCCTCCGTCATGCCGTCGCTTCGGCCATGACCTCGTCGCTGACGTCGAAGTTGGCGTAGACGTTCTGCACGTCGTCGCAGTCCTCGAGCGCATCGATCAGCTTGAAGATCTTCTTCGCGCCCTCGGCATCCAGCGGCACGTTCACCGACGGCTGGAAGCTGAGTTCCGCGGACTCGTAGTCGTAACCCGCCTCCTGCAGCGCGGTGCGGACGGCCACGAGGTCGCCGGGCTCGCTCACGATCTCGAAGCTCTCGCCCAGGTCGTTGACCTCCTCGGCGCCCGCGTCGAGGACGGCCATGAGCACGTCGTCCTCCGTGGCGTCCCCCTTGGACATGATCACGATGCCCTTGCGCGTGAACAGGTAGGCCACCGAGCCGGGGTCGGCGAGCGAGCCGCCGTTGCGGGTCAGCGCGGTGCGCACCTCGCCAGCGGCACGGTTCTTGTTGTCGGTGAGGCACTCGATGAGCACGGCGACGCCGTTCGCGCCGTAGCCCTCGTACGTGATCTCCTCCCAGTCGGCGCCGCCGGCTTCCTCACCGGCGCCGCGCTTGCGCGCGCGCTCGACGTTGTCGGCCGGAACCGAGTTCTTCTTCGCCTTCTGAATGGCGTCGAACAGCGTCGGGTTCGCGTCCGGGTCGCCCCCGCCCGTACGCGCAGCGACCTCGATGTTCTTGATCAACTTCGCGAACAGCTTGCCACGCTTGGCGTCGAGGGCGGCCTTCTTGTGCTTTGTGGTGGCCCACTTGGAGTGGCCGCTCATCTCTCCTCCAGATCAACCAGATCTACGTCGTCTTCAGCGTCTTCCGCGCCGTCAGCGTCTTGCGCGTCTTGCGCGTCTTCCGCATCTTGCGCGTCTTTCGCGATGCCCACGAACAGTCGGTGCACTCTCTCATCCCCGGTGAGTTCGGGGTGGAACGCGGTTGCGAGCACCGAGCCCTGGCGGACCGCGACGATCCTATCGGCAGCGTCCCCCGCATCCGCGGTGTGCGGCACCCTGGCCAGCACCTCGACCCCGGCACCGGCCTGCTCGACCCACGGCGCGCGGATGAACACCGCGTGCACGGGCTCGCCCGAACCGCCCGCGCCGGTGAACTCGAGATCGGCCTCGAACGAGTCGACCTGCCTGCCGAACGCGTTGCGCCGCACGACGATGTCCAGCGCGCCGAGCTGCTGCTGGTCAGGCCTGCCGTCGAGCACCTGACGGGCCAACAGGATCATGCCGGCACACGAGCCGTAGGCGGGCATGCCCGCGGCCAACCGGTCGCGAAGCGGTTCGAGCAGGCCGAACGAGACCAACAAGCGGGACATGGTCGTCGATTCCCCGCCGGGCAGGACGAGACCGTCGACGTCGGCGAGCTCCTCGGGCCTGCGCACCGGCACCGCGCGTGCACCGGCGCGTTCGAGCGCGCCGGCGTGTTCGCGCACGTCACCCTGCAGGGCAAGCACACCGATCGTCGGCCGGGCGGTCACGGGCATCGTCGTTGTCGTCCTCCTGGTCCGGCCACCTGGCGAACCCAGGGAACCGCGGGCGCCTCGAGCGTCGAGGCAAACGTGCAGGTCACGGTCCACCCAGCTTACCCGGGTCGATGATCGGAGCCCCGGAGCCGGGTCACGGAACGCCGAGGAGGCGCAGCCCGGCGGCAGTCGCCGCGGCGGCGACCACCACGACCACGAACGGCGCCTTGCGCCAGGCGAGCACGCCGCCCACCACGACACCGGCGGGCCGGGCCACGCCCGCGAAGCCGCCGTCCTCCACGAGGGCGGAGGTGGCCACGAGCGCGGCCAGCAGCACGACGGCCGAGGTCGCCATGAGCTGCTCGACCCTCTCGGACAACTCCACCCGGCTGCGCAGCGCAGGTCCGGCGAATCGGAACGCGAACGTGCCGACACCGAGGACCACGGTGGCGACGACGAGCGCGAGCGGACTGATCACGAGGCACCCTCCTGCGTCGACTCCTGCTCGCGGCTCTGTTTGTGGCTCTGTTCGCTGCGATCGGCGTTCCGCGGCCTGCGCACGGTGAGCAACACCCCGGCCAGCGCGAGCAGCACGGGTACGCCGGCGGGCAGCAGCGGGGTCGCGGCCAGTGCGAGGACGACACCCACCAGCACCGCGATCCGCGTCGAACGGTCCTTCAGCGACGGCAGGACGAGCGCGAGCAGTACAGCGGGGAACGCGGCGTCCAGCCCGAGGGCGTCGGTGTCGGAGATGACCGTGCCACCGAAGGCGCCCGCGACGACGCCGAGGTTCCAGCACCCGAACAGGCCGATGCCGCAGGTCCAGAACGCGGTCCTGCGCTTGTCGGCGTCCCGCTGGGCGAGGGCGAACGCCACCGTCTCGTCGATCATCAGGTGGGCACCGACCGCGCGGCGCAGGAGGCTGCGACCGAACACGTCACCGACGGCGAACCCGAACGGCAGGTGCCGCGCGTTGACCAGCAGTCCGGCGAGCACCGCCGCGACGGGGTTGCCACCGGAGGCGATCAGCCCGACGAACATGAACTGCGCCGCGCCCGCGAACACGACGACGGACATGAGCATCGGAAGCCACAGGGGCAGCCCGGAACTGACGGTGATGGCACCGAAGGAGGCACCGACGAGTCCGTCGGCGGCGCAGACGAGCGCGATGTCCCGTAACAGCCGCGGACCGAGCCGATTTGTTAGTGTTCGCCATATCGAACGCATCGCCCGTCATAGTGAACAGTCAGATGGGCGTTCGTCAAGCCGAACGACCGGACCGCTGGAGCGAACATCGTGGACGACAGCGCTGACGACGACACCACCGCCGCAACCGGGGAGACCGGAGACTCCGGGGAGGGGCAGACGTCCCCGCTCGCACACATCTCCGCGGCGCTGCGCAGGGAACGAGGCAAGGCCGGACTGTCACTGTCCGAACTGGCCAAACGCGCCGGTGTCGCGAAGTCGACGCTGTCGCAACTGGAATCCGGCGGCGGCAACCCGAGCATCGAGACCCTGTGGGCACTGAGCGTGGCGCTCGACGTGCCGTTCGCGGCCCTGGTCCAGCCGGCTCGGCCCCACGTGCGGCTCGTGCGCGCGGGCGAGGGACCGCGGTTCTCCGCCGACCGCGCCGACTACCTGGCGACGGTGCTGTCGACGTGCCCGCCGAACGCGCGCAGGGACCTGTACCTGATCACCGCCGAACCCGACTCGGCGCGCGAATCCGACCCGCACATGCCGGGCGTGGTCGAACACGTCGTGCTCAGCGCGGGCCGCGCCCTGGTCGGACTCGCCGACGAACCCGTCGAACTCGCCCCCGGCGACTACATCGCCTACCCCGGCGACCTCCCGCACGTGTTCCGCGCACTCGAACCGGGCACGGCGGCGGTCCTCGTCTCCGAACACGTCTGAGCCACCTGGGAGATCAGGCCCGGGCCACACCGCCGATTTCGCGGAACGCGCATCACCAGCCGCGCTCGGCGAGGCGGTGCGGTTCGGGGACGTCGTCGACGTTGATGCCGACCATCGCCTCGCCCAGTCCGCGGGAGACCTTCGCGAGCATGTCCGGGTCGTCGTGGAAGGTCGTGGCCTTGACGATCGCCTCGGCGCGGCGCGCCGGGTCCCCCGACTTGAAGATCCCCGAGCCGACGAACACGCCCTCGGCGCCGAGCTGCATCATCATCGCCGCGTCGGCGGGCGTCGCGATGCCGCCCGCGGTGAACAGCACCACCGGCAGCTTCCCGGTCGCGGCCACCTCGCGCACCAGCTCGTAGGGCGCCTGCCACTCCTTCGCCGCGACGTAGAGCTCGTCCTCCGGCAGCGCGGCGAGCTTGCGCAGTTCGGCGCGGATCTGCCGCATGTGAGTGGTCGCGTTGGACACGTCGCCCGTACCGGCCTCGCCCTTCGAGCGGATCATCGCCGCGCCCTCGGTGATGCGCCGCAACGCCTCACCGAGGTTGGTCGCCCCGCACACGAACGGCACGGTGAAGGCCCACTTGTCGATGTGGTTCGCGTAGTCGGCGGGCGTGAGCACCTCCGACTCGTCGATGTAGTCCACGCCGAGCGACTGCAACACCTGCGCCTCGACGAAGTGCCCGATCCGCGCCTTCGCCATGACGGGGATCGACACCGCGTCGACGATGCCGTCGATGAGGTCCGGATCGCTCATCCGCGCGACGCCGCCCTGTGCGCGGATGTCGGCGGGCACCCGCTCGAGGGCCATCACCGCGACGGCACCCGCGTCCTCGGCGATCTTCGCCTGTTCCGGCGTGACGACGTCCATGATCACGCCGCCTTTGAGCATCTCGGCCATGCCGCGCTTCACGCGCGCGGTGCCGGTCTCGGACACGGGGGTGGACACGCCGGACTGGGACACGGAAGAACCTCTCTCCTCTACGTCGGATTCACCGTCAGCGTAGGTCGCACGTGGCCCTTCCGAAGTGGCCATTCACGACCGTTCTCGGAAGGCCACTTCAACCGACACGTCAACCGGAGCGTCCACCCACCTTGCCGTCACGGCGCCACGGGTGTGTGATCGAGCACACAGGTGCCGGTGACCGCGAGGAGGCCGTGATGACCGAGAAGCAGAGCAGGGGCGGCGACTCGGGCGCCGCACCGGTGGACGACCCGCGCAGGCTGCGCAACGTCGCGCTCGTCGGGCCGTCCGGATCGGGCAAGACGACGCTGGCCGAGGCGTTGCTCGTCGCGTCGGGCACGGTGCCGCGCGCCGGTGCGGTGGTCGACGGCACGACCGTGTGCGACCACGACCCCGTCGCGGTGCGCCAGCAGCGTTCGGTCGCGCTGTCGGTCGCCCCGGTGCGTCACGGCGACACCAAGATCAACCTCATCGACACCCCCGGCTACGCCGACTTCGTCGGGGAACTCCGGGCCGGACTGCGCGCGGCCGACGCCGCGCTGTTCGTCGTCTCCGCCGGGCACGGCGTGGACACCGCGACCGTCGAGCTGTGGAACGAGTGCGCGCGGGTCGGCATGCCGCGAGCGGTGCTGGTGTCCCGAGTGGACCACGCCCGCGCGGACGTCGACGCCGAAATCGCCGCGTGCGCGGAGGCGTTCGGTGCGGGAGTCCTGCCGCTGTACCTGCCCGCGTCGGACGGCACCGCGCTGGTCGGTCTCATCACGGGCAAGCGCTACGACTACGCGGGCGGTCATCCGCCGGTCGTGGGCGAACCGGACCCCGGCGATCTCGACCGGATGCACGCGGCGCGGGCGGAGCTGATCGAGGGGATCATCGCCGAGAGCGAGGACGAGACGCTCATGGATCGCTACCTCGCCGGCGAGGAGATCGCCGAGGAGACGCTGATCGCCGACCTCGAGACCGCCGTGTCCCGCGGTGCGTTCCACCCCGTGATCCCGGTGTGCGCCGAGACCGGGCTCGGACTGGCCGAGGTGCTCGACGGCATCGTGCGCGCCTGCCCGTCACCGCTGGAACGCGCGGTGCCGATCGCCGCCTCCCCCGAGGGCATCCCGCACCCGCGCCTGGCCCCCGATCCCGACGGGCCACTGGCCGCCGAGGTCATCCGCACCACCGTCGACTCGTTCGTCGGCCGCGTGTCGCTGGCGCGACTGTTCTCCGGGCGGCTGCAGGCAGAACGGCCCGTGCACGTGTCCGGCCACGGCCTGACCGACCGTGGCCACGCCGACCACGACACCGACGAACGCGTCGCCCACCTGTACAGCCCGCTGGGCGCCACGCTGCGGGAGGTTCCGTACGCGGTCGCGGGCGACATCTGCGCACTGACGAAGATCTCCTCGGCCGAAACCGGCGACACACTGTCCACACCGGACGATCCGCTGCTGATCGAACCGTGGGCGATGCCCGAACCACAGCTTCCGATGGCGGTGGTGGCCGCGACGCGCAGTGACGAGGACGCACTGGCCCGCAACCTCGGCAGGCTCGTGGCGGCCGACCCGACGCTGCGGCTGGACCGCGTCGCCGAGACCGGTCAGCTCGTCGTGTGGTGCACCGGCGAGGCACACGCGGACGTCGTACTCGCCCGCCTCCGCGACGGCGGGGCGGATGTGACGACCGAGCCGGTGCGGATTCCCCTGCGTGCCACGTTCGGCGCGGCGGCCACCGGCCGCGGCCGCCATGTCAAACAGTCCGGAGGGCACGGGCAGTACGCCGTCTGCGACATCGAGGTGGAACCGCTCCCCCGCGGCGCGGGCGTCGAGTTCGCCGAGCGAGTGGTCGGCGGCGCGGTGCCGCACCAGTACATCCCGAGCGTGGAGAAGGGAGCGCGGGCACAACTGGCCGAGGGCATCGCCGGTGGCCCGCCCGTCGTGGACGTGCGGATCACCCTGGTCGACGGCAAGGCGCACAGCGTGGACTCGTCCGACGCCGCGTTCCAGACGGCGGGCGCGCTCGCGGTGAAGGACGCCGCCGCGAACGCCACGCTGCGCACCCTGGAACCGCTCGACGAGGTGGAGGTGCACCTTCCGGACCAGTATCTCGGCGCGGTGCTGGGTGATCTGTCCTCCCGCAGGGGCCGCGTCCTGGGCACCGAGGCCGCGCCCGGCGGGGTGACGGTGATCAGGGCGGAGGTGCCGGCGACCGAACTGCTGCGCTACGCGGTGGACCTGCGCTCGATCACCTCGGGCACGGCGAGTTTCAGCCGGCACCATGTCCGCTACGACCCGGCACCGGACGCCGCGGCGGTGCGCTGACGCACCGGATCAGCCGAACTCGAAGCCGCCCGCGCGGCCGTTGCGGTCGGCGAGCAGGCCCGCCAGCGTGGCGATCGCGATCTCCGGCGGGGTGCGGGAGCCGATGTTCAGGCCGATCGGCCGGTGCACCCGCGCGATGTCCTCGTCGGACACTCCGAGTGCCTGCAGCGCCGCGACGTGCGGGCCGGTGTGCTTGGGGTTGCCCATCACACCGACCCACCTGGCCGGCTGGGCCAGCGCGTCGCGGAGCACGACGCCGAGCTCGTCGCGATGGTGGTCGGTGACGACGACGTCGGCGGTGTCGTCGAGTTCGGGCATCGCGGTCAGGGCGTCGGCGACCCGCTTCTCGTCCGGTTCGACCAGCAGTGTGCGGAAACCGGCGTCGGCGCCGTAGCGGAGCAGGAAGTCGGCCACCGGGGTGGCGAAGACCGCCACGAGGGTGCGGGTCTGCTGCCCGGAGTCCGCGCCACCGTGGGCGACGTCGCACGGATCCGCTGCGGTGTCCGGAGTCGACGTGTCCGGAGTCGACGTGTCCGGAGTCGACGTGTCCGGGGCCGGGCGTGTGGTCGACGGGGTCGAAGGGGTCGAAGGGGGCATTGCCATACCCGTCAGTGTGACACTCGGCGCGGGGGTGCGGCGCGTTCAGGCCGCGGGCGGACCTGCCGGGAGGTCGGGCTCGGCGATCTCGAAGTACTCGGGCCGGGGCGCAGTGCCCGCCAGGCGGAAGTAGCGCACCTTGCGGCGTCTGCGCAGGGCGAGGGTGTCGCGCACGGCGTCGTTGTAGACGCGGCGGGCGATGATCATCCGGTGTTCGGCGTCGGCGAGTTCGTCGGCCAGCGGACGTGGCAGGGCGGCACGGTCCACCTGGTCGAGCAGTCGGGTGAGCGTGTTCTCGGCGGGTTCCCGCTCTCCCCACGGCGCTTCCTCGGCCGCGCGAGCTGCCTCGGCGAGCCCGGCGGTGGAGTCGGGAGTGGTGGCGTCGGGGGCGGCGTCGGGTGCGCCGGCGGCGATGGTGCGGGCCACGACGGCGCGTCGGGCCAGCGCCGCGTCGAGGGCCGCGCGGCCCGCGTCCATGCGCACGTGCAGCCGGTCCAGACGGTTGGCCGTGGCCACGAGATACAGCCCCGCCGCCACGACGAGCACGGCGACGACCGCCAGCACCGTCAGCAGGGTCATGAGACGTCCTGGTCCGGACTGACCTTGCGCGGGTCGGCGGCGATGGCGGTCTCGTAGACGCGCTGCACCTGCGTCACGACGGTGCGCCAGTCGTAGCGCGCCACCCGCTCGCTGCCCGCGGCCGACAGGCGCGCGCGCCGGTCCGGGTCGGCCAGCAGGTCGCGCAGCGCCGCACCGAGCGCGGCCGCGTCCCCGGTCGGGGTCAGCACGCCGGCGCGGCCGTCGTCGAGCACCCTGCGGAACGAGTCGAGGTCGCTGGCCAGCACGGGGGTGCCCGCCGCCATCGCCTCGGTGAGGATCATGCCGAAGCTCTCCCCGCCGGTGTTGGGGGCGCAGTAGACGTCGACGCTGCGCAGCACCCGTGCCTTGGTGGCGTCGTCGACCTGGCCCAGCACCTCGAGATGCCGGTTCAGCGTGGGACCGGCCTCGCGCCGCAGGGTGTCGGCATCGCCCCTGCCCGCCACGAGGAGCCGGACGTCGGGACGGTCCGGCACCACTGCCCTGAGCGCCTCGAGCAGCACTCCCATCCCCTTGCGCGGTTCGGTGTAGCGGCCGACGAACCCGACCGTCCCGCCCTCGCGGGGGTAGCCGTCCAGCGGTGTGGCGTCGGCGAACCACGGCACGTCCACCCCGTTGGGGATCTCGACGGCGTCCCCGCCGAGGTGTTCCACCTGCACCCGCCTGGCCAGGGCCGAGACGGCGATGCGCGCGGTGATCTTCTCCAGCAGGGGCCGCAGCACCGGCTGGAACGCCGAGAGTGTGCGGGAACGCGGGGTCGAGGTGTGGAACGTCGCGACGATGGGTCCGTCGGCGACCTTCAGCGCCAACAGCGACAGGCTCGGTGCCGCCGGTTCGTGCAGGTGCAGCACGTCGAACCGGTTGTCTCGCAGCCACCGGCGCACGCGTGCGTAGGACACCGGCCCGAACTGCAGGCGCGCCACCGACCCGTTGTACGGGATGCCGAGGGCGCGCCCGGCCGGGTGTACGAAGTCCGGCACGTCGGCGTCGGCGTCGGCCGGGGCCAGCACCGACACGGTGTGCCCGAGCCCGCGCAGTGCCTTCGCCAGATCCACCACGTGCCCCTGGACGCCGCCGGGGACGTCGAACGAGTAGGGGCAGACGATCCCGATCCGCATCGCGTTCACCTCGGGTCCGCGTCCGCGCTCGTCCCGTCGGTTCCGGTGCCGGCCGCACCCGCGCCGCCGCCGGCCGGTTCACCGGGGTCGACGATGTCCTCACGGTCGGCGGGCCAGAACGGCTGGAGCATGTGCCAGTCCGTGGGGTGTGCGGCGATGTCGCCGGAGAACACGTCGGCGAGTGCCTGGGTGGCGGCGGCGGCCTCACTGCGGTTGGCCACGCGCACGGGCGGATGGATGCGCAGGCCCCAGCCCTCGTCGGTGAACCACGAGCCCAACGGCAGCAGTGCGGCGCCGGTGCTGGCGGCCAGCCGCGCCGGCCCCGCGGGAAACCGGGCCTGCTCGTCGAAGAACGTCACGGGCACGCCGGTGTTGTTCAGGTCGCGATCGCCGACGAGGCACACGACCTTGTTCTCGCGCAGTCGTTGCAGCAGCAGCCGGAACGACACACTGCCGTCGGCGGGCACGACCTCGAACCCGAGCGACTCGCGATACTCCACGAACCGCCGGTACAGCGACTCGGGTTCGAGGCGTTCGACGACGGTGGTGAAGTCGCCGAGGTGGTCGACCGCCCACAGGCCCGCGACGTCCCAGTTGCCGCTGTGCGGAAGCGCCACGACGGCGCCGTTGCCCTCGGCCAGCGCGGCCTCGAGGTACTCGACGCCGGTGATGTCGACGTTGGCCAGCACGGCCGCGCGCTCGGTGCTGGGCAGACGGAACGCCTCGTGCCAGTAGCGGGCGTAGGAGTGCATCGCCCTGCGGGTCAGCTCGTCGAGTTCGGCCTCGCCCGCCTGAGGGACGACCCGGCGCAGGTTGGCCCGCAACTGCGTGGCGCTGCCCCCGCCGCGGCGGGCGACGAGATCGGCCGCCGCCCAGAAGGCGACGCCTGCCGCCTTCGTGGGCAGTTTGGGCACCAGTCGCCAGCCGGCGGCGTAACCGGCGTCGACGAGGCGTCCCGCGAGGCCACTCACGACCGCGGCTCCCGTGCAGAGTGGGCGACACCGACGATGCGCTGGAGGAACGTGATCGCCGAGAGCGCGACCAGCAGCCACTGCGACACCTCGACGGCGAACGAGACGCCGAGCCCCTGCAGTCCGGTGCCGACGAGGGCGATGATCAACCGTTCCGCACGTTCGACGAGCCCACCGTCGGCCGAGGTGAACCCGGACGCCTCGGCCCGCGCCTTGACGTACGAGATCACCTGCGCCAGCACCAGCGAGATCAGCGCGGCGACGGCGATCCGCTCGTTGCCCTCGACGGCGAAGGCCCACCAGGCGATCGCGGCGAACAGGGCACCGTCGACGAGCCGGTCACACGTCGCGTCGAGCACCGCGCCGAACGGCGTGCTGCCGCGCGCCCGGGCCATGGCGCCGTCCAGCAGGTCGAGCATGACGAAGCCCCAGACCGTGAACGTGCCCCACAGCAGCATCCCGGAGGGGAAGAACGCGAGCGCGCACACCAACGCACCGGTCGTGCCGATGAGCGTCATGGCGTTGGGCGTGAGCCCGATCCGCACCAGCGCAGCACCGATCGGATCGGTGACGCGGGATACCGAGGCGCGCGCGAAGATATTGAGCATCTGGTCCTACGGGGCGGCGAGCGGTTCGGGGACAGGGTCGTTCACGGACAGGTGATCTGGTGTGCCGAAGGAACCCTATCGACTTGCCCTGACGGCCGCCGGGACGGATACCCCGGTACGCGCCGGGACGTCAGGCGCGTGTGGCCGTCGACACTCCGTGCGCGGTTGCCTCCCCGGCATTCCCGTCGGCCGCGTCGCCCACCGCACCTTCGGCGACCTCGCCCAGGTCGTCCTCGACAAGGCGGCGTTCGACCTCGGGACAGCGCGGCATGAGCCCGTTCTGGATGGCGAGGCTGATCTCACCGAGCTGGCGAACCTGCTCGGAGGTCAACTGGTCGAACACGGCAGTCCGGACCGCTTCGACGTGGCCCGGCGCGGCCGCCTTGATGGCGGTGAACCCCTCCTCGGTCAGGTGCGCGAACGCGCCGCGCTTGTCGGTCGGGCACGCCTCCCGCCGCACCCAGCCCTTGGCCTCCATCTTCGAGACCGCGTGCGACAGCCTGCTCCGGGACGAGCGGGTCGCGACGGCGAGGTCGCTCATGCGCATCGCCTGATCAGGTGCTTCCGAGAGTTCGACGAGCACTTCGTAGTACGCCTGCGGCATTCCGGCCTCACGCTGGAGTTGTGTCTCCGTGTGGGCGTTGAGCATGCCGACGGCCTCCCGGAACGCACGCCAGACGCGCTGCTCCTCGTCACTCAGCCATCGCGGTTCGTCCATACGGCCATCATACCCCCGGTTGAACGCTCAACCAATATGCGTTACAGTCGTAGTTGAGAGCTCAACCATGCGGGGTCACCGCACTCTCCACACAACACCGTGAGACACGAGGAGAACGCCATGAGCGCACCCACCCAGATCCCCGGGTACATCGTCGGCACCTGGACCATCGACCCCGTCCACTCCGAGGTCACGTTCATCACCCGCCACCTCGGCGTGTCCAAGGTGCGCGGCCAGTTCACCGACTTCGAGGGCAAGATCACCACCGGTGAGACCTTCGCCGACTCGTCGGTCAACGCCACCATCAAGGCCGACAGCATCTACACCAAGAACGAGCAGCGCGACGCCCACGTCAAGGGCGAGGAGTTCCTCGACGTCGAGAAGTTCCCGACGCTCGAGTTCCGCTCGACCGGTGTTCGCCCCGAGGGCGACGGCTACGTCATCGACGGTGAGCTGACCCTGCACGGCGTCACCAAGCCGGTGTCGCTGAACGCCGAGCTGGGTGGCTTCGGCGACGGCATGAGCGAGGGCAGCAAGGTCATCGGTGTCGAGGCCTCCACCGAGATCAACCGCAGCGACTTCGAGGTCGCGACCCAGTTCCCGACCGCCGTCGTGGCCGACAAGGTCAAGATCGTCCTCGACATCGAGGCCGTCCTCGACAACTGAGACGCCGCCTCGGCCCCGTATCCGAGTCCCGGCAACGGGAAACCGGTGAGCCAAGGCCGCGCCTGCTGGATGTCCCCGAGCAGGCGCGGCCTTCGCGTGTCACGGCACCGCTCACCAGGCGTCGGCGAGCAGCTGCCGGGTCTGGCCGAGCAGCTGGGGCAGCACCTTCGTCTGGCCGACGACGGGCATGAAGTTGGCGTCGCCACCCCAGCGCGGCACCACGTGCTGGTGCAGATGCGCGGCGATGCCCGCCCCGGCGATCACGCCCTGGTTCATCCCGATGTTGAAGCCGTGCGCGTCGGACACCGTCCGCACGACCGTCATGGCGTGCTGGGTGAACTCGGCGAGTTCGGCCGTCTCGGCGGTGGTGAGCTCGGTGTAGTCGGCCACGTGGCGATACGGCACGACCATGAGGTGGCCCGGGTTGTACGGATACAGGTTCAGGACCGCGTAGACGCTGCTCCCGCGCGCGACGATCAGCGCCTCGTCGTCGGGCATTCCGACGAGCCGGCAGAACGGGCACCCGTGCTCGCGATCGTGCTCGGGCTTGTTCTCGCCTTTGATGTACGCCATCCGGTGCGGGGTCCAGAGTCGCTGAAGCTGGTCCGGAACCCCGACACCGTCCTGGCCGACGAGGGACGTGTCGCCGTTCCCCGCCGCGGCGTCACCGTCCACGGCACTCACTGTCCAACGTGGACCTCCACGGCCTCCGCCGTCGGCGAGGTGTTCTCCCTGCGCGCGACCCAGTCCGCGATGACCTGGACCGCACGGTCCGTCGGCACGCCGTTGATCTGCGTGCCGTCGCGGAACCGGAACGACACCGCGCCCGCCTCGACGTCCTTGCCGCCCGCGAGCAACAGGAACGGCACCTTCTGGGTGGTGTGGGTGCGGATCTTCTTCTGCATCCGGTCGTCGCTGGTGTCGACCTCGACGCGGATTCCCTTGGCCCGCAATGCCTTCTCGACGCCGCGCAGGTGCTCGACGTGCTCGCCGGCGATCGGGATCCCCACCACCTGGACCGGCGCGAGCCACGCGGGGAACGCACCCGCGTAGTGCTCGGTGAGGACACCGAAGAACCGCTCGATGGAGCCGAACTTCGCCGAGTGAATCATGATCGGCCGCTTCCGCTCGCCGTCGGCCGCCTGGTACTCCAGCTCGAAGCCCTCGGGCTGGTTGAAGTCGTACTGCACCGTGCCCATCTGCCAAGTCCGGCCGATCGCGTCCTTGGCCTGCACGGAGATCTTGGGGCCGTAGAACGCCGCACCACCGGGGTCGGCCACGAGTTCCAGGCCGGTGTCGTGCGCCACCTGCTCGAGCACGGCCGTCGCTTCGGCCCAGTCGGCGTCGGATCCGGCGAACTTGTCCGGTTTGGACTCGTCCCGCGTGGACATCTCCAGGTAGAAGTCATCCATGCCGAAATCGCGCAGCACCGACAGCATGAAGTGCAGCAGGTGCTTGACTTCGTCGGGTGCCTGTTCCTTGGTGCAGTAGCTGTGCGAGTCGTCCTGCGCGAATCCGCGCACGCGGGTCAGTCCCTGGATGACCCCGGACTTCTCGTACCGGTACACGTGCCCGAACTCGAACAGCCGCAGCGGAAGCTCCCGGTAGGACCGTCCGCGCGAGCGGTAGATGAGGTTGTGCATCGGGCAGTTCATCGCCTTGAGGCGATACTGGTACCCGTCGAACTCCATCGGCGGGAACATGGTGTCCGCGTAGTACGGCAGGTGACCCGAGGTGTGGAACAGCTGCTCGTGCGAGATGTGCGGGGTGCCGACGTACTCGAAGCCCTCGTCGATGTGGCGCTGGCGGACGTAGTCCTCCATCTCCCGCTTGATGATGCCGCCCTTGGGGTGGAACACCGGCAGACCCGAACCGATCTCGTCGGGGAACGAGAACAGGTCGAGCTCGGCGCCCAGTTTGCGGTGATCGCGCCGTTCGGCCTCGGCGAGCCGCTCGATGTACTCGTCGAGCTTCTCCTGGGATTCCCACGCCGTTCCGTAGATGCGCTGCAGCTGCTGGTTGGCCTGGTCCCCGCGCCAGTAGGCGGCGGCCGTGCGGGTGAGCTTGAACGCCGGGATGTATTTGGTGGTGGGCACGTGCGGACCCCGGCAGAGGTCGCCCCAGACCCGTTCCTTGCTGCGCGGGTCGAGGTTGTCGTAGATCGTCAGCTCGCCGCCGCCGACCTCCATCACCTCGGAGGTGTCGACGGTGTCGCCACTGTCGTCGCCGGACTTCAGGTCGACCAGCTCGAGTTTGAACGGCTCGTCGGCGAGCTCTTCCTTCGCCGCCTCGATCGAGTCGACGCGCCGCCGAGAGAACTGCTGGGCACCCTTGATGATCTGCTTCATGCGCTTCTCCAGCGCCTGCAGGTCCTCGGGAGTGAACGGGGTGTCGACGGCGAAGTCGTAGTAGAAGCCGTCCTTGACCGGCGGGCCGATACCGAGCTTGGCCTCGGGGAACTGCTGCTGCACGGCCTGGGCGAGCACGTGGGCGGCGGAGTGCCGGATGACGCTCCGGCCGTCCTCGGTGTCGGCGGCGACGGGCTCGACCTCGACGTCCACCTCGGGCGCCCACGCCAGGTCGCGCAGCTGCCCTTCGGCGTCGCGCACGACGACGATCGCGTCCGGCCCCTTGCTCGGCAGGCCTGCCTCGCGCACCGCGGCACCCGCCGTAGTGCCCGCCGGCACCACCACGCGTCCGGTGGTTTCGGCGGCGACGAACGACGGCTGCGACACGGTGAACTCCTCGAAAGCGCATTAACACAGGTACTTGCTGGGTCAATGCTAGCCACCGGGCCGCGGCCGCCGGTTCGCCGCCCGCACGTTCTCCGGCCCGCTCAGACGGTGGCGACGACCTCGTCGTAGTCCAGCCGCGGCAGGCGCTGCTGCCAGGCGTTCTCGCCCGGCTTGCCGATGTTCACCACGACGAGGGACTTCCACGGCTTGTCGGTGAAGAACTCGGCGTCGATCCCCGCGGCGTCGAACCCGGTCATCGGACCCGCGGCGAGCCCCGCGGCGCGCACGCCGAGGATGAAGTAGCCGACCTGCAGGGACGCGTTGAGCTTCGAGACCTGCTCGCGGCCTGCGGGGTCGCTGAACATGTCCTTCGCGCCGGGCGCGTGCGGGAAGACGGTGGGCAGGTTCTCGTGGAAGTCCGCGTCGGCGGCGAGCACGACGGTGACCGGCGCAGCCTCGGTCTTCGGGCGGTTGCCCTCGGCCATGTGCTTGAGGAGACGCTGTTTGGCGTCGTCGGTGCGCACGACGAGCGCGCGCAGCGGCTGGTTGTTCATGGACGTCGGCGCCCACTTCACCAGGTCGTAGATGGCCCGCAGCTGCTCGTCGGCGACGGGCTCGGAGCTGAACGTGTTGGCCGTGCGCGCCTCGCGGAACAGCAGGTTCTGCGCCTCGGCCTGCAGCTCGAGCACGGAGTCGGTCGTGGAGGAGGTCATGTCGCCGTCGCCTTTCCGTCGGTGGTCGATCTACCGAGCACAACATAGTTGAGCCCTTGACAACTTCCTGGAGCGCCTCGTGCCGCGCGTCACATCACCTCGACGGCATACCTCGCGGCAGCTCATCGTTGAAACTGGAACGACCAGCGCAGGAGCTGTGTCCGTCGACTTCCGGTCCACCCCCAGCGATGCGTGAACACGAAGAAAGCGCACCCGCTGTCGCAGGTGCGCTTTCGTGGGGTGCGCGATACTGGGATCGAACCAGTGACCTCTTCGGTGTGAACGAAGCGCTCTCCCGCTGAGCTAATCGCGCTCTGTGCTGTTGTGCGATCAACTGTAGCGGACGCCGTTAGGCCGCCGACAAACGGGTGGTCCTTCGACCCACACGGTGCGCATACGTGCGGAAACGCTCCGTAGAAGAGGCTGGACAACGGCACCGTGTCGGCGCCGAACGCGCCGCGCGGGCCTATGTCGTGGACAACACGGGCGATCCCGGTCCTATCGCGGAGGAAGTAAACCGGCCAGTATGTACGGACGTGTGCGACACACGCGGTCGCGGAAGCGCGGCCGAGGCTGACCGGAGGTGACGGGCGCTACACCCGCTAACTCGTCCGAGTGGTCTCAGCGATCACCGCGAGCGAATCGGGCTCCGGCTGCGTCTCACAGTCAAGCCTCGGCCGACCGGCCGGGAAGGGAGCAGAAGGGTACGACCATGCGAAACGATCACGTGACGCTCCGGTCCAACGCGGTCTTCGACCTGCTGGCACCGAAAACGCCTCCCGTTCCGGTGAAGGTGGAGCTCCGGTACGACACCCAGGACCCCTACGCCGTCATCGCGGCGTTCCGCACGGGCAGAGCCGGCTGGGTCGAATGGGTGTTCGCGCGCGATCTGATCGCCGACGGCCTGCTCGCCGACGCCGGGGACGGCGACGTGCACATCCGGCCGTCCACCGAGGATCCCGAATCGGTGCTGATCGAGCTCACCTCACCGTCCGGGCACGCGATGTTCGAGGCGTCCGCCGAGGAGCTCGCCGACTTCCTCGACCGGACCTACGACGTGGTGCTGCCGGGCAACGAACACCTGTGGGTGGACGTCGACGAGGCGCTGACGCGGCTCATCCCCAACGATTTGGGCTGATCACACCGGCCGCCGCGGTGGGGTCGTGACAGAAAGCGACCCCCCGTGCAGGGCCCGATGCCGGGGCCGGTACAGTTCTTCACACACCACGGCGACGGGGAAACACCTCAGGGAGTTGCCTCCGGGGCCGGAAAAATGCGGACGTAGCGCAGCTGGTAGCGCATCACCTTGCCAAGGTGAGGGTCGCGGGTTCGAGTCCCGTCGTCCGCTCGACTGCGGCGGCTACCCGCAGTTGGATCAGGCGAATGCCCGATTCACATATGCGGCGGCGTGGCCGAGTGGTTCAGGCAAGGGCCTGCAAAGCCCTGTACGCGGGTTCGATTCCCGCCGCCGCCTCGCGCGATTAGCTCAGCGGGAGAGCGCTACCTTGACACGGTAGAGGTCACTGGTTCGATCCCAGTATCGCGCACCAACAAAGTCCCCATCCCGGGAAGCCGGGGTGGGGACTTTCTCGTTGCGGGGTGGCTGCGGCGGTCGGCGAGGAACTCCCTCGGCGCGGCCGTCAGAACGCTTCCGCGGCGCCGTTCCTCCTCGGATCCGCGCAAGCGCGGAGAACTCCGGAGCCGGGGTCGATCGTGACGCCGTCGAAGTTCCCGGTCAGCGAGTGCCACGGACCGAGATCGGCGAGCCATCCCCCGCGAGCCGTCCACCGACGACGGAACTCCGCATCGACCGCAGCCGGGAATCCGTGCTCGAGCGTGACGCCGGGCAGCCACCCGTGCTCGGGCTCGTGCGGCCGCGCACCGAAGCGCGGCATAGCGACGACCTCCTCGATCGGCAGCCCGAAATCGATGACGTGCACCAGGCTCTGCAGAACGCACGCCACCAGAGACACCGACGGCGAACCGGAGGCAAGCACGGGGCGACCGTGCGCCAACACCATATTCGGAGCGAGATACACCGTCGCCCGTTCACCGAGTGCGGGCATACCGCGTTGAAAGAACGATCCTCCTGCGGACAACTGCGTGCCCTCGGCGAACAGCCCGTTCACCCACGGGGAGGCCATATGCGAATGCGTGAGTGACGCGACGTTCCGCTGCTCGTCCACGACCGTGACGTGAATCGTCCCCGGGGACGGCACAGGACCGCTACCCGGCCGGTCCACCATGCCCGACGCCGCATTCCGGCCTGCGCGCGCCGGCGCATAGTAGACCTGGTTGTGCACGTCTGCGAGCAGTTCCAGCGTCTCCGCCGACTCCGTCGCCGGCCCCATCGCAGCCACGTCGCGAGCTTCCAGGAGCGCCAGCGCATCGATCAGTTGGGCACCGCCATCGTCCGGCGGAGCCGAGGCCACCACCTCCATGCCTCGATAGGTTCCGCGCACTGGTTCGTACCAGCGCGGCTCGTAGGCGTGGAAGTCGTCGGCGCTGATCACTCCCCCGCCCCGCGCGCACTCCATGGAGAACGCCGTGGCGAAATCGCCGAGGTAGTAGTCCCAGTTCTCGCCGGACGGCGAGAGCCTCGGGACGGCCAGCCCTTGTCTCTGCTGGCGAGAAGGCTCGGAACCGGGGCGGCTTGCGCAACCTCATCCACGGTTCGTGCCCTCAGCGTGCCACTCGCGACGAAGGGCCGTTGGCTCCTCACCGGCAGGCGGGCGACACGCCTTGATTCTACGCTCCTCCCTAGGAAGTGCGGACGTCAAAACCTCGGGTCAACCCGTTCTCGTCGAGCGTGATCCAGGTGTCGATGCGTAGGCGGGCGAGGAAGGCGTCGTCATGGCTGACGACGATGAGGCCGCCGCGATAGGCCTCCAGCGCGGAGACGAGTTCATCGATGCTGCCCAGATCCAGGTTGTTGGTCGGTTCGTCAAGCACGAGAAGCTGATGCGCGGGTTCAGCGAGGAGGAGCGTCGCGAGGGCGACGCGGAAACGTTCGCCGCCGGAGAGATCGGCCACCCGGCGATGGACGGCATCCGCCCGGAAGAGGAAGCGAGCGAGATTCGCGCGGAGGTCCCCCTCCAGCGCACGGGGCGCTGCGGCGCGTACCGTGTCGAGGATGCTTCGGTCCTCGTTCAAATGGTCGAGCCGCTGAGGCAGGTAGCCAATGCGATCCGTGCATCTCGTCGCCCGCGCTGCCCCGTGGGCGACGCTCTGCGGATGGACCAGAGTGCGGAGAAGGCGCGTCTTTCCGATGCCGTTGCGGCCGGTCAGCGCGACCCGCTCCGGGCCCTGCACGACGAATCTGAGGCCGCGGCCATCATGCAGTTCCGCCAAGCGCCGTGCGGCGGGGACTTCGGGGTCGGGTAAGTCGATCTTGATGTGGGCATCGTCCCGGAGCCGTGCGGCTTGCTGCTCGGCCTCACGTCGCGCAGCCTCGACCTTCTCGTCAAGCTCTCCGCGGAGCTTGCCTGCGGAGACCTGGGCTTCGGTCTTGCGCTGGTTCATGACGATCTTCGGCTTGCGCTTGTTCGCGGAGTCCGTGCGCGCATACCGGGCACGCCGGGCGAGCTTGGTCTGCGCCTCGATCCGCTGTTTCTCCTCGGTCTTGACCTTCTGCTCCGCTGTGCGACGCGCCTGTTCGACCGCCGCCTGTTCCTGCTCCACGTGCTGTCGATAGGTGCTGTAGTTTCCGCCGAACACGGTCAACGAACCAGTGCGTAGTTCAGCGGTATCCTCCATGAGATCGAGGAGAGTGACATCGTGGCTCACGACGATCAGTGCCCCGCGCCATCCGAGGATCACATCGTAAAGGTCGCTCCTGGCCGGTCAAGTCCCTTGTGGTGGTGTAGTGCTGCGTTGTCCTTCTCTGGGGTTGTTAGGCGCTGAGTTCGAGGATGGGGTCGTTGGGTGTCTCCGTGTCGG
>NZ_JOIJ01000003.1 GCF_000719975.1 Prauserella rugosa
TGCCATCGCATCAACACGGGCATAGCAGGCGGAAGCGACCTCGGAGGGCAGCTCGGCGGTGAGTCGGGATTGCGCGTTGGGCCCGTGATCAAGCTCCACCCGCCGCCCAGCCCGGGCCATCCGAGCCCGCTCCGCCTGCCCACCCGGATCGACCTTCTCGACCAGTCGAGCCGCGTGCTGGGCCAAATTCCGAGGCTGCCACGACGTGGCGGGAGCCGAGGCGAGCTTGTCGCTCAACAACGCATCCACCTGCATCCGCCGAGACAAGTCGACGGCATTACGGATCCGCCTCTCCACCTCTAAAGGCGACACCCGAAGCGAAGGCGCCAACTCCTCAGCCAACCCCCGCCACTCCCCCTCATCAGAAACCAAAGAAGCAAGAAACACCATCTCGTCAGCATCAACCCGAGCCCGCCGAGACCGCACCGAGGCGGCGGTATCAGAAATTCCCCCAGAACCATTCACGCTTAAAACATTACCGAACACACTGGCGACCCACCATCACCCAATAGAGTCGCCCCCGGTAAGCGAAGCGCCATCCCGTCGACCTGGCCCCAAACCATCACGCTGCAGGCAGGGCGCAACAAACCACCCCAACGGAACACCCAAAACCCAACCTTGCGCCCTGCCTGCAGCGTGATAAACAAAAAGCCAGGTTCGACGGAATGGTGCGAAGCGGAAAAACGCCATCCCAGAGACCTGCCCAGCCGCCCCAATCACATCAGTCGATCACCGACTCAGAGATTTCCGGGACACGGGAAAGTCGAAATAGGTGTCGGGGTAGGGCTCGTCGGAGAGGGTGAAGTGCCACCATTCGACGGGGTAGTCGTCGAAGCCGGCGTCAGCCATGATGTCGCGGAGGAGGAAGCGGTTGTCGCGGACCTCGTCGGTGACGTCGGGGGATTCGGTGGCTGCGGTGTCGTCGAAGCAGTCGAAGCCGGTGCCCATGTCGATGGAGTTGTCGGGGAACCGTTCGTCGTGGGGTGCGAAGCATTCGGTGAGCGGTTCGCCGGGGACGTAGGGACGTTGGGGTGTGGCGGGCAGTTCGACGAGGGTGAGGTCGACGGTGCTGCCGCGGCTGTGCCCGGATTGTTCGGCGATGTATCCCTCGGGGAAGAGCCGGGACTTGTCGATGCGCGGGTAGAACTCGGCGCGCATGCGGTCGTTGCCGTCCTGCTGGGCCCAGCGGACGAAGTCGTCGACGGATCGCTGCGGGCGGAAGCAGTCGTAGACCTTGAGGGTGTAGCCGCGGGACAGGGCTGCCTGCTGGGCGCGGCGGAGGGCCTGGGCGGTCTCGTCGGTCAGCAGGCACAACGGTTCCTGGTAGCCGCGGACCGGCCTGCCGACGAAGTTGTGGTGGGTGACGTAACGGATGTCATGCAGGATCGTCGGGTCGACGTCACTGAGCGCGACGAACGACTCCGGAGCGCGATCGGCGTGCCGCTCCCCTACTGCGTCGCCACTCGTCCTGTCGCCGCTCGTACCGTCGCCGTTGATCCCGTCGGCCGCCGCCGTACCGGCGTGTGCCGCACCGAGTGCGACGACCGCGACAAGCCCGGACACGACCCGTTTCCACCGTGAAGTCACCGTCATGCGCGATTCTTAGCACCGCGGGTGCGGCCGGGCAAGACACCCGAATGCCGCAGAAGCTCCACTGTGGACCCCTCGCGGGACCTCTCGTGACGTACGCCGCGAATGAGACACAGGTCACCGAACTTCGCGTACCGCGAAACCGGCTGGCTCGCCAAACCGTCGGTGTGCCAACCTAGACTCATCCAGGAACGACGCCGCGGCCTTGTCGCGCCGTCGTTCGCCGTACGCCGTACGTTTGCCGCGTCGAACGGCGGGCATAGTTTCGACCTTCCGCGCGTTGGAGCCTCCAGGGCGTCGGGTCGACGCGCGCCCGCGGCCGCACCACAGCGCTCGTGGGGTCGGCACCGTTCACTCCGTTCACGAAGGGGGACCCATGACAGACACTGCCCACGCCGACGCACGGTCGGACGAACCTGGGCAGCATGATCGGAACACCGCGGAGCCGAAGGCGATGTTGCTGATCGGCATGCTGGTGGCGTCCGCCTTCGTCATGATCCTCAACGAGACGATCCTGAGCGTGGCGCTGCGCGACCTCAGCACCGAGCTGCACGTCGCGACGACGACCGCCCAGTGGTTGACCAGCGGCTTCCTGCTGACGATGGCGGTCATCATCCCGATCACCGGGTTCCTGCTGGAGCGCTACACGCCGCGGCAGGTGTTCCTGACGTCGTTGACGCTGTTCAGTACGGGCACGCTCGTGTCGGCACTGGCGCCGGTGTTCGCCGTACTGCTGGCCGGTCGCGTGATCCAGGCGTGCGGCACCGCGGTGATGATCCCGTTGCTCATGACGTCGGTCATGCGCCTCGTGCCCGAGGAACGCCGCGGTTCGACGATGGGCACCATCGGCATCGTGATCGCGGTCGCGCCCGCACTGGGCCCCACGATCGGCGGGGCGATCCTGTCCGGCCTGGGCTGGCGCTGGATGTTCTGGCTCGTGCTCCCGCTGTCGGTCGCGGCGCTGTTGATCGGTGCGAAGTGGTTGCAGCTGCACAGTGAGACACGCCGGGTGCCGTTGGACGTACTGTCGGTGATCCTGTCGGCGCTCGGGTTCGGCGGACTGCTCTACGGACTGTCGTCGATCGGCGAGAGTGGCGGCGGGGCACACCTCGTGCCGCCGTGGCTGCCGATCGTCGTCGGCGCCGCCGCCCTGGTGGTGTTCGTGCGCAGGCAGCTCTCCCTCCAGCGCGCCGACCGGGCGCTGCTCGACCTGCGTCCGTTCACGATCCGCGACTTCGTCGTCTCGCTCACGCTGACCGGCCTGTTGTTCATGTGCCTGCTCGGCGTGGCGTCGATCCTGCTGCCGCTGTACCTGCAGACCGTCATCGGCGCGTCGACGTTCGAGAGCGGCCTGGCCGTCCTGCCCGGTGGACTCGTGCTGGGCCTGCTCGGCCGTCCGGTCGGTGCGCTGTACGACCGGGTGGGGCCACGGCCGCTGGTGATTCCCGGGACGATCGCCATGGCGGGCGGTCTCTGGCTGTACACGACGCTCGGGCCCGATTCGTCCATGGTGACCGTGGTCGTCTACCACGTGATCATGATGACCGGCCTCGGCCTGATGATGACGCCGCTGATGACCCAGGCTCTCGGGTCACTGACCGAGCATCTGCACTCGCACGGCAGCGCCATTCTCGCGACCCTGCAGCAGGTGGCGGGCGCGTTCGGCACGGCGGTGTTCGTGACGGTCGCCGCGGTCGGCAGCGCGGCCGGCGCTCCCGGACCCGATTCCGACGGGCTGCGGGTCGCCTTCATGGTCGCCGGTGTCATCGGTCTGGCCGCCGTCGTGACGTCGCTGTTCCTCAGCAAGGAGAAGGCACACGCCGACGGTGGCGCTCCCGTCCACTGACCGCCGGTGCGGGGCGCGCGCAGGCGTGCCCCGCACCGCGGCGGCCGTTCCGGCGAGGCGGAGCCGTTCACGGCGTGAGCCGCGGGTTGCTCAGGCCAGTTCGAACCCGTGGTAGCCGGCGACCGCCACGCCGTCGCCGATCTGCTTGTACGTCCCCACCCCTCCGACGAACGGCATGAACACCCGTTGTTTGCCCGGGATGTTCGCGCCCATGTACCACGAGGCCGCCCGTGGCATGAGCGTCAGATCGCCGATGTCGTTCGTCGTGTTCACCCAGTTGTCCTCGGCCGCACGATCCGGTTCCATCCGGTGCAGCCCACGGGATCGCAGGTGTTCGAGCGCCCGCGTCACCCAGTCGACGTGGTACTCGATGGACGTCATCATGTTCGACAGCACCGACGGACTCTGCGGTCCGGTGATCATGAACAGGTTCGGGAATCCCTCCGTCATGAGACCGAGGTAGGTGCGCGGTCCCGCCTCCCACTTCTCCCGCAACGTCCGGCTGCCGTTGCGTACGTCCATCGCCAACAGCGCGCCGGTCATCGCGTCGAAGCCGGTCGCCATGATGATCACGTCGAACTCCCGCTCCGTCTCGCCCGAGCGAATTCCCCGTTCGGTGAACCGGTGGATCGGCTCCTGCCCGATGTCCACAAGCGACACCGTGGGCAGGTTGTAGACCTCGAAGTAGCCGGTGTCGACACACATGCGTTTCGCGCCGATCGGGTAGGACCGCGGGATGAGTTTCTCGGCGGTCTCCGGATCACGCACCTTCTCGCGGATGCGGTCGCGCACGTAGTCGGCGAGCGTCTCGTTGGCCTTCACGTCGAACAGCACGTCGCGGAACGCCTGCGTGAAGCACAACCCGCCGTCCGACCATCGCCGGTCCAGTTCCCTGGTCACGTCGGCGCCGTCGGTCTCGGCGTAGTAGCCCGCGCCCTCCTCGTCGCAGTGGAAGCCGAGCCGCGCGAGCCTGCTCTCCTCGCGGAACGCCGGATACGCCGGTTTCACCTGTTCCAGCCGCGGCGCCGCGGGGCCGTTGTGGGCGGGCACGGCGTACGACGGCGTCCGCTGATAGACGGTCAACGACCCCACGACGGGAGCGATCTCCGTGATCGTCTGCAACCCCGACGACCCGGTTCCGATCACCGCGACCCGCTTGCCTTCGAGGTCGACGCCGTCGTGCGGCCACCGCGACGTCCAGTACAGCTCGCCCGAGAAATCCGCCATCCCGTCGAACTCGGGCCGGGAGGGCACCGACAGGCATCCGGTGGCCGCGACGACGTACCGCGCGCTGCGCTGCCGGCCGTCGGCGCCGGTCACGATCCACCGTTCGGCCTCGTCGTCCCAGGCCAGGGATTCCACGGTGGTGCCGAACTCGATGTCGCGGCGCAGGTCGTAGCGGTCCGCGACGTGCCGGATGTACTCCAGGATCTCCGGTTGCGACGCGTACCGTTCGCTCCAGTTCCACTCCTGCTCCAGGGCTTCGTCGAACGAGTAGGAGTACTCGATCGACTCGATGTCGCATCGCGCACCCGGGTACCGGTTCCAGTACCACGTGCCGCCGACGTCGTCGCCGGCCTCGAGCACGCGCACGTCGTAGCCGAGCTCGCGGAGCCTGATCAGCTGGTACAACCCGGCGAAGCCCGCTCCGATGACGACGACGTCGTGGTCGACCCGTTCGGTCACTGCACTGCACCCACCTTTCCGTGTTCGGCGACGAACTCGTTGATGTGCCGCGACACCAGGCGGACACCGGCCTCGTAGCCGGGCAAGATGGCGGCCATCTGGAAGAAGGCGTGCATCTGGTCGGCGGCCTCCTCGAGCGCGACGGGGACGCCGGCCCGCTCGAGTGCGCGTGCGTAGGCGACGCCCTCGTCGTGCAGCGGGTCGTACCTGGCGACGTACACCAGCGCGGGTGGCAGTCCGGCGTGCTCGGCCGCCCGTAACGGTGAGGCCTCCGGCTTCGTGCGGGCCCGTTCGTCGGGTAGATAGTGGTTCCAGAACCAGCGCATCGTCTCCCTGTTCAGCAACAGCTGGTTCTCCGGGTCCACATAGGACGACGTGTCGAAGTCACAGTCGGTTACCGGGTAGACGAGTGCCTGGTAGTCGATGTCCGGTCCGCCGTGGTCACGAGCGCGCAGGGTCATCACCGCTGCGAGGTTTCCGCCCGCACTGTCGCCCGCCACGATCAGCGGCGCCCCCGGCGGTGCGATCTCGTCGGCGTGGGCTGCCGCCCATCGCAGTCCCGTGTAGCTGTCCTCGACGGCGGCCGGAAACGGGTGTTCCGGTGCCTTGCGGTAGTTGACGAGCACGACGGTGGACGAGGTCTCGGTCGCCAACCGGCGGCCGACGTGGTCGTACTGCAGATCGATGTCGCCGATCACCCACCCGCCGCCGTGGAAGTACACGATGACGGCCTGCGGCGTGCCGTGCGGTTCCAGTACGCGCACGCGGAACGTTCCGCCGTCCCCGCCGTCGAGCTTGACGTTGCGCACCCGGGCCACGTCCGGACCCGGCCCGCTCATGCCGGCGAAGATCGGGCCGCTCATCCGCGCGATCGCCGGCGTCGACTCGTGGATCGGGGGCGTCCCGGACTCGGCCAGCTGCGCGAGAAAGGCCTGCGACGCGGTGTCCAAAGGCATGGCTACTCCTCGGTGTCCTCGGTCAGCGGTGTCCACTCAGTGGTCGGTGTCCTCAGTGGTCGGAGTCGGAGAAGGTGATGATTCCGCGCAGGTTCTTGCCGTCGGCGAGGTCCTGGTACCCCTGGTTGATGTCCTCGAGTCGGTAGGTCGTCGACACGAGTTCGTCGAGTTTGAGGTGGCCCGCGCGGTACAGCTGCAGCAATTTCGGGATCTGCTCGCGTGGTCCGATGCCGCCGAAGATGGCTCCCTGCACCCGTTTCTGCATGAGGGTGAGTTCGAAGAGGTTCAGCTGGACGTCGAGATCACGGAAGTCGCCCATGCCGGTGACGACGACCTGGCCGCCCTTGGCGGTCATGCCCAGCGCCTGCTGGATGTGTTCGCCGCGGATCTCGCCGACGGTGATGACGACCAGCTCGGCGTTACGCCCCCACGTCAGGTCGGGCAGCTCCTCGGTGGCCTCCTCGACGGAGGCGTACGTGTGCGTGGCCCCGAAGTGCATCGCCATCTTGCGCTTGTACTCCACCGGGTCGACGGCGATCACGTGCCGCGCCCCGGCGAACGCGGCGCCCTGCACCGCGTTGATGCCGACCCCGCCGACGCCCATGACGACCACGGTGTCGCCGGGGCGCGTGTTGCCGATCTCCGTGGCCGATCCCCATCCCGTCGACACCCCGCACCCGAGCAGGGCGGCCTTGTCGAGCGGTACGTCCTTCTCGATCTTCACCACGGACGCCTGGTTGACCGTGACGTACGGCGAGAACGTGCCCAGCAGGCACATCTGCACCGCCGGACGACCACCGACGTGCACCCGGAACGTGCCGTCGGCGATCGACCTGCCCGTCAGCAGACCGGCACCCTCGTCGCACAGGTTCTGCAGCCCCGACGCGCACGCCGGGCACGTCCCGCACGCGGGGATGAACGCGAGCACGACGTGATCGCCCTCCTCCAGTCCGCGCACGCCGGGCCCCACCTTGGTGACCACCCCGGCACCTTCGTGTCCGCCCACGACGGGAAGGAACGCCGCGGGGCTGGCGCCCGAGACGAGGTGGGCATCGGAATGGCACAGACCCGACGCGGCGAGGCACACCTGCACCTCACCGGCCACCGGGTCGCCGAGATCGATGTCGGAGATCCGCCACGGGGCGCCGATCTCCTCGAGAACTGCCGCCTTCACCTTCATGCGATGCCTCCTGTGCGCCGATGAACAGGTGCGTCATCCGGTCCGGTGCGACCGCGAACCAGCCGGCCACAGCACTGTGACGCCGGTCACGGATCAACGTACGAGCACGGCGGCTCACCGCCATAGCGCCGTCGCGGCCACAACCCGACCGTTCCGGCCACCGTCCGGATCGGGGCAGCGGTGAACACGGACCGGGACATGCCGCGCGACCTGGGAGTCCGGACGTGTTGACGGCCGTGTCACGGCTCGGCGAAACTGGCCAGATGGAGTCCGGCGTCGCCGCCGACGCGGTCCCGCCGATCGCGGGACCGCCCGCCGCCACACGCCGCATGCCGGCCCCGGAGGACTCCAACCGCGTCATCGCCGCGATCGCCGACTCCTGGGACCACCCGCGCACGATGGTGGGGGTGTCGATCCTGCTCGACTGGGCGGCCGAGCACGGCTGCCCGCCCGGCGACCTCCTCCGCGGGTCACGGATCGACCCGGAACTGCTGCCCGATCCGGTCGAACTGATCGAGGCGCACCAGGAACTGACCGTCATCCGCAATCTGGTCGAGGCCTTCGACGACCGTCCGGGTCTCGGCGTCGAACTGGGCGCGCGATACCACCTGACCGCCTACGGACACTTCGGCTATCTGCTCGCCGCGTGCTCGTCGGTCCACGAGACCGTGCAGCAGGGCCTGCGCTATGCCCTGCTGACGTTCGCGTTCTCCACGATGACGGCCCACGTCGGCGACCACGGTGACTACGTGCTGGCGATGGAGGCCGATGACGTGCCACCGGATGTGCGGCGGTTCGCCGTCGAGCGGGACGTGGCCGCGACCGTGCAGATCCAACGCGAACTGTTCCCCGGTGCGCCTCGCGTGCCCCTGCGCGAGGTCCGGTTCGCCTTTCCCGCATGGGCCGCGGCGGCCCCGGCGGTGTATCACGACTACTTCCGGGTGCCCGTGTCGTTCGACCGGCCGCGCACCGAGCTCGTGTTCGACGCGTCCTATCTCGACCGGGTGCCGCCGATGGCGAACCGGCACACGGCGAAACTCATGGCTGCCCAATGCGAACGTCTCCGCGCGGAACGTCTACATCGGACCGGAGTCGCGGCGCGGGTGCGAGCGTTCCTGCTCGATCAGACCTCGCTCGACCTCAGCCTCGAAACGGTCGCCGACCGGCTGCACTACGCGCCGCGGACACTGCGGCGCCGACTGGAGAGCGAGGGCACCACGTTCCGGGCCGTGCTCGACGAGGTTCGCCGCGTCGTCGCCGAGAACCTCCTCCACGACCCGTCGATCCCCCGCTACGAGATCGCCCGCCGACTCGGATATCAGGAATGGTCGAGTTTCGCGCGGGCTCGGCGCCGCTGGGACAACCCGACCGCCACCCCGTGACCCCACCGGCCCCGCTTCGACGACGTCCCCACTTCAACGACGTCGACGGAGCGGCCCCGCCGTACAGGTCCACACCATGTCCTCAGGTGCGGCGCAGGTGCCGGAGTGCCGCGTCGACGAGGGGCCTGCGGGCTTCCTGACTCGCGCGGGCGATCTCCGCGGCCGCGTCGGCTCCGAAGCGGTCGGGTGAGCCTGCATCGAACGGCGGCGCGGGGTCGTACTCCAGACGCAGTTGGACCCGCCGTGCCGCCTCCTCGCCCGCGACCTCCGCGGCGAGTGCCAGTCCGAAGTCGATTCCCGCCGTGATACCGCCGCCGGTGATGACGTTGCCGTCGGCCACGATCCGTTCGCGTACCGGGACCGCCCCGAACTCGGCGAGCATCGGCAGCGACGCCCAGTGGCTCGTCGCCCGTCGTCCCGCGAGCAGGCCCGCCGCCGCGAGCACGAACGAGCCCGTGCACACCGAGGTGACCCAGCGTGCCCCTGCGGCCTGCGCGCGGACGAACTCCAGGACCACCTCGTCGGTGAGCACCTCGAAGGCGCCCTGCCCTCCGGGGACGAGCAGCAGGTCCGCCTGGGGCGCATCGTCGAAGCTCACCGTGGGCACGATCGACCAGCCGCCGTCGCACCGCACCGGGTCGGTCGTGCGCCACGCGAGCTGCAGCTCGACCTCCGGCAGCGACGACAACACCTGTGCGGGGCCGGTCAGGTCCAACTGCGTCAGGTTCGGCAACAGCAGGGCGACCGCCCGGAACGGGGGCGACGAATCGGTCATGTCCCCAGTCTGCACGGCCGGGAGGGCCGGCCCCGGTGCAGACGTCGGCACCCGGGGATCAGGGGTTCACCTGGACGGCGTAGTGTGCCATCTTGTCCGTACAGCTTATGCGTACAAGTACCGGTGCACGGTCGTGTGCCGGGGAGCCGACAAGGAGGCCGGCGTGAGCACACAGGAGACGTCGCGAGTTCCGCTGTTCGCCACGATGCAGCGGATCCCCGGTGGGTTGATGCTGATCCCGCTGATCCTCGGCGCGCTGATCGGGACGTTCGCGCCCGGCGCACTCGAGATCGGCAGCTTCACGACGGCATTGTTCTCCGACAGCGCGCTACCGCTGATCGCGTTGCTGATCTTCGCCACCGGTACCCAGGTCAGCGCGCGCACCGGTGGTCCGATCCTCGCGACCGCGGGCACGCTCCTGCTGACCAAGAGCCTCATCCCGGCCGGCCTGGCCGTGCTGCTCGGCCTGTTCGTCGGCATCGACGGCATCTTCGGCATCTCGCTGCTGGCGCTGCTCGCGGCGGTCGACAACAGCAACGGTGGCCTGTGGCTCGCCTTCACCGGTCAGTACGGCGACGAACGTGACCGCGGCGCCTACCTCGCCAGCGCCGTGAACGACGGTCCGTTCCTCACGCTGCTGTTCCTGGGCGCCTCCGGACTCGGCGACATCCCGTTGCTGGCCCTCGTCGGCGCGATCGTGCCGTTCCTGTTGGGCGTGCTCGTCGGCAACATCGACGCCCAGTGGCGCCGGATCGTGGCGCCCGTGCCGAACATCGTGATCCCGTTCTTCGCCTTCGCACTGGGCACCGACATCGATCTCGGCGACATCGTCACCGGTGGCGTCAGCGGCCTCGTGCTCGGCGTGATCGTCGCGCCGCTCACCGGCTTCTTCGTCTACCTCGGCTACCGTTTCCTGTTGCGCAGGGGCGCGATGTCCGGCATCGGTTTCGCCGCAGGCACCACCGCGGGCAACGCGATCGCCACCCCCGCGGTCGTCGCCGCGGCCGATCCGACGTTCCAGCAGTACGTCGGCACCGCCACGGCGCAGATCGCCGCCTCGGCACTCGTCACGGCGATCCTGGCGCCGATCATCGCGGCGTTCATGCTGAAGCGGTCCGGGGCACTCACCACGCAGAACCCGACCGAACCGGAGACACCGGCGGAGGCCACATGAGACCCGACACGGTGATCGTGGCCGACGACGTGACGGGAGCGGGCGACACGGCGGTGCAGTTCGCGCAGGAGGGCTGGACGGCCGAACTGCGCCTGCGCCGCGGTGCTGACGGGGACGCGCAGGTCGTCGCCGTCAGCACCGACTCGCGGGCCTGCTCCGAGGAGGACGCCGCGGCGCGGGTCCGGGCCGCCGTCGCCCAGACCCCGGGAACGCACGTGTTCAAGAAGATCGACTCGACACTGCGCGGGCCGATCAGGGCCGAGATCGAGGCACTGCTCGAGGCGTCCGATCCGGACGTGGTCGCCGTCGTGTGCCCCGCCTTCCCCGGCGTCGGCCGGACCATGACCGACGGCGTCCTGTACGTCGACGGCACGCCGGTCGGTGCGACGTCGGTCGGCCGTGACCCCGTCACGCCCGTCACCGAGAGCCACGTGCCCACCCTGCTCGGCGCCCCGTCGTTGCGGCTCGACCCCGACGAGGGACCTGCCGCGCACGCGGCCCGGCTCCGGAAAGCGGGCCGGATCGTGGTCGTCGACGCGGCCACCGACGCCGATCTCGACCGCATCGCACGGGCGGTGGACGAACTCGGCGACCGCGCGCTGCCGGTCGGCGCCGCGGGACTGGCCGGAGCACTCGCCCGGCTCCGGCGGCCCGAACGTCCCGCCCACGCCCCGCCGCCCCCAGCGGAGCCGGACCACCGGCAGGGCGCACCCGTGCTCGTGGTGGTCACGAGCCTGCACTCGGCGGCGCGCGGGCAGATCCGTGCGCTCGTCGACGACGGTGCCGAGCACCACGAGCCCGATCCGTCGGCAGTACTCGACGACGAGGCGTGGCGGGCCTTCGCCGACACGGTGACGGCCACGGCGCGTGCCGCCGACACGGCCGACACCATCGTGCTGAGCGCCCCCGAACGCGGCAGCGGCGCCGACGGCAATGTCCCACCCCATGTCCCACCCCATGTCCCGCCCGACCTCGTGGCCCACCGGCTCGCCGACGCGGCCGCCCACCTCATGCAGGCCCGCTGTCCCGCCGGGATCGTCGTCACCGGAGGGGACGGCGCCCGCGCGCTGCTCGAACGCCTCGAAGGCACCGGCATCCGGCTCGACACCGGCCACGCCGACGTCGGGCAGGGTGTGGCGGTCGGCTCCGTCGTCGGCGGATGGGCCGACCGGCTGCCCGTCGCGACGAAAGCCGGGGGCTTCGGCGAACCCGACGTGTTGATCAGGGCCGCACGCGCGGTCCGCAGGAAAAGGAGTACCCGTTGAACCAGTCGCAGGTGCCCACACTGGCCCTGACCCTCGGTGACGTGGCCGGCATCGGACCGGAGATCACCGCACGGACGCTGCTCGACCACGACGAGCTCCGCGGCCTCTGCCGCCCGGTGGTGGTCGGGGACGCCGACGCACTGCGCCGCGCCGTGACCGACGTGCTGGGCCGCGACGCCGGCGTGGTGCGCGTCGTCGACCGGCCTGCCGACGCGACGAACGAGCCCGGCACGATCGAGGTCGTCCAGGATGGACCGTCGCTCGCCCACGTGCCCTACGGCGAGCTCAGCGCCGACGCCGGCGACGGCGCAGCCCGGTTCGTGATGCGCGCGTGCGCGCTCGCGCGCTCGGGCGAGGTCGACGGCATCGTGACCGCACCGCTGAACAAGGCCGCCATGCACGCGGGCGGACACCAGTGGCCGGGGCACACCGAGCTGCTGGCGCACGAGTTCGGTGTCGACAACTTCAGCCTCGTGCTCTCGGCGGGTGAGCTGTATTTCTTCCACCTCACCACGCACGTGTCGCTGCGGGACGCGATCACCGGCGTCGACGCCGAGCGCACCGACAACGTCCTGCGGCTCGTCGGTTCGTTCGCCAGCGCACTGGGCAGGCCGGACGAGGCCATCGGAGTCGCGGGGCTCAACCCGCACGCGGGCGAGAACCGGCTCTTCGGCGACGAGGACGCCGATGTGCTGGCCCCGGCGGTGCAGCGCGCGCAGGACGCCGGCATCAACGCCGTCGGCCCGCTGCCCGCGGACGCGCTGATCCCGCAGGCCGTCAAGGGAAAGTGGAAGTTCGTCGTCGTCTGCTACCACGACCAGGGACACGCACCGTTCAAGGCGGTGTACGGCGACGACGGCGTGAACATCACCGTCGGCCTTCCCGTGGTGCGCGTGTCGGTCGACCACGGCACCGCGTTCGACATCGCCGGCACGGGCGCCGCCAGGGAGGCGAGTCTCGTACTGGCCACCCGCAGGGCCGCCGAGCTCGCTCCCGGATGGCACCAGGTGTGGGAGACGGCCAAGGCAGGCTCGGCCTCCTGAGGCCGGCCCGCTTCGTAGACTGCACCGTCATGGGCGTCGACCGCAGCACCCGCGCACCTCTGCACCAGCAGGTGGCGGACACGTTGCGCCAGGAGATCCTCGGCCACGACATCCCGCCGGGCGACGCACTGCCCAGCGAGGCCGCACTGTGCGAACGGTTCGGCGTCGCGCGCAGCGTCGTCCGGCAGGCCGTGTCCGGGCTGGCGTCCGACGGGCTGGTGATCCGCCGTCAGGGCAGGCCGACGATCGTGGCCCCGCCCGCGGAGTACCGCAGGTTGGTGCAGCGCGCGACGGGCATGTTCGAACAGTTCGCGCGACGGGGCCATGCGCTGCGCACCTCCGTGCGCGAGCTCGTGCCCGCGCGTCCCCCGTCGGCGGTTCGGGACTTCCTCGGGACCTCGAACGCACTGCGACTCGAACGCGTCCGCCTCGTCGACGGCGACCCACTGTCCTATGTGCGCACGTGGCTGCCCGCCGACCGTGTGCCAGGGCTCGAGGCCGACCACCTGACCGACGCCTCCCTGCACCGCCTGCTGACCCGCACGTACGGACTGCGCCCGATGCGCGGCAGGCGGCAGGTCCACGCCGTCGCGGCCGACGACAAGCTCGCCGCCGAGTTGCACACCGAACCGGGCGGGCCACTCCTGCTACTCGAAGGCGGCACGACCGATCAGGACGACCGGCCCCTCGAATGGTTCAGCGCGTGGCATCGCGCCGACCGGGTCGCCTTCGACATCGACGTCTCCGAGACGATGGAGACGCTGCGCCTCGACGCGCCCGGCAGAACCCCGGCCGACGGCACCGGCCGTGCCGATGTGGACGGCCAGGACCGCACGCCTCCGGACGGACCCGTCGACAGTGCCGCCGAGCTCGGCCCTGCCGATCTGGACCGTGCCCGCACCCTGCTCGCCGAGCTGAACCGTATCCTCGGCTGAGCCGACCCGACGCCGCGGCGCACGCCAGGGGACCGACGCGCGCGCGTTTCCGCCGAGCGGAACGACCGTTCGCTGTCACCCGTTCGTGGCCTCGCTTGACGCTCGATTTCACCTGGTGAGACACTTCTGCGGACGCATTCCTCCGACAGAAACGAAGCCGTGGCCGAGAGCAGTATCACATCGTCAGGCACGGGAACGGAGGCGGCCGCGCGCGTCGCGGACGTGCTCCTGCTGTTCACCGGCGGCCCCGAGTATCTGGGCGTCAGCACGATCAGCAGGCAGCTCGGCATCTCCAAGGCGGTCGTCTACCGCATCCTGCAGTCGCTCGTGTCCCGTGACGTACTGGCGACCGACCCGGGTGTGACGGGCTACCGGCTCGGACCCGCCGCCGTGGCACTCGGCGCGAGCGCACTCCGGCGGTTCGATGCCCGGTCGGCTGCCGCTCCCGTGCTGCGCAGGCTCAGGGACGAAACCGGCGAGACCACGACCCTGTCCGGGCTCGTCGGCGACGAACGCGTCTACCTGGAACAGTTCGAGAGCCGCGCCGAGATCAAGATGACCGTCGACATCGGCACGCGTTTTCCCCTGCACGCAGGCTCGTCCGGCAAGGCGATCCTCGCGCAGCTGCCCGCCTGGCGCCGGGATGCCGTCCTCTCCGGCGAGCTCTCCTCCCTCACCGACCGCACGGTCACCGACCGCGCGCTGCTGGCCGAACAGCTGGAGGCCATCGCAGCCGACGGGGTCGCCGTCTCCCTCGGCGAACGGCAGAGCGGTGCGGGCTCGGTCGCCGCGGCTCTGGTCACACCGGACGGGGAGGTGCAGGGCGCGATCAGTGTGTGCGGCCCCGAATACCGCTTCACCCCGGAGAAGATCGAGCGGTACCGCCATCTCGTCCGCGATGCGACCACCGAGATCATTCGCAACTGGACGAACGGTCCGAGCGGGGCGCACGCCGGCTGACGCGAGCCCCGCTCGTGGCGGTCAACGTCCGCGCGGGAGATAACGCCCCTGCGGCTTCCCCTGCACGGCGCCGTCGGCGAACACGTGGTGGCCGCGCACGAACGTGTCGGTCACCTTCGCCGTCATGGCGAAGCCCTCGAACGGGGTGTACTCCTGAGTGGACTCCGAGTCGGCCGCCCGCACGGTCCACGACACGTCCGGGTCGACGAGCGCGATGTCGGCGTCGTAGCCCTCGGCGATCGTGCCCTTGTTCACCAGGCCGTAGCGCCGCGCCGGGTTCCACGACGTCAGCTTCGCCACCCGCTGCGGTGACAGGCCCCGTTTGGCGCCCTCCCCGACCAGGCCCGGCAGCAGGTACTCCGCACCGCCGAAACCGGACTTGGCGACGAACACGTCGTCGCGGTCCTCGCCGAACTTCAGCTCGTCGCGGCAGCACGCGTGGTCACTGACCACCCAGTCCACCTCGTCGGCGAGCACGTGCCGCCACAGCGCCTCGACGTCCTCCCGCTCCCGCAGCGGCGGATTGACCTTGCCACCGATGCCGCTGGCGGTGTCCACATCGGCCAGCAGGTGGCCGACCGTGATCTCCCTGCGGAAGTCCACGTGCGGGAACGTCGTCGCCATGCGCAGCGCCGCGTCGAGCGCCTTCTCCGACGACAGGTGCAGCAGGTTGATGTTCGGCAGTCCCGTCTCGTGGGCCAGGTACGAGGCGATCGTCACCGCCAGGCCCTCCGAGTGCGGCGGGCGCGAACGGCTGTAGGCGCGCAGTCCGGACAGCGACGCGTCCTGTTCGACGAGCTTGGTGTAGGCCGTCATGATCTCGGCCGTCTCGCAGTGCAGCGACAGCGACAGGTGGTCGGCGTAGTCGGGCAGTGCCTCGCGGGCCGCCTGGATGCCGCGCATGACGAACTCGAAGTGCGCGAGATCGTAACGCTCCTCCGGCGGGATCATGAGGAAGTCGCTCTGGCTGGTCGACCGCCCGTGCAGGCCGTGACTGCCGTAGAACATGAAGATCTTGAACGAGGTGACGCCGTGTTCCTCGACCAGGTACGGGATCTCGTCGATGTGCTGCGACATCATCGGTGCCAGGTGGAACGCGTAGTCCACGTAGGCGTTCCCGGACGCGGCCGAGAGCACCTCGGGGAAGAACTCGCGGTACGGGCCGCCCTTGTTGAGGTAGTACTGCCCGGTGCGCATGTACGTCAGCGCGGTGGTCACGCCGCCCTGCGCGCTGGCCCGGCTCTCGGTGCGGGTGTCGGTGGACAACTCGTTGTAGATCCCCCAGTGCTGGTGCGCATCGACCACGCCCGGGAACGCCAGCAGTCCGCGCCCGTCGACGACGGTCGCAGCGTCCTCGCGCGACTGTCCACTGGCGACGCGCACGATCGTGCCGTCGTTGATCGCAATGTCGGTCGGTTCCGGTGCCGCCTCGTCCGCGTCGTCCGGGCGTACCACCCGGACGTTCGTGATCAGCAGTTCCGTCGTCGCCATCTGTCGTTCTCCTTACTCTGTGACGTGTTCCGCGTGCTCGCCCCCTGATCCACGCCGGGGCGAGGAAAGAGCGCTACTGCGAACGCCGCCCGGCCACGTCGTCGGCGGCCAGCCAGGCCAGGCCGAAGGCGGGCAGGAGCCCGTTGCCCGGCAGGTAACCGGCTGCGCCGTGGCCCGAGATGCCGGCCGCAGCGCCGCCCGCCGCGTACAGCCCCGGGATGGGCCGGTCGTCGGCGCGCACGACCGCGGCGTGCTCGTCGACCATCAAGCCGCCCTGGGTGTGGAACAGGGCGGGGACGACGCGGATCGCGGCGAGCCTGCCGGACAGCGGCCGCTCCCAGTGCGTCCTGCCGTGGGTGTCGCTCCGTTCGCCACGGGCGGCTGCGGCGCTCTCGGCGATTTCGGTGGCCAGTGCGTCGGCGGGAAGTCCGGTCGCCTCGGCCAGTTCCGCCGCGTCGGCGCCCCACACGAACGCGCCCGCCTCGACGTTGTCCTGGAAGTCGCGGAACGGCAGACACCGGTCGTAGGCGGTCTCGTCGAGCACGATCCAACCGGTCGAGCCGCGCCGTGCGGCCAGCGCGGCGGCGTACTCGGAGTAGCCGCGGGTCTCGTCGCCGAAGCGCATGCCGTCGAGGTCGACCAGGATGCCGCCGTGGATGATGCTCGCCCAGCCGACGAGCGTGCCCGATTTGGCACCCACCGCCCCGTGTCCCTGGTAGGCGTCGAGGAAGCCGGCTGCGGCACCGAGCGACGTGCCGATCCGCAGTGCGTCCCCGAGCGACCGGTCGCTGCCCTGGTAGAGCGCGTCGGCGATTTCCGGCAGGTGCTCGGCGACGAGCGTGCGGTCGGCGCCGAAGCCGTTGGTGGCCAGCAGCACCGCCCGCGTGGGGATCTCCTCCTCGGTGCCGTCCGGGTACGTCACGACGACCGCGCGAACGGCGCCGCCCGCGTCGTCGTCGAGCCGGACGTCGCTCAACCGCGCGGGAACGAGCAGCTCGATGTTCGGATGCGCGGTGACGGCACGGGCGAGATGGTCGATCACGCCGGAACCGTGCCTGCCGGGAATCGTGTGGCAGCGCGGTACGGCGTGACCGGGATAGTTGAAGTCGGTGACGAGTGACAACGGCAGTCCCGCGGAGTCGGCCAGCCACTCCACGAGTGGGGCGCTCACCTCGGCCAGGGTGCGGGCCAGGCGCGGCTCCGCGGCGCCCCCGGTCTTGGCCATGATGTCGGCGACGAACGTCTCCGGCGTGTCGTCGATGCCCGCCTCGGCCTGCCACCGTGATCCGGCGCCGGGGAACATCGCCGTGGACATCGACGTGTTGTTGCCGCGACGGAAGTGCTCGCTGGCCTCGACGACGAGCACGGACAACCCCTGCTCCGCCGCGCGCAGTGCGCCCGCGAGCCCGCCTCCCGCCCCGGCGACGACGAGATCGGGACCGGACGCGTCCGGCTGTGCGGTCATGCGCGCACTGCTCCTTCCACGGATTCGGCCGCACCGGCCGGCGTTTCGTCGACGGTCAGCAGCCGTAGCGCCACCGCCGTGGGATCGACGATGCGGGCGGCCAGTGCGGCCGGTTCGACGTCGACGGCCGAGCAGCCGTTGAGCACCGCGGTGGCTCCGCGCTCGGCGAGCCGGGCCACCGCCTCGCCGAGCGCGGCGTTCCAGGTGGCGGTGTCGGCGATCGCGTCGAACGGCAGGTCGAGCACCTCGACCCCCGCCGAGTGCGCCGTCAGGCCGTAGGCCGCCAGCCGCCGGGTGAGCTCGGCGCCGATCGCCTCGTTGCGCACGACCGCGCCGAACCGCTCACCCCGTGCCGCCAGATGCCCCGCGGAGAGCTTGAGCAGACCGTGGACCGGCACGTCGCCCCCGCCGACCGCGGCGGGCACCGCCGGGTCCAGCACGCAGTCCGGGAACGCGGCGTCCCACGCGCTGTCCGCACGTGCGTCGCGCAGCGCCACGGCAACGGCCTCCTCGGAGCGGCGCACCGCGGCGTCGGTGTCCAGGGAGGGTGGTGCACCGGCCCCGACGTCGCGCAGCACGACCTGCAGGCCCGGTGGCGACAACCGGTCGTAGCGCTCCTGCCGCCTGCGGATCTCCTCGTCCGGCAGGTGGATGGGGGTCACGGCGAACGCTCGCATCACGCTCGTTCCTCCTTCGGTGCCGCGCTGGGTGTTGCGGTGCCGTCCAGGCCACGCAGCGGCTCGCCGGTGGCGGCCAGCGTGGGCAGCTCGCGGCTGAACCGACGCAGCCGGGCGACGAAGTCCTCCTCGCCGGGAAGCCACTCGTGGAGCATGGCGACGACGGCGTCCTCGTCGAACGGGTGGTGCGCGGCGTCGCCCACCGGATTCGGCACCTCGCAGCGACGGGTGGTGCCGTCGGTGCCGCGTATCGTCACGCGGGTGGCCCGTTCCGCGGGCAGCCGGGCGGTGAGGTCGTCGGCGGCCACCACCGTGACGCGGCGGGCGAGCTGGCGGACGTCGGCGTCGTCGATACGGCCGGCGCGGTAGGTGTGAGGTCCGACGACACCGTCGAGCGCGGTCGCCGCGACGACGAACGGCGTGGAGAACATCGCGGACAACCGGTTGTCCCAGTCCACTCCGGACAGTCCCGCACCGAGCGCGTGGGTCTCGACGACGATCTCCTCGACCGCGCTCGGGTCGACGGGCTCGTCCCGCGCGAGTTCGAGGATCGCGTCGGCGGCCGGGTGCGTGAACGAGCACGAGGCGTGCCGTTTGAAGTAGCCCTCGGTGATGTGCCAGCGCGTGCCGAGGTCCTCGGTCAGGGCCCGCGGGTCGAACTCGCCGAGCAGTGCGCCGAGCGACAGCTCCGCCGTGCCGGTGTTGCGTGCCAGGCCCGCGGCAGCCATCCGCGCGGCGGCCAGACCTGCGGTGTTGGCCGCGCCCACCCACGCGTCCCGTACCGGGTTCCCGGTCGTCGCCGAGTCGAAGTGGCCCGCGATCGGCATGCCGGCACCCGTGTCGACGGCCGCGGCACACGCCTGCGGTCCCAGTCCCAGCAACCGGGCGCACCCGGCCGCGGCACCGGCCACGCCCCAGTTGCCGTGGGGATGCCCGCCGGGACGCAGGCTCGTGGCCCTGCCGAACCGGGCCGCCACCTCGTAGGCAACCAGCAGCGCCGCGGCGGTGTCGGCACCCGAGGCATCCCGCGCGGCCGCCAGCGCCAGGACCGCGGGGAACCCATGGACGGCCGGGTGGCCCTTGGCGTACTTGTTGCCCTCGTCGAGTTCGAGACACGCCATTGCGACGGCGGTCAGCCAGGCCGCGGCGTCGGCCGGTGCCGTCCGCCCGGTGCCGAACAGCGGCGCGGGCCCGACCGGCAGCTCCCACGCCCGTCGCAGGGCACGCTGTTCGGGCAGCCCCGCACCGACCGCGGCCACCCCGACAACGTCGAGCGTCACGAGACCCAGGCGCTCGAGCACCTCGGGCGGAACGTCGGCGGCGTCCACCCCGGACGCCCACGCGCCGAGTTCCTCCGTCGCCGCCTGCGCCGACCTCTGCCCCATCACAACCCCAGATACGCCTTGCGGACGCGTTCGTCGTCGGCCAGCTCGGCTCCCCCGCCGGAGAGCACCACCGACCCGCTCTCCATCACGTACGCCCGGTCGGCGATCGCGAGTGCCTGCTTGGCGTTCTGCTCGACGAGCAGCACCGACACGCCGGTGTCGCGGATCTCGCGGACCGCATCGAGCATCGTCCACGTCAGCTTCGGCGACAACCCCGTCGACGGTTCGTCCAGCAGCAGGAGCCGGGGCCCGGCCATCAACGCCCTGCCGATCGCGAGCATCTGCTGCTGGCCACCGCTGAAGGTCTGCGCCACCTGGTCCCGCCGTTCGGCCAGGATCGGGAACAACTCGTACACCTGCTCGAGGCGCGTGCGCGCCGCGTCGGCCGACGCGGTCCAGGCGCCCATCCGCAGGTTCTCCTCGACCGTGAGGGTGCCGAACAGCGCACGGTCCTCCGGCACGTGGACGAGGCCGTCCCGCACCAGGACGTCGGGCCTGCGGCCCGCCGTGTCGGCACCGTCGAAGGTGATGCGGCCCGACTGCGGGGCGAGCTGGCCGCAGATGCCGCGCAGCGTCGTCGTCTTGCCCGCACCGTTGGCACCGACCAGGGCCACGAGTTCGCCGGCGCCGACGTGCAGATCGACCTCGTGCAGGATCCGCATGCGGCCGTACCCTGCGCAGAGCTTCTCAAGCGTCAGCATGGGTGGTCGGCTCCTCCCCGAGGTAGGCGTCGATCACGCGCGGGTCCGCCGTGACCTCGTCGGGCGTACCGGTCGCCAGCACCGCGCCCTGGTCGAGCACGACGACCCGGTCGGACAGGCGCATCACCGCCGCCATGATGTGCTCGATGAACACGAGCGTCGTGCCGTCGCGTTCGCGCAGCTCGGCCAACAGGTCCAGCACCGGTTCGCGTTCCGCGGGAAGCAGGCCCGCGAGCACCTCGTCGAGCAGGAGCACCCGCGGGCCCGCCGCGAGAGCCCTGGCCAGTTCGAGGCGTTTCAGGCCCGCGGTCGGCAGTTCGGTCGCGGGCCGGTGCGCCCACTCGGCAAGGCCCACCCGGTCGACCACGTCCATCGCGTGCCCGCGCAGCCGGGCCGCACCACGGGTGTGGTGCTGCGCGGCGAGACTCACGTTCTCGGCGACGGACATCGACGCGAACGGGCGCATGAGCTGGAACGTGCGCACCATTCCGGCGCGGGCGAGCACCTCCGGCCGGCGTCCGGTGACGTCGTCCCCGGCGAAGCGCACCCTTCCGCTGTCGGGTTTGAGCGCCCCACAGATGACGTTGAACAGGGTCGTCTTGCCCGCTCCGTTCGGCCCGATCACGCCCACGATCTCCCCTTCGGAGACCGACATATCCACATCGGACAGTGCGCGCAGGCCGCGGAACTGTTTTCCCACACCGGCCAGTTCGAGCAGGCTCATCGCCGCCGCCTTTCCGAGATCTTGCCGGCGAGTGTCCCGAAGATCCCCTTGGGCATCAGCCGGACGATCAGGATCAGCATGACGGCGTAGAGGATCACGTCGAGACCGCTCCTGCCCTGCAGGAATCCGAGGAACTCCGGCGGGGTCGCCAACAGGGTGGCGGTGACGTCCGACAGCGAACCGACGATCACCGCGCCGACCACCGGACCCCAGATCGTGCCGATACCGCCGATCACGGCGGTGACGATCGCCTCGATCGAGACCGACGAGCCGAAGGCCAACTGGGGATCGATGAACAGGTAGTACTGCGTGTAGAAGGCACCGGCGATGGCGGTGATCGCCGCCGACAGCGCCACGGTGAGCAGCTTGTGGCGCATCACGGGTGCACCGACCGAGGCCGCGGCCAGTTCGTCGTCCCTGATCGCCACGACGTACCGGCCCGCGTGGGAGTGCCGGAACAGGATGCTCACCGCGACCGCCAGCCCCGCCAGCACCAGCGCGATCCAGAAGTAGGCGGGCGATCCGGCGGGGAACTGCAGTTGCCACACCGACGAACCCTGGATCAGCGGCACCTGGTAGCCGACGGCGCCGTTGACGGCGTCGGTGCTGGTGGTGACGAGCCGCAGCATCTCGGCGAAGGCGAACGTCGCCAGCGCGAAGTAGGCACCTTTGAGGTTGTAGCGGAAGGAGAAGTAGCCGATGACCATGGCGACCGCGGCCGCCACCGCCATGCCGGCCGCCATGCCGACCCACGGCGAGACGCCGTGTTCGACGAGCAGGTACGCGCTCGTGTAGGCACCGAGTCCGAAGTAGGCGGCGTGGCCGAAACTGAACAGCCCACCGAAGCCGCTCATGATGTTCCAGCCGACCGCCATGATCAGGAAGATCAGGATCCGCACCGCCACGGCGCCCTGCGCGGGCGGCAGGATCAGCGGCAGCGGGATCGCCAGCAGGACCAGGACCGCGAGAATCAGCAACTGGCGGTTCTGGGGCCGCAGCGGCGGAGCCGTTCCCGCCTGCGCGGCCGTGGCGCGGGTCGCGCCCGCGGCACCGGTCGTGGCGGTGTCGGTCATGTTCGCCTCCCGAACAATCCTTGCGGCCGGAGGAACAGCACGAGCACGAACACCACGAACACGCCGAGCAGGGAGCCCTGACCGTCGAGGTAGATCGTGGTGAGCTGCTCGACCAGCCCGATCAGCAGACCGCCCACGAGCGCGCCCACCACATTGCCCATGCCGCCGAGCACCACGACCACGAACGCGGTGATGTTGAACTGCTCCCCCAGCGTCGGTGTCACCGACAGCAGGGGCACGGCCAGTGCCGCGGCGGCACCGGCACAGGCGGCACCGATCGCGAACGTCAGCGTGTGGATACGGCGGACGTTGATGCCCACGAGTTCGGCTCCGGGACCGTTGGAGGCCACGGCGCGCACCGCGGTACCGAGCCGCGTGTGCTGCAGCATCCAGTAGAGCAGCAGGCCGAGTGCGATCGCACCGAGGAACGCGTACAACCGGGATCCCGAGACCACCGCACCGAAGACGCCGAACTGGGTCTCGCCTGGCAGGGTCACGTTCTTCGGCTCGGCGCCGAAGAACATCAGCAGGCCGTTCTCGAGCAGCAGCGAAAGCCCGAGGGTGATGAGGAGCTGATTCTCGAGCGTCGCCCCTCCCGAACCGGACAGCAGTCCACGGTGGACGGCGGCACCAACGAGGAACAGGGCCGGGACCGTGACGAGCATCGTCAGGTACGGATGCAGTCCCGTGGCCTGGACGACGCCGAAGGAGATGAACATCGCCACGGCCAGCATCGCACCGTGGGCGAAGTTCACGATGTCGAGGACACCGAAGATGAGCGTCAGGCCCATCGCGATGAGTCCGTAGAGCCCGCCGGTCAGCAGCCCGGTGACCACGGACTGCCACACGACGATGCCGCTGCCCGACTTCAGGAGTGCGAACACCACGGCCGCCGCGACGAGCACACCGACCATGCCGGCGCGTTTGAGCACGGCCAGGTTGACCGAGGCCCGCGGTTCGCTGTCGATCGTCGCCGTCATCGTCACCACGCCACCGAGTAGTCGGGGTCGGATTCGGCCTTCCGGGGTGGGTACACCTGTTTCACCCGTCCGTTCTGGATCTGCATGAGCACGGCAGCGGAGTTGACGTTCTCGCCGTCGCGTCCGAATCGGACCGGACCGTCGCCCACCGTCAACGGATCCACCTTGACCTTCGCGATGGCGTTGCGGACCGCGACCGGATCGGTGCTGCCCGCGTGTTCAACACCGGCGGCGATGGTCTGCACCGCGTCGTACGCCAGTACCGCACCGGTTCGCATCGGTGCGCCGTACCGGCGCTGGTACTCCTCGCGCAGTTGCCGGGTCTCGGGGTTCTGCGCGTCGAAGTGATAGTTGGTACTGAAGTAGTTCTCGCCGATCGGCCCTGCGTCGGAGACGAACTTCGGCTGGTCGTAGGCACCGTTCGACACTCCCCACACGGCGTCGAGATCGGGTTTGACCGCGTTGATCGCCTGCGCGATGAGCAGGCTGTCGCTGTAGTAGCCGGACACCGCCAGCACGTCGGCACCGGAGGCCTTCACCTGGGTGATCTGGGAGGTGAAGTCGGAGGCCGTCGTGGCGTCGTAGCTGATCCGCGGTGCGACCTCCAGGCCCAGATCCGTGGCGGCCTCGGTGAACGCGTCGGCCGCGCCGGTTCCGAAGTCGGTCTGCTCGTGCATGATCGCGACCTTGCGCACCGGTTTGCCCGCCTGCTCCGACACCTTCGTGAGGAACTCGGCGGCCGACGTCGCGATCGCCCCGTTGCCCGGTTGCACGCGGAACGAGTAGCGGTAGCCGTGCTGGAAGATCTCGTCGGCGGCGGTCACGTCCATCACGAACGGGACCTCGTTACGTTCGGCGACGACGGAGACGTTGCTGCTGACCGAACTCTGGTAGGTGCCGACCAGACCCACGGCACCGCCGGAGATCAGCCGTTGCGCCTCGCTCTGGCCGATCTCGGGTTTGCCCTGGGTGTCGGCGGTGGTGAGCTGGACGTCGCGGCCGCCGAGAGACGCGATGCCGCCCGCCTCGTTGATCTTTTCGACGGCGAGTTGCGCTCCGCGCCGCATCTGCAGCCCGTCGACGGCCATCGACCCGCTCACGGGATGGAGTGCCCCGATCCGCACGGGGCCGCTGCCGCTGCCCGCGGCGTCCCCCGCGGCACCGGACGGCGCGGAGCCCCCGCAGCCCGCGGTGACGAGCAGCAGGCCCGTACTCGCAGCCGCGATCAGCTTGCGAACGATCATCTCTGATCCTCTGTCCCTGATCGATGTTCCGCTTGGAGAAACATCATTCCGACGTTGGGCCATCGTGACACCGACCGCATGCACAGGTCAATAACTACGCATAACTTGACCGACAGCGATGAACAGTGCGAACTTGGTGACCAGGGGGAAGCATCACTCGCGAAACACAGCGTTTTCGTTGTTCCTCTAAACGAAACGCGAGACGGAAGGCAGGTACCGCCCCATGACGGGCGCATTGTCGGGAATCCGCGTCCTCGACGTGGCCACGCTGTTCGCAGGCCCACTGGCAGCCACCACGCTCGCCGACTACGGCGCCGAGGTCATCAAGATCGAGCACCCGAACGGCGACCCGGTCCGCAACCACGGCGCACAACGCGACGGCGTCGGCCTCTGGTGGAAGTTGCTGGGACGCAACAAGAAAGCCGTCACGCTCTACCTGGGCTCACCCGAGGGGCAGGCGATCTTCCGCGAGATGGTCGCCGACGCCGACGTGGTCATCGAGAACTTCCGGCCCGGCACGCTCGAACGATGGGGCCTCGGCTACGACGAGCTCCGCGCGATCAACCCGGGGATCGTGCTCACCCGCGTCACCGGGTTCGGCCAGATCGGCCCGTACGCCAAGCGCCCTGGTTTCGGCACGCTCGCCGAGGCGATGAGCGGATTCGCCGCGATCACCGGGGAACCGGACGGGCCGCCCATGCTCCCGCCGTTCGGCCTCGCCGACGGCATCGCTGCACTGGCCACCGCGTTCGCCGTGACGACGGCCCTGCGCGCACGGGACCACACCGGGCAGGGGCAGGTGGTCGACATGGCGATCATCGAGCCGATCCTGACGCTGCTCGGCCCGCAGATCATCGCCTACGACCAGCTCGGTGTCCTCCAGGAGCGCACCGGGAACCGGTCGAGCAACAACGCGCCACGCAACACCTACCGCACGAAGGACGGCAGCTGGGTCGCGATCTCCACCAGCGCCCAGTCCATCGCCGAGCGCGTGATGCGCCTGGTGGGCAGGCCGGAGTTCATCGACGAGCCGTGGTTCGCCAGTGGCGCCGAACGCGCCAAGCACGCCGACGAGCTGGACGAGGCCGTGGGCTCGTGGATCGCCGCGCGCGAGCGCGACGAGGTGATCGCCGAGTTCGAGAAGGCCGAGGCGGCGATCGCGCCGATCTACACGGCCGCCGACATCGTCGAGGATCCGCAGTTTCAGGCGCTGGGCACGATCGCCACGCTGCCCGACGACGAGCTCGGTCCCGTCCGCATGCAGAACGTGCTGTTTCGGATGTCCGACACGCCCGGCTCCATCGAGTGGACCGGAGCGCCCGTCGGTGCACACAACGACGAGGTGCTCGGCCGGTACGGCGTGACCGCCGAGCGGATGGAGCAGCTGCGCGAGAAGGGCGTGGTCCGGTGACCGCCCCGGTGCGGTCGTGGCTCTACGTGCCCGCCGACCGCCCTGAGCGCGTCACGAAGGCCTTCGCCTCCGACGCCGACGCCGTGATCCTCGACCTCGAGGACGCCGTCGCCCCCGACGCCAAGGATCGGGCGCGCCGGCACGTGCTCGAGACGTTGGCCTCCCTGGCCTCGCTCCCCGACCGGCGGCGCGCCTACGTCCGGATCAACGCCCCCGACAGCCCGCACGCCACGGCCGACCTCGCGGCGCTGGCCGGCGCCGACCCGGCGGGGGTGCGCGTCCCCAAGTGCGAGGAGCCGGAACAGCTGCGCCGTATCGCCGACACGCTCGGCACGGCCGTGTACCCGGTGCTCGAGTCCGCGCTCGGTGTGGAGAACGCCTACGCGCTCGCCACGGCCCATCCGTCGGTGGCCGGCATCTCGCTCGGCGAGGCCGACCTGTCCGCCGACCTCCGTGTGACCACGAGCGAGGCGCTGGCCTGGCCCCGGTCGCGGGTGGTCGTCGCCGCCCGGGCCGCGGGGTTGCCGAGCCCACCCCAGAGCGTGTGGACGGCGGTACGCGACCTGGACGGCCTGCGCGCCGACACCGAGAACGGCCGCAGGGCGGGCTTTTTCGGCCGGTCCGTGATCCACCCGGCACAGCTCCCCGTCGTCCACGAGGCATGCCGCCCCGATCCGGACGACGTGGCATGGGCACGGTCGCTTGTGGACACCGTGCGCGAGACGGGCGAGGCGGCGTGGGTGGACTCCACGGGCCGTTTCGTCGACAAGGCGGTCGTCGAGCGAGCGCTGTGGCTGCTCGCGGCCGATGAGGACCCGAACGTCAAGGAAGGCCAGACGTCATGACACGTTCCCAGGACCCGCTGCTGTCCGCCGTCGCAGGCGGCGTGCGGCTGTTCGAACTCGGGCAGCCGTTCTTCACGGGCATGCCCTGTTCGCCGAACCACCCGGGGTTCCGGATGACCCTGATCCGCAGGCACGGCGACATGGAACGGCCCGACGGCGGGTCGGCCGCCAACGAGATCATCGTGACCGGTGGTCACGTGGGCACCCACATCGACGCCCTGTCCCACGTCAGCCACTGCGGTGAACTGCACGGCGGTGTCGACGCGGCCGAGGCACAGCAGGGCGGCACGTTCACCACCCACGGCGCCGAGAACCTGCCCGGCCTGCTGCGCCGCGCCGTGCTGCTCGACGTCGCCGCCGTGCACGGGGTGCCCACGCTGCCCGCGGGCTACGGCGTGACCGCCGACGACCTGGCCGAGGCCGCGAAACTCGCCGACGCCGAACCGGACCGGGGCGACGTGGCGCTCGTGCGCACCGGCTGGGCGCGCAACTTCGGCGACCCGGTCACGTACATGGGCAAGGAGACGGGCGTGCCGGGCGTGACCGTGGAGGCGGCGCAGTGGCTGGCCGAGCGCGGCATCGTGGCCACGGGCGCAGACACCACTGCCTACGAGCAGATCCCCGCGGGTGCCGGACACGCCGTGTTGCCCGTGCACCGGGTACTGCTCGTCGAGTCCGGGATCTTCATCATGGAACACCTCAACCTCGAGGACGTCGCGGACGCGGGCGTGCGGGAGTTCACCTTCCTGCTCGCCCCACTGCGCATCACGGGCGGCACCGGGTCGCCGATCCGTCCGCTCGCGGCGGTGAGCGCATGAGCACGCTCGTTCGCCGGCTCGCTGAGCTGGCCACCACCACCCGCGAGCACGGCCTGCCCACCGATCTGCGGGACGACGTCGCCCGGCGGGTCCTCGACGTGCTGGGCAACAGCCTCGCCGCGACGTCCGAACCACCCGCCCGAGCCGTCGGCGAACTCGTGCGCGAGTGGGGCGGCGCGGGGCGGGCCACCGCGATCGGCGGCGGCCTCCTGCCCGAACCGAGCGCCGCCCTGATGAACGGCACGCTCGCCCACTCGCTCGACTTCGACGACACCCACCTCCCCTCGGTGCTGCACCCGTCGGCCTCGGTGGTGCCCGCGGCACTGGCCGTCGCGGAGTCGCGGGGCGCCGACGGCGCGGCCCTGCTCGACGCGATCGGCGTCGGGGTCGAGGTCGCCGTCCGGCTCGGGATGGCCGGGTACGACTCGGAACTGGGCAACTCGGTGTTCTTCGAGAACGGCCTGCACGCCACGGCCATCTGCGGTGCCGTCGGCGGCGCCGTCGCGGCCGCCATGCTGTCCGGTGTGGACACCGACGGGATCGCCGATACGGTCGGGATCGCGGCGAGCATGGGCTCCGGACTGCTCGAGGCGAACCGCACCGGCGGCACGGTGAAACGGATCCACTGCGGTTGGGCGGCCCATGCGGCCGTGACGGCGGCAGGGCTGGCGCGCACCGGCATCACCGGACCGCCCACCGTCCTCGAAGGACGGTTCGGCATGCTCCAGGCGTTCTGCGGTGACCGGGTCGACCTCGACGCCCTCATGTCCGGTCTCGGTGAGCGGTGGGAACTGCCGACCATCTTCTTCAAGCCCTACCCGTGCAACCACTTCACGCACGCGGGGATCGACGCGGCGCTTCGGCTGCGCGAACGCGGCGTCGACCCCGCGGCCGTCGAGCGCATCGAGCTGGGCGCGCCCACGGCGGTGTTGCGCACGATCGGCCAGCCGCCCGAGGAGAAGGCGGTGCCGAAGTCCGGCTATCACGCGGCGTTCTCCGGTCCGTACACCGTCGCGGCCGCGTTGCTGGGCGGGGGCGGGCTCGGGGTGTTCCACGAGGACTTCACCGACGACGCCGCGGCCGATCCGGCACGGCTCGCGCTCGCCGCGAAGGTCACGTGCGTCCCGGACGCCGAGTGCGACGGCATCTTCCCGCACCAGTTCCCCGCGGTACTGCGGGTGCGGTTGGCCGACGGCACCGAGCTCACCGAGCGCGTGAACGCCAACCGCGGCGGGCACGGCAATCCGCTGTCGGCGGAGGAACTGGCGACCAAGTTCCGGCTCAACGCGACCAGGGCCGTGCCGGCCGAGCGGACCGAGCGGATCACCGAGCTGACCTACGGCCTCGCCGAGCTCTCCGACCTCGGCGTGCTGACGTCACAGCTCACCGGCGCCTGAAGACGGACTTGCGGGCCCCGACTGGGCCCGCAAGTCCCGGCACGGGCCTCAGCGGGCGGGGCGGGTGCGCGCCACGATGCGCCGGGCCCGTTCGACGACGGGGCGGTCGACCATCTCCCCGTCGACCAGCACCGCACCGGTGTCCTCGCCGTCGACGGCGTCGAGGATCCGCCCGGCCCAGGCCAACTCCTCCTCGGTCGGGGCGAACGCCGCGGCGACGAGCGGGAGCTGGCTCGGATGGATGCAGAGCTTGCCGCCGAATCCCCACGCCAGCGCCGTTTCGGCGGCGCGGGTGACGGCCGCCGGGTCGCTGATCGCCGTGGTCACCCCGTCGACGGGCTGCGGCAGTCCCGACGCGGCCGACCAGCGGACGAGGTCCGACCGCGCCGCGTCGAGCGCGGCATCGGCCGTGACTCCGAGGTCGAGGGCCAGGTCGATGTTGCCGAACAGCAGGCGCACGGTCTCGTCGGCGGCGGCGATGTCCGGCAGGCCGATGAGTCCCCGCGCGGTTTCGACGAGCGCGAGCACGGGCCTTCCGCTCGCCTCGGCCGCGGCACGCACGTCGTCGGCGCTCTCGGTCTTGGGCAGCACCACGGCGGTGGGTGCCAGCTCCCGGCACGCGGCGAGGTCCTCGGCGCTCTCCGCGCTGCGCAGGTCGTTGACGCGGACGACGAGTTCGGGCCCTGACCCGGATTCCGGGCGTGGCCAGTGGGCCGTCAGCTTCTCCCGTGCCAAAGGCTTGTCGGCCGGGGGCACGGCGTCCTCGAGGTCGATCACCACCGCGTCGGCACCCGACGCCATCGCCTTCTCGAACCGTTCGGGCCGGGATGCCGGTACGAACAACCAGCTCACGGCCGCCGCCAGTCGCGCGGGCTCGCCCATTGCCACGTCCTCCTCGATGAGTCCGACGCGATACAACCACGCACGCCGGCCGCCCGGAAGGACACCGGCGTGTGCGATCACCCACCGGCCCGGGCGGCCCAGTCGATGTGGTGGTCGTAGGTCCAACCCCCGCCGGTGGGCGGACGCCGCTGCCAGTCCAGCAGCCTGCGACCACGATCGCGCAGCGCGCGAAGCCTGCGGCGCAGCGGGTGGTGGGCGCGGCTCGTACCCAATCTGCCCCGCGCGACGACGGCTTCGACGCGGCTCCTGCGCAATCGTTCGAACACGGCGAACGCCTCCGCGGGCACCGGGTGATCGCGCAGGCACCGGGCGAGTTCGACGCCGTCCTCGATGGCCAGTGCGGCACCCTGCTCCGAGGCGGGAGGAGCCACGTGCAGGGCGTCGCCGAGGAGCACCGTCCGGCCGGTCGACCACCGCGGCAGGTGGTCGAGGGCGTGGTCGTCGAAGGACAGGATGCGCTCGGAGGCCCGCACCAGATCGGCCGCGAACGTCCCTTCGGCGAACCACGGCAGCAGCTCGGTGCGCAGGCCGTCGACGTCCCGTGGCCCGGTGCCCCGCGAGGCCGGTTCCGGGGCCGGCAGACTCGTGAACCAGAAGCATCCGCCGGAGAGGCTGTCGCGCGTGGCGGCCAGGAACGCCTTCGGCCCGAGGTAGGACCGGAGCACCTCCGGAGGCGGGGGCTCACGCGGAGGGTCGGCGGCGAAGCCGTACACCGTCCGGGTGCCGAGGCGTTGCGGCGCGGGCGCCTCCGCGTCGATCCGCCTGCGCACCAGCGAATGCACCCCGTCGGCACCGACGAGGACGTCACCGTGCACGGTCTGCCCACCTTCCAGGACAGCCGTCACGGGCCCGCCGGAGGCGTCACCACCGGATTCGTGGACGTCGCATACCCGGACGCCGTGCCGGAAGACCGCTCCGCGATCGCGTGCCACCGCCCTGAGCCGCGCGGCCAGTTGCGACCAGTGCAGCACCCGCGGCAGTCCTCGGTCGGAGGCCGGATCGGCGGCGAGGGCGTACCCGACGCGGGCGCCGTCCGCGCCGATCCGCTCAGTCCGGACCAGCGGGAACGAGCCGGCCAGGATCGTCTGGTGCGCGTTCACGGCCCGCAGCGCGTCCATCCCGTTCGGGTTGATGCGGACGACGGCGCCGGAATCGTCGTCGGCGGGCCGGGCGTCGAGCACCGTCACGGCGATGCCCGCCGTGCGCAGCGCCAATGCCGCCGCGGTACCCGCGATGCCTCCGCCGACGATCACCACGTGCTCGGCCACGACGCTCCTTCCGCAGGGTTCCGGTACTCGCCCGCCGCCGACGATACGACGGCGACACGACGACGCGGGGGTGCGACGCCGGCGTGGCATCGCACCCCCGCGTGGGAGTTCGAGTTCCGATCAGGACTCGGTGTCGACCGCCTGGAAGGTCGCGTAGCGGTCCGGGGTGTAGAAGATCTCGCCGCCGTCACCGGCGATCACGCGATCCTCGGCGCCGGCCTCGAACAGCTGGTAGTAGCCGGCCTCGCAGTCCGGCAGCACGCCCTCACGGTTCTCGTAGGTCGTGCCGGTCGCCCCGCCCTGCGCGTCGGCGACGGCGTCCTGCGCCTCGGCCGGCAGCGACGACAGCGCGACCGACTCGAGGCCCGAGGTGTCACCGCATTCGGGCGCGGGTTCCGGGTCGGGCGATCCGCCGCCGTCGCCGGTCTCGATCAGGGTGAAGCTCTCGTAGTGGTCGGAGGTGTAGAAGTACTCACCGCCGCTACCGGCGACGATGCGCCGAGCGCCACGGTGGTCGAGACCGGGCGTCTCGACGGTGTACTCGTGGTAGTAGCCCTCCTCGCAGTCGGGCAGGATCCCTTCCCGGTTCTGGAAGACGGTGTCGTCCTCCGGATACGGGTACGGGCCGTCGCTCTGGATGAGGTCGTAGGTGTCGGTCGCCTCCGGGGGCAGCTCGCCCAGCGGCGTGGTGTCGAACCCGGAGGTGTCGCCGCATTCCGCCTGTGCGACGGCCACGGGTGCCGGCTCGGCGCCGACGGCCGGTGCCGTCAGGCCGAAGCCGCCCGCGAGCGCCACGAGCAGACCGAGGAGCATGGTCACGATGCGTGATCTGTGGTTGCCCATGCGCGGACGGTAGCTCGCGGGTGTGACAACGGCCTAGACCGAAAATGAACGATTCACCGAATACCCGACGAAGGTGTCATCGCCTGACCACTGGGTCCCCGTCCGGACCGGGAGGCAGTTCGAGGGTCAGCAGGTGGTAGCTCAACGTCTTGCCGTGGCCGTCGAGCGTGGCCGAGCCGGTGACGCCACCGCCGAGCACTCCCGGGATCCGGAACACCAGCGCGGGCAGGCCGGGCACGACGTGCCGGTGCACCGGCCCGGTCACCAGCGGCGCGAAATGGCCGCCGACCGCCTCGGCGGTGAGCCGCTCGCGCAGGATCCCGAACTCCTCGTCGCCGCGCGGGAACACGGCGAGCATCAACGTGTCGCCCTTGTCGCCCGCGCGAACGTCGGCCAGGTCGTCGACGCGGATCGTCACAGCACCGTCACCACCGGACGCACGTCCTCGACAGGCAGCAGACACGAGCGGACCGCGACGATCTCCCTGTGTTCCCGGCGCGCTCCCCCACCACCGGCGGGACCGTTGGTGTACAAGGACTCCACCTCCCATCCGACGACCGACGCCGCTTCCTCCGCCGCGACCCGCGCCGCCACGCGCAGCCGCACCTCGACCGGGTCCACGGCCTGCGCGGCAGGTCCGCCGAGTCCACCGAGTCCGGCGAGTCCACCGAGTCCGCGGAAGGCGGCGCCCGCACCGATGTACTCCACCTCCACGGCCGTCTCGTCGAGACCGTGCACGGACACGAGCCGCTCGCGCACGATGTCGGCAGCCAGCCGCGCACGGTCCAGGCACCGCGGGCCCGCGTACGTGATCTGCCCTTCGCCGAGCCATCCGCCGCGGAATCCGAGCGTCACCTTCAGCGTGTCGGGCCGGGCCCGTCCCGTGGCCCCGCTCGCGACAACGCGGTCGGGTCCGGATTCGGTGAAGGTGACACCGCTGAAATCCGCGACGACGTCGGGCGTGACGTAGCCGCCCGGATCGTCCACTTCGTACAGCAGCTGTTCGCCGCAGGTTCGGGCGTCGAGCCGGCCGCCGGACCGGGCGAGCTTGCCGAACACCGCGCTGCCGTCCGGCCCGACGTCGGCGAACGGGAACCCGAGGTGGGCCGGGTCGGGCACCGGCTTGGTGAGCGGATCGGCGAAGTAGCCGCCGGTGAGCTGACCTGCGCACTCGAGCAGGTGGCCCACGAGGGTGCCCCGGCCCAGGAGGGTGGGGTCGCCGCGGTCCCAGCCGTGTTCGTGCAGCAGCGGTCCGAGGTACAGCGCGGGGTCGGCGACCCGGCCGGTCACCACCACGTCGGCCCCGGACGCGAGCGCCTGCGCCACCGGCTCGGCGCCGAGGTAGGCGTTGGCCGAGATGAGCTCCTCGCCGATCTCCGACAGCCGTGTGCCCGTCTCCCACACCCGGGGATCGCGGCGGCGCACGGCGTCGAGGACGTCGTCGCCGGTCACCGTCGCCACGCGGGACGGCAGGCCCAGTTCGCGGATCACCTCTGCGGCCCTGACTCCTGCGGCCTCCGGGTTCGCCGCGCCGGAGTTGGTGACGACCGTCGTGCCCGCGTCCCGGCAGTGCGGCAGCACGGCCCTGAGGCGGGCGGCCAGCAGCGGGTCGTATCCGGCGTGCGGATCGGCCAGCCTGCGGGTGTGTCCCGCCGCGACGGTCCGCTCGCCGAGGCACTCGAACACCAGGTAGTCCAGCGCGCCGTGCTGGGCGAGTTCGACGGCGGGATCGATGCGGTCGCCGGCGAATCCGGCACCCGCGCCGAGCCGCACGGTACGGCCGGCGCTCATGCCGCCCACACCGGGATGGCTCCGGTCGCGAACGCGACGGCCAGCATGACCAGACTCGTGATCCACGCCCAGCCGAGCAGACGTCGGATGTGCTTGCCGATGTCCACGCCGGCCAGTCCCACGAGCAGGTAGAACGCCCCGGTCAGCGGGCTGATCGGGAAGCCGAGTGTCTCCTCGCCGATCAGGGCCGCCTGCGCGAGGTCGGCGGCGTTGATCCCGAACTGCTCGCCGACCCCGTTCAGCACGGGCAGCACGCCGAAGTAGAACGCGTCCGGGCCGAACACGAGGCTCAACGGCACGCCGAGCACGCCGATGACCAGTGGCAGCGCGGGCGCGAGTCCGGACGGGATCGCCTCGGCCGCCGTGGTGGCCATGGCCTCGATCATGCCGCTGGCCTCGAGGATGCCCAGGAACACGCCGGCGGCCAGCAGGGTCGTGGCCATCAGCATCGCGCCCTTCGCGTGCGCCTCGATGCGCGCGGTCTGCCGCGCGAGCCCCGGGTAGTTCACGATCAGCGCCACGACGAGGCCTGCCAGGAACACCGCCTCGGGCGTGGCCACGGCCGCGACGAGACATCCGACGACCGCCACGGTGAGTACGACGTTGAACCAGAACAGCCGCGGCCGCCGGAGGTCGCCGGCCTCGTCGCCGTCGGTGTCCGCGTCACCACCTGCCGCGCCACCTGCCGCGTCACCACCTGCCGGGTCGTCGGCGGGTGCGTCGGGGCTCTGCACGCTCGGCGACGAGGCGGAGGTTCCACCCGCGGCGATCGTCGCCGGCTGCTGCACCAGGCCGATGCGTTTGCTCTCCCGTTTGCCGAGCAGCCACGCAATGACGAGGGCGACGACGACCCCGGCGATCTGCGCGGGGATCAGCGGCACCCACAGTTCGTTGGCCGGAACCCCGGACGTCGACGCCGCGCGTGCCGTGGGCCCGCCCCAGGGCAGCACGTTCATCACTCCCGCGCCGAGGCCCACGCACGTGGTGAGCAGCAGCCTGCTCATGCCGAGCCGGTCGAAGATGGGCAGCATCGCCGGGATGGTGATGAGGAAGGTCGTCGCACCCGCGCCGTCGAGGTGGGCGGCGCAGGCCAGGGCGGTCGTCGCCGCGCACACCGTCGCGGGCGAGTCCCCGGCGAAGCCGACGATCCTTCTGATCACCGGGTCGAACATGCCCGCGTCGCGCAATACCCCGAAGAAGGCGATGGCGAACACGAACATGGCGGCGGTTCCGGCGACGTCCGCGATGCCCTCCCCCGCGAACTCGCCGATCTCCGCCGGCGCGAACCCAGCCACCAGCGCGGCGACGATGGGCACGCCGGCCAGTGCCACCACGGCGGCCACCCGGTTGGTCAGCAACAGCGCCAGAATCACGCCGACGGTCGCAAAGCCCAGCAAAGACAACATTGTCCCGGACCTCTCCACGTTGCACGGTCGCCGCAGAGTCTGGGGCAGCCGCCGTCTAGCGTCCAGCATTGATTCCGCATAGATTGATGTGCTGTGAGCATAGACCTCTCGGTGCGGCATCTGCGGGTCGTCGTCGCCGTGGCCGATGCGGGCGGGTACAGCGCGGCGGCCCGGACGCTCCACATCGCACAGTCCTCTTTGAGCAGAGCGGTGCTCGAGGTGGAACATCGCGTCGGGGTGTCGTTGTTCGAACGCACGACGCGGCAGGTGCGGCCGACGGTCGAGGGTGCGGAGTTCCTGCGGCTGGCGCGGCGCCTGCTGGCCGATTTCGACGCCGCGTTGAACCATTTCGAGGGCTATCTCGCGGGCACGCGTGGTGCGGTGACGATTGCGGCGCTGCCGTCGTTGGCGGGCAGCATGGTGCCGTCGGTGGTGGCCGAACTGCGCAGGGAGCTGCCGGAGGTCACGGTGTCGGTGCGGGACGGGCTGTCCGACGAGGTGCTCGCGCGGGTGGTCGACGGCACCGCCGACATGGCGTTGACGGTGTCACCGACGGTTCCGGAGGGGTTGGCGACCACGAGGATCGCCGTGGACCGTTTCGTCTGTGTCTTCCCGCCCGGTCATCGGTTCGATCGGCGGAAACGGGTGAGCTGGCGCGATCTGGCCGGTGAGCCGTTCGTGGCCTTCGACCACAGCACGAGTATCCGCGCCTACGTCGACCGCACCTTGGCCGACACGGGGGTGGAGGTCGGCCCGGTCACCGAGGCCCGCAACATCGGCGCTGTGGCCGGGTTGACCGCCGCGGGCCTGGGCGTGTCGATGGTGCCTGCGCTGGTGGTGCCGATGATGGGTTTCGCGGGGCTGCACCGGCGCGCGGTTGCGCCGGTCGTGGAACGCGACATCCGCCTCGTCCACGATCCGGCGCGCCCGCTGTCCCGGCCCGCCCGTGCCCTGCGGGACACCCTGCTCGCCGCTGCGGATCGCGACCTGCCCCTGCCGACGGGGGCGCGCTGGGCGCCACGGCACTGAAGGCCCGGACCGCCCACGTGGTGCCGGGGGCAGGTCACGTGGCGGTGTAGCCGCCGTCGACGAGGTGGTAGCTGCCGGTGACGAAGCTGGCCGCGTCGCTGGCCAGGAACGCGACCAGCTGGGCCACTTCGTCCGGGCGGGCCATCCTGCCCAGGACGTGTTTGGCCGCGAGGTCCTTCTGGGTGGCCTCGTCGAGCGCGGCCGCGACGGCGGGGGTCTGCACGAAGCCGGGGCCGACGGCGTTCACGCGGACACCCTGTGCGCCGTACTCGATCGCGGCGTTCTTGGTGAGGCCCTGCAGCGCGTGCTTCGTCGTGACGTACGCCGAGTTCCCCGCGAAGCCCACCGACCCGAGCATCGAGGACATGTTCACGATGCTGCCTCCGCCGTGCCCTGCCATCACCGGGATCTGGGCCTGCAGGCCGTGGAACACTCCGTCGAGATTGACGCCCAGGACCTTACGCCACTGGTCGAGCGGATACTCGGCCACGTTCGCAGCACCGCCACCGATTCCCGCGTTGTTGACGGCGATGCGCAGCGGCGCCAACCGCTCGGCCTCGGCCACGGCCTCCGCGTGGAAGTCCACATCGGATGCATCGCCCTGCAGTGCCACGGCGGTGGCTCCCTCGACCGTGAGTCGTTCCACCACGGCTCGCGCCGCCTCGCCGTCGAGGTCGGCGACCACGACGGCTGCGCCATTGGCCGCCAGCACCTCGGCCACGGCCTCGCCGATGCCGCTGCCGGCTCCGGTCACGATCGCCGATCGGTTCGCCACGTCGTAGGTGGCCATCATGCCTCCCATCCCCGGCGCCGCAGCGCCGGACGGTGTCGGTGTCCTGGGTGGGCCACCGGCCAGGCCGTTGCGCCCACCACACCCTGACGGGACAGGCGCGCGATCGCGACTCCCCTAACGGATGCCCCGTTCGGACCATGTGGCATCCGACGCCGAGGTGAGCCGGTTCCGGGAGGGCCGCTTGTCGTACGTCGCCCTAATACCTATTGTACAGGTATGTACAGGACTGATCAGGATCGTCCGGTGAGCTTCAGCAAGCGGGACCGGCTGGTGCACGAGCTGTCCCGGCAGATCCATGCGGGCGTGCTGACCCGTGGCGACCAGCTCCCCGCCGAGCACGAGCTCGCCCAGCGGTTCGAGGTCAGCCGCGGGACGGTACGCAGCGCACTGTCCGAGCTGCAGCGCCGCGAGCTCATCACCACGCAGACGGGCGTCGGATCGTTCGTCACGTTCGATGGCGTCGAACTGGACCAGACCGTCGGCTGGGCAACGGCCCTCACGCGCTCGGGTTTCGACGTCCGGGCGGAACTGCTCGACATCGAGAAGGCGACGGATCAGGAGTTGAGCACCCGTTTCGGGGTCGAGGAGTTCGTCGCCGTCCGCCGGCTCCGGCGCGACCGGGCTGCGGGACCGGTGTCCTACGAGGTATCCCTGCTGCCCGCGTCCGGCGAACTCGCGGACCTGCCACAACGCGGACTGGTCGACGACTCGCTCACCGCGACCCTCGCCGCGGCCGGACTACGCGCGGCGCGGGGAGAACAGTGGATCAGCACCGAGCCGCTGACCGCACACACAGCCGAACTGCTCGAGCGCAGGGAGGGCGAGTTGTTCCTCCGGGCGGCGCGGACCAGCACCGACTCCACCGGGGGACTCGTCGAGCACGTCATCAGCCTCCTGGACCCTGCTCGGTTCCAGTTCCACCTGACGTTCGGTACCGCATGAGCGGCGCAGATCTGCGTGACCGCGCGCTGGGCGCGTTCGAGGGTCTCGCGCTCGGTGATGCACTCGGCATGCCGACCCAGTCGATGTCCCGCGAGGCCATCGCCCTCCATTACGGACGGCTCGAGGGATTGTGCGACGCCGTCGAGCAGCAGCCCATCTCCCCCGGACTTCCCGCGGGCACGGTCACCGACGACACCGAACAGGCCGTCCTGGTCGCACGTCTGCTCGTTCAGGGCCGCGGCCGGATCGAGCCGCACGCGTTCGCCCGTGCGTTGCTCGACTGGGAGGCGGACATGGTCCGCCGGAACCTGGCCGATCTGCTCGGACCGTCGACGAAGCGAGCGCTGGAACAGCTCGAATCCGGGGTCTCCCCGGACGAGGCGGGCCGTACGGGCACGACGAACGGTGCAGCGATGCGGATCACGCCGGTCGCCATCGCGACGAAACCCGATCTCGAGCCGCTCCTGGACGCGGTCGTCGGCGCGAGCAGGCTCACCCACAACACGAGCCTCGGAATCGCCGCGGCCGCTGCTGTGGCGGCCGCGGTGTCGGCGGGGATCGACGGTGCGGACCTCGGTTCCGCGATGGACCATGCCGAACGCGCGGCCGCCGAGGGCGCCGCGCGGGCACCATGGGCGGCCGGCGGGGAGATCGCCCCGCGCATCCGCTGGGCCCGCGGCTGGGTGCGGTCCTTGGACGACGACACGCTGCCGTCGGCGGTCGCGGAGGTCATCGGCACGTCGGTGGCCGCACAGGAGTCCGTCGTGGCCGCGTTCGCGCTCGCCGAGGCCTTGGGTGACCGGCCGCTGGAGGCGTTGACGCTGGCTGCTCGACTCGGTGGCGATACCGACACGGTGGCCGCCGTCTGCGGAGCCATTCTCGGTGCCCGGCACGGGACATCGGGGTTGCCCACCGACCTCACCGCCGTGGTGCGGAAGGTCAACGATCTCGACCTCGGCGGTGTCGTCGAGGGACTTCTCGAACTGCGCCACAGCTGAGCGCACACAGCAAGGAGGCTGCCGTGAGCACTGCGACCGACGCCGGGGTCGACGAACCCGGCGAGGGTGTCCTCGAGACACGGGGCATCGAGCCGGTTCCCGAGGACGAACGCACCGGTCATCCGATGCAGTTGTTCTGGGTGTGGTTCGCCGCGAACATCTCGATCCTGGGATTGCCGCTCGGCGCGACCCTCGTGGCGATTCAGCACCTCGCGTTCTGGCAAGCCGTTCTCGTGGCGATTCTCGGCGCGGTCGGGTCGTTCGCGATCGTGGGAGTCATCTCGATCGCGGGACGCAGGGGCGGCGCTCCGGGACTGACGTTGTCGCGTGCGGTCTTCGGTGTCCGCGGCAACGCGGGTCCGACACTGGTGTCGTTGATCTCGCGGCTCGGCTGGGAGACGGTGAACACGACGACGGCGGCTTTCGCGTTGCTGTCGTTGTGCGCCATCGTGTTCGGCACGGAGGCGGGAGCGAAGAACGCTCCGGCGTTGACGCTCGTGTGCATCGGCGTGTTCGTCCTTGCCACCGTGGTGGTGTCGGGGCTCGGCCACCGAGTGTTGGTCGCGGTACAACGGTGGTCGACCTGGATCTTCGGCGCGCTGAACGTCGTCGTGGCCGGCAACCTCATCGCAACGGTCGACTGGGCCGCGGTCGGTGCAGCGCAGCCCGCGTCCGTCGGCGCGATGATCGCCGGGGTGGGGACGATCGCGGCGGGTACGGGTATCGGCTGGGCGAATGCGTCCGCGGACATGTCGCGTTATCAGCGGCCGTCGGTGCGCGCGGGGTCGCTCGTGGCGTCCGCGGCCGCCGGGGCGGGTATTCCGTTGGTGTTGCTGATCTCGTTGGGCAGCCTGCTGTCCGCGGGCGATCCCACGTTGGCCGAGGCCGGTGATCCGGTGGCCGCGATCCGCGACATGCTGCCTCCGTGGATGGCGGTTCCGTATCTGATCGCCGCGTTCGGTGGGTTGCTGTTGTCGAACCACCTGTCGGTGTACTCGGCGGGATTGACGACCCTGACGTTGGGCATCCGCACGAAACGGGTGTACGCGGTCGTACTCGACGTCGTCGTGACCACCCTCGGCGCCATCTACTTCATGTTGATCGCCGACAGCTTCTACACGCCGTTCATCGCGTTCATCAATCTGCTGGCGATTCCCACGACCGCATGGGTCGGCGTGTTCCTGGTCGACATGATGCGACGCCAACGATACGACGCGGCCGGCCTGATGGATCTGAGCCGGTCGAGTTCGTACTGGTACCGCGGCGGCGTCGAACCTCGCGCGCTCGGAGCGTGGGCGGTGGCGATCGTGGTCGGCTACCAGTTCATCGTCGCCGGGCCGCAGGGCGATGTGTGGTTCAGCGGTGTGTGGGCCGACAGTTGGCTGGGGCGTAACGGCTTGGGCTGGATCGTCGCGTTCGTCGTGGCCGGTGGGTTGTATGCGGCGCTCGGTGGTGCACGCGGAGGCCGGCCCACGAAGGAGGACGTGCGGTGACGGGCAGGCTGGTCCACACCGGACAGGTCATTCTCGACCTCGTCATGCGCGTCGACGCGTTGCCCGAGCCGGGTGGGGACGTGTTGGCCTCGGAGACGACGTTACTGCCGGGCGGCGGGTTCAACGTGATGGCCGCCGCCGCGCGGTCGGGGGCGCGGGTCGTGTACGCGGGCGCGCACGGCTCGGGTCCGTTCGGAGACCGGGTTCGGGCGGCCTTGCGTGGGGAGGGCGTCGGCCTGGCGGGCCCGCCAAGCGACGAGGGCGATACGGGCGTCTGTGTCGCGGTGGTGGACGGCTCCGGAGAACGTACGTTCGTCACGGGTAGCGGCGCGGAGGCCGGATTGACGGCCGAACGGCTCGCGCCGGTCGAGGCGGGCACCGGAGATGTTGTGTATCTAAGTGGCTACAGCCTGATGCACGGACCGAACCGGGCGGCGCTCAAGGGCTGGCTGCCGTCCGCGGCGGGTGCAACGGTGTTGTTGGATCCGGGCCCCTTGGGACCTCGGATCCCTCACGAGGTGCTCGATGCGACGTTGTCGCGGGTGGATGTACTGAGTGCCAACGCCCGCGAGGCGCGTGGTTTGACCGGCGCGCGGGATCTGTCCACGGCCGCGGCCACGCTCGCCGGCCGCCTACGTCCGTCGTCGACAGTCGTGGTGCGCGACGGTGCGGACGGGTGCCTGGTGGCGTCGGACGGAACGGTCGAGCGCATCCCGGGTTTCCCGGTCTCGCCGGTCGACACGAACGGAGCGGGAGACACGCATTGCGGCGTGCTGGTGGCGGAGCTGCTCGCGGGCTCGACGTTGGAGGTCGCGGCGCGCCGGGCGAACGCCGCCGCAGCACTGTCGGTGTTGCGCCGTGGCCCCGCGACGGCGCCGACCGCGAGCGAGATCGACGCGTTCCTCGCCGAGCGGTGACGCCGTCAACGGTGCGACGTTCTCGGCGGACGATTCGCATCAGAACGGTGGTGGTTCGTCCGTTGCCTGCGCCCGCGGGGTGAGGATCGGACTGCGGTGTCCGGTGTGGGTGGCTCCGCGTGGCGTGGTGATCGCGGTGGTCCCGTGGGTCGGGTCGTAGCGGGTGATCCAGCCGGGTGCGTTCTTGCGCCGGTGGTGTCGGCGGCAACGCGGTCCGGTGTTGTCGATGGACGTGCCGCCCTGGTGCGCCGCCCATTCGCGTTCATGATCGATGTCGCAGTGCCGCGCCGGCCTGTGGCACCACGGCACGGTGCACTCCCTGTCCCGCACCCGGACCAGTTCCCGCATCGTCGCCGACGGCCGCCGCCGGGTCCGGCCGAGGTCCACCGGGCCGCCGGTGGCCGGGTCGCAGATGACCTTGCGCCAGATGCTGGCCGTGTTGGTCATGATCTCCCGTGCGACCGGGCCGGGAACGGGTCCGTAGCCGTCGAGTTCGCAGCCGTTGTCGGTGATGGCGAGGGCCGCGTCGATGGGCATGTGCAGGTACACCTGTGCCGCAGCCTCCGGCACCGCCACACCGGGATCGTTGCCCAGCAACAGATCCGCAGCAATGTCCGCACGCAACTGATCCAACGTGCGAGTCTCGCCGTTGCGGCGAAGCCGCCTGGCCATGGAGTCCATCCGCGCATAACACGCCGACGCGACCTCGGACCGCAGATCCAGGGTCAGCCGGGACTGGGCGTGCTCGCCGTGCAGAAGCTCGACCTTTCGTCCCGCGTTCGCCTGCCGCGCACGGGCAGTCGCACCGCCGGGATCGATCTGATGCACCAACCGCGATACGTGCCGGACCATGTTGACCGGTTGCCATGTCGACACCGGAGCACGAGCCAGTTTCTCCGCCAACAGCTCATCCACCTCGCGAGCGTGCTCGTCGGACAACGGCGCGGTCACATGCAAGACCCGCCGGGCCCCGTAGGCATCCATCAGCCCGTCCCGCATCGCGACCAACACCCGAGGCATCCGCGTAGTCAGATCGAGCGCAGCGTGAATCCGGTTCTCGACCTCGCGAACCGACACCCGCAACTCAGGAGCCAACTCCTCAGCGAGCCCCGGAAGATCCTCCGTGTCAGCGGCAACGGAGGCGAGAAACTCCACCTCGTCGGCATCCAACCGCGCCCGCCGCTCACGCAGCACCCGCGCAGTGGACACCACATCCCCAGTACCATTCACAACCACAAATCTACCGCACACGTGTACGAAATACACCACACGATAGCGTGATGGTTCTTTTCGGCTAGGACCGGCATGTAGGTGCATGACAGTCGGCTGATCGGGGGTTTCCTCCGAGCGCTTTGCTCGGCACCGATGGCTGCCATGGCGCTGGTGAAGTCACGGGAGAGCGTGTAGTTCTTGGCATTGTCGCTGAGCACCTGCCGGATCGTGACGCGATGGTCGACGAAGAAGTCGGCGGCGCGCAACAGGTATCCGGCGCAGGTCGGACCCTTCTCGTCGCCCAGAATCTCGGCGTAAGCCAACCCGAGTGGTCGTCGACGGCGGCGTGGACGTGGTCGTAGCCCAGGCCGCGCTTGTGATGGGGACGTGTCCCGCGGCCGTGGGCCTTCCAACCGCCGCCGTCCGGGATCCGGCCGATCTTCTTCACATCGACGTGGATCAAGTCACCCGGAACCGGTCGTTCGTAGCGCAGGGTGGTTGTCTTCGACGCCCGGATCACCTGGCCGGTCAACGGATCGCAGTCTGCGAGCTTGGGCACCTTATGGCGGTGCAGAATCGCCGAGACCGTCCGCGGCGCGACACCGATCTCCGCTCCGATCCAGTCCTGCCCGCGGCGCTCCTTCCGACGCGTCTGCAGCACCAGCTGCTCGACCGCCGGTGGTGTCCGGTGTGGGCTGCGATGCGGTCGCGACGAGCGATCGGCCAGCCCGGCCGGCCCTCGGAACGGAAGGTCCTCCCATGACAAGCAGCGACACGTCACCAACGTCCCCGCCGAGTACGACTAGAACCGGCCGGAACCGGAACCACTGTTTGTGAAGGCCTCGGCGATCCTGATCGGGGCATCCTGTCCGTATCCGGCGCGTGCGGTGTCGTCGACCACGGAATGGATCGCGTCGAGCACCGGGGTGGAGACCTCGGAGCGAGCGAACGCCGACCGCAGATGCGCCAGGCTCGTCGACAGGGAGTCGATGGTCGCACTGTCCGAACCCGAGAAGCGTCCTGCGGCGAAGTCGGCGGCCAGACCGGGCAGCAGGTCCACGACGAGCTGGCTCATCGCGACGGCGTGCGGGACCAACTCCCCCACGTCGCGTCCTTCGGCACGGGCCAGCGCGAGCGCCTGGGCCAGGCCTGCGATCGACGTCCAGAACTGGGACAGCAGGGCCACGTCGAAGGTTGCCGCTGCCGCGACGTCGGCGCCGAGGTGGTGGGCCGTGCCCCCGAAGGCAGCCAGCAGATCGCGGTGGGTCTCGTACGCCTCCCGCGGGCCGGCGTACAGAATGCGGGTCGCCGCGGTCCCGATGCTGCCGGCAGTGGTCATGACGGCACCGTCCACGAGCGTGATGCCCAGCGCGTCGAGCTGAGCGGCCAGGTCGCGCGTACGGGCCGGGCTGTCGGCGGTGAGGTTCACCAGCGTCAGCCCGCTCGGGTCGCCACCGTCCTGGGTGGCCCGCTCCACGACCGAAGCGACCACGTCGTCGTCCAGCACACAGAACACCGCCACCTCGGCTCCGGCCAAGGCGTCGGCGGGAGACCCGGCGAGCGTGGCGCCCTTGGCGATCACCTCGCGTGCCTTGGCAGGGGTGCGATTCCAGACCGTGACGCGGTGACCTGCCTTGAGCAGGGCGCTCGCCAGGGCGCGTCCCATGGGTCCGAGCCCCACGACGGTCACGGCCTCCGAGTTCGGACCGGCGACGCTCTGCGGAGCTGTTCGAGAGGTCATGCCTGTTACGTTAGACATTGACGTCCACGTGAAGGTCAATCCTCGGCGGTGTGGGATGAGAATCGGTGAACTGGCCCGTCGAGCGGGCGTGAGCACGAGGACCTTGCGGTACTACGAGGAACAAGGGCTCCTGGAACCGTCACGACTCGCCAACGGCTACCGCTCCTACGGTGAGCACGACGTCGAGCAGGTCCGCCGGATCAGGTTCCTCCTCGCCGCAGGCATCAACACCGAGATGGCTCGTGAGGTGTTGCCGTGCATGGTGGACGACGAGGGTTTCCTCGTGCCGGCGTGTGCGGATCTCGTCGCCGAGTTCGAACGGGAGGAGACCCGCATCGCCGATCGCATCGCTGAGCTCGAATCCGCCCGTACCGCCCTCGCCGGCATCATCGCCGCCGCACACACCGCGCACCGGTAGCGGCGGCCGCTGCCACCCCTCCGACCCGGAACGCCACGGACCCGACGACTCGCCGGACGTTACAGAGGCGCGTTGTCGAGTGCTTTGAGGACCCGTTTCATGGAGACCGGGTAGGCGGTGCCGAGGGTCTGGGCGAAGAAGCTCACCCGGAGTTCCTCGATCATCCAGCGGATCTCGCGGAGTTCGGGACTGGGGTCGGCGCCGGTGGGCACCTCGGCGAGCACGGCGCGGTACTCGTCGCGTAGCCAGGCGATGTCGCGGAGTCGTTCGACGTCGCGTGCCGGGTCGCTGGGGAGCTTCTCCAGCCTGCGGCCGATGCCGCGGACGTAACGGGCCAGGTCGGGCAGCCGGTCGTAGCCGGTCTCGGTGACGAATCCGTCGTGGACGAGTTCGTCCAGGTGCGCGCGTGCGTCGGCGAGCGATTCGGCGATGGCCGGTCCGTCCATGTCGGACAGAGTCGCCTCGGTCTCGTGGTAGGCGGTGAGCACGGACTCGACCTCACGCAACACGGACAACACCGTCGGGTTCAGCCGCTGGCCGACGGCCTTCGTGAGCGCGACGAACGCCTCCTGCTCGCGCACCGGGCCGCCCGCCTCGGCGATCAACTTGTCGACCGCGCAGTCGACGCAGTCCTCGAGAAGACCCTGGACACTGCCGTGCGGATTGCGCGCCAGCACGAGTTTCGCCGTGTTGGACAGGTTGCGGTTGATGTACTTCATCGGCGACGGCAGGTTCAGCCGCACCAGTTTCCGCGTGCCCGTCCACATCGCCGCCGCCTGCTGTGCGGGCGTGTCCAGCATGCGCACGGCCACGGTCTCACCCTCGTCGACCAACGCCGGGTACGCCTTCACCGAGTGGCCGCGACGCCGGGCCTCGAACACCTCGGGCAGCTCGCCGAACGCGGGTGTGGTCAGTCCGGCGCGCTCGACGTCGTCGGCTGCCTTCGAGATCGTCTCCCGTACGCGGTCCCCGAGCTTGTCCCGCAGCGCCTCGAGGTCCTTGCCCTCGGCGACCGTGCGGCCCTTCTCGTCGACGATCCGGAACGTCATCCGCAGGTGGTCGGGAATCGTCTCGGGCTGCCACGCCTCGTACGGCACGGCGACGCCGCGCTGCCGTTCGAGTTCGCGGCCGAGCACGTCCAGCAACGGGCCTTCGGAGGGGTCCACACGCGACACCACGTCGCGTGCGGTGTCCGGCGCGGGAACGAAGTTGCGGCGCAACGACTTCGGCAACGATTTGATCAGCGCGGTGACCAGTTCCTCCCGCAGTCCGGGCACCTGCCAGTCGAAACCGTCCGCACCGACCTGGTTCAGCACCGCGAGGGGAATGTGGACGGTGACCCCGTCGGCGTCGGAGCCGGGTTCGAACTGGTACGTCAGCTTCAGCCGCAGCTCGCCCTGCACCCACGTGTCGGGATAGTCGGCGGCGCTGATCTCGTCCGAGCCGACGTTGATCAGCATCGTCTTCTCGAAGTTCAGCAGGTCCGGATCCTGCCGGCTCGTCTTCTTCCACCACGAGTCGAAGTGCCGCGCCGACACCACGTGCTCGGGGATGCGCTCGTCGTAGAAGGCGAACAACGTCTCGTCGTCCACCAGGATGTCGCGCCTGCGGGCCCGGTTCTCCAGATCCTCGACCTCGTCGAGCAACGCGCGGTTGGCGGCGAAGAATCGGTGCCGCGTGTCCCAGTCGCCCTCGACGAGCGCGTGCCGGATGAACAGTTCGCGCGAGGTCTCCGGGTCGATCCGCCCGTAGTTGACCTTCCTGCCCGCGACCAGCGGAATGCCGTAGAGCGTCACGCGCTCGTTCGCCATCACCGCGCCCTGTTTGCGTTCCCAGTGCGGCTCCGAATACGTGCGCTTGACCAGGTGCTGGGCGAGCGGTTCGATCCACTCCGGCTCCACCCGCGCGTTGACCCGCGCCCACAGGCGCGAGGTCTCGACGAGTTCGGCCGAGGCGATCCACCGCGGCTGCTTCTTGAACAGTGCCGAGCCGGGGAACACCGAGAATCGCGTACCGCGCGCGCCGAGGTAGTCGCCCTTCTCTGGGTCCTTGAGTCCCACGTGCGAGAGCAACCCGGCGAGCAGCGACGTATGGATCCGCTGCGCATCACCCGGCACGTCGTTCGGGGTGATGCCCAACGGCTTCAGCAGCTGGCGGAGCTGGGCGTGGACGTCCTGCCACTCGCGCACGCGCAGATAGTTGAGGTACTCGGCGCGGCACATCTTCCGGAACTGGTTGCCCGACAGTTCCTTCTGTTTGTCCCGCAGGTAGTTCCACAGGTTCAGGTACGCGAGGAAGTCGGAGTCCTTGTCGCGGAACCGCGCGTGTTGCTGCGCGGCGGCCTCCTTCTTGTCCGCGGGCCGTTCCCGGGGATCCTGAATGGACAGACCGGCCGCGATGATCATGACCTCGCGCACGCAGCCGTTGCGCGCGCCCTCCAGGATCATCCTGCCGAGGCGCGGATCGACCGGCAGTTGCGCGAGTTGTTTTCCGACGTCGGTGAGCTTGCCGCCGCCCGGTTCGAGCGCGCCCAGTTCCTGCAGCAGCTGCACACCCGCGGTGACCTGGCGGCGATCGGGCGGCTCGACGAACGGGAACGCGGCGATGTCGCCCAGTCCCAGCGACGTCATCTGCAGGATCACCGACGCCAGGTTCGTGCGCAGGATCTCCGGGTCGGTGAACTCGGGACGGGCGTCGAAGTCGTCCTCGGAGTAGAGCCGGATGCAGATGCCGTCGGAGGTGCGCCCGCACCGGCCCTTACGCTGGTTCGCCGACGCCTGCGACACCGGTTCGATGGGCAGCCGCTGCACCTTGGTGCGGTGGCTGTACCGCGAGATGCGGGCCGTTCCCGGGTCGACGACGTACTTGATGCCCGGCACCGTCAACGACGTCTCGGCCACGTTGGTCGCGATGACGATGCGCCTTCCGGTGTGCCGCTGGAACACGCGGTGCTGTTCGGCTGCCGACAGCCGCGCGTACAGGGGAAGCACCTCGGTGTTGGGCAGTTCGAGCGCGTTCAGCGCCTCGCTCGCGTCCCGGATCTCGCGTTCCCCCGAGGCGAACACGAGCACATCGCCCGGCCCCTCGGCGATCAGTTCGCGCACGGCGTCGACGATGGCCTGCGGCTGGTCGCGGTCCGGGTCCGCGTCGGGATCGTCCGGGTCGACCACGGGCCGGTAGCGCACCTCGACCGGGTAGGTGCGCCCGGACACCTCCAGCACGGGCGCGGGGGTGCCGTCGGGACGTGCGAAGTGCCGCGCGAACCGCTCCGGGTCGATCGTGGCGGAGGTGATGACCACCTTCAGATCGGGCCGCTTCGGCAACAGCTGCTTGAGGTAGCCCAGCAGGAAGTCGATGTTGAGGCTGCGTTCGTGTGCCTCGTCGATGATCAGCACCTCGTACTGGCGCAGCATGCGGTCGCGCGTGATCTCGGCCAGCAGGATGCCGTCGGTCATGACCTTCACGAGCGTCTCGTCGCTCGAGGTGTCGGTGAACCGCACCTTGTATCCGATGGCACCGCCCAGTTCGCTGCCGACCTCGGACGAGACGCGCTCGGCCACCGTGCGCGCGGCGATACGCCGCGGCTGCGTGTGCCCGATCTGCCCCCGAACGCCCAGTCCGAGGTCGAGGCAGATCTTCGGCAGCTGCGTCGTCTTGCCCGACCCGGTCTCGCCGGCGACGATCACGACCTGGTTGTCGCGGATCGCCTCGGCGAGGTCCTCGGCACGAGCGCTGACCGGCAGCTGTTCGGGATACGTGATGCGCGGTACCGCGGCCCTGCGCCTGCGCACCCACTCCTCGCCCGCGTCGATGTCGGCGGAGATCTCGGCGGCGATCTTCTCGGTCTTCGCCGGGGTGGCACCGCGCGCCTTGCGTGCACCGTCGATCCGGCGGCGCACACGGTGGGCGTCGCGCAGGGTCAGTCCGGACAGGCGCGAGCGCAGCTCATCGAGGGGGGAACGTGCAGACATACCGCCCACCAGCGTACCGGGCGGGCCGCGATCGACCGACGTGATTATCGGCTCGCGCGGCGGGCCCCCATCGTGGCGGGGCCGGCGCCCTCTAGGCTGCGCATGGCCGTACCGGCTCTCTGCGGCCGGCCGACACGCGGACACGGAAAGGCAGCGGGACGTGCGAAAGGTCCTCCCGGGACTCGCGATGGCACTCGTCGTGCTCGGCGGATGCTCCGGGCCGCCCGGCAGCGATCCGGTCGAGAACCCGGCGCCGGTGCACGCGACCGAACAGGTCTCGGTGTATCCGTTCACGCAGGACGGCAGGCCGGCCTCCGGCCTCGACGTGGTCCACGAGGGAAACGGCACGTGCTGGCAGTCGTGGGTGAGCGTGGACAGCGACGCCGCACGCCGGTGCGCGCCGGTGCCGAAGGGCGATCCCGACACCTCCAAGCCCGTGCACGACCCGTGCTACCTGCACCCCGAGGCGGGCGCCGACCGCGCGCTCTGCCTGGCCGACCCGACGACCGGCCAGGCGGTGAGCTTCGACGTCGTCTCCGACGACGGCCCGCGCCCCGAGGAGGAGGCGGCCCACAAGCCGTGGTTCCTCGAACTCGGCGACGGGCGTCACTGCGTGCTCTACCTCAGCCCCGACGAGGGCGTGGACCCGGCGGAGATCCCCACGTACGCGTGTGGCCGCAACGACTACCTGTACGGCGAACCGGACACCGGCCGCCCGGTGTGGACGATCGCCAACCGCCACGGTGAGGCGGACACGCGGATCGAGCCCGGACCCGAACTGGACGAGGTGCAGATCCGCACCGCGTGGTTCTGAGGCGGCCGATGCGCATGACCTTCCACCGGCACTCCCCTGCCCGGCCGGCGGCGCCGGCTCGGTCCGCACTGCTGACGGCCGTGCTGGCGCTCGTGCTGATGACGGCGGCGTGCAGCGGGGACGCGGCCGAGCAGGCGCACCCCGAGGCCGCTCCGGTCACGGCGACCCAGCGCGTGACGGTGGAGCCGTTCACGCCGGACGGCGCCCCGTCACCGCGGCTCACCGTCACCGACGAGGCCGACGCGAAGTGTTCGGCCTCCGGCGTCGACCTGTCCGATCCCACGGCCAGGCGGTGCATGACGACCGAGGGGTACCTGCTGTACGACCCCTGCTACGTGCGTCCGGGGCCGACACCCGACACGGCTCTGTGCCTGCGCGAACCGGACAGTACGGACGCGGTGCGCATCCACCTCGTCGAGGACGCCGGGCCCTTGCCGCCGGAGGAGATCACCCAGCGGCCCTGGTACCTGCAGCTGGAGGACGGCAGGCGCTGCGTGCTCGCCCCGCGTCCCGACCCGACCGACCCGGCCGAGCAGCCGACCTACACATGCGGCAAGGGTGACCACCTGTTCGGGATGCCCGACACGTCGGCGCCGGTGTGGACCATCGGCAACCGGCAGGACACCGATACCGCCGGCGGCACCGGAGACGCCGAGTCCGCGCTGCGCGAGGTCGACATCCGCACCGCCTGGTTCTGACCGGGTCGGCTCCCCTGCCGAGCGGGGTCGGCCCGGTGAGCCCCGCAGAGCGCCACCGGGCCGAGAGGCCGCTACAGCCCCAGCTCCCCCAGTCGGGTGCTCACCCGCGGATCGGTGGACACGACCGGCGACTCGCTGCGCACCCACGGATCGCCGCCGAAGTAGCGCCGGAAGATCTTCTCCGCGGTCCTGGTGGCCAGCGCCTGCGTGGTCAACGTCGGGTTCGGACCGCCGAGCGAGTTCGCCAACGCCGAGTTGTCGGCGATGAACAGGCCCTTCACCGCACGGGCCTCACCGTCGGAGTCGAGCACCGAGTCGCGCTCCGACTCGCCCATCCGCATCGAGGACTGGACGTGCAGCAGCAGCGGTGCCCAGTCGATGCGGTAGACCGACTTCGCTCCCGCACCACGCAGGACCTCGGCGGTCTTGCGGGCCATGAACTCCCGGTTGCGGCGCGTCCTGGCCGAGCGCGTGCGTGGCTGGAACTGCACCTTCGGGATGGGCCCGTTCTCGTCGGCGGGCAACGCGGACGGCACGACCCGGTTCCCCGCCTCGACGTCGTCGTCGGTGATGACGAGGATCGCGAGGACATGGTCGAGTCCGCCGGCGAGGAACTCCTTCATGTCCGGTCCCATCAGCCTGCCCGCCGGACCGTCCCACGGCCCGGTCATCCCGCGGCCATTGGTGTACTGCCCGCGGATTCCGCTGTCGGACAGCGTCGTCGCGAACGCGTTGAGCGCGGGCGGCACGCCGACGTTCTCCATGCCGCCGTACGGAGGGAAGTCCAGGCGCGACGACGACCCGGTGCCCTTGGGGTTGCCGGTGTAGGTGTCGAACGACCCGACGACCCAGTCGAACGAGTGGTCCGTGTAGCCCCGCCCCACCCAGCCGTTCGGGTTGGGCAGGCCGCTGTTGAACCACAGCCGCGGGTTCTCGGTGCACCCGCCCGCCATCACCACGACCGCGGCGTCCTCCCGGTGCTCCTCGCCCGATCCGTTGTCGCGCCACGTCACTCCGGTGGCGCGCACCGTACCCGCCCGCGACTCGGTATGGACGCGGGTGACGAACGCGTCGGTGACCAGCTCGGCGGGCTTTCCTCCCCTGGCCCACACGTCGGCGGTGAGCGCCATCGGCACGTAGCTGTTGTCCGTGGAGCGCTTGGCGTACTGGTTGCGGGGCGCCCCGACCGGCCGCATGCAGCCCTGGAAGCAGTAGCCGCAGAAGGTGCAGCCGGTGGCCTGCGGGTACGACAGCAGGTTCGGATCCGACGTGCGTCCCGCGGTGCCGCCCGGCTGCAGGATCGCGTTCTCCTGGGGCCGGTACGAAGGACCGTGGGTGGTCTTGGTCGTCTGCACCGGCAGGCCCGTCGTCTCGCAGCCGCGGAAGAACACCTCCTCCCTGGTGCCCATCGCGGCGGTCATGACCGGCGCGGTCTCCTCGACCCATTCGAAGTAGGGCACGAGCTCGCCGTAGGAGAACGGGAACCGGTGGTTCACGTCGTACTCGGCAGCGTCCGGGCCGTCGTAATCGTTGAACACGCCGGGAAACGCCCGCGGATAGTTGCCGTAGAAGTGCTGGGTCGTCCCGCCGACGCCGGACAACTGCCACATGAACGAGTTCTGGCTCCATTCCCGGAACCACGCGGGCTTCGACCGGTCCTGCTGTCCCCAGCGCAGATATCCGGTGAGGGGGTTGTTGGCGTCGTTCTCGAACGTCGTCCACTGCTCACGCGGCTTGTCGTGACGCGGACCCGCCTCGAGCACAAGCACGTCGAGCCCCTTCGCGGCCAGTTCCTTGGCGACCACGGGACCTCCGCCGCCCGCGCCGATCACGATCACGTCTCGCATCAGTCGTGCACCTCCGTGCGGCCCTGGTAGTAGCCGATGAACTCGTCCCAGCCCTCGACGGGCCCGTCCGGCTGGTATCCGGTCAGCCGCCAGCCCACGGGACGGCCGGTCAACTGCTTGGTCTTCGCGTCGAACACCGCGTACTCCGAGTAGGAGCCGAACGTGGCGAACTCGATGAGCGCGCCGCCGACGAACTTCAACAGTCCGGAGACCGACCCCTTGAGCGGTTCGGGCAGCCGCACGTCGAGCACCGCGACGAGGTCGGAGTTCGCACCCTCCAGCAACGCGAACGCCCGTGCCTTCTCGGCGTAGGTCAGCCGCGCGAACGGCGAGACGAACGGACCGTTCACGGCTGCCGGGTTCACCTGCGTGGCGAGGAGGTTGAGCAGTGCGGCGATGGGCAGCGACAACGGGATCGTCGCGTCCCCCTGCAGTACCGTCGCCAGCGCCTTGTCGAGGGTGGCGAGTTCGGCGGGCACCAGCTCGGTGCCGGGCAGGGCGATCCCCGTGTCCGACAGTCCCGTCGCCAGCGCCGTGGCGACCGGCCGGACCACCTCGTCGGGCATCGGGACGAAGTTGTCGAGCGCGTCGATGAGGAAGTCGGTGGTGCAGGCCTCCATCGCGCCGGGGGTGTCGCTCGGGGTGCCCTGCGCCCGCGAGTACGGGTCGGGCCCCGGCATCGTGAAGACCGAGAGCCCGTTGAGCGTGTCCCGCGCCAGCTCGGCGAGGACGGGTCTGAGCGCCTCGACGACGCCGGACAGCGGGTCGCCGGGGGCGGCGGCCGCCGCCTGCGGCGCCAGCGTCTCGCGGGTGAGCAGCCCGCCGGCACCCACGGCGCCGAGCAGGCCGAGCCGGGCGAGGAAGGTCCTCCTGCCCAGGCCCACGGTGGAATCAGGCGTGCCGTTCATCGTTGAACCTCCGCACACGGGTGGAGCCGTGATGGCTTGGCTGGAGATGTGACTACCAGCACAGCTGCCGGCGCGGCTGGCCGAAGCACGCCTGTGCGGTGGGCGCACGGAATCCGTCGACGGGCGGCCGATCACCCGTCGAAACTCACCCTCGGCCGAGGGAATAGTAAGCATTGCTAGGCACTTGAACCCCAGGGAGCGTGTCGGCGGCCGGAGCCGGCAGCGGCGCGCGACACCGGACAAGCTGAACCCACCACGAATCGGAGGACCCGTGACCGCAGTGACCACCCCGACCCCCGAGGCCGATGCGGGAGCGCGGCTCAGCCGGAGCGGGCGACTGCGGTTCGCGCTCATCCTGGGCGGTCTCACCGCGTTCGGTCCGCTGTCGATCGACATGTACCTGCCCGGACTGCCCGCGATGGCCGAGGACCTGTCGGCGGCCAACGCGATGGTCCAGCTCACCCTCGCCGCGTTCGTGGTCGGTATCGGCGCCGGGCAGCTCGTCGCGGGCCCGCTGTCGGATGCCTACGGCAGGCGCACGCCACTGCTGGTGGGAGTGTCGCTCTACATCGCCGCGAGCGTGCTGTGCGCACTCGCGCCGACGGTCGAGGTGCTGATCGCGGCGCGTGCGCTCCAGGCGCTCGGCGCCGCGGCGGGCATCGTGATCGCGCGTGCCACGGTGCGTGACCTGTTCTCCGGCGTCGCCATGGCACGGTTCTTCTCGGCCCTGATGCTGGTCTCGGGCGTGGCGCCGATCCTGGCGCCGATCATCGGCGGGCAGCTGCTGGCCGTCACGTCGTGGCGCGGCATCTTCTCCGTCCTTGCCGCCTTCGGCGGGCTGTTGTTCCTGGTCGCCGCATTCGCGCTGCCCGAGACACTCGCACCGGCGCAACGCCGTCCCGCCCGGCTCGGCAGTGCACTGCGCACCTACCTGGGCCTGCTGCGGCACCCGGTGTTCCTCGGCTGCGCGCTGACGGTCGGATTGGCCTTCGCGGGCATGTTCACCTACATCTCCGCCTCGAGCTTCGTGCTGCAGGACATCTACGGACTCGACCCGCAGACCTACAGCTTCGTCTTCGGCGGTGGCGCGGTCGGCCTGGTGCTCATGACCCAGGTCAACGCGCGGCTGGTCGGCCGGTTCTCCCAGCGGAGCCTGCTGCGCACCGGGCTGACGGTCGCGCTGACCGGCACCGTCGTGGCCACCGTGGCCGCCGCCGCGGGCCTAGGCCTGGCCGTGGTCCTGCCCGCGATCTACCTCGTGCTCGGCGGCAGCGGCATGATCATGCCGAACGCGACCGCGCTGGCCATGGCCGACCACCCCGACAAGGCCGGATCCGCCTCCGCGCTGCTCGGCGTGCTGCAGTTCATCGTCGCGGGCGCCTCGTCCCCGCTGGTCGGGCTGTTCGGCGAGAGTTCCGCCGTGCCGATGGCCGCGATCATGGCCGTGTTCCTGGCCCTCGGCCTCACGAGCTTCCTCACCCTGGTGCGGCCCCGCGCCTGAGCGCGCCGTGCGGCGCCCGGCCCTCGCCGGCCTGCACGGGTGTCGCCGCGGTGGCACCGTGAGAGCGATGACGGAGCAGGCGGGACGGGCGGACGATCAGCGACCGGTCGTCATCCGTATCGGCAACGAGGAACTGATCGTCCGCAGGCGCTACGAGGTGGCCAGCATCGTCAACGATCTGCTGATCGCGGTCTGGTTCGTCGTCGGCAGCGTGCTGTTCTTCTCCCCGGAGACCGAGACGGTGGGGACATGGCTGTTCCTCCTCGGCAGCATCGAGTTGCTCATCCGCCCGATCATCCGCCTCAGCAGGCGCGTTCACCTGCGGCGGTTCAGCGGTGACGGCCCCACGGAGGCGGCCCACGACTTTTGACCGGCACCCCGGCATCACGATCCGGCGTGACAATCCGGCGTGACAATCCGTGTGCTTTCCGCGTCATGGCGTGGTCGCCGCCGCGTCCCACCCCCGCTCAGCACGAACGGCATCGGAGGAAGGCGGTCGGCGTGTCTGCACACAACGAATGGGTGGTTCCCTGCCGTGACCTGGCGGGACGCAAGCGCAAACTCACCGTGTTCACCAGCGACGAGCACGTCGTCGTGGTCGCTCCGCCCGGGGAGACGGCCGTGCTCGGACCGCTCGACGTCGGCCGGTTCCGCGCCGCGCTGCGCGACGCCGTCGTCCAGATCGCCCAACCGGACGCCGACCAGGCGGGCGATCTCGTCTGAGGCACGGGCGGCACAGGCCGCAATTGCGCGAGCGCGCGCTGCCGCAGGCGCATAGCCTGCGTGCCATGGATCCTCGGACGTGGACGACGGTGGACGACTACCTGACCACCAACCTGCTCGGGTACGACGAGGCGCTCGAGGGCGCGGCCAGGGTGTCCGCGGAGGCGGGCCTGCCCGACATCGCGGTCAGCGCACCGCAGGGCCGGTTCCTCACCCTGCTGGTGCGGATGGTCCGCGCCCGTTCCGTCCTCGAGATCGGCACGCTCGGCGGGTACAGCGCCATCTGCCTGGCCCGCGGACTCCCGCACGACGGATCACTGATCACGCTCGAGGCCGAACCGCGTTTCGCCGACGTGGCGCGCGGCAACATCGACCGCGCGGGCGTGGGCGACCGGGTCGACATCCGCGTCGGCCCCGCCCTCGACACCCTGCCCACCCTCGGCGACGACGCACCGTTCGACCTGGTGTTCCTCGACGCCGACAAGGCCAACAACGCCGCCTACTTCCGCTGGGCCCTCGAGTTCGCGCGGCCCGGCACGGTGCTCGTCGTGGACAACGTCGTCCGGGGCGGCACGATCGCCGACCCCGCCTCCGACGACCCCGGCGTGCGCGGCACCCAGCACATGTTCGAGCTGATGGCGGCCGATCCCCGCGTCGATGCCACCGCACTGCAGACCGTGGCCGGCAAGGGCTACGACGGATTCGCACTGGCGCTCGTCACCGGCTGACGAGCGCCGCGGTCCCCGGAACGCATCCGGCCCGCCCGCACCGAGGTGCAGGCGGGCCGGATCGCGGCTGTGACCGGTCAGGACAGGCCGGGGTACAGCGGGTGCTTCTTGGCCAGCAGCTCCACCCGGCCACGCAGCTCGCCGAGCACCGCGTCGTCGGCGTTCGGCTGCAGTGCGCGCACGATGATGTCGGCGACCTCGGTGAAGTCCTCGGCCCCGAAACCACGCGTGGCGAGCGCGGGCGTGCCCACGCGCAACCCCGAGGTGACCATCGGCGGCCGCGGGTCGAACGGCACGGCGTTGCGGTTGACGGTGATGCCGATCTCGTGCAGCCGGTCCTCGGCCTGCTTGCCGTCGAGCGTCGAGTTCACCAGGTCGACCAGCACCAGGTGCACGTCGGTGCCGCCGCTGAGCACGCGCACGCCCGCGTCCGCGGCGTCCGACTGCGACAGCCGGTCGGCGAGGATCTTCGCGCCCTCGAGCACGCGGCGCTGCCGCTCGGCGAACTCCTCGCTCGCCGCGATCTTCAACGCCACGGCCTTACCGGCGATCACGTGCTCGAGCGGGCCGCCCTGCTGGCCGGGGAACACCGCCGAGTTGATCTTCTTGGCGTACTCCTGCGTGGACAGCACGATGCCGCCGCGCGGACCACCGAGCGTCTTGTGCGTCGTGGTGGTGACGACGTCGGCGTACGGCACGGGGTTCGGGTGCAGTCCGGCCGCGACCAGACCCGCGAAGTGGGCCATGTCGACCATGAGCTTCGCGCCCACCGAGTCGGCGATCCGGCGGAACTCGGCGAAGTCCAGCTGACGCGGGTAGGCCGACCAGCCCGCGATGATCAGCTGCGGCTTGTGCTCGTTCGCGAGGCGCTCCACCTCGGCCATGTCGACGCGGCCGGTCTCCTTGTCGACGTGGTAGGCGGCGACGTTGTAGAGCTTGCCGGAGAAGTTCAGCTTCATGCCGTGCGTCAGGTGCCCGCCGTGGGCGAGGTCCAGACCGAGGATCGTGTCGCCCGGGTTGAGCAGCGACACCATCGCCGCGGCGTTCGCCTGCGCACCCGAGTGGGGCTGCACGTTGGCGTGCTCGGCGCCGAACAACGCCTTGGCGCGCTCGATCGCCAGGTTCTCGATGACGTCGACGTGCTCGCAACCACCGTAGTAGCGCTTGCCCGGGTAGCCCTCGGCGTACTTGTTCGTCAGCACCGAACCCTGCGCCTCGAGCACCGACACCGGCGCGAAGTTCTCGGAGGCGATCATCTCCAGCGTCGACTGCTGACGGCCGAGCTCCGCCTTGACGGCAGCCGCGACGTCCGGGTCTACAGTGGACAGATCGGCTTCGAACGAACTCAATGGTCAGCCCTCCTGGGTGAGCGCGGTGTAGGCGGCGGCGTCCATCAGCTCCGGCATGCTCTCGAACCGGACCTTGAACAGCCACCCTTGTTCATACGGATCGGAGTTCACGGACTCCGGGTTGTCCACGACGGCCTGATTGACCTCCGTGACCTCACCATCGACCGGTGCGTAGATCTCCGAGACCGACTTGGTCGACTCGATCTCTCCGCACGGCGTCCCCGCACTCACCTCCGAACCGGCCTCCGGGAGTTCGACGAAGACGACGTCGCCGAGGGCCTCGGCCGCGAACGCGGTGATGCCCACGGTGGCGACGTCACCGTCGACGGAGATCCACTCGTGTTCCTTGGTGTAGCGCAGGTCTTGGGGAATCGTCATCTCGGGGCCTTTCAGCGACGCTGGTAGAACGGCAGGGCGACCACCTCGACGGGTTCGAGGCGACCGCGGATGTCGGCGGACAGTGTGGTGCCGGGTTCGGAGCACGAGGCGGGCACGTAGGCCATGGCGATCGGGTGGCCGAGCGTCGGCGACAGCGCACCGCTGGTGATCTCCCCGACCTCGTCGTCGCCCTGGAGGACACGGTAGCCGTGCCGCGGAGCGCGTCGTCCCGCACCGGTCAGTCCGACCAGGACCCGCTCGGGCTCGGGCTGCTTCTCCAGCGCGTCGCGGCCCACGAAGTCACCCTCCTTGTCGAACCGGACCACCCGTCCGAGGTTCGCCGCGAAGGGTGAACGGTCGGCGCTGAGCTCGTTGCCGTACAACGGCATACCCGCCTCGAGGCGCAGTGTGTCGCGGCACGCGAGACCGCACGGCACGATCCCGTGCGACGCGCCGGCCTCGGTCAGCACACCCCACACGTCGGCCGCGTCGGCGGCGTCGACGAACAGTTCGAACCCGTCCTCACCGGTGTAGCCGGTGCGGGCGAGCAGCACCTCCCGGCCACCGACGGTCGTGGGCACGCTCGCGTAGTACTTGAGCGCGGACAGATCGGCATCGCTGACGGCGCCGACGACGGACGCCGAGGTCGGGCCCTGCACCGCGATGAGCGCGGTCTCGGCGGAACGGTCGGTCACCGTGGTGTCGAAGCCCTCGGCGCGGCGCACCAGCTCGGCCGACACCTCGGCGGCGTTGCCCGCGTTGGCCACCACCAGGTAGCGCTCGTCGGCGAGCCGGTAGACGACGAGGTCGTCGACCACACCGCCGCGTTCGTTGCACATCATCGTGTAGCGGGCCCTGCCCACCGACACGGCCGACAGCTTGCCGGTCAGCGCGTAGTCGAGCGCGTCGGCGGCCTGCGGCCCGCTCAGTTCGATCTCCCCCATGTGCGAGAGGTCGAACAGCCCGGCCGCCTCGCGCACGGCGCGGTGCTCGGCCAGGTCGCTCGAGTACCGGACCGGCATGTCCCAGCCGGCGAAGTCGGTGAACGAGGCTCCTAGTCCACTGTGGACGTCATGTAGCGGAGTCTTCATCGTCTCAGCTTTCGAAATCGGTGACGGGCGGGCAGGAGCACACCAGGTTGCGGTCCCCGTAGGCGCCTTCGATGCGGCGCACCGGCGAGAAGTACTTGCCCTTCGCGCGGGTACGGCCCGGGTACACCGCGAGCATCCGGTCGTAGGGCAGGTCCCAGTCGCCCGCGAGCTGCTCGGCGGTGTGCGGCGCACCCCGCAGCGGGCTGCGCTCGACCTCCCACGTGCCGGAGGCGACCTCCGCGATCTCCCTGCGGATCGAGATCATGGCCTCGCAGAAGCGATCCAGCTCGGCGAGGTCCTCGCTCTCGGTCGGCTCGACCATGAACGTGCCCGCCACGGGGAATGACATCGTCGGTGCGTGGAACCCGTAGTCGATGAGCCGCTTCGCGACGTCGTCGACCGTCACGCCGGTCTGCTTGGTCAGCTGGCGCAGATCGATGATGCACTCGTGCGCGACGAGACCGTTCTGTCCGGTGTAGAGCACCGGGTAGTGCGGGCTCAGCCGCGCGGCGACGTAGTTCGCCGCGAGCACCGCGACCTGCGTGGCCTCGGTCAGCCCCGCCGACCCCATCATGCGCACGTATGCCCACGAGATCGGCAGGATCGAGGCCGAACCGTAGGGCGCACCGGAGATCGGCCCGACACCCGTGTCCGGTCCGGCGCCTGGGAACTGCGGGTGGTTCGGCAGGTACGGCGCGAGGTGCTCGCGCACCGCGACGGGCCCGACCCCCGGACCGCCGCCGCCGTGCGGGATGCAGAACGTCTTGTGCAGGTTCAGGTGCGAGACGTCGCCACCGAACTCGCCCGGCTTGGCCAGTCCCAGCAACGCGTTGAGGTTCGCACCGTCCACATAGACCTGACCACCGGCCTCGTGCACGATCTCGGCGAGCTCGGAGATCCCGGTCTCGTACACGCCGTGCGTCGACGGGTAGGTGACCATGATCGCCGCGAGCGTGTCGCGGTGCTGGTCGGCCTTGGCACGCAGGTCGGCGAGGTCGATGTCACCGTCGTCGGTGCAGGCCACCACGACCACGCGCATGCCGGCCAGTACGGCCGAGGCCGCGTTGGTGCCGTGCGCCGAGGACGGGATGAGGCAGACGTCGCGTTCGGGCTCGCCGTTGGCGCGATGGTAGGCACGGATCGCCAGCAGTCCGGCGAGTTCGCCCTGACTTCCCGCGTTCGGCTGCAGCGACACCGAGTGATAGCCGGTGACCTCGGCCAGCCACGTGCTGAGCTGGTCGGTGAGTTCGCGGTACCCGGCGGCGTCCTCGGCGGGCGCGAACGGGTGGATGTTCGCGAACTCCGGCCAGGTGACCGCTTCCATCTCGGTCGTGGCGTTGAGCTTCATCGTGCACGAGCCGAGCGGGATCATCCCACGGTCGAGCGCGTAGTCCAGATCGGACAGCCTGCGCAGGTAGCGCAGCATCGCCGTCTCGGAGCGGTGGCTGTGGAAGACCTCGTGGGTCAGGTACTCCGTGGTGCGCTCGAGCCCCGCAGGGATCGCGCGGCCCGCCTCACCGGACGTGCCGTCGAGACCGAACGCGGCGAGCACCGCCTCGACGATCCGCGGCGACGTCGCCTCGTCGCACGCGATGCGCACGAGGTCCGGACCATCGGCGCCCAGGTTGATCCCGGCCTCGCGGGCCGCGGCCACGACCGCGTCCGCCCGCCCGGGAACACGCGCGAGCACCGTGTCGAAGAAGTGCTCGTGGACGACCTCGACACCACCGCGGCGCAACGCATCGGCCACGGCGGTGGCGTGCCCGTGCACCCGGTCGGCGATGCGCTTCAGCCCGTCGGGGCCGTGATAGACCGCGTACATCGAGGCCATGACCGCCAGCAGCACCTGCGCGGTGCAGATGTTGCTCGTGGCCTTCTCCCGCCGGATGTGCTGCTCCCGGGTCTGCAACGCGAGCCGGTACGCAGGTGCCCCGGCCGCGTCGACCGAGACACCGACGAGCCTGCCCGGCAGCGACCGCTCGAGCCCTTCACGGACGGCGAGATAGCCGGCGTGCGGGCCGCCGTAGCCCATCGGCACGCCGAAACGCTGACTGCTGCCCGCCGCCAGATCGGCGCCGAACTCGCCCGGCGCCTGCACCGTGGTCAGCGCGAGCAGGTCACCCGCGACGCAGTAGAGAGCCTTCGCCTCGTGGGCGGCCTCGCCGATGCGCGCGTAGAACCCCGGTTCGCGCAGAACACCGGAGGCACCCGGGTACTGCACGACGACACCGAAGAACTCCTCGGGCAGCCCCTGCGACAGATCGCGGACGTCGACGTCGATCCCGACCGCCTCGGCACGCGTACGCAGGACGCTCACCGTCTGCGGAAGGCACTCGTCGTCGACCACCAGCGTGGACGTCTTCGCCTTGGACGCGCGGCGCATCAACATCATCGCCTCGGCGACGGCCGTCGGCTCGTCGAGCATCGAGGCGTTGGCGGTGGCCAGGCCGGTCAGGTCGGACACCATCGTCTGGAAGTTCAGCAGCGCTTCCAGCCTGCCCTGCGAGATCTCCGGCTGGTACGGCGTGTACGCGGTGTACCAGGCCGGGTTCTCCAGCACGTTGCGCCGGATCACGGCGGGCGTGACGGTGTCGTGGTAGCCGAGACCGATCATCTGGGTCATCGGGCGGTTCTTGGACGCGAGCGCCCGCAGCTCGCGAATGGCCTCCTCCTCGGAGGCGGCCTCGGGCAGGCTCAACTCGCCCGACACGCGAATCGCGGGGGGCACGGCGGCCGCCACAAGCGCATCGAGGCTGCCGTAGCCGCACTCGGCCAACATCTTCGCCTGCTCCGACTCGGCGGGGCCGATGTGCCGGGGCGCGAACGACGACGGCGACGAAGGCGACGATGGCGGCGAGGACAACGACGACGGCGATGACGTCGAAGACTGTGCCGGAACGGTCATCGAAAGGAGCTCCTTTCAAGCGCATGACGGGGATACCCGCCACGCTGGGAACTCCCCCTCTGTCATGACACCTGAGAGTTTCACCGTGCGTGCACGGCTTTCACCTTGGGTGAGGCTCATCGAGCCCACTTTCCAGAGTGGCCTCACCATGGCGGTAACGGTACCTGAGAGATTGTGGGGTCTTTGCTCCTTCGGTGCCTCGCGCTACCGGCGCACGAGGTCTCTCCCGCTCACGGCTCGAGCAGCCTCGATATTCGGTTATCAGACGGTTAACGTACTGGTCGCGTTTGACCGAGTCCACCCTCCGCGCCCTCGCAGTGATGTAGACCGCGGGGATGTCGACCCGGCGGAGCACGGGCGGCTACTGTCGGTGTCCGACTCCCTCGATCGGGCGCCCGTTTGCCTCGTGCGCCGCGCGGGAAGCCCGCACCGGTGAGTGCCCAGATGCCTACCGTACGCACCCTGCGGGACGTCACCGATCTCGTCGGCAGGGGTGTCGCGCCGTACCTGCGCTACTCCCCCGGCCCGGACTCCGACGCCGCTCACCCCAGTACCGACCACGAGAGCGGACTGCTCATGCCCGGCGTGTCCATCAACCCGCTCGAGGCTCCCGGCTGGTGGACACTGCCCCTCGAGGACTGGGTGGCCAGGCGGATCTGCCAGTACCTGCGCGAACTCGACGAGGGCGCGTGGCCCTGGCTGCTGTCCGGACGCGTCGTGGACGTCGGCCCGGACAACGAGCCACTGCTCGTCGACGTCGAACCGGTCGCGTGGATGGACCTCGCACTGCTCGACGAGGCCCGCGACCACTACCGCAGCCGCCTCGAAGCCGGCGTCGCCACCCACCAGGACAAAGCGCAGTAGACCTCCGGCACTGCTCTGCCCGGCACTGCTCTGTCCGGCACTGCTCTGTCCGGCACTGCTCTGCCCGGCACTCCTCTGCCCATCATTGCTCCGGCCGTCACCGCACGCGTGCTCCGACCTTCGGTGCGAGTGCCGCCGCGACCCGGCGCAGCATCCGCACGTACGGCGACCACCGCGCCGGGCGGGCCACGCCGCCCGTCAGTTGCCGCTCCGCCCGGTCGAGGCAATCCTCCAGGAGCGCGTCGTGCAGCGGCATCCAGAACAGCCGCACGGTGAGCCGGGCAGCGCCGCGCGGGCGGATCACCAGCAGATGGCGCAGCTCCGTCATCGGCCGATCCCCCGCCGGTACCCCGGGCCCTGAGCCGGACGCGGTGTCGGCGTGGCGCAAGGGCACGGTGCTGAACTCGTGGAACCCGTCGAAGCCGCGGGGCCGCGTGAATCGGAAGCGCACACAACGCCCCGGCGTCACGGCCTCCACCCGGTAGCGAACCGGACCATGACCCCCGCTCGCACCGACCTCCAGGGGCCGATCGAACGCCATCGGTGGCCAGGCATCGCGCGGCCACAGGTGGTCCCGCGTTCCGCTGAGCCCCTGCAGCAGTGTGCCGACCTCCGCCTCGGCGACCGGCAGCACCCGCGCGTGAAGGTTGTGGAGCATCCGAACCCCTGCCCCGTCCACCGTCGGCGGACGTCGGTTGTCGAAGGTCGCAGTAGTGAGCTTTTTCGTGAGCTTTCGTGAGTCGTTATAGAGAGCCGTTGTCGATAGCCGCTGTAGATACCCGTTGTAGAGAGCTGTTGTAGAGAGCTGTCCCTAAAACAGTATTAGAGCATAGTCTCCACAACATGGGCAGACCCGAACGGCACACCCGCGACGATTTCCTCGATGCCGCGGCCCGGCTCTTCGCCGACGGTGGCACGCGGGCGGTGACGATGTCGGCCGTCGCGCGTGCGGCGGGCGCACCGAGCGGCTCGCTGTACCACCGCTTCGCCGACCGGCCGGCGCTACTGGCCGCGCTGTGGACCCGGACCGTCGACCGGTTCCAGGCCGGCTACCTCGAACAGCTCCGCCGCACGCCGCCCGTGGAGGGCGCGGTGGCCGCGGCGGCGCACGTCGTGCGCTGGTGCCGGGAGCACCCGGCGGAGGCGCACGTGCTGCACGCGGGCAAGCGGGCGTTCGACACCGGCACGTGGCCCGAGCCGGACCGCGCGGCCGGCGAGCGCTCCGAGCGCGAACTACGGCGCGCACTGCAGGCGGCGTGCCGAACCCTGCGCGCGGCCACGCGCCGTTCGACCGACGAACTGCTGCTCGTGCTGGTCGACCTGCCCTACGCGACGGTGCACCGCCACCTCTCCCGGGGTGACACGCCGCCCGCCCGGGCCGTCACCACCGCCACGGCGGCGGCCCGCGCTCTGCTCACCCCGAGCGACGATCACCCGAGCGACGCTCCGAGGTGAGCCCGGCCGAGCGTGCCGAGGCGCGACTCAGCCGGTCAGCGACGCGGGCGTCCCAGCTCGGTGCGTCCCAGTTCGGCGAGCAGTGCACGCACCGCGGACCGCCCGGCTCGGCTGGCACCGACGGTGCTGGCCGACGGCCCGTAGCCGACGAGGTGCACCCGCGGCTCGGCGACCACACGCGTGCCGTCCATGCGCACCCCGCCTCCCGGCTCCCGGAGTCCCAGCGGAGCGAGGTGATCGAGCGCGGCGCGGAAGCCGGTGGCCCACAGGATCACGTCGGCGGCCTGCTCCCTCCCGTCCGGCCAGACGACGCCGCGCGGCGTGATGCGCTCGAACATCGGCCTGCGGTCGAGAATGCCCGCCTCTCGCGCGGCCCTGACCTGCGGCGTGAGCATCAGGCCCGTCACACTGACCACGCTGCGCGGCGGTTTGCCCTGCCGGACGCGTGCGTCGACCTGCGCGACGACCTCGCGGCCGTACTCGGGTGTGAACTCGGCGTCCCGGAACACCGGCGGCGTCCGCGTGACCCACGTCGTCCCCGCGGCGACCGGGGCGATCTCGAGCAGCTGCTGCACCGCGGAACTGCCGCCGCCGACCACGACGACATGCTTGCCGCGGAACTCGTCGGCTCCCGAGAAGTCGGCCGTGTGCAACTGCCTGCCCCGGAAGTCGCCCTGGCCCGGGTAGTGCGGCCAGAAGGGGCGGTCCCACGTCCCGGTGGCGTTGACGATCCCGTTGGCCAGCCACGTCTCGGCGGGCGTCTCGACGACGAACGCGCCGCGTTCGTCGTCGGCGTACCGCACGGCGCGGACGTCGAGCGGCCTGCGCACCGGGAGGTCGAACGTGCGCTCGTAGCGGTCGAAGTACTCGGTGACGACCTCGGACGCGGGCCGATGCGGGTCCGGTGTGCCGAGCGCCAGCCCCGGCAGCTCGTGCAGGCCGTGGACCTTGTCGAACCGCAGGGACGGCCACCGGTACTGCCAGGCACCGCCCGGCCGTTTCGCGTGATCGAGCACCACGAAACCGGAGCGACCGTCCAAGCCGGCGCGGCGCAGGAAGTACGCGGCCGACAGCCCGGCCTGTCCGGCGCCGAGGACGGCCACCTCCACCGCGTGATCAGCCCGCATGTCCGGTACAACCACGTGGCGTGGCGGCCCATTCCGGCGCGGGCCGCTACCGGGTCACGAGCCCTTCTTCCCCCGAATCAGGCGAATCACGGCGAGGACCCCGAAGAGCGCGACCACGCCGGCGATCACGGGCGCGAGACGCTTGGCGACCGACGCACCCGCGTAGTCGAACAGGTCGATGGCCTCCGCCTCACCGCGTGAGCCCGCGGGCTTGACCGACTCGAGCTGGGGCTTCTCGGGCTGGGGCGGCGGCGCCGCGGCGGCCGCACCCGCGGCGATGCCGCTGCCGTCACCCGTGCCCGGCGTCGTGTCTTTTCCCGGCTTCACATCCGTCCCGGCCCCCGTGTCCTGGGCGGAGTCGGCACCGGCCTGCGCCGGGTCGGACGCGAGTTCCGCCGACAGGTTCTCCGCGAAGCTGTCGAGGATCTTGCCGCCGACCTCCGAGATCATGCCCCGCCCGAACTGGGCGGGCTTGCCCGTGACGTTCAGGTCGGTGGCCACGGCTCCGTGGGTGGTGTTCCCGTCAGCCGTGAGGGTCACGGTGACGTTGGCCGAGGCCGTACCCGCACCTCGCGAATCCTTGCCGGAGGCCTTGATCGTGATCTTCCTGGACGACTCGTCCTTCTCGAGGAACTCGCCACTGCCCTTGTAGAGCAGCGAGACCGGGCCCAGCTTGACCTTCACCGTTCCCTTGAACGTGTCGCCTTCGACGGCGGTGAGTGTCGCGCCGGGCATGCACGGCGCCACGCGTTCCGGATCGATGATCGCCTTCCACACCTCGTCGATGGGTGCCGGGACGGTGAATTCGTGGTCCAGCCGCACGGGCCGACCTCCTTCCTCGATGCCTGCGCTCGATGCTCGCGCCGCAGAACGCCGTCACGGCGCCTGCGCGTGTTGTGCGGGTCCGCCGACCGGTGTCAGCGGGGCCGGTACCGGTGGAGGGCACCACGGGGACCAGGACCCGCGGTGCCCTCCACCGGCCGGTGATTCAGCCTGCCATCGCCGCCTCGACGGCGCGTCCCGTGAGCACACGGGCGAGGTGCTGGCGATACTCCACGTCGGCGTTGCCGTCGACCGTGGGGCTGGTGCCCTCCGCGGCGTGCGAGGCCGCCTCGCGGATGGTCTCCGCATCGGCCGAGCGGCCCACCAGGGCTTCCTCCACCGCCCGCGCACGGACGGGGATCGAGGCCATGTTGGTGAGCCCGATCCTCGCCTCGGCGATGGTGCCGCCCTCGGCGCGTACGGTGGCCGCGACCGCGACCATCGACCACGCCTGGGCGACCCGGTTGAACTTCTCGTAGTGCGCCGTCCAGCCGGTGTGCTTGGGCACGCGCACCTCGACGAGGATCTCGTCGGGGGCCAGCGACGTCGTGAAGAAGTCCTGGAAGAACTCCGCCGACGACACCGTCCGCCTGCCCCCGGTCCCCTGGATCACCATCTCGGCGCCCAGCGCCAGCGCCGGCGCGAGCAGGTCACCCGCCGGGTCGGCGTGGGCGAGCGAACCGCCGAACGTGCCGCGGTGCCGCACCTGCGGATCGGCGACGGTGTCGGTGGCCCTGGCGAGGAGCAGGGCGTGATCGTGCACGAGCGGATCGCGCTGTACGTCGTAATGCGTGGTCATCGCACCGATCACCACGGCATCGCCGTCGTCGCGCACGCCCTTGAGCTCACTGACCTTGCCGAGGTCCACGACCGTGGTCGGTGCGGCCAGGCGCATGCGCAGCACGGGCAGCAGGCTCTGCCCGCCCGCGAGCACCTTGGCGTCCTCGCCCGCATCGGCGAGCGCACGCACCGCCTCATCCACAGTGGACGGTGCTACGTAGTCGAACGGAGCGGGGATCACTGCGCACCTCCTTGTGCCGGGTCGATCGAGCCGAGTCCGCCACCGGCCTCGGCTCCGGGGCCGCCTGCATCGGTCTCGCCCATGTGCACGGCCCGCCACACACGCATGGGGCTGAGCGGCATCTCGATGTCGTCGACTCCGTGGTGCCGGACGGCATCGACCACCGCGTTGACCACCGCCGGGGTGGAGGCGATGGTGCCGGCCTCACCGACGCCCTTGACGCCGAGCGGGTTCGACGTCGCGGCGGTCTCGGTGCGGTCGGTGGTGAACGAGGGCAGGTCCATCGCCGACGGCAGCAGGTAGTCGGCGAAGGTTCCGGAGGTGAGCGTGCCGAACTCGTCGTACACGGCCTCCTCGTACAGCGCCTGGGCGATGCCCTGTGCCAGTCCGCCGTGCATCTGGCCCTCGACGATCAGCGGGTTGATCACCTTGCCGATGTCGTCGACACACACGTACGAGCGCAGGCGCACCCGGCCGGTCTCGGTGTCGACCTCCGCCGCGCACAGGTGCGTGCCGTGCGGGAACGAGAAGTTCTCCGGGTCGAACACGGCCTCGGAGTCCAACGTGGGCTCCACCCCGTCGGGCAGGTCGTGTGCCGCGAAGACCGCCAACGCGATGTCCTGGATGGACGTCGAGGTGTCGGTACCGCGCACGCTGAACTTGCCGTCGGCGAACTCGAGGTCGTCCTCGGAGGCCTCCAGCAGGTGCGCGGCGACCTTGCGGGCCTTGGAGACGACCTTCTCGGCCGCCTTCACCACGGCGATGCCGCCGACGGCCAGCGACCGCGAGCCGTACGTGTCCAGGCCCTTGTGTGAGGACTGCGTGTCGCCGTGCAGGATCTCGACGTCGTCGAAGGCCACGCCGAGCTGGTCGGCCACGATCTGGCTCCACGCCGTCTCGTGGCCCTGACCGTGCGGCGAGGCGCCCGTGACGACCTCCACCTTGCCGGTGGGCAACATGCGGATCGCCGCGTGCTCCCAGCCACCCGCTCCGTAGTCGAGCGAACCGAGCACCCGCGACGGTGCGAGCCCGCACATCTCGGTGAAGGTGGAGATGCCGATACCGAGTTGGACCTTGTCACCGCGTTCCCGCCGCTGCTGTTGTTCCCTACGCAGCCCGTCGTAGTCGAACAGCTGCATGGCCTTCGCGGTCGCCGCCTCGTAGTTGCCCGAGTCGTAGGTCAACGTGGAGACGGTCGTGTACGGGAACTCCTCGTGCTTGATCCAGTTCTTCTCGCGCAGCTCCATCGGGTCCATGCCGAGCTCGGCCGCCAGCTCGTCCATGATGCGCTCGATGGCGAACGTCGCCTCGGGCCTGCCGGCACCGCGGTAGGCGTCGGTGAGCGTGGTGTTGGTGAACACGGTCGTGCAGGAGAACCGGTAGGCCGGGATCTTGTAGATCGCGTTGAACATGAACGCACCCAGCACCGGCACCCCGCCGCCCACGATGCCCAGGTAGGCACCCATGTCGGCGAGCAGGTCGACCTTCAGCCCCGTCACGGTGCCGTCGCGGGTGGCCGAGATCGTGATGTCCTGCATCTGGTCGCGGCCGTGGTGGGCGGCGACCATCGTCTCCGAACGCGACTCCGTCCACTTGATCGGACGGCCGAGCTTCTGCGCCACGACCACCGCGGCGCACTCCTCGGGGGTCACGGCGAGTTTGCCGCCGAAACCGCCGCCGACGTCCGGGGCGATGACCCGTACCTGGTGCTCGGGCAGACCCAGCGTCATCGCGACCATCGTCTTGAGGATGTGGGGCACCTGCGTGGCCGACCACATCGTCAGTTGCGGCGCCGTGGGATCGACGACCACCGACCGCGGCTCCATGAAGGCGGGCACGAGGCGCTGCTGGCGGAAGCGGCGCGTCACGACCACCTCGGCCTCGTCGATGGCCTTCTGCACGTCGCCGCCGGAGCCGGCCTCGTTCGAGTCGAACACCCACAGGGCGCTCTTGTTCGTGCCGAGGTCCTCGTGCACCAGCGGTGCCCCTTCGGCCACGGCGTTGTCGAGCCCGAGCACGACCGGAAGGTCGTCGTACTCGACGTCGATCTCGGCGAGGGCGTCCTCGGCCTCGGCTGCGCTGCGCGCGACCACCGCCGCGACGGCCTCGCCCGCGAAGTTCACCGTGCCCTGGGCGAGCATCGGCCTGCGGGGCGTCTTCTGGTCCGGCGTGATCGGCCACGCGTTGGGCATTCCGATCTCGCCCGACGGGTCGAGGTCGTCACCGGTGAACACGGCGACGATACCCGGCATCTCCTTCGCCGCCGAGGTGTCGATGCTGACGATCCGCGCGTGCGCCGTCGGACTGCGCAGGAACGCCATGTGCATGAGCCCGGGCAACGCGATGTTGTCGGTCCACCGCGTCCGTCCGGTGATCAGCCGTTCGTCCTCCTTGCGGACGCGGGCGCGCCCGACTTCCGGTTCGGCCGCGGTGGTCATGCGTCACCTCCCACGCCCGTGCCCGTCGCCGCGGGCTGACCTTCGCCGACCTGTTCGGCCTCCGGTCCCGCACCGGGCCGCATGTGGCCGGCCGCATCGCGTACGGCGCGGACGATGTTCTGATAGCCGGTGCACCGGCAGAGGTTGCCTTCGAGGCCTTCGCGGACGGCTTCCTCGTCCGGATTCGGGTTGTCGGCCAGCAGATCGATCGACTGCATGATCATGCCGGGAGTGCAGAAACCGCACTGGAGTGCGTGGTTGTCGCGGAAGGCCTGCTGCACCGGGTGGAGCTGCCCGTCGCGGGCGAGCCCCTCCACGGTGGTGACCTCACAGCCGTCCGCCTGGACGGCCAGGACCGAACAGGACTTCACGCTCTGCCCGTCGAGATGGACGGTGCAGGCGCCGCAGTTACTCGTGTCGCAGCCGACCACGGTTCCGGTCTTGCCGAGCTTCTCCCGCAGATGATGCACGAGCAGAGTCCGGGGTTCGACGTCATCCGTGTAGTCGGTCCCGTCGACGGTGACGGTGATGCGCATGGGGCCTCCTGTGGTGGCTCGGTCCGCCGGGTGGACGGGCCGCGTGGAACGGCCTGGGCCGATCACCGCGGGCGGTGATCGGCTTCACAAACTCGAGCCTGCTACGTGAGCCCTTCCTCGACAACCCCGATCTTGGCGTCCACCACGAGCCGTTCCGCATCCGCGGATCGCCACCTGGGCACGGACTCCGCGGGTGCGGAAATATTCGCCCGATCGGTTGCGTGGTGGGTGGTGCCAATGGACCGTTGGCACCGCCCGGCCACCGGCACGCCGAGGACGCCACCCCGTCCCGTCACCGCCCCGCCCCGTCCCGTCACCGCCCCGGCAGCTGCCGGCGGCACCGCCCTCAGCGCTGCTGCTCGGCGTGGATGCGGCCGTCGACGTCGGCGAGCCGCCGTCCGCCGCCGCCCCATTTCAAGGCGATGATCTCGGCGGCGATGGACACGGCCGTCTCCTCCGGGGTGCGGGCGCCGAGATCGAGACCGATGGGCGAGGCCAGTCGTTTCAGTTCGGCCTCGCTGAGCCCGGCCTCACGCAGGCGGGCCAACCGGTCGTCATGCGTGCGCCGCGACCCCATCGCGCCGACGTACCCGACGTCCAGTCGCAGCGCCACCTCCAGCACCGGCACGTCGAACTTCGGGTCGTGCGTCAGGACCGCGACGACGGTGCGCCCGTCGATCCGCCCCGCGTCGGCCTCGGCCTGCAGATACCGGTGCGGCCAGTCGACGACCACCTCGTCGGCCTCGGGGAATCGTGTCTTCGTCGCGAACACCGGGCGCGCGTCGCACACGGTCACCTCGTAGCCGAGGTAGGCCCCCATCCGCGCCATCGCGGCGGCGAAGTCGATGGCGCCGAACACGAGCATGCGGGGCGGCGGTTCGAAGGTGTTGACGAACACCGACATGCCCTCACCGCGGCGCTGGCCGTCCGGTCCGTAGTGGAGGGTGCCGGTGCGCCCGCCTGCGAGCATGCCGCGTGCGTCGTCGAGCACGGCGTCGTCGACGCGGTCGGAACCGAGCCCGCCCCGGACGTCGTCCGGCCACACGAGCATGCGCCTGCCCAGCATGGTCTCGTCGGGATGCTCGATCGTCGTGACGAGAGCGACCGGCCTGCCCTCCCGCACCGACGCGACGAGCGCGGGCAGGTCGGGCATCGTCTCGCGGTCGACGCGTTCGACGAAGATGTCGATGATGCCGCCGCACGTCAGGCCCACGGCGAAGGCGTCGTCGTCGCTGACGCCGTACCGCTGCAGCACCGGCACCCCGTCGGCGACGACCTGCTGGGCCAACTCGTAGACGGCGCCCTCGACGCACCCGCCCGACACGCTGCCGACCGCGTCGCCCTCGGCGCCGACCAACATCGCGGCCCCGGGAGCGCGCGGCGCCGACGAGAACGTGGCGACGACCGTGCCGACGCCCACCGTCTCCCCCGCCTCCCACCGCCGGAAGACCTCGTCCAGCACGTCATGCATCTCGGACCTCCCGCAACAGTCGTTCCAACGTGGCCAGGCTGTGTCCGGCCAGCAGCCGGTCCACGTGGGGCAACGCGACGGCGATGCCCGACTGCACCGGTTCGTAGCCCTCACGGCCCGCGTGCGGGTTCACCCACAACACCGTGTGCGCCAGCCTGCGCAGCCGTGCCATCTGTTCTCCCAACAACGCGGTGTCGCCGCGTTCCCATCCGTCCGAGAACACCACGACGACGGCCCTCCTGGCGAGCCCTCGCTGTCCCCAGCGGTCGAGGAACACCCGGACGGTCTCGCCGAGCCGGGTTCCGCCCGCGAAGTCGGCGACGGCCCCGCCCGCGGCGAGCATCGCCCGTTCCGGATCGCGTTGGCGCAGCGCCCGCGAGACGCGCGTGAGCCGGGTGCCGAGCGTGAACACCTCGGTGTCGGCGGGCTGCGCGCGCACGACGACGTGGGCGAAGCGCAACAACGAGTCGGCGTAGGGCTTCATCGACCCGGACACGTCGACCAGCAGCACGACCCTGCGCGGCCGCGTGCGCTTGCGCGCGTAGGCGAGGCGGGCCGGTTCGCCGCCACCCGCGATCATCGCGCGGAACGTGCGGCGCGGGTCGAGTGCGCCGCGGTGCGCGGGCCGGAGCCGCGACGACCGGCGCCGGGGGAACACCGGCCGCAGCGTCTGGAACAACTCGCGCAGGTGCCGACGTTCGGAGTCGGTCAGTTCACCGAGGTCGCGGTCCCGTAACAGCTCCACGTCGCTGGCCGCGACGCTGAGCTGTTCGCCGGCCTCCTCGCCCGACTCCCCGTCGCCCTCGCCCGTGAGCGGTGCGATCCGGGCGCGCTGTTCCCGTCGCACCGGCAGACCCGCGTCCGCCGCGGACTCGCCGCCGAACCAGCTCGCGAACGCCTCGTCGTACCGCGGCAGATCGTCGGGATCGGCGCACAACGTCAGGCGGCCGGCCCAGTACAGCTGGGTGGCCTCGCCGACGTCGATCCGTTCCACCGCGTCGAAGTAGGCACCCACCCGGTGCCGGTCGCACGGCAGGCCCGCCTCCCGCAGTGCGGCCGTGAACCCGACCAGCCCGGGAAGCGGATCGGCGACGACGGTGTTCCCGCCCCCTGCCGTGCCGTCGACCGCGCTGTCGCCCCCGCCGGTGGTGTCGCCGGTGTTGTCGGACATGGGTCCATCATGCCCCGCGCAGGCCAAAACGCCGAGGGTGCGAGCCGGTGATCAGCCGAGGACCGCGTCGAGGCGGGCGCGGACTCGGTCGGTGTCCTCGCTGAACTTGAGCACCGCACCCAGCGTGGTGGCGGCTGAGGCCGCGTCGAGTTCGTCGCGGCCGAGCGCGCGGAGTGCGTTGGCCCAGTCGATCGCCTCGGCGACCCCGGGCGGCTTCAGCAGTTCCATGGTCCGCAGCCGTTGGAGTGCCTCGGCGATCTGCTCGGCGAGGCGTTGGCCGATGCCGGGCACGCGTGCCCGCAGGATCGCGATCTCGCGGGACAGGTCGGGGTGCTCGAGCCAGTGGTACAGGCAGCGTCGCTTCAGCGCGTCGTGCACCTCACGCGTGCGGTTGGACGTGAGCACGACCAGCGGGGGCTGTTCGGCCCGCACCTCGCCGTACTCGGGGATCGTCACGGTGTTCTCGTCGAGCAACTGCAGCAGGAACGCCTCGAACTCGTCGTCGGCGCGGTCGATCTCGTCGACCAGCAGCACGCACGGGGCCGAACGCAGCGCCGTCAACAGCGGACGCGCCAACAGGAACCGCTCGGTGTACAGCGACTGCTCCGCGTCCTCGACGTTCAGCCTGCCGCCCTCGGCGGCCTCCAACGCGCGCAGGTGCAGCAGCTGGCGCGGGAAGTCCCACTCGTACAACGCCTGCGCGGCGTCGATGCCCTCGTGGCACTGCAGCCGCACCAACGGCAACCCCAGGCTCTCGGACAGTGCGACGGCCAACGAGGTCTTGCCCGTGCCCGGTTCCCCCTCGCAGAACAACGGCTTGCCCATGCGCAGTGCGAGGAACGCGGCGGTGGCGACGCCGTCGTCGGCGAGGTACCCGATGTCCTCGAGCAGAGCCGACAACTTGGCGGGCGAGGAAACGGCGGTGTGGGCTGCTCCGGCGGCGGTGCCGGTGGCGGCGGATTCGGACGTCACTCCCTCACCCTAGGCATGCGCTCGGCCGGGACGGAAACCTTCTTACGGGTCAAGCAGGTCGGGTGTGTCCGCATCGCGGCCGCCGCCGACGTCTCCGCATTCGACGAGCCGGACGTCGGCGCGCCCGCGTAGCCAGTCCCGCGCCCCCTTGTCGCCCTCCGCCTGTGCGGCGATCTCGGCCCACCAGCGGCGTCCGAACAGCACGGGGTGTCCCGGTGCTCCGTCGTACGCGGCGCGCACGACGGCGGCATCCACGTTCCCGGAGTCGTCCTGGGCGTGTGTGCGGATCCGGCTGACGACCTCGGGGCCCACGTCGGGCAGGTCGACCAGCTGCACGAGTGCCGCCTCCGGAGCCGGTTCACGCTCGCCGAGCGCGCGCAGTCCCGCGCGCAGGGACGCACCCATGCCCTCGGCCCAGTCGTCGGCCACGACCACCTCGGCCCCTGCCGGCACCAGCGGAGCCGCGTCGTGCGCCCGCGCGCCCAGCACTACGAGCACCGGGCCGCAGCCACCCTCGGTCAGCACCCGCGCGGCACGCGCGACCAACGGTTCGCCGCGGTGGGCCGCGAGCGCCTTCGGCATGCCGAACCGTCTGCCCTCGCCCGCGGCCAGCACCAGACCCGCGATCATGCGCGGGGCGGGGCGACGGCGGTCAGATCGGCCTCGATGCGCCGCGCCGCGTCCCGCAACGCGGGCAGAAGTTCGCCCTGCATCGACTCGGGCGTGGTCCGCGAGGCGTGCGTCGCCAGGTTCACCGCCGCCACCACGTCGCCGTCGGCGCCCCGGACCGGGACGGCGATCGACCGCAGGCCCGCCTCGAGTTCCTGATCCACGAGCGCGTAGCCCTGCTCGCGCACCGCCGCGACTTCGGCCCGCAACGCGGCGGCCGAGTCGATGGTGCGGTCGGTGAACCGGTCGAAGGACGCGCGGGCGAGGTACTCGCCGAACTCGTCGTCGGACAGTCCCGCCAGCAGCACGTGGCCCATCGACGTGGCATGGGCGGGAAACCGGGTGCCGACGCTGATCGTGACCGTCATGATGCGCGAGACCGCCGCCCGCGCGACGTAGACGATGTCGGTGCCCTCGAGCACGGACATCGAACTGGACTCGCGCACCTGCGCCGACAGGTGCTCCAGGTGCGGCTGGGCCAGCTGCGGAAGCGACAGGCCCGACAGGAACGCGTACCCGAGTTCCAGCACCTTGGCGGTCAGCGAGAACTGTTTGCCGTCGGTGCGCACGTAGCCGAGGTCGGCCAGGGTGAGCAGGAACCGCCGTGCCGCGGCCCTGGTCAGACCGGTCTCCTTGGCGACCTCGCTCAGCGTGCGCTGCGGCGTGCCTGCCCCGAACGTCCTGATGACGGCGAGGCCCCGCTCGAGCGACTGCACGTGGTGCGTGGCTCGCGGCGCAGCGTCGCCCGCCTGCTCGGTGTCGCCCGCCTGCTCGGTGTCGCCCGCCTGCTCGGTGTCGACGGCGTCGGCGGTGTCGGCGGTGTCGACACTGCCGGGACTGTCGGCGCGCTCGGCGGTCTCGGCGCCTGGCGTGGCTGCGGTGTCGTCAGGGGTGCTCATAGGACACTCAACCTACTGGCCGCAGGCCGCATCGAGGCTCAGGCCTCGCGCAGGTGCGCCGTGATCAGCTCGCTGAAGCGTTCGGGTTGTTCGACGTTGCCGAGATGCGCCGCGCCGTCGACGACCTCGAGGAGGGCACCCGGCACGGCGTCGGCGATCACGCGGCCGTGCCCCTCGGGCGGAGTGGCCGGATCGTCCGCACCCGCGATGACGAGCGTCGGTACCGTGATCTTGGGCAGCCCGTCGAGCACGTCCATGCCGCCGATCGCGTTGCAGCAGGCGGCGTAGCCCGCGGCCGGTGTCGCGGCCGTCATGTGGTGGTACTCGCGCCGCTGCTGGGGGTGCGCGGCCAGCCAGTCCGCGGTGAACCACCGCTCGATGCTGGCGTCGGCGATCGCCGTCATGCCCTGCTCCCGCGCGGTCCGCGCGCGCTCGGCCCACGACTCGGGCGTGCCCATCTTCGGCGAGGTGCAGCACAGCACGAGGCTGCGCAGGCGTTCCGGGGCGTGGATGCCGAGCCACATCCCCGTCATGCCACCGAGCGACAAGCCGACGAAGTGCGCGCGATCGACACCGAGCTCGTCGAGCAGTTCGACGACGTCACCGCCGAGGTCGGCGAGTGTCGTCTCCCCCTCCGGCACCGGGGTGCGCCCGTGTCCGCGGTGGTCGTAGCGCACCACCCGGTAACCGGCGTCGACGAGCGCCGGGACCTGCGCGTCCCACATCGTGAGATTGGAGCCGATCGAGCCGGACAGCACGACGACCTCGCCGTCACGCGGTCCCTCCACGACGTTGTGCACCCGCATGCGTTCTCCTCGTCCGCGTCTCGCGTGTTCGTCCCACGTGGCCGGCTCCGGGTGGCCGGCCGCTCGTGTCGACGCCGGGCTCAGGCCTCGAGCACGACCGCCAGGCCCTGGCCGACGCCGATACAGATCGCGGCCAGACCGTACCCGCCACCGCGGCGGGTCAACTCGTGGGCGAGCGCACCGAGAATGCGCCCGCCCGAGGCGCCGAGCGGATGCCCGATGGCGATCGCCCCTCCGTTGACGTTGACGATCGCGGGGTCGAGCTCGGGCCAGTCGGCCAGGCACGCGAGGGACTGCGCCGCGAACGCCTCGTTCAGTTCGACCGCGGCCAGGTCCGACCATCCGATCCCGGCGCGGCGCAGCGCGATCTCGGCCGCCTGCACCGGGCCGATGCCGAACACGTCGGGATCGACGCCTGCTGCGCCGCGGCCCGCGATCCGCGCCAACGGGGTGGCCCCGATGCGGTCGGCGCCCGCGCGGTCGCCGAGGAGCACGGCGGAGGCTCCGTCGTTGAGCGGCGAGGCGTTGCCCGCCGTGATCGTGCCCTCCTGCCGGAACGCCGGCTTCAACCGCGCGAGATTGTCCACTGTGGAGTCTCCGCGGATCCCCTCGTCGCGGGCGAGTTCGCTACCGGGAACGGGCACCACGTGCGTGTCGTAGAAACCCTCGTCCCAGGCCCTGGCCGCCTTCGTGTGACTCGCGGCGGCGAACTCGTCCTGCGCCTGCCGGGTGATCCCGTACTTCTCGGCGAGCCGTTCGGTCGACTCGCCCAACGAGATCGTCCACTGCTCCGGCATCCTCGGGTTCACCAGGCGCCAGCCGAGAGTGGTCGAATGCAGTGTCTGGTTCCCCGCGGGGAAGGGCTTCTCCGTCTTCGGCAACACCCACGGCGCCCTGCTCATCGATTCGACGCCGCCGGCCACCACGAGGGAGGCGTCCCCGGTCGCGATGGTGCGGCTCGCCTGCATGGCGGCGTCCAAACCGGACCCGCAGAGACGGTTGACGGTGGAGCCGGGAACCGACGTCGGCCAGTCGGCGAGCAGGGTCGCCATGCGAGCGACGTTGCGGTTGTCCTCACCGGCCTGGTTGGCGGCACCGAGCACGACCTCGTCGACCGCGGCCGGATCGAGGTCCGAACGGTCCCGCAGCACGGTCAGGACGTGGGCGGCCAGATCGTCGGGCCGCACGCCCGCCAGCCCACCGGAGTACTTGCCGAACGGCGTGCGCACGGCGTCGAGCACGAAGACGTCGGTCACGAGGATGCTTCCTTCAGAGTGCGCAATGTGGACAGTTCTTCCGGCGTCGGCGCCGCGGTGCGGCCCACGTCGGGGGCCACCTTCAGGTCCCAGCCGGTCGCCGCCCGCACGTCGTCGACCTCGACGCCGGGGTGCAGCTGCGTCAGCACGAGCTCGGCCGTGTCCGGATCGGGCCGCAGGATGCCCAGGTCGGTGATCACGAGGGTCGGCCCCGCTCCCGGCAGCCCCCACCGCTGCCGGTCTCCCTTGCCGGACCCGTGCCCCACGGAGGTGACGAAGTCGACCTGCTCGACGAAACTTCGCGTGCTCTGCCGCACGACCACGAACACCTCGCCGCACGACGCGGCGATCTCCGGCGCACCGCCGGCACCCGGCAGGCGGACCTTCGGGTCGGCGTAGTCGTCACCGATGACGGTGGTGTTGATGTTGCCGAACCGGTCCAACTGCGCGGCACCGAGGAAACCGACGTCGATCCGCCCCGGCTGAAGCCAGTAGTTGAACACCTCGGGAACACTGATCACCGCGTCGGCCGTCTCGGCCAGCACACCGTCGCCGATCGACGAGGGCAGCACGTCCGGTTTGGACCCGAGCGTGCCGGACTCGTAGATGAGCACCAGATCGGGCGCGTGTGTCCGGCGCGCCACGTTGGCAGCCGTGGACGGAAGGCCGATGCCGACGAAGCAGCGCGTGCCGTTCTGCAGCGCCCTGGCGGCGGCGATGGACATCATCTCGTCGGCGGTCCACTCCCCCGCCGCGCTCGTCATGGACGTCGTCACTGCGGCACCTCCTTGTCAACCCCGGCCTTCTTGTCCACCCCGTCCTTGCCCGGCACGCCGGTGTTCCGCGCGCCCTTGTTCATGACCTCGTCGCGAACCCAGTTCCCGAACGCCTCACGGTCGCTGCCGATCGAGTCCCAGTACCGGTAGTAGGCGTTGTCGCGTTCGTAGTACCCCTGGGCGTACGAGGGATGCGCGCCGTGCGGCGCCTCGGCGACGGCTGTGACCGCCCAGCCGGGCAGGATCACCTGACCCGGCACCGGCTCCAGCTCGTCGACGACCTCCTCGACGGTGACCAGGCTGCGCTCGGCCGCGAGCACGGCCTCCTTCTGCACGCCGACCAGTCCCCACATCTGGACGTTGCCCTGCCGGTCGGCGCGTTGGGCGTGCACCACCGTGACGTCCGGGTTGATCGCGGGCACGGCGGCGAGTTCCTCACCGGTGAACGGGCAGGTGATCCACTTGATCGTGGAGGTGTGCTCGGGGAGATCGGTCCCGCGATATCCCCGCAGCACCGCGAACGGCAGACCGCTGGCGCCCGCGACGTAACGGTTCGCCATGCCCGCGTGGCTGTGTTCCTCGATCTCGAGCGGCACCGGCCAGGCGTGCTGCACGGCGTCCCGGAAACGGTGCAGCGACCCGACCCCCGGGTTGCCGCCCCACGAGAACACCAGTTTGCGCGCACAGCCCGCGCCGATGAGCTGGTCGTACACGATGTCCGGGGTCATCCGCACCAACGTGAGATCGCGCCGGCCCTGCCGGATGATCTCGTGTCCCGCGGCATGCGGGATCAGGTGCGTGAAACCTTCGAGTGCCACGACGTCGCCGTCGCGCACCAGCTCACCGATGCCGTCGGCGAGCGTCACGATGTCCGCCACGTTGCCACCTCGTTCGATTCGTGCGTATCGCGCACGTGTGTTCTGCATATGAACATACGACGGGTGGGGGCAGGCGTCAACACGACGGCGCCCCCGCCTCGACCGGGCGCGGGTGCGCGTGGCCGAGGCGGGGGCGCCGTTCGATTCCGCCGTCGGTGCGGATGTGGGTGTCGCCGTCGCTGCGGATCAGGCTCCGCCGGACGGCTTGTCCGAACGCTCCTGTCCCACATCGGCAGCCGTCTCCTCCGCGGCCGCGCTGTCCGAGGCCGCGCTGTCCGAGGCCGTAGTCTCCGACGTTGCGCTGTCGGCGCTCGCGTCGTGTGTGGCCGTGTCCTGTGTGGCCGTGTCGTCAGTGGCGGCCTCACCGGTGGCCGCCGCACCGTTCGCCGTCGGCATCGCCGCGGCGTCTGCGGACGCCTCGGTGTCCTTGCGCCCGCCGGCCTTGTCGCTCTCGGCCTCTCCCTCGTCGTCTCGCTCGTTGTCGCCCTCGTCGTCGCCCTCGTCGTCGTTGCTGCGGAGGGTCTCCGGCGCCTCACGCGGACCCTTCACGCGGGCCAGGACGAAGTAGACCACCGCACCGACGAACACCAGCGCCGACATCCACACGTTCACGCGCAGGCCCAGGATCTCGTTGGCCGGGTCGGTGCGCATGAGTTCGATCCAGAACCGGCCCGCCGTGTACCCGGCGACGTACAGCGCGAACACGCGACCGTGCCCCAGGCGCAGCCTGCGGTCCAGCCAGATGATCAGCAGGGCGACACCCAGGTTCCACAACAGCTCGTAGAGGAACGTCGGATGCACGATCTCGACCGGGACGTCGTTGAGGGCCACGCCGTTCAGCGGGTCCTCCATGCCCGGGTTGTCCTGGGACACGCGGCGGTAGATCTCCAGTCCCCACGGCAGGTCGGTGGGACCGCCGTAGAGTTCCTGGTTGAAGTAGTTGCCGAGCCGCCCGATCGCCTGGGCGATCACGATGCCCGGAGCGACCGCGTCGGCCAGCGCGGGCAGGGGGACACCCTTGCGGCGGCAGGCGATCCACGCACCGACCGCGCCGAGCGCGATCGCACCCCAGATGCCGAGGCCACCCTCCCAGATGTACAGCGCCCGGACGGGATCGCGGCCCTCGCCGAAGTACAGCTGGTGATCGGTGATGACGTGGTAGATGCGGCCACCGATGAGACCCATCGGCGCGGCCCACACCGCCACGTCGATGACCGTGCCCTTGCTGCCACCCCTGGCCTGCCACCGGCGTTCGCCGAGCCAGATGGCGACGACGATGCCCAGAATGATGCAGAGCGCGTACGCCCGCAGCGACAACGGACCGACGTCCCAGACTCCCCGGTCGGGACTGGGAATGGTGGCGAGGAAGGCAGACGAGGCGGTACTCACAGGGTCACCGTAACGTGACCGACCTCGCCCGGCTCGGGCGCGTCAGGTGCGCGGGCGGCGCACCCCGTCGGCGAGTTCCTCGGTGAGCGCGGTGAGTGCCGCGCGGCTCTCCCCGGCCTTGGTCACCAGCGCGGAACCGACGATGACCGCGTCGGCGAATCCGGCCACCTCCGCGGCCTGGTCACCGGAGCGCACGCCGAGTCCGACGCCCACGGGCAGGTCCGTGTACTGGCGCGTGCGCTGGACGAGACCGTGCGCGGCCTCGCCGACGGTCTCCCGTGCGCCGGTGACGCCCATGACCGCCGTGGCGTAGACGAATCCCGTCGCGGCCTTCGCCGTCAACGCGAGCCGTTCGTCGGACGAGGACGGTGCGACCAGGTAGATCCGGTCGAGACCGTGCCGCTCGGACGCCTCACCCCAGTCCGTGCCCGCGTCGGGCGTGAGGTCGGGGGTGATGAGCCCGAGCCCACCGGCGGCGGCGAGGTCACGGGCGAACGCGTCGACGCCGTAGTGGAACACCGGGTTCCAGTACGTCATCACCACGGCCTTGCCACCGCGCTCGGCCACCGACTCGACGACCTCGAACAGGTGCTTGAGCCGGAATCCGGCGCGCAGCGCGGTGTCGGCGGCCGCCTGGATCGTCGGCCCGTCCATCACGGGGTCGGAGTACGGGAAGCCGACCTCCACGAGATCCGCACCCGCGTCCACCGTGGCGGCCAGCAGGTCCTTCGACTCCTCGACCGTCGGATAGCCCGCGGGCAGATAGCCGATGAGCGCACCGCGACCCTCGGCGCGCGTCTGTGCGAACAGGTCGTCGATGCGGCTCACACGTCCTCCACGAGGTTGAAGTACCGAGCCGCCGTGTCGACGTCCTTGTCGCCGCGCCCGGACAGGCTCACGACGATGAGGCCGTCCGGCCCGAGTTCCCGGCCGAGGCGCAGTGCGCCCGCGAGGGCGTGGGAGGACTCGACCGCGGGGATGATGCCCTCGGTCTTTGACAGCAGCTGGAAGGCGTCCATCGCCTCGGCGTCGGTCACGGCGCGGTACTCGGCGCGGCCGATGTCCTTGAGGTACGAGTGCTCCGGTCCCACTCCCGGATAGTCCAGACCCGCCGAGATCGAGTACGCCTCGATCGTCTGGCCGTCCTCGTCCTGCAGCAGGTACGACAGCGCGCCGTGCAACGTTCCCGGCGTGCCCTGGGACAGCGTGGCACCGTGCTCGCCGCTCTCGAGGCCCTTGCCACCGGGTTCCAGTCCGACCAGGCGCACGTCCGGATCGTCGAGGAAGCCGTGGAAGATGCCGATGGCGTTCGACCCGCCACCGACGCAGGCGGCGACGGCGTCGGGCAGCCTGCCCGCCTGTTCGAGGATCTGCCTGCGCGCCTCCTCGCCGATCACCTTGTGGAAGTTGCGCACCATCACGGGGAACGGGTGGGCGCCCGCGGCCGTGCCCAGCAGGTAGTGCGTGGTGTCGACGTTGGTGACCCAGTCGCGCAGCGCCTCGTTGATGGCGTCCTTCAGCGTCCGCGATCCGGTGCCGACGGGGATCACCTCGGCGCCCAGCAGGCGCATGCGGGCGACGTTGAGCGCCTGCCGTTCGGTGTCCACCTCGCCCATGTACACGACGCAGTCGAGATCGAGCAGCGCGCAGGCGGTCGCCGTGGCGACGCCGTGCTGACCGGCGCCCGTCTCGGCGATCACGCGCTTCTTGCCCATCCGCTTGGTGAGCAGCGCCTGACCGAGCACGTTGTTGATCTTGTGGGAACCGGTGTGGTTCAGGTCCTCACGCTTGAGGAAGATGCGCGCGCCACCGGCGTGCTCGGCGAACCGCGGGGCCTCGGTGAGCAACGAGGGCCTGCCCGCGTAGCCCGTGAGCAGGCGGTCGAACTCGGCGACGAACTCGGGGTCCTGCTGCGCCTTCTCGTACTCGGCGGCCAGCTCGTCGAGCGCGCCCATCAGCGCCTCGGGCAGGAACCGGCCACCGTAGGGGCCGAAGTGGCCACGCGCGTCCGGTCCGTGTCCGGTCACGCCGTCGGTCGGGGTCTCACTCACTCGGTCGGTTCTCCTCAGCGGCTGGGCCGCGGGCAGGCCGGGTGCGACCCGGCGGTGACGAGCTGGACGAGCGCGGCCTTGGGGTCCTCCGTGGAGACCAGGCCCTCGCCGACGAGCACGGCGTCCGCACCGTGACCGGCGTAGGCCATGAGGTCACCGGGGCCGCGCACACCCGACTCGGCGATCTTGAACGTCTCCATCGGCAGGCCGGGCGCCAGCCGCGCGAACACGTCGCGGTCGACCTCGAGGGTGTGCAGGTCACGGGCGTTGATGCCGATGACCGACGCACCGGCCTCGAGCGCGCGGTCGCACTCCTCGGCGTTGTGCACCTCGACCAGTGCCGTCATGCCGAGCGACTCGACCCGGTCGAGCAGCGCGACGAGCGCGTTCTGCTCGAGCGCCGCCACGATGAGCAGCACCATGTCCGCGCCGTGCAGGCGCGCCTCGTGCACCTGGTACGGGCTGACGATGAAGTCCTTGCGCAGGATCGGGATGTCCACGGCCGCCCGCACGGCCGCGAGGTCCTCGAGCGAACCGCCGAAGCGGCGCTGCTCGGTGAGCACGCTGATGACCCGCGCGCCCGCGTCCTCGTAGTCCTTGGCCAGTGCCGCCGGATCGTGGATGGCGGCCAGGTCGCCCTTCGACGGGCTCTTCCGCTTGACCTCGGCGATGACGCCGATGCCCGACTCCTGCAGCGAGCCCATCACGTCCCGCGGAGCGGGCGCGTCGGCCGCACGCTTCTTCAACTCGTCGAACGGCAGCGCCGACTCACGCTCGGCGAGGTCGGTTCGCACGCCCGCGACGATGTCCTCGAGAACGCTCACCGGATGACCTCACCGGGTGTCGGGACCGTTGATTCACTCGCAAGGTGGCTCACAAAAACCTTCCCCTTCCCGCTCAACCGATGCTAACCCGCAGGCTCGTCCAGACCGGGCGCGGGTCGGGAAATGCGTTGCCCACCAGTGATTTCACCGCCGGCCCGCTCGCGGCGGCAGACTCCGTTCGGCTCAGCCGTCCCCGCCGTTCGGCCGGGAACCGCGGCGTTCCGGGCCGGCTGCACGTTCGGTGTTCTCCGTCGGGTCACTGCCCTCCGAGAGGGCGTCCCAGAGCTCGGTGTCGGGATCGCGGGTGGTGCGCCGCGTGCCCGGCGCGGTGTATTTCGCGCCCATGCGGGCCATCCGGTGCCCCTTGGCGACGAGGAGCGCTCCGGCGCACGCGACGAGCACCCCGCCCGCCACGGCCGCCGCGGGCCCCCAGACCGTGCGTTCGGGCCTGCCCGAGGCCCCCTCGTAACCGGGCGCCCAGCCGGTCCATTCGACCTCGCCGACGTCCCCGCCGAGCGCCAGATAGGCCGTCCACACGCCCGCCACGACCAGCAGGCCGCCCAGGATCCTGCGGGCCATGCCGCGGGAGGCCAACGTCGCCGCCACGGCCGCGAGCGCGAGCAGCGCGATCGGCACCGGCCACTGCACGAGGTCGGAGCCGGTGAGGTCCTCGACCATCCGGCCCTCGACCGTGAGCCCACGCGGCACCTCGATCCACACCAGGCCCGACGCGCCCCACAGCGCGCCCGCCCCGAGCAGCAGTGCGACGACGGCGATCCAGAGCGCACGCCTGCCGGCACTCTCCGCACCGCCCCGCTCGGGGCGCTGCCCGGCCCCGGACGACCCGGACGCCCCGGCAGGCACCGACGGCTCGGTGGCCGGCACGGCACGGCCGGAGCCGTCGGAGCGGTCGGAGGCGGGCACGTCGGACTCGGACACGTCAGGCCCCGTCGTCGAGCGAGAGTGCATCGGTCGCCGAGCGCATCGTTCCGGCCGCCGCGACCGCCGACAACACGGTCCGCGCCTTGTTCAGCGCCTCGTTGTCCTCGTACTCGGCCTCCGAGTCCGCGACGACGCCACCACCGGCCTGCACGTGGGCCACCCCGTCCTTCACGAGCGCCGTGCGGATGGCGATGGCCGTGTCCGCGTCGCCCGCGAAGTCCAGGTAGCCCACCACACCGCCGTAGAGTGCGCGCCGCGTCGGCTCGAGCTCCTCGATCAGTTCCATCGCCCGCACCTTGGGCGCACCGGACAACGTGCCCGCGGGGAAACACGCGGTGACGGCGTCGAAGGCCGTCTTGTCGTCGGCCAGTTCCCCGGTCACCGTCGAGACGATGTGCATCACGTGGCTGTAGCGCTCGATCGAGAAGAAGTCGACGACCTGCACCGAGCCCGGCTTGCACACCTTGCCGAGGTCGTTGCGGCCGAGGTCGACCAGCATCAGGTGCTCGGCACGTTCCTTCTCGTCCGCGAGCAGCCCCTTCGCGAGCTGGGCGTCCTCCTCGGCGTCGGCACCACGCCACCGCGTGCCCGCGATCGGATGCGTCGTCGCCTTGCCGTCGCGGACGGTCACGAGCGACTCGGGGCTCGACCCGACGATGTCGAAACCGCCGCACCGCAGCAGGTACATGTACGGGCTCGGGTTGGACGTGCGCAGCACGCGGTAGATGTCCAGCGCATCGGCGCCGGTGCGCATCTCGAACCGCTGCGAAGGGACGATCTGGAACGCCTCACCGGCGTGCACGGCCTCGCGTGCCGCCTCGACGGCCGCGTGGAAGTCCGCCTTCGTGCGCCTGCGGTCGAACTCCGGGGCGGGGCGGTCGAACACGGCGTTCGTGGCCGGTGCGGGCGCGGCCAGCCGCGCCGTCATCTCGTCGAGCCTGCGCACGGCGTCGTCGTAGGCGGCACCGACCCGTTCGGGGCTGTCGTCCCAGTTCACCGCGTTGGCGATGAGCGTGACCGTGCCCTCGTGGTGGTCGAACGCAGCCAGGTCGGTGGCCAGGAGCATCGTCAGCTCCGGGATGTCGATGTCCTTCTCGGCGATCTCCGGCAGCCGTTCGAGCCAGCGCACCGCGTCGTAGCCGATGTAGCCGACCATGCCTCCCGTTAGCGGCGGCATCCCGGGCAGTGGCTCGGTGTGCAGCATCTGCAGGGTCTCCCGCAGGACCGTCAACGGGTCACCCTCGGTCGGCAGGCCCGCCACCGGCGTGCCCGTCCACACGGCCTTGCCGTCGCGCACCGTCAGCGCCGAGGGACTGTGCACCCCGATGAACGACCATCGCGACCACGACCCGCCGTTCTCCGCCGACTCGAGCAGGAACGTGCCGGGGCGGTCCTCGGCGAGCTTGCGGTACAGGGCGACGGGCGTGTCGGCGTCGGCGAGCACCCGGCGCACGACCGGGATGACGCGACGGTCCTCGGCGAGCGCGCGGAACTCCTCGGACGACGGCGTCACGGCGCCCAGGCCGACACGTGCGGCCTCGACGGAATGGGCAGCGACCATGCCCTCATTGTGCCGCCGGGCCGTTACGGGGCGGCGGTGGGATCTCTACGGGGCGGCGGTGGGATCTCTACAGGGCGGCGGTGGGATCTTTACCGGGCGGCGGTGCCGGTGACGGTGCCGCTGACGGCGGCGGTGACGGCACGGGTGATGGCGACGGGTGATCATGACGGGGTGCGATGATGACGGGGTGAGCACCGCGCCACGCAGTACTGCCCACGAACCGGCCACTGCCCACGAACCGGCCTCGGACGAACCGGCTGCGCAGGCCCCCCAGGAGGACGGCCCACGACGACAGGGCCGGCGGGGCCGCAGGCCGGCCGGGGAGGACACCCGCACCGCCCTGCTCGAGGCGGCCAGGGCCGAGTTCGGCGAGAACGGCTACGACGGTGCCACCGTGCGCGCGATCGCCGCACGGGCAGGCGTCGACGCCGCCATGGTCAACCACTGGTTCGGCGGCAAGGAACAGCTGTTCGCCAAGGCGGTCCTCGACGTGCCCTTCGACGTGGACGAGGTCGTCGGCGCCGTGACGGCACGCGGCGCGGAGCACGTCGGCGACAGCATCGTCCGCACCTTCCTCGACCGCTGGGACGGCGTCGGCGGCGAACGCTTCACCGCCCTCATCCGCAGCGTCACGACCCGACCCGAAGCCATGCGCGTACTGCGGACCGTCCTCGTCAATCGGATCTTCGCCGGCGTCGCGAGCGCCCTCGAGGTCGACCGCGGCGACCTGCGCGCCTCGCTGTGCGCCACCCAGCTCATCGGCCTCGGCATGGCCCGCTACGTCGCCGAACTCGAACCCGTGCACTCCGCCGACATCGACACGCTCGCCGCCGCCGTCGCGCCGACACTCCAGCGCTACCTCACCGGAGACATCGACGCCCCGTGACCCGGGCCGCGCACCGGCTCGGGACCCGGGAACTCAGGAATTCAGCCGTCGGGCAGCAACACGTCCGAGTCGAAGCACGTCCGCGTTCCCGTGTGGCAGGCAGGGCCCGTCTGGTCCACCCGCAGCAACACCGTGTCGGCATCGCAGTCCAGCCGCACCTCGCGCACGTGTTGCGTGTGGCCCGACGTGGCCCCCTTGACCCACAGCTGCTGCCTGCTCCGCGAGAAGTAGGTCGCCTGCCGGGTCGCCAACGTGTGGGCCAGCGCCTCGTCGTTCATCCACGCCACCATCAGCACGTCCGAGGTGCCGTGATCCACCACCACCGCACACAGCAGCCCGTCGGCGTTGCGCTTCAACCGCCCCGCGAGCTCCGGATCGAGCACAGCGGCACCCGTTGCTCCGGCTCCGCCATCCTCGCTCATCGGACCTCCACGTTCCCGGCTCGCAGGGCCTTCTTCACATCCCCGATCGTGAACTCCCCGAAGTGGAAGACACTGGCGGCCAGCACCGCATCGGCACCGACCTCCACCGCGGGCAGGAAGTGCTCGATCGCGCCGGCACCGCCGCTGGCGATCACCGGCACCCGCACCGCCTTGCGCACCAGCCGCAGCAGTTCGAGATCGAAGCCGGCCTTCGTCCCGTCGGCGTCCATGGAGTTGAGCAGGATCTCCCCCACACCGAGTTCCTCACCGCGGGCGGCCCACTCGACGGCGTCGATGCCCGTCCCCGTGCGCCCGCCGTGCGTGGTGACCTCGAAACCCGACGCGGTCGGCTCGCCACCGTCCGGCACACGGCGGGCGTCGACCGACAACACGACGCACTGGGCGCCGAACCGCTCCGAGGCCTCCCTGAGCAGTTCGGGCCGGGCGATCGCCGCGGTGTTGATGCTGACCTTGTCCGCGCCCGCGCGCAGCAGCCGGTCGACGTCCTCGGTGCTGCGCACCCCGCCACCGACCGTCAGGGGGATGAAGACCTGCTCCGCCGTGCGCCGCACGACGTCGTAGGTCGTCTCGCGGTCGCCGGAGGATGCCGTCACGTCGAGGAACGTCAGTTCGTCGGCACCCGCGGCGTCGTAGGCGCGAGCCAGTTCGACCGGATCACCCGCGTCCCGCAGGTCGACGAAGTTGACACCCTTGACCACGCGACCCGCGTCGACGTCCAGACACGGAATCACCCTCACAGCAACCGACATGCTCCCCAGACTAGATCCCCGGACGCAGCGGCCACGCGAAGGACGGTCTCCTGGACCGGGTGGCTGCGCGGCACGCGCCGGGCCCGGAGGTGGTGACGAAACAGACCGGCGGCGCGATATCCGACCAGGGGCAACAAAAACCTTACACCGAAAAGATCTCGACGCACCGACGTCGCCGAGCCGGCCGATCGGCACCTCCGTAGAATCCCAGAATTGTGACGACATACGGATCAATGGTCACGACACAACCGGCCGAAAAGCCCGGAACCGCCACTTCTGCGGACAATTCGGAAGCTCCCGAATCGGACGCGACCCGGCGGCGCGTGTCGTGGCGGACGAGGGTTCCCGCGATCGCGTCGGTTCTCGCCGGCACCGCCCTGATCGGTGCCCACGGCGCGTACTACACGTACTGGATCGTCGACGACGCGGCCATCTCGTTCTCGTACGCGCGCAGCTTCGCCGAAGGGCTCGGCCCGGTGGTGCAGGCCGGCGGCGAGCGGGTCGAAGGCTTCTCCAACGTCACGTGGACGTTGCTGCTGGCCCTGGGCAAGCTCGTGGGGCTGTTCGACAACGGCACGATCTTCGGCATCCCGGATTACGCGCTGTTCCCCAAGGTTCTGGCACTGGTGCTGTGCGCGGGCATCCTCACCGCGTGTCACCTCGCACTGGCGAAGGTGCTCGCCCGCCCATGGCTGGGCACGCTCGCGGTCGGCGCGTTGCTCGCGATGACCCCGTCGTTCGTGATCTGGGTCGTGTCCGGTTTGGAGAACGCGCTGTACGGGCTCATCATCACGAGCCTGGCGGTCCTGACCTTCCGAGCCGTACTGGACTCCTCGGTGCTGCGCAGCAGGGTGGCGATCACCGCCGGCGTGCTCGCGGCCCTCGCGGCGCTCACCCGCCCGGAGGGTTTGATCTACGGAGGGGTTTACCCGATCGTCGTACTGGGAATGCTTCGCCGTTCCTCCGGCAGGGCCGCGGTCGTCACCAGTCTGCGGCACATTCTGATATCGGTCGCCGCGTTCGCCGTGCCGGTCGGTGCGTATTTCACGTGGCGGCGGATCACGTTCGGAGAATGGTTGTCGGCACCGTCGATCGCAAAATCACAGGGTCTTCCCTACCCCGCCGACCTCGGGAAGACGGGTCAGATCGTCGGTTACGCGGGCGCCCCGGCGATCCTGCTGGTGGCGCTGTTGACGGGCATCGTGCTGGCGCGGCCCACCTGGTGGCGGGCGGGCCTGTTCACGCTGCTCGTCCCGCTGGGCCTGGCACTCACCGCGTTCACGGTCCTCGAGGACGACTGGATGGGCCACCTCCGGTTCGCCACACCCATCTGGACGCTCGGCGCACTGCTCACCGTGCTCGTCACCGCCGAGGCGTTCCGCAGGCTGCGCACCCGCGGCCGGGCCGTCACCGTCGTCGCGATCGTGGGTGCGCTGTTCGCGAGCGGTTCGTCGTTCGCCGTGGCCGCCTACGACTTCCACCGGGCGCCCACGCTGTCGGCCTGTCACGTGGCCGACCGCTACGGGCGCACGTTCAACGCCTACGCCGACATTCTCGGACTCGAACGGGCGTCGCTGTTCATGCCCGACCTGGGCGGCTCGTCGATGACCAGCCGCCTGCGGATCGTCGACATGGCGGGGCTCACCGACATCCGCATGGCCCACATGATCCACGACGACGACTACGACGGGATCCGCGACTACGTCTTCGCCGAGACCAAGCCCACGTTCATCCACACCCGGCTCCCGTGGCGCAGTCTCAGCAACGACGCGCGACTGGAACGCGACTACTACCGGATCTTCGCGCTGCCGGGCAGCCCGTGGCCGGACGGCGACTGGGTGCGGAAGGACGCGGTGCCGAACCGGGAGGCGTTGCAGCGTCTGCGGGCCTATGCCGACCGCATCACCACGGAGCTGATCGACTATCCCGACGCGCCGCGCCGCGCGTGTGGCGACACGATGCAGGTCGGGTCGACCCCGGGGCCGGGCTACGCTGTGCGGCCATGACCGAGCTGGAGCGACTCGCCGCCGAGAAGTACGTCCTGTTGACGACCTTCCGCCGGTCCGGCACCCCGGTGCCGACCCCGGTCTGGGTCGCGGAGTCCGGCGGCGAGCTCGTGGTGTTCAGCGAGCGGAACGCGGGCAAGGTCAAGCGGATCCGCGCCGACGGCCGGGTCGAGGTCACCGCGTGCGATGTGCGCGGCAGGCGGACCCACGGCGCGACGGTGCGCGGCACGGCGCGGATCCTCGACGAGGAGGGAAGCCGTCGCGTACGCGCCGCGATCGGCCGCAAGTACGGCCTCGCCGGCCGCCTGGTGCTGCTGGGAAGCCGGCTGCGTGGCGGCGAGCGGCGCACGGTCGGCATCGCCGTCACGCCCGCCGGCTAGGTCGCACGGGTCGGTCGCACGAGTAGGCAGCACTCCGGCTCCGGAGGAGGCGGGTCAGGCCTCGGAGACCGCCTGCAACGCCTCGGGCAGCGTGAACGCACGGGCGTACAGGGCCTTGCCCACGATCGCACCCTCGACGCCGTCGCACTCGAGCGTCGCCAGCGCCCGCAGATCATCCACAGTGGACACGCCGCCGGAGGCGATGATCGCCGCGTCGGTGCGTGCGGTGACCTCACGCAGCAGGTCGAGGTTCGGGCCCTTGAGGGTGCCGTCCTTGCTGACGTCGGTGACGACGTAGCGCTGCGCCCCGTCGTTGTCGAGCCGCTCCATGACCTCCCAGAGGTCACCGCCGTCCTGCGTCCAGCCGCGCGCGGCCAGCCGGTAGCCGTCCTCGCCGATCCGCACGTCGAGACCGATCGCGACGCGGTCGCCGTACTCGGAGACGACCTTGGCACACCAGTCCGGCGATTCGAGTGCCGCGGTGCCCAGGTTCACCCGCCGGGCACCGGTCGCCAGCGCCGCGGCGAGCGACTCGTCGTCCCGGATGCCGCCGGACAGCTCGACCGCCACGTCGAGCTTGCCCACCACGTCAGCCAGCAACTCGCGGTTGGAACCCTTGCCGAACGCGGCGTCGAGGTCCACCAGATGCACCCACTCCGCGCCGTCGCGCTGCCAGTTCAGCGCGGCCTCGAGCGGGGAACCGTACGACGTCTCGGTGCCGGCCTCGCCCTGCACGAGACGCACGGCCTGGCCATCGGCCACATCAACAGCGGGAAGGAGTGTCAGCGTCACGGTTGCCAACTCTAAGACCCGGCTGCGCCGAACGGGCTACAGGGGCGAGTCAGAGTGTGCCGAGCCAGTTGCGCAGCAGCTGCGCGCCCGCGTCGCCGGACTTCTCGGGGTGGAACTGCGTCGCGCACAGCGCGCCGTTCTCGACCGCCGCGACGAAGTCCTCACCGTGGTGGGCCCACGTCACGAGCGGCTGCTGACCGTCCAGCTCAGAGCGCATGCTCCAGTCGCGCGCCGCGTAGGAGTGCACGAAGTAGAAGCGCTCCTCCGGGTCGAGGCCGGCGAACAGGCGCGAGCCCTCGGGCGCGCGGACCGTGTTCCAGCCCATGTGCGGCAGGATGTCGGCGTGGAGTCGCTCGACCGTGCCGGGCCACTCCCCGGTGCCCTCGGATTCGACGCCGTGCTCGACGCCTCGTTCGAACAGGATCTGCATGCCTACGCAGATACCCAGCACCGGCCTCCCGCCGGCGAGGCGCTTGCCGATGATCCGGTCGCCCTGCACCGACCGCAGGCCCTCGGCGCACGCGCCGAACGCGCCCACCCCGGGGACGACGAGTCCGTCGGCCTCCACCGCGGCATGCGGATCGGCGGTCACCTCGACGTCGGCGCCCGCGCGCTGCACGGCGCGCTCGGCGCTGCGGAGGTTGCCGGATCCGTAGTCCAGAATCACAACTGAAGGCACGTTTCCAGGTTAACCCCTGCGGCCCGCCGAGAGCGCCACCGGCAGCAGCACCAGCGACCACGCCGCGAGCAGGCCGAACGCCACGGCGTAGGTGGTTCCGGACACGACCGCGCCCACGGCGACGGCCCCGAGTCCCTGCCCCGCGTCGAAGGCCACGTTCCACGAGATGCTCGCCCTCCCCGCGGACGTGCGGCGGAACATGGCGACCAGCGATTCGTTCTGCACAGCGCCGAATCCGATGCCGAACACCACCATCGACACGACGACGAGCCACGCCGGACCGGCCTCACCGAAGCAGGCGTAGCCGGCGAGGCCCACGCCCACGAGCGCGAGCGCAGGCGTGAGCAGGCGGCCCGCCGAGCGCGCCCCGATGCGGCCCGCCGCCCACCGGGAGACCGTCGTCGCCAACGGCATGAGCAGCAGCGCGATCGACGACTCCGGGGTCAGGAGCACGATCGGGGTGAAGGTCGCCAGCGCGCCGAGTCCGGTCGACGCGGCGAGCATCGGCAGCCACGGCTTCCACGTGACCTTCGCCGCCGTCAGCAGACCTCCGCGGCGTTCGGGGCCGGTCGTCGGATGCGCGGGTGGAAGCAGCAGCGCGGGCACCGTGGCCACGGCCGGCAGTGCCGTGGCGAGTACGAACACCGCGACGAATCCCCAGTGCTCGGCGAGCCACGGACCGGCGGGCAGTCCGATCAGCTGCGGAACACCCGTCGCCAGTCCGTAGATGCCCGATCCACGGGGCACGGCCGCCGGTGGCAGGAGTTCGGCGATCAGCGCGCTCCCGCACACGGTGAGCAGGCCGAAGCCGACACCACGGAGCAGCGAGACGGTCAGGATGCCCGGCGACGAGGTCCACACGATCAGCAGCGGCGTCGGCGCACCCAGGAACGCGATGCCCAACAGGATCGCGATGCGGTAGCCGTAGCGCTGCACCAGCAGCCCCGTGCCGAGCTGCGTGACGACGGTGCTGGCCATGAACACGCCCGTGGCCGCGCCGGCGGCGAAGGTGCCCGCTCCCCTGCTCACGGCCCACAGCGGCACGACCGGCATGAGCAGCGAGTAGCCGCACAGCGCGACCGCGGTGGCGGCCAGGGACAGCCGGAAGGGGCCGTGGCGCCACGGCGACTCGTCACGGTGCACCGTCCTCGGCGCGCTGGCAGACATGCCGACAGTTCTAGTACGTGCGTACAGGTCGTGTCAGCACCCGGCGGTGAGACCCTGCGCACCGCGCGGGCGGCGCGCGGCCCACGCGGTCAGCTCGTCCGCCGTCATCGTGTTGACGATCCGCTCGACCGGCACCTCGCACTCCTGCGCCCGTACGCAGCCGAACGGCTGCCACGCCAACTGCCCAGGGGCGTGGGCGTCGGTGTCGATCGCGAACCGGCAGCCGATCTCGCGGGCCCTGCGCAACAGCCGGCGCGGCGGGTCGAGCCGTTCCGGACGGGCGTTGATCTCGACCGCGACGTCGTGGTCGCGGCACGCGGCGAACACGGCCTCCGCGTCGAACGCCGACTCGGGCCTGCCGCGGCCGGTCACGAGCCGGCCGGTGCAGTGGCCGAGGATGTTGACCCGCGGATTCGCCACGGCCGTGAGCATCCGCTCCGTCATCTCCGCCGCGGGCATCCGCAGCTTCGAATGGACGCTGGCCACGACCACGTCGAGCCGTTCCAGCAGCTCCGGATCCTGGTCCAGGGAACCGTCGTCATGGATGTCGACCTCGATGCCGGTGAGGATCCGCAGCGGTCCGGCCCCCTCACCCGCGTCGTCCTGACCCGCCGGCTCCTCGCCCGCCAGCCACTCGTTGAGCTCGGCGACCACGTCCAGTTGCCTCCGGAGCCGGTCGGCCGACAGGCCGCGGGCGACGGTCAGCCGCGGCGAGTGGTCGGTGAGCACGAGGTACTCGTGTCCGAGTGCGCGCGCGGCCTCGGCCATCTCCTCGATCGAACTGCCTCCGTCCGACCAGTCCGAGTGCGTGTGACAGTCGCCGCGCAGTGCCGCACGCAGCGGACCACCGTCGGGGATGCCGGGAGCGCCGCGCGACTCCAGGTCCGTGAGATAGGCGGGCTCCCTGCCCGCCGCGGCGTCGGCGATGACCGAGGCCGTCGTCTTGCCGATACCGGACAGCTGCGTCAGCGTGCCCTCCTCGAGTCGCCGGGCAAGCTCACCGTCGGGAAGGTCGGCGACCACCGCGGCGGCGTTGCGAAACGCCCGCACGCGATACCCCGGCTCCCCCGATCGCTCCAGGTGCAGCGCGATCTGCCGGAGCACGTTCACAGGATCCATCGCTCACCTCGGCACTCGGACGAGTCGTTCCCGTCCACGATTTACCCGGCGACATACCCGACCGCATACCCGAGGACGTACACCCGCGCGAGGTTCACCCGATGTGGCCGTCGAGGATGCTTGAATCTGGAATTACTACGATCCGGTGACGCCAGCGTAGCGGTCCGAACGCGATCCGGAACGCCGCGCGAACGGCGCCGCGCGTGGCCGGTCCGTACACGCGCTGTGAAGTCCGCGTCAGCCATCCGGCCCAGTCGGCCCTACGACGGGAGCAACGCCCAGCCAACACCCACAGCCTGCGAAAACGCCCCGGCGCCCGCTTGCGGGGGTCGCGTACGCGGGTGGTGTGCGCGGGCCGTATCTTGGCCCGGTAGTCGGGGTCCGTTAACGCAACACACAGGGCGCGGAGGGGTTGTCTTGCCGCAGGAACCTCGGTGGCCGGAGCCTTCGGAATCTCAGCCGGACGAGTGGCCCGAGTCCCACACCGAACAGACCGACATTCTGCCTGCGGTGCCACCGAGCACCGGCGACAGCGCAGGAGACACGGGAAACACTCCCGGGGACAGCACCCCCGCCGAGGACGCCGCGGAGACCACCCAGCACATCCCCGAGGCCACCGGGGCCGCTGCGACCGGACCCGCGGAATCCGGGGAGTCCACGACGGCGCGGTCCGCGGACACTCCGGAACCTGCGACCACCGGGGAAACTGCGCCAACCGAGCACACCGCGCCAACCGCAGGCTCGGCGGCGGCGCCGTCCGACGCCGAGTCCACGCAGCAGATCGCCTGGCCCGAGACCGACACCGAGACGACCCAGTACCTCGCCGCGGGCAGCGCCCCGGCCGGGGAGAACGCTGCCGGACAGAGCGACCCCGGGCAGAGCGGCCCCGGGGACCCCTCCGCCAACGAGACCACCCAGTACATCCCGCCGGTGCCCACCGACGACTCCCCCGCACCCCACTACCTGACCGCCGCGCTGCCCGCCCAGGGCGCGACCGCCTACGCCGCCCCCACCTCTCACTCCGGCCATGGGGCGCACGGCACGGCAGGCGACGGATCCGGCGCCGACGGCACCCCGGACGGCCCGGACGACTCCGACGGCGGACGGCGGCTCGGCAGGGCACGCAAGCCGCTGCTCGTCGCCGCGGCCGTCGTCGGCGTGCTCGCGGTGGCCTACGTGGTCGACATCTTCGTCACCTCGGGTGACGTGCCGCGGGGCACGGTCGTGGCGGGGGTCGAGGTCGGCGGCATGAGCCGGAGCGCGGCCGAGGACACCCTCCGCTCGGAGCTCGAACCGCGCATGACCCAGCCCGTGCAGTACCGCGCGGGCGACGTCGACGGCGAGTTCGACCCGAACGAGGCCGGGCTGCGGCTGAACTGGAGCGAGACCCTCGACGAGGCGGGCGACCAGCCGCTCAACCCGTTCACGCGGATCAGCTCCTTCTTCACCGACCGCGAGGTCGACCCCGTCACCGACACCGAGCGCAACCAGCTCGGCAACGCACTCGTGGCGATGCAGGAGACCACCGACCACGAACCGGTGGAGGGTGGCATCGAGTTCGAGGGCGCCACGCCGAAGCCCGTCGACCCGAAGGACGGGCAGAAGCTCAACGTCGAGAAGGCCGAGGACATCATCGTCCGCAGCTGGGCCGACGGCAGGCGGCTGGCGCTGCCGGTGGACAAGACGCCGGTGTCGATCAGCAAGGACGACGTGCAGGCGATGCTCAAGGACGTGGCCGAGCCCGCGGTCTCGGCGCCCGTCGTCGTCCGCGGCGAGGGCGCCGACGGCACCCTCGAGCCCGAGGACATCGCCGCCGGGCTGAGCTTCGAGCCGAAGGACGGCAAGCTCACGCCCAGGATCGACCGGAAGAAGATGGCCGCAGGCGTCCAGGACGACCTGGCCGACACGGTGAAGAAGGGCCGCGACGCCGAGATCGTGTTCGAGGGCGGGGCGCCGAAGGTCGAGCCGTCCGAGGACGGCAAGCGGATCAAGTGGAAAGAGACCTTCGAGCCGCTGATGGACGTGCTCAAGAAGACCGACGAGCGCGAGATCAAGGCCCAGTACGAGAAGGAGCCCGCCGAGGTCACCACCGAGGACGCGGAGAACCTCGGCATCAAGGAGGTCATCGGCGAGTTCTCCACCGGTGACTTCGCCGCCGACTCCGGGGTGAACATCCGCCGGGTCGCCGAGGAGGTCAACGGCGCCATCATCAAGCCGGGCGACACGTTCAGCCTCAACCAGCACACCGGTCCGCGCACCGCGGCCCAGGGTTACGTCGAGGCGGGCATCATCGAGGACGGCGCGCCGGGCAAGGCGGTCGGCGGTGGCATCTCGCAGTTCGCGACGACGCTGTACAACGCCGCCTACTTCGCGGGCATGACCGACGCGGGCCACCAGGAGCACAGCTACTACATCAGCCGGTACCCGGAGGGCCGCGAAGCGACCGTGTACCAGACGGCCGACGGCGCGAGCGTGATCGATCTGGCCTTCACCAACGACCTGCCCAAGGGTGTGGCGATCCAGACCGAGTGGACCCCCAGCAGCATCACGATCAAGCTGTGGGGCACCAAGAAGTACGACGTGCAGTCCCGCACCGGCGAACGCACCAACATCGTCAAGCCGGAGACCAAGCGCGGACCTGCGGGCGACGAGTGCTCCCCCAGCGAGGGCGCTCCCGGGTTCACCGTCACCGACACCCGCGTCCTGCGGGACGTCGACTCCGGCGCGGTGAACGAGGAGACCCGCACCGTGCGCTACAACCCGCAGCCCAAGATCGTCTGCGGCGGCCGCGACAGATAGGACGCCGCCGGACACGGGCCGGAACGAGCGGGGCGGGCGAGTTCACCGAGTAACTCACCCGCCCCGCGTCCGGATGGGACGGTCAGCGCACCGTGAGGATGGAGCGCAGGTTGGCGACCTCGGACATGCGGCGTTCGGCGAGCCGGTCGGCCGCGGTCACCGGCGGCACACCCTCCTCGTCGGCGAGCGCGAACACGGCCTTGGCGGTGTCGTACAGCGACGTCGCCTTGAGCCGGGCGCGGTCCGGGTCGTAGCCGCGCAGCTCGTCGCTGACCTGGATGGTGCCGCCCGCGTTCACCAGGTAGTCGGGCGCGAACAGGATTCCGCGGTCCTGTAGGAGTTTCTCGACCCCGGCGTGGGCGAGCTGGTTGTTGGCCGCACCGCACACCACCTTCGCCCGCAGCAGGCCGGCCGTGTCGTCGTCGAGCACCCCGCCGAGCGCGCACGGCGCGAAGACGTCCACATCGGACGCGATGAGCGTGGCGGTGTCGTCGACCACCTCGACCGACGGATGCACGGCACGTACCCGGTCGACGGCGCGCTCGTCCACGTCGGTGATCACGATCTCGGCACCGGCCTCGGCGAGGTGGCCGACGAGCAGCCTGCCGACCTTGCCGACGCCTTCGACGCCGACGCGCCTGCCCTTCAGGTCCGGGGTGCCCCACGTGTGCTCGGCGCTCGCCCGCATGCCCTGGTACACGCCGAAGGCGGTGAGCTCGGAGGAGTCGCCCGCGCCGCCCTCCTCGCGGGACCGTCCCGTGGCGAAGGAGGTCTCCCTGGCGACGACGTCCATGTCGGCGACGTAGGTCCCGACGTCGCAGGCGGTGATGTAGCGGCCGCCGAGCGACTGGACGAAACGCCCGTAGGCACGGAGCAACGCCTCGGTCTTGTGGGTCGCCGGGTCGCCGATGATGACGGCCTTGCCGCCGCCGAGGTCGAGGCCGGCGAGTGCGTTCTTGTAGGCCATGCCCTTCGACAGGGCCAGCACGTCGTCCAGCGCGGCGTTCTCGTCGGAGTAGGGGTAGAAGCGGGTGCCGCCGAGGGCCGGTCCCAGCGCGGTCGAGTACACCGCGATGATGGCCTTCAGACCGGTGGCACGGTCATGACAGTAGACGACCTGTTCGTGGCCGCTCTCGCGGCCGAATACACCGTCGGTCACGGTTGGTGACTCCTTTGTCGTTCCTCCCGGCGCACCTGTGGGCACGCCCGGGCTGGCGGTTGCCACGGCGACGTCCGCGGGGTTACCGCAGCCCACGCCGCTCATGGTCAAGATAGACCCGCACGCACCTCGGGGGAAGCGACGTCGGTCCCGAGCTCGGCGGCCGCCCCGGCTCCCCCGGCGACCGCAGGCCGGGCGTCCGCGACCTGCCGAGTGCGCTCGGGCGCGGCGACGGTGACGGTGCCAAGTGCCGAGGAGACGGCGGCCTCGGCGAGCGCGGCCAGTGCCCGCCGGTCGGTGGCACGGCCGGGCGCGATCTCCGGGCACACCGTGAGTTCGAGGACCAGGCCCCGCAGTGCCACGACACGCCGCAGCGAGGCGATGAGCGATTCGGGACCGATGAAGGCGGGCCGGGTGGTCTCCCGACCGCCGGAGAGGTAGCGCACGGCCACCGGGCGTACGGGCACGCCCGCGTCGATGGCCGCCTGGAACGTCGCGGGCCGGAACCGTCCGGACGCCGTGCCGCACCACGTGGTGCCCTCGGGGTTGACGGTGACGAGTGAACCGGAGCGCAGCGCCTCGGCGAGCCGTTCCACGGTGGCGGGCAATGTGGACAGTCGTTCGCGGTCGAGGAAGACGGTGCCCGCACGGGACACGAGCGTGCCGAGCACCGGCCAGCTCGCGATCTCGCGTTTCGCGAGCGCGCGCATGGGGCGCACCGCGTTGAGCCCCATGATGTCGGCGAAGGAGATGTGGTTGCTGACGACGAGTGCGCCGCGGCCGCTGCCGTCGAGTTCACCGTGGACGACGAGCCGTACGCCCAGCGCGCGCAGCAGTGCGCGGAACACCGTGCGCACGACGCGATCGCGACCGGGTACCAGCGCGAGGACGGGCACGAGCAGCAACGCCGCGACGACGATGACCGCCGCGCCGGCCAGGCGCAGCACCCGCCGAGGCCACGACACCGTGGTCTCGGCCGGCGTGAGGCAGCCCTCGCCGCACGGCGACACCGGCATCCACGCGTGGCTCATGAGCCGATCCCGAGGAAGAACTTGAGGTAGCGCGCGTCGACCTGCTGCAGGTCGAGCAGGACGAAGAAGTCGGCGACGCCGAAATCCGGGTCGTGCGCGGGCGCGCCGCACACCCGCGCACCCAGGCGGACGTACCCGCGCAGCAGCGGCGGAAGCACCGGACGGGACGGCCGGGCCACCGTGTCGCTCGGCCACGGGTGGCGCGGGCTCACGCGGTGCTCCTCGCCCGCGAAGTGCTTGCCGCGCACGATGTCCCACACGCCCGCGGCCTGCGCCCCGCCGTCGGCGAGCGGCACGGAGGCACATCCGGCGAGGTAGCGGTGCCCGGACAGCAGCATGTAACGGGCGATGCCTGCCCAGACGAGGCTCACGACCGCGCCGGTGCGATGGCGGGCGTCCACACAGGACCGTCCCGTCTCGACGAGCGAACCTCGCAGTGGGTCGAGGTTGTCGAGGTGGAACTCGGTGTCGGAGTAGAGCCCGCCCGCCTGGAGTGCCCGGTCCGGCGGCAGCATGCGGTAGGTACCGACGATCTCGTCGGTCACGTCGTCGATGACGACGAGGTGGTCGCAGTACTCGTCGTAGTGGTCGATGTCGAGGCCGTCGGCGCCGGGTTCGAGCTGGGCGCCCATCTCCTCGGCGAACACCCGGTGCCGCAGCCGCTGGGCGGCGAGCACCTCGTCCTGCCCGGAGGCGACCCGCAACGAGTAGCGCGCCGCGTCACCGTCGGTCCGGTCCGTGCTGAGCAGTAGCTGTGACCGCGTCATGACAGGGATGCTCGCGCCGGCAGGCAAACCGCGACCGACATCGACCGTGGCCGACGGCTGCACACCCGGTGAACAGCCCGTTCACACGTTCCTCACACACCTGACCGCGACCATCCGGACACGGCGACGGCCGCCTCCCCTGGCGGGAAGGCGGCCGTCGTTGAGCGTTCGGGAGGACGGGCGTCCTCAGCCCTTGCGCTTGGCGACCTCGTCGGTCAGCTGCGGGGCGACGTCGAACAGGTCACCCACGACACCGAAGTCGGCGATCTCGAAGATCGGGGCCTCGGGGTCCTTGTTGACGGCGACGATGGTCTTCGACGTCTGCATGCCGGCGCGGTGCTGGATCGCACCGGAGATGCCCAGTGCGACGTACAGCTGCGGCGACACCGTCTTACCGGTCTGGCCGACCTGGAACTGCGCCGGGTAGTAGCCGGAGTCGACGGCGGCACGCGAGGCACCGACGGCGGCACCGAGCGAGTCGGCCAGCTTCTCGACGACCTCGAACTTGTCCGCCGAGCCCACACCGCGGCCACCGGAGACGACGATCGACGCCTCCGTCAGCTCCGGCCGGTCGCCGCCGACGACCGGCTCCACTCCGGTCACCTTGGCGGCCTTGGCGGCGTCCACCGCGGGCAGGTCCACGGTCTCCTCGGCGGCGGCACCGTCGGCCTGCTCGGCCTCGACGGCACCCGGGCGCACCGACACGACCGGCGTGCCCTTGGCGGCCTTCGACTTGACGGAGAAGGCGCCACCGAAGATGGACTGGTCGACCGAGCCGTCGCCGTTCACGCCGACGGCGTCGACGAGCACGGCACCGCCGAGGCGGATGGCGACGCGGCCGGCGATCTCCTTGCCCTCGGCCGTGGCCGACACCAGCACGGCGGCGGGCGAGGCCTGCCCGGCCACGGTGGCGAGCGCGTCGACCTTGGGGGTCACGAGGTAGCCGGTGGCGTCGTCGGACTCGGCGACGTACACCTTCGCCGCGCCGTAGGAGGCCAGCGAGTCCTTCACCTTGCCTGCCGTGCCGGGCGCACCGACGACGACCGCGGACGGTTCACCCAGCGCGCGAGCGGCGGTGAGCAGCTCGAACGTGGACTTCTTGACCTCACCGTCGACCTGGTCGACGAGCACGAGTACTTCAGCCATGGTTCGTCTCCTTGAATGGGATGAGGTCTGTCTCAGATGAGCTTCTGGCCGACCAGGTACTCGGCGACCTTCGTGCCGCCGTCGCCGTCGTCCTCGACGCGCTCACCCGCCGCGCGCGGCGGCTTCGGAGCGGCCTCGAGCACCGTCGAGGCGGCGCCGGACAGGCCCAGGTCGCCGGCGTCGACGCCGAGGTCGGCGACGGTGAGGGTCTCCACCGGCTTCTTCTTGGCGGCCATGATGCCCTTGAAGGACGGGTACCGCGGCTCGTTGATCTTCTCGGTGACGCTCACGACGGCGGGCAGGGCGGCCTCGAGGTGGGTCACGCCGTCCTCGGTCTCGCGGTCGACCTTGATGGTCGTGCCGTCGAGGGTGAGCTCGCGGGCGTGCGTCAGCTGCGGCACGCCGAGCAGCTCGGCGAGCATCGCGGGGATCGCACCGCCGCGGCCGTCCGAGGCCTCGTTACCGGCGATCACCAGGTCGTAGCCGTCGACCTTGCCGAGGGCGCCGGCGATGACCTTCGCCGTGGCGATCATGTCCGAGCCCTGCAGCGCCTCGTCGGAGACGTGGATGGCCTTGTCGGCACCCATGGACAGGGCCTTGCGGATGGCGTCGGTCGCACGGTCGGGACCGACGCACAGGACGGTCACCTCGCCTTCGCCGGCCTCCTTGATCTTGAGCGCCTCTTCGACGGCACGCTCGTTGATCTCGTCGATCACCGCGTCGGCGGACTCACGGTCCAGGGTGTGGTCACTCTCGTTGAGCTTGCGCTCCGAGTACGTGTCCGGCACCTGCTTGACCAGTACAACAATGTTGGTCATGGAACTCCTTAGGCGCAATGCAGGGCGTTACTGGGCGGTAGATTATGCGCAAACCCACTGGTACGCGCCCTGAGGTGACCACGTTCACCCGGAATCGCGATTTAGTGGGACGATCGTTCAGATAACTGATCCGCCCGCACCGTCATTACACCATGCGCACGGCTTTTGTCCGAATGCCGCAACGAGGTCCCCCTAATGGGTGCCATCGAGAGGTGGGCGCGTTAGCCTCTTCGGCGTGCCTGTCGCCGTCATCACCGACTCCACAGCCAGCCTGCCGGAGAAGACCGCCAAGCAATGGGACATCTCCGTCGTGCCGGTGCAGGTCGTCGTGGGCGACCGCGTGGACGACGAGAACCGTTACGAACGCGCGGACCTCCTGCGCCGCCTGCGCGCCCAGGAGGACGTGAGCACCCGGCCACCGGACCCCGGCGCGTTCTTCTGGACGTTCCAGGACGCCATCAGTGCCGGGGCGACGGCCATCGTGTGCCTGCACATCTCCAGCAAGCTGTCGGCGACCGCCGACGCGGCGCGCGAAGCCGCCCAGCAGGTCAAGGTGCCCGTGTACGTCCTGGACAGCGGCACCACGAACATGAGCCTCGGGTTCGCCGCCGTGTCCGCGGCGCGTGCGGCCGCGGCCGGCGCCCCGGTGGAGCGGGTCATGGCCGCGGCGGAGAGCCGCATCCGGGGCAGCAGCGAACTCATCTACGTCGACACGCTCGACTACCTCCGCAAGAGCGGCCGCATCGGCCCCGCGGCGGCGTTGATCGGGTCGGCGTTGTCGATCCGGCCGCTGCTGACGGTCCAGGGCGGCGAGGTCGCTCCCCTGGCCCGCGTGCCGGGGACGAAGCGCGCGCTGAACAAGATCCTCGACGTGGCGGTCGAACGGGCGGGCCAGGCGACCGTCGACGTCGCGGTCGCCGCCGCCGACCCGGGCGACCGCGAGCAGCGGATCGCGGGCGAACTGCGCAGGCGGGTGCCCGGGCTGCGGGAGTTGATGACCGTGTACGGCAGCACGGTGATCGGTGCCCACGTCGGCCCCGGCGCACTGGGCATCACCGTCGCCCCGGTGCTCTGACGCCCTGCACTCATCCCGGCCCGCGAACCGGTGCGGTGCGGCCGCCGCGAGCTCACCCCGTCCGCACGCCGACCCGGTATCCTGACCCCGGCGCCGAGGAGGTCCCCGGCGCGGTTCCCGACGAGAGGACCACTCATGTCCCTGTTGCACAAGGTGGCCCGGTTCGCCAAGAGTTCCGCGGGGCGGCGCGCGTTCTACGAGGCCAAGCGCCTTGCCCAGGACCCGCGGACCCGCAGGCAGGCCAAGGAGGCCTTCGAGAAGATCCGCAGCAGGGGCAAGGGCGGTTCCGCGGGCGGCCCGCAGCCACCGGCAGGCCACTGAGCACGGCCGCCGCCCGCCCCGATTACCGGCAAGTAGCCCGGCGTCGGGCGACGGCTACCCTCTCGGCGTGGACACGAGTCGCGCCGAGGCCCTGCATCTCACCGGTGAGCGCACGGTGCCGGGAGTTCCCGAGGAGAACTACTGGTACCGGCGTCACGAGGTGGCCTACCACGTGCTGGACCCCTACTGCACCGACGCGCTCGTCCTGGAGGCCGGCTGCGGCGAGGGCTACGGCGCCGCGCTGCTCGCCGACCGCGCGGCGCACGTCGTGGCGTTCGACTACGACGAGGCGGCCACGCGGCATGTCGCACGCGAGTACCCGCAGACCACGGCGGTGCGGGGCAACCTCGCCTCCCTTCCACTCGCCGACGCGAGCGTCGACGTGGTGGCGAATCTCCAGGTGCTCGAACATCTGTGGGACCAGTACGGTTTTCTCGCCGAATGTCGCCGCGTGCTGCGCCCGGGCGGCAGGCTGCTGGTGACGACGCCGAACCGGTTGACGTTCACGCCGGACAGCGACACTCCCCTGAATCCCTACCACACGCGGGAACTGTCACCGTCCGAACTGGACGAGATGCTGCGCGAGGCGGGTTTCGCCGTGGAGCGCCTCGACGGCCTGCACCACGGCCCCGGTCTCCGCGTTCTCGACGAGCGCTACGGCGGGTCGATCATCGACGCCCAGCTGGCTGTCGTCATGGGCAGCCTGCCGGGGCAGGCCCAGTGGCCGGAAGGGTTGCTGGCCGACGTGGCGGCGATCTCGGCCGACGACTTCGAGGTCCACGACCGCGATCTCGACGCGAGCCTCGACCTGGTGGCCGTGGCGGTGCGCCCGTGAGCGCCGGTGCCCCCGGCGGGGACGGCGGTTCGGAGGGCACGTTCTGCCTGGTACTGCACAGCCATCTGCCGTGGTTGCCGCATCACGGAACCTGGCCCGTCGGCGAGGAGTGGCTGTATCAGGCGTGGGCGCACTCGTACCTGCCGGTGGTGGATCTGCTGCGCCGGCTGGCCGACGAGGGCAAGCGGGACGTGCTGACCCTCGGCGTCACACCGGTACTGGCCGCCCAGTTGGACGATCCGTACGCGCTGCGGGCGATGCACGACTGGCTCGGCACGTGGCGGCTGCGCGCCGAACACGCGGCGACGTTGTGGCGCGGGGACCCGCTGCTGTCCGATCTGGCCGCCGCCGAGTACCGCTCCGCGACGCGGGCACTCGACGATCTGGAGACGTCGTGGCGACACGGCTTCTCCCCCGTTCTGCGGTCGCTTGTGGACAGCGACGTGGTCGAGCTGTTGGGCGGGCCGTTGACGCATCCGTTCCAGCCGTTGCTCGACGAGCGGGTTCGCCGGTTCGCGCTCGCGGAGGGACTGGCCGACACGGAGTTGCGGCTCGGCACGCGGCCGGAGGGGATCTGGGCCCCGGAATGCGGTTACGCCCCGGGCATGGAGCACGGATATGCCGCCGCGGGGGTGCGGCGGTTCCTGGTCGACGGGCCCTCGTTGCGCGGAGACACAGCCGCGGCCCGCACGGTCGGTGAGTCCGATGTGGTCTGTTTCGGCCGCGACCTCGAGGTGACGTACCGCGTGTGGTCGCCGAAGGCGGGTTATCCGGGCCATGCGCACTACCGTGATTTCCACACGTGGGCCCACGAGGTCGGGATCAAGCCGGCAAGGGTCACCGGCAAGGACGTTCCGCCGCACGAGAAGGCGCCGTACGAACCGGCGCGGGCCGCGGACACGGTGCAGGCCCACGTCAAGGATTTCGTGGACACCGTGGTGGCGCGCCTGCGGTCGTTGCGGGAGCGGGACGGGCGGAAGGCCCTGGTCGTGGCCGCCTACGACACGGAGTTGTTCGGTCACTGGTGGCACGAGGGTCCACAGTGGCTGGAGGGCGTGCTGCGCGCGTTGCCGGAGGCCGGCGTGCGGGTGACGACGTTGCGTGGTGCGGCCGAGGCCGGCCACGTGTCCGGTCCGGTGGAGCTGCCCGCGTCGTCGTGGGGCTCGGGCAAGGACTGGCGAGTGTGGGACGGCGAGCAGGTCGCCGACATGGTGGAGTCGAACGCGGCGCTGCAGCGGCGACTGTCGTCGTTGGAGGTGCCGCGCGGGTACCGCGATCCGGTGGCCGATCAGGCGGTGCGGGAGGCCCTGCTGGCGTTGTCGAGCGACTGGGCCTTCATGGTCACGAAGGACTCGGCGGCCGACTACGCGCGCAGGCGGGCGCGGGAACACACCGAGCGGTTCGACACGCTGGCGGCCGCGATCCGCACCGGCGACCCGGCCGGGCCCGCGACGGCGCAGCGGTTGCGCCGGGCGTCCGGCGTGTTCGGACGGTTGGACGCGCGCGCGTTGTAGCTGCCGGCCGCGCGTGCCGCAGCACCGGCCGGGGCTTCGCTCACCGGCGCGTGGGGTGGACGACGGCGGCGGATCCTCCTCCGTGGCGTTCGGGTTCGGCGACGGCCTGGGCTCTGCCGTCGGGCAGCAGTTCGATCGCGGCCACGACCCCGATCGAGGAGGTCTCGCCGAGTTCGTGGCCGCGTTGTGCCAGCTGGTCGCCGTAGGCGTCGGCGAAGGCGGGTTCGGCGGTGACGGTGGCGGTGTTGTGCTGATAGGCGCGTGGTGCGGCGACGGCGTCGGGCAGGTCCATGCCGAGGTCGATGCGGTTCAGCAGGGTTTGCGTGACGGTCGTGATGATCGTCGAACCGCCGGGTGAGCCGACCGCGAGCCACGGCTTCCCTTCGGCGAACACGATCGTCGGGGTCATCGACGAGCGGGGGCGTTTGCCGCCTTCGATGCGGTTGGGGTCGGTGTCGTCGTAGACGTGACTGAAGTCGGTGAGTTCGTTGTTGAGCAGGAAGCCGCGCCCCGGGACGGTGATGCCGCTGCCGCCGGTCTGTTCGATGGTGAGGGTGTAGGACACCACGTTGCCCCAGCGGTCGGTGACGCTGAGGTGGGTCGTGGAGGGCCCTTCGGTGTCGGGCCGGTCGGCGCTGGGTCCGGTCGACCCGTCGCAGGCCGGGTCGTAGTCACCGTCCGCATCGCCGGACGGCACCGGCTTCTCGGCGGCGGTGTCCGGGTCGATCCGGCAGGCCCGTTCGGCGGCGAACTCGTCGGAGAGGAGTTCGCCGGTGGGGACGTCGACGAACTCCGGGTCGCCGCTGTAGGCCGCGCGGTCGGCGTAGGCCAGTGCGGACGCTTCGAGGTAGTGATGCAGCGCTGCCGGTGCCGGCATCGCGGCGAGGTCGAACTGTTCGAGGATGTTGAGGGTTTCGCCCGCGGTGTGTCCTCCGCTGGAGGGCGGGGCCATGCCGACGACCTCGTAGCCGCGGTAGTCGTGGCGGGTCGGTTCGGGGGTGCGCACCTCGTAGTCGGCGATGTCGTCGCTGGTCATCTCGCCGGGCGGCACGGGCAGGTCGGTGCCGTCGGTGACGGGCGGGTTCTGCACGGTGTCGGCGATCTCGTCGGCGAGCGCGCCCTCGTAGAAGGCGTCCATGCCCTCATCGGCGATGAGCCGGTAGGTGTCGGCGAGGTCGGGGTTGCGGAAGGTCGATCCGACGGGCGGTGCCTGTCCTCCTGGCAGGAACAGCTCCGCTGTCGGCGGGATGGCGGCGAAACGTTCCTGGTTCTCCACCGTCATCTCGTGGAACGTCCGGTCGACGTCGAATCCGCGTTCGGCCAGGTCGGCGGCGGGTTCGAGCAGGTCACCCAGCGATCGGCTCCCCCACGACTCGAGCGCGGCCTCCCAGGTGGCCGGTGTTCCGGGGACGCCGACGGCTGCGCCGCTGGTGACCATGTCGGGGAAGAACTCGTAGGGCTGGCCGGTGTCCGGGTCGATGAACGCGTCGTGGGGCATCGCCTGCGGTGCGGTTTCGCGGCCGTCGATGGTTTCGACGGTGTCGCGGGCGGCGTCGTAGTGCACGAAGAAGCCGCCTCCCCCGAGCCCGAGGCTGTAGGGCTCGGTGACGCCGAGTGCGGCCGCGGTGGCCACGGCCGCGTCGGTGGCATTGCCCCCGCGCCGCAGCACGTCGATGCCGATCTTCGTGGCGTCGGCGTCCACCGAGCTCACGGCCCCGCCACGCCCTTCGGCCACCCACTGCTTCTGTCCGGGATTCCGACCGTCGTGCAAGGCATGGCCAGGCGCGGGGTTCTGCGCGGTCTGGTTGTGCGCGGGTCGGTCGTAGGTGGCCGGATCGTGCGCCGGGTGCGCCGACGCCGCTCCTGCGACGAGGGTTCCACCGACGAGGGCGACGGTCGACAGGGCGGCGATGATGCGCGGACGTGGCGGGCGGATCGACGGCATGTGGGCGCTCCTTCGGTTCGCGACCGTTCGGCAGGACGCCGGGCGTCAGATTGTCGCGTCACCGCCAAGCGCCCACAAGGAACTTTCGACGGCAACGTCCGTTCGGAGCACCTGAGAAGCACGGAGACGCCCGGCGGCGAGTCGACCGTCGGTGGCAGCAACCGGCATGTCCGGTGTCAGTCGTCGGAGTCCCGGCCCGCGTCCCCGTTCCCGTCGTCGGGTTCCTCGCCGTCCGCCCGGACGACCTCCCCGTCTCGGATCTCCCCGCGCCACCCTTCGACCGCGTCGGGGTCGAGGATCGTGCGCGTCATCATGTGCCGCTTGATGTGCTTGAAATCCGCGCGGACGCGCCTGCCCTGTGCGCGCCAGAGATTGGCCGTCTTCTCGACGAATCCCTGCGGGTAGTACTCGAGGACCAGCAGGATCCGGGTCAACGTGGGCGCGAGCTCGTGGAACGTCACGGCGCCGTCGACGTATCCCTTGGCACCGCTGGATCTCCACACGATCCGCTCGTCGGGAACCTGTTCGACGATCGTGGACTCCCACTCCCGGTGGGAGAAGAAGATCTTCGCCCGCCAGCTGAGTTTCTCGTCCGACTCCTGCTCGACCTTCTCGACCTTCCTGGTGAAACCGGGGTAGTCCTCGAACGCGGTCCACTGGTCGTAGGTGACGCTCAGCGGCAACCCGACGTCGCACTCCTCCACGATGTTGACGACCTTCCCGCCGCCCTTTCGCTGACCACCACCACCGCCCACCGCGTGCCGCACCGCGCCCTCCACTCTGTTCTTCACGCCGTTCTTCACGCCGTTCTTCATGCCGCCGACACCGATGTCGAGCACCTTCCGAGGATTCGGGAGCAGGTCCTTCACACCGGAGAGGCCGGCGCTCGCACCGGAACCCTCGGGGTTCGTCACCGAGGCGGTGAGATCGGTGATCCGTCCGATCGCCGAACCAACGGCACGCGAGACCCACGCCTCGAGCAGGTCCTGCGCCGCTTCCGTGAGGTGCTCGAGCGGCAGCTCCTCCCGCAGAGTGGGGCGATCCTCGTGCCTGCGCTCCCCGGTGCTCATCGCCCACCGCCCGTGTCCGGGCTACGCGGGGCCCTGGGCTTGCGTGGGGATCGCGCGCGCGATCCCCTGGATTCGTTCGCTTCGGATTCGTTCGCCTTGGCATCGCCCGCCTTGGATTCGTTCGCCTCGGCCTCGTTCGCCTTGGCATCGCCCGCCTTGGAGGAACTCGCCCTGGACGAACTCGTCTTCCTGGAGCGGCCCGAGGAGCCGGATGCGTCGTCGGCGTCTTCCCCCACCTCGTCGGCGCTGTTGTCGGTGCCCTCGTCGGTGCCGTTGTCGGTGCCCTCGTTGGTGCTGTCGTCGGAGCCGGAGGTGTCGGCTCGCCGGCCACGGATGCTGTTGGCACGCTCGGTCAGGTTGTCGCCCAGCGAATCGATCCCCTCGCTGGCCGCCGTGACTGCCGCCGTTCTGGCCGCGCTGAGCAGGCGATCCCGGAACGCACCGGTGAGCTGGCCGGCTCCCGACGAGAGCGACTCGCCCTGGTCCGAAGCGTGCTCGTCTCGTTCCTGACCCTGACCCGCGAGGTGGCGGCCCAGCAGTACACCACCGGCCACGAGCGCGAGTTTCATGGGGCGGCCGCGACCGAGCGTGTAGCCGGCCGCCACCGCCAGGAACGTCCGGGGTGCTCGCTTCATGGCCAACCTCCTGCTGAGCGATGAGACAGACCTACCCTTGCCCGCAGGCGTCCAATCGCGATCGTGCTTCCGAAAATCCTTGCCGGGAAAGCACTTCGTGTGGGCGCGTTTCGTCGGAGCGCCATGCGCCGAACCTCGTGAGACGGCGAACGATGACTCGAGGAACGACACGCACATGGCCGAGCACGAGAATCCCGAAGTGTCCGAAGCCAGGACCGACGACGAGCACGACGACCTCGATGAGCACGTGCCCGGTGCGGGCCTTCCTGCCGCGGCGAGCCAGGAACATCCGGACGTCTACCTCGACGTCCCGCAGGTGAAGGTCGACGAGATCAGCCTCGAGGTCGAGAACCTGCGCGCCAAGGTGTCCTTGCAGGCCGAGGTGCTGGATCTGCTCAAACTCAACGTCGGCGTCGACGCCGAACTCGGCCGGGTCGCGCTGCGGATCACCGGTGTCGAGGCAGAGGCCCAGCTGACCGTCCGCCTGGACAACGTGGCGGCGATACTGGACCGGGTTCTGACGACCATCGACCGCAACCCGCAGATCCTCGAACAACTCACCCGCGGCGTGGGCAGGGCGGCCGAGGAAGTCGGCCAAGGTGCGGGATCCGCGGTGCACCACATCGGTGAAGGCGCGGGCGGTGCCGTGGAGGACGTCGGAGCGGGCGCCGGGGACGCGGTTCGCGAGGTTGGTTCCGGAGCCGGGGGTGCCGTTCGCGACGTGGGCGAAGGCGCGGGCGGCGCGGTTCGCGACGTGGGGGAAGGCGCCGGCGGTGCCGTTCGCGACGTCGGGGAAGGCGCCGGCGGCGCGGTTCGCGACGTGGGTGAGGGCGCGGGCTCGGGGATCGAGGAACTCGGTTCCGACGCGGGCGAGGCCGTGGAGAACGTCGGTTCCGACGCGGGTGAGACCGCCACTCAGGTGGGCCGGGGCGCACGCGCCGTCGTCGACGAGGGTGGCGATGACGGTGGCGATGCCGGCAACGGCAGCGGAGACGGCGACGACGCCGGCAACGACAGCGACAGCGACGGCAGCGACGGGGAGGACGCCCCGGCGGATCGGCGCGAGCCGGAAGAGCCCGCGCGTGGACGCCGCCGCACACAGCGCACACCCTCGACACGTTCCCGGCCGACACGTCCCAGAAGGAGAACCGAATGAACGCCCGCCGGAGGGCCGATGTGACCGTGCACGCCAGCGTCCGCGCCCGGGAGATCACCTTTCTCGAACAGCCCGAGACCCGTATCTCGATCACCGGGGACGCCGACGAACCGACGTCCACCTCGGTGACGCACCGCACCGGGCTTCCGAAGCCGGTACGGGCCCACACCCGTTATCTCGACATCCACGTCGACCACACCACGGCCGCCGACGTGCACGATCCCGGGGACGCCTGACCTGCCCTGTCGCGCCACGTGCGGCGTGGGGGCGCCACTGTCACCGGGAACCGTCCGCGATCACCGCGCGATTGCACTCCACGGCCCGCGCGATGTCCACTTTGAACACGCGGCGGTCGTAGGTGAGCAGTCCGTTCACCTCGTTCTCGACGTCGGTGGTCTGGGTGTAGACGGCGGCCGACAGGCCGAGATCACGGACGACGGTGCGGAGTTCGGCGCTGACCTCGACGTAGCGGCGGGTGAGTTCGTCGTGGTCGGCCGTCATCTCGTAGGCGATGGGATCGCCGGGCCAGGTGTGCCCGTCGACGACGAGGCCGAGGCCGCCGTACTCGCCGTCGGCGGTGGCGCGGTGGTCGGTGGCGAGCGGGCGCCCGGGACCGACGTAGGTGTGGTCGTCGTAGATGTGGCCCGCTCCGGTGTCGGGATGGGAGTGGCAGCAGTTCACGCCGCTGTCGGCGACGACGAGGCGGGCCGGGTCGGCGGCCATGAGGGCCGTGGTGATGCGTTCGGTGTCGTATTCGCCCCAGCCCTCGTTGAACGGGGTCCAGACGACGAGTGAGGTCACCGAGCGCAGGGCGGCGACCATCTCCCCCAGTTCGGTTTCGAAGCGTTCGCGCGCCGTGGCGACCGGCGGCGCCTGTGGCCCGGGCGGGTTGTCGAGCACGACGGGCAGGGACGGCATGTCCTGCCAGACGAGCAGTCCGATGCGGTCGGCCCAGTGGTACCAGCGGGCCGGTTCGACCTTGACGTGTTTGCGGACGGTGTTGAACCCGTAGGCCTTGGTCTGCTCGAGGTCGAACCGGAGCGCCTCGTCGGTGGGCGCGGTGTAGATCCCGTCGGGCCAGTACCCCTGGTCCAGTGGGCCGTGCAGGAACGTCACGGACCCGTTGAGGGTGATCCGCGGCCTGCCGTGGGCGTCGGGGGCGAGACCGATCGTGCGCAGGCCGCCGTAGCTGCGCACCTCGTCCACGACCTCGCCGTCGCCGTCACGCACCCGCACGGCGATGTCGTAGAGGTGCGGATCGTCGGGGCTCCAGTGGCGCGGTTCGGCGACGTCCACACGGACGCGTTCGCCCGGAGCCGCGGTGACGGTCGTGTCCGCGACGGTGTACTCGACGGTGAGCCCGGTGGGGTGCGTGGCGTACAGCTCCGCGGTCAGGTCGAAGCCCGCGAGGTCGGAGGTCACGTCGAGGTGCCGCACCCCGGACGTGGGGACCGCCTCGAGCCACACCGTCTGCCAGATGCCGGATGCGCCGGTGTAGAGAATCCCCTCGGGGTGGTTGGCCTGTTTGCCGACCGGGAAGGTGCCGCTGTTGCCGGTGTCCTCGGCACGCACGAGCACCTCCTGCTCCCCCGTCTCGCGCAGCACGCCGGTGATGTCGACGCCGAACGGCGTGTATCCCCCTTCGTGCCGGGCGACGAGCTGGTGGTTCACCCACACCGTGGCGATCTGGTCGACCGCGCCGAAGTGCAGCACGACGCGTCCGTCCCGCCAGTCGCCGGGCACGTCGAAGGTGCGCCGATACCACATGAGCTCGACACGGCGGCCGATTCCCGAGAGCGCGGACTCCGGCGGGAACGGCACGACGATCCGCTCACGGCGGGCGGTGGGCGGGTCGTCACCGGCCGAGGCGAGGCTCGTGAACTCCCATCGGCCGTTGAGCGAGCACCAGCGGTCCCCGCGGGTGAGCTGGGGCCGGGGATGTTCGGGCAGCGGATCGTCGGAGTCGACCCGATCGGTCCACGGCGTCGTCAGGGTGACCGCCGGGGTGTCGGCCGACGGTTCGTTCTCGGGCTCCGCGACATGTTCGGCACTCATCGACGCCGATCGTTCCAGACCGCCCGCGATGCGGTCTCCTCCTCGCGCAACGTGGCTGGGTCGCTCGAACAACGCTGCTGGGTCGCTCGCGTCTCACCCGCGGGCGGTCCCGGCTCCACGGAATGCGACTCGCGAGTAACCTCCAACCATGCGCGTGCTGATGCTCTCGTGGGAGTACCCGCCGGTCGTGGTCGGCGGCCTGGCCAGGCATGTCCACGCCCTGGCCCGCCACCTGGTGGCCGCAGGGCACGACGTGACCGTGCTGTGCCGGCACGTCGCGGGCACCGACGCCGAGACCCACCCGACCTCCCACGACGTGGTCGAGGGCGTGCGCATCGTGCGCGTGGCCGAGGACCCGCTGCACGTCACCTTCGAACGCGACCTGGTCGCCTGGACACTGTCGATGGGCCATGCGATGACCCGCGCGGGCTATGCCCTGCTGGCCGAGTGGCGACCCGACGTCGTGCACGCGCACGACTGGCTGGTCACCAACCCCGGGGTCGCGCTCGCCGACGCCGCGGGTGTGCCACTGGTCGGCACCATCCACGCCACCGAGGCCGGGCGGCACTCCGGATGGCTGTCGCATCCACTGAACCAGCAGGTGCACTCCGTGGAATGGTGGCTGGCGAACCGCGCCGACGCCCTCATCACCTGCAGCCAGGCCATGCGCAGCGAGGTGGCTCAGCTGTTCGACGTCGACGCCGACGCGATCAGCGTGATCCACAACGGCATCGAGGAGCGCAGCTGGCAGGTCTCCGACGAGGAGATCACGACGGCACGCGACAGGCACAGTCCGAACGGCGGGCCCCTGCTGTTGTACTTCGGCAGGCTGGAATGGGAGAAGGGGGTCCAGGACCTGCTGGACGCCCTGCCCGAGGTGCGGGCCCGCCACGAAGGCACCCGCCTGGTCGTCGCGGGCGTCGGCAGGCACCACGACGAGCTCGTGGCGCAGGCACACCAGCTCGACCTCGACGACCAGGTCGACTTCGTCGGTCACCTGCCCGACCGCACGTTGCGCGCAGTGCTCGCCGCCGCCGACGCGGTGGTTCTCCCCAGCCGGTACGAACCCTTCGGGATCGTCGCGCTCGAGGCCGCGGCGGCACGCAGGCCGCTCGTGGCCTCGACCGCGGGCGGACTCGGCGAGGTGGTGCTCGACGGCGAGACGGGACTGGCGTTCGCCCCCGGCGACGTACCCGCGATCACCAGGGCCGTGGACACCGTGCTGGCCGACACCGAGGCGGCCGAACGGCGGGCACTGGCCGCGCAGTCCCGATTGGCCGCGGACTTCGACTGGGCCCGGATCGCCGACAGCACCGCGGACGTCTACCGCCGCACCACGCCGCGCGGACCGCAGGAGTTCAGCCGTCCCAAGATCCCCACGGGCAACGTCTTCGACCTCGAGCAGAGCTGAGGCTCCGGGCCGTCCGTCGTGCGGGGACACCCACGGTCCCTGCACGACGGACCGGCCGCGCAGCAGGCGATCCGGTTCTGCCCGCGATCAGTTCAGCTGCTGGGAGATCTCGTCGGCGTAGGTGCCGACGCGGGCGTAGACGCCCGGGGTGTTGGGCCGCGCGCAGCCCTCGCCCCACGACACGACGCCGGCGAGCACGCCGTCGACCACCAGCGGCCCACCGGAGTCGCCCTGGCAGGCGTCGACGCCGCCCTCGGGCAGGCCTGCGCAGACCATGCTCGTGGCGTCGTAGTCACCGCCGTAGGCCGACGAGCAGTCCTCGTCGGAGGAGACCGGGACGGTGCCCTGCAGCAGGGTGTCCGAGGCCGAACCGCCCTCGGACGTGGTGCCCCAGCCCGCCACGGTCGCGTCGCTTCCCGGGCTGTAGACCGGCGCGTCGGTGCCCGAGGCCAGGTCGATCGTCTCGGCACCCGACACCGGCGACGACAGGGTCAGCACGGCGACGTCGGCGCCCGAGGTCACCGAGCTGTAGTCGGGGTGCACCCAGATGTCGCTGACGGGGGTCTCGGTGCCCTCGTCGGTGGTGAGGTCGGTGCGGCCGGTCACGGCCACGACGTCGGACGGGTCCTGGCCGTCGGCGCAGTGCGCCGCGGTGAGGACCTTGTCCTCGGCGATGAGCGAGCCGCCGCAGAACTGGAAGCCCGTCGAGTCGGTGAGCGCCACCGCGTACGGGAACTCGGAGATGTCGGCCGGCGAGCCGCCGACGACGTTCGGCGTCACGCCGCCGGTCTCGTCCGCGTTCGCCATCGAGATCGAGCCGAGGCCGAGCGCGAGGGCAGCCACACCCACACCCGCGGTGCGGGCCACCTTGCGTGCGGTTCGAGCCATGGGATGTACCTCCATCTGGGAAGTCAGGTGAAAGTCAGGTGGGAAAGTCACTGACCGCACGCCCATAGCAACGCAAAACTTCGGCACCGACAAGCGACGTTAGTACTGGCAACACCAGGGGATTGCATTCGGCGGCCGGATGTGCATCACGCCGGATCTCGTCCCGAATCAGCAGGTCGATGGGCTGGCAACGAGGCACGCCGAAAGGAGGTGCCCGGCCCCGGAACCGGTACGAAAGGGATCACGTGCGCCGCCGGGCCACGCCGCGAACGGCCCGTTCACACCACGCCGAAAGCATGTCCGAACCGGACACGGCACCACTGCGCCGGCACGGCAGCACGGCAGCACGATCAGCACCGCGCAGGCGCGTCCGGGTTCGGCTCAGGACCGGTAGATGGCCTCGTAGTCGGCCCACGCCTGCGCGTCGGCCTCCTTCTCCTTCTCCTGGCGGATGGCGCGTGCCTGGCCGTACTCGAAACCGTGCTTGGCGACCCGCAGCTCGACGCTCTCGTCGCCGTAGGCCTGCGAGTAGAAGACACCGACGAGGATCGCCATCAGCGACAGCGACAGCCGCAGCCCCAGTGGTCCCGGCAGGAGCAACCAGACCGACGCGAGGGGCAGGACGTACACGCAGTTGCGGGCGGCCAGCCGCCACCGCCACCCTCGCGCGGTCGCATCCTTGAGCACCCACGGGGCGAGATGCTGCGGCAACCGGCCGCCGACCGAGTAGCGAAGCCACTGAAGGGGATTGGGCCGAACCTGTTCGCCGCGCCGGGTCATGATGCACAGGCTAACAGTTAGTACGCTAACGATCAGCCGGCCGATCGACACCCGAGGCCGATCAGCACACGAGACCGATCAGCACACGAGGCCGGCCGACGGACGAGGAAGGCGCGATGACCGAGATCGACCTGGGTGAGGACCCACTGGCCCTGGAACGCCAGGTGTGCTTCGCGCTGTCGGTCGCCGCGCGCAGCGTCGTGGGCGTCTATCGGCCGCTGCTCGAACCGCACGGGCTGACACATCCGCAGTACCTCGTGCTGCTCGCGCTGTGGGAGCGCTCACCGCGCTCGGTCCGCGACTTGGCCGACACCCTCTGCTCCGAGCCGGCGACGCTCTCCCCACTGCTCAAGCGCCTCGAGGCGCTCGACTACGTCACGCGGCGCCGCCGGCAGGGCGACGAGCGCACCCTGGAGGTCTCGCTGACCGCGGCGGGCGAGGCGCTGCGGGCCGAGGCGGAGAAGATCCCCTACCGCGTCGTCGAACGCCTGGGCATCGACGTGGCCGACCTGGAACGGCTCAACTCCGCCCTGCACCGCGTCATCGCCGCCGCGCGCGCGTGACCACGCGGTACGGGCGCCGTCACGCCGCGGCGTTCGCCCGCAGCGAGCGGCCCAGCGCCTCCTTCAGCAGGCCGATCCCGTACAGCAGGTAGCCGACGGCGACGACCGCGACGAGCAACATGGCGATCGTCCCGGCGAAGCCGTCGTCGCCGGCGTCCAGGAACGGATAGATGTCCAGGCCCGCCGCGAGGTAGTAGACGAGGTAGGCCAGCGGGAACGCGATCCAGGTCAGCGGATGCCACCAGCGCGCACGGCCTTGGCTCCTGCCCACGAAGCACCAGTCCACCAGCACCAGCAACGGCGTCGCGATGTGCTCGAACGGCAGGTAGTCGGCGTCCCCGCCCATCAGGCCGAAGTACGCCCCCGCGACGAGCAGCAGCAGGACCGTCGTGGCACCGCGCAGCCACGGACTGCCCGGCTCGTGCCGCCTGCCGCCGGTCAGCAGGGGATACAGCAGCAGCCCGACGAACACGAGGCCGGCCACGAGGCTGGCGAGCTGGCTCAGCGCCTCGAAGTTCCGTGTCCAGCCGGTGGCGTCTCCGACGCCGTACAGCGCGCACCCCGCCACGACCAGCCGCCATACCACGACCCCCGCCAGCACGGCCGGATGCACCCGCTCCGGAGGAGGTTCCGGCGGGCGGACGGGCATGTGCGGCGGATACGGAGCCTGGGCCGGATACGCCTGCGGCGGATGCGGCATCCCGCCCTGCGGCCGGTACGAACCCTGCGGCCGGTACGAACCCTGCGGCCGGAACGGAGCCTGCTGCGGGAACGGGGCCTGCTGCGCACCGTGATGCGGGCCCTGCTGGGGAGGCCGAGGCGGATGCGGCACTGTCATGGGACCATCCTGGCACTGCACCGGTGGCACCGCGGTGGTACGACCGCAACGGTGTCGCCCGCGAGCAGGCGCCACAAGAAGCGGCCCGGGCCCCGCACGAGAAAGGGGGCACCGTCTGCCGCGAGGCGGGAGCGCGGCAGACGGTGCCCCTTTCGTTCGCGCTGCTCAGACCGTGGCGTTGGTCAGGTAGCGCGCGTATGCACCCGTGGTGAGGAAGCCGGGAAGCTTCTCCCCGAGCGCGGTCTCGACGAAGATCTCGCGCGCGTCGGACAGCCGGGTCTCATCCCCAAGATCGGCACGCACCGCGGCGAGTTCCTCGTCGAGCCACTCCGTGACCAGCTCACGCGTGAGGGCGGTGCCGTCCGTGAGCTTGGTGTCGTGCCGCAGCCACTGCCACACCTGGCAGCGGGCGATCTCGGCCGTGGCCGCGTCCTCCATCAGACCGTGGATCGCGGCGGCACCCGTGCCGCGCAACCACGCGTCGAGGTAGCGCAGCGCGACGTTGATGTTGCCGCGCACGCCGTCCTCGGTGACCTCGCCGCCTGCACTGGCGACATCGAGCAGGTCGGCCGCCGTGACGTCGACGTCCTCCCGCGTCCGGTCGAGCTGGTGCGGCCGGTCGCCGAGCACACCGTCGAACACCTCGCGGCAGGTCGGAACCAGGCCGGGGTGGGCGACCCAGGAGCCGTCGAAGCCGTCCGTGGCCTCGCGCTGCTTGTCCTCCCGGACCTTCTCCAGCGCGACGGCGTTGGCCTCCGGGTCACGGCTCGGGACGAACGCGGCCATGCCGCCGATCGCGTGGGCCCCGCGCCGGTGGCAGGTCTGCACCAGCCGCTCGGTGTAGGCCCGCATGAACGGCACGGTCATCGTCACGTCGGCCCGGTCGGGCAGCACGAAGTCCGCGCCCGCGTGCCCGAAGGTCTTGATCATCGAGAAGATGTAGTCCCACCGGCCCGCGTTCAGCCCTGCGGCGTGTTCGCGCAGTTCGTACAGGATCTCGTCCATCTCGAACGCCGCGGTGATCGTCTCGATCAGCACCGTGGCCCTGATCGTGCCCTGCGGCAGGCCGATCTCGCGCTGCGCGAGGCGGAAGACGTCGTTCCACAGCCGCGCCTCGTGGTGGCTCTCGAGCTTCGGCAGGTAGAAGTACGGGCCGAGGCCCTTCGCGACGAGCCGCTTGGCGTTGTGGAAGAAGTACAGGCCGAAGTCGAACAGGCTCGCCGACACCGGCCGCCCGTCGATGCGGACGTGCTTCTCCACCAGGTGCCATCCGCGCGGGCGGGCGACGGGCGTGGCGGGGTTCTCCCCGATGACGTACCGCTTGCCACCGGCCTCGAAGTCGATGTTCCTGCGGATGGCGTCGTAGAGGTTCAGCTGGCCACCGACGACGTTGTGCCACGTCGGCGACGTCGCGTCCTCGAAGTCGGCCAGCCACACCTTCGCGCCCGAGTTCAGGGCGTTGACCGTCATCCTGCGGTCGGTGGGCCCGGTGATCTCCACCCTCCGGTCCTCGAGGCCCGGGGCCGGAGCTGCTACCTGCCAGGAGGAGTCCGCACGGATCGCGGCCGTCTCGGCGAGGAAGTCGAGTGTCTCCTCGCCCGCGGCGATGCGCTCGCGGCGGCGACGCCGCTCGTCGAGCAGTTCCCTGCGGCGCTCGGCGAAGGCGTTGTCCAGCTTCGCGACGAACGCGAGGGCGGCGGGCGTGAGGATCTCGTCGAACCGGTCGGCAGTCTCGCCGGTGACGGTCAGCCTGTGGTCGAACCTGTCAGCCATGATCGGACCCCTCTCGGGCGGACACTCCGGACGCGGAGTGGGTGGCGAAGGCGCGGGGCGGGCCGGCCGGATCGGACGTGACCGGCCCACCCCGCGTCAGGGGGAAGGTGCCCTCAGAACTGGGCTTCCTCGGTCGAACCGGTGAGCGCCGTGGTGGAGCTCTCCGGGTTCAGGGCGGTGGACACCAGGTCGAACCAACCGGTGCCGACCTCGCGCTGGTGCTTGGTGGCCGTGTAGCCGCGCTCCTCCGAGCCGAACTCCTTCTCCTGGAGGTCGACGTAGGCCGACATGCCGTTGCGGGCGTAGCCGTAGGCCAGGTCGAACATCGAGTAGTTCAGCGCGTGGAAGCCGGCCAGCGTGATGAACTGGAACTTGAAGCCCATGGCGCCGAGCTCACGCTGGAAACGCGCGATCGTGTCGTCGTCGAGGTGCTTCTTCCAGTTGAACGACGGCGAGCAGTTGTAGGCCAGCATCTGGTCCGGGTACTCGGATTTGACGGCCTCGGCGAACTTGCGCGCCATCTCCAGGTCCGGCGTGCCGGTCTCCATCCAGATGAGGTCGGAGTACGGCGCGTAGGCCTTGGCCCGCTCGATGCAGGGCTCGATGCCGTTGCGGACCTTGTAGAAGCCCTCCGAGGTGCGCTCCCCGGTGAGGAACTGCTGGTCGCGCTCGTCGACGTCGCTGGTCATCAGCGTCGCGGCCTCGGCGTCGGTGCGGGCGATGATCAGCGACGGCACGTCCATGACGTCGGCGGCGAGGCGCGCGGCGTTCAGGGTGCGCACGTGCTGCTTGGTCGGGATGAGGACCTTGCCGCCCAGGTGGCCGCACTTCTTCTCGGAGGCCAGCTGGTCCTCCCAGTGCACACCCGCGGCACCGGCGTTGATCATGCCCTTCATCAGCTCGAACGCGTTGAGCGGACCACCGAAGCCCGCCTCGGCGTCGGCGACGATCGGGGCGTACCAGTCGATGCTGGTGTCGCCCTCGGCCCACGTGATCTGGTCGGCGCGGCCGAGCGCGTTGTTGATGCGGCGCACGACGGCAGGCACCGAGTTGGCCGGGTACAGGCTCTGGTCCGGATAGGTCTGGCCGGAGAGGTTGGCGTCGGCCGCGACCTGCCAGCCGGACAGGTAGATCGCCTTCAGGCCGGCGCGGACCTGCTGGACGGCCTGGTTACCGGTCAGCGCGCCGAGGGCGTGCACGTAGTCCTCGGTGTGCAGCAGGTTCCACAGCTTCTCGGCACCCCGGCGAGCAAGCGTGTTCTCCTCCACGACGCTGCCGCGCAGCTTGGCCACGTCGGCCGCGGTGTAGGCCCGCTCCACGCCCTTCCAGCGGGAGTCGGTCTCCCACTTCTTCTGCAGCTCCGCAGCCGTCTGCTCCAGGTTCTGTGCCATCGAACTCTCCACCTTTGCGAACTTTGCGATTAACTCGCTGTGTGTAGAGACCATGACATGCGCTGCGAAAACTCGGCCACATCTCCAATTTGCAAATTTCTGCAAAATTTCCGTACGATGTTGCGAAGGTTGTGAACCCGGCGTTCACACCAACGGGAAAAGACGGCGACTGAACCGGTTACTTGACCGTTTCGGTCCGGAAGATCTACGGAACGCGAGGCTGCGGTGGACAAGACTTTCGCCGGCGGGAAACTGCGTCATCTGCGGGAGAGCCGCTCGATGAGCCAGGCCGACATGGCCAGACTGCTCGACATCTCGCCCAGCTACCTCAATCAGATCGAGCACAACTCCCGTCCGCTGACGGTTCCGGTGCTCCTGCGCATCACCGAGGCGTTCGGGGTCGACACCGAGTTCTTCGCCAACACCGACACCGCACGCCTGGTCGCGGACGTCAAGGAGGCGCTGCTCGACGAGGCCGTCGGGATCGAGGCCACCACGAGTGAGCTCAACGAGCTGGCTTCGAACCTGCCCGGCATCGCCTCGGCGCTGGTCAAGCTGCACCGCACCTATCGCAACGCCGTCGAGACGACGGCGGCACTGGTCACCGAGAACGGCATGGGCCAGCACGGCAGCGCCGCCGCTCCCCTGCCGCACGAGGAGGTGCGCGACTTCTTCTACGAGCGGGAGAACTACGTCGGCGAACTCGACGAACGTGCCGAACGCATGGCCTCCGACATGGGGCTGCGCCGCGGGGAGACCGTGCACCGCACGCTGCTCGACCGGCTCACCGACCACTACGGGGTGCAGGTCACGAGCGACGGCATCGACGAATCGGCAGGCCAGCAGCACCGCTACGAGCCCGACGCGAAGGTGCTGCGGTTGGCGCCCAGCCTGCGGATCGGCCAGCGGGCGTTCCGGATGGCCTCCCAGATCGCGTTGCTGGAGTACGACGACCTGATCACCGAACTCGCCGACTCGTGGGCGTTCTCCGGTCCCGCGGCGCGGTCGCTCGCGCGGGTGGGCCTGGCCAACTACTTCGCAGGTGCGCTGATCCTGCCGTACGGGCCGTTCCTGTCGACGGCGGAGAAGTACCGCTACGACATCGAGCGCCTGTGCGACGAGTTCGGCGTGGGTTTCGAGACGGTGTGCCATCGGCTCTCGACGTTGCAACGGCCGAAGGCACGCGGCGTGCCGTTCTCGTTCGTCCGCGTGGACCGGGCGGGCAACATGTCGAAACGCCAGTCCGCGGCGGGATTCCACTTCTCCCGCGTGGGTGGCGCGTGTCCGCTGTGGAACATCTACGAGGCCTTCACCTCGCCGGGCAAGATCATCACGCAGGTGGCGACGCTGCCGGACGGCAAGAGCTACTTCTGGATCGCGCGCACCATCTCGCGCAACGTGGGCGGCTACGCCAGCCCCGGCAAGACGTTCTCGGTCGGCCTCGGCTGCGAACTGCGGCACGCTCGCAGGTTGGTCTACTCCGCGGGTCTCGACCTCGACGACCGCACGGCGGCCACCCCGATCGGCATGGGCTGCAAGGTCTGCGAACGTCCCGCCTGCCCGCAGCGCGCGTTCCCGCACATCGGCAAGCAGCTGACGGTCGACGAGAACACCAGCACGTTCGTGCCCTACCCGGCCGTGCCGAAACCCGAGGACTGATAGGTGCAGCGATAGGCGGTCGGCGTGAGGCCCGTCTGCTCGGCCAGGCGGGTACGGAGGTTGGCGGCCGTGCCCAGCCCGCTGCGGTGGGCGATCCGGTCGACGGCGAGGTCGGTCGTCTCCAGCAGCCTGCGGGCGTGTTCGACCCGCACCGCGGTCAGCCACTGGTTGGGCGTGCAGCCCAGTTCGGCACGGAAGCGGCGGTGCAGGTTCGCCGGGCTCATGCCCGCACGGGCGGCCAGGTCCGCGACCGTGAGCGGCCCGGTCGCCCGGTCCTCGGCCCACGCGAGAACCGCGGCGAGCACGCTCTCCTCCCGGCGGGGCATGGGGCGTTCGACGAACTGCCGCTGCCCGCCGGGACGGTGCCCGGGAAACACCAGACGGCGTGCGACGGCGGCACCGACCTCGGCGCCGTGGTCACGGCGCACGAGGTGCAGTCCGAGGTCGAGCGCCGCGGCGCTGCCTGCCGAGGTGAGAATGTCTCCGTCGTCGACGAACAGCACCTCGTCGTCGACGCGCACCCGCGGATACCGCCCGCGGAACTCGTCGGCCCACTGCCAGTGCACGGTGACGCGCCGCCCGTCCGCGACTCCCGCTTCAGCCAGCGTGAACGCCCCGGTGCACATCCCGATCAGCCGCGCACCCCGCGCGTGGGCACGGCCGATGGCCTCCAGCACGTCGGGACGATGCGGACGCGTGGTGTCGGGGCGGTTCGGGACGACGACCGTGTCCGCGTGCTGCAGTGCAGACAGGCCGGCGACGTCGGTCATGGAGAAGAAACCCTGCCGCATTCCCACGGAAGGTCGCCGGGCGCACAGGTGCAGGTCGTAGAGCAGCCCGCCGATCTCGGGTCGGTCGATCCCGAGCACCTCGGTCAGGCAGGCCAGCTCGAAGGGGTTCGAGCCCTCGTCGACGAGCACGCCCACGACGTGACGGTTCCGCCCGCCCGGTCCGGCACGGCGAACGCCCGGTGCATCCTCACCCCGCGTGTGCGAGGAATCTTGCGCCATGCGTTGTTTCTCGCACTGTCGGCCCCGGCGTGCAAGACGCAGGATCGGATCATGTCCACCACCCGCAACAACGCGACGAACGTCGATGCCGTGCTGGCCTCGTTCGACGAGCACTGGAGCCCGCGGATCCTCACGCGGGTCAACGACTACGACGTCCGCGTGGCGAAGATGGAGGGCACGTTCGTCTGGCACTCCCATCCGGACACCGACGAGTTGTTCGTCGTGCTCGACGGACGGCTCGACATCCGCCTCCGCCAGGACGGCACGGAGTCGGTGGTGCACCTCGCGCGGCACGACGTGTTCGTCGTGCCGCGCGGCGTCGAGCACTGCCCCGAGTCACCCGGCGGCGCGTCGGTCATGCTGCTCGAACCGACCGGAACGCTGAGCACCGGCGACTACGACGGGGACGTGCCCGACCACATCACCTCGACGACAGGCCTGCCCACGTAGTCCGCCCGAGGCGGCAGAACGAGGCGGCAGAACGAGGCGGGTCACGCAGCCGCGATCGGTTCGATGCGTCAGGAGTTCGACCAGCACGGACCAGGGCAGGGCGGTGCTCCGGGTCCCCGGTGCACCGCCCCGCCCTGGTCCGTTCGGATGGCCGGTTACGGCTCGTCGACCCGCGCGGTGGCTTCCGCGTCACCGATGCTCGGGCCGCGCGGCGGGATCGCGTCGTAGGCCGCCGGGTCGAGGTTGTCCACCTGCCCGGTCGCGATCGACGACAGCATGCCCTCGAGACCGAAGTAGACGGTCTTGGTCAGCTGCTCCCGGTACTTCTGTCCGAGCGTCTGCGTCTGGCCCCGCACCTCGTAGAGCACCGCACCACTGCCGTTGAGCGCGAACGACCCCAGGCCCGTGCCCGGCAGGTTCGTGTCCTGCGGGTAGAGCGTGATGTTGCCGAACAACGGGTTGTCGTTCGCCTTCGCCTGCAGCGCGTTGTAGGTCGCGACGTTCAGCTGCTTGGCGTAGTCGAGGTCGTAGTCGTCGGCGTACTGCTCGTAGCCCGGCGTCGTGGCCGGGTCGTCGACGAACTTGCCCGAGATCGACATGGTGACGAACCGGTCCGGGTCGTCGGGCATGACGTAGCAGGCGCCCTGGTGGTGCAGGTCCACATAGGTGTCGACCTTGCCGAACTCCTCGGTCAGGTCGACGTAGACGTCCCGCACCGCACGCGTCTCCGGCGAGAGGAACCAGCCGGTGTCGGCCGACTCACCGGGAAGGTCCTCGGGCTTCGGCTCGTAGGACAGGTCCGGGTTGTAGTCGCGGTTGATGTCGAAACCGGGACGCTGCGAGTAGTCGTCGCCCTGACGCGGCTCGGTGTAGTAGTTCCACGCCGGCTCGGCGTCGGCCAGCTGCGGGTACTCCTCGACGACCTCGTCCCAGGTCATGTCGTTGCCGCGGCGGTCGAGTTCGGCACCGTCGGGGTTCATCTTCGGGATGGCGACGATCGTCAGCTCGCTGCGCCACTTCTGCGCCTTCGCGCTGTCGCTCGTGCCCACGAAGTCGAGCAGGCGCAGCAGGGCGTCGGTGCCGACCTTCTCGTTGCCGTGGATCTCGCTGGTCAGCAGCACCGACTTGGGGCCGTGGCCGACGCGGGCCGACCAGATCTCACGGTCCTGGTTGCTGCGGCCGATCTCCTCGACCTCGACGCGCCCGCCGGAGACCCGCTCGATCCGGTCGAGCTCGATGCCGAGCTCACGGTGGTCGGTGAACTCGTGGATGGGCAGGTCCTGCGGCTCGTCGCTGCACTTGCCCGCCGCGGGCGCCCCCGTGTTCGGCTGCGCTGTGCTGTTCGGCTGCGCTGCGCTGGTGGGGCTGTTGGGCTGCGTTGTGGCGGCGGACGACTGGGCCGCCGCCGGCATCGCGGTGGCCAGGGAGAGCACGGTGGCTCCGGCCAGTGCGGCAGCCGCCAGCGAACGTGTGGGTCTGGACACGGCACTCCTCACGCAGGGTCGGCCGGTCCCACAGCCCTGCCGCGGGACCGAGCACGGACATGTCGTGGTGGCGCCACCGTGAAAGTTAGTTATAACAGCTAATCACTTGGGGTGGAAGGGACCAATCCACCGAATCGGGACATGTCACGTCGCCCGCCGCCGCCATGCACGCGGCCCCGGACGAACCGGCTCAGGACTCCTCAAGGCTCTGCTGGAGCGCCTCGTCGGCCTTGCGGGCCATGTCCCGGACCGCCTCGCGGCGCTCGGCGTCGGCCTCGTAATCGGCCCTGCGGTCGCGCACGACGCGCGCGGGCGCCCCCACCGCGATGCCGTAGTCCGGAATGTCGCCGCGCACGACGGCGTGTGCACCGAGCACACAGCCACGCCCGACCCGGGTCCCCTTCAGCACGGACACCTTCGTGCCGATCCACGTGTCCGGGCCGATCCGCACCGGCGCCTTGACGATGCCCTGGTCCTTGATCGGCACGGTGATGTCGGTGGTGACGTGGTCGAAGTCGGTGACGTAGACCCAGTCGGCGATGATGGAGGCGGCGCCGATCTCGATGTCCAGGTAACCGTTGAGGACGTTCTGCCTGCCGAACACCGTCTTGTCCCCGATCCGCAGGGAGCCCTCGTGGCAGCGGATCGCATTGCCGTCGCCGATGTGCACCCACCGGCCGATCTCCATGCGCCCGTAGCCCGGGCGCGCGTGGATCTCGACGTTCCTGCCGAGGAACACCATGCCACGCAACACGATGTGCGGATTCGCGACGCGGAACTTGAGCAGCCGCCAGTACCGCACCAGGTACCAGGGCGTGTAGGCGCGGTTGCGCAGCACCCAGCGCAGCGAATCCTTCGTCAGGAACCGAGCCTGCCCCGGATCCTTGCGCGTCCTGCGCCAGGCCTGCACGCGGTGCAGCACGGGCGAACCCCACATCGACGTCATGGGGCCGAGAGTAACGACCGCCCTAGCCTTGTCGGTGACAGGCAGACCGACACCCGAGCCGGACGCGAGGAGAACCCGTGCCCACGAAGTTGATCATCGACACCGACCCCGGCGTGGACGACGCCTTCGCCATCGCGCTGGCAGCCCTCAGCGACGAGGTCGACCTGCTGGGCGTGACGTCGGTGTACGGCAACGTCCCGCTCGCGGCGACGACGATCAACGCCCGGCGGGTGCTGGCGCTCTGCGGACGCGACGACGTGCCCGTGGCGGCGGGCGCCCAGCGGCCGCTGGTCCACCGGCATCCGAACGAGGCGCGCTACGTCCACGGCGCCGACGGACTGTCCGGCCGGTCGCACGCCCTGCCCGAGCCGAGCCGTCCGCTCGACGAGCGCGACGCGGTCACGCTCATGGCCGACCTGCTGGCCGCCTCGGACGAACCGGTGACCATCGCACCCATCGGCCCGTTGACCAACATCGCCGCACTGCTGGCCGCCCACCCGGCAGCCGCGGAGAAGATCGCCCGCATCGTGATCATGGGCGGCGCGCTCGGCCACGGCAACACCACGGCCGCCGCCGAGTTCAACATCTGGAGCGACCCCGAGGCGGCCCACCGCGTCCTCACCGGAGGCGAGGCGCCGTGCGTGCTCGTGCCCATGGACCTGACCTACCGCTGCGCCGTCGACGCCGCGTGGATGACCGAACTGGGCACCTCCGGGCCGATCGGCACCGCACTCGACGCGCTCACCCCCGACTACCGCGAGCACTACCGCGGCGCTCTCGGCTGGGACGGAATGGTGCTGCACGACGCCGTGGCCGTCGCCGAGGCGATCCGCCCGGGCACGCTGCGGACCGAACGCGTTGCGGTGCAGGTCGAGTGCTCGTTCGGACCGGGAAGAGGCGCCACCTACGCCGATCGCAGGCTGCCCGCGCTCAGGGCCGCGTCCGCGGAGAGCGAGACCGGCGCCGAGACCGAGGTGGCCGTGGACGCCGATCTGGACCAGCTGCGCGCCCAGCTGCTGGCCGGCCTGCGCACGGACGCGAACGTGCCGGGAGAAGATCGGCTCCGTACCCTGTGACCATGGCCTCGAGGGCCGCACACCGGGGCGACCGGCACGACCGGGAGGCCGGGTGACCCCGGAAGGCGCAGCAACGTCCGGACAGAGCAGAGATCCCAGACCGTAGAGATATCGGAACTGTAGAGACATCGGAGTCGACGAAGGTGACCGACGCCCGCGGCCACGGCCGCTTCGCCGCACTGCTCGCCGCCGCCACCGCGGTCGTCATGGCCGCCGGCGTGATCACGGTGGTCCGGCTCGCGCCGTCCGAATCGGACGGCGGCGTGTCCGCCGCGGCCACCTCCGACGGTGTCGCAGCGGGCCCGCGCGCCGCGGCACCCGGCGGCAGCCCCTCCACGCCCCAGCCGAACCAGGACGACGGCGCCGAGACCGGCTCCGGCTCCCAGCCCGCCGAACGCGTCCCCGACCAGGGCGGCGGTCCGAGGTTCGAGAAGTGGGTCGACGACGTCGCAGGCTGGCTCGACATCCCGCGCAACGCCATGCACTCCTACGCGACCGCCACGGTGCGCATGGCCGAGGAGCAGCCCGCGTGCAACCTGTCGTGGGTCACGCTGGCCGGCATCGGGCGTACCGCGAGCGACCACGGCCGGGCCTCCGGCGGCGAGATCACCCCGGACGGCACGCCCAGCACGCCGATCGACACGATCGAACTGCGCAACTTCGACGGTGACGTCATCTCCCAGGCGGGCGCGGCCGGGCCGATGCAGCTCTCCCCCGCCGTCTGGGAGAAGTGGGCGGCCGTGTCCGACACCGCCTCCGGCCGGGCACCGAACATCCAGGACCTCGACGACGCCGCACTCACCGCGGGACGCGCGCTGTGCGACGGTGGACGCGACCTGGACCGCGGCGAGGACTGGCTCGCCGGCGTGTCCGCCCTGCACGACGAGCCCCTGTTCCTGCACCGGGTACTGGCGACCGCGAACGTCTACGGCACGGTCGGCATGGAGGGCAAGCCGCCCAACAAGAAGGTCATCAAGGCGGTCACCTTCGCCATCGAGAAGATCGGCCTGCCCTACGTGTGGGGCGGCAACGGTGAGGAACAGGGCGACGCCGGGTTCGACTGCTCGGGCCTGACCACCGCCGCCTACGGCTCGGCGGGCATCACCCTGCAGCGCACGGCCCACTGGCAGTACTCGTCGGTGCCGCTGATCGGGCCCGACGAACAGCCGCGCCTCGGCGACCTCGTCTTCTACGGCGATCCGAACACGAAGATCCACCACGTCGGCATGTACATCGGCAACCAGCAGATGATCGACGCGCCGACGTTCGGGCAGGCCGTGCAGGTGCACAACTACCGCTCGCCCGGCGACTCCTACGCCGGGGCGGGCAGGCCGGTGGCCTGACGCGCCCCGTGGCCACCGCAGTGTCCGGCGCTAGTCCGGCGGTTCGACGTTGCCCGCCTCCCGGGTGACGTCGTCGCCCTCCTGCACCTCCCGTTCCGAGCCCGGCACCTCCGGGTCGACGTCGTCGCGGTTCGGCGGCTCGGGCACGTCCTCGGTGCCGCCGAGCACGTCGCGGTTGGGCGGGGCGGGCACGTCCGGCGACGTGGGCTGCTTCGGATACTGCTCCTGCTCGTCCGACCACGAACGGCGGTCGGGCTGACGGTGATCGCGCATAGTCGAGGTGTACCCCCGATCGGCCCACGGTGTCACCCGCCGGACCGGCGATCGGGGCGCTATCCTGCCCGGCGTGGGCAAGCGTCGTCAGCGGATGTGGCCGCCGTGCCAGTGCGGCGAGGCCTCGTCGTTCGCCGAGCACATGCCCGCGTGCGGCAAGCCGACGTGCCTGCGCCGCTGGTGGATCCTCGTCGGGGTGCCCTCCCTGCTGGTGCTCGCCGCCCTGGTCACCGCGGGCCTGCTGATCGGGCCCGACCACGACCGCACCTGCCCCGACGGCATGACCGACAAGGGCGGGGGAATCTGCGTGCAGGCCGACTCGCCCTGATCCAGCAGCACCCCGGACCGCAGCGCCCCGGACCGCACAGCCCCGGCCCCGACCGACAGGGCTCACCGGGCCGACAGGGCTCACCCGGCCGGGAATGCTCACCCCGATCCGGCGGCGCTGCCCTCACCCGCGCGCACGCGAGGCCCGCGCACCCGCCTTCAGGCCGACACCACCTGTCCCGCCGTGGACCACGCCGACACCACGTCGTCGAGCACCGACAACGGCAGCGCACCGCCGCCCAGCACGACGTCGTGGAAGGCCCGGATGTCGAACCGCTCCCCCATCGCCTCCTCGGCCTTGGCCCGCACGCGCTCGATCTCGAGCCTGCCCACCATGTAGGCCAGCGCCTGCCCCGGCCAGTTGATGTAGCGGTCGACCTCCGACACGATCTCGACCTCGGCCATGGGCGTGTGCTCGAGCAGGTAGTCGATGGCCTGCTGCCTGCTCCAGCCCTTGGCGTGCAGGCCCGTGTCCACCACGAGCCTGCCCGCGCGCATCGAGTCGTTGCTCAACATGCCCAGCAGCGCGACGTCCCCGGAGTAGAGCCCCATCTCGCCGGCGAGGCGCTCGGCGTACAGCCCCCAGCCCTCGATGTAGGCCGTGAACCCGCCGAGCCTGCGCAGCAGCGGCAGGTCGGTCAGGCCGAGCGCCGTGCTGAGCTGGAAGTGGTGCCCCGGCACCGCTTCGTGGAACGCCGTCGCCTCCGCGGTGTGCCGGAACCGCTCCCCTGCCTTGTACGTGTTCGCGAAGTACGTGCCGGGACGGGAACCGTCCGCGGCGGGCTGCATGTAGTAGGCGGGCGGGGCGCCGGGCCCCTCGGCCTCCGGCACCGCCTCGACGACGCACGGCTGCGAGGGGATCCGGCCGAACCACTCCGGGGTGGCCTCCTCGGCGCGCGCGACGGCCGCCCTGGCCGCGTCCAGCAGCTCGTCCCCGTCGTTCCAGCGCAGTTCCTTGTCGGTGCGCAGCCGCCGGAAGATCTCCTGCAGATCGTCGGTGCCGAACACCCGGCCGCCGATCTCCCGGTACTCCCGCGCGAGGTCGTCGATGATGCGCAGTCCCGTGTCGTGCAGGTCGTCGGCCGTGCGATCGGACGTCGTGTGCACCCGGATCAACGACCGGTAGATCGTGTCACCGCCCGGGATGTGGCACACGCCCGCTTCCTCGTCGGGCCGTCCCCGCGGCAGGATCTCGGTTTCCAGCACGTCGCGGTAGCGCCGGAACGCGGGGCGCACCCGCTCGGCGAGGATGCGGTCGCGTTCGTCGTCGAAATCGGCTGCCCCGTCCGGAGCCTCCTGTCGCAACAGGGGGTCGGACTGCGGGTCGGCCAGGTACCGGTCGATGTGCTCGATCGCGCCGCGCACACCACGCGCCACCGGCACCCGGCCCGCCATGATGCCGACCCGATGACGTTCGGCGGCCTCGTCGAGGTACACCGGCAACTGGCGCAGCCGCTCCAGATGCGCGGCCGCCTGCGCGGGCGTGGCCACCGGGATCATCGGCAGCACCGTCAGGATGCTCGCCGCGGGAGCCTGCATCCCGTCGGAGACACAGAACTCCAGCGTCTTCGCATCCAGCGACTCCAGGCGGGCCTGTGCCGAGGTGATCAGCACGTCGCGCGTCGTGCGGCTCTCGGCGCTGAGCCGTGCCGGATCGATGGCGCGAGCGCGGGTGACGATGTCGGTGAGCGCCCGCCACTGGCGCTGCTCGGCTTCCTCGCCGAGGTCCTCGAGGCCGGTCCGCTCCGGGTCGATCCCGAGGACCGCCGGGGTCACCGGGTCGGCATCGAACATCAAGTCCATGTACTCATCGGCGAGTGCCACGACGTCATCCATGGGCGCCGAGCATAACCACATGCGGCCCACCCGGCTGGGCGGTTTTCGACGGGTCAGCCGGGTGGCCGAACGCCGGTAGGCTGCACCCCGTGTCCGTCACCGATCCCGCCGACGCACGACTGCTCACCGTGGTCGCCGACCTCGGCCGAGCCTCGCTCACCGACATCGCGGCCAGAGCGGGCATGGATCCGCGCGAAGCGGCCCACCGTCTGCTGAACCTGTCCGCCTCCGGATTGCCGCTGACGGTCGGGGTCGAGGCCGACGGCACCCGGCTCCGCAACGCTCTCGGCGGAGCCACCGGCGGCCAGCATCCGCCCACGGCGCACCGGCCCGCCCAGCCAGCTCCTGCCCAGGCAGGTACCGCTCAGCCCGGTCCTGTTCGGTCTCCGGCTTCCGCGCAGCAGGACGCGGCCCAGCCGGCACCACAGACACCTGCGCACGGTTCGCCGCAGAACCCCACGCCTGCTCCAGCCGTGCCCCTCGACCCGGCGATCAGCACGTGGGGGCCTCCGCAGAGTTCGTCGTGGACCCGGCGCGACAACGGAGGACGCCTGAGGTAGCTCACGACTCGGCGCGCAGGATCTCCAGTGCGTGGGCCAGGTCGGCCGGGTAGTCGCTGGTGAACTCGACCCAGCGGCCGTCGGCGGGATGGGCGAAGGCGAGCGCACGGGCGTGCAGCCACTGGCGGGTCACCCCGAGCCTGCGGGCCAGCACCGGATCGGCACCGTAGGTCAGATCGCCCACGCACGGATGCCGGAGCGCGGAGAAGTGCACCCGGATCTGGTGGGTGCGCCCGGTCTCCAACTTGATGTCGGCCAGTGACGCGGCGCGGAACGCCTCGATCACCTCGTAGTGCGTGACCGACGGCCGCCCGCCCGCGACCACCGCGAACTTGTAGTCGTGCTTGGGATGCCGGTCGATCGGTGCGTCGATCGTGCCCCGCATCGGATCGGGATGGCCCTGTACGAGTGCGTGGTAGCGCTTCTCCACGGTGCGCTCCTTGAACGCCCGCTTCAGCACGGTGTAGGCGTGCTCGCTCTTGGCCACGACCATGACGCCGGTGGTGCCCGCGTCGAGCCGGTGCACCACGCCCTGCCGCTCGGCCGCTCCCGAGGTGGAGATGCGCAACCCGGCGGCAGCGAGACCGCCGACGACCGTCGGCCCCTCCCAGCCGGGGCTCGGGTGCACCGCCACACCGACCGGCTTGTTCACCACGACGATGTCGTCGTCCTCGTGCAACACCACCAGCCCCTCGACGGGCTCGGCGACCACCTGGGGCGGTTCCTGCGGCTCCGGCAGGGTCACCTCGAGCAGCCCGCCCGCGACGAGGCGGTCTGACTTGCCCGCGGGGGCTCCGTCGAGCAGCACGTGGCCCTCGCCCGCGAGGTCGGCCACCGCGGTGCGCGACAGCCCGAGCAGCTTGGCCAAGCCGGCGTCGACCCGCATTCCGTCCAGCCCGTCCGGCACGGGCAGCATGCGGGCGCTCACGACTCGTCCCCCGTTCCCGTCCGGTCCTTGGCCCGCTCGCCGGTCTCGGCGTTCTCGGCGTTCTCGGCGTTCTCGCGGTTCTCCTCGGGGACGTTCTTCTTCGGCCCCCGCGTGATGGTGCCGTCGTAGTCGTGGCCGAGCAGCGACAGCAGCACGATGAGGATCGCGCCGATCGTGATGGCCGAGTCGGCGGCGTTGAACACCGGGAAGTAGCGCCCGTCGGGACCGAACACGGAGACGAAGTCGACCACGTGGCCCTGCATGGGCCCGGGAGCGCGGAACAGCCGGTCGGTGAGGTTGCCGAGCGCACCGGCCAGCACCAACCCGAGGCCGATCGCCCAACCGGTGGAGCGCAGCCTCCGCGCGAACCAGACGATCACGCCGACGACGACGATCGCCACGAGCGCCAGCAGCCAGGTACCGCCGAAGTCCATGCCGAACGCGGCGTAGGGATTGCGGATGAGCTGCAGGTAGACGGCACCGCCGAGGATGCGGACCGGTTCGGCGCCTTCGAGCTGGGCCGTCGCGATCACCTTCGTCACCAGGTCGATGACGTAGGCGGCGACGGCGACGAGGGTCAGCAGCAGGACCCTGCGCGCGGGACGGGCGGAGCCGCTGCCGTCCGGGCCGGCCGCACCGGACTCGGGTTCACGGTCGGTGTTCACCCGTCCATTGTCCACCCCGCGCGTGACCGGCGGCTCAGTCCCCTGACTCGCCCTTCCACTTCGCGAGCGGGCCGGCCCTGTCGACGGCGCGGATCCGGCGTTCGGCCGCCGAGCGCGCCTGGCTCGTGGTGACGATGAGCAACCGATCACCGGTCTGCAGCCGGGCACGCGTGTCGGGGGTGAAGCTGCGGCCGTCCCGGACGATGAGGCTGACGCCCGAACCGCTCGGCAGGCGAAGCTCCCGCAGATACACGCCGTGCAGTCGGGACCCGGAGGGGATCGCGATCTGGAGCAGCACCGCGCCGAGCTCGTCGAGCGGGGCGGCGTCGACCTCGATCTCCTCCGGTTCGGACGGGCTGCTCAGCCCGAGCACACGCGCCACCGGGCTGAGCAGCGCGCCCTGCACCAGCGTGAAGACGATGACGATCACGAAGACGGCGTCCAGCAGCCGTTCCGCACCCGGCACGCCCTGCGCGAGCGGGATCGTCGCGAGCACGATGGGCACCGCACCCCGCAGACCGGCCCAGGACAGGAAGACCTGTTCCCGCCACGGCAACCGGAACGGCAGCATCGACACCAGCACCGAGACCGGCCTGGCGAGCACCAGCACGACGACACCCGCCACGAGTCCGGGAACGATGCCGCCCACGAGCCGCTCCGGCGAGGCGAACAGGCCCAGCAGCACGAACAGCCCGATCTGGGCGATCCAGCCGATCCCCTCGGCGAACGATCGCGTGTCGCCGCGGTGCGGCAGGTTCGCGTTGCCGAGCACGAGACCGGCCAGATAGGTCGCGAGCAGACCGGAGGCCTGGGCGAGCTGGCCGCCCGAGTAGGCCACGACGCACACGGCAACGGTCGCCAGCGGGTACAGACCGGTGGCGGGCAACGCGATCCGGCGCAGCGCCTGGGCACCCAGCCAGCCGAGCGCGAGACCGATGGCCGCGCCCGCCCCCAGTTGGTAGACGACCTGCAACGGTAGCGCCCAGTCGACGGCGGCACCGCCGGCCAACAGCACGACGGCGATGTAGGCCGGGGCGTCGTTGAGCCCGGATTCGAGCTCGAGCGTGCCCGACAGCCGCCGGTTGATGCCCGATCCGCGCAGCATCGAGAACACGGCCGCGGCGTCGGTACTGGCCAGCACGGCGCCCCACAGCAAGGCGACCTGCCAGTCCAGGTCCAGCAGCCAGTGCAGCGCCGTGCCCGCGACGAGCACCGTGATGGCGATGGCCACTGTGGACAGTGCGATACCGGGGCCGAGTGCGGGGCGCACGGACTCCCACCGCGTGGTGAGTCCGCCTTCGGCCAGGATCATGACCAGTGCCGCCATGCCGAGGCTCTGGGTGATCTCCGGGTTGTCGAACTCGATGCCGAGCCCGGCTCCCCCGAGCAGCACGCCGATCCCGAGATAGATCAGCAGCGAGGGCAAGCCCCAGCCGGATCGAGAACCGTACGGCGAACACCGAGGCGAGCAGGACGATGGCCCCCGAGCCGAGAATGACCGGAAGCTCACCCATCCCTGCTGTCCCCTCGCTCGCCGCCCGACGTCACACTCTGCCCGGAACCGGGCGGTTGCGCGCAAGGCGATCGAGACGATCGACATGATCTGGCGTTTCCCACCGGAGATCTCGATCACCCCGCATCCGCCGTCCCTTCACGACGGCGGCAGGCACGCGCCGACGGCCGGTGTCCCGCTCATGGGAACACGGTAATGGACGGACCCGCGAGCTGCGCCGAACTCGGGCCGCGGGCGGGTCAGTCCAGGCGGTATCCCATCCCGCGGACGGTGACGATGCGGTCCTGCCCGATCTTGCGGCGCAACGTGCGGACGTAGACGTCGACGACGTTCGATCCGGGATCGAAGTCGTAGCCCCACACGTGCGAGAGCATCTGCTCGCGCGACAGCACCTGACGTGGGTGCCGCAGGAACAGCTCGAGCAGGGAGAACTCGCGCGCGGTCAGGTCGACCATGCCGCCGGGGATCTCGGCCCTGCGGGTCCGCAGGTCGAGCGAGAGGTCACCGTGCCGCAGCACCGTCACCTCCGGCGCCCGGTCGGCCGAGCGCAGCCTCAGCCGCACACGGGCGAGCAGCTCCTCGAACCGGAACGGCTTCGTCATGTAGTCGTCGGCCCCGCCTTCGAGACCGGCGACCGTGTCGTGCACCGTGTCGCGCGCGGTCAGGATCACCACCGGGATCTGCACGTGCGCCCTGCGCATCGCCTGGAGCACGGCGAAACCGTCGCGTTTGGGCAGTCCGAGATCGAGCACGACCAGGTCGAACTCCCCCGCCACCACCTGTGCGAGCGCGGCGTCGCCGTCCTCCACCACCGTCGTGGTGAAACCGTTGGCACGCAGTCCTTTCTCGATGAACGACGCGATCCGTGCCTCGTCCTCGGCGATCAGGATGCGGCTGCTCATGCCTGTCCTCCCCGCAACGGCAGTTCGAATCCGAATGTCGCACCGTGGCCGGGCGCCGAGAGCACCCGCACGTCCCCGTGGTGGGCCACGGCGATGGCCTTCACGATGGCGAGTCCCAGTCCGGCCCCGGTTCCCCCGCGCGCCCCCGCCTCACCGCGGACGAACCGGTCGAAGATGCGTTCCTCGTCGCCGGGGGCGAGGCCGGGGCCGGTGTCGGTGACCCAGAACGACACCGATCGCTCGTCGACCGACGATCCGATGCGGATACTCGCGCCGTCCTCCGTGTGCTGGACGGCGTTCTGCGCGAGCTGCACCACCGCCTGGGTCACGCGCTGGGCGTCCACGTAGGCCTCGCCCTCGCCGATCGCCTCCAGGGTCCAGGAACGCGGCGCGATCGCCCGCACCTTCGCGTCGATGTCGCTCGTCAGCTCCGGCACCGACGTCCACTCGGGACGGACGAAGTCCGGCTGTTCGGCCTTCGCCAGCAGCAGCAGGTCGTCCACGATCCGGGCCATGCGGTCGAGTTCGTCGGTGCACAGGCGCACGACCTCGGCCCGTTCGGCCGGGTCGTCGCCCATCAGCTCGAGGTGCCCGCGGACGATGGTGATCGGGGTACGCAGTTCGTGCCCCGCGTCGTCGAGGAACTGCCTGCGCGTGGCGAACGCCCGCTCCAGCCGGTCCAGCATCGCGTTGAACTGGTCGGCCAGCGCGGCCACGTCGTCGCGGCCCTCGACCCGGATCCGGCGGGTCAGGTCGGCCTCGGTCAGCCGGGCCGCGGCCTTGCGCACCGTGTTGACGGGCGCGAGGATCTGGCCCGCCACCACCCACGACACGCCCGCGGCGAGCACGAGGGCGATCGCACTGATGATCACCAGCGTGCGCACGGTGTCGGCGGCGTCGGACCGCGCCTCGTCGATGACGTAGCCGCTGACGAACCACGCGTTCGGTTCGCTGCCGCCCTCCCTCGGCAGCACGTCCACCCGCAACCAGCGCAGTTCGCCCGCGGGGGTCTCGACGGTGCCGGTGGTGCGGGGAGCCTCGACGATGCGGCGCAGCAGCGGATCGTCGAACGTGACGTCCCGCAACGCCTCGTCGCTCTGCTGCACCGCGTCGAGCCCGCCGCCCGCGGTCTCCTCGATGCCGAGCATGATCTCGGCGCGGTCCGGGTACTGGCTGCTCAGGTGCCGGAAGAACAGGTCGTACGGGTCGGCCACGGCCTGCCCCGTGGCGGGATCGGTCCCCGCGTCGGCGAACCGGCGGAACTCCTGCGCGTCCTGCGCGAGGCCCGAGTTGACCCGCTCGTCGATCGCGCGGTACTCGAACTCGGCCACGAGCAGCACGACGGTGGCCAGCCCGGCGGTCATGACGAGCACGAGCCAGCCCATGATCTGCACCCGTGCGGGGATGCGCGTGCCGCGGGGGCGGCGCGAGCGCCGCGGTGACGTCCCGTCGTCATCGGACGTGCTGCCGGGCGCGGCGGTCTCCTGGGTGGCGAACACGTCGGTCATCGGCTGCTCCGCTCAGCCGGATACGGCAAGCGGTCAGTCGTCATCGTCACCGTCGTCGTCTCCGTCATCCCGGTCGCCGTCCCGGTCAGCTCCGTCCCCGTCACCGTCATCGTCATCGTCATCGTCATCCACGGGCGGCGGTGGCGGGACGACGTCCCGGGTGGGCTTCGGGTTCGCCGTGTCCGACGGGGTGTCCGGTGGTGCGTCCGAGGGGTCGTCCTGCGTCGGCCTGGACTGGTTCGGGGTCAACGAGGGCAACGCCCCACCCGATCCGTCCGCGCCCCCGATGCGGACGACGGGAGTCTGCGCGGGCGGTTCGGCCGGGGCGCGCAGCAACAGCGTGGCCACGATCGCCGCGACGGGCAGAGCCAGCACGGCGACGAGCGCGAGCGCCCTCGGTGTCGGTGTCATGCGTCCCACCCTCCTCACGAACGACGAAGCCCGGATGAGCCGAAGATGAAGAAGTTCTCATCCTCGCCCACCCGGGCCTGTCGTCGCGAGGTGGCGATGCGCGATCAGCTGCGCGTGGCCACCGCCACCCGTACCTTGTCGCCGTCGCCGACCGCGCCGGCGAACCCGTCGGCGACCGGCGCGTAGGACACCTCGACGGCCAGCGTCTCCGAGGCGACGAAGCTCTCGTGGGCGGCCACGGCCCTGGCGACCTCCTCGGGGGCGTCGACGGTCAGCGCGATGCGGTCGGCCACGTCGAAACCGGCATCCTTGCGCGCCTGCTGCACCACCCGCACCAGGTCGCGGGCCACGCCCTCGGCCGCGAGCTCGGCGGTCACGTCGGTGTCGAGCAGGACGAGCCCCGATCCGCCGGGCAGTTCGCCCGCCACACCGTCACCCGAGGCGACGAGCCTGCGCTCGTACTCACCCTCGACGAGCTCGATGCCGGCCGCGACGACCGCGCCCTCGTCGTTCGTGGTCCAGTCGCCGGACTTGACCGCCTTGATGACGGTCTGCACGTCCTTGCCCAGGCGCGGTCCCGCGACCCGGGCGTTGACGGCGACCTCGAACCCACCGTGCGCGGCGACGTCCGTGGTCAGTTCGACCGCCTTGACGTTGACCTCGTCACGGACGATGTCGGCGAACGGACGCAGCAGCTCGGCGTCGTCGGAGGCCACGAGCAGCGACGCGAGCGGCAGCCGCACGCGCAGCTTGTTCGCCTTGCGCAGCGACAGCGCCGTCGAGCACACCTGGCGCACCCGGTCCATCGCCGTGACCAGCTCGGTGTCGGCGGGCAGGTCGGCGACGTCGGGCCAGTCGGTCAGGTGCACCGAACGGCCCCCGGTCAGCCCACGCCACACGGCCTCGGTCGTCATCGGCAGCAACGGCGCGGCCGTGCGGCACACGAGTTCCAGCACGGTGTGCAGCGTGTCGATGGCCGCCTGGTCGCCCTCCCAGAACCGGTCCCGCGACCGGCGCACGTACCAGTTGGTCAGCACCTCGAGGTAGTCCCGCAACGTCGCGCAGGCGCCCGCGATGTCGCAGTCGTCGAGTGCGGACTGCACGTCCGTGATCAGTTCGCGGGTCTTGGCCAGGACGTAACGGTCGAGCACGTGCCGCGAGGGCTGCTTGCCGGCCCGAGCCATCGCTTCAGCATCGGTGACCGATGTTCCCTCGACGCCCTCGGCCCGCGCGTACAGCGCCAGGAAGTAGTACGAGTTCCACAGCGGCAGGACGGCCTGCCGCACGGCGTCGCGGATGCCCTTCTCGGTGACGACGAGGTTGCCGCCCCGCAGGATCGGGCTGGCCATGAGGTACCAGCGCATCGCGTCCGACCCGTCCCGGTCGAACACCTCGTTCACGTCCGGGTAGTTGCGCAGCGACTTCGACATCTTCTGCCCGTCGGAGCCGAGCACGATGCCGTGCGAGACACACGTGCGGAACGACGGCCGGTCGAACAGTGCCGTCGCCAGCACGTGCAGCGTGTAGAACCAGCCGCGGGTCTGGCCGATGTACTCGACGATGAAGTCGCCGGGGTAGTGATGCTCGAACCAGTCGGCGTTCTCGAACGGGTAGTGCACCTGGGCGTACGGCATCGACCCGGAGTCGAACCACACGTCGAGCACGTCCGGCACCCGGCGCATCGTCGAGGCCCCCGTCGGGTCGTCCGGGTTCGGGCGTGTCAGCTCGTCGATGTACGGCCGGTGCAGGTCGGTCGGCCGCACCCCGAAGTCGCGTTCGAGCTCGTCGAGCGAGCCGTAGACGTCGATGCGCGGATGCGCCGGGTCGTCGGAGACCCACACCGGGATCGGTGTGCCCCAGTAGCGGTTACGGGAGATCGACCAGTCGCGCGCGTTCTCGAGCCACTTGCCGAACTGCCCGTCCTTGACGTGCTCCGGATACCACGTGATCTGCTGGTTCAGCTCGACCATGCGGTCCTTGAACTCGGTGACCGCCACGAACCACGACGACACGGCGCGGTAGATCAGCGGGTTCCGGCACCGCCAGCAGTGCGGATAGCTGTGCTCGTAGGTCTCGTGCCGCAGCAGGATCGCCCCCTGCCGCTCGGCCGAACCGGTGCCGTTCTTGAGGTCGCGGATGATGTTCGGGTTGGCCTCGAACACCTGCTGGCCCTCGTAGTCGGACACCTGGGAGTCGAACCGGCCCTTGGAGTCGACCGGCGTGACGGGCGTGACCCCCGCGGCGTCGGTGACGACCTTGTCCTCCTCACCGTAGGCCGGTGCGATGTGGACGATGCCCGTACCGTCGTCGGTCGTCACGTAGTCGGCCGACAGGATCCGGTGCGCGTTCTCGCTTCCCACGAAGTACGGGAACGGCGGCGCGTACCGCAGCCCCAGCAGTTGCTCGCCCGTGTACCGCGCGACGACGGCCGGATCCTCGCCCAGTTCCTTGGCGTAGGCCGCGACACGGTCCTCGGCGAGCAGGAACCGCTTGCCCGGCAGGGTCGCGGGCGCGACGACGACGTAGCGCACCTCCGGGTGCACGGCCGTCGCCTGGTTCGACGGCAGGGTCCACGGTGTGGTGGTCCAGATCAGCAGGTAGGTGCCGGCCAGCTCGTCGCCGATCCCCGCGCCGGCCTCGTCCCCACCCTCGATGCGGAAGCCGACGGTGACGGCCGGGTCCTGACGCGACTGGTAGACCTCGTCGTCCATCCGCAGCTCGTGGTTGGACAGCGGCGTCTCGTCGCGCCAGCAGTACGGCAGGACCCGGTACCCCTCGTAGACGAGCCCCTTGTCCCACAGCTGCTTGAACGCCCAGATCACCGATTCCATGTAGGTGACGTCGAGCGTCTTGTAGTCGTGGTCGAAGTCGACCCACCGCGCCTGGCGGGTGACGTACTCCTGCCACTCGGCGGTGTAGCGCAGCACCGACTCCCGGCACGCCCGGTTGAACTCGGCGATGCCCATCTCGTCGATCTGCGACTTGTCGGTGATGCCGAGCTGCCGTTCGGCCTCCAACTCGGCGGGCAGACCGTGGGTGTCCCAGCCGAAGCGTCGTTCGACCCGCTTGCCCCGCATCGTCTGGTAGCGGGGAACGATGTCCTTGACGTAGCCGGTCAGCAGGTGACCGTAGTGCGGCAGGCCGTTGGCGAACGGCGGGCCGTCGTAGAAGACGTACTCGTTGTCGCCGTTCGTGCCCGCGTCCCGCGCCTCGACGGTGGCCTGGAAGGTGCGGTCGCTCTCCCAGTACGCCAGAACGTCCCGCTCCAGCGCGGGGAACGACGGCTGGGAGGGGACCTCGTCGGCGGGCTGTTCGCCGACGGACGCCTTGGGATACATCCGGTGTGCTCCTCGCGGAAATGTCCGTGTTGCCGTACGGGCCGCACGCGGCCCACACGGGGACGACCCGGCGCCGTGAGGCGCACGTTCCGCGGTACCACCCCGCTTGCCCGCGCGCGGACGCGCGGGCCTCTCGTTCGGCGGCTGTGACGGGCCGCTGCCGTCCGGTTCTACTGAGGCCGATGCCGGGACGCCCGTGCCGGGGCACTGCTGCCCCGTCGGCGTCCCGCTACTGCCCGTTCTTCCGGAAGCTCCCCGGTGATGGCCGGATCGTCGCCGTATGCATCCAGGTTAACGGGTCCCTCCGGACCCCGTCCGACCAGGCTCGCCGTCACCCTGCCTCGTCGGCCCCGCCCCGGCGGCGCGGTTCAGGCGGTCGGGTTTCGAGCGGTGCGGTTTCGGGCGCTGCGGTTCAGGCGGTCGGGTTGGGGCGGTCGTTTGGGGAGGTGGTGTTCAGGCTTCGGCACGTTCGCGGCTGCGCCGGGCCAGGGTGGCGTCGGGCCAGCAGCGGCCGCAGGGGCTGAATCCGAGCTCGCGGGCTTCGCGCACCGGCAGGGGAATCGTCTCGCGCGTCTGCAGCCAGGTGCAGTCGGTGAGGTGATAGCGCGGACGTTCGTCGACCACCACGACCTCGTCCTCGAGCACCGACACGATGCGCACGTCCTCGGCGGCCGCCCGTTCCTCGGCGGGTTCGGCGTCCGGGTCGTCCAGTTCCCCGGACGAGGCCAGCAGCGCGGTCGACGCGGCCGGATCGATCTCCTCGTCCTCGGAATCGGCGTCCTCGATGTCCTCAGTGTCCTCGATGTCCTCGGCGTCCTCGGTGTCCTCCACAGCCCTCCCGGCCTTCGAGGACGCCGTCCCGACCGCCTCGTCGGCCTCTTCGGCATCGCCGGCGCGGTCAGCGCGGTCGGAGGCTTCGGTGTCCGAGGCGTCGGCCGTGTCCTCGGCGGAGTCGGCCGCGCGCAGGGCCCGGCGGCGACGCCACCAGTCGATCAGCAGCAGGATGCCGGCGACGACCGAGACGCCGAGCGAGATCCACGCCCACAGCGACTCGGCGGTGATCAGGGCGGCGACCACGAGGCCGAGCGCGCCCAGCACGAGAATCAGAACGATGTAGAGCACAGTGAATTACAACACGAGAACGACAGAGACGGTCCCGGCCCCTTCCACAGGGTGCCGGAACCGTCTCTGTCAGTGAGCACGACGAGTGCGGAAGCCGCTGGTTCAGCCGGCCTCGGCGCGCGGGCCGAACGAGTAGCCCTGGCCGCTGCTGGACGAACCGCTGCTCGAGCTGCTGCTGGAGCTGCTCGACGAATCCGACGACGAGGTGGACGCGGATGCGGGGGCCGCGGAACCACGATCGTCCAGTTCCCGCAGCTGCGACTCCAGGAAGCCCCGGAGACGGGTGCGGTACTCCCGCTCTATGGTGCGCAGCTCCTCGATCTTCTTGTTGAGCGCGCCCTTCTCGGTGTTCAGGTTGTTCATCGTCTCGGTGTACTTGCGCTGCGCCTCGCGATCCAACGTGGTCGCCTTGTCGCGCGCCTGACGCTCGAGCGTCTCCGCCCTGGTCCTCGCGTCGTTGAGCATGCTCTCGGCGCGCGTACGCGCCTCGTTGACCATCGAGTCCGCCTTGGAGCGGGCGTCGGAGAGCAACTGCTCGGACTTGGTCCTGGCCTCGGCGAGCATGCCGTCGGACTCGGTCTTGGCCTCGGCGGTCAGCCGGTCGGCCATCTCCTGGGCCAGGCCGAGCACCTTCGCGGCCTGGACGTTGGGCTCGCCGTTCTCACCACCGAGCAGGCCCGCGGCCGTGGCCTGCGTCTGCTCGGTCGACGACGGGGGCGGCACCGGGGCGAGCCGCCGCGAGGGGGCCTCGTCACGCTGCGGCGCGGCCTGCTGGGCCGCGGGCGCCGAGGCACCGGCCTTCGCCGACTCCAGCTCACCGCGGGTCGACTCGAGCTCGGCGTCGAGCTGCTCCACCTGCTGGCGCAGCTCGTTGTTGTCCTCGATCAACCGGGCAAGTTCAGTCTCCACCAGGTCGAGGAACGCATCCACCTCGTCCTCGTTGTAGCCCCGCTTGCCGATAGGCGGCTTGCTGAACGCGACGTTATGCACGTCAGCAGGGGTCAACGACATCAGATCACCTCACGCACTCCATGGGCTGTCGGACGATCCGGGTTCCCCGTCACCCGGGTAGCGCCAGTTGCATCAGTATGAACACAACCAACAGCAGCACCATAATTGATAGGTCCAGGCCCACGCCGCCTATCCGCACGATCGGAATAACACGTCGCACGAGCTTGACCGGTGGGTCCGTCACTGTGTAGATGCTCTCGACCGCGACCGCAACCCCTCCCATGGGCCGCCATTCGCGGGCGAAAGCCCGTACGAGCTCGACGACGATCCGCGCCGTGAGCAAGAGCCAGAAGACAAAGAGCAGCCAATACAAGACCATCCGGACCGCATCCACGCCGCCACTCTAGCCACAAGCGGCGCACTTGTCGGCCACCGGGATACGCCGAGTCAGCGCCGGAGGAACAAACTGCCCTCGGCGATGCGCCTGCGGTCCTCGGCCGAGACGTCGACATCCGGTGGTGAGAGCAAGAACACCTTGTTGGTCACGCGGTCCATCGAGCCGCGCAGAGCGAACGCCAGACCGGCGGCGAAGTCGACGACCCGCTTGGCGTCCGCATTGTCCATTTCGGTCAGATTGATGATCACGGGCGTGCCGTCGCGGTACGCCTCGCCGATCTCCCGTGCCTCGGTGTAGCTCGTCGGGTGCAGCGTGCGGATCCGGCTGAGCGGGTCCCGGCCTGCCGCGTTCTGCCGCGTGGGCGGCTCCGGCGCGGGCCGCAGCCGGGTCACGGGCTCGGGCTGCCGGTCGACGGCGAGCGCGCCGTGCACCGAGGCTTCCGACGACCCGGACGCCGCCGGAGCCGGGGACACGGGCCGCCGGGTCCGCGCCGGTTCGGGCTCGTCGAACTCGTCCATCACGTGATACCGCGACCGCCCCCTGCGGGGCGGCTCGTCGTAGTCGGCGTCGCGGTAATCGGCCCGATCGGCACGGTCGCCGCGTTCGACACGTTCGTAGCCGTCGTACGCGTAGCCTTCGTAGCCGTCGTAGTCCTCGAACGAGTCGTACGGGTCACGGCCGCCGTCGGAGTAGCCCCGCCGGTAGGCGTCGTCGTAGTAGTCGTCCTCGGCAGGGACCATTCCGAAGTAGGCCTTCAGCTTGTGCAGCGTGCTCATGCCTCTCCCTCGCCCGCACGGTCTCGCCCCCACCCCTGACGCTGAGTCACCGACGAACGCCACTGTGGGTGAACCTCTCTATGGCGAGGCTAGACGTCGCCCGCCGAGCAACGCGGTTCCGACACGCACACAAGTCGAGCCGTGCGCCACGGCCTGCTCGAGATCTCCACTCATACCGGCCGAAAGTTCCGTTGCGTCGGGATGATCACGCCTCACCCTCGCGTGGGCCTCGGCGAGTCGTGCGAACGCCGGCTCGGGGTCCTGCCCCAGCGGTGCCACCGCCATGACTCCCCGCAACCGCAGCTGCTCACCCGACCGAGCGATGAGGTCGGCGAGTGCCGGCAGGTCCGGCAGCGGGCAGCCGCCGCGGCGTTCCGCCTCGTCCGGCGAGTCCAGGCTCGCCTGGATCAGCACGTCGAGGGGGCCCGACGTCTCGCCGCGGTCCCGGGCGTTGCGCACCGCCTTGGCCAGTGCTTCGGCCAGTCGCGGGGAGTCCACGGACTGCACCTCGTGGGCCCAGCGCACCACCGACCTGGCCTTGTTGCGCTGCAACCGGCCGACCATGTGCCAACGTGCCGGGGCCTCGGGGCGCAGCGCGGCCACCTCGGCCGCCTTCGGCCCGGCCTCCTGGTCCCGGTTCTCCGCCAGGTCGGTCATGCCCAGATCGGTCAGCAGTGCCGCGTCCGAGGCGGGGAAGGTCTTCGTGACGGCGACGAGGCGCACCTCGCCGGGACCGCGCCCGGCCGCGGCACAGGCGGCGTCGATGCGTGCCCGCACGGCGCGCAGGGACTCGGCGAGTTCCGCGCGTCGCTGCTCCTGGTCCGCCGGTTCGCCCGCCGGGCCCGCCGCGTTGTGGTCCACGCTCATGCCTCGATCCACGTCAACGCCGCCAGCCTGCCGGAGGGCTGGTCCCTGCGATGGCTGAACAGGGTCTCGTCCTCGACGGTGCACCGCGGGTCGACGCCGATCTTGCCGACGCCGAGGTCGGCGAGCTGGCGCCACAGGCCGGCGCGCAGGTCGAGCGCGGCCGTGCCCTTGGCGCTCGTGCAGCGGCTGCCCGGCAGGTGTGCCTCCACGTCGTCGGCCATGTCGGCGGGAACCTCGTAGCAGGATCCGCAGACCGACGGCCCGAGCAGCGCCTCGGTGCGCGAGGGTTCGGCGCCCACCGAGCGCATCGCCTCGATCGCGGCGGGCACGACGCCCACCCGCGCGCCCACGCGGCCCGCGTGCACGGCCGCCACGACGCCGGCCTCGGCGTCGCCGAGCAGCACCGGTACGCAGTCGGCCACGAGGACGACGGGCACCACGCCCGGGGTTGCGGTGACGAGCGCGTCGGTCGCCTCGGCGGGTTCGGTCTCAGTGCCGTCGACGATCGTCGCGGTCCGGCCGTGGACCTGTTCCATCCACGCGAGGCGATCCTCCGTGAGCCCGAGTTCGGTGGCCAGCCGCGCGCGGTTGGCGCGCACGGCCTCCGGATCGTCCCCGACGTGCAGGCCGAGGTTGAACGAGTCGTAGGGCGGCCGGGAGAACCCGCCGGCCCTCGTCGTGATCACGCGCCGGATGCGCACGGATGTGGCCCCTTTCCCTCGGAGCGTTCGGCCGGACGAGCACCTCGAGCTTAAGCCGTGTCCCGTGGGCACCGTCCGTCCCGTGCCGCGTGCGGCACCGGACGCGGCACACGAGGAGGGCCACCGTGTCCGGAAGTCCGGAGACGGTGGCCCTCGTCGTGTTCTGGTGTGTCGGTGTTCTGGTGCTTCGGTGCCGGGCTCAGCGCCGCATGAACGGGGGCACGTCGACCTCGTCGTCGGCCGGGTCCTCGGTCACCGGCTGGGTGCCGCCGGGCAGTCCGGTCTGCGGCCGGGGTGCCGACGGCTGAGCCTGTTGTGCCGGCTGCTGGGCCTGGTGCGGCGACGGCTGAGTCGGCTGCGAGGACGTCGACCCGGTCACCGGCGGCTGGGGTCGGGTCTGTGCCGACTGCTGCGTGCTCGGCACGGGCTGCGCCCCGGCCTGCTGCACGGGCGCGTGCCCGTTGCCGGCCCTCGCGGCCGCCTGGTTGCTGTCCCCCGCGGGGCCTGCACCGCCCTGAGCCGATGCCGAGCCGTTGCCCTGCGCGGGGGCCTGAGCCTGCGCGGTGCCGTTGCCGTTGCCGGTGCCGTTGCCGTTGCCCTGGGCGCCGCCTGCGGGCGCCGAACCGCCGACCTGGCCCGCCTCGGCGGTCGCCGTCGACCCGTTGGACGTCAGCGTGCCCGGATCCAGCTTCTTGTGGGTCGGCGTGCCCGCGTCGAACCCGGCGGCGATCACCGTCACGCGGACCTCGTCACCGAGCGAGTCGTCGATGATGGTTCCGAAGATGATGTTCGCCTCGGGGTGCGCGGACTCCTGGACCAGCGACGCCGCCTCGTTGATCTCGAACAGGCCCAGGTCGGACCCGCCCGCGATCGACAGCAGCGCCCCGTGCGCACCGTCCATGGACGCCTCGAGCAGCGGTGAGTTGATCGCCTTCTCCGCGGCCTGCACGGCGCGACCCTCGCCACGCGCCGAGCCGATGCCCATGAGTGCGCTGCCCGCTCCCGACATCACGCTCTTGACGTCGGCGAAGTCGAGGTTGATCAGACCCGGCGTGGTGATCAGGTCGGTGATGCCCTGGACACCGGACAGCAGTACCTCGTCGGCCGAACGGAACGCGTCCATCAGCGAGACACCGATGTCACCGAGCTGGAGCAGTCGGTCGTTGGGGATGACGATGAGCGTGTCGCACTCGTTGCGCAGCTCCTGGATCCCGTCCTCGGCCTGCTTGCCGCGGCGCTTGCCCTCGAACGAGAACGGCCGCGTGACCACACCGATCGTCAGGGCGCCCAGTTTGCGCGCGATCTGGGCCACGACCGGAGCGCCACCGGTACCCGTGCCACCGCCCTCGCCCGCGGTCACGAACACCATGTCGGCGCCCTTGAGGACCTCCTCGATCTCCTCGCGGTGGTCCTCGGCGGCCTGCTGGCCCACCTCGGGTGCGGCACCCGCACCCAGGCCACGGGTCAGTTCCCGGCCGATGTCGAGCTTGACGTCCGCGTCGGACATCAGCAGTGCCTGGGCGTCGGTGTTCACCGCGATGAACTCGACACCCTTGAGGCCGACCTCGATCATGCGGTTCACGGCGTTTACGCCGCCGCCGCCGATACCGACGACCTTGATCACCGCGAGGTAATTGTGCGGGGGCGTCATCGGGTTCGCCTTCCTGATCGTGGTGCTTGTCCCTGGCTCGCGCTGGATGTCGACTGCGGATTCCCGGAACAACCCTCAACCTCAAGTTGAAGGTTAGACTTATGTCAACTACCAACGTTGCGGTAGGACGGTAGGCATCGTGAGCGCCCGAATCCAGGCGCCACGCCGCGTGTCGCCGGGATGTTTACGCCACAATCCCGTCACCGGCCACCGGCTCCCGTCCCGGGACCGCTTGCCGTGTAAGGGAATTCGCCTTTCCTGCCGAAGGACCCCGTCTCAGGACACCGTGGGCAGCTCGGGACTCGACACGTCGTAGGTCTTGCCCTTGCGGGTCATGAGCGCACCGAGGACCTGTGCCTTGCGTTCGCTGTCCTCGGCGTTGCCCCAGCGCACCGTCTTGCCCGAGCGCAGGGTGAACTCGACGCTGCCGGGCGTGTCGGCCCTCCACCGCGTCACCTTGTCGGCCAGGTCCTCCGGCAACGCCTTGCGGACCTCGATCACCGCACGGGTCTCCGGATTGTCCGGGGCCACTTCGGACAGTGAGAACTCGGGAAGTCCCTTGGGGCGCTCGGAAACCTGCTTGTACACCACGCCGCCGACGTCCACGAGATACAGCGTCGAACCGGTGTCGTAGATCCCGACCGGCGTGCGTTCGGTAACCGCGATCTCGATCGTCGACGGCCAGGAGCGGGACACGTCCACGGTGGCGATTCCGGGGATCTCGGCGACCCGCTCGGCGATGGCGTCGGTGTCGACGCGCAACATCGCCCGCCGTTCCGGCACCTGCGCGGCCGTGCGGATCTGACCCGCGGGCACGTCGCCCGCCCCGACGACCTCGACCGAGCGCACCCCGAGCAGCGAGGTGAACAGCAGGACGTAGGCGATCCCGAGCACGGTCAGCACGCTGAGGACGGCGATCCAGCGGCGTCGCAGCGCCCTGCCACGGGAGACCACGTCCCCCTTCGGCACGCCGTTCCGCGCTCCCCTGCCGCCCCCGCGCACGGATCGCAGCAGACCGGAGAGCCGGGACGACCCGGAACGTGCGGCGGACCCGCCCGCACGGCCACGCCCGCCGCGCTGCAACGCACGCTCGGCGGGACGGCCGCCACGGCGATCACCGCGTCCCGGTCTCGTCGTCGTCATGTCCGTGTCCGTTCCCGCTCCGTCCGTGTCTTCCGTCCGTCCGTGTCTGCTGCCGGCGGTGCGTGTCCCTGCCGCGTGTGCGGCCGGTTCGTCAGGCTCGGCGCCGGTCCAGTTCGGCGAGGATCTCCGGGCCGAGCTGGGTGACGTCGCCCGCCCCCATCGTCACGAGCAGGTCGCCCGGCTCGACGAGGTCGGCCGCGAGCGTCGCCGCCCGGTCGAACGCCGGTTCGTAGTGCACCCTGGCTCCGGTGATCCGCTCGGCGATGAGCTCGCCGCTGACGCCCGGTTTCGGCTCCTCGCGGGCTCCGTACACGTCGAGCAGGATGACCTCGTCCGCCAGGCCGAGTGCCGTGGCGAACTCGTCGGCGAACGCTTCGGTGCGGGAGTACAGGTGCGGCTGGAACACCACCACGACCCGGCCGCCCGCCGCGGCGTGCCGCACGGCCCGCAGTTGGGCGTCGACCTCGGTCGGATGGTGGGCGTAGTCGTCGTAGACCCGCACGTCGCCCGCCCTGCCCTTGAACTCGAAACGCCTGCGCACCCCGCCGAACACGGCGAGACCGGCCAGCAGACCCTCCAACGGCGCGCCGAGCTCCAGACCGGCCAGCAGTGCGGCGACCGCGTTGAGCGCCATGTGCTCACCCGGCACCGTCACGCGCACCTCGAGCTCGTCGCCACCGAGTGCCAGGCGGACCGTGCCGCCCTCGTCGGCGGGCTCGTACGCCACGACGCGGGCATCCCGCTCCCCCGTCGCGGAGCGTCCGTACCGCAGCACACGCACGCCCGCCTGCTCGGCGCGGGCGGCGAGTTCGGCCGCCGCGGCGTCGTCGGCGCACACCACGAGCGCGCCGCCCGGAGCGATCCGGTCGACGAACTCGGTGAACACCGACACGTACGCCTCGACAGTGCCGTGGTGGTCGAGGTGGTCGGGTTCGACGTTGGTCACGACCGCGACGTCCGGCGTGTAGCTCAGGAACGACCCGTCGCTCTCGTCGGCCTCGGCGACGAACAGCCCGCCCTCGCCGTGGTGGGCGTTCGCACCGGACTCGTTGAGGTCACCCCCGATGGCGAACGACGGGTCGAGCCTGCAGTGCTGCAGTGCCACGGTGAGCATGGACGTGGTCGAGGTCTTGCCGTGCGTGCCCGCGATACAGGCCACCCGGTGACCCTCCATCAGTGCGGCGAGCGCCTCGGCACGGTGCAGCACCGGGATGCCGCGGGCCCGCGCCGCCGCGAGCTCCGCGTTGTCCTCGCGGATGGCGGTGGACACCACCACGGCCGTGGGCTCGCCGCCGCTGAGTTCGAGGTTCTCCGCGGCCTGCCCCACAGCGAGGTGGGCGCCCTGCGCCCTGAGGGTGAGGAACGCCCGCGATTCCTTGGCATCCGAGCCGGACACCTCGGCGCCGCGCGCGAGCAGGATGCGGGCGATCCCACTCATGCCCGCGCCGCCGATGCCGATCAGGTGCGCGCGCCCGAGGATCTCGGGCAGCTCGGCCGTCGCCGCCACCGGTGTGCCGATCATCTCAACCGCCTCGGACGTTTCCGTCGCCATGTCCGCCAGCCTCCAGAACCATCCGGGCCAATGTCTCGTCCGCTTCGCCGTGGCCGAGGCCGACGGCTGCCGCGCTCATCTTCGCGAGCCGCTCGGAGTCGGCAGCCAGCGGGACGACCCGCTCGGCCACGTACTCCGGCGTCAGTTCCTGGTCCTCGACCAGTAGTCCCGCACCGGCCCGCACGGCGGGCTCGGCGTTGAGGGCCTGTTCGCCGTTGCCGTGCGGCAGCGGTACGAACACCGCGGGCAGGCCCACCGCGGACACCTCCGCGACGGTCATCGCGCCCGACCGGCACAGCACCAGGTCGGCGGCGGCGTAGGCCAGGTCCATGCGTTCCAGGTACGGCACCGGGACGTAGGGCGGGGCGTCGGGGAACTCGCGCACCGCGACCGTGTTCTTCGGCCCGTGCGCGTGCAGGACGCCCACGCCTGCCTGCGCGAAGGCCTGCGCCGCACCCGCGACGGCCTCGTTGATCGAGCGCGCGCCCTGCGAACCGCCGAACGCCAGCACGGTCGGCGCGTCCGCGTCGAGCCCGAAGTGGGCGCGCGCCTGCGCCCGCAGAGCCGCGCGGTCCAGAGAGGTGATCGTGTGGCGAAGCGGGATACCGACGACCTCCGCCCCCGGCAGGGGCGTACCGGGCACCGCGGCAGCGACCTTCGCGGCGAACCGGGCGCCGACCTTGTTGGCGATGCCGGGATGTTTGTTGGCCTCGTGCACGACGATCGGCACGCGTCCACGCGCCGCCAGGTAGGCGGGCAGCGACACGTAGCCACCGAAGCCCACCACGACGTCCGCGCCGACCCGGTCGAGAACCGCCCTGGTGCGTTTCACCGAGTCACGCACCTTCAGCGGAAGGCGCAGCAGTTCGGGGGTGGGCTTGCGCGGCATGGGCACGGGCGGGATGAGTTCGAGCGGGTAGCCACGCTCGGGCACCAGGCGCGTCTCGAGACCACGCTCGGTGCCGAGTGCGACCACGGTGGCGTCCGGCCGTACCCGCATGATCGCGTCGGCCAGTGCCATCGCGGGCTCGATGTGTCCGGCCGTGCCGCCACCGGCGACCACGACGGTCGGTGCCTTGCGTGCCGGTGCCTTCTCCGCCCCGGTGTCGGGCTGGCTCACCTGCGTCCTCTCCGTGTCGTTCGACTGGCTCCCGTGGACCGGTCCGGTCCCCTGCGGCGTCGGTCGCCGCGCCCGGTGTCCGTGCGGGCGCGCCGACCGTACTCCGGTGCCGCCCTGCGCCGGTCGGGGACCGACGCGGCTCGGCCGCCCCGCGAGGCGGGCCGTCCACCGCCCTGTCCGCGTGGGCGACCGCGTGCGGCGGCTCCACCGCCGCCACGGCGGGTGGCCGCGGGCGGCCGGTACGGCTCCGGTGCGGGCAGCCGCATCAGACGGCCGAATTTACCGGGCCCCTGGGTGCGCAGTGCCGCGACCGCCTCGGGTTCGTGACGTGCGCAGTTGGCCAGCAGTCCGAGCAGCAGCATCGTCACGAGCAGCGACGTGCCACCGTAGGAGATCAATGGCAGGGTCACGCCGGTGACGGGGAGCAGTCCGACGACGTAGCCGATGTTGATGGCGGCCTGCGAGACGACGGACACGGTGAGCGTTCCGGCGACGATCCGGATCCACGGGTCCAGGTTACGCATCGCGATCCTCAGGCCCACGAAGGTCAGCAGGCCGAACAGGCCGATGACGACGATGCAGCCGACAAAGCCCAGCTCCTCGCCCACGAGGGCGAAGATGAAGTCGTGCTGCACGTTCGGCAGGTACATCCACTTGGACTGGCCCTGGCCGAGTCCCTTCCCGAACAGACCGCCGTCGGCGAGGGCGTACAGGGCCTGGTTGGCCTGCAGGCCCTTGCCCAGTGGGTCCTCGCCGGGGTTGAGGAACGTCATGACGCGGTCGAGGCGGTAGTCGGCGATGAGCGCCAGCACCACCGACGCCGCGACACCGGCGCCGAGGATGACCGCGAAGAGCCGCTTCGGCGCACCGCCGAACCACAGCAGCGCGACCAGCACGATCCCGAGCGGGATCGTGCCGCCGAGGTCGGGCTGGGCCATCACCAGCGCGCACATGAGCAGCGCGACGGGCACCAGCGGCACCAGCAGATGCCGCCACTGGTGCAGCACGTTGTGCTTGGTCACGAGGATGTGCGCGCCCCACAGCGCCAGGACGACCTTGCCGACCTCGACCGGCTGCAGCGACACGGGCCCGAGGACGAACCAGCCCTGCGAGCCGTTCTGGTTCGAGCCCAGCGGCGTGAGCACGAGGGCGAGCAGGCCGAGCGCGACCACCATCGACGAGTTCGACCACGACCGCAGCTTCGGCAGCGGGATCCGCACTCCCGCCCAGAACACGACCGCACCGATGAGCAGGAACACGACGTGCCGTTGGAACAGCGCGTAGACGCTGGAGGCGTTGTCCGGGTCGTACGAGGAGACCGACGAGGCCGACAGCACCATCACGGTGCCGATCGCGGCCAGCAGACCGGTCACGGCGAGCATGAGGTGGAAGTCGGCGAGCGGTCGCGACAACCACGCGGTCAGTGCCGTGCGGACAGCCGTCAGACCTCGTTCGGTGCGCTTCTTCCGGCCCGTACCGGCCCCGCCGTCACCCTGCCGCGCGGAGCCGCCGGATCTCGAGTCGTCAACCGCCGTCACCGAGGCGTTCCCGTCTCAGCGCGCCGACGGCAGCCGTGAACGCCTCGCCCCTGACCGCGTAGTCGCGGAACATGTCCAGCGACGCCGCAGCGGGTGCCAGCACCACTGCGTCGCCCGCACTCGCGAGCGCGTGGGCCGCGTTCACCGCCGATGTCATGGGATCATGGTCTCCCGGATCGACGCGTGTGACGGGAACATCGGGCGCGTGTCGCGCAACAGCGGCGCCGATCACGTCCGCGTCGACCCCGAGCAGGACGACGCCGCGTAGCCGGGCGGCCACGCCCGCGACCAACTCGTCGACCGACGCGCCCTTGAGCTGGCCGCCCGCGATCCACACGACACCGTCCTGGGCGAGCAGCGAGCCGGCCGCGGCGTGCGGGTTGGTGGCCTTGGAGTCGTTGACGTAGCGCACGCCGTCCACCTCGTCGACGACGACGGCGCGGTGGGCACCGGGGGTGAAGGCGCGCAGCCCCTCGGCCACCGCGGCGGAGGGAATGCCGTGGGCACGGGCCAGCGCGGCGGCGGCGAGGGCGTTGGCGACGTTGTGCGGCCCCATCGGGCGGACGTCGGACAGCGTCGCCAATTCCTCGGCGCCCTGCACCGGGTCGGCGACGTAGGCCCGGTCGACGAGCAGGTCCTCGACGATGCCGAGTTCGCCGGGGCGCGGGGTGTCGAGCCGGAACCCGACCCGGCGCGCGCCCTCGGGTGCGTACTCGTCGGCCAGGCGCTGCGACCACGCCTCCCCCGCGTTGTGCACGACGGTCGACGACCGGGCGTGGACGGTGCCCTTGGCCGCCGCGTAGGCCTCGAGCCCGCCGTGCCAGTCGAGGTGGTCCTCGGCGACGTTCAACACCACCGAGGCGCGCGGGGCGAGCGTGCTCGACCAGTGCAGCTGGAAGCTGGACAGTTCGACGGCGAGCACGTCGTGGCCCGCACGCACGGCGTCCAACACGGCGAAACCGACGTTGCCGCAGGCCACCGCGTCGGCACCGGCCGCACGCAGCATCGACTCGAGCATGCCGACGGTCGTGGTCTTGCCGTTGGTACCGGTCACCACGAGCCACGCGGGCGGACGCTCCCGCTCCTGGCCGAGCCGCCACGCCAGTTCGACGTCGCCGATCACCTCGATCCCGGCCTCGGCCGCGGCCACGAGCAGCGGCGCGGTCGGCCGCCACCCGGGGCTGGTCACCACGAGTTCGGTGCCCGCGGGCGGGGTGTCCAGTCCGGGAGCCAGGGTGGCGCCGAGCCCGTCCAGTTCGGCCAGGCGGTCGGCGTTGCCGTCCGTCACGGTCACGTGGGCGCCGAGCTCGGTCAGTGCCTCGGTCACGGACCGGCCGGTCACGCCTGCGCCCGCGACCAGCACCCGGGTTCCAGCCAGCTTCACCGATCAGCCTCCGCCGAGTCCGAGCTGTTCGCTGTAGAACAGGCCGAGGCCGAACATGCAGCACACCGCGGCCAGCAGCCAGAAGCGGATGATCACGGTCGTCTCGGCCCAGCCGGCCAGTTCGAAGTGGTGATGGAACGGCGCCATGCGGAACAGGCGTTTGCGCGTCGTGCGGAACACGGCGATCTGCAGCACCACCGAGACCATCTCGACCACGAACAGACCGCCGATGACGATGGCCAGCAGCTCGGTCCGCGTCGTCATCGACAGACCCGCGACGAGACCGCCCAACGCGAGCGAGCCGGTGTCGCCCATGAAGATCTTCGCCGGTGCGGCGTTCCACCACAGGAAACCGACACAGGCGCCGGCCGCCGCGGCCGCGACCACGGCGAGGTCGAGCGGGTCACGCACGTCGTAGCACGCGGCCTGCGGGGTCTCGACGCAGCTGAGCCGCGCCTGCCAGAAGGCGATGACCACGTAGGTCACCAGCACCATCGCCCCGGCGCCGCCCGCCAGCCCGTCGAGGCCGTCGGTGAAGTTCACCGCGTTCGACCACGCCGAGATCAGCAGGTAGCAGAACAGGATGAACACCGGGACGGGGAAGAAGATCAGCGACAGGTCGCGCACGTACGACAGGTGCTGCGAGGCGGGGGTGAGCCCGTGCTCGTTGGCGAACTGCAGCACGAGGATGCCGAACACGACCGCGACCACGAGCTGTCCCACCAGCTTGGCGGTCTTGTTCAGCCCGAGGTTGCGCTGCTTGCGGATCTTGATGAAGTCGTCGAGGAAGCCGACGAGGCCGAGTCCGACCGACAGGAACAGCACGAGCAGACCGGACGCAGTCGGCCCCGAGTTCGACGAGTCGCGGATCAGGTCGACCAGGTGCGCCACGAAGTAGGCGACCACCATCGCGACGATGATCGCGACGCCGCCCATCGTGGGCGTGCCGCGCTTCGACCGGTGCCCCTCCGGGCCCTCCTCGCGGATCTCCTGGCCGAAGCCCTGCTTCGAGAACACCCGGATGAGGTAGGGGGTGAACAGGATGGAGATCAGCAGCCCCACCGAGGCCGCGATCAGGATGCTGATCACTCGGTGCCCTCCAGCTCGGTGCCCTCGAGCAGGGCGTCGGCCACGCGCCACATCTCGGCGACCTTGGAGGCCTTGACCAGGACCACGTCGTCGGGACGCAGCTCATCGCGCAGCAGGGCGACGGCCGCGTCGGTGTCGGGAACCAGAACCGACTCCTCTCCCCATGAACCTTCGTGGCTGGCACCGGTGTGCATCGGGGCGGCCGCGTCTCCGACCACCACGAGTCTGCTGATGTTCAGGCGCACCGCGAGCCTGCCGATCTCGTCGTGCGCGGACACGCTATCGGTACCCAGTTCGCCCATCTCCGACAGGACCGCCCATGATCGCCTTCCGCCGGACCTGGCCATGGAGGCCAGGGTTTTCAGCGCGGCCTTCATCGACTCGGGGTTGGCGTTGTAGGAGTCGTTGAGCACGGTGACGCCGTCCTCGCGGGTGGTCACCTCCATCCGGCGCGCGGACCGGCGCTGCGCGGAGGACAGGCGCCGCGCGACGTCCTCGACGTCGGTTCCCGCCTCGAGGGCGATGGCCGCCGCGGTGAGGGCGTTGCCCACGTGGTGTTCGCCGTACAGGGAGAGCGTGACGTCGGCCGAGCCCTGCGGGGTGACGAGCCGGAACGAGGCCCTGGCCTGGTCGTCGAGGCGGACGTTCTCGGCCCGCACGGTGGCCTCGGGGCTCTCGCCGACGAACACGACCCGCGCGGACGTGCGCGAGGCCATCGCCGCCACCAGCGGGTCGTCGGCGTTGAGGATCGCCACGCCGTCGGACGGGAGCGCCTCGACCAGTTCGCCCTTGGTCTTGGCGATGCCCTCGCGCGAGCCGAACTCCCCGACGTGCGCGCTGCCCACGTTGAGGACCACACCGATCGTCGGCGGCGCCACGCGGGCGAGCTCGGCGATGTGGCCCGGACCGCGTGCCGACAGTTCGAGCACGAGGTGGCGGGTGGAGGCGTCGGCGCGCAACGCGGTCCACGGGTGGCCCAGCTCGTTGTTGAACGACCCCGGCGGAGCGACGGTCGGGCCGAGCGGCTCCAGCAGCTGCGCGATGAGGTCCTTGGTCGAGGTCTTGCCGGACGAACCGGTCACGCCGACGACGAAGAGCCCGTCCTCGGTGAGCCGGTCGACCACGTGCCTGGCGAGCTTGGCGAGGGCCGCGAGCACCGCCGCGCCGGAGCCGTCGGTGTCACCGGCAAGGGCCATGGCGTTGCTCGTACCCCCGTCGGCGCCGTGCACGGGAGGGGCGATCACCGCGGGGGCGTCGACCTCGCGGCCCGCGAGCACCCCCGCGGCGCCGTCGGCGACGGCCTTGGCCGCGAACGTGTGCCCGTCGACCCGCTCGCCCGGCAGCGCGACGAACAGGCCGCCTGCCCGGAGTTCGCGCGAGTCGAACTCGACGGAGGCGGTCACCCGCTCGCTGCCGTCGGTGCGGTGCAACCGGCCGCCGGTGACCTCGGCGATCTCGGCCAGGCTCATCTCGATCACAGGTTCACCTCGAGTGTCTTGCGAATGGCGGCTTCCAGTTCGTCGCGGTCAGAGAAGGGATGCACCACTCCACCGACGTCCTGGCCGCTCTCATGTCCTTTGCCCGCCACGAGGACGACGTCGCCGGGACCCGCCTCGGCGACCGCCGCCGCGATGGCCGCCCTGCGGTCGCCGATCTCGCGGATCTCGCCCGCCTCGGCGGGACTCACGGCTCGGGCGCCCTGCAGCATGGCCGCCCTGATGGCGGCCGGGTCCTCGCTGCGCGGGTTGTCGTCGGTGACGATCACCAGCTCGCTGCCGCGCACCGCCGCCTCGCCCATCATGGGCCGCTTGGCGGTGTCGCGGTCGCCGCCGCACCCGAGCACCGTGATGATGCGCCCGTCGGTGCGGGCGCGCAGCGCGCGCAACGCCTCGGTGACCGCCGCGGGTTTGTGGGCGTAGTCCACGACCGCGGTGTACGGCTGACCCACCGACACCCGTTCCATCCGGCCGGGTACCTCGACGGAGGCGAGACCGGCGACGATCGTGTCGAGGGGTACGTCGACCGTGTCGAGGATGGCCGCCGCCAGCACCGCGTTCGCGACGTTGAACTCACCCGGCAGCGGGATGCTCGCGCGGGCGGTGCGCCCGTCGGGGTGGTGCAGGGTGAAGGCTTGTTCGCCCGTCGGCGTGGTGGCGATGTCGTCGGCCCGCCAGCTCGCGTCGAGTCCGGGTTCGGTGGCGACGGTGACCGTCTGCGGGGTCACCAGCTGCTGGCCCCACGCGCTGTCGACCACGACGACCTCGCTGGTGGACCTGCCGTCGAACAGCAGCGACTTGGCGGCGAAGTACTCCTCCATGTCGCGGTGGAAGTCGAGGTGGTCCTGCGAGAGGTTGGTGAACGCGCCGACCGCGAACCGCGTGCCGTTGACGCGGCCGAGGCTCAGGGCGTGGCTGGAGACCTCCATGGGCACGTGGGTGACGCCCTGCTCGGCCATCAACGCGAACAGTGCCTGCAGGTCCGGCGCCTCGGGCGTGGTGAAGGCGCTCGCGAGCCGCTCCCCGCCGATGCGCGTCTCGACCGTGCCGATCAGACCGGTGTCGTGCCCGGCCGCGCGCAGGCCGGCCTCGACGAGGTAGGCGGTCGTCGTCTTGCCGGACGTCCCGGTGACGCCGAGGACGCTGAGACGCAGCGACGGCTCGCCGTAGATCCAGGCGGCGATCTCGCCGAGCACGGCCCGCGGGTCGGGATGCACCAGCACGGGCAGCTCGGTGTCGCGGAGGTCGGGGCGTTCGGCGCCGGCCTCGTCGGTCAGCACGGCGGCGGCGCCCGCGGCGATCGCGTCGCCGGCGAAGTCGGCACCGTGCACCCTGGCGCCGGGCAGCGCCGCGAACAGATCGCCCGGCCGGACGTCCTGGGCTCGCAGGGTCGCGCCCGTCACGGCGGTCTCGGGTGGCGCCGAGTTCGCGGGGCCCGCGATCAGCCGGGCACCCGAGCGCGCCACGAGCGTGGTCACGGGAACCGGTTCGGTACGCGCCGGGCGCGGCGGCGCGGGACGTGCCTTGGCGGGTCCCTGCTCGTGCTTGTTGACAGACACGCGGGAAGGTTACCCACGGCCGGGCCGTCGTCGTGCAGCGCCCGGCGGCGGGTCGACCACCGGCGCGCGCCCGTGCGTGATCACCTGCGCACGCGGGGTGTTCCCGGATTCCGCGGGGTGTGCACGGGGCCGCTTCCGGCAGTGTCCTCAGCGGTGTCCTCAGCGGTGCTCCCGACGGTGTGCTCGGCGGTGTCCGCGGTGGGGCCCCCGACGGTGTCCGCGGGGGTGTCCTCAGCGGCGTCCGCGGCAGCACGTCCTGCGGCGTCCTCGGCGGCGAGGTAGCCGAACACCATGGCGGGACCGATGGTGGCCCCCGGTCCGGCGTAGGTGTGCCCCATGACCGCCGCACTGCTGTTACCCGCGGCGTACAGCCCGGGGATCACCGATCCGTCCTCCCGCAGCACCCGTGCCCGCGGATCCGTACGGACGCCGCCCTTGGTGCCCAGATCCCCCGGAACCATCTTCACCGCGTAGTACGGCGCCTGGTTCAGTTCGCCCAGACTCGGGTTGGGCTTGTTCCGCGGATCGCCGTAGTAGTGGTCGTAGCGGCTCCGGCCACGGCCGAAGTCGAGGTCCTCGCCCGCGCGGGCGAACCCGTTGAACCGCTCCACAGTGGATTCGAGGTTCTCGGCCGGCACACCCATGCGGTCGGCGAGCTCGGCGATCGTGTCGGCCCGGACCACCACGCCGTGCTTGAACCAGCGGCCGGGCAGCGCCTGCCGCGGCCCGAGCCCGGTGAACATGTACCGGTTGCGGTAACGCTGGTCGAACACGAGCCACGTGGGGATGTTCTCCCCCGGCCCGTCCCCGCGGCCGTGCTCACCGCCGTACATCGCGTGGACCGCGTCCACGTAGGGCGCCGACTCGTTGCCGAACCGCCTGCCGCGGTCGTTGACCATCACGCAGCCGGGCCGCGACCGTTCGGCCAACGCGAACCACGGTCCGCCGGGCAGTGGGATCGACGGGCCCCACCATGCGTCGTCCATGAGGTCGACGGCGGCACCGACGTCCATCGCCGCCGTGATCGCGTCGCCGGTGTTGGCCTTCGCCCCGACCGTCCACTCCGTACCGATCGGCGCCCGCTGGTAGCGCTGCCTGAGCTCGGCGTTGTGTTCGAATCCGCCCGCGGCGAGCACGACCCCGCGGCGAGCACGGATCAGCACCTCACGGCCGTCCTCGGTCACGACCACCCCGTCGACCCGCTCGCGGCCCGCCGATCCCCTCGCGCCGGGGTCCGGACCCGTGTGCAGCCGCACGAGGGGCCGTTCGAGACGCACCTCGACCCCCGCACGCAGGAGGCCGACGCGCAACGCCGCCGCAATGGCCTGTCCCATGGTGAGCTGCCGCCTGCCGCGCGCCAGTCCCGCGAGCCACCGCAGTCCGAGACTCAACAGGGTCAGCACGCCCCGGGGGTGCCGGGCGATGAGGCTCAGCCACCGGTAGTCTGCCTGACCGAGGGGAACGCCGAGCGGCGGCGCGCTGTAGGGCCGTTCGAGGCGGGCACGTTCGTCGCCGAGCAACCGGGCGTCGACGGGTTTCGGCTCGGCCGATCTGCCCACCACCTTGCCGCCAGGGGCTTCCGGGTAGTAGTCGGAGTAGCCGCGCACCCACGCCAGCCGCAGCGGTGTGGTGCGTTCGACGAAGCGCAGCACCTCGGGGCCACGCTCGAGGTAGGCGTCGATGCGGTCGGGGTCGGCCACGTCGCCGACGATGGTGCGCAGGTAGTCCCTGGCCTCCTCCGGTGTGTCGGCGACCCCGGCCCTGCGCAACGCATCGTTGCCGGGGACCCACACCCCACCGCCCGACCTGGCGGTCGACCCGCCGAACGCGGCGGCCTTCTCCACGACCACCGTGGACAGTCCACTGTGGGCAGCACGAAGGGCCGCGGTCATCCCGGCCGCACCGCTGCCCACCACGACGACGTCGAACTCCTCGCCCCCGCCTGCGTTCCCGCCGTCGACGGCGCCCGGGGTCACCGCTGCTCCGACTCGTCGAGAGACAGTGCCGCCTTGGGGCACGAGGCGACGGCCTGCCGCACCGCGTCCACGGTTTCGGCGTTCGGTTGGGCCTTGATCAGCAGGTTCTCGTCCTCGTCCAGTTCGAAGACGTCCGGCGCGACGGCCTCGCAGATGCCGTTGGCCTCGCACAGATCCCAGTCGACGACGATCCTCACGTCTCCTCCTTCTCGTGGTGCCGCTGCTCGGTCAGCGCCGCGGCCGCGCGCCTGCCCGAGAACACACAGTCCGCAAGGGACAGTCCGCTCACGTACGACTCCGAGCACACGCCGACCGCGGTACGCCCGGCCGCGTAGAGTCCGGGCACGGCCGCACCGTCGCCGCGGACCACCGCGCCGGTCGCTTCGTCGACCACCAGGCCGCCGAGGGTGATCATCGGGATGGGGAACGCGGGCTGGGTCCGCAGCGAGCAGTCGATGGCGTAGAACGGGCCGCGCTCCAGGGGGCGCACGTGCTCGGGATCCTTGCCCATGCGGTCGCGGGTGCCCGCGCGGGCGTCGGCGTTGTACGACTCGACCGTGCGTACGAGCCCGCCGGCGTCGATCCCTCGGCGGCGGGCCAACGTCGCGAGGTCCTCGGCCTTCTCGTGGCCGATGCGCAGTACGTACTCGGCCTGGAGCCGTTGGAACCACAGGGTCTGCCGCGGCACCTGCCGTTTGGCCTCGGCGCGGATGCGCTCGTCGATGATCAGGTACGCCTCCGAGTCCGGTTGGCGCGCCACGTGGTCGCCGATGCGGGCGCCGTAGTAGGTCTCGTTGCAGATCCGCTGCCCGCGGTTGTTGACCAGTACGCCCTCGACCATCGCCAGCGGCGGGTTGTAGAACCGCCACGCCGACACCCGGTGCATGCGGTCGGTCTGCCCACCCACCTGCTCGCCAAGGGCGATGCCGCTGCCGTCGTCGCCGATGGTGCCGAGCGAGGAGCCGCGCCGGTACGCGGGCGCGTGCCGGGCGAGCAGCGGCCGGTTGAACACGAATCCGCCCGCGGCGAGCACGACGCCCCGGCGGGCGCGGAACCGGCGGCGCACGACATGGTCGCGTTCGAAGCGCCGGATCGGGCGGTCCAGTATCCGGCCGAGGGGGCGGTAATAGATGTTGAGTTTGAGATTGGCGGCCGCCAGCAGGCGATGCAGCCCTCGCGCGAGAGTGCCGCGGATCTCGTCGGCCTCCACCCCGACGACGCGCTCGCCGTCGGTGATCAGCCGGGTGGCCCTGGTCTGGGTGCGCACCCCGATGGGCCTGCGGGCCACCGCCCTGCGCAGCGCCGCGAACAGCGGTTTGCCCGAGACCCCCTTGCCCTTGGCCCGATGCCCTCGCGGGGCGGGCGGCGCCACCTCCGAGAACGGCGGAGCCAGCTCGTTGCCCGAGTAGTACAGGTAGTGCTCGTTGGTCGGGTACGACGTCTTGCGCGGCGCCATGCTGCCCTCGAACGGCACGCCGTGCCGCTCGAGCCACCGCAGGTTGTCCAGGCTCTGCGCGCAGAACCGGCCGAGGGTCTCGTCGGAGACGACGCCCGCGGTTTCGAGCCGCAGGTAGTCGAGCATCGCCTCGGTGGTGTCGGTGAATCCGGCCGCGTGCTGGTGGTCGGTACCACCACCGGCGTAGACGACACCGCCGCTGATGGCCGTCGCCCCGCCACCCCGGAACCGATCGAGCACGAGGACGTCGGCGCCCGCGTCACAGGCCTCGACCGCGGCACACGCCCCCGCACCGCCGAATCCGACGATCACCACGTCGGCCTCGGCGTCCCAGTCCCGGTTCCCCGTCATCGGCGCCCCGTTCGTCGTCGGACAGTGCCGCGGCGTGCGGCCGCCGGTTCGCTGCCGCACCGCCGTCCCACATCATGCCGATAACTGAAACATGTTTCAACTCTTGACGTCGACCGGTCCCGGCCGGCCGGCACCGGAACCCGCCCCATGCAGCGCGCCGGACGCCATCACGTTCCACCGGGGGAAGAGGTTGAGCCCCGGCACGGCCGGGCCTACGCTCGGCTCGCATGCCCGACATCTCCGACGAGCTGCTCGCCCACGCCGTCGCCGCGCCCGGTTTCCTGCCCACCGACGAGGGACTGGCGCTGTGCCGGGCACTCGAGGACGCCGTCGCCGCCCGCACCCCGGACCGCACCGGCACCCGCCCGGTCGCGGTGGAGATCGGCAGTTACTGCGGCAAGTCGACGGTGTTCCTCGGCGCGGCGGCCGCGCGCACGGGCGCCCGCGTGGTCACCGTCGACCATCACCGGGGGTCCGAGGAACACCAACCCGGCTGGGAGTATCACGATCCGGCCCTGGTCGACCCGCACACCGGACGCCTCGACACGCTGGGCACGTTCCGGCGCACGATCGCCGAGGCCGGACTGGAGGACACGGTGGTGGCGATCGTCGGCCGCTCCCCCGACGTCGCGGCCCTGTGGCGGACACCCGTGGATCTGGTGTTCATCGACGGCGGGCACACCGAGGAGGCGGCCGACGCCGACCTGACCGGGTGGGCCCCATGGGTGCGCCGCGGCGGACTGCTCGCGATCCACGACGTCTTCCCCGACCCCCGGGACGGCGGCCGTCCACCGTTCCACATCTTCCGGCGAGCACTCGCCTCCGGTCAGTTCGCCGAGCACGCGGCGAGCGGGTCACTGCGGGTGCTGCGGCGCATCGACGGTCAGCCGGGCACGCCGGTGACGTAGGCGTCGCATCCGCAGTCACTGCCGCCGACGGGCAGTCCGGCGGGCAGCGCCGCCGGAGGAGCGTCGCCGCGGAAGATGCCCGACGTCGCGCTGGTGCCGGCCAGTGCGTCGGCCGCCAGCACCACGGCGGCTCCCGTCCACGTGGTGCGTTCCTCCGGCCAGCGCTTGCCGTCGGCGTAGACGTACCCCGTCCAGTACGAGCCGTCCGACTCGCGCAGGTGCTGCATCGCGGCGAGCATCTCGCGTGCCGGGCCGCGACGTCCGAGCGCGTCGAGGCTGAGCACGAGCTCGCAGGTCTCGGCCCCGGTCACCCACGGCCGGTCGGCCACGCAGCGGACGCCGAGCCCGTCGACGACGAAGTCGGGCCAGCGCCGGTGGATCCGGTCGAGTCCGGACCGTCCCCGCACGGCCCCGCCGAGCACCGGGTAGTACCAGTCCATCGAGTACCGGTCCTTGTCGGCGAACGCCTCGGGATGCGCGCGCAGCGTGTGGACGAGCCTGCCGAGGGCCACCTCCCAGTCCGGTTGCGGCCGCTCGACGTACTCGGCGAGCGCGAGCGCGCACCGCAGGCTCTGGTGGATGCTCGAACATCCCGACAGCAACGCCTCGTCGGCCCAGCCTGCCGGGCCGCGGGCCCACACGAGCTCGCCGCGTTCCCGTTGTCCGTCCAGTACGAGGTCGACGGCCGCGCGCACGACGGGCCACATGGCCGCGGCGAATTCCTCGTCGCCGGTCGCGATCAGGTGGTGCCACACGCCCACGGCGACGTAGGCGCAGAAGTTGGTGTCGGTGACGGCGTCCTCGACCCGGCCGCCGACGACCTTGGCCGGCCACGACCCGTCCGCGCGCTGGGTGCGCCTGCACCACGCGTAGGCGGCCGCCGCCTCGTCGTAGCGGCCGGCGGCCGTCAGTGCCATCGCCGACTCGACGTGGTCCCACGGATCGGTGTGCCCGCCGGGGAACCAGGGAATCGCCCCGGAGGGCTCCTGTGCCCGCGCGATCGCCCGTGCCGTCGCGTCGACCTCTGCCGCGCTGAGCACTCCCGGTACCTCGGGCGGGTCAGTCGGCGGCAACGGCGACCTCCCCACCCTCGGCCGCGTTTCGGCCGCGCTCGCGCGTCGACGGCGCGGGTGGATCCTTCACCGAGTACACGGCGAGACTCTTGCCGAGCACCGGATCGAGCACCCGCTCGGCCAGCCGGGTCGGCCACGGCGCGTGCAGCAGGTCCCACACGAGGACCCGGTGGTAGGCCTTGACCAACGGATGGTCGTCGTTGTCGGTCCCGACGGCGCACTTGAGCCACCAGTACGGCGAGTGGAGGGCGTGCGCGTGTTCGCCGGCGACGGGCCGCAGCCCCGCTGCGCGCAGTTTGGTGCGCAGTTCGTCGCCGCGGTAGATCCGCACGTGCCCACCCTCCACCTGGTGGTAGGCATCCGACAGCAGCCAGCAGACGCGTTCGGGCAGCCACCGCGGAACGGTCACGGCCACCGTCCCGCCCGGGCGGGTGACGCGGACGAGTTCGGCGATCGCCCGCTCGTCCTCCGGCACGTGTTCGAGGATCTCCGAGGCGATCACGCAGTCGAACGACGCCTCGGGATACGGCAGCGCCAGCGCATCGCCGGCCACCGTGGTCGCGCGGGCCCCTTCGGGCGCCTCGCCCTCGGCCGCCATGGCGGCGAACATCGTCTCGACCTCGGCCAGTGCCGGTTCGTCCCGGTCGAACGCGACGACGTCGGCGCCCCGGCGATAGGCCTCGAACGCGTGCCTGCCCGCGCCGCATCCGACGTCGATCACGCGGGTGCCGGGGCCGATCCCCAGCCGGTCGAAGTCCACCGTCAGCATGTGTTCCGCCCTTCGATCGCCTGGCGATAGGTGTCCACTGTGGAGGCCGCGACCGAGCGCCAGCTGTAGCGTTCGAGCGCCCGCGCGCGGCCCGCCTCGCCGAGATGGGCACGCAGACCCGGTTCGCCGAGCACGACGCCCAGTTCGCGGGCGAGTGCCTCGGTGTCACCGGGCGGCACGAGCCGGCCGCAGTCGCCGACGACCTCGGGCAACGCGCCCGCCCTGCTCACCACGAGGGGCGTACCGCACGCCATGGCTTCGACGGTCGGCAGCGAGAACCCCTCGTACAGCGAGGGAACGCACGCGACCTCGGCCGAGGCCAGCAGCCGGGCGAGCTCGGCGTCCGGGAGTCCGTGCACCGCGCGCACCACGTCGCCGATCGCCAGTTCGTCGATCAGCGCCCGCGTGGGGCCGTCCTCGGCCAGCCTGCTGACCAGCACGAGCTCGACCTCGCGTTCGGCCCGCAGCTTGGCGACGGCCTCCAGCAGATGACGCACCCCTTTCAGCGGCACGTCCGCACTGGCGACCGCGACGATGCGCCCCGGTACGCGGGGGCCCGCGGGCCGGAACAGGTCGGTGTCGACGCCCAGCGGGACGGTGGTCAGCCGTTCGCGCGGCACCCGGAAGTCGGTGGCGATGTCCTCGGCGGAGGCCTGCGAGACCGTGATGAGGCGGGGAATGCGCCGGGCGACCCGAGCCTGCATGCTCACGAAGCCGTACCAGCGGTGCACCGCGAGCCTGCGCCACGGCGCCCTTCCCCGCGCGGCCAGGTCGGCCGCGCGGTCGCGGGTGATCGGATGGTGCACGGTGGCCACCAGGGGCAGACCGGCACCGCGCAGCGAGAGCAGGCCGTAGCCGAGGCACTGGTTGTCGTGCACGACGTCGAACTCGTGGGCCCGGGCGCGCAGGAGCCGCGCCGCACGCAGGCTGAAGGTCAGCGGTTCGGGGAATCCGGCTGTCCACATCGTCGCGACCTCGAGCAGGTCCAGCGCGTCCCGGTACTCACCGAGCGCGGGCGTGCGGAACGGGTCGGGATCGCGGTACAGGTCGAGACTCGGCACCCGGGTGAGCCGCACCGGATCGTCGAGCTCCGGGTACGGCTGGCCGGAGAACACCTCGACGTCGTGGCCGAGTTCGGCCAGTCCCCTGCTGAGGTGGCGCACGTACACGCCCTGCCCGCCGCAGTGCGGTTTGCTCCGGTACGACAGCAACGCGATGCGCACCCGCTCACCCCTTCCGCGACGGCCCGGCCATGATCAACGATCAGACTAGAACGTGTTTCACTTTCTGGCAACGCGCGCCCTCCCGGCCGTCCCGGACCACCGCGACGGCTCGGATCAGACCGGCGTCATCTCGGTGATACGCCATGCGCCCGCACTCCGCACGGCGACGACCTCGACCCACACCACGCTCGAGGACCGCGGGCGCATCCGTTCGTCCAGGTCACGGCGGTCGGCCAGCACGAGTGCCTCCGCGCGGCCGCCGGTCAGCGTGCGCACGCCGACCGAGCGCACGGTCGTCGACCGCACGAGGTCCCGGTGGCCGGGTCGCTGCGCGGCCCGCTCGATCTCGGTGAAGCTCGCCCGGTGCCTGCGCAACGCGTCGCCGGCGAGCACGCGTTCGGCCGCGCGGCTCGTCCGGCCCAGGTCGGCGTGGTCGTACGACAGCACCGCGGCCACGCCTGCGGCGATGTCCTCGGACACCCGCTCGGTGGAGGGCCCATCGATGTGCGCACGATCGTCGGGGGTCGCCGACAGCGCACCCAGCGCCGTCCACGCCGCCGCCGCGGCTAGCACCACACACACCGCGGCCAACGCGCCGAGCACCGTCGCCCTGGCCGGTCCGGGCCGCCGCGACCGGCCCCCGCCCGCGCGGGCCTTCGTCGACGCGCCTGCGCGCGGGACCGGAGAGGGGGTGGACGAGGGGGACGGGGTACGGGTCGTCGTGCTCACGAGCCCACCTCCTGGACGCCGGTCACCTTCCACACGTCCCCGTCCCTGGCCAGTGTCGCCAGCAGGCCGCTGCGCCGCGTCCGCGGATCCGCCTCGCCTGCCCCGGAGAGGTCGATCCGCAGGACCGTGAGCAGCCGCGCGGTTCCCTTCGTGGCGTCCAGTTCGGACAGTGCGGCGCGGACGGTCGACGCCGACGCGTCGGTGCGCCCCCGCTCGGCCCTGCCGACGTGTTCGTCGACGTCCCCGGCCAGGTTCCGGTGCAACGTCCCGCCGGTGACGGTCAACCACCGGTCCACATCGGATTCTGCGGTGCGGTGGTCGATCGTGTGGAGGATCTCCAGCGCGCGGGAGCCGTCCCGCAGAGCGGTCTCCCGCGCGTCCGCGCCCCTGGCGTCCGCGCTTGCCGCGGCCGCCCACCACCGCACGCCGAAGCCCGCGCAGCAGGCGGCGGCGAGTACCGCCACCGTCACCAGCACCGCCGTCGTCCGGTCCCGGCCCGCGAGACCGACCGTCCGCGCCGCGGCACTCCGCATCCGGCTGCGCGTGCGCTCCGTCATCGGCCCACCCCCAGCAGGTCGTCGAAGCCCCCGGTGTTCCGGCGGTCCGCGCCGCGCCCCGCGTCACCGCCACCCCGGCCGGACTCGGCATCGGAGTCGGTGAACTCCAGCAGCCCGGGGAGCTTCACCCCGCCACCGTCGGCAGCACCACCGGCCGTGTCCCGCGCGTCCTCACCCCCACGGGATCCCCCGTCACCGCTGCCGCTCCCGCCGGAATCGGGGATCTGCACCGGATCGCCCGCCACCGGTGCGTTCTGCGCGCCGCGCACGTTGCTCGGGCTCCCGGGCGGTTCGGCGCAGTAGGCGTCGGTGTTCGGCGGGAGGTCGCGCGTGTCATCGGCTGGCCTGCGCTGGGTGCCCTCGTAACCCTTGGTGCAGCTGTGCGGGTCGAAGAACGTCGGCACGAACCCGAGATGCCCCTCGCCGTTCGACACGACCGAACGGGCGAAGCCCGACACCATCGGCAGCGCCACCATCATGTGCTCGAGTGCGTCCGACCGTGGCTCCAAGACCTGCGAGGTCGTCAGCAGATTGGCGATGAGCACGCTCAGGCTCGTGCCCGAATCGGCCAGCAGTGTGGAGATCTCTTCGCTCGCACCCGGGGCGCGGTCGACGACGGTCCGCAGATCGGCGTCGGAGTCCTTCAGTTGCGCGGCGATGTCGCGGAATCCGCTCGCGATCGAGGCCAGCTGCTCGGAGTTGCGCCGCTGGGTGTCGAGCACCGTCCTGCTGTCCCGCAACAACTGCGCCGTCTGCGGCAGCGCACGCCTGGCCTCGGTGGTCAGCGATCCCGATGCCTCCAACAGCCGGCCGAGTTCGGGGCCCGCTCCGGTGAAGGCCGTGTCGAGCTCGCCGACGACCGTCCGCAGCGACCGGGGATCCACACTGGACACGAGTTTGTCGAGGCCGGCCAGCAGGGTGTCCGGTGAGACGGGCGTGTCGGTGCGCGCACTGTCGATCCTCGATCCGGCGCGCAGGTACGGACCGCCGTCGGAGCTCGGCCGCAGGTCGACATATTGCTCACCGACGGCCGACCGGTTCGCCACCACGGCGTCACTGTCGGCGGGAATCGGCGGACCGCCCTCCTCGATGTCCAGATCGAGGGTGACGCCCGTGTCGGCCAGGTGCAGCTCGGCGACCCTGCCGACGGTCACGCCCCGATACGCGACCTCGGCGTTCTCGAAGATTCCACCCGACTCCTCGAGCGTGACGTGCACGACGTAGCCGCGTGCACCCAGCAGCCGGTCCAGTCCGGCGTAGTTGCCGCCCGCGTATCCCACCGCCAACAGCGAGATCACGCCGAAGACGACCAGTTGGACCCGGTTCTTGCGTTGCAGGCGCATCAGCCGCCACCTCCCACGAGCCCGCCGAGCAGACCGTCGAGGCCGCCGTTGCTCCGCGCTCCCGGCGCGCCGGCACCGTCCTGTCCCGACGGTGCGGACGGGTCGGGCAGCGGCAACGGCGGCGGGTTCTCCCCTTCGTTGAACGGAATCGCACCGTCGGCACCGGTGCCGTCGTCGTGGGGAAGCTGCACCGCCGGCCTGCGCGCGTTCAGGATGTTCTCCAGGATCGCGTCCAGCTGCAGGTCCAGCCGGACACTGACGTTGGCGTAGTCGCCGTGCATGATCGAATTGCCGAACACCGGGATCGGATAGCTCGGCAGCAACTGCATCGCCTCGGGCAGGTCGGCTCCGGTCTCGGCGAGTTTCTCCAACGTCGGTGCCAAGGCCCGCAGGTTGGCCACGATACTGTCCTTGCTCGCGTTGACGACCCGCGTTCCGGTGCCCGAGAGCGTCCGCAGCGAGTTCAGCATCCCGACCAGTTGCCTGCGCTGTCCGGACACCACCTTCAGTCCCGGTTCGAGGTGCTCCAGCGCCGTGGCGAGGTCGCCGCGCTGGGTCGAGAGCGTGCGGGACAGTGCGTGCACTCCGTCGATGGCCCGCACGATGTCCCCGCGCTGTTCGTCCAAGGTGCTCGCGAGGTGGTCCACACGCGACAGCAACGCCTTGATCTCCGGCGCGTTACCCGTCAGTGCCTCGTTGAGTTCGCCGACGATGTCGCGCAGCTGCTGGACCCCGCCCCCGTTGAGCAGCAACGACAGCGCACCGAGCACCTCCTCGACCTCGGGGTTGCGGTTGGTGCGGTCGAGCGGGATGACCGCACCCTCGGCGAGCGTTCCCCTTCCGCCCTGCTGAGGCGGGCTCAGCTCGACGAATTTCTCCCCCAGCATGCTCGACTGGCGCAGTTCGGCCGAGGCGTCGGCCGGAAGGCGCACGTCGCCGCTCACGGCCAGGTCGACGAGCGCCGAGCGGCCGTCGGGCGCCAGCCGCACCCGTTCGACCCTGCCCACCGCGACGTCGTTGACCTTCACGGCCGCCTGCGGCACCAGGTCGAGCACGTCCTCGAAGCGCACGGTGACGCGGTACGGGTGGTCACCGAGGTCAGCCCCGCCGGGCAACGGCGCGTTGTACAGCCCGGAGAAACCGCCGTCCCCGCAGCCTGCGACGAGCAGCATCAGGCACACGAGCAGCATCCGCGGCCCCCGCCGCGGTCGGCGTCCCGCGGCGGGGCTCCGGGTATCCACCGGCCGCAGCCGTCCGCGCATCGCGGCGACGGCGGTCATGACCTGCCCCCTGGTGCGACGATCAACGGCAGCGGAAGCGGCGGCAGCTCGCCGCTCTGGATCGAGGCGAGCAGCTGCGACACCGACGGGGCCTTGGCCACCCCGTCGACCACGGGCCCGAGGATGTCGCACAGCTTCGTCAGTGCGTCCGGCAGCTGCCGATCGGTCAACGAGTCGGTGAGCTTGCACGCCGTCGTCATCAACGGGTTCGTCAGCTCGTTGAGGTTGTAGCGGATGGCGATCGACCCGGACGCCGCGTCGTAGGAGTTGATGAAGTTCGACAGGCCGAGTGGGGCCACGTCGGCAATCTCGGCGACGGCGGCGCGCTGGTCCACCAGTACCCGGGTGATGCCCTCCAGCTTCGAGACGTTGCGGCCCAGCTCCTCCCGGTTCTCGCCGACGAAACCCTTCACCCTGCCGAGCGCCGTGCCGAGCGACGACAGCGCCCTGCCGACCTCGTCGGAGTCCTCGGCCAGGAATCCGCTCACCTGGTTCAGCCGCGAGTAGAAGCTGTTCAGCTGCGCGTCGCTGTCGGCCAGCACCTTCGTGAACCGCTGCAGGTTGCGCACGGTGCCGAACAGATCGCCCTTGGACCCGTCCAGCGTCGTGGCCAGTTCGGACAGTCGCGTGACGGTCGTGTTGAGGTTCTCCCCGTTGCCGTCGAGGTTCGCCGCCGCGGTGTCGAGCGCGCGCGAGAGCGCACCGTCGGAGTTGGCCCCGGCCGGCCCGAGCGCCGTGGACAGTTCGTCGAGGCTGCGGTAGAGGTCGTCGATCTCCATGGGGGTAGCGGTGCGCTCCAGGGGGATCCGGGCGGCCGAGCGCATCACGGGCCCGCCGTCGTAGACGGGCGTGAGCTGCACGTAGCGGTCGCTGACGAGGCTCGGCGCCACGACGACCGCGTCGGCGTCGGCGGGGATCCGCACGCCCTCGTCGACCTGCATGTCGACGACCACCTGCCTGCCCCGCGGCTCGACCCGGGTGATCTCCCCGACCTCGATGCCCAGCACCCGCACCGACGATCCGGCGTACAGGCCGACGGCACGGTCGAAGTGGGCGGTGACGCGCAGGCCGGTCTGTTCCCTGAGCATCCACCAGAGACCACCGCTGAGCAGCAGCGCGGCCACGCACGCGGTGGCCAGCCACCGGTAGAGGCTGCGGCCCGCGCGGGTGTCCCTCGTCAGCACACCGGTCATCGGCCACCTCCCACGCCCTGATCCGGTGCCGCGACGTCACTCACGCACCCCTCGGAGTTGTACTCGTAGCCGGTGCCGGTGTTGATCGTCGGCGGGAGCAGACCGCAGATGTAGCCCTCGAACCACCGCCCGTTACCGGTGACGTTGGTACCGAGACGCGTGAACGGCGCCAGCAGTTCGAGCCCCCGGTCGAGGTTGTCCTGGTTGCGTTGCAGGACGTCGGTGACCTTGCCGAGTTCCCGCAGCGCGGGGCGCAGCTGCTTCCGGTTCTCCGAGACCACCGCCGAGAGCTGGCCGGCCACGCTCGTGGTTCCGCGCAGCAGCCGGTTGATGGCCTGTCGACGGTTCTGCAGTTCGGTCAGCAGCAGGTTGCCGTCCTCGATGACGGTGCGCAGTTGACGGTTGCGGCTGTTGAGCGTCCCGGTGATCTCCCTGGTGTTCGACAGCAGGCGCGACAGCTCCTCGTCCCGCGAGGACACCGTCTGCGACAACGCCGACAGGCCCGTCAGTGCGTCCTTCATGGACTGTGGGGTGTCGGCGAACGTCTCGGACACGACGTCGAAGCTGCGCGCGAGCTGGTCGGTGTCGATCTCGCCCACCGTGCCCGAGAGCTGGTCGAAGGCGTCCTGCAGTTCGAACGGCGTCTCGGTGCGCGCGACCGGGATCGCATCGCCCGGGTCGTGCGTGCCGCCGCCTTTCGGCCGCAGCGCCAGGTACTTCTCCCCCAGCAACGTCTTGATCTCGATCGACGCGGTGGTCTCGGTGCCGATCCGCGACGAGTCGATCCCCTCGAGCGAGAAGGTCGCCCGCACGTGGGTGCCGTCCAGCACCACCTCGTCGACCTCGCCCACCTTCACGCCCGCGACCTGCACCTCGTTGCCCGCGGCCAGCCCGGCCGACTCGGCGAAGTGCGCGGAGTACGTCGTGCGGTCGTTGAGCAGGGGGATGTCGTCGAAGCGGTATGCCGTCACGATGGCGAGTGCCACGAGCGTGAGGCTGACCAGTCCGACGAGCGCCTGGTTGCGTTCCTTGAGCGGCTTCATTCGACCTGACACCTCTCCGGCTGCTGGGTCGCGGGCAGCGGCAGGATCGGCACCTCGACGTTGAGGGATTTCACGCCGATCGTTCCGCGCAGATCGCACAGGTAGTAGTTGAACCAGCTGCCGTAGCTGACCGCGCGGGTGAACTTGTTCAGGTGGCCGGGCAGCGTGGTCAGGACCTCGTCGATCAACTCGCGCGAGCCCGCCAGACCGCTCGCGAGGTCGCGGAGTCCGGCCACGTCGCGGCGCAGGGGCTCACGCGCGTCGGCCAGCAGACCGGAGGTCGCCTCGGTCAGGTCGCCAAGCCCCGAGACGGCCTCGCCGATCGGCTTACGCTGCTCGGCCAGGCCCGACACGAGGCGCTGGGTCGTCGACAGCAGGTTCTTCACCTGTGGCGTGCGGTCGTTGACCGTCGTCAGCACGCGATTGAGGTTGTCGATGGTGCGGCCGATGACCTCGTCCTTCTTCGACAGCGTCGAGGTCAGGGACGCGGTGTGCGACAGGAGACTGCGTACCGTGCCGCCCTCGCCCTGGAACACGCGGATGATCTGGTACGACAACTGGTTCACCTGCTCCGGCTCGAGGGCCCGCAACAGCGGCTGGAAGCCGTTGAACAGCACCGTCAGGTTCAGGGCGGGCTGTGTGCGCTCGACCGGGATGGTTCCGCCCGGTTCGAGCGGCGGGGACTCGGGCACGTCGGCGCTCAGCGACAGGTATCGCTGGCCGATGAGGTTCCGGTACTTCACGGTGGCCGTGACCAGGCCGGGCAGTCGGCGCTCGCCGTGGATGTCGAAGTGGACGTCGGCGCGGTTGTCCTCACCCACCGAGATGCGTTGCACCTGGCCGATCTTGACCCCGGACATGCGCACGTCGTCGCCCTCGTGCAGACCGGACGCGTCGGCGAACCGCGCGGTGTATCCGGCCGAGGGGCCGAACGTGGTGTTGGCGATGGTCGCGGCCAGGATCCCGGTCAGCAGCACGGTCACCGCGGCGAACACCGCGATCCGGATCAGGGCAGGCACGTAGCTTCTCATCGCAGCTCCACCGTGGCCCCTCGGTACAGCGGCCCGAGCAGCACGCCGCCCCAACCCGGCAGCTCGTCCGGCGCGATCCCCGTCTGCGCGGACTGCAACACGGCGATCAGGCGCAGTTCCTCCGGCGAGTTGGCCGGTGAGGACACTCTGCCCGGTCCGGACGCGCCACCTCCCTGTGCGCCGGCTCCCTGCTGGCCGTCGTTCTGCTGGCCCTCGTCCTGCGCTCCGTCGTTCTGCGCGCCGTCGTTCTGGTGGCCATCGTTCTGGTGGCCGCCGCCGGACCCTCCGCGCAGGGCGGCCTCGTCGTCCCCGTCGGCGGGGAACGGCACGTCGTACCCGAGGACCGGACCCGGCAGCGGCCCGGAGTTCTTCGACGGCGCGGGATGCGTCGAACCGTCCTCGAGCGGCCCCTCCGGCGGGTACTGCGGGAACCGGTCCGGCGGGACCATCTGCGGATAGCAGCGCGGTCCGCGTTTGTCGTCGTACCGGGGTTCGTCGACACCCGGTTCGTACTTGCCCCTGTTGTCGGCCAGCATCCGGATGACGACGTGGTTCATCTCGTCGTCGCCGGTACCGAACGCCCGCTTGGCGTTGGGCACCGCCTCGGCGAACTGCCGGAACATGCACGGGTACTGCGGGGCATACTTCGCCAGGACGTCCAGTGTGGACTGGGAGCTGGCCGAGAGGTGGATGATGTTGTGCTCGTTGGCGGACAGGAACCGCTCGAGATCCCCGGAGGCACCCGAGACGCTGTCGTACACCGCGGCGAGGCCCTTCCGCTTCTCCACGATCGTGCGGGTGGTCGTCGTCAGATCCCGCATGGCGGCGAGGAAATCGGGGGCCGCCGCATCGTAGGCCCCCGCGACGTCGGCGACCGCCTCGATGTCGTGGGACAGATCCGGCAGGGAGGGGTTGAACTCCCGCAGGTAGTCCGACAGGTCCACGAGCGTCTCGCCCAGCTGCTCGCCGCGCCCCTCCAGCGCCGTCGACACCGCGGACAGGGTTCCCGCCAGCTTCTGCGGTTCGACCGCCTGCAACAGGGGGAGCACATTGGACAGCACGCGTTCGAGTTCCACCGCCGATTCGCTGCGGTCCTGGGGGATGACGTCCCCCTCCGCGAGCGGCCGGGAACCACCCGTGTCGCTTACGGCGGAGTCGGTTTCGGCGGAGTCGGTTTCGCTGGCGTCACTGCCGTCGCCGGGAATCCGGAGGGCCACGTAGCGTTCCCCGAACAGCGTCTTCGGCAGCAGCCTTGCCGACACGTTCGACGGCACGGCGCCGATGCGGTCGCGTTCGATCGCCAACTCCAGCACGGCCTTCGACGAGTCGGTGGTGATGGAACGCACCTCCCCGACCCGAAGGCCGCGTACCTTCACGTCGGCGCCCTCGCGCATCTGGTTCCCCGCCGTGTCGGTCTCGAGCCGTACCAGCACGTCGTCGGAGAACTCCTTGTTGTAGATCGCCACGGTGGTGGCGATGAACAGTGCGGACACCACGAGGAACACGAGCCCCAGAACCTGGAGCCCGAGCCTGCGCAACACCGCCGAGCGCGTGGCCGTCATCCCGACAACCTCACCGTCGTGGTCGCGCCCCAGATGGCCAGGCTCAGGAAGAAGTCCAGCACCGCGACCAGCACGATCGACGTCCGTACCGCCCTGCCGACCGCGACGCCGACCCCCGCGGGCCCGCCGCGCGCGAAGTAGCCGTAGAAGCAGTGCGACATGATCACGATCGTGCTGAAGATGATCACCTTGCCGAAGGACCACAGCACGTCCTCCGGTGGCAGGAACAGGTGGAAGTAGTGGTCGTAGGTGCCCGCGGACTGGCCGTACATCCAGATCGTCACCTGCCGGGACGCCAGGTACGACGACAGCAGACCCACGGCGTACAGCGGGATCACGGCCGTCACGCCCGCGATCACGCGGGTGGTCACGAGGTATGGCAGGCTCGGCACGCCCATGACCTCCATCGCGTCGATCTCCTCGGAGATCCGCATCGCGCCCAGCTGGGCCGTGAACCCGCAGCCCACAGTGGACGAGAGCGCCAACCCGGCGGCCAGCGGTGCGACCTCGCGGGTGTTGAAGTACGCCGAGATGAACCCCGTCAGCGCGGCCGTGCCGAGCTGTTCGAGGGCGGCGTAGCCCTGGATGCCGACGATGAGGCCGGTGAACAGGGTCATGCCCACCATCACGCCGAGCGTGCCGCCGATGACGGCCAGGCCCCCGGTGCCGAAGCACACCTCCGTCAGCAGCCGCAGCGTTTCCTTGCTGTAGCGGCGGATCGTCCGCGGCACCCACGCCAGCACCTTGACGTAGAACAACAACTGGGTGCCGAGCCCCTCGAGCATCGCGCCGGGACGGGCGATCGCCTCCAGCACACGCTCGTCGGTGCTGCGTCGATCGCCCGTGGGCGCGCTGTCCGGTCGGACCCGGGTGGTCGTCATGGCCTCACCGCACCTCTCACAGGGCCTTCGGGGGGACGATCTTCAGGTACACGGCGGTGAGGACGACGTTGATGAGGAACAGCAGCAGGAACGTGATGACGACCGCCTGGTTGACCGCGTCGCCGACCCCCTTCGGGCCGCCCGCGGGGTTCAGGCCGCGGAAGGCGGCGACGACACCGGCGAAGAATCCGTAGATCACCGCCTTGAACTCGCTGATCCACAGGTCGGGCAGCTGGGCGAGCGCGTTGAAGCTCGCCAGGTAGGCACCCGGAGTGCCGCCCTGCATCACGACGTTGAAGAAGTAGCCGCCGAGCACTCCGACGACGCTCACGAGCCCGTTGAGCAACACCGACACGACGATCGCGGCCAGCACCCTCGGCACGACGAGCCGCTGGATCGGGTTGACCCCGAGCACCTCCATCGCGTCGATCTCCTCGCGGATCTTGCGCGCTCCGATGTCGGCGCAGACCGCGCTGCCACCCGCGCCGGCCACGAGCAGCGCCGTGATGAGCGGACTCGCCTGCTGCACGATCGCCAGCGCACTCGCGGCACCGGTGAACGACTGCGCGCCGATCTGCTGCGTGAGCGACCCGAGCTGCAGTGCGATCACCGCGCCGAACGGGATGGCCACCAACGCGGTCGGCAGGATCGTGACGCTGGCGAAGAACCAGCACTGCTGAATCCACTCGCGCCACTGGAACGGCCTGCGCGGGATGGCGACGAGCACCTCCCACGAGAGGGTCGCCAGCCGGCCGACCTGGCTGAGCGCGGCGGTACCCGGGATGGACCCCACCCGTGCGGTCATGCCACCTCCTGTGTCGGCCGGCCCGCGCCCTACACCTTCAGCGCGTGGGTCGCCGTGGCACCGCCGTCGGCGACGAACTCGGCACCCGTGCTGTACGAGCTGTCGTCGCTGGCGAGGAACGCGACCAGGCCGGCGATCTCCTCCGGTCTGCCGACCCTGCCGAGCGCGACCTTCGCCCCCACCGGGGACAGGTCCGTGTCCTCACCGGTGAACTGGCGGATCATTGCCGTGTCGATCATGCCGGGATGCACGGAGTTCACCCGGATCCCCTTCGCGCCCAGCTCCAGCGCGGCCACCTTCGTCATGCCGCGGATGGCGAACTTCGTGGCCGTGTAGGCCGTCACGCCCGGCATGCCCGCGAGGCCCTCGACCGAGGAGAGGTTGATGATCGACCCGCCTCCCGCCTCGGTCATCGGAGCCACCGCCGCGCGCATGCCCAGGAACGTCCCGACCTGGTTCACCGCGACCAGTCGCCGGTAGTCGGCCAACGTGGTGTGCTCCACCTCGGAGAAGTGCAACAGTCCCGCGTTGTTGACGAGTACGTTCAGCGCACCGAACTCGCCCGTCACGCGGTCGATCGCGGCCGTCCAGTCCTCTTCGGACGAGACGTCGAGCCGTTGGTAGGCGGCCGAACCCGCACGCTCGGCGCACAACCGCTCCACGGTCTCCTTTCCGCCGGTGTCGTTGACGTCGGTGACGAGCACCCGTGCGCCGTCGGCGACCAGCCGCCGCGCGAACGCGGCGCCCTGCCCGCGCGCGGCGCCGGTGATCAGGGCGACCTTGCCCTCGAGTCGTGTCATGGCCGCGCCTCACATCATCTCGTCGCCGAGCGGCATGAGCACGGTCTTCAGCTCGGTGTACGCCTCGATCGACGACCGCCCGCCCTCGCGCCCCAGGCCCGACTGCTTGAACCCGCCGAACGGAAGGTGCGGTTCGATCTGGAAGCCGTTGAGGCACACCGTGCCGGCGCGGATCCGGCGGGCCATGCGGAAGGTGCGTTGCGCATCGGCGCTGAACACGCTCGCGCCGAGGCCGTACTCGGTGTCGTTGGCCATCGCCACGGCCTCGTCCTCGTCGTCGAACGGCACGACGGCCAGCACCGGCCCGAAGATCTCCTCCTGGGCCAGGGTCGAGGAGTTGTCGACGTCGGCGAAGATCGTCGGCGCGACGAAGTTGCCGCCCGCGTAGTCACCGCCCAGCCGCTCGCCCCCGGTGACCAGCCGGGCGCCCTCGGCCGTGCCCTTGTCGATGTAGCCCAGCACGCGGTCGAGCTGCCTGCCGTTGATCAGCGGTGCCGACATGACGGCGGGATCGAACGGATCGCCGTAACTGACCATGCCAGCCATACCCTCGGCGGCGGCGAGGAACTCGTCGTACACGCTGCGGTGCACGAGCGCCCTGGTGTTGGCGACGCACGCCTGTCCCGACAGCCCGAGCGTCACCGCGCCGATCGTGGTGGCGGCGGCGAGACCGACGTCGGCGGCGTCGTCGAACACCACCGCGGGGCTCTTGCCGCCGAGTTCGAGGGACACGCGCGTCATCGTCGACGCGGAGGCCTCGACGATGCGGCTACCGACCGCACGCGAGCCGGTGAAGCTGATCTTGTCGACGTCGGGGTGGGTGATCAGCCGCTCCCCGGTCGGATCGCCCGGGCCGGTGACGACGTTGAGCACGCCCTTCGGAACCCCCGCCGACTCCAGCAGCTCGACCATGCGCAGCACCGTGAACGTGCAGTACTCCGACGGTTTGAGCACCACGGTGCACCCCGTCGCGAGCGCCGGAGCGACCTTCTGGGCAAGCAGCAGGAACGGTGCGTTCCACGGCAGGATCGCCGCGACGACGCCGATCGGCTCGCGAAAGGTCATCGCCAGGTGGTCGCCGCCCTGGTACGGCGCGAGCGTCTCGCCGCCGAGCTTGTCCACCCATCCGGCGTGGTGGTCGAACACGTCGGCGGCCACCTCGACCGACACGGCGTACACGCCCGCGCCGAAGCCGACGGGCACGGAGTTGTCCAGCGCCTGCACCGCCCGCAGCTCGTCGGCGTGCTCGCGCAGCAGTGCGCCGCACCGCCGCAGCAGTGCGATACGCCGCTGGGCGCGCCACCCCGCCCAGTCGCTCTCGTCGAAGGCGCGCCGGGCGGCCGCCACCGCGGAGTCCACATCGGATGCCGAGGCGACGGCGAGGTCGGCGACCTCCTCGCCCGTGGCGGGATGGTGGTGGGTCCAGGTCGCGCCGTCGACGGCACCGCCCCACTCACCGTCGATGTACAGCAGGCCCGGCTTGAGCCCGACGTCCTCGAGGTGCGATCGCATGGTCAGGGTCATGAGCGCGTCTCCTGTCCGGGTTGTCCCAGTTCCAGCACGTCGGTCGCGGAGAACATGCGTGCGGGGTCGCGGTCGTCGAAGTGGTGGCCGAGCCGATCGTCGAGCTCGTCGAGGGTCCAGAAATCGCCGGTGGGCACGAAATCCCGCTCAATGGACGGCGGTCGCAGCAGCGCCACGTGTCCACCGTGGACGACGAGGACCTGACCGTTGATCGCCTCGGACGCGGGCGCGGCGAGGTACGCGACCACGGGTGCGACGTGGTCGGTCGACAGTGGATCGACGCCGGGTGGGGCGTCGGCCCCGAACGTGTCCGCGGTCATCGCGGTCCGCGCACGAGGGCAGATGGCGTTGGCACGCATCCCGTACCGCGCACCCGCTCGTGCGGTCGAGACGGTCAGCGACGTGATACCCGCCTTCGCTGCCCCGTAGTTGGCCTGGCCTGCGGGCCCGGACAGGAACGCCTCCGACGAGGTGTTGACGATCCGCCCGTATGCGGCACCGCCCGCCTTGACCACGCTGCGCCAGTGCTGCACCGCACCTCTGCTGAGCAGGAAATGGCCGCGCAGGTGCACGCGCAGCACGGTGTCCCAGTCGTCGTCGGTGAGGTTGAACAGCATCTTGTCGCGGACGAGGCCGGCGTTGTTGACCACCACGTGCAGACCGCCGAGGTGTTCGACCGCCGTCGTCAGCAGTGCGTCGGTCGTCCCACGGTCGCCGACGTCCCCGGCCACGGCGACGGCCTTGCCGCCGCGTTCCTCGACGGCGGCCACCGTGTCGTGTGCGGCGTCGGCGGCCACGTCGTTGACCACGACCGCGGCACCGTGTCGCGCCAGTTCGAGCGCCTCGGCCCTGCCGAGGCCCGCCCCCGCGCCGGTGACCACCGCAACCTTCCCCTCGAGGGACAGGTCCCGCTGCGGGCTCACGCCAGCGTCACCACCTGACGAATCACGTCGCCCGCACCCGCCCGGAGGACCTCGAGCCCACCGTTGAGGTCGTCGAAGTCGATGCGCCGGGAGATCATGCCGTCCAGATCGAGCATGCCCGCGCGCCAGAACCGGATCATCGCCGCGGTGTCCCGTTCGACGTGGGCCGAGCCGTACAGCGAACCCAGGATCTTCTTGTCGTGCAGGAACAGTTCCTGTGCGCTGAACTCGACCATGGCGTCGGCCCTGCCCGCGCCGACGACGATCACCGAGCCCCCGCGCCGCACGTGGTCCCAGCCCGCGCGGATGGTCGCGGGCGCCCCGACGACGTCGAAGGCGTAGTCGAATCCCTGGGAGGCGGTGAGTTCGTGCTTGACGGCCTCGACCTGGTCCGGGGTCACGGCGTGCGTCGCACCGAAGCGGCGCGCGACGGCGTGCTTCTCCTCGACCGGGTCGACGGCGACGATCGTCGTGGCACCGGCGATGCGCAGTCCCTGGATCACCGAGATGCCCACACCGCCGCAGCCGAACACGACGGCGGTCGAACCGGGGCGCACCTGCGCGGTGTTGAGCACCGCACCGACACCGGTCAGCACCCCGCAGGCGATGAGCGCGGCCGTCTCGAACGGCACGTCCGCGTCCACCTTGACCGCCGCGGGGGCGGGAATCACCAGTTCCTCGGCGAACGTCCCGAGTCCGGAGAAGCCGAACAGCTGCTGGTCGCCGAGCCGGAACCGGGCGGTGGTGAACGCCTCGACGACGTGCACGGCACACAGGTTGAGTTCGCCGCGTACGCAGTCCGGGCAGTGACCGCAGGGCGGCACGAACGACACCGTCACGTGGTCACCGACCGCGAGGTGGTCGACACCGTCGCCCACGGCGACGATCTCGCCTGCCCCCTCGTGCCCGACCACGCCCGGTGCCATGGCGGGAAGCGTGCCGTTCATCGCGGACAGATCGCTGTGGCAGATGCCCGAGGCACGTACGCGCACGCGCACCTCACCGGGCCCGGGCCCGACGACGGTGACGTCGTCGCGCAGATCGAGCTTGTCTGTTCCGATCTCGTGCAGAACGGCCGCTCTCACGTGCTGCCTCCTCGTCGAAGCCTGCTCGGTGGACGTGCGCGTGGCCTGGCTCACGTCAGGGACCGACAATAGAATTTGTTCTCGCCAGTGGCAAGGGTCGGTTCACACCGTTCACCGCCGACCGAATCGGCCAGCGACACAGCTATGAGCGGCGTGGACACACAGTCGTCCCGCAACTACCGCCCGGACAGCCCTTCCCTAAATTAGAACCTGTTCTACAATCAACCATCGGTGGTTCGGCACTGGTTCGGCCCTGACCGGCTGCACGGGTCCGCATTACGTCCAACGGAGAACGGGAGGATCGGATGCGCATCGCCTACGCACCCGAGCACGAGCGGCTGCGCACGGAGCTCCGCGGGTACTTCGGCGAGCTGATGACCCCGGAGCGCCGCGAGGGCCTGCAGACCGAGGGCGGCGAGTACGGCGACGGTACGGCCTACACCGAGATCGTCCGGCAGCTCGGCGAGGACCGCTGGCTCGCCCTGGGCTGGCCCCGCGAGTACGGCGGCCGCGGCGGGACGATGCTCGAGCAGCTGATCTTCACCGACGAGGCCGCGATCGCCGGTGTGCCCGTGCCGTTCCTGACGATCAACACGGTCGGCCCCACGATCATGCGCTACGGCACCGAGCAGCAGCGCGAGTACTTCCTGCCCCGGATCGCCGCCGGCAGGCTGCACTTCTCCATCGGCTACTCCGAGCCGGAGGCCGGTACGGACCTCGCCGCACTGCGCACCAGGGCGGTCCGCGACGGCGACGACTACGTGATCAACGGCCAGAAGATGTGGACCAGCCTGATCGAGTACGCCGACTACGTGTGGCTGGCCGCGCGCACCGACCCGGACGCTCCTCGCCACAAGGGCATCAGCGTGCTCGCCGTGCCGACCAACGCCGACGGTTTCTCCTGGACCAAGGTCCGCACCGTGGCGGGTCCCGGAACCAGCGCGACCTACTACTCCGACGTGCGGGTCCCCGTGAGCGCGCGCATCGCCGAGGAGAACGCGGGCTGGCCGCTCATCACCAACCAGCTCAACCACGAGCGGGTCGCGCTGACCTCCGCGGCCCCGTTGCGCTCGGCACTCGACGACGTCCTGGAGTGGGCGCGGGAGACCACGAGACCCGACGGCACCCGCGTCATCGACCAGCACTGGGTCCGCGGGCACCTCGCCCGCGTGCACGCCCACACCGCGTACCTGACCCTGCGCAACTGGAAGATCGCCTCGTCGGCCGACGGCGGCGGCGTGACCCCCGCCGACGCGTCGGCCACGAAGGTCTTCGGCACCGAACTGGCCACCGACGCCTACCGGCTGCTGCTCGAGGTCCTCGGCGCGGGCGGTCTGGTCCGCACCGGCTCACCGGGCGCCGTCCTGCGCGGGCGCATCGAACGCGCCCACCGGTCCGCGCTGATCCTCACCTTCGGCGGCGGCACCAACGAGGTGCAACGCGACATCATCGCAGCCACCGCGCTGAACCTCCCCGTCACCCGTTGAAAACTCCCAAGGGCCCCATGGTCGCGTTGAACGCAACCATGGGGCCCTTGGGAGCACTCCCCGCCCACGTTCCGGAACTGCCGACAAGGGAGTCGCACCGATGGACTTCACCCCCACCGAGGCCCAGCGTGACCTCGCCGAGCTGACCCGCCGGATCGCGGTCGACCACCCACCGCAGGACGCCGTGGGTTCCGGCGGGTTCGACCGCGCGCTGTGGGCGTCCCTGACCTCCGCGGGCGTGCTCGACGCCGCGTTGCCCGCGCACGTCGGGGGCGGCGGGTTCGGCGTGCTCGAACAGTGTTCCGTGCTGGCCGAGCTCGGCCGAGCGGTCGCAGCCGTGCCGTACCTGCCGACGATCGCCATGGCCGCCACCACGCTCGCCGAGCACGCCGACGGCGAGACCCTCGAACGCTGGCTCGTGCCGATCGTGCGCGGCGCACGCATCGTCGCCGCCGCACTCCCCGATACCGGAGCCCCCGTGTCGTTCACCCTCGACGCGTCCGGACGACTGTCGGGGCAGGCCACGGCCGTCGAGGCGGGTGCGTTCGCCGACGGGTTCCTCGTCGCGGCCTCGTCGGCCGAGGGCGACGTACTCGCGCTGGTGCCCGCCGATGCGCCGGGCGTCGCGGTGTCGGCACAGGAGATGGTCGACCGTGCCGATGGGGCGCTGGTCGAGGTCTCCGGCGCGCGCCCGGACACGGTGCTGCCGCCGGCGTCGGTGCCGTGGCTGCGCCGCCGCGGTCTCCTCGGCGCGTGCGCCCGGCAGCTGGGCGTGCTCGAGAGGGCGTTGGAACTCACCGCCGCCTATGCCGCCGAACGCACCCAGTTCGGCAGGCCGATCGGTGGTTTCCAGGCCGTGCGGCACCGTCTGGCCGACGGCTACCTCGACGTCGACGCGGTGCGCCTCACGCTGTGGCAGGCCGCGTGGTTGCTGACCGAGCACACCGGATCGGCCTCCACATCGGACCCGTCCGCCCCGGCGGAGGCCGAATTGGAGGCCGAATTGGAGGCCGCGATTGCCACCGCGAAGTACTGGGCGGCCGAGGCGGGACATCGGGTGGCACACACGGCGGTGCACCTGCACGGCGGGGTCGGTATCGACGTCGAGCACGAGGTCCACCGCTACTTCGTCGCCGCGAAACGCGGCGAGTTCGCCTTCGGCGGCGCGACGGCCCACCTGAACCGGCTGGGGGACGTCCTGGCATGAGCGAGGTCCCGACCGTCACCGACCTGCTGACCGCACACGCGCACGACACGAGGCCCGGGCTGCGCTTCTGCGACGCGTCGTGGACCTGGGGCGAGGTCGTGAGTGCCTCTGCCGTGCGCGGCGCGGTGCTGCAGGACCTGCTACGGAACCACCGTCCCGGCGGCGGACCCCCGCACATCGGCCTGCTCGCCGACAACGGTCCCGAGTTCGCGTTCCTGCTCGGTGGCTCCGCACTGCGCGGCACCGTCCTCGTCGGGCTCAACCCGACGCGACGGGGGCCGGCGCTCGCCAGGGACGTACACGCGACCGACTGCCGCCTCGTCCTCACCCAACCGCACTATCGCGCGCTGCTGAGCGATGTCGACGTGCCCGTCCTCGACCTCGGCGGTCCGGAATGGACGGAGCTGATCGCCGCACACTCCGGAGCCGGAACGGAGCCGGTTCCCGCGTCGCCCGACGACCTGCTGATGCTCATCTTCACCTCCGGCACCAGCGGTGAGCCGAAGGCCGTGCGCTGCACCCACGGCAAGATCGCCTTCCCCGGCCGCATGCTCGCACGGCGCTTCGGCCTGTCCCCCGCCGACACCGTCTACGTGGCGATGCCGCTGTTCCACTCGAACGCGATCATGGCCGGATGGTCGGTCGGCGTGGCCGCGGGTGCGACCGTGGCGCTGCGCGACCGGTTCTCGGCGAGCGGATTCCTTCCCGACGTCCGCAGGTTCGGCGCGACCTACGCCAACTACGTCGGCACTCCCCTGTCGTATGTGCTGGCCACCCCCGAAGCTCCCGACGACGCCGACAACCCGCTGCGTCTGGTCTACGGCAACGAGGGCGCCGAGGAGGACCTCGCGGAGTTCGCGCGGCGGTTCGGCTGCCGGGTCGTCGACGCGTTCGGCTCCACCGAGGGCGGTATCGGTTTCGCCCGCACGCCCGACACCCCGCCCGGATCACTGGGCCGGCGCGCCGACGGCGTCCGCATCCTGCACCCCGACACCGCCGAGCCGTGCCCGCCCGCCGAGTTCGCGTCCGACGGATCGCTGCGCAATGCCGACGTCGCCGTCGGCGAACTCGTCAACGTCGACGGTCCCGGCTGGTTCGCCGGGTACTACAACGACCCGGACGCCGACGCGGAAAGGATGCGCAGCGGCCGCTACCACACCGGCGACCTGGCCTACGCCGACGCCGAAGGCTACGTCTACTTCGCGGGCCGGACCTCCGACTGGGTACGCGTCGACGGCGAGAACCTCGGCACCGCACCGATCGAACGTGTCCTGACGCGACATCCCGCTGTCGCCGAGGCCGCGGTGTACGGCGTCGCCGACCGGATCGGCGACGCCGTCATGGTCGCCGTCGTACCGGTGCCCGGCGCGACCCTCCTCCCCGACGAGTTCGCCGCGTTCCTCGAGAGCCAGGACGACCTGGGGCCGAAGCAGCATCCCCGGTACGTGCGCATCACCCCGTCCCTGCCCAGGACCGCAACGTTCAAGGTGGTCAAACGTGCGCTGGCGGCCGAGGGCAGCCGCTGCGGCGATCCCGTGTGGCGCCGCGACGGCACCACCTATCGCGCGGTCACGTCCGCGGAGTCGTGATCTGCCGGAGTCTGCGCGGCCCACTGTCGGGCCGCGAGGGCGGAGAACCGAGCACGATCCGCGCGTTGGTCACGAACACGCCCTCCGGCGAGGCGAGGATCGGGTCGAGGGCCAACGAGCGCACCTCCGGGTTGTCCTCGGCCAACACGGCGACCCGCAGCATCAGGTCCTGCAACGCCTCGAGATCGGCGGGTTCGTCGCCGCGGTAGCCGGTCAGCAACGGGGCGGTCCTGGGCTCGCGGACGAGCGTCGCGGCGTCCACATCGGTCAGGGGCACCGCACGGAATGCCCTGTCTCCCAACAACGTGCTGACGACACCCGACAGACCGAACGAGAGCAGCGTGCCGAACGACGGGTCGTCCTGGAGCCCGATCACGCACGAGATTCCCTTGGGCGCCATGCGCTGGACGTACACCTCGTCGGACCCCGCGGTGCGGCGCAGATCCCGATAACCGGTGCGCACCGAGTCCTCCGAGGTCAGGTCGAGCCGCACCCCCGCGAGGTCGGGCCTGCCGCGGAGACTGTCGTCGAACGCCTTCAGCGTCACCGGATAACCGAGTTCCGCCGAGACCGCGGCGGCATCGTCCTCGGTGGACACCACGCGGAACGGCACGACGTCGATGCCGTAGCAGTCCAGCAGCTGCACCAGTTCGTCGTCGGTCAGCCGCACCGTGTCACGATCGGTTCCCTCGTGGAACCACTCCCGCACCAGACCGCGGGCGCGTTCGGTGTGCACGCCCTGCGGCGTGACGACGGTCCCTTGTGGACGTTCCCGCCACTGCGCGTACCGCACCACCCGGGCGAGCGCGTTGACCGCCCGTTCCGGGCTGGGATAACTCGGGATGGAGCCGAACACGGGCTCGTCCTGCTCGCCGACCATGGCCAGTTCCGCTGGCACGCCCTCGGCGGCGAGGAACGTCGAGACGATCGGTTTGTCGAGCGCTCGCCCGCGCGCGTGGACGGCCTCACGCAGCGCGCGGGCGTAGGCCGTCCCCGGGATCGCCACCGGCGGGGCGAACACCGCCACGAGCGCGTCGACCTGCGGGGAGTCGAGTGCCTCGCCGACGGCCGCCGCGAACTCCTCGGGCGAGGCCTGCGGCCCGATGTCGACCGGGTCGATGCCGAGCTCCAGACCGTTGGCCCGCGCCGTGTCGGCGGCCAGCAGCCCGATCGCACTCGAGTTGCCGACGATGCCGACACGTGTCCCCGACGGCAACGGCTGGTGGGCGAACACCAGCGCGGTGTCGAACAGCTGCGCCAGCGAGTCGACCCGGACCACACCTGCCTGCTCGAACAGCGCCTGCACGCTCGACTCGTCGATCTCGGTCGACGTCGCGGCGAGCTGCGGCCGCACCGCGTGCCGCCCCGATTTCACGGCCACGATCGGTTTCGTCCGCGCGAGCCGCCTCGCCAGGCGGGCGAACTTGCGCGGGTTGCCGAACGATTCGAGGTACAGCAACACGACGTCGGTGTGGGGGTCGGTCTCCCAGTACTGCAGCAGGTCATTGCCGGAGACGTCGGCGCGGTTTCCCGCGGACACGAACGTCGACAGCCCGAGACCGCGCGCCTCGGCGTCCGCGAGGATGGCCGTGCCGAGCGAACCGGACTGGCAGAAGAAGCCGGTGCGCCCGGGTTTCGGCAGCCGCGGGGCCAGCGTCGCGTTGAGCCGCACCTTGCGGTCGGTGTTGAGCACGCCCAGCGCGTTCGGACCGACGACGCGCATACCGTGTGCCCGCGCCTCGCCGACGAGTTGCAGCTCGGCGTGCAATCCGTGCGGCCCGGCCTCGGCGAAGCCCGCCGAGACGATGACGAGGGTCTTGACCTCCTTCGCCAGCGCCCCGTCGAGCACCGCCTCGACCTGGTCGGCAGGCACCGCGACGACGGCGAGGTCGACGGGGTCGGGGATGTCGAGCACCGACCGGTAGGCCCGCACGCCGCGCACCGACGCGTGCTCGGCGTTGACCGGGTACACCGGGCCGGAGAAGTCCGCCCCCAGCAGGTTGGTCAGGACCGCGTAGCCGATCTTCGTCGGATCGGTCGAGGCACCAATCACGGCCACGGACCGCGGGTGCAGCAGGTTGTGCACGCTGCGCGCCTCCGCCGCCTGTTCCCTGGCCCTGGCCACCTCGAGCGAGTCCTCGGTGGGGTCGATGTCGAACTCCAGATGCACCACGCCCTCCTCGAAGGCGCGGCTGACCTGGTACCCGGCGTCGCGGAACACCCGCACCATCGCCGAGTTCTCCGCCAGCACCTCGGCGACGAACCGGCGCAGACCCGATTCCCGTGCCGCGGCGGCGAGGTGCTCGAGCAGGATCGACCCGAGACCGCGGCCCTGGTGGGCGTCGTCCACGACGAACGCCACCTCGGCCGAGTCGCTGTCCAGGCCCTCGTAACGGCCCACCGCCACCGCGTCGTCGCCGAGCAGAGCGACGAACGCGACCCGCTTGCGGTGGTCGACGGTCGTGAAGCGCTTCAGGTCCCTGGCCGGGATCCGCGGGTAGGCGCCGAAGTAGCGCAGGTACCGGGTGCGTTCGGACAACCTGCTGTGCAGCGCGACGATGCGGTCGGCGTCGCTGGGCACGATGGGCCGCAGGTGCACGGTGCCGCCGTCCGAGAGCACCACGTCGGCCTCCCAGCCGCGCGGGTAGTCGAACGGGTTCGGCTCGGTGGTCCCGACGGCACCGTCGGTGCCTTCGGTGCCGTCGGTGTTGTGGGCGCCAACGGCGCTGTCGGTGCCGGCGGCGTTGTCGGTCTTGTCGGCGTTGTCGGTGTTGTCAGCGCCGTCTGTGGTCTGCTCGGTCATGGTCAGTCCCTCACTCAATCCCGCGGGTCGTCGGGATCCAGTCCGTGCAGCGGGAACACGGCACGACGGGTGTCACGAACGGCGATGTCCACGGCGTCGTCCATCCCGTCGCCCCAGGGCGAGTACCCGGTGTCCCCGCCGTCGGACATCGTCAGCGGCAACTCGGCCGACGGGGCGACGTCGTGGACCATGTCGGTCCACTCGGCGGGCAGCGGTGTGTCGGGATCGACGTCGTGGTCCAGCACGGTGGCGATCAGGTGCGTCCACGAGCGGGGGACGACCCGTAGCAGCTGGTAACCGCCACCGCCGACCGCCAGCCACCGGCCCTCGGTGACCCGGTCGGCCAATGCACGCAGCTCACGGTAGATGGCGCGGTGCCCGTCGACGGTCAGCGACAGGTCGGCCAGCGGGTCCTCCTCGTGCGAGTCGACCCCGCACTGCGTGACGAGGATCTGCGGGCGGAACTCCTCGACGAGGGACGGCACGACCGCGTGGAACGCGCGCAACCAGCCCGCATCCTTGGTCGCAGGCGGCAGCGGCACGTTGACCGCACTGCCCTCGGCCCCGTCGACGCCGACCTCGGCCGAGTATCCGGTGCCGGGAAACAGCGTGAACGGATGCTGATGCAGCGACACCGTCAGCACGCGCGGATCACCGAAGAAGGCCGACTGCACACCGTCACCGTGGTGCACGTCGGTGTCGACGTACGCGATGCGGTCGTACCCCTGATCGAGCAGCCACGAGATCGCGACCGCACAGTCGTTGTAGACGCAGAACCCCGCGGCCCGGTCCCGCATCGCGTGGTGGTGACCGCCCGCGATGTTGACGGCGCGCTGCGCGCGGCCCTCGGCGATGCACCGCGCGCCCAGCAGCGTGGAGCCGACGACGAGCGATGCCGCGTCGTGCATGTCGGCGAAGATCGGGTTGTCGTCGGTGCCCAGCCCGTGGCCGACGTCCCAGCCCGCCATGGGCGCCTGGCGGACCGCCTCGAGGTAGTCCGCCGAGTGCACGCGGTAGAGATCCCCCGCGCCCGCGGTCTCCGGGCACAACAGCGGCACGTCGTCCAGTACGCCGAGCGCGGTGGCCAGCCGCATCGTCAGGTGCAACCGCACAGGGTTGAACGGGTGGCCCTCGCCCATGTCGTAGGCGAGAAGCGCGGAGTCCCAGACGACGGCGGAGGGAGACATGCGCAGAGGATACGCGGTGATCGATCTCCTCGGGACCTCGTCGCAGCGCCGGGGTCCCGCCGATGTGATGATCGTTTCGGTTGTTCCCGGAATCCGGTTGGGCTCTGGTAATCCGGTTCCCGTGTTGGACCTCGTGTGGCTGCGCACCTTCCTCGAGGTCGCCCGCACCGGCGGCTTCAGCCGCGCGGCCAGGAATCTCGGGCTGGGTCAGGCGACCGTCAGCCAGCACGTGCGCAAACTCGAGGACACGGTCGGCAGGCGGCTGCTCGACCGCGACAGCCACACCGTCGCGCTGACCGGCGACGGCGAGGCGATGGTGGGCTTCGCCCGCACGATCCTGGGTCACGAACGGCAGGCACTCGACTACTTCGCCGTCGACCACACGAGCGGCAGGGTCCGCGTCGGCGTGTCCGAGGACCTCATGCAGCACGGCTGGTTCGCCGGCATCGCACAGCGGTTCCGGCAGCGGTATCCACGCGTCGACCTGGACATCGCCGCCGGGCTCAGCGCCCCGCTGGCCCATCGGCTCGCACACGGCGAACTCGAACTCGCCGTCGTGAAGACCTCGCAGCCCGCCGTGCCCCGGCACGTGCTGTGGCGGGACGCGCTCACCTGGGTCGCCGCACCGGACTTCCGCCCCGACCCCCGCGAACCGCTCCCCCTGGTGACCTACCCGGAGCCGAGCATCACCCGGGAGCGGGCGTTCGCCGCCCTTCGGCGCACCTCGCGGGCATGGCGCGTCAGCTGCACCGTCGACCGGCTGAGCGCGCTGTGCACCACCGTGCGAGCCGGTGCCGGGGTGGCGGTCCTCGCCGACAGTGTCATCCCCGATGGCCTCGTCCGGCTCACCGACGCGTTGCCCGAGCTCGACGGGGTCGACTTCGTCCTGCGCAGCCGCGCGACCGTGCGCGGCACCCCGACGGCCGCGCTCGCCGAGCTCATCACCCGCGCCGCCTCCGAGCGCAGGCCCACGGCGCACTGACCGGGCGAACTGCCCCCGGGGACCGCCCAGCGCTGAGAGCTGTCGCGCGGAGAGCTATCGCGCGGCGGGCTGTCGCCTCGGGGGCTATCGCGTCGGCCGATCGCAAGAATCACGGTCGGTGTCTCGCCGATCACGCCATGTGTCGGAAGACTCGGCGGTGATCCCGGCAACGACCAGCGCGCAGGGACGGCATCGTGAAGATCAATCGGAGGAAGGCACTGGGGACCGCGGGCGCGGGCATGGTCGTCGCGATGGCGCTCGGCGGCTCGGCCCAGGCCGCTCCGGCCGGCGCGGCAGCGGACACGGCAGCAGGCTCGGCAGCGAACACCGCAACCGGCGCGGCAACCGGCTCGGCCACGGCCGCGGCCGCCGCGAACTCCGGCCAGGACGGCGTGGACTACGTGTTCGCGCTGTCCGAGGCCGAGCCCGGCGAGTACGACGGCGGCAACCTGCGTGGCGCCCACGCAGGCAACTTCCCCATCCTCGACGGCGAGGACGCGTCAGTGTACTACGTGCACCTCGACGTCGGCGGCATCCGCGAACCGCACTGGCATCCGACGGCGTGGGAGCTGAACTACGTCATCACCGGCCGCGCCAAGTGGACGATGCTCGGCACCAGGGGCGGCGGCGGATACGACCACCGCACGTTCGAGGTCGGCAAGGGCGATCTCGTGTTCGCCCCGCAGGGCTTCCTGCACTACTTCGAGAACGCCTCCGGCGACGAACCGCTCGAGGTGCTCGTCATGTTCAACACCAGCGCCGAGGAACCCGACGACGACATCGGCATCCTCGCGACCGTCAACGCGTTGCCGCGGGACGTGCTCGCCGCCTCGTTGGGCGTCCCGGTCTCGGCGTTGGACCAGCTGCCCACCGAGGTCGACGAGGTCGTGATCACGCGGCACCGCTGAGGCGATCGCCGCACCCCGCTCAGCCCGGTTCGCCGCCCGTGGCCGCGGGGCGATCGGGGTCGGCCGACCAGTTCGACCACGACCCGGCGTACAACGCGGCCGGCCGGGACAGCCCTGCTCGGTGCAGTGCGAGCACCACCGAGCTGGCCGTGATCCCCGAACCGCAGTACGCACCGACCGCCACCGGACCGGCGTCGCCCTCGGCGTCGGTGCCGGTGGCGGTGGCGGTGGCGGTACTGCCGTGTGTGCCGCGTGTGCCGTCCGGCCGGTCCGTGTCCCTGTCCGTGTCCCGGTCCGTGTTGCTGTCCCTGGCGCTGTCCGGAGCGGTGGGTACGCCGAGGTCGGCGAAGTGCCTGCGCAGACTCTCCGGAGACAGCCACCGGCCTTCGGCGTCCACGTGCGCGGCGAACGGCGCGTTCCGCGCCCCCGGAATGTGCCCGCCCCGCGGATCGACCGGTTCGTACTCGCCCGTGTAGCGCTCGTGGGCCCGGGCGTCCAGCAGCACCCCTTCCCTGGCACACGCCGCCGCCTCGTCGGCGTCGAGCACCGGCATGCCGCCCGGTCGCACCGTGACGTCGCCCTCGGCCGGCTGCGGAGCCTCGGCCGTGACGGGCATGCCCGCGGCCTGCCAGGCCGCGAACCCGCCGTCGAGGACGGCCACCTGCTCGTGACCAGCCCAGCGCAGCAGCCACCAGGCACGCGCGGCGACCGAGGAGTCGGCGTCGTCGTAGGCCACCACCGGAGCACCGGTCCGCACCCCCGCGGCGCGCAACACGCGTTGCAGGTCCTCCGGATCCGGAAGCGGGTGCCTGCCCGCCGTGCCCGGTGTGCCCGCGAGCTCGGTGTCGACGTCGACGAACACCGCACCGGGAACGTGGCCCTCGCGGTACGACTCGACACCCGGCGGGCCCAACAGCCGCCAGCGCACGTCCAGCACGACCGGCCGTTCCTCCGCGGGCGCTGCCAGCAGCTCGGCCAGCCGCGCGACGCTGACGACCGGATCGGTGAGCCCGGTGAGCCCAGTGAGCCCGTCGTCCCCGGTGAGGCCGGTGGACCGGCTCGACTCGCTCTGCTCCGGCATGGCCTGCGACCTTTCCGTGACGGTCCTGGGTGCTCGGGTGGTCCTGCGTGATCTTGATGGTCCGGTGGCCCGGTGGGCCTGGTCCATCCAGCGTGCCTCGGGTGGGTGCCTCGGGTGCGTCCATCCGTGTGCACCAGGTGGGCACCGGGCGCGTACCCGTTGCGCCTAACACGATGCCCACGTCGGCCCGCTGCGTGACGGCTGCCTGTCCTGTCGGGCGTAACGACTACCATGAGTCAGGCGAACAAAGGGGACAGGCGTGAACGATCTCATCGACACCACCGAGATGTACTTGCGCACCATCTTCGAGCTCGAAGAGGAAGGTGTCACCCCGCTGCGCGCCCGGATCGCGGAGCGGCTTGAGCAGAGCGGGCCGACGGTCAGTCAGACCGTGGCGCGTATGGAACGGGACGGCCTGGTCGTCGTCGCCGACGACCGGCACCTGCAGCTGACCGAGCACGGGCGTGAGCTGGCGATCGCCGTGATGCGCAAGCACCGGCTCGCCGAGCGCCTGCTCGTCGACGTGATCGGCCTCGAATGGGAGCACGTCCACGCCGAGGCGTGCCGCTGGGAGCACGTGATGAGCGAGGCCGTCGAACGCAAGCTCGTCGCGCTGCTGGACCACCCGACGACCTCGCCGTACGGCAACCCCATTCCCGGACTCGACAAGCTCGGCGAGGGCGGTGAACCCGCTCCGCCCGCCGAGTCGGACCTCGTGCGGCTCGACGACGTGGCCCGCTCGGGCGGCGGCAAGGTGGAGATCCGCCGTATCGCCGAGCACGTGCAGAGCGACGAAGGGCTGATGTCGCAGCTCAAGGCGGTCGGCATCGTGCCGGGCCGGACCGTTCACGTCGGTAAGAACGCCGGCACCTCCGTCGAGGTGTCCGACGACGCGACGACGGGCACGGTCGCCACGAGCGTCCTGCACGCCGTCCTGGCTCAGACCCGGTGACGGCCGGGCATCCGTCGGAGATCGCCGCACGCGCGTTCCGGTCCGTCCACGGCACGCCGCCCACCGGCGTGTGGTCGGCGCCGGGACGCGTGAACCTCATCGGCGAGCACACCGACTACAACGACGGGTTCGTCCTTCCGTTCGCGCTGCCCCACCGTCTGGCCGTGGCGGCCGCTCCACGCGACGACCGCATGCTGAGCCTCGCGACCGTCGGCTCGGACGGCCGCGTCCAGTCCGAGGAACCGATCGGCCTCGACGAGCTCAAACCGGGCAACCCCGAGGACTGGGCCGCCTACCCCGCGGGCGTCGCGTGGGTCCTGCGCGAGTACGGCATCGACCGCGGTGCCGACCTGGTGATCGCGGGCGACGTGCCGACCGGTGCGGGTCTGTCGTCGTCGGCGGCGATCGAATGCGCCTCGGCCATCGCTCTGCTCGGCCTCACCGGCGAGGACGATCAGGACGCCGAGCGCCGCGCCGAGATCGCGCGGTGGTGCCAACGCGCCGAGAACGAGTTCGTCGGCGTGCCCACCGGCGTGCTCGACCAGACGGCGTCGATGTGCTGCGTCGAGGGCCACGTGCTGTTCCTCGACGTGCGCTCGGGCCACACCGAGCAGGTGCCGTTCAACGCCGCGGGCGCGGGCCTGTCCGTGCTCGTCATCGACACGCGCGTGAAGCACTCGCTGGGCGGCTCCGAGTACGGCGACCGGCGTGAGGGCACGGAGAAGGCCGCCCGCCTGCTGGGGCTGGACGCCCTTCGTGACGTCACGCCCGAGACGATGGACGAGGCGCTGCGCCGGCTGCCCGAGGACCTCGTGCCCCTCGTGCGGCACGTGGTCACGGAGAACGCGCGTGTGCTCGAAGCCGTCGAACACCTGCGCCGCGGTCGCATCGCCGACATCGGGCCCGTCCTGGACGCCTCGCACGTGAGCATGCGCGACGACTACCGCATCTCCTGCCCCGAGCTCGACCTCGCGGTCGACACCGCACGCACCGCCGGCGCGCTGGGTGCGCGCATGACCGGTGGCGGCTTCGGCGGCTCGGCGATCGCCCTCGTGCGCGAGTCCGACCGGCACGCGGTCGAGACCGCCGTGACCACGGCGTTCGAGACTGCGGGCTACCGCGCTCCCCGGCTGTTCGTCGCCGTCCCCTCCGCGGGAGCGGGCCGGGACGCCTGATCCCGGGCGGCGCCGGCCCCGTCCCCAGGGGCCGGCGCCGCTCCAGCATCGCGTTCGCCCTCGGATCGCGCTCGCCCGCGGCCACGGACCGGTGCCGGACCGGTGAACCCCGCCCTCGCGGGGTACCGCCGAGGCGGTGCGGCACACTGTGCTCCGCCGCACCGTGCCCGGCGCACGTACCGGCGGTCCCGGCCGGCTCCCGCGCCGGATCCCGCAGGGCCGCCGGGCGGTTCCACCGCGTGCTCGACGCAGCTGCGTGCCGCCGCTCGTCACCGCCGTTCAGACCGTTCGACCAGACCGCCCGATCAGGAAGGCTCGGAGAGAATGCCCACCGACACGGCCACGTCCAGCGCACCCATGAAACTCGTCGTCACCGGCGGCGCCGGTTACGTCGGCAGCGTGTGCGCCGCCCGCCTCGTCGAGGCCGGGCACGACGTCACCGTCGTCGACGACCTGTCGACCGGCCACGCCGACGCGGTCCCCGACGGCGTCCGGTTCATCCAGGGCGATGCGGCCGACGTCGCCGAGACGCTCCTCAGCCAGGGCTTCGACGGTGTGCTGCACTTCGCCGCCAAGTCACTGGTCGGCGAGTCCATGCAGGACCCGGGGCTCTACTGGCGTGGCAACGTACTCACCTCCCTGCGTCTACTCGAGGCGATGCGCAAGCACGGCACCCCGCGCCTGGTGTTCTCCTCCACGGCGGCGACGTACGGCGAGCCGGAGGTCAGCCCGATCCCGGAGACGGCACCGACCGGTCCCACGAACACCTACGGCGCCACCAAGTTGGCGATCGACTACGCCATCACCAGTTACGCGCGCGCCCACGGGCTGGCGGCCACGAGCCTGCGCTACTTCAACGTCGCCGGCGCCTACGGCCGCTACGGCGAGCGGCACGCCACCGAGACGCACCTGATCCCGATCGTGCTGCAGGTCGCCACCGGCGACCGCGACCGGGTGCAGATCTTCGGTGAGGACTACCCGACGCCCGACGGAACCGCCGTCCGCGACTACATCCACGTCCACGACCTCGCCGACGCGCACCTGCTGGCGCTCGAGCACGCGACCGAGGGCAGGCACGAGATCTACAACCTGGGCAACGGCACCGGCTTCTCCGTGCGGGAGGTGATCGACGCCTGCCGCGCGGTGACCGGCCACGACATCCCCGCGGCGGTGGCTCCGCGCCGCTCCGGGGATCCCGCCGTGCTCGTCGCCTCGGCCGAGAAGGCCCGCGCCGAGCTCGGCTGGACGCCGCAGCACACCGACCTGCAGGGCATCGTGTCCGACGCCTGGCGCTTCACGCAGCAGCGCGCGCGAGCGTAGGTCGCGTCTGAGAATCCCTCGCCCGGCCGGCGACACGCGGTCACCCGCCGTCCTCCATGTCGCCGTCGGAGTGCGGGTCGAACAGCGCCGGTGCGCCGTAGGCCTGGGCCAACCCGGCCAGCCGCTCCGGCGGCATGCCGCGCGCCAGAACCTGATCGAGCAGTTTGGCGAACAGGTGTCCGGGATCGGCGTCCTTCGCCTTGCGCACCGCCATGCCCGCCAGCGCCCCGTCGCCCCGCAGGTAGGCGGAGTAGGCCAGCAGCGCCGCGGGCTCGGCGCGTTCGGGTTCGGGCGTCGCGCGAACCAGGGCCGACCAGAGCCGTTCCGCCGCCAGCGCACGGGGTTCTCCCGCCGGCCACGCCAGCCCCAGGCACGCATCGCGCACCTCGTGGCGACTCAGCGCCATGGCCAGGTCGGCGATCTCCTGGTCGGTCAGCACGGCGGAGCCGCCTCGGCCTTCGGCACCGGTGGATGACTCCGCGTCCGCATCGCGGCCGTCGAGACCACTACGGAAACGGCGCAGGGCGTCCCGCACGACGGCCAGTGCTCCCACGATCGATTCGGCACCATCATCAAAGCCGGTCTCCCGACGGGACACGGCGAGCTCCAGCAACGCCGCCCGTCGTGCGAGTGCGCCGTCGTCATCGGGGTCCAGGCTGCGTTCCATCGCCTCCCTGCTGGAGTAGGTGACGTGGCCGGCGTGCGCGGTCGCCGCGGCCATCGTGGACGCCGACGGATCGGGCACGACCCCGCCGCAGCGGTCCGCGCCGTAGCAACACCACGGCGAGCCGACCTCGATCGCGGGTGTCCAGAGTGCGTGCGCGATCGGCACGCCGAGGGCGGTCATCACGGCGGCGAGCGCGCTGACGACGTCCCGGTGCGCAGGACCTCCGTCCGGCGGTGCGGTCCCGCCGACGACCACCAGCGTGACGGCCGCGGCTCCGGACAGCGGGGGCCGCAGTACGGGTTCCAACTCCGCGACGGCCTCGGCCGGTGGGATGTCCATCCGCATGACGTGGCTGATCGTGCCGGAACGGGACGCGTGAGACGTGTCCGCGGCGTGTGCCACCACGACGACCGAGTCGACGGGACGAAAGCCCAGCAGGTAGGGCACCGCGGCGATCAGGTGTGCGGGACTGCTCAGATCGATCCGCGTGTCGGAGACGGAATCCGGAATCGGGGTGGAGGGCGATGAAGTGGTCATGCCTCCACGATGGCGCCGGGACGCGGCGTCCAGCGGGGAGCGGGGAAATCTGTGGACCGCCGGAGCCGACGTGGACAACTCGGCCAGACCGGCGCTCGCGCACGGTCCGGATGTCGGTGGCGGACGCTAGGCTGCCGCGCCCTTGTCGCGTCCTTGTCGCGCCGGCTGCCGCGCCCGCCACCGACGACGGGACGTCAGGCTCCGGCGCCCAGCGCGTCCTGTCCGCCCACGGCCGGCACCGTGACCGAGGAACGCTTCACGTTCACCGTGATCCCGGCACCCGGGTCGGGCCGCAGCGTGAAGTCGTGGTCGCTCGAGAGCACGGCGAACTCGAGCGCATGGCCCTCCCGCACGACGTAGTCCTGCGGCTGCAGGTCGAACGACAGGCGGTACTGCTGACCGGGGCGGATCGGCGTCGTCTCACCGCGGTCGTGCCGATTCTGCGGATCCGCCCAGCCACGTGTGACGATCCGCGCCGTGCCGTCGGGCGCGCGGTCGACGAGAACGCCGGTCACGTTCGCCGCGGGCCGGTCGAACGCGAGCCGCAGGTCGACCGACGGCGTGCCGCTCAGACGTACGTCCCGGTGCATCGCCCCGGTGGCGTAGCGCAAGCGGTGCGGTGAGGCCTCGGCATCGACGAGGTTCTCGACCTTCTTCGTCGCATCGTCGGTCAGCGACTCGGTCACCGGGCGCCCGCGCAGCGGACCGTCCGGTACCAGTCCCCCGACCCGGTCACCTCCGGGCCGCAGGTGCAGCTCGGTGTCGGCGGCACCGGCCGCGGGCCAGTCCGCCTCGTCGTGCCACGTCTCGTCCTCGCGCTGCACCGTGGCCCGCGGTTCGGTGTCGATCCCGTTGTCGACGTCGTACAGGTAGTGCGAGAACCAGCGGTTCAGCGTGCGCAACCACTCGTCCTTGCGCACCGTGTAGGGGTCGGTGTGGTCGAACTGATGCAGCCAGATCTTCCGTTCGACGCCGTGTCGCGCGAGTGCCGAGTACCACTGCGCCGTCTGCCCGACCTTCACGTTCCAGTCGGAGAGTCCGTGGACGGCGAGCACCGACGCGCGCACGTCGCCCGCCTTGTCCAGATAGGACCGATGCTGCCAGAACTCGTTGTCGTCGCCGGTGACCCGGTCCTGCCGATCCGCCAGATCGTCGATCACGGGACGGCAGATCTCGCGGTCGTCGCGGGTGTGGACGTACTCGGCGAGCACATCGGCGTCCTCACCCTGATACCCGCCGGGCGCCACGACGGCACCGTTCTCGCGGTAGTAGCCGTACCACTCGGAGATCGCCGCGATCGGCACGATCGTCTCGAGGCCCTCGACCCCCGTAGCGGCCACCGCGTTCGGCAGCGTGCCGTTGTAGGACACGCCCATCATGGCGGTCTTCCCGGTGGTCCAGTCCGCGGATGCCGGCTCCCCCGACCCCGTCCGTGCCGCTGCCCTGCCGTTCAACCAGTCCACGACGGACCGGGCTCCGATCGTCTCGTTCTCCCCGCCGGTGGTGGGGCACCCCGTCGAGGCCCCGGTGCCGAGCGATTCCGCGTACACCACGGCGAACCCGCGAGCCAGCAGGTAGTCCTCGTAGACCGACGTCATCTCGGCGCGCGGCACATGCAGTTCGACGTCGACGTCGTGGTTCTCCACCTCGTTGCCACCGGAGAAGTACGGACTGGCGGTGTAGACCACCGGGACGCGCAGCCCACCCTCGGTCGCCCGCGGGCGGACCACGCGCACGTGGACCTCGTCGTCCTGGCCGTCGCGGTCGCTGTCGACCGGGGCCCGTACCCACAGTTCGTCGCGCACGACGTCGTCCGGATCGAACACGGGCTGGGCCTGTCCACCGGAGAACACCGGCCCGCCCGGAGGTGCGGCGTGGACGGCGGGGGCCGTCAGCGCCGCGGTCAGGACGGCGGCCACCACGGGGGCGATGATCGGAACGAGACGTCGGGATCTCAACGCAGGGCACCTCGATTGGATCGTGGGACGGAATCGGACCGGGCGACGCGTGCGCGGTCACGCGATCGCGGCGCCGTTCCCGTTCGTCCCGCGATCGGCGTCCCACACCACCGCCGTCCCGTCCTCGAGCGGGTCGACTGTTCCCGGATCCGCCCGTGGTGTCAAGAATGCGCATTGTGGGGCCGTAGCGGGGAAATCACCGACGTACGTCGCGGGCCGAACGGGTGTGCTCGCTGCCCCGAGCGCGATCGGCCCCGTGCCTGGACGATGGAGGTATGAGACTTCGCGTCGTCACCGCGGGGGTGCTCGCCGGAGCGGTGCTGGCGGCGGGTGTCACGGTCGCGACCGAGAACGGGGCCGAGAACGCGGAATCCGGGGACCGTTCGGCCGTCGCCGCGGCCCCACCGCGCACCCCGGACTCCCGCGCGAGCCAGGGACGTACCCCCGAGGCCCTGTCCTCCCCGGACCAACGACGGCGGACCGCCGAGGCCGTCACCGGCGCCGTGACCGCGGCCGTGCCCGGAACGACGACGGGACTCGCCGTCTACGACCGCGACGAGGACTCGGTCGTCGTCGGCTCCGAGGCCGACCGGCCGTTCCGCACCGCCTCCGTCGTCAAACTGCTCATCGCGATCGACGTGCTGAGCCGGCACGACTGGCGCACGCCCGATGCGGCCACGGCCAGGGACGTGACGACCATGCTGGCCGCCAGCGACGACACCGCAGCCACGGCGCTGTGGTCGCGCCACGGGGACGTCGCCGTCGTCGACCGTGCCGCGGCGCTGCTGCGGCTGTCGGACACCACGCCTCCCGACGACCCCGAACAATGGGAGCTCACCCGCATGAGCCCCACCGACATCGTGCGCACCTACGCCTACGTCGAGGCCCACATGCCCCGCCCGGCCCGCGACCTGGTGCTCGACGCGCTCGACAACTTCGCCGCCACCGCCAGCGACGGGTTCGACCAGCGGTTCGGCCTGCCCGCCGCGTTCGGCGAGCGGACGTGGGCGGTCAAACAGGGGTGGATGCCGGTCAGCGGCGAGGTCGTGCTCAACACCACCGGCGTCGTCGGATCCGGCAGCCGATACCTCGTGGCACTGCTGGCCGAGTTCCCCGCAGGCACGGACTTCGGCACCGCGCGCGCCGCGCTGACGAGCGGTGCCGACCGGCTGGCCGCAGCGCTGGTCACCCGCTGACCCGGCCGCCGTCCTGGCAGACTGGCCGCATGACCGACGAAGCCCCCGACGATCCCTATCTCTGGCTCGAGGACGTCACCGGCGACGACGCCCTCGACTGGGTGCGTGCCCGCAACGCGGAGACGACGGCGACCTACACCGACCGGCCGCGGTTCGCCGCACTCCGCGACGAGATCCGCGAGGCCCTCGACGCCGACGACCGCATCCCGTACGTGCGCAGGCGCGGTGAGTTCCTCTACAACTTCTGGCGCGATGCCGACCACCCACGAGGTCTGTGGCGCCGCACCACCTTGGAGCAGTACCGCGAAGCGGCCCCGGAATGGGACGTGCTCATCGACGTCGACGCACTCGCCGAGGCGGAGGGCGAGAACTGGGTGTGGCAGGGCGCGGCCGTGCTGCGGCCCACGTTCGACCGCTGCCTCGTCGAACTGTCCCGGGGTGGGGCCGATGCCACGGTGGTGCGCGAGTTCGACCTGGAGCGCAGGGAGTTCGTCGAGGACGGCTTCCAACTGCCGGAGGCCAAGAGCTCGGTGAGCTGGATCGACGCCGACCACATCTACGTGGGCACCGACACCGGCGAGGGCTCCCTCACCGACTCGGGCTACCCGCGGGTGGTGAAACGTTGGCGCCGCGGTACGCCCCTCGCCGAGGCCGAGACCGTGTTCGAGGGCAAGCCCGAGGACGTCGCCGTGCGAGCCTTCCACGACCCGACCGAAGACTGGGAACGCGACTTCGTCCGCCGCGCCGTGGAGTTCTACCGCAGCGAGCTGTACCTGCTCTCCGGCGACGAGCTGACCCGGGTCGACGTCCCGGACGACGCCGTGGCTTCGGTGCACCGCGAGTGGCTGCTGGTGCGCACCCGCAGTCCGTGGGGCGACTATCCGGCCGGTGCGCTGCTGGCGGCGCGGTTCGACGACTTCATGGCCGGTGACCGCACCATGACCGTCCTGTTCGAACCGCAGGCGGGCACCTCGCTCGACTACTACGCCTGGACCCGGAACCACCTGATCGTCGGCACGCTCAGCGACGTCAAGACCCGGCTGCGAGTGCTCACCCCCGAGGCGGGCGGCTGGCGGGACGAACCGCTCACCGGCGTTCCGGACGTCGGCAGCGTCGACCTCGTCGACACCGAGCCCGACGCCGACGACGAGTTCCTGCTCGAGGTCACCGGGTTCACCCAGCCGTCGTCACTCGTGCGCGGCGTCGTCGGCGGCGAACGCGAGACGCTCAAACAGGCTCCCGCCCGGTTCGACGCGGACGGGCTCACCACCGAACAGCACTTCGCCACGTCCGACGACGGAACGCGCATCCCCTACTTCGTGGTGCGCAGGCCCGGCGCCGAACCGGGGCCCACGCTGCTCGGCGGGTACGGCGGGTTCGAGGTGTCGCAGACGCCGTACTACAGCGCCATCATCGGCCGGGCCTGGCTGGCCCGCGGGGGCACCTACGTGCTGGCGAACATCCGGGGCGGCGGCGAGTACGGGCCGGACTGGCACAACCAGGCGATCAAACAGCACCGGCACCGCGTGTACGAGGATTTCGCCGCCGTGGCACGGGATCTGTCCGAACGCGGCATCACGACCCCGAACCGGCTCGGCATCCAGGGCGGCAGCAACGGCGGCCTCCTGATGGGCGTGATGCTCACGCGCTACCCCGAACTGTTCGGCGCCGTCGTGTGCCAGGTGCCGCTGCTCGACATGCGCCGTTACCACCGGCTGCTGGCGGGTGCCTCGTGGATGGCCGAGTACGGCGATCCCGACGACCCCGACCAGTGGGCCTACCTCAGCGCGTACTCGCCCTACCACAACGTCCGAGGTGGACAGTCGTATCCGCCACTGCTCATGCTGACATCCACACGCGACGACCGGGTGCATCCCGCGCACGCCCGCAAGATGGTGGCGCGACTGTTGGCCGAGGGCTACTCGCCCGAGAACGTCCGCTACTACGAGAACATCGAGGGCGGCCACGGCGGCGCCGCCGACAACGCACAGCTCGCGTTCAAGTCGGCACTCGCCTACGAGTTCCTGTGGGAGCGCCTCTCCGACTGACGGCACACCCGACCGGCCGACGGAGAACGGGCCGGGAACCACGTCGTGGCGTGGTTCCCGGCCCGTGCCGGTCCGCGGGGCGGATCAGGATGCCGCTTCGCCGGTCAGTTCCTGCGCGCGCGCCTGCAGCTCGAGCGCGATCGGCTCGGCCTCGTCGTACCGGTCGGGGTAGGCCGACCGCTGCACGGTCTGCGCGACCTGACCCGCGGTGTAGTCCGGGTTGGCGGCGTCGACCTCGATGGCGCCCGGCGTGCTGTCCGACGGGTTGCCGTGCAGGAAGTCGTAGGTCGCCAGCTCGGGGTCGCCGGCGTTGACCCAACCGAAGTCCGGCCGCTGCTGGAACACACCGATCGACGACTGGTCGCCGCAGTCGAGGTCGTTGGCGTGGGATTCCACCCAGGCCGCCTCGTACGTCGCCAGGCGCACCTTGTCGGTGGCTTCCTCGGCGTCGAGCACGTTCTCGATGACGATGAGAACGTTGTCGTCGGCGTCCGGCGGCACCTCGCAGTTCATGTGCACGGAGCCCTCGGTGGCCGGGATGTGGTTGCCGGGAGCCAGCAGCGCGTCGTAGCCCTCGCTCGCCGCCGCCGGTGCCGCCATGCCGAGCGCCATCGCCGACGCGGCCACACCGGTGAGCAGCCCGGTTGTCAGTTTCTTCATGCCGTCCCTTCCATAGGTGGGGTAGTCCTACGAGCAGGTGAAGTGACGTGCTCGAGTCGCCGGCGTCGGTGGTCACTCCGTGGAGTCGGTACCGCCGATGCCGTGACCGCCCTCACGCTATGGGCGACCGGTACCCGCCGAATACACACGAAAGTTCCTAACTCGCAGAACGCACACCCCGCGAAAGTCACACGACCGAGGGCATATTGCGCCCGTTCGTGTCCGGTTGGCGGCGGTGTGCCGGGATCGCGACGAACGGCGTGGGCCGCTTCGACCACACCGGCGAGAACCTGCGCATACGACAACGCGGGCAGGAGATCGGCGTGATCTCCTGCCCGCGTCGGGCCGGCTCACCGGTGGTTCGTCACCGGCGGTTCACCGGTTTCCTCTGTGACTGCCGGTTGGTCAGCTGCAGCCCGAGGTCGCGCCGCAGCCCTCGCAGGCGTAGCACGAGCCGGCGGGGCGCATCTTCGTTCCGCAGGTCATGCACAGCGGAGCGTCGGCGGCCTTGCCCAGCTGCAGTTCGACGAGCTCGGTCGTGGTGTGGGCCTCGGCGGCGGCACCGCCGGAGTTCGACTGCGACGACGGAGCCGGCGTTTCGGCCGACCGCTCCGCGACCTGCGTGCCACCGGCGTCGACGGTGCTGCGCAGGGTGTCGAGGTCGACACCGTCGGACTGTCCGCCACCGTTGTAGTCGGCCTCGACCTGGGCCGAGCGCTCGTCGGCGGTGAAGATGCCGAGCTGGGCCCGCTTGTCGTACGGCAGGTAGTCCAGGGCGAGCCTGCGGAACAGGTAGTCCAGCACGCTCGTGGCCATGCGCACGTCCGGGTCGTCGGTCATGCCGGCCGGTTCGAAGCGCAGGTTCTGGAACTTCTGCACGTAGAACTCGAGCGGGATGCCGTACTGCAGACCCACCGAGATCGACATCGAGAAGGCGTCCATCACGCCCGCGAGCGTCGAACCCTGCTTGCCGAGCTTGACGAAGATCTCGCCGAGCCCGTCGTCCGGGTAGGACCCCGCGGTCAGGTAGCCCTCGGCACCGGCGACCGTGAACGACACGGTCTGGCTCGGACGCTTCTTCGGCAGGCGCTTGCGCACCGGGCGGTACTCGACGACCTTCTCCGGCTCGGCGTCGGCCTTCTCCTGCTTGCCCGTGGACAGCGGCTGGCCCACCTTGCAGTTGTCGCGGTAGATCGCGAGCGCCTTCAGTCCGAGCTTCCAGCCCTCGAAGTAGATCTCCTCGACGTCCTCGATCGTCGCCGACTCCGGCATGTTGACGGTCTTGGAGATAGCACCGGAGATGAACGGCTGCACCGCGGCCATCATCCGCACGTGGCCCATCGGCGCGATCGACCGCTCGCCGACCGCGCAGTCGAACACCTCGTAGTGCTCGGTCCGCAGCCCCGGCGCGTCGATGACGTGGCCGTGCTGGGCGATGTAGTCGACGATCGCCTCGACCTGCTCCTCCTGGTAGCCCAGGGCACGCAGGGCGCGCGGCACGGCGTTGTTCACGATCTGCATCGAACCGCCGCCGACGAGCTTCTTGAACTTCACCAGCGAGAAGTCCGGCTCGATGCCCGTCGTGTCGCAGTCCATCATGAAGCCGATGGTGCCGGTCGGGGCGAGCACGCTGGCCTGCGCGTTGCGCCAGCCCAAACGCTCACCGATCTCGATGCCGCGCTTCCACTCGTCGGTCGCCAACGCGCGCACGTTGGCGTCGTTCTCGTGGAGGGTACGGACGAGCTCGTTGGCCGCGGCGTGCTTGCGCATGACGCGCTGGTGGCCCTCGGCGTTACGGGCGTAGCCCTCGTACGGACCGACGACGCCGGCGAGCTCGGCGGAGCGACGGTAGGACACGGCCGTCATGAGCGAGGTGATCGCGGCGGCGAGCGCGCGGCCGCCGTCGGAGTCGTAGGCGTGCCCCGTCGCCATCAGCAGCGCGCCCAGGTTGGCGTAGCCGATGCCCAGCTGGCGGAACTTGCGGGTGGTCTCGCCGATCGACTCGGTCGGGAAGTCCGCGAAGCAGATCGAGATGTCCATCGCGGTGATGACCAGCTCGACGGCCTTGGCGAACTGCTGCGCGTCGAACGAGCCGTCGTCGGACAGGAACTTCAGCAGGTTCAGCGAGGCCAGGTTGCAGCTCGAGTTGTCGAGGTGCATGTACTCCGAGCACGGGTTGGACGCCGTGATGCGGCCGGACTCGGGGCACGTGTGCCAGTCGTTGATGGTGTCGTCGTACTGCAGGCCCGGGTCGGCGCACTCCCACGCCGCCTTGGCCATCTTGCGGAACAGCGGCTTGGCGTCGGTCTCCTCGATCACCTCACCGGTGGTGCGGGCGCGGAGGCCGAACTTGTCGTCAGACTCGACCGCACGCATGAACTCGTCCGACACGCGGACCGAGTTGTTCGCGTTCTGGTACTGCACCGAGGCGATGTCGGCGCCGCCCAGGTCCATGTCGAAACCGGCGTCGCGGAGCACGCGGATCTTGTGCTCCTCCTTGGCCTTGGTCTCGATGAACTCCTCGACGTCCGGGTGGTCGACGTCGAGAACGACCATCTTTGCGGCCCTGCGGGTCGCGCCGCCGGACTTGATGGTGCCCGCGGAGGCGTCGGCGCCGCGCATGAACGACACCGGACCGGACGCCGTGCCACCGGAGGAGAGCAGTTCCTTGGAGGAACGGATACGCGAGAGGTTCAGACCGGCACCGGAGCCGCCCTTGAAGATGCGGCCCTCTTCCTTGTACCAGTCGAGGATCGACTCCATCGTGTCGTCGACCGACAGGATGAAGCAGGCCGAGACCTGCTGCTTCGACGTGGTGCCGACGTTGAACCACACCGGCGAGTTGAAGCTGAACACCTGGTGCAGCAGCATCCAGGTGAGCTCGTGTTCGAAGATCTCCGCGTCGGCGGAGGAGGCGAAGTAGCCGTTCTCCGTGCCGGAGGCGACGTAGGTCTTCACCACGCGGTCGATCAGCTGCTTGAGGCTGCTCTCCCGCTCGGGGCTGCCGACGGCACCCCGGAAGTACTTGCTGGTGACGATGTTCGTGGCGTTGATCGACCAGGAGTCGGGGAACTCCACGCCCCGCTGCTCGAAGTTCACCGTCCCGTCGCGCCAGTTCGTCATGACGACGTCCCGCTTCTCCCACGCGACCTCGTCGTACGGGTGCACCCCCTCGGTCGTGAACACGCGCTGGACCTTCAGTCCCTTGCGCGCGCCACTGCCGGACCGCTTCTTCGATGTCTTGGCGGCCTCGGCCCCGACCGTTTCTGTCATGACTCCCACTCCCGCGATTGGCACCAAGCGGCGACGTCAGTCGTCGTCCGCGTTCTTCCCGCTGACCGGCTGAGACGACTCAGTCGGTCGAATCCGCAATCGCCTGGCGAAGGTCCGTGATCTCCTTCTCGAAGTCCTCGATGGAGGAGAACGAGCGGTACACGCTCGCGAAGCGCAGATATGCCACAGCGTCCAGTTCCTGCAGCGGACCGAGGATCGCCAGTCCCACCTCGTGGCTCGGAATCTCCGCCACACCGGCCGCCCGCACCGACTCCTCGACGCGCTGCGCGAGCTGCTGCAACGCGTCGTCGTCGACGGGACGGCCCTGGCAGGCCCGGCGCACTCCCCGAACCACCTTGTCCCTGCTGAACTGTTCCGTGACCCCGGATCGTTTGACGACGGCGAGCACCATCGACTCCGAGGTCGTGAACCGGCGGCCGCACTTCGAGCACGAACGCCGGCGCCGGATCGCCTGTCCTTCGTCCACCTCACGGGAGTCGACGACGCGGGATTCGGCATGCCTGCAGAACGGGCATCGCATGACCGAACACCTCCCCTTCACGTTTCGACCCGGTCACCATCTCGGTGGCCGGTGATCGCCGCTGTGCCGTCCACGACACCGTCACGATCGTGGCGGGCCGCCGGCGACTCTCCGCAGAGCTATTTCAGCTCCATCGACACTCGATCACCCGACCTCGCGACTGGTGATCGATCTGTGGATACCCGGTGGGTGAAGTCCAGCGAACTGTGGATAACTCTGACGAGTGTACCCCAACTTGTGGACCAACTACAGCCGTGTAACTACTAGATGTGGGGGTTGACCTTAAGAGCGGACCCAGGCGTCGCGCAAGCTGACACAGCCTTCCGACACGTGATCACCGACATAGCTCACCGCCACGGGTGAGCTTTGCCGCGCAGCGCCGGGCGAACCGGACAGCTGCCTCGACGTCGCCGCCACGGGCCGCGATCACGCCGTCGCCCAGCGCCGCGGCAGACGACGGTGCCCCGGCCTTGGGGCCTTGGGGCCTTGGGGCCTTGGGGCCTTGGGGCCTTGGGGTCTTGCGGATCTTGCGGGGTTTGCGGGGTTTGCGGATCTTGAGGGACTTGCGGGGCTTGCGGAGACGCCGGTGCCTTGACGAGACGCCACCGCCGCGGGGCGGGGCGCACAGGCGACGCCCAGGCGGTTCGAGGCTGCTGAAGCTCAGGCGACGCCGCCACGCGAAGGACGAACGGTACATCCGCACTCCAGAGTCATGAGCGCCGGAGTCACGAGCGCCGCAGTCATGGGCAGTGCAGTCACGGGCAGCCCCACCCGAACGTGTTTGACCACACCGATGTGCCGGCGGGGCGGATCGGTGGGTCAGCGGCTCGCCGGTACGACGAGAGGCGTCCCGGCAGCCACCTCGCCACCGGCCAGATCGTTGAGTTCCTGAATACGGGCCACGACCGCGGACGGCTCCACCTCGGGCACGGCGCGTTCGGCCACGTCCCACAACGACTCCCCCGCGCCCACGGACACCACCTCCGTGCCGGACGGCACGGGCGCCTCACCCGCTCCGGCGAGTGCGTCGACCGTCAGTCCGAGGCCGACCACGCCGAGGAAGACAACCGCGGCGACGGCGGCGAGCAGTCGCCCGCGCGGCACGACGCGTTCGGGAACGACCCGCGAGGGCGCGCACGGCCGGACCCGCGCACGTCCGTACGGCCGCGGCACGCCCGCACGACTCGGCGGACGGCGCACCTCTCCCGCCGGCACGACGCGCACCCAACCGACCGAACGACGCCCGCGGACACCCGACGGCGCGGCGGTGCCGGGCTCACCCTCCGGGGCGCCCGCAGGTGCCGACAGGTCGTCCACGTCGTCGTACCCGCGCACCGGCGCCCGACGGCGGCCCGTCCGGGACGCTGACCCCACAGGGCCACCTCTCCCCGGCGCGCCGCCCCTCGGAGCAGCCCTCTTCGGGTCGGAACCCAGCGGGAGAGTCCTCCTCAGGACGGCCCGCTCCAGTAACATCGACATGGCCACCTCCTCGAACACGCGGTCGATCGAACGCCTGTACGATGTGTACCAGCCGGGTCCGACAAAATCGAGAGGGACGCGGCGTGTCGTCGAACAAATGTTTGAGATTGTCGGGCGAGCAGGCTAGCGTCGGAGGACAACACGGCGTGCCACACGGTCCTCACAGCCCGTGCAGCACGGCGCCGAGCCCGGACGCTCCCCGCGCAGGCTTCCTCGTGGACGCGACACCGGCCGGACAACACAAGACACGGTGATTACCGGGACACGGCAATTACCAGGACAGGGCGATTACCGGGACGCGGGCCAACCGGGAGGCACGGACTCCCGCCGGCCGTCGCCCGCCTGGTACCGCGGACCGGACGGCAGCGTCCACACAGCACCCATAGCACCCATAGCTCCACACAGCACCCACAGCACCAACGGCACCGACAGACGACAGCGACGACACCGCGGACGGGCCAGCCGTCCACGACTGGGAGGCGACACGGTGGCACCCAAGACACACGACGAGACCGGCGACAAGCGCGGACCCACCGGGGGGACCATCCACGACCTGCCGGAGGTCACCGACGAGACGCTCACGCCGCGACAGCAGCGGGTCCTCGCCGTCATCCGGTGGTGGGTCGACCGTTATGGCTACCCGCCGAGCGTCCGCGAGATCGGCGAGGCCGTCGGCCTGACCTCCACCTCGTCCGTCTCCTACCAATTGCAGACACTGCAGAAGAAGGGGTTCCTGCGGCGGGACCCCAACCGTCCCCGCGCGGTGGGCATGTTGACCTCCGACGCGATGTCGAAGGTCGCACCCGCCGACGACCGGCCGACGCCGGCGTTCGTTCCGATCCTGGGCCGGATCGCGGCCGGTGGTCCGGTTCTGGCCGAGCAGGCCGTCGAGGACGTCTTCCCGCTGCCGAAGGAACTGGTCGGCGAAGGCGCACTCTTCCTGCTCAGCGTGACCGGTGACTCGATGGTCGACGCCGCCATCACCGACGGCGACTGGGTCGTCGTCCGACAGCAGGAGGACGCCGAGAACGGCGAGATCGTCGCCGCGATGATCGACGGCGAGGCCACCGTCAAGACGTTCAAGCGCAAGGACGGTCACGTCTGGTTGCTGCCGCACAACGAGGCCTACGAACCCATTCCCGGTGACGAGGCGCAGATCCTGGGCAAGGTCGTGGCGGTCCTGCGGCGGCTCTGACGCCGCGCACGGCCGCGGGAACGCAGTGCGTCAGGACCGTCGGCGACGGAGGATGCCGACCGTCCCCGCCGCCACGGCCACGGCCGCGAGAGCTCCGACAGTGACCGCACCGGCCGGGAAACCCTCGGCACCGCCGTCCTCGTGGCCGTCGCTTCCGCTCTCGCTGTCGCGGGCACGGCTGCCGGCTTCCGCGGCGGCGCCACGGCCACCGTCGTCGTCGGACGATGCGGGATCGCGGGGCCGGGCATCCCCGGACCGGCCGGGTCCACGCTGCTGCGGGGCCGCGTCGGTGACGAGCGAGGCAGCGCCGGGAACGGTACGCACCGCCGTTCCGGATCCCTCACTCATGGACACGAGCGTGCCGTCCGGTTCGAAGGCGAGCGCCTCCCCCTGCGGTTCGTCCGGCAGTGGGACGCGCACGGGTTCGCTGCCGCCCTCACCGGTCAGCGCGGCGACGACGTCGCCGTCAGCCGGCACGGCGTACAGGTACGCGTCGGTGTAGGTCCGGAGGGCGACGACACGGCCGTCGTGACTCGTGGCCGCGCCGGTGACCATCAGCGAACCACCCACGGCCACCGGACCGCCGGGAGTACCGGTCAACGACAACGGCACGTCGCCTACCTTCTCGAGCGGAGTCGGCCCTGGCGCGCGGAGTCGCTGCGCCGGGCGATAGATCGCCGACGCCCCCGTGACGCTCTTCGTGATGATGTGCGGCGTGCCCGAGCGGTCCAGCAGGAGCGCCTCGGCGTCGTGGGCACCGTCGGGATAGGTCATGCGGTACAGCGTCGACACCGAACCCGAACCCGAACCCGAACCCGGACCCGGCCCCGGCCCCGACTCCGACTCCGCTGCCGACCCACCGCCCGGACGCAACGCGTGCACCGCGACCGTGTCCCGGGCCCCACGGTTGTCACCGACGTCGGCGAGCCAGAACGTGCCGTCCCGCCCGCGGGCGAGATCCTCGACGTCGAAGGGGTCGGCGTCGTCGACGATCACGTCGAGGAGCGTGCAGTCACGGGCCAGCACGTACACCCGGAGATCGCTGCCCCCGTCGTTGACGACGTACCACCGCTCACCGTCGGCGACGAGTCCCGAGACCTCGGCGAGCGCAGGATCGGCCAACGAACACTGCGTCTGCGGCACCGGCGGCGCCGCGGCGGCAACACCGACCGGGCCGGCCGCCCCGAACAGAGCGACGGTGGCGCACGCACCCAGGACACGGGCGCGCCGCGCCACCGCCGACTGGATCCGCACGGACGTCAGACCACCGGATCGCCGACCGCTTCGGCGCTCATCCGGTACGGCTCCAACGCCCCTGCCAGGTCCGCGTGGACCCGGGCGCACAGCCGTGTCCCGTCCGCCGTGTGCTCCTCGCTCAACACCTCGCCGTCGGCGTGTGCCCGTGCGACGAGCTCACCACGGGCGTAGGGCACCAGCACATCGACCACCGTGTCCGGCCGCGGCAGCCGCTCGGAGAGCGTGGCGACGAGCTCCGGCACACCCTGGCGGGTGTGCGCCGACACGACGTGGGCCTCGGGCAGCAGGTGCCGCAGCCGGGCCAGTGACACCTCGTCCGACGCGTCCGACTTGTTGATCACGATCAGCTCGGGCGGAAGCGCCTCGGCCCGCTTGCTGCCGATCTCGGCGAGCACCTCCCGCACGGCCTGCACCTGCTCCTCCGGTGCCGGATCGGAGCCGTCGACGACGTGCAGCAACAGGTCGGCGTCGGCGGCCTCGTCCAGCGTCGAACGGAACGCATCGACGAGCTGGTGCGGCAGGTGGCGGACGAATCCCACGGTGTCGGTCAGGGTGTAGGCCCTGCCGTCCGGGGTGACGGCGCGCCGCGTGGTCGGGTCGAGGGTCGCGAACAACGCGTCCTCGACGAGCACCCCGGCGTCGGTCACGGCATTGAGCAGACTGGACTTGCCCGCGTTCGTGTAGCCGACGATGGCCACGCTCGGCACCGCATTGGCCACGCGCCGACCACGTTTGGTCTCCCGGATCGTGTCCATGGCCGCGATCTCGCGCCGCAGCTTGGCGACCCGCTTGCTGATCCGCCTGCGGTCGGTCTCGAGCTTGGTCTCACCGGGACCACGCAGACCCACACCGCCGTTGCTGCCCGCTCGGCCGCCGGCCTGCCGGGACAGCGCCGCACCCCAGCCCCGCAGCCGGGGAATCAGGTACTGCAGCTGAGCGAGCTCGACCTGCGCCTTGCCCTCCTTCGACCGGGCATGCTGGGCGAAGATGTCGAGGATGAGCGCGGTCCGGTCGATGACCTTGACCTTCAGCTTCTCCTCGAGCTGGCGCAGCTGGCCCGGCGACAGTTCACCGTCGCAGATGACGGTGTCCGCGCCCGTGGAGGCCACGATGTCGAACAGTTCGCGTACCTTCCCCGAACCCACGTACGTGGCCGGGTCGGGCCGGTTGCGGCGCTGGACAACGCCTTCCAGCACGGTGGAACCGGCGGTCTCGGCAAGCCGGGCGAGCTCCTCGAGCGAGGCCTCGGACTGGGCGGCCGTACCCTCCGTCCACACGCCCACGAGCACGACCCGCTCGAGACGCAGCTGCCGGTACTCGACCTCGGTGATGTCGGACAGTTCGGTGGACAGCCCCGCGACCCGGCGCAACGACGCACGGTCCTCGAGTTCCAATTCACCTGTCGACGGCGACGTGCCCGGCATTGCACCGAGCGCCTCGTCGACGACCTCGTCGAACGAGTCCGCAGAAAGGTCCGCCTGCGACGTCAGCACGTCGCCGCGATCGGGGTTACTCACAAGCCTCCAGGTCGGTGTCGGGAACGCGCCCTCGCGCGCTCACCCCCATGGTCCCACGACTCGAGCCGAAACTCCGAGTCCTTTAGCCGTCCTTCAGCCGTCCTTCAGCCGCGTCCGTGCCGAACACGCAGGACAACGCCGGAACACGAGGGGCGGGCGCCGGTACGCGCATCGACCGGATCAACCGGATGATCTCGGCCGGTATTCCCCCGCACCCGCGCCCGCCGACGGCGTGAACGAGGCACATGCGCTGCGTGACGACCACCGTGACCCGATCGCGTCGCCGGTCGACCCGTTCGACGGCTGTCGCGGCCCGCGCGCACTCGGATAGGACATATCCGGCGTTCGTCTCCGATGAATCGGGGACACGGATCCGAGGGGACACCATGCGCTTACCACTGCGACCACGCCCGCGACAGCAACAGCGACAGCGGCAGCAACAGCGGCAGCAACTACGACCGCAACTACGACTGCGAACACGACACCGGTCCCGACAGCGGTTCCGACAGCGGGCAGGACGGCGATCCCGACAGAGACTCACGGTGCTCGGGGCGTTCGGCGCAGCACTGGCGCTGACCCTCACACTCACCCCCGCAGCATCGGCGTCGATGTGGAAGCCGTCGATGTGGAAGCCACGGTTCGAGCACTACGTGGCTCTCGGCGACTCCTACACCTCCGGCCCGCTCATCCCCGTCCCCAAGCTCACTCCTCCGCTCGGGTGCGTGCGCTCGATGCTCAACTACCCCACGCTGCTGGCGGTCAAGGCCCGCGCGGGTTCGTTCGACGACGTCAGCTGCGGAGGCGCCGAGACCTCGCACATGACCGCACCGCAACACACCCCGCTCGGCACGAACGCGCCGCAGCTCGACGCCCTGCGGCCCGACACGGACCTCGTGACACTCGGCATCGGCGGCAACGACGAGAGCGTGTTCGGCGGCATCGTCGGCACGTGCCCGGGGCTTCGCGACCTCGACCCCACCGGCGCACCGTGCCGCGAGCATTTCACCGGCGACGGTGCCGACGAACTGCTCGCCGCGGTCGAACGCACCGGGGACCGCGTGGAGGCGGTACTGCGCGAGATCGGCACCCGCTCCCCCGAGGCGCGGGTCCTCGTGGTCGGCTACCCGCGCATCACCCCGGACCCCGGCGTGGGCACCACGTGTCCGAAGGTCCTGCCCTTCGCCGACGGTGATCTGGAATGGGCGCACGGTGTGGAGACGGCGCTGGCCGACGCACTCCGCGAGGCGGTCCACCGGGCGAACGCCGCACACGGGCCGGGCCCGGAAATGTCCTTTGTGGACATGCATCCGGCGTCGGAGGGACACGACGCCTGCTCCGCGGACGGCGCATGGATCCAGGGCAGGATCACCAACCCGCTCGTCGCGATGTCCTACCACCCCAACGCCGCGGGCATGCGCGGCGTCGCGGCCGAGCTCCACAGAGTTCTTTCCTGACAGAGTTCTTTCGGGACAGAGCTCTGTCCTGGCAGGGCATCTCCTGATAGGGCGCTGACAGCGCACGCGCCTGTGTCCCGCACCGAAATGGGCGGGGCACAGGCGCGTGCGCGGGTGGATCAGGCCGGTGGCAGCGCGTCGAGCCTGGCGTTGATGCGCTCGATGTCCGCGGCGGCGGTGTCACGCCGCGTCCGGATCTTGTCGACCACGTCGGCGGGCGCCTTGTCGAGGAATGCCTGGTTGCCCAGCTTGCCCTCGGTCTGCTTGAACTCCTTCTCGGCGGCCGCGAGGTCCTTCTCCAACCGCTTGCGCTCGGCAGCGACGTCGATCGTGCCCGACGTGTCGACCTCGACCGTCACCGTGCCGTCGGCGAGCGCCACCTCGAGCGACGCCGTGGCCGAGAAGTCCTCGCCCGGTTCGGTCAACTTCGCCAGGGAACGCACCGCGTCCTCGTGCGCGACGAGGGCGTCCATCGCGGGACCGCTCAGCCGCGTCGCCACCTTCTGGCCGGGCTTGAGGCCCTGGTCGGAACGGAACCGGCGGACCTCCGTGACGAGCTTCTGCACGTCGGCGATGCGCTGCTCGGCGGCCTGGTCGGCGGCGGGCAGCGACTCCCCCTTCGGCCAGGCGGCGACGACGAGCGACTCCGCCGCACCGGCACCCTCGGCGGAGGCGCTGCCAGCGCCGGTGAGCGTGGTCCACAGCCGTTCGGTGATGAAGGGAACGAACGGGTGGAGCAGTCGCAGCACCGTGTCGAGCGCGTGGCCGAGCACGGCACGGGTGGCATCGGCCTTGGCTCCGGACAGCTGGACCTTCGCCAGTTCGATGTACCAGTCGCACAGCTCGCCCCACGTGAAGTGGTAGAGCGTGTTGGTGGCCTTGGCGAACTGGAACTCCTCCAGCAGTTCATCCACTTCGGACAGAACCGTGGACAGGCGGCCCAGGATCCAGCGGTCGGCCTCGGTCATCTCCTCGACGGGCGGCAGCGCGCGGGCCGTCGTCGCACCGTTCATGATCGCGAACCGGGTGGCGTTCCACAGCTTCGTGCAGAAGTTGCGCGAGCCGGCCGCCCAGTCCTCGGCCAGCGCCATGTCGGTACCCGGGTTGGCGCCGCGGGCCAGGGTGAACCGGGTGGCGTCGGCGCCGTACTCGTCCATCCACTGGATGGGGTCGAGCACGTTGCCCCGCGACTTCGACATCTTCTTGCCGAACTGATCGCGGATCAGCCCGTGCAGATAGATGTGCTGGAACGGCACCGACTCCTCGGCGCCGCGCTCGCGCATCCCGTAGAGGCCGAACATCATCATGCGCGCGACCCAGAAGAACAGGATGTCGTAGCCGGTAGACAGCACGCTCGTCGGATAGAACTTGGCCAGATCGGCGGTGTCGTCCGGCCAGCCCATCGTGGAGAACGGCCACAGGCCCGAGGAGAACCACGTGTCCAGGACGTCGGAGTCCTGGTACCACCCCTCGCCCGACGGCGGCTGCTCGTCCGGGCCGACGCAGACCTTCTCCCCGTTCGGGCCGTACCAGACCGGGATGCGGTGGCCCCACCACAGCTGGCGCGAGATCGTCCAGTCGTGCATGTTGTCGACCCAGTCGAAGTAGCGTTTGGCCAACTCCGGCGGGTGGACCTGCACGCGGCCGTCGCGGACGGCGTCGCCCGCGGCCTCGGCCAGCGGACCGACGCGGACCCACCACTGCAGCGACAGCCGCGGCTCGACGACGGTGTCGCACCGGGAACAGTGCCCGACCGCGTGCACGTACGGACGCTTCTCGGCGACGATCCGGCCGTCCTCGCGCAGTGCCGCCACGATCGCGGGCCGCGCCTCGAACCGGTCCATGCCCTCGAACGGCCCGGACGCGGTGATCACCGCGCGTTCGTCCATGATCGACGGCATCGGCAGATCGTGCCTGCGGCCGATCTCGAAGTCGTTCGGGTCGTGCGCGGGGGTCACCTTCACCGCGCCGGTGCCGAACTCGGGGTCGACGTGCTCGTCGGCCACGATCGGGATGCGCCGTCCGGTCAGCGGCAGCTCGACCTCGGTGCCGACGAGGTGCCGGTAGCGCTCGTCGTCGGGGTGCACGGCGACCGCCGTGTCGCCCAGCATGGTCTCGGCGCGGGTCGTGGCCACGACGACCGAGGCATCCCCGTCGCCGTAGCGGATCGACACCAGCTCGCCGTCGTCGTCGGAGTGGTCGACCTCGATGTCCGACAGCGCCGTCATGCACCGCGGGCACCAGTTGATGATGCGCTCGGCCTGGTAGACGAGGTCGTCGTCGTAGAGCCGCTTGAACATCGTCTGGACGGCGCGGGAGAGCCCCTCGTCCATCGTGAAGCGCTCACGCGACCAGTCGACGCCGTCGCCCAGACGCCGCATCTGGCCGAGGATCTTGCCGCCGTACTCGTTCTTCCAGTCCCAGACGCGTTCGACGAACTTCTCGCGGCCGAGGTCGTGGCGGGACGTGCCGTCCTTGGCCAGCTCCCGCTCGACCACGTTCTGCGTGGCGATGCCCGCGTGGTCCATGCCCGGCAGCCACAGGACCTCGTAGCCCTGCATGCGGCGCCGCCTGCTCATGGCGTCCATCAGCGTGTGGTTGAGGGCGTGGCCCATGTGCAGACTGCCCGTGACGTTCGGCGGCGGCAGCACGATGGAGAACGGCGGCTTGTCCGACGACGCGTCCGCCGTGAAGTAGCCGGCGTCTACCCACCGCTGGTACAGGGCGGCCTCTTCCTCGGCCGGATTCCAGGCGGTGGGCAGGTCCGTGTGCTGCTGGTTCGCGTTCTCCGTCACAGCCGGTAAGTCTACGAACCGCCCCACGGCGCCGCGTCACCGGCGTCGGGTCGTCCCGCGGCCGGTCACGAGGTGGTGATCACGACGGCCGCCATCACCGCGACCATCACGGCGGCGGTGATCTCGTCGACGGCCTTGCGCACGGCGTCGCCGCCCCAGTTGCCCTCGGCGATCTGCTCGGCGCGTTTCCTGGTGGCCTTGGGATCGTCGGTGGGCAGTGCGTGCTCGACGGATTTCGTGGCCACGAGCAGCGCGATCACGGCCGCGGTCCGGTCGTCGGGTTCGCCGCCCTCGTCGAGAACGCGGTGCAGCTCGGCCCGCAGCTGCTCCTCGTGCCGCGAATCGGCCGCGGGCCAGCGGGTGACGGGGAACAGCTTGAGGACCTTCCTGCTCTCCCTGCGCAGTACCCCGCGGTCGGCGAGCCCGGACAGCAGCCGGTCGACGGGGTCGTCCTTGGCCAGCCGCGCCACGGCGTCCTGCGGTTTCGCGCCCTGTTCGCCGTCGAGCACCGCCAGCGCCGCGTCGAGTTCGGTGTTCCCGACGGGCGTGGCGTCTCGCACGACGATGCGGCCCGCCTTGCCCCCGTCGGCCTCGCCGGTCACGTCGACCTTGCCGAGCAGGGTGAGCTCGAGCAGGAGCGCCCCGGCGACGGCCTGGTCGAGGTTCTCGATGCCCGAGACGGGTTTGCCCTCGGTGTCGTCGAACGCCAGGAGCAGCAGGTCCTCCGCGATGAGCATGGCCGCACCCTAGCCCCGTCCACCCGCCTTCACCACCGGGTGACCCGCGCGGGTCAGGTCACGTGGACGAAGCCCAGAACATCGCCGAGGCGACCTGTCCGTACAGCCCCTTCGGGTGGTCACGGAACAACGGTTCGGTACCGAACAGCACCGCCCTGGCGCCCTGCGGACCGGTGCCGGAGACCACGGACGCCTGCCCCGCCGCGTCCGCAGGGCCGCCCCCGGCGTCGCCGGCGGGCAGCCAGTGCCCCGACACGAGCGGATCGTCGCCGTAGCGCTGTTCGGCCCGCACGTCGGCGCCGAGGCCGGTGAACCACAACGGCGAGTAGACGAACGAGTGCTCCGGTGCGTCAGCGCCCGTTCCCGCGCCGGAGGGACCGTCCCCGCCGGTCATCCGCACCACGCCGTTGGCGTCGCTGCGCCCCTCGACCGCCGTCACGGGCAGGACACCGGCGGCCTCGTTGAACGCGGCACCGCCGGCACCACGGGTCACCAGGCCGCCGCCGTCGGCGAGGAAGGCGGCAACGGACCGTCGCGCCTCGGCGTTCAGCTCGCCGTGGACCAGGCCCGTGGAGACGTACAACGTCGACATCTCGCCGAGGTCGAAACCGGCGTTGAGCGTGTCGGTGGAGACGGTGCGCACGTCGAAGCCGAGGTCACGCAGCACGGCCACCTCGTCGTCGGAGGCCGCCGCGGCCACGACCGGCCGGGCGACCTGTTCCCCGCCGCCGTGATCCCCGCCTTCGTCCTCACTGCCGCCGGTACGCGCCTTGGCGAAGGCGACTCCGAACCGGTCGGCCGCGACCTCCGCGTGCTCCCGCGCGGACGCGGGCACGACGAGCGTGCCGTCGCCCCGGCGCGTGAGCGGGACGCCGCGGTCCAGCAGGAACGTCGCGGCCCGCACGTCGGCGCCGTCGGTCAGGGTCAGCGCCAGGTCGGCTCGCGGCGACGGCGGCAACGACCCGGTCGGTGCCGCCGCGTGCACCGGAGAGGTGCGCACCGCGGGAGCCTCGTCGCCGGAGGCCCCGACGGCCTTCACCGTGGCACCCCACAGCAGGCCGTGACTCCATCCGGAGATGTCGTACATCTGCGGGACGTCGCCGGAGATGTCCTTGCCGTCGGCCAGCATCACGTTCGCCAGGCCGCGTTTCGGCTGATGCATGTCGACGACGTACGAGCCCTTCGGATACCGCGTACCGTCCAGGTGGAACGTGTGCTCGGCACGCCGGACCCGCACGTCGTGGGCGACGAGGTGGTCGACCAGCCGCGCGGCGGCCTTCGCGGAACGCTGCGCGTCGCCCGCCGGGATCACGTAGGCCCGCGGGAACGCGACCGAGTAACGGTCCTCCTCACCGAAGCCGGGCACGTAGCCGTCGGGGATCTCCCGTTGGGGCTCACCGGCCCAGCCGCGACGGAACACCTCGATCTGGTCGTCGATCAACTCCGGTCGGTTCCGGTCCGCGTACTCGACGGCCGCGGAGATCGTCGCGCCCGCCACCTCACGGTTGATGCCCGAGCGCCTGCGCAGCTCCGAGACCGGCAGTTCGTCGTACTCGGCACGGTTGACCCGCAGCGGCACCTCGACGGTGTGCCCGACCGCGCCGTGGTAGATCGAGTACATCGGCGTGAAGATCGGCGGCCAGTCGTCCCACTCGCCGGGTTCGAAGTCACGGAAGGGAATGTCGGCGCGCGCCGTCTCGTCGTGCCCGAGCTCGCCGATCGCCCGTTCCATGCCGAGCGCGTTCTCGTAGGCGTGCTTGAGGTACAGGTCGTACTCGTAGTTCTGGCCGTGTGGCGGCGTTCCGGGTTCGATCAACGTGGTGCCCGTGTAGCCGTGCTCGTCGATCATCACCAGTGGCTGGGTCTCGATCAGCACGTCGCGCACGGCACGGGACTCCGGCTGGGTCGAGGTGATGTGGTCCCGGTTGACGTCGAAGCCGGCGGCGTTGACGCGTGTGCCCGCGACCCGGCCGTCCGGGTTGTTGCTCACCGTCAGGTACACGCGGGTCGAGTCGAGCAACGCGCGGTCGTCGGCGTCCCTGCTGGTGGCGAGCCGTTCGATGACGTCGAGCGCGCCGTCGGTGCCCTCCCACTCGTCGCCGTGGATGTTGGCGTTGATCCACACCGGCGCCTTGTACTCCCGCGCCAGCCGCTCGTCGGCCGCAGCGGCCTTCGGGTCCTGTTCGATGAGCTCGCGCCAGCGCTCCTGCCGCGCGGCCTCCCGCGGGGACTCCGGCGAGGTCAACGTCACCAGGTACAGATCGCGACCCTGCGTGCTCTGGCCGATCACCTCGGCCGACACGCGATCACTGCGCTCCTGCAGGTCGTTCAGCTGCGGAGCGATGTCGTGGTACGGCGTGAGCCCGAGCTTGACCGCCTTGTCGTCGGGGTTCTCGGGGAACTCGCGCAGCTGCGTCCGGCGCGGATAACCCTCGTGGTCCCCGACCGTGCGGTTCTGTCCGGTCGCATCGACGGACCGGGTCTGCTCAGCCGGGGCCGCCGTGCGGACATGCCCACCGTCGCGGCCGTCGCTCGCCCGGCCCGCGCCGACCGATTCCTGTGCGCCCACGGGCGCCGCGAGTGCAGGCAGGGTCGCCACCACGGCGACCGCGGCGAATACCCGGCGAACCGAACGTGCGAGAGCCACTGCGCCTCCTGTCCGACGTGCACATGACGTCCGGGACGTCCCGAACGGCCCGAATCGGAGGCACAGCCTTTCGCACCGCTAACGATCTCCGCAAGAGCCCGCGCGTAACGCCGACGTAAAGGAGCAGTCCGCCCCGACCGGCCGGTGTGGACGCACGCGCTGTTCCGCGGGTCAGCCGCCGAACAACTGGACGAGCTTGCGAGCCAGCTCCACCGCGCCGTAGGCGAACGGCAGGCCCACCCACACCCAGGCGACGATCAGCAGGCCCCTGCGCCGTGTCGACATCTCGCTCATCGGGTCTCCTTCGTGGCGTCGGCCGGTTCACCTTCCGGCTCGTGGAAACGCGGGTTCACCGGGCGCACGAACTCGTTGGCGATGAACCCGACGATCAGCAGGCCCATCATGATCAGCAGCGACATCGAGAACAGGTCCGGACCCTGCTTGCCTGCCGCCTCCTGACTGTCGGCGATCGCGTTGACGATCAGCGGCCCGAGCACACCGGCGGTCGACCACGCGGTAAGCAGCCGTCCGTGGATGGCACCGACCTGGTACGTGCCGAACAGGTCCTTCAGGTACGCCGGGATCGTGGCGAATCCGCCGCCGTAGAACGACAGGATCAGCGCCGCGGCCACGACGAACAGGAACTTCGACGAGTTGGTGGTCAGCGCGATCACCAGATACAGCAGCGCACCCACGCCGAGGTACAGCCGGTAGATGTTCTTGCGGCCCACCAGGTCCGACGTGGACGACCACACGAAGCGGCCGAGCATGTTGGTCAGCGACAGCAGTCCCACGAAGCCGGCTGCGGCCGCGGCGCTCACCGGTGCCGACGTCTCACGGAAGAACTCGCTGATCATCGGCGAGGCCTTCTCCAGGATGCCGATGCCCGCGGTGACGTTCAGGCACAGCACGACCCACAGCAGCCAGAACTGCGGGGTGCGCAGGGCGTTGTTGGCCGAGACCGAGATGGACCGCCCGCCGGCCTGCTCGATCGGCTTGCCCGGCGGTGTCCAATCGGGAGCCGGGACGCGCACCAGGAACACACCCAGCGACATGAATCCGAAGTAGACGATGCCGTGCACCAGCATCGTCGTGGCGATGCCGCCGGACTCGGTGCCGAACCAGTCGAGCATCTGACTCGACCACGGCGAGGCGATCAGCGCCCCGCCACCGAAGCCCATGATGGCGATTCCCGTGGCCATACCGGGCCGGTCGGGGAACCACTTCATCAGCGTGGAGACCGGGGAGATGTACCCGATCCCGAGCCCGACACCGCCCACGACGCCGTAGCCCAGCACGACGAGCCAGAACTGCTCGGTCGCCACGCCGAGCGCCGAGACGAGGAAACCCGACGAGAAGCAGGTCATCGACACGAACATCGCCCAGCGCGGGCCGTTGCGTTCCACGAGGGTGCCGCCGAACGCGGCCGACAGCCCCAGCATCACGATCGCGAGCTGGAAGGGCAGCGCGCTCTGCGTCCCGCTCAACCCGAGGGAGCCCTCGAGCGGCGGCTTGAACACGCTCCACGCGTACACCTGCCCGATCGCCAGATGCACGGCCAGCGCGGCAGGTGGGACCAGCCACCGGCTCCAGTCAGCCGGTGCGATCGTGCGAGAACGGTCGAGGAATCCGATGGCCAAGTCCGTCACTCTCCTACGCTGGAGTCATAGGTGTGCGCGGCCACCGTATGCCAACGGCCCGCCCGCGCACAGCCCGAACCCCCGACCGATGTCTGGAGTGACGCCCTGATGGGCAGAGTGACGGTGCGCCGACCGGTGCGCATGCTCACCGAGAACACGGCGCGAACCAGGCCGGACGCGCTCGCGGCCGAGGAACCGCTCGAACTGCGCGTGTCCGGATCACCCCTCGCCGTGACGATGCGCACGCCGGGCCACGACGTGGAACTCGCACACGGATTCCTCCTGTCCGAAGGCGTCATCGGCGCCAGGGAGGACGTCTCCACGGCACGGTACTGCGCGGGGACCGACGACGAGGGACGTAATACGTACAACGTCCTCGACGTCGCACTCGCCCCCGGCGTCGCACCACCCGATCCGGGCGTGGAACGGAACTTCTACACGACGTCCTCGTGCGGCGTGTGCGGCAAGGCGGCACTCGACGCGGTGAAACTGCGCACCCGCTTCTCCCCCGCCGGCGCCTCGCTGAGCGTGACCCCGGAGATGCTCGCCACACTGCCGGACACACTGCGCGCCAAGCAGAAGGTGTTCGCCTCGACCGGCGGGCTGCACGCGGCGGCCCTGTTCACCGCCGACGGCACGATTTCGGACGTACGCGAGGACGTCGGCAGGCACAACGCGGTCGACAAGGTGCTCGGCAAGGCACTCCTCGACGGGATCGTGCCCGGACACGACCGTGGACTGCTCGTGTCCGGACGTGCCTCGTTCGAACTGGTGCAGAAGACCGCGATGGCGGGTATCCCGCTACTGGCCGCCGTCTCCGCTCCGTCCTCACTGGCCGTGGAGCTGGCGGACGAGCAGGGTATGACGCTGATCGGGTTCCTGCGAGGCTCGAGCATGAACATCTACACGGGAGGGAACCGCGTTGCCGAGACATAGGGCTGCCGCATCGCCCAGTCGGAGGTCGTTCCTGCTGGGTGGGACGGCGGCCCTCGCCACGGCGGGATTCGCCACACTGTGCGGCTCGTCGTCGGCGCAGGGGACGCTGACCCGGATCACCCCCGACATCCACTCCGAACAGGTCTACTCGCGGGCACGTGGCCAGCACGTGCACATGGTGCTGATGCTGCCCAGCGCCGTGCCGTCCCGGCATCTGCCCATGGTGGTGCAGCTGCACGCGCGCGGCGGCACCGCGCGGCGGTCGTCGCCGAACGGCCTCGTCCCGCACCTGGCGCAGGAGGTGGCCGCGGGCACGGTACGGCCGTTCGGCGTGGTCGCGGTCGACGGCGGCGAGTACTCCTACTGGCACGAGTCGACACCCGGCGACGATCCGATGGCCATGCTGCTCGACGAACTGCCCGGATGGCTGGCCGAACGCGGCCTCGGCGGCCTCGACGGGCAGCCGTTCGCGGTGACCGGAACGTCGATGGGCGGGTTCGGGGCGCTGGTCTACACCCGCTTCCGGCACGAACGCGGCAATCCGGTGACGGCGGCGGGCGTGGTGGCTCCCGCGCTGATGACCGAGTGGTCCGAGATGGAGGAACGCGATGCGTTCCGCAACGCCGACGAGTGGGCCGAACTCGATCCGCTGCGCAACGTCGACGCCCTCGGCGATGCCGCACTCGGCGTGTGGTGCGGCACGTCCGACTGGTTCGTCGACGGCACGCGGCGGTTCGTCCGCAAGGCCCGCCCGGACGTGGTGTATTTCGGCGAAGGCGGACACACGGGCGACTTCTACACCGGAGTCGTGCCGGACGTCGTCCGGTTCCTCGGCGGGCACGCCCCGAATCTGGACGAGCTGCGCAGCTGACCCCCGCCCGTGACGCGGCGGGATCGGACAGGGTCAGCGGAACCAGACGCGGGTGGCCGTGTGGTCGCTTCCCCGGTGGGTACGGACCAAATCGGACAGCCGGTTCACGAGGAACAGACCACGGCCGCCCAGCCGGTCGGGCGGAGGCGGCACGCGGCCGGCGAGCGGATCGGTGTGCCGCCCGGCATCGTCCACCTGGCACACGACCGAGTCCCCGTCCTCGGGGTCCTGCTCCCGCCACACCCGCAGGGTCCCGGATCCGCCGCCGTGCTGGACGCTGTTGGCGGTCAGCTCCCCCACCACGACGGCGACGTCCTCGAGCCGATGCCGGGCGATCCCGTAGCACTCGGCGTGCGCGGTGGCGTACCGGCGGGCCTCGGCCAACGTGTGCAGGTCGAAGCCGAACGCCGGGACGTCGGGTGGCGGGGTCAACGGCCGATTGCAGCCCGCGACGACACCGGCGGGCACGTAGGTACCGCTGGCGTGGGGGCCGTGTTCGTCGATCAGTTCCGGGTGGGTGGCGGCCGCGTCGGCGATGATCGACGGTGCGAGCGTGGTCGCGTCGTAGGGACACAGGATCGTCGCGCGCCTGCCGTCGAACGCGTCGTTGATGAGCGCCTCGTGTTCGAGGGCCGCCAGGTACTCGGTGCTGGTCCGATCGGACCAGATCGGCTCACCGACGAGCCGGACGTGTCCGGTGTACCCGTCCGCGAACGGGCGCAGAAGTCCACCGATGATCCCGGTCGGATTGCGGGCCACCTCGGCCATGTCCACGAGGTCCACGGCGGTGGCGTCGGCGGTGCCGAGCGCGCGCCGCACGGCCGCCAGGCGTACACCCGGCAGCGCGACGGCCACCGGCTCACCGGCCGCGATCCCGTCGCGGACGAACGGAACGATCGTGTTCAGATAGCCGACGTCGTTCCGGTAGACCAGTGCCTGGTGCGAAAGCCCGAGGGATTCCCGTACACCGGAACCGTCGATCCCGCTGCTGCTGACCACAGCCTGGATTCCTCTTCGCGTCGACGCACCCTACCGGGGAGCGGATAGCCCGCTACCGACGCGCCGAAACCTCGCATCCGAGGACTGTTCCGACGGGGTTCACCACACGCGGTTGATGATGCCGAGCAACCAGAATCCCAGCGCGACCCCTGCCGCGACGAGCGCGGTCCAGCCGAGGCGCTGCCGGTCGTCGGATGCGCCCCGCGCCCGCCACGCCCCGAAGGAGGCCAGCCCGAACGAGGCCAGCGGCAGGAGCGGCCACAGGGACGTGCGCGTGATCATCGCGGCCACGCACACCAGCATGAACACGCCCAGCGCGGCGGCGAGCACCAGCTGCACCCGCGGGTGCCTCAGCCGGAGCGCTTCGACCAGACGTGCCGTCACGTCACCGGATTCGCTCACCATGTCCCCAGGCATTCACGGCGCAGGCCGCGCGTGCCGCCGAGTCCTGCGATGTCGTCATGTGCGGATTGTGTCTCGGAGTGCGGGAAGTCCACCTGGTCAGGCGGACTTCTCCCCGCGCTCACCGCTGCGACGACGGGACGGCTGCCGCGACACGATCGTCGGGTTCACGTTCTCCCGCACCGTCTGCTCGGTGATGACGACCTTGGCCACGTCCTCCCTGCTCGGGATGTCGTACATGACCGGCTGGAGAACCTCCTCCATGATCGCCCGCAGTCCACGCGCACCGGTGCCGCGCAGCAACGCCTGGTCGGCGATGGCCTCGAGCGCGGTGTCGGTGAACTCGAGCTCGACGTTGTCCATCTCGAACAGCTTCGTGTACTGCTTCGTCAGGGCGTTGCGCGGCTCGGTCAGGATCTTCACCAGCGCCGTCTTGTCGAGGTTGGTCACGCTCGCCATCACCGGCACTCGGCCGATGAACTCGGGGATCAACCCGAACTTGATCAGGTCCTCCGGCATCGTCTCGCTGAACACGTCGCTCTGCGCGATCTCCTGCTTGGTACGGATCTCCGCGCCGAAGCCGAGGCCACGCTTGCCGACGCGTTCGTTGACGATCTGCTCCAGCCCGGCGAAGGCACCGGCGACGATGAACAACACGTTGGTCGTGTCGATCTGGATGAACTCCTGGTGCGGGTGCTTGCGGCCGCCCTGCGGGGGCACCGCCGCGGTCGTTCCCTCCAGGATCTTCAGCAGCGCCTGCTGCACGCCCTCGCCCGACACGTCACGCGTGATGGACGGGTTCTCGGACTTGCGGGCGATCTTGTCGACCTCGTCGATGTAGATGATGCCCGTCTCGGCGCGTTTGACGTCGTAGTCGGCGGCCTGGATGAGCTTGAGGAGGATGTTCTCGACATCCTCGCCGACGTAGCCCGCCTCGGTCAGCGCCGTCGCGTCGGCGATAGCGAACGGGACGTTCAGCATCTTCGCGAGCGTCTGGGCGAGATAGGTCTTGCCGCAGCCGGTCGGCCCGAGCATGAGGATGTTCGACTTGGCGAGCTCGACGGGCTCGTCCTTCGAGTCCTTGGGGCCCGTCTTGCCCTGCGACTGGATGCGCTTGTAGTGGTTGTACACCGCGACGGCCAGCGCGCGCTTCGCCTCGTCCTGGCCGATGATGTACTGCTCGAGGAACTCGTGGATCTCCGCGGGCTTGGGCAGTTCGTCGAGCTTGACGTCGCCCGCCTCGGCGAGTTCCTCCTCGATGATCTCGTTGCAGAGATCGATGCACTCATCGCAGATGTAGACCCCGGGTCCGGCGATGAGCTTCTTCACCTGTTTTTGGCTCTTACCGCAGAACGAGCACTTGAGCAGGTCGCCGCCCTCGCCGATGCGTGCCATGGCCGTTGACCTCGTCCCCTCCGGTGCGTCAGGCGCACCTGACTCGTCTCGGTGCCGCCTGGTGAACACAGTGAACAGGCGCCACGCGCTGTCTCTTGACGGTACCCGTCACCCGGGACCGATGGGAGCCCGCCGCATCAACTCGGACGGTCTTCCCGACACGATAGCCCGCCGGGCGGGGGCGTGTCTGGCGACGACACGCTCCCGCCCGGCGGGCTGTGGGTCACTTCCCTGCGCCCTTGCGGTACGCGAGGACCTCGTCGATGATCCCGTACTCCTTGGCCTCCTCGGCCGTCAGGATCTTGTCGCGCTCGACGTCCCTGCGGACCTCTTCCTCGCTCTTGTCGGTGTGCTGAGCCAGCGTCGTCTCCATGAGGCGGCGGATGCGCTGGATCTCGGCCGCCTGGATCTCCAGGTCGGACACCTGGCCGTAGGTGCCTTCGGTGGCCGGCTGGTGGATCAGCACGCGCGAGTTCGGCAGCGCCATGCGCTTGCCCTTGGTGCCCGCCGCCAGCAGCACGGCCGCCGCGGACGCGGCCTGGCCGAGCACGACGGTCTGGATGTCGGGCCGCACGAACTGCATCGTGTCGTAGATCGCCATGAGAGCGGTGAAGGAACCGCCGGGCGAGTTGATGTAGATCGTGATGTCGCGGTCCGGGTCCTCGTGCTCGAGGTGCAGCAGCTGGGCCATCACGTCGTTGGCGGAGGCGTCGTCCACCTGCACGCCGAGCATGATCTGACGCTCTTCGTAGAGCTTGTTGTACGGGTTCGACTCCTTGACCCCGTAGCTGGTGCGCTCCACGTAGGAGGGCATCACGTACCGGGACTGAGGAAGCTGGAAGTTGTTCATCGGTGTTCTCCTTCTCCGATCCCGGTCAGTTAGCGCTCGGAGTCGGGTTCTCGCGGGTGAGAACCTGGTCCACGAAGCCGTAGTCCAGTGCCTCCTGCGCGGTGAACCAGCGGTCGCGGTCACCGTCGGCGAGGACCTGCTCGACCGTCTGGCCGGTCTGCTCGGCCGTGATGCGCGCCAGCTCCTGCTTCCACTTGCCGAACACCTCGGCCTGGATGGCGATGTCCGACGCGGTGCCGCCGACGCCGGCCGACGGCTGGTGCATCAGGATGCGCGCGTGCTGCAGCGCGTACCGCTTGCCGGGCGTGCCCGACGACAGAAGGAACTGGCCCATGGAGGCCGCCATGCCCATCGCGTAGGTCGCCACGTCCGGCTCGATGAGCTGCATCGTGTCGTAGATGGCGAACCCGGCGGTGACCGAACCGCCCGGCGAGTTGATGTAGAAGCGGATGTCGGCCTGGGAGTCCTCGGCCGACAGCAGCAACAGCTGCGCGGTGATGCGGTTGGCGACCTCGTCATTGACCTCGGAACCCAGCACCACGATGCGTTCCTGGAGCAGCCGCTCGTACACCGAGTCGGTCAGGTTCAGTCCCGCGGTGCTGGTGCGCCCCTCGGGCATGTGCTGCGTCACGTCTGCCTGCCTTTTTTCGAAGTCTCAGATCTTGCATCCGACCCTAACGAACTCGGGCGGCGCAGAATGCCTGACGCCGCCCGAGTTCGCTCAGAGCATGAAGAGAAATCACTTGTCCGAGGACTGTGCCGCGTCGGCGGCCTCGCCCTCGGCGTCCGTCTCCTCGGCGTCCGTCTCCTCGCCGTCGCTGTCGGCGGCCGCACCCTCGACGGCCTCGACGACCTCGGGGACCTCGGGGGTTTCCTCGTCGTCCTCCGGTCCGAACAGCTCGGTCAGGTCGAGCGCCTCGCCGGACTCGTCGGTGACGGTGGCGCCGCGGACGACGGTCGCCAGCGCCTTGCCACGGCGCACGTCGGCGAAGATCGCACCGAGCTGGCCGGACTGCTGGGCACGCTGGATGTACTCGTCGGGGCTGACGCCGAAGCGCTGGGCCTGGTAGATGATCCGCTCGGTCAGCTCCTGGTCACCGACCTGCACCTCGCGCTCGTCGGCGATGGTGTCGAGCAGCAGCTGGGTGCGGACCGACTTCTCGGCCTCGGCGCGGACCTCGTCCTCCCACTCCTGCGGGTCGCGGCCCTCGGCCTCGAGCGCCTTCTTGTAGGCCTCTTCGTCGTGGTCGTACGGGTGGATCGCGTCGTGCTTGGCGTTGTCGATCTCGCCCTGCAGGACCTTCTCCGGCACGGGGACCTCGACGCGCTCGAGCAGCTGCTCGAGCACCTTGTCCCGCGCCTCGACGCCCTGCTGCATGCGCTTGGAGCGGCTGATGCGCTCGCGCAGGTCCGCGGTCAACTCGTCGATCGTGTCGAACTCGCTGGCCATCTGGGCGAACTCGTCGTCCGCCTCGGGCAGCTCGCGTTCCTTGACGCTGCCGAGCGTGACCGTGACCTCCGCGTCCTTGCCGGCGTACTCACCGGCGACGAGCTGCGTGGTGAAGGTCTTCGACTCGCCTTCGGACAGGCCGATGAGCGCCTCGTCGATGCCGTCGATGAGCTGGCCGGAGCCGATCTCGTAGGACAGGCCGGTGGTGGAGGCCCCGGGGACCTCCTCGCCGTCGACGGTGGCGGACAGGTCGATGGAGGTGAAGTCGCCGTTCTGGGCCGGGCGCTCGACACCGGTGAGGGTGCCGAAGCGGGCGCGCAGGTTGTCGAGCTCGGCCTGCACCTCCTCGTCGGTCACCTCGATGTCGGAGACGGTGACCGACAGGTCGTCCAGGTCCGGGATCGTGATCTCCGGACGGACGTCGACCTCGGCGGTGAACTCCAGCACGTCCTTGTCCTCGAGCTTGGTGATCTCGAAGTCGGGCTGGCCGAGGGTGCGGACGTCGCCGGTCTGCACGGCCTCCATGTACTTGGCGGGGATGGCCTCGTTGACGACCTCGTCGAGCACCGGAGCACGGCCGATCCGGCTCTCAAGGACGGGCGCGGGGGCCTTGCCCGGGCGGAAGCCGGGGATCCGGACCTGCTGAGCGATCTTGCGGTAGGCGCGGTCGAAGTTCGGTTTGAGCTCGTCGAACGGCACCTCGACATTGATCTTCACGCGCGTCGGGCTCAGCTGCTCGACGGTGCTCTTCAACGTTTTCTCCTAGGCGGACAGGTGTATCGGACTGTGTACTCGTGTCGCGTACGCGCCGTACACGCCGGGGCGCGGGGTGCGTACGCGTGGTTCGTGGGTTCACCGGTGTCCACCGCAGGTGGACGTGGGGGAACCGGAGTCCGAGTCTAAGTCAGCGGGCCCGCGACGGCCGGGCCGCCCCTCACCCGCGCGGCCGGGCCGCCCCTCACCGGGTGGGCGCGGCGCTGCGGGCGTGGGCGCGGGGCACCGAGCCACGCCCGGACGGCACCGGAGGGACACCGCCGGAGGCGGGCCGTCCGGTGCGTCACCGTCCGTCCGGTTCGCGTCCCGGCCGTCCGCCCGTCTCGCCGCCGGCCGCGGAGTCGGCGGGGTCGGCCGGTGGGCGGAGCCGCCGGAGCCATCGGCGCCAGATGATGAACGTGGGCACGCCCACGGCCACCACGACGCCGAGGACCACGACGACGGGGGCGTCGGCGCCGGTACCGACGGCCACGAGGACTCCGCCCGCGATGAACAGTGCGGCGAGGGCGGCGATCGTCCAGAGCACGCGCGGCAGTCCGGGCCGCAGTGTGGTCAGACGCTGGGCAAGGCGCGGATCGTCCTCGCCCAACCGGCGTTCGATGTCGGCGAGCTGTCGCCGTTCTTCGTCCCGGAGGCCCATACGGCATCACCCACCACCGATTATGGATCACCTTCCGCGCCGCGGACAGTCCCGGAGGGCCTCGACTTCGGCGGGTTCCCGCCCGTGTGCGCTCGGTTCCCGCCCGCGGCTCCGGACGGGGCCGGGCCGCGCCGATCGGCTGCCCTTCACGCTCGCGCACCGGGGCGACTAGATTCACACCGTCGGTGTGAACGCCGGGTGCGATGCCGCGGACGGGCCCACCGGCGGACGATGTCGTCGGGTGCAAACCGGGAGTGCGCATGTCCGTCCCCGCGCAGGAGGGTCCCCAGAGGGGGATCGTCTGGTCGCGGCGTCTGCGCGACCCGGCGGCGATCCTCGAGGTCGCCCGGCACGTGACCGAGGATCTGGCCGACGGGCTGACCGGGCCCCGGGTGCGGTCGGCGACGCGGGCGATCCGGCGTCTGCTCGCCTCGGAGGGGGTCGCGCTGGCCGATCTGTCCGGGCGCCTCACCCTGTCGGGTTCCCTTCCGCGGGACGTGGACACCGCCCAGCTGGTCGACGACGTGCTGCACACGGAGAGCCGGCGCAGGCACGCCGAGGTGGTCGCCGAGCCGCTGATCGTGCACGACGAGCTCGCGGGTGTCCTCGTCGTCGCGGGCACGACCCGCGTGTCGGCGCTGCGCGAGGTCACCGCGCTGCTCGTGGCGGCGCTCGAACGGGGAAGGTTGGAGGCGTCGGCCGAGGAGGCCGCCGAGGCCGAGCTGCGCGCGCTGCGCGCCGAGATCTCGCCGCACTTCGTCTACAACGCACTCACGGTCGTCGCCGGGCTGGTGCGGCCCGATCCGGCACGCTCGCGTGAGCTGCTCCTCGACTTCGCCGACTACATCCGCTACAGCCTCGCCAGCCACGGCGAGTACACGACGGTGGCCGACGAGTTCCACGCGATCGAGACGTACCTGGCCCTGCAGCGCGCGGTGCTCGGCGACCGGCTCAAGGTGCAGGTGCGGGTGGCGCCGGAGGTGCTGGCCGTGGCGATCCCCTATCTCGTGCTGCAACCGCTGGTGGAGAACGCGGTGCGGCACGGGATCGAACGCCGGACCGAGGGGGGCACGGTGCACGTGCTCGGCGAGGCGGAAGGATCGGACTGCGTCATCAGCGTCGAGGACGACGGAGCGGGCATGGATCCGGAACTGGCACAGCGGCTCCTGGCAGGCGACGCCGACGCAGGTGGAATGGGACTGGCCAACGTGGACCGGAGGTTGCGCAACGTGTACGGGCCGTGGTTCGGCCTCGTGATCGAGACGGCCGAGGACGCGGGCACCCGGGTGGTGGCACGCGTCCCGCGATTCCAGCCGGGGGTCGTGCCATGACGGTGCAGGAGAACCCGCAGGCGCTGCACACCGCCGCGAGCGGACTGCGCGTGCTGGCCGTCGACGACGTGCCGGCCGCGCTGGACGACCTGTGCAGTCTGCTGCGGGAAGCGCCCGAGGTCGGTTCCGTCACCGCCGCGGGCGATCCGCTGGCCGCGCTGAAGTCCATCCGCGGCGGCGAGTACGACGCGGTGTTCCTCGACATCGCCATGCCCGGCCTGGACGGGCTCGAGCTGGGCGAGCTGCTGCGTAAGCTCGCCTCTCCCCCGGTCATCGTGTTCGTGACGGCCTACGACGAACACGCCGTGGCCGCCTTCGGTATCGGCGCGGTGGACTACCTGCTCAAACCGGTGCGTGCCGAACGGCTCGCCGAGACGCTGGGGCGCGTGGCGCGCATGGCACACGCCGACGAGCCCTCCGGACGACCGTCGGCCGAGGCGCAGGTCCCCGATGCCCGGGTGTCCAACTCGATGGCCGCGCTGCCCGTCGAGGTCGGTGGCCGCACGCGCTACGTGCAACGCGGCGAGGTGCGGTTCGTCGAGGCGCACGGAGACTACGTCCGGTTGCACGCCCCGTCGGGGGTGCATCTGGTGCGGATGCCGATCTCGCGGCTCGAGGAGTACTGGGAGGGTGCCGGCTTCGTGCGGACCCACCGCGGGTTCCTCGTCGCGTTGTCGGCGGTGCGCGAACTGCGCAGCGACTCGGTCGGCGGGCTGCTGGCCCACACCGACGTCGGCGACGTGCCGGTGAGCCGCAGGCACGCGCGGCAGCTGCGCCAACGCCTGCTGGAGGCCGCACAGCAGGGTGAGCTCGAGCGACCGACATGACGGGACGCCGGGTCGCCGTCACCAGCCCGCAGACGCGGCTCGCGCACGCACGCAGGCGCTATCGCGGACCGTGGCGGCCGACGACGCTGGATCCGGCCGAGATGCCGCGTGCGATCGCGCTCTACCGGGCGGGCCGCCGTCGCGCCGTCACGGCGCTCGCGGCCCTGGGCACGCTGATCCTGGGACTGCCGCTGGCGCTGCGGCTGCTGCCTGGACTCGACGACGTGCGGGTCGCGGGCGTGCCGGTGTCGTGGGCGGCGATCGTGCTCGTGCCGTTCCCCGCCATGGTCGTGCTCGCGTTCTGGCATCTGCGGCGCGCCGAGCGGATCGAACAGCAGCTGTACCGCGAGCCTCCCGACAGCGCCGAGGAATCGGGGACGTCCGGCGCGGCGGGTGGCACCCGTGATGCCGGGGACGGGGGCCGCGGGTGATCGTCGCGTTCGCCGTCGCGCCGGTCGTGCTGGTGACGATGCTGATCGGGCTGCGCGGGGTCGCCGCCATGCGCACGACGTCGGACTTCCTCGTCGCCTCCCGCCGCGTGTCCCCGCTGCTGAACTCCGCGGCGGTGTCCGGCGAGTACCTGTCGGCCGCCTCGTTCCTCGGCGTCGCGGGCCTGGTCGTCAAGGACGGCATCGGCTCGCTCTGGTATCCGGTCGGCTTCACCGCCGGCTACATCGCGATGCTGGTGCTGGTGGCTGCGCCGATGCGCCGGTCGGGCGCCCTCACCGTGCCCGACTTCGCCGAGGCACGGCTGGGTTCGGCGGCGCTGCGCAGGCTCGCCGCGGTGGTCGTGCTCGTGATCGGCGCGCTGTATCTCGTACCGCAGTTCCGCACCGCCGGACTCGTGCTGAGCGTGGTCACCGAGACGCCCTACTGGGTGGGTGTCGTACTGGCCGGGGTCGTCGTCAGCGCCACGCTCGCTCTCGGCGGCATGCGCGCCGCGACGTACGTGCAGGCGTTCCAGTTCGTGTTCAAGCTCGTACTGTTCATCATTCCGGCCGTGTGGCTGCTCATCCAGGTCGGCCCGCAGGTGCGCAGCGAGGCCGTCCAGCCTGCCGAGTTCACGCACTTCCGCGACGACACGACCGTGACGTTCCGGGTCGGGGCGACGCTCGACGTCCCCCACGGCACCGAGATCCTCGAGGACGGCTCCGCACGTCCGGAGGGCGGTGCCGGCCACGGTGTGCGCGAACTCGACCCCGGCGCGTGGGAGGTGCCGCCCGGCACGACCGTCACCTTCGCCGAGGGCACGCGCGTCCCCGAGGTGCGTGGTGAGGCCGTACCCGGTGCCGACGGCTGGCAGCGTCCCCTGCTGGACTTCCACGACGCCGGGTTCCCACTGCTCGGCACGTGGGCCGTGCTGATCGCGACGATGCTCGGCACGATGGGCCTGCCGCACGTGATCATGCGGTTCCACACCAGCCCGGACGGCCGCGCCGCACGCCGCACGGCCGCGTTCACGGTCGCGCTGCTGAGCGTGTTCTACCTCTTTCCCGGCATCTACGGCGTACTGGGCAGAGTCCTCGTCCCGCATCTGTATCTCACCGGCGCGACCGACAGCGCCGTCGTCGCCCTGCCCGCCCAGGTCGACGACGGCACGACCGGCACCGTCTTCACCGGGCTGTTGACGGCCGGAGCGTTCGCCGCGTTCCTGGCCACCTCGCTCGGACTGCTGCTGGTGGTGTCCGGCGCGATCTCCCACGACCTCGTCCCCGGTGGACTGCGCCAACTGCGCTTCGCCGTGCTCGGTGCCGCGGCGGTGGTCGTGCTGCTGGCGCTGCCCGCGGCCGGGTTCGACGCGGGCACGCTCGTCACGTGGGGCTTCACCGTCGCCGCGTCGACGTTCTGCCCGCTGCTCGTCCTGGGCATCTGGTGGCGGCGGCTGACCGCGGCAGGCGCACTCGCCGGAGTGGCGGCGGGACTGGTGTCCACCGTCGGGTCGTTCCTCGTCAGCGTCGCGGGACCCGAGCTGCACGGCTGGGTCGCGATCCTCGTCGCCCAGCCCGCGCCGTGGTCGGTGCCCGTCGCGTTCCTGACCATGGTCGTCGTGTCGCGCATGGGCAGACCGGCGCCGTGGGCGACGGCCGCGATGCTGCGACTCCACCTGCACGAACACCGCCAGTCGCCGTTCCCCGCGCGCCACCAGAGCGACACCGCGGCACGTGACCTGGGCCACTCGTCGTGGCCCGCGCGCCGTTCGTCGGCCGTTCGTCGCATGACCCGCCGCTTGGGCCGCTGACCAGTTCACCGGCCACCCACCCGGCCTTACGGTGTCGCCCAGCACACACTCCCCGTGCCTTTTTCCGAGGCGTGCACCGTGACGAGGCGTGCACCGTGACAAGGAGGTCACCGTGAATTCCACCGAGCCTCAGCCCCCTGAGGCCGACACGTGGGCGCGAGTCCACGCGAGCGAAGACTTCCAGCGGCTGCGCAAGCGGCTGCGGAACTTCGTCTTCCCCATGACCGCGCTCTTTCTGGTCTGGTACCTGACGTACGTGCTGCTGGCCGACTACGCACACGACTTCATGTCGACCAAGGTCGTCGGCAACATCAACCTGGGCCTGATCCTGGGCCTGTTGCAGTTCGTCTCCACGTTCGTGATCACCGGGCTCTACGTGCGGTACGCGAACCGCAAGCTGGACCCGATCGCCGAGAACATCCGGGACGAGGTCGAAGGTGGTGACAAGCAGTGAGCACACTCGCTCAGGGCAGCGTCGAAGGCGGCAACCCGCTGGTCAACATCGGCATCTTCGGCGCGTTCGTCGTCGTGACGCTGGTGATCGTGTTCCGCGCGTCGCGCAACACGAAGACCGCCTCCGACTACTACGCGGCGGGCCGGTCGTTCTCCGGGCCGCAGAACGGCACCGCGATCGCCGGTGACTACCTGTCGGCGGCGTCGTTCCTCGGTATCGCAGGCGCCATCGCCGTCTACGGCTACGACGGCTTCCTGTACTCGATCGGCTTCCTCGTCGCCTGGCTGGTGGCGCTGCTGCTCGTCGCCGAGCTGCTGCGCAACACGGGCAAGTTCACGATGGGCGACGTACTGGCGTTCCGGATGCGGCAGCGTCCGGTACGTGCGGCCGCCGCCACCTCGACGCTGGCCGTGTCGTTCTTCTACCTGCTGGCCCAGATGGCCGGTGCGGGCGGCCTGGTGTCGCTGCTGCTCGGGGTCGAGGGCGACGTCGGACAGGGTGTCGTCATCGCCGTCGTCGGCATCGTCATGATCATCTACGTGCTGGTCGGCGGCATGAAGGGCACGACCTGGGTGCAGATCATCAAGGCCGGCCTGCTGATCGCCGGTACGGCCGTGATGACGGTGTGGGTGCTCGGCAAGTACGGCCTGAACCTGTCGGAACTGCTGGGCTCGGCGTCCCAGGCGGCGGGCGGCGGTGACGCACTGCTGAACCCGGGTGAGCAGTACGGCGAGAGCGGCACCACGCAGCTGGACTTCCTCTCGCTCGGTATCGCGCTGGTGCTCGGTACGGCGGGCCTGCCGCACGTGCTGATGCGCTTCTACACCGTGCCGACGTCGAAGGAGGCGCGGCGCAGCGTGGTGTGGGCCATCGCCTGGATCGGCCTGTTCTACCTGTTCACGCTCGTGCTCGGCTACGGCGCCGCGGCGCTGGTGGGTACGGACACGATCACGAACGCACCGGGTGGCGAGAACGCGGCGGCTCCGCTGCTGGCGCTCGAACTCGGCGGGCCGGTGCTGCTCGGCTTCATCGCGGCCGTGGCGTTCGCGACGATCCTCGCGGTCGTGGCGGGTCTGACGATCACCGCGTCGGCGTCGTTCGCCCACGACGTCTACGCCAACGTGATCAAGAAGGGCAAGGTCGACAGCAAGACCACCGAGGTGAAGGTCGCCCGCATCACCGCGTGTGTGATCGGCGCGGTCGCCATCGTCGGCGGCATCCTGGCCAAGGACCAGAACGTGGCGTTCCTCGTGGCGCTCGCGTTCGCCGTCGCGGCCTCGGCGAACCTGCCGACGATCCTGTACTCGCTGTTCTGGAAGCGGTTCAACACCCGCGGCGCGCTGTGGTCGATCTACGGCGGTCTGACGACCACGCTCGTGCTCATCGTGTTCTCCCCTGCCGTGTCGGGCAGTGACGACGCGATGATCCCGGGCGCGGACTTCGCGTGGTTCCCGCTGTCGAACCCGGGCATCGTCTCGATCCCGTTGTCGTTCCTGCTCGGCATCATCGGCACGATGACGTCGAAGGAGCACCTGGAAGGCAAGCACAAGGAGATGGAGGTCCGCTCCCTCACCGGCGCCGGCGCCGAGAAGGCGACCGTGCACTAGGAAACGCGTCACCCGTGAAGGGCCGTCCGGCGTGTCGCGCCGGGCGGCCCTTCGCGTGGACTGGTCCATACTCGGCACATGGCCGACTTCGACGTCACCCGACTCCGCACGTGTTTCCCCGCGCTGGCCGAGGGGGCGGCGCATTTCGACGGCCCCGGCGGATCCCAGGTGCCCGAGGCGGTCGCTGCGGCGGTCGCCGACACGCTCCGCAGCGCGGTCGCGAACCGGGGCGTGCACACGGCGGCCGAACGGCGCGCCGACCGCATCGTGGGCGACGCGCGGCGCGCGATGGCCGACCTGCTGGCCGCCGACCCGCGGGGCATCGTGTTCGGGCGCAGCATGACGCAGCTGACCTACGACGTCGCGCGCACACTGGCCAAGGACTGGGGTCCCGGCGACGAGGTCGTGGTGACGACCCTGGACCACGACGCGAACATCCGCCCGTGGGTGCAGGCCGCCGAGGCGCGCGGCGCCACCGTGCGGTGGGCGGATTTCGACCCGGTGACGGGGGAACTGGACGTCGCGGCGGTGCGACGGTTGGTCTCGGAGCGCACCCGCATGGTGGCCGTGACCGCGGCGTCGAACCTGCTCGGTACCCGCCCGGACGTCGCGGCGATCACGGAGGCGGCGCGTGCCGCCGGTGCGCTGTCCTATGTGGATGGCGTCCATCTGACACCGCACACCGCGGTCGACATCACGGCTCTGGGTGCGGACTTCTACGCGTGCTCGCCGTACAAGTTCTTCGGCCCGCATCTCGGTGTCGTGGCGGCCGATCCGGCTCGGTGGGAGACACTCACGCCCGACAAGCTGGCGCCGTCGACCGACGCGGTCCCCGAACGGTTCGAGCTCGGCACCCTGCCCTACGAGCTCCTCGCGGGCACGACCGCTGCCGTCGACGTCATCGCCGGTATGGCGGCCTCCGACGGCGACCGGCGGCAACGGCTGGAGACCTCGCTCGCCGCCGTGGCCCGGCACGAGGACGCCCTCGTGGCGCGACTCGAGGACGGCTTGACCACCGTTGCGGGCGTGCGGCTGTTCGGTGCTCGGGACCGCGAGCGAACCCCGACGGTGCTGTTCACTGTGGACGGACATGCGCCCGGGGAGGTGTACGCGCGGCTCGCCGACCGTGGGGTGAACGCCCCCGCGGGCACGTTCTACGCCCTCGAGTGCTCGCGCAGGCTCGGCCTCGGGGACACCGGCGCGGTGCGTGCCGGCATCGCGCCGTACACCACCGCCGCGGAGGTGGACACGCTCGTCGCCGCGGTCGCCGACATCGCGGCGGCCTGATCACCGGCGAGCGACTCACGCACCGACCGCAGCGGCCGCCTGCCGGGCGGGTTCGCAAATCTCGGCGCGACCTGTAACGACTGTGCCCCTTCGTCCGACGTCAAGGCACATCTGTTGGCAGGTCCCGGCTGTCCGGGCCTGTTCCCGAAAGGTTCGCCATGCGAAGATCCATTGCCACAGCGCTGCTCGCGGTCGGCATGTTGTCGTTCAGCCTGCTCACGGCCCTTCCCGCGGAGGCGGCGGCGCGGATGCAGATCGCCTCGGTCCAGTACGACTCGCCGGGCCGCGACCGGGGCGGCAACGCCAGCCTCAACGCCGAGTGGGTCAAACTCAGGAACACCTCCCGGGTTCCGGTCAACATCACGCGGTTCCGCCTGCACGACAGGCAGGGGCACACGTATCGGTTCCCGCAGACGACGGTGATGCCCGGCAAGGAGATCACGGTGCACACCGGCAAGGGCAAGAACAATCCGTGGCACCGCTACTGGGGACGGAAGTCGTACGTCTGGAACAACAGCGGGGACGGCGCCACGCTGCGCGACACGCACGGCCGGTGGCTGGACGGATGCGGCTGGGGCAACGGCCGCGGCTTCATCAGGTGCTGACCTCGGCGCGCGGGAGCTCCTCGACCGCGGGCCGTGCGAGTCGGCGGCCCCGATGACATGAGTCGACGGACCCGGTGACATGACAAGCGGCTCGAGTCGATCCGGCTCGAGCCGCTGTCCGACGTACCGTCCACGAACGTTCGCCGATCATCGCTGACCTGCGACGCCCCGCGCTCATATGAACCTGGAGCGGGCGACGGGAATCGAACCCGCACCACCAGTTTGGAAGACTGGGGCTCTACCATTGAGCTACGCCCGCAGCGGCCGGTGACCGGCTGCGCGAGCAGTCTACCGGTACCCGCTATGGTGTCTGCACACCACCCTCGGGTGGCGCGGCGGGGTGTGGCGCAGCTTGGTAGCGCATTCGCTTTGGGAGCGAAGGGTCGCAGGTTCAAATCCTGTCACCCCGACCGAACACGAGGCCCCTGTCCACGCGTGATGTGGACAGGGGCCTCGTGCATGCCGGGGCTTCGTGCACGGACCACGTCGACCGGCTCGCTGCTCACCGCCGGCGCTCAGTGCCGGCGGCGGACGCTCACCGGTGCATGGGTGCCGTCACTCCAGGCCGTGCTCCTTCTTGTACTCCATCGCGTAGGCGAGCTTGCCCGGCTTGTCGTCCGAGTACGGCCGGGCGAGCTTCGCGAACTCCCCGTCGTCGGCCGCGTCGCCGTCGTTCCACTCCTCCAGCGCCCCGAGCTCGGCCGCCGTGTATCCGCCGTCGACCACGTCGTCGGCGTCCAACGCCGTCTGCGCCTCCGACACCGCGCGGACCGCGGCGAGGTAGGACTCGACGTCCCCGCGGTCCCACTCGGACAGATCGATCTCCGGGTTACCGGTGATCCAGTTCCCCCAGCGGAACTGCGCGTAGAGCGCCTCGGGCGAGGCGTAGCCGATGTCCTTGGTGAAGTACACGAGCCCGCGCAGCTCGTCGTCGTTCATCGTGTCCAGACCGAGGCGACCCGGCAGGTCGGTCGGCTCGACGGTCGATCCGTCGGCGTCCCGCAGCCAGACGCGGTCGTCGGCCTCCATCCGCTCCCAGAACCGGCTCGTGGGCAGCGTGCTGAGGTTGTCCTGCACCCGCACCCGGACGCGCACGTCCGGCCCCGCAACCTCGAGCAGCGACGTGAACGTGTGGTGCCCGTCGGTCAGGTACGGCACGCCGCCGGGGCCCACGACGAGCGTCTTCATCGCGTCCAGTTCGGCATCGGTCTCGTCACCGATCTCGACCTCGCAGTCGAACGTCGACGGATCGGCGAGCGTCGCGTCCGGCTCGGCGTCCTCGACCCCGCCCTGCCCGTTGGCCTCGCACCAGTCGTCGAACCGCTTGTTCACGTCGTCCTTGCCGAGCGTGTACCGCCCGAGCTTGTAGTAGATCTGGTCGTAGCCGATCGCCGGCTGCGTGGGATGCAGATCGCCGAGGCGCACCTCGAGCAGGTCGCCCTCCTCGGCACAGGCGTACACCGCCGCGGACCCGCTGCGCTGATCGTGCCCGCACAGTGCCGGCCGCTCCCCCGGCGCGCCCGGCGCCGCCGTCGCAGGCATGCCGGCTGCCAACACCATCCCGGCCACGACCGGAACACCGGCGGCCGCCCACTGTCGGATTCGACTCCGTACCACGTCTCACACCTCTCCGTTATGTCGGAATCACACGTTCGAGTAGTCGTGTGACACCGCGGAGAGCGGCGCGCGAGCGGCCGGGGAACCCGGGGTGAACGATGCCGGGCGGTCTACTCCACCTGGCGCGCCGTCGCGGCGGCCCGATCGGGCTCCCAGAACGCACGCACCGACAGGATCCGCCCGTCCGGACCCACCTTGTAGACGAAGACCCCGTCGGTGTCGATCCGGTAGCCGCCGGGGAAGAACGTGGTGATGGTGCCGACGTTGGCCACCTCGTCACCACCCGCGTGGGAGTCGCGGATCACGAAGTCGAACCGCTCGACGTTCGCGATCGTCATGTCCCAGAACGCCGAGATCCCGTCCCGCCCGTGGTGGCCCTTGCCCTCCTCGTCGAACCCGGACGGGCCCACCGGATCCTCCACGACCGCCGCGGGGTCGAAGAGGGCGAGCCAACGCTGCTTGTCCCCCGCCGTGACGGCCTCCATCGACCGCAGCGCGGCCAGCCGCGCGGGCGGCTGCTGCGCGTCGACGTCCCAGCACACCGTGACAGCCATGCTCCCGCCTTTCCGCGGCCCGTCAGAACCGCTCGATGATCTCGTCGGCGAACTTCTTGATGGAGTCCTTCTTCCGGTCGATCGGGGCGTCGAATCCGAGGCCGTCGAACGCCCACGGCACGGTGATCACGTCGGTGACGCCGACCTCGGCCTGTTCGCGGTATCCGTCGAGACCGAACCGGTCGATGCACACGGCCTGGAACTCGAAGGGCTCGTCGGCGCGGCCGTACTCGGCGCGCAGCGTGGTCAACCGCGTGATCGTCTCGCGCAGGTCGTCGAGCTTCATCATCGCCGACGACCAGCCGTCGCCGACGCGCGCGGCCCTGCGCAGCGCGGGTTCGCTGTGGCCGCCGATGTAGAACGGCACGTGCCGCGCCGGTGCCGGACTCATGCACAGCTTGTCGAAGTCGAAGAACTCACCGTGGTACTCGACCATCCCGCCGCCGAGGATCAGCCGGAGAACGTCGATCGCCTCGTCGACACGCCTGCCCCGTCGGCGGTACGGCACGCCGCACCACTCGAACTCCTCCGGCGCCCAGCCGACCCCGAGTCCGAGACCGAACCGGTCGCCCGTGAGGTTCGCGACGGACCCAACCTGGCGGGCCAGCAGCACGGGATTGCGCGAACCGAGCTTGAGCACCGACGTGTAGAACGTGATCCTGCTCGTCGCCGCCCCCATCGACGCGGCGGCGATCAGCGGGTCGACCCACGGCGTGTTCCGATCCCAGAAACGGCTCCCGTCCGGCGTGTAGGGATAGTCCGCCGACACCTGCTCGGAATAGAAAAGCGAGTCCGGGAGCGCGATCGAGGAGAATCCGCACTCCTCCGCGGTGACGGCCAGTTCGGTCAGCTGGTCGAGCGGGCTCAGGGCCACCGACAGTGTGAACCTCATGCGGCAAAACAGTAATGTGTTCTAGTTTCTGGCGCCAGGGGTGGGCGCGCACCGGCGCCGCACGCACCCGCCACGCGGAATCACCGGTGTGGGTGACTCTCGAGTCGCGGACCCCACCCGGCCCGTGTTTACGGTCGTCGCGGCCGTGCGGGGCGACCCGGGCGGCCGGGCACGGCGCCGATGCCACGAGAGCCTCGGCGTGGTCGGGGGGCCGTACGTGCACGATCCTTTCAGGAGGATTCGCGTGTCCACACCGTGGAAGCGCACAGCAGTGATCGGACTGGTCTCGGGCACGGCGCTGGTGGCGTTCACGAGCAACGCCTCGGCGATCACGCCCACGACACAGTCACTCGACGACGTTCCCGACAGCATCGAGAAGGGCTCGAGCGTGACCCTGTCCGGCACGCTGACGGGGATGCGTGACCGCCCGCTGACCGGCGAGCAGGTCACACTCCAACGGCGGACGGGCGGCGAGTGGACGTCCGTCGCCACGGCCGAGACGGGCGGCGACGGGCGGGTCACCTTCCGCCGCACGCCCGCCGCGTCCGCGGACTGGCGGATCACCTACGGCGGCGACACGTTCCACGACCCGACCACCTCCGACGTGGCCAGGGTGCAGGTGCGTACCCCGCCGCCACCACCGCCTCCACCGCGGCCGGATCCCCCGCGTCCCGCCGCGCCGATCGGCCAGCGCATCGTGAACATCGCCGCCGCCCACGCGGGGTCGCCGTACGCGTACGGCGCGAGCGGGCCCACGCGGTTCGACTGCTCGGGGTTCGCCCAGTTCGTACACCGCAAGGCGGGCATCCAGCTGCCGCGCACGTCGGGTGAACAGCACCGAGCCGTGCGCGCGGTGCCCCGACACGCGAAGGTGCCCGGCGATCTCGTGTTCTTCCACGACGGCGGACGCGTTTACCACGTCGGCATCTACGCGGGCGGCAACCGCATCTGGGCGGCTCCCGAGACGGGCGACGTCGTGCGCAAACAGAGCATCTACACGAGCTCCTACTACGTCGGCCGCGCCTGGTAGGCCGATGCGGTGAACCGCGCGGGAACTCCCGGGGCGGCGCCTGCGTTGTCCGGTTCGAAGGAGTGTGTCCGACGCCGGGCGCGCTCGAACGTCCCACGCGCACGTCCCCGGGAGTTCCCCATGGATCTGGTCCTCATCGTCGTCCTGCTGCTGATCATCGTCGGCGGCGGGTACTACCTGATGCGTTCGCAGCAGGAGACCAAACGCAAGCGGGTCGACGACGCCAAGGCCGAGGCCCGGCGGTGGCTGGAGCGCCTCGGCGGTCAGGTACTCAACCTGACCGGGACCGACACGGCGTCGCAGCAGGCGCTGGCCGACGCCAGCGAGCGCTACACGGCCGCAGGCTCGCAGATGGAGCAGGCCGAGACCGAGGAGCAGGCCAAGCTCGTGAAGGAGACGGCGCTCGAAGGGCTGTACTACGTGCGTGCCGCGCGCGAGGCGATGGGCATGGACCCGGGCCCCGCGCTGCCGGAGGACCGCGAACGGCAGGCGGCGGGCAAGGTCACCGAACACCGCTCCGTGGACGTCGAAGGGCAGCACTACGAGGCCTCGCCGCAGCCGAGCGCCGACACGCCGCACTACTACCCGGGCGGCCGTGTGGCGGGCAGGCCGGTTCCGCAGGGCTGGTACAGCGAGCCGTGGTGGAAGCCGGCGCTCGTGGCCGGCGCCTGGGGCCTGGGCTCGATGATGCTGTTCAGCGCGATGTTCTCCGGCATGGCCGGTATCCCCAGCGGCGAGGCGTGGGCCGACGGCTACGACGCCGGCCAGGAGGACGCCATGTCCGAAGGCGGCGGTGACGGCGGAGACGCCGGTGGCGATGGCGGAGACGGTGGCGACATGGGCGACAGCGACTTCGGGGGCGGCGACTTCGGCGGTGACATGGGTGGCGACATGGGCGGTGGTTTCGACTTCGGCTTCTGAGCCGAGCCGGCTCCGCCGAAATCGTCGGCGGAGCCGCTCAGTCGGCCGTGGCGTCGTCCAGCGGGGTCGACTCGGCCCCGGCGCTGCGTAACTCGTCCCGCACGACGGCGTAGGACAAGCCCTGCGGGTAGCCCTTGCGCGCGAGCATCCCGAGCAGTCGGCGTGTGGCCTTCTGCTCGTCCACCCCGGTCATGGTGCGCAGCTTCTTCCTGACCAGTTCCCGCGCGCGATCCTCCTCGGCCGAGGCGTCGATCTCGCCCGCCGCCTCGGCGGCCACGTCGCCGTCCACGCCCTTGCGGCGGAGTTCGGCGACCAGCGCGCGCTTGGCCAGGCCCTGGTTGTTGTGCCGGGACCGGACCCACGTCTCGGCGAACGCCGCGTCGTCGATCAGTCCCGCGTCGTCGAGCTTGCGCAGCAGCTCGCCGATCACGTCCGGGTCGAAGCCTTTCCGCGCCAGCGCCGACCGCAACTCCTCCTTCGTGCGAGGTCGGGCGGCCAGGAGATCGAAGCAGATCTCCTTGGCCTTCCGCCTCGCCTCGTCGGGAGGCAGTTCGGACCCCGGGGTGCGGGCACGCGAACGGCGCCCGCCCCGGGCACTCCGCTGCTCCGAGGGCTCGGTCGCGCCGGCGGTATCCGGTTCACTCACCGGTCCCCGCCTCAGAACTCGACGGGAGCCGGCTCGGCCGCGGCCTCCTCGGCGTCGACCTTGGCACCGACGCCGAGCTTCTCGAGGATCTTCTTCTCGATCTCGTTGGCGATGTCCGGGTTGTCCTTGAGGAACCGCCGCGAGTTCTCCTTGCCCTGGCCGAGCTGGTCGCCCTCGTAGGTGTACCAGGCGCCCGACTTGCGCAGGATTCCCTGATCGACGCCCAGGTCGATGAGCGATCCCTCGCGCGAGACACCGTGACCGTAGAGGATGTCGAACTCGGCCTGCTTGAACGGCGGGGCGACCTTGTTCTTCACGACCTTCACGCGGGTGCGGTTGCCGACCGGCTCGCCGCCGTCCTTCAGCGTCTCGATGCGGCGCACGTCGAGCCGGACCGACGCGTAGAACTTCAGCGCCTTACCACCGGTCGTGGTCTCCGGGGAGCCGAACATGACGCCGACCTTCTCGCGCAGCTGGTTGATGAAGATGGCGGTGGTGCCGGAGTTGTGCAGCGCACCGGTGATCTTCCGCAGCGCCTGGCTCATCAGCCGGGCCTGCAGGCCGACGTGGGAGTCGCCCATCTCGCCCTCGATCTCGGCCCGCGGCACGAGCGCGGCGACCGAGTCGATCACGACGATGTCGAGCGCGCCCGAGCGGATCAGCATGTCGGCGATCTCGAGGGCCTGCTCACCGGTGTCCGGCTGGGAGACCAGCAGGGCGTCGGTGTCGACACCGAGGATCTTGGCGTACTCGGGGTCGAGCGCGTGCTCGGCGTCGATGAACGCGGCGATGCCGCCGTTCTTCTGCGCGTTGGCCACGGCGTGGAGCGCGACGGTCGTCTTACCGGACGACTCGGGGCCGTAGACCTCGATGACCCTGCCCCTGGGCAGGCCCCCGATGCCGAGTGCGACGTCCAGCGCGATGGCTCCGGTGGGGATGACCTCGACCGGCGGGCGCGTGTCCTCGCCCAGCCGCATCACCGAGCCCTTGCCGAACTGCTTGTCGATCTGGGCCAGGGCAAGGTCGAGCGCCTTGCCCTTGTCCGGTGCACCCTTGTCCGATGCTGCTGCCATGGAACCCACCTCGTTGGCCTTCGCGGTTGTGTGTCCGGTCTTGTGTTTCCGGCGTTGTGTGTCCGGTGTTGCTGGCTGTGTCTGACGTCGGCTGACGTCGGCTGACGTCACTGGTTGACGCTTCCGTCAGACGGACGCTTCCTCGTCCGGACCCGACGGTACGGGCGGGGTCCGACAGTTCCAGGACTCTCGCCGGATCTGTGGACGGCGAACCCCGATGTGGACAACATCCTAGAGAACATTTGTTCGACGACGAAACTGACACACCGACACGTGGGATGTCGACTAGGGCGCACCGGCCCGTCACCGGCGTTCGGCAGGCACCTCGAACTCGGCGCAGACCTGCCGCCAGACGTCCTTGGCGGACATGCCCGCCTCAAGCGCCTCGTCGACGGTCCGCCCGCCGAGGCCGCTCAGCACGTGGTCCTTGGCCAGCATCTCGGCCCTGGTGGCGCCGAACTCGTCGGCCATCAGCCGACGGAACACCGTGATCCGCATCGAACCCAGCCTAGCCGCGTGCCGTCCCCGTACCGTGGGCACCATGCAACTCGAATCCGGTCTGGGCTCGACCGCGCTGACCTTGGCCTCCATCGCCGCCGTCACCGCGACCCTGGTGGTCCTGCTCGTGCAGATCCGGAGGAACCGCAGGAAGTGACGCGGGGCGGCCCACGGGGTCCGGGCACGGGTCCGGGTCACGGGTCCGGACTGTCGGGGGTCGGACGCATCATGGACACGTGACCGAGTCCGCCACCGAACTGTTCTCCCCCGCGACCAGGGACTGGTTCACGGGGGCGTTCGCCGCGCCCACGCCCGCCCAGGAGGGCGCGTGGCGTGCCGCGCACGCGGGTGAGCACGCGCTGGTCATCGCACCCACCGGCTCCGGCAAGACCCTCGCCGCGTTCCTGTGGGCACTCGACCGCCTCGCCACCGCACCACCTCCCGACGAGGCGAAGCGCCGCTGCCGGGTCCTGTACGTCTCCCCGCTCAAGGCGCTCGCCGTGGACGTCCAACGCAACCTGCGTTCGCCGCTCACGGGAATCGCCCAGGCTTCGCGGCGGCTGGACCTGCCCGTCCCGGACATCACGGTGGGCATGCGCACGGGCGACACGACGTCGGCCGAGCGCCGATCGTTCCTGCGCACCCCGCCGGACGTGCTGGTGACGACACCGGAGTCGTTGTTCCTGCTGCTCACCTCGTCCTCGCGGGAGTCGCTGCGGGGCGTCGAGACGGTCATCGTCGACGAGGTGCACGCCGTCACGGGCGGCAAGCGGGGTGCGCATCTGGCACTGTCGCTGGAACGTCTCGACGAGCTGTTGCCGAAACCGGCCCAGCGCATCGGCCTGTCGGCGACCGTCCGCCCCGTCGACGAGGTGAGTTCGCTGCTCGCGGGCGGCAGGCCGGTGACCGTGGTCCAACCGGAGACGCCGAAGACGCTCGAGGTGCGGGTCGAGGTGCCGGTCGACGACATGGCCGCGCTGGACGGGCCTGCCCAGCCTGCCGAACCCGGGTCGCTGGAGGACGAGGTGCCGGGGGCCGCGGCGCCGAAACCGTCCATCTGGCCTTCGGTGGAACAGCGGGTGTTGGACCTGGTCCGCGAGCACCGCTCGACGATCGTGTTCGCCAACTCGCGGCGGCTGGCCGAACGGCTCACCGCGCGTCTCAACGAACTGTCCGCCGAGCGCACCGAGCTGGTGCCCGGCGACGAGTTCCCCGCCGAGGCCATCGGCGAGTCCGGGCTGACCACGGGCGCCGACGCGACCGTGGCGAAGGCGCATCACGGGTCGATGTCGCGGGAGCAGCGCACCAGGGTCGAGGAGGAACTGAAGTCCGGCACGCTGCCCTGTGTCGTGGCGACGTCGTCGCTGGAACTGGGCATCGACATGGGCGCGGTCGACCTCGTGGTGCAGATCGAGGCACCCCCGACGGTGGCCTCCGGGCTGCAACGCGTGGGGCGCGCGGGCCACCACGTCGGCGCCCCGTCGAGCGGGGTGATGTTCCCGAAGTTCCGCGGCGACCTCGTCTCGTGCGCGGTCACCGCCGAACGCATGACGTCGGGGGCGATCGAGCGGACACGGTATCCCCGCAATCCGCTCGACGTGCTCGCCCAGCAGATCGTGGCCATGGTCGCGCTCGAACCCCGCACGGTCGACGACCTCGCCACGACGGTGCGCAGGGCCGCCCCGTTCTCGTCACTGCCCGACGACGCGTTGCACGCGGTGCTCGACATGCTGGCCGGGCGATATCCGAGCGAGGAGTTCGGCGAACTGCGCGCCCGCATCACCTGGGACCGGGTGACCGGCGAACTGCGCGGCAGACCCGGCGCGCAGCGACTGGCCGTGACCTCGGGCGGCACGATCCCCGACCGCGGGCTGTTCACCGTGATGACGCCCGGCGACGACGGCAAGCCGGGCAGCCGGGTGGGCGAACTCGACGAGGAGATGGTCTACGAGTCCCGGGTGGGGGACACGATCCTCCTCGGCACCTCGTCGTGGCGCATCACCGACATCACGCACGACCGGGTCGTCGTCGTTCCCGCCCCCGGGGTGCCCGCCCGCATGCCGTTCTGGAAGGGCGATGCGCCGGGCCGCCCCCTCGAACTGGGCCGGGCGCTCGGGGCGTTCCTGCGGGAGGTGTCCGGCGCGCGGGAGGAGACGGCGTTGCGCCGCGCCGCGGAGGCAGGCCTGGACGAACGCGCCGCGGGGAACCTCGTCGCCTATCTGCGCGAGCAGCGCGAGGCGACGCGGCACGTGCCGACCGATCGGACGTTGCTGCTCGAACGGTTCCGCGACGAACTCGGCGACTGGCGCGTGGTGGTGCATTCCCCGTTCGGTGCGCAGGTCAACGCACCGTGGGCACTGGCGATCGCCGCCCGGCTACGGGAGACACGCGGCGTCGACGCGCAGGTCGCCCACTCCGACGACGGCATCGTGCTGCGCCTACCGGACGCCCTCGACGCCGACGGCCAGGAGATCACCCTCACCGGCGAGGACGTGCTGCTCGACCCCGACGAGGTCGAGTCGCTCATCGTCTCGGAGGTTGGCGGCTCGGCCCTGTTCGCCGCGCGGTTCCGCGAGTGTGCCGCGCGGTCGCTGCTGTTGCCGCGGCGCAATCCCGGCCGCAGGTCCCCGCTGTGGCAACAGCGGCAGCGGGCAGCACAGCTGCTCGGCGTCGCGGCGAAGTACGAACGGTTCCCCGTGGTGCTCGAGGCGATGCGCGAATGCCTGCAGGACGTCTACGACGTGGGCGGACTGCGGGAGCTGATGTCCGACGTGGCCAACCGGACGGTGGCCCTCGTCGAGGTGGAGACCCAGGCGGCGTCGCCGTTCGCACGCAGTCTGCTGTTCGGCTACGTGGGCATGTTCCTGTACGAGACGGACGCTCCCCTCGCCGAACGCAGGGCGGCGGCCCTGTCCCTCGACTCGACGCTGTTGGCCGAACTGCTCGGCACCGAGGCGATCCGTGAGTTGCTCGATCCCGACGTCGTGGACTCGGTGGAACGGTCGTTGCAGCGGCTCGACGAGGACCGGCACGCCCGCGGCGTCGAGGACACGGCGGATCTGCTGCGGTTCCTCGGCGACCTCACCGTCGAGGAGGCCGGGGCCCGCGGTGTCCGCCCGGAATGGCTGACGGCACTGGTCGACGAGCGCAGGGCCATCGTGGTGCGCATCGCAGGGCAGGACCGCTACCTGGCGATCGAGGACGCGGGTCGGGTGCGGGACGCGGTGGGGGCGGCACTGCCCATCGGGGTTCCCGAGGCGTTCACCGAACCGGTCGACGACCCCCTCGGCGACCTCGTCATCCGGTACGCGCGCAGCCGTGGCCCGTTCGCCGCCGCCCAGGTGGCCGAACGGTTCGGACTCGGTGTCTCCGTCGCCACGGGCGTGCTCGACCGGCTCACCTCGGAAGGCCGCCTGGTCCGCGGGGAACTGCGCCCGCAGCCGTACGAACCCGGCGGTGTGGAGTACTGCGACGCGGCGGTGCTGCGGCGGCTCCGCCGTGCGTCGTTGGCCCGGCTGCGGGAGGAGGTCGAGCCCGTCGAGCAGGCTGCGCTGGGCCGGTTCCTGCCTGCCTGGCACGGGGTCGGTGCCCGGATGCGGTCGGCACCGACCGCGGACGACGTCCTGTCGGTGGTGGACCAGCTCGCCGGTGCGCCGCTGCCCGCGAGCGCACTGGAGTCGCTGATCCTGCCGAACCGGCTGCCCGGATATCACCCGGCGCTGCTGGACGAACTCACGACGGCAGGCGAGGTGGTGTGGTCCGGATGCGGCGCGCTCGCAGGCGGCGACGGATGGATCGCCCTCGCTCCCGGCGACGTCGCCGACCTGGTGCTGCCGGACGCCGACGAGACGGCCGCGGAGACGTCCCCGCTGCACACCGAACTGGTGTCGGCCGTCCGGCACGGGGCGCTCTTCTTCCGCCAACTGGTCGATCGGGTGACTCCCCAGCTCGACTCCCCGCCGGACGACGCCGCCGTCGTGGCGGCGCTGTGGGACCTGGTGTGGGCCGGTCTGGTCTCCGGCGACACGCTCGCGCCGCTGCGTGCGCAGGTCTCCGGGCGCGGCGCGACGCACCGGCCGCGCAGATCGGCTCCCCGTGGACGTTATGCACGCCTGCGTGCGGGCAGACCGGCGATGCCGTCGCGGACCGGACCACCCACGGTGGCGGGACGGTGGGGGCCGACCCCGCCGCGGGAGCCGGATCCCACGCGCCGCACGCATGCGCGCACCGAGTCGTTCCTCGAACGACACGGCGTGCTGACCAAGGGCGCGCTGGACACCGAACGGGTCGCGGGCGGTTTCTCCGGCATCTACAAGGTGCTGCGCAGCATGGAGGACTCGGGGCAGGTGATCCGCGGGTACGTCGTCGACGGGCTCGGCGCCGCGCAGTTCGCCGCACGTGGGGCGGTGGATCGGCTGCGCGCGGTGTCCGACACGTCGGCGGCGCGCGATGCGCAGGGAGCAGTGGTGCTGGCCGCCAGTGACCCCGCCCAGCCGTACGGTGCCGCCCTGCCCTGGCCGCAACCGCTCGGCAGCACCAAACACCGGCCTGCCAGGAAGGCGGGGGCGCTCGTCGTGCTCGTCGACGGCGCACCGGTGCTGTACGTGGAACGCGGCGGCCGCTCGCTGTTGTCGTTCACCGAGCACGAGGACACGTTGCGCGCGGCTGCCGAGGCGTTGTCGACCGCGGTGCGGGACGGCTGGCTTGGCCAGTTGCAGGTGCAGCGCGCCGACGGCGAGCAGGCCCTCACGTCGCAGCTGGCCGACGTCCTGCGCGAGGCGGGCTTCCGCGCGACGCCCAAGGGGCTGCGCCTGCGGGCGTGACCGGCCCGGCTAATCTGTCCAGCCGATGTGCGACGCCGGACCCGGTGTTCGGCGTCCACCGGCGATGGTGACCAGGGGGAGGCGCAGGATGGCTGTCCGTGAGCTGCGGTACTTCGGCGACCCGGTGTTGAAGAGCGTGGCCGATCCGGTGACGCGGTTCGACGACACGACCGCGGCGCTCGTCGACGACCTGCTCGACACGGTGAACATGCCGGGGCGCGCCGGGCTGGCGGCACCCCAGATCGGCATCGGGCTGCGCGCGTTCAGCTACCACGTCGACGGCGAGCTCGGTTACGTGCTGAATCCCGAGATCGTCGCGTTGTCGGAGGAGACCCACGACATCGACGAGGGGTGCCTGTCGGTGCCGGAGCTGCGGTACCCGGTGCGACGTGCGGTCCACGCCGTGGTGCGTGGTGTGGACCTGCGCGGCGAGCCGGTCACCGTGGAGGGCGACGGTGTGCTGGCGCAGTGTCTGCAGCACGAGGTGGACCACCTGGACGGCACGCTGTATCTCGACCGGCTGGCCACCGATCAGCGGCGTACCGCCTTCCGTGACATGCGTGGCCAGGACTGGTTCCGCAGCGCTTGGTTCCGCAGCGCCTGAACGGGGCCGATCACCACCGATCGGGCCTCGGCGGGCCCGCGCGGGAGCCGGCACGGGATCCACACCGCGGCTCTGACCAGGCGATCCGCCGCGAATGGTCCTCACCAGTTGTGCGCATCGCCACTCGGACGTGACGCGCTCGTTGCCGGTTCGTAATCTGTCCGCACCCCGACAGCCCGAACCCCGAGCGAAACCCCGAGGACCATCCCCATGGCAGGTCGACATCGCGCGGACAAGCCCCGCGCGCGCCGCAAGTCCCGAAGACCCGAGTTCCTTCCAGCCGGAGCCGATGCCGGTGCGGACGCCGAGGAGATCCCGAACTCCTCCGGCCCCGACGCCGACACCCCCGGATCGGCGGCCGCCGCGCGCGAATCCCGACACGCGTGGCGGATGCCGGTCGCACTGGGCCTGGCCGCCGCCGCGTTGCTGGGCTTCACCGTGTGGATCACCGAAGGCCTGACCGGCGGTGACGAACCGCAACGTGCGGCGTTGGCCATGAGCGCGCCCACCGAGCGGACCTCGTCGCAGGCCACGTCGACACCCGAGTCGACCACCGAACGGCCGTCCACCACGACACGTCCCACCCCGAGCAGCACCACCTCCCGCCCGTCGACGACCTCCGCGCCGCCGACGACGGAGGAGCAGCCCCCTCCCCCACCGCCGACGCCGGAACCCGAACCGTGCTCGACGGAACTGGAGGGCACCCAGCCGCACGTGGCCCAGGTCGGCAATCACGTGCTGACGAAGTTCGACGTCGATTCGGTCGGCGGGGTCGCGAGCCGGTCGGGCGCGAGCGACCACCCGAGCGGGCTGGCACTGGACTTCATGACGACCGGTGCGAACGGTGACCAGATCGCCGACTACATCCTGGCCAACCAGGAGGAGTTCGGTGTCACGTACGTGATCTGGGAGCAGCGGTACAACGACGGCAGCGGCTGGTCGATGATGGAGGATCGCGGCAGCGACACCGCGAACCACTACGACCACGTGCACGTCTCGTTCGAGTCGTACGCCGACGTGGACGTCACCTGCTGAGCGCGACCCGCAGGTAGCCGTCGGCGGCCGCCGGTTCGACCACCTCGAGTCCGGCGCGCGTCGCCGTCCGGCCCGCGACCGCGGCATCACCTCCCGTGGCGACGACGAGTTCGTCGTGGCCACGGGAGGCCGCGAGCGCGGACAGTCTGCGCAGCAGGGCCGTGCCCACGCCGTTGCGTTGCCAGCCGTCCTCGACGAGCAGCCGCACCTCGGGCGGAGTTCCCGCTGCGGCGATCAACTGCCCGAGCGCGACGACCTCGCGTCCGCAGACGACCACGACACTCGTCCCGTGCGCCGGGCTGAGCAGCTCACGAGCCCGCCTCGGGGACAGCACGCCGGTCGAGCCGCGGTACCGGCGGGCGAGCGTGGAGGGCGAACAGTGCTCGTGGAGCAGGATCACCGCGTCGGTGTCGCCTGCCGTCGCGTCCCGCAGCACGAGTTCGGCGCCGTCGGCGCACGTCGCCACGGCCGGTCCGGCGAGGTTGGTGGAGACCTCCGCGCGCAGGGCGAGCAGCGTGTCGACGCGGGCCAGTTCCTGGTGCAGGAACGGCGCCCACCGCCTGCGTGCGACGAGCGCACGTCCGTCGCCCACGGCGAACGCGGCGCGATGTCCTGCCTCGTCCCGTCCGGGATTGGATTCGTCCTCGGGCACGACGGTCACCACCTCGGCACCGAGGAGCTCCCGGACCGCATCGGCGAGATCGTCGGGGGTGGTGACGGCGAGCCTCGCCGCGGCGAGGCTCGCCGTCGCCGGGTCGACGAGGTCGTGCACGTCGGCGTCGCACACGCCCACGCCTTCGCAGTCCTCACGGTCGACGGCGGCGAGGACGTCGGCGCGCGTGACGCCGGGGCCGGGACGCACGACGATCTCGTCGAGCACGCCACCCGGCACGGGCAGGACGGTCACGCCGAGGACGTTGCATTCGAGCTCGGCCAGGCGGATCGCGACCCTGGCGAGAGTCCCCGGCCGGTCGTCCATCCGCACGCGCAGCCGCCAGACGGGCCGCACCCGAGCACCGGCGGCTGCCTCGGTGTCGGTGTCGGTGTCCGTGGCATCGGTGTCGGCGCGGCCGGCACGAGCGCCGTGCTTCGCACGGGCGGCGGTGTGCCGTGCCGGCGGGACGTCCGGCCGGCCAGAGGCGGGTCTGCGGCGAATGTTCATGCCGCCGACGGTTCCGGAGCGGTGTTGCTCGACGGCTGCGCCGGTGTTTCGCGCCGGTCAGGAGCTCGCACGCGCCGGCAACGCGGTGGAAACACCCGCTCAGGACGTGCTGACCAGCTCGATCAATCCGCCCTCGGGATCGGTCAGCCTGCCTGCGCCCCGCCGGACCGCGCCGAGGCCCGTGAGCCGTTCCGCCTCGTCGGTCAGCCCCGCGGGCCCGTCCGGCACGGCCAGCTCGAGACGGCACCGCGGGGACGGCCGTGCCGGGTCGTCGGGTTCGGCTGCGCGGAGCAGTTCGAGCCACTCCCCTCGGCCGTCAGGACGGCGGAGGCTGACGTACTCGGGATGTTCGCGCACGACGGGCCATCCGATGGCCGCCGACCAGAACCGGCCCAGACCGTGCGGATCGGCGACATCGATCACGACGGCGGCCAACGAGCCGGTGTCGGCGTACTCGGAGCGTGGTTCGAGCACGCAGAACTCGTTGCCGGCCGGATCGGCGAGCACGACCCACGGCACCGGGCGGGGGCCGTCGTTCTGCCCGATGTCGGCGTGGACCGCACCGAGCCGCACCGCTCTGTCCACGACGGCCGCCTGGTCCCGGGCATCGGCGCCGCCCGCGAGGTCGAGGTGGATCCGGTTCTTCGCCGTCTTGGGCGCACTCGAGGGCAGCAGCCACAGGGACAGGCCGCTGTCGAGGTGGACGAGTTCGTCGCCGTTGCGCGATCTGCTGCGCGTGCCACCGAGCAGCGCCGACCAGAACGCCGCCGTGTCCCGTGGCCGCTCGGATTCGAGCGCCACACCCGCCAATCCGCTCATGCCGCCACTCCGTTCCCGCCGTGCGCGTCCACCGTGCTGATCCGCCGTGCCATCCGTTCCGCCGTCACCGCGTCGCCAACCGCATCAGCGCCCACAGCTGCCCCACCGCATCGTCGTCGGCACCGTCGACGTCGACCGCGCTCGGCCCGCGCCTGCCCCACAACCAGAGGTAGACCTCGGCGGGATCACCCGACACCACCACGTCGGCGGCCCGCGCCTCGGCGTTACCGCATCGCCGCACCGCCGTCTCGTCCGGACCGGCGATCGTGATCCATCCGCATCCGCCGGTGCACACGCCGACGGTGCCCGCTCTCGTGCCGCGGAGCCCGAGCCGTGGCAGCCGGTGGCCGAACCACAGCATCAGTGCCTCGTCGATCCCGTCGAGTGCCACGTCGTCGGCGATGTCCGACGGCTCCGCGCCGCCCGCGGCTTCGACGTCGACGCGGTGGATCACCGTGTCGTGGGCCATGCGCCGCTGCCAGAAGCCGTACGTCCGATCCCTCGGCCACCACGTCGCCGCGCACTCCTCCGGGTCGTGGAACTCGAAGATCTCCGTCAGGTCGGCGTGCCCCTGCCGCACGTAGCTTTCGCGACTCTGGCCCGGCGCCGGTTCCCGCTGCCAGTCACCGGGACGCTGCCCGTCGATCAGCCACGCCTGCGCCACGCGGTACACGCTGCCCACGTGCCGCACCGTGTCCCCCACGGTCCACCCGGGGCACGTGGGAACCGACGTCTCGGGTGGAACACAGCGTGCCGCGTCGATCAATAATTCGACCTCGTCCCCGAACGCACGCGCGATTCGACCGTGATCGATCGTCACCTGTGCCGACATCACCGTCTCCGTGCACGGGGCCTGCGCGCCCCCGATCCGCACCGAGAGCCCGCTCCCGTTTCGGCCACGAACACGTCCACGACGGCCAGGAACTGCCCTGCCCGCTCCAGCAGCTCTTCGGCGGCCGGCGCGTCGACACCCCGCGACGAGCCCGACTGCGCCGCGGAGTGCTGCGCGGAGTGGGCCGCGAAGTACACCGCCCATCCGGACAGTTCCGGCGCCGTGGCCTCGAGCAGCGACCACACGCTCTCGGGCTTGGCACGACCGCGATGCGGCCTGCCCCGTGCGGTGAGCACCGCCGCGGCGGCACGCAGAGCCGACAGATACGCACCCGTGAACCGCTCCACGACGTCGGACTCCGCGCGCGCCGCGGCGACCCCGCGCCGCGCCTGCGCCACGAGGGCTGCGGCTGCCGGGGTGACGGGTGGCCCCGCCTCGAACGGCAGTGCCCGCTGGTCGGTCCGTCCACCGGAGGTCCGTGCCGCCCGCACCGTTCCCGGTGCCGACGTCTCCGGCGTCGTCGCTGTGACGGACATGTCCCGCCTCCTTCACCCCTCGGCCGCATTCCGGGAGAACCGTCATCTGCGCGCCGGATGCTTCCCCTCATCCACGCGTGCAGGCGACCGGAATTCCCGTGATCGAACATCAGTTCGACACCACTCACGTTAGCGCGCGGCGCCGGTGTGGGCAAGCGCCCTGTGCGAGCGATCTGCGTCGCACCCGCGGGGCCCGGCGTGATCTCATAAGGCCATGAGCACCCTCGACCATCCGTCGGTCGCGAAGGTCGCCGCCGCGCTCTCCGAGGCCGATCAGGACGCCGCCGCGCAGGGGATTCGCATCCTTCCCGCGGACGCCCGCACCGCCGAGCTCGCCGCAGCGGCACTCGGCGTCGAGGTCGGCGCGATCGCCAACAGCCTCGTGTTCCGCGCCGTCTTCGCCGACGGCACCGAGCGCCCGCTGCTCGCGCTGACGTCCGGGGCGCACCGGGCCGACACCGCCACCCTTGCCGAGCTCGCCGGCGCCGAGAAGGTCGGCAGGGCCGACCCGGAGTTCGTCAAGACGTGGACGGGCCAGGCGATCGGCGGGGTCGCCCCCGTCGGCCACCCGCAGCCCATCGACACGCTCGTCGACACCGCGCTGGCCGGCCATCCCGTGGTGTGGGCCGCCGCGGGGCACCCGAAGTCGGTCTACCCCACCACGTTCGACGATCTACTGGCCGCCACGTCGGGCACGCCCGCCGACGTCGCCGCTGCGCCGGGACGGTCGCGATGACGGCGATGCCCAGCGCCCAGCACTACGTCCGGCTCTCCGGTGAGGAGTTCCGCAGCCGTCTCCGCGAGGCGCTGGACATCTACGTCGAGGCGATGCGGTACCCGCCCGGTACGGCCGAGCAGCGCGCGCCGATGTGGCTGACCCACGTGCTCAGGGAGGGCTGGCGCAGTGTCGCCGCGCTCGACGACGAGGGCAGGCTGGTCGGCATCGCCTACGGGTACCGCGGCAAACCGGGCCAGTGGTGGCACGAGCAGGTGCGCCGCGGAGTGGTGGAGCGCGAAGGCGAGCAGACGGCCGCGACGTGGCTCGACGACTACTTCGAGCTGACCGAGATCCACGTACGCCCCGGCGCCCAGGGCCGGGGAACCGGCGAGGACCTGCTGCGCATGCTCCTCGACGGGGTCCCCGACTCCCGGGTCCTGCTGTCCACTCCGGAGGGTGACAGTCGCGCGTGGAAGCTCTACCGCAGGGTCGGTTTCGACGACGTGCTGCGGCAGTACCGCTTCACCGGCGACCCGCGGCCGTTCGCGGTGCTCGGTCGCGCCCTTCCGTTGGAGTGACGACCGGCGGCCCGGCTCAGCGGCGCAGGTAACCGACCGCGACCGCCGACAACAACAGTGCCGCACCGCACCAGCCCGCGGTACCCAGACGGTCGCCGAGCAGCAGTACCGACAGCACCGTCGCCGTCAGTGGCTCCAGCAGTGCCGCCAACGCCGCGAGCGCAGGCCGTGCGGTGGACAGGCCACGGAAGTACGCCGCGTAGGCCAGTGCGGTCGGTACCGCACCGAGATAGGCGGCGGCCGCCCACGCCTGCCACGGCACCGGCAGTTCCGGCGAGGACACGACCATCGCCGGTGCGAGCAGCACCCCGCCGAGCAGACAGCCGAAGGCGGTGGTGCGAACCGGGTCGAGACCGGGTACGCGGGACCGCGTCACGAGCGTGAGGGTCGCGAACCCCGCTCCGGCCACGAGCGCCGCCGCAAGCCCCGCGCCGAACAGCCACCGGTCGGACGTGTCCTCCGGCGACCACGTGAGCAACACCAGTCCGGCCACGGCACCCGCGGTGCACAGCGTCGTCCCGGCATCCGGCAGGCGCCGCTGCCCCACGGCGGTCGCCGCGGTGACGAAGACCGGCACGCTGCCGATCGTGGCCATCGTGGCCAGGCTGACCGAGGTCAGCGACACGGCTGCGAAGTAGCAGGCCTGGAACAGTGCCAGCAGTCCACCCGTGACGACCACGCGGCGCAACGCGGGACGCGTGCGCGGCATCCCGCGCAGCCGGCGCGTGGCGGCGAGCGCCGCCACGGTGAACACACCGCCCAGCAACAGACGGCAGGCCGCCACCGCAGGCGATGACAGGCCGGCCGCGGAACCGAGCACCGAACCGGCGATTCCTCCGGTGCCCCACAGTATTCCGGCCACCAGCAGACTCGCCGTGTCCACACGGGAACGTGCGGGCACCGGCAGGGAAACAGACATGAGAAACGCTCCAGCGTCGAGGAACGGACCGGCGAACCGGTCCGAGGAGTGCGAACAGACGTCATCGACGCGGGGCGGACGAGAAGGAGCAGGCACCGACAGCGCGGCGGGCACGGCTGCGGCCCGTCCCGTGGAACGGAACGGGCAGGCAGGACCATTCCGGCGCCGGGTACGGCAGCCGCTGGGGCGGCGCCGTACCGGGTGCCGTGGGCGGTGTCGCCGTCACGGGCACACCGGGACGCGTGCCGGGACAAGCGGCACGCGTGATCGGCCGCGCGGCCGCCCGTGATCGGGGCCGGACGCGCGGCGTGGCTTTCGTCGCCTACACCCCGCGAAGGGGGCGTGGCGGTGGAGTGATCGGAAAGAGCCGATGCATGCCGGGATCGTAGCGAAGCGGTGTGGCTGTGGGGTACGGGTTTTGCCGCACCCCACAGCCCACGGCGATCCGGTGCGGATGCTCCGGTGCAGACCAGGTGATCGTCCGGGTGCGGACGTCACGGTGCTGCGCGTGCGTTCGCGAGGGCTCAGCCCACGAGGAGCTCGCGGAGGGTGCCGAGGCCCATCCCGCCCATGCGCAGGGCCCTGCGGTGGAAAGCGGCCATGTCGAACGCCTCGCCCTCCCTGCGCTGCGCCTCGGCACGGGCTTCGAGCCACAGCTTCTCGCCGAGCTTGTACGAAGGGGCCTGACCCGGCCAGCCGAGGTAGCGGTCGATCTCGTCCCGCACGTGGTCGGGGTCGGTGATCGTGCGGGTCAGCATGAACTCCAGTCCCAGGTCCGGAGTCCACCGCTGCCCCTCGTGGAATCCCGTGCCCGCGGGGATCTCGAGTTCGAGGTGCATGCCGATGTCGATGATCACGCGTGCGGCGCGGAACAGGTGCGCGTCGAGCATGCCGAGCAGGTTGCCGTCGTCGTCGAGGTAACCGAGGTCGCGCATGAGCCGCTCGGCGTAGAGGGCCCACCCCTCGGCGTGCCCCGACGTGAAGGCCATGAGCCGCTGGAACCGGTTCAGCGAGCGTTCGTACACCGACGTCGCGATCTGCAGATGGTGGCCGGGAACGCCCTCGTGATAGACGGTGGTGACCTCGCGCCAGGTCGAGAAGTCCTCCTTGTCGGCCGGCACCGACCACCACATGGTGCCCGGACGGGAGAAGTCCTCGCTCGGCCCGTGGTAGTACGCGCCGACCCCACCGCCGGGCGGGGCGATGCGGCATTCGAGAGCCATCAGTTCGTCGGGCAGGTCGAAGTGGGTGCCGCGCAGGGAGCGGAGCGCCTCGTCGGACAGTCCCTGCATCCACTCGCGCAACGCGGCCTGGCCGGTGACGCGGTATCGGGGGTCGGCGTCGAGTGCCGCTGCTGCCTCCGACAGGGTGGCGCCCGGTTTGATCCGCTCGGCGACCTCCTTGGCCTCCCGCTCGACGCGCGTGAACTCCTCCCAGCCCCACTCGTAGGCCTCGCGCAGGTCCAGGTCGGCACCGGTGAAGTACCGCGACCACGTGCGATAGACGTCCTCGCCGACCGCGTCCTTCTCGGGAGCCTGCGGTGCCAGTTCGGCGCGGAGGAACCCGGCGAACTCGGCGTACGCCTCCTGTGCGGTGGCCGCCGCCTGCTCGAGTTCGCCGCGCAGGGACTGCGGCAGGTCGGCGCCCGAACTGCCGGCACCGGAGATCCCAGCACCGGAGATCATGGTGTCGAAGAAGCCGTCGCCGCTCATGCCTGCCCACGTCTCGGCCTGCTCGGCCACCTTGCTGATCTGGCGGATCGCGGGAACCCGGCCCGCCTCGGCGGCGGCGAGCAGCGACGCGCGGACGCCGTCGAGCGCGCCGGGCACGCCCGTCATCCGCTTGGCGATCGTCTCCCACTGCTCGGGTGTCTCCTGCGGCATCAGGTCGAACACCTGGCGGATGTCCTGCACGGGACTGGCGATGACGTTCAGCGAGGCCAGGTCCAGACCGGCGTCGTGGATCTCCAGGTCGATGGTGCCGCGTTCGACGAAGACGGCCTTCGCCACGCGTTCGGCCTCGTCGGCCGGTTCGGTCGCCTCGACGTCGCGTACGGCGCGGCGGGTCAGCGCCGCACGGTTGGCGTGCCCCTCGGGCGAGTAGTCGGTGAGCTGGTCGTCGTACCCGACGACGCCCAGCGCGGTCGCCTCGATGGGGTCGGCCGCCGCGTAGTCGTCGACGAATCGGTTCTCAATGTCGTGCACGCTCATAGGCCGGAACGCTACCCGGCCCGCGCGGCCGGCCGCGGCCCTTTTGCGCCTCCGGCGGAGCACCCCGGCCGAGCGTCCGTACGGCAGCCGTGAGGGGGCGCGCGCCACAGTTACCGGTCAGGCCGCACGGCCTCCGGCGAACGCCTGGAACGATGGGGTCATGAGCCAGCCCGATTTCGACGCCGACCTGCCCGCGCGCATCGGCGAGGCGCTGACCGACTTCCTCGACGGCGCGTCCGCGACGATCGGGCGGACCGAACCGGCGTTCACCGGCGCCACCGACGCGTTGCGCGCGTTCGTGCTCGGCGGGGGCAAACGACTGCGTCCCACGTTCGCGTGGTGGGCGTGGCGCGGCGCGGGCGGCGACCCCGCGGGCGCGGACACGCGGGGTGTGCTCCAGGCCGTCTCGAGCCTCGAACTGATCCAGGCCTGCGCGCTGATCCACGACGACGTGCTCGACTCCTCCGACTCCCGGCGCGGGTCGCCGACCGTGCACGTCGCGTTCGCGGGCGAGCACGCCCGCAACGGATGGCTGGGATCGCCGGAGCAGTACGGGCTGGCGGCCGCGGTCCTCATCGGCGACCTCGCACTGGCCTGGGCCGACGACATGTTCGCCGACGCCGAGCTGCCCACCGAGGTGCTGCGCAGGGCCAGGCCGGCGTGGCGTGCGATGCGGTCCGAGGTGCTGGCAGGCCAGTACCTCGACGTGCGGACGCAGGCCACGGGAGACGAATCCGTCGACGCCGCACTGCGCATCGACCTGCTCAAGACCGCCGCGTACACGGTGCAGCGGCCGTTGCACCTGGGCGCAGCACTGGCGGGCGCCGGTGCCGAGGTGATCGAGCCGCTGCTGTCGTTCGGCGGCGACATCGGAGTGGCGTTCCAGCTGCGCGACGACCTGCTCGGGGTGTTCGGCGACCCGTCGATCACCGGCAAGCCCGCGGGTGACGACCTGCGCGAGGGCAAGCGCACCCTGCTGGTCGCCCTCGGACTGCACCACGCGCGCGAACGCGGCGCGGACACGAGCGTGCTCGACTCGGCGCTGGGCGCCGCCGATCTGTCGGACGCGCAGGTCGACCGGGTGCGCGAGCTGCTCACCGACGTCGGCGCCGTCGCCGAGGTGGAGCGGCGGATCGAGACGCTCACCGACTCGGCCCTGTCCGCACTCGAGGACGCGAAGCTGGCCGACCCCGCCCCGAAACGCCTCACGGAGCTGGCCGTCAAGGCCACGCAGCGCACGTACTGAGGAGCGGCGGGCGATGCGGACGGTTTCCGGGGCCACCGACCGGGTGGTCGTCGTCGGCGCGGGCCTGGCGGGCCTGTCGGCCGCACTGCACCTGACCGGCGCGGGCAGGCAGGTCACGGTGCTCGAGCGCGCACCGCGGCCGGGCGGCCGGGTGGACACCGAGACGCTCGGCGGCCACGCCGTCGACACCGGTGCCACGGTGCTGACGATGCCGGAGCTGCTCGACGAGGCCTTCGCCGCGGTCGGCGAGAAGACCTCCGAACGGCTCACGCTCACCCAGCTGGATCCGGCGTATCGCGCGCACTTCGCCGACGGCTCGTCGATCGCCCTGCACAGCGATCCGGAGGCGATGGCGGCCGAGCTGCGAGCCGTCGCCGGTCCCCGGGAGGCCCAGGGCTACCTCCGGCTGCGGCGATGGCTCACCGAGTTGTACGCCGCCGAGGCCGAGCGGTTCATCGGCGGCAACTTCGACGGCCCGCTCGATCTCGTCCGCCCCGAAGCGCTTCCGCAGCTGGCCCGGCTCGTGCGGCTGGGAGGGTTCGGCAGGCTGTGGCCGAAGGTCGCCCGGTTCGTCACCGACGACCGGGTGCGACGGCTGTTCTCGTTCCAGGCGCTGTACGCGGGTCTCGAACCGCGCCGCGCACTCGGGGCGTACGGCGCGATCCCGTTCATGGACACCGTGGGCGGGGTGTTCTACCCGCACGGCGGCATGGGCGGTATCGCCGGCGCCATGGCCGATGCCGCCGAGGAGGCGGGCGCCACGGTGCGGACGGCCACGCAGGCGGCGTGGCTCGAACGCGTCGGCAGCCGTGTCCGCGCGGTGCGCACGGCCGACGGCGAGCGCATCCCGTGCGACGCCGTGGTGCTCGCGACCGAGTTGACGACCGCCTACCGCCTGCTGGGTATCCACCCGCGCAGGCCGCTCGTCCCGCGCTACGCCCCGTCGGCGGTGGTGCTGCACGGGGACGCCGAACGCGGATGGGCCGACCGGCTCGACCACCACACGATCTTCTTCGGCCACGCATGGCACGAGACGTTCCGCGAGATCGCGCGCGACGGCAGGCTCATGAGCGACCCCTCCCTGCTGGTCACCAGGCCCACGGCCACCGACCCGGCGCTGGCGGCCGGCGGCCGCGAACTGGTGAGCGTCCTCACGCCCGTGCCGAACCTCCACACCGGACCGCTCGACTGGACCCGCATCGCCCCGGCGTACCGCGACGAGCTGCTGGACGAACTCGAGCGTCGCGGACTGGACGGGTTCGCGGGCGAGTTCCGCCTCCACCGCATGGACACGCCGCTGGACTGGGCCGAACGCGGGATGGAGGCGGGCACCCCGTTCTCCCTCGCCCACACGCTGCCCCAGACCGGACCGTTCCGGCCCGCGAACCTCGTGCGTGGTGCGGACAACGTCGTGCTGGCCGGTTCGGGCACCCGTCCCGGTGTCGGCATTCCACCGGTGCTGATCTCGGGACGCCTCGCCGCCGAACGCATCGTCGCCGAACCGCTCGCCCTGCCATGAGATCCGAGTACCGCGCCTGCCGCAGGATCGCGGCCCGGCACGGCCGCACGTACTTCCTCGCGACGTTGCTGCTGCCACGCCACGCCCGTCCCGCGACCTACGCCCTGTACGGCTTCGCCCGCCGCGTGGACGACGCCGTCGACCTCCCTGGCGGCGACCCGCACACCGCGCTGGCCGGCTGTGCCCGGCTGCTCGACGACGTCTACGCCGGGCGCGACGTCGACGGTCCGGTGGCCGCCGCGTTCGCCGACACGGTGCGCCGTTACCGCCTGCGCCGCACGTGGTTCGAGGCCTTCCTGCGCTCGATGCGCATGGATCTGCACGTTCGGGACTATCCGGACTTCGCCGCGCTCGGCGAGTACGTCCACGGGTCGGCAGGCGTGATCGGACTGCAGATGCTGCCCGTGCTCGGCACGGTCGCCCCGCAGGAGGAGGCCGAGCCGTACGCCGAGGCGCTCGGCGAGGCGTTCCAGATGACGAACTTCCTGCGCGACGTCGGGGAGGATCTGCGCCGCGGACGGATCTACCTGCCCGCCGACGCGCTCGCCGCGTTCGGTGTGGACCGTCCCCTGTTGGAGTGGTCCGCCGCGACCGGCCGCACCGACGCCCGCATCCGCCGCGCACTGCGCTGGTTCGTGGCCCGCAACCACGCCGTCTACCGGCGCGCCCTGCCGGGCGTCGCGTTGCTACGGCCGGAATCGAGGCCGTGCGTGCGGACGGCACTGACGCTCTACCGCGGGATTCTCGACGAGATCGCGGGCGCCGATTACGACATCTTGAACAGAAGGGTGGTCGTGGGGAAAGCCCGCCGCAGCGGCGTTGCCGCACGGGCGTTGGCGACTAGGCTGGTGTCATGACCTCCAGGAACGTCCGAATTGGACTGCAGCTGCAGCCACAGCACGCCGACTACGACACGATGCGCCGGACCGCCGCCGAGGCGGAGGAGCTCGGCGTGGACATCCTGTTCAACTGGGACCACTTCTATCCGCTCTACGGCGATCCCGACGGCATGCACTTCGAGTGCTGGACGATGCTGGGCGCGTGGGCCGAGCAGACCTCGAACGTCGAGATCGGCGCGCTGGTGACGTGCAACAGCTACCGCAATCCCGAACTGCTGGCCGACATGGCCCGCACCGTCGACCACATCTCGGGTGGGCGGCTGATCCTCGGCATCGGTGCGGGCTGGTTCCAGAAGGACTACGACGAGTACGGCTACGAGTTCGGCACCGCGGGCAGCCGGATCGCCGACCTGGCCGACGCGCTGCCGCGGATCGAGAGCCGACTCGGCAAGCTCAACCCGGCGCCGACGCGCGACATCCCCGTGCTGATCGGTGGCGGCGGCGAGAAGAAGACGCTGCGCCTGGTGGCCCAGCACGCCGACGTGTGGCACGGCTTCGGCGACGTCGAGGTGGCCAAGCGGAAGCTGTCGATCCTCGACCAGCACTGCGCCGACGTGGGCCGCGACCCGGCCGAGATCGAACGCTCCGTCGGCGTCGAAGGCGCCCCGGAGGACTCCGGTCAGGCGCTGCTCGACCTGGGCATCACGATGTTCACGGTGGGCGCGGGCGGGCCCGACTACGACCTGTCGACGCTCAAAAAGTGGATCGACTGGCGCGACGCCCAGAACGGCTGATCCGCCACGCGCGTTCGCGGTGCCGCGCGCACACGGGTCCGCCCGTGCGGTGCGCGGCACCGCGAGTGCTCTCTCACGGTCGCCGGGCGTCCCTGGGCGCCCGCCGATGGGCCGCGACGCGTTCCCGGGTGGCGCACCGCGGGGAGCAGTAGCGCCGGGGGCTACCACCTCCCGGGTCGGCGAACGGTCGCCGGCAGGACTCCGAGGCGCAGATCCCGCCGGGCGGGCGTTGCCGCTCGGCGAGCGCGAACGCCATGGCCAGCCCCGTCGACGACATGAACCAGTCGACCAGCGGACCGTCGTCGTCGCGGTCGGCGTGCAGGTGCCACGGGTGCACACCGCCGTGCGAGGTCAGCCGCGGCGGCGACGCGTATCGCGCCAGCAGCGCATTGATCCGCGTGACCGCCTCGTCCACGGAGGCCGCGGCGAAGACCTCCCGCAGCTGCGGCGCCGCCTCGCGCAGCGCCTCGACGTCGGCGGCGGTGAGGCGGAACGGCTCGCGTTCGCCGTGTTCGACGAGCACCGCCGTCACGTCCTCGACGGTCGGCGCTTCCTGCAACACCACGATCAGATCGGCGGCTCGCCCGATGACGTTGAACGGACCCACGCCCACATAGTAACGTCTTGTTGATGCGAAGCCGTTACGCTTCGGGTGCGGCAGCGGGTATGGCGTCAGGTGCGGCATCGGGCGTGGCATCAGGCGTGACAGCGGGCGCCGAGTCCGGCGCCCCGCCGCGGCGTGCACTGCCCGGCTACCTGCTCGGCGCGACGAGTGCCCGTACCGGCGACGAGATGTCCGGGCCCGCGATCCTCCTGGCCGGCCTCACGGCGTCCGGCTCGGTCGGCACCGCGTCGGCCCTGCTGACCGGACTCACGTCGTCGGCGGCGATCGGCGGACCGCTTCTCGGCGTCCTGCTCGACCGGAGCCCGCGTCCCGGCCGTGTTCTCGGCACGGCACTCGCCTGTTACGGCGCGGGCCTCGTGCTCGTCGTCGCGCTGTTGGGCCGGGTCCCCACCCCGGCACTCGTGGTGTTGGCCGTGGCGGCGGGGCTGTTCGCCCCCGCGGTCTCTGGCGGATGGACGGCGCAGCTGCCCGACGTCGTCGACCCGGCCGGGCTGTCTCGCGCGACGGGGCTCGACGCCATGACGTTCAGTGGTGCCGCGCTCGCCGGCCCTGCTCTGGTCGGCATCCTCGCCGACGCGGTCGGAGCCACCACGGCCGTGTCGATCACGATCGCCCTCGTCGTCGCCGCCGTGCCGGCCGCGTGGCGCCTGCCCTCGCGCGTGCCCGGCCCCGCCGAACAGCTGCGTTCCGCCCTGGTGGAGGGGCTGACCACGATCGTCGCGACCCGGTCACTGCTGCGGGCGACGGCCACGTCGATGGTGTCGTTCGCCGGCGTGGGCATGCTCGTCGTCGCCTGCCCACTGCTGGGTGCGCTCCGGCTGGGCGATGCGAGTCGCGGCGCGCTCCTGCTCGCCGGGGTCGCCGCGACCGGGCTGGCCGCCAACGCCGTACTCGCGCGCAGGCCGACGCTGATCCGCGCGGACACCCTGTTGCTGACCACGACGATCCTGCTCGCCGTCGCCACGGCGGTCGCGGCGCTGCCCGGTGCGGGCTGGGTCGTGGGCGCCGCACTGCTCGCAGGGCTCGGCGAGGGGCCACAGCTGACGGCGCTGATCCGTATTCGCCACCGGGACGCACCGGAGCATCTACGGGCTCGCGTCTTCACGCTGGGCGCGAGCCTGAAGATCACCGCGATGGCGGCCGGAACCGCGTTGGCGGGCGTCCTCGCCACGCAATCGGTGCCGCTGTGCCTGCTCACCGCGGCCGCGGTACAGCTCGGCGCGGCAGCCCTGTTCGGCCTCCTGCGGCCGCGCCGCCTGTGACGGCGCGGTCAGTACGCCACGAACGCCAGAACGCCCAGAACACCTAGAACGCCGCCGAGTCCTAGAACGCCATCGCCTGGGCGCGGCGTTTGACCTCGGTGCCGTGGTTGGTGCGCAGCGCGTTGATGGGGGTGATGCCGGGAAGCGATTCGTCCTCGGTGAACAGCCAGCGCAGCATCTCCGTGCGGGTGAACCCGGCGTCGGAGAGGACGGTGATCGTGCCCGCCAGGCCCTTGACCACCGCGCTTTCCCGGAAGAAGACCTCGGGGATCACCAGGTCGCCGTCACGGCGGACGGCGATCAGCTGACCGTCCCTGAGCATCTGCCGCACCTTGTTCTGCGCGACGTTCAACCTCGTCGCTACCTCGGCCACGGGGAGAACCGCCACATCGGCGTCGAGCACATCGTCAGCCAGGGGGATCGCACTCACATGCACCACCTTGCCATATGCCGCCCCCGGTCGAGCTCCAACCGGGCGAACGGCCGACCGGGGACACCGGACGGGTGAGTTTCGCCCGTCCGTAGGATCTCGGGGTGTGACACGGACGGACGACACCCTCGTGGGCGCACTGCTCGACCGGCGATACCGGGTCGACGGGCTCCTCGCCCGCGGCGGTATGTCGTCGGTGTACCGCGGGCTCGACACCCGCCTCGACCGCCCCGTGGCGATCAAGATCATGGACTCGCGGTTCGCCGACGACCGCAGCTTCGTCGAGCGCTTCGAACGGGAAGCCCGTTCCGCGGCGAAACTGCACCACCCGCACGTCGTCGCCGTGCACGACCAGGGCTTCGACCTCTCCCCCGGCGCACCCGCCGACCAACAGCGACGGGCGTTCCTCGTGATGGAACTGGTCGACGGCGGCACCCTGCGCGACCTGCTCGACCAGCGCGGCGCGCTCGCCCTGCCGTTGGCGTTGACGATCGCCGAGAACGTCCTGTCCGCGCTCGGCGCCGCCCACGACGCGGGCCTGGTGCACCGCGACGTCAAACCCGAGAACGTGCTCATCGGCCGAGGTGGCGCGGCGGGTGGCGGTGTCGTGAAGGTGGGCGATTTCGGCCTGGTGCGCGCGGTCGCCGCGACCGGCAACACGACCGGCAGCGTCATCCTCGGCACGGTGGCCTACCTGTCTCCCGAGCAGGTCACGACCGGTTCGGCAGGCGAGGCGGGCGACGTGTACTCCGCGGGCGTCCTGCTGTACGAGATGCTCACCGGACAGGTGCCCTACACCGCCGACACCCCGATCTCCGTGGCGTATCGCCACGTCAACGACGATGTCCCGCCGCCGAGCGCGTCGCGTGCCGACCTGCCTCCCGCACTCGACGAGCTCGTGCAGCGCGCCACCCGGCGTGATCCGGAGGCGCGGCCGGCCAACGCCGGTGCGTTCCTGGCCGAGCTACGGCGGATCCGCGAGGACCTGGGCATCGTCACCACCGCGGTCCCGGTCCCGGCCCCACCGGAACCGGAGATCCCCGATGCCGAACGCACCGTGCCGTCCCTGCAGGCCGTGACGGTCCCGACGGCGGGAGGCCCCACCGGGACGCAGGCGTTGCCCCGGTCCTCCTCCGCCCAGGGTGCGCCCGAACCCGCACCCGAGGACGGCGCCGACGGCCCCAGCAGGCGACGTGGCCCGTGGCTCGCGTTGTGGCTGGTGGTCGCCCTGTTGTTCGTGGGCGGCGTCGGTGCGGGCGGATGGTGGTTCCTATCCGGACGCTACGTCGACGTCCCCGACATCGCGGGCATGGACCGCCAACAGGCGGCCGAGGCGTTGCGCCAGGCCGAGCTGACCCCGACCTTCGGCGAGGAACGCCACAACACCGTGCCCGCAGGCACGAGCATCCGCACCGACCCGCCCGCGGGGGCACGTGCGCTGCAGGGCGCCCAGGTGACGGTGATGGTGTCCCTGGGCAAGCCGGTGGTGCCTGACATCCAGTCGGGCATGTCGTTGGAGCAGGCCAGACAGGCGGTCGAGCAGGCCCAGCTCAACCCGAAGCACGACGAGAGCACCGACCAGTACAGCACCGACGTCGAGGAGGGCTCGGTCATCTCGGTGACGCCCCAGCCGGGCACCCAGGTCAACATCGGCGCCGACGTGACGATCGTGGTGTCGAAGGGGCCGGAGCCGACGCCGGTGCCCTCGGTGGCGGGAATGCCGCGCGACCAGGCGTTCACCACGCTGCAGCAGGCGGGCTTCGAACCGTACGACGCGGGTGAGGAGTTCTCCGCCGACGTCGCGGGCGGCCACGTCGTGCGCACCGACCCCGCGGCCGAGGAGACGGTCGAGCAGGGTCAGCGGATCGGCGTGTACGTCTCGAACGCCGTCGACGTGCCCGACGTGAAGGGCCGTCCACTGCCCGACGCACGGCAGCTGCTCTCGGACGCCGGACTGCGCGTCGCGGGCGAATCCGACGACGGCGGAGACGGTGGCGATGGCGGAGACGGTGGAGGAGGCTGGGACGGCGACCGGTTCGTGTTCGTCGTCGGCCAGAGCCCGGAACCGGGGACCCGGGTCGAGAAGGGCAGCGAGGTCGCCCTCAACACCCTGCCCTGACCCGGCCCTGACCCGGCCCTGAGCGCTCTGCCGGTGGTCGGCACGGCCGCGCTCCGCGCCGCCCGTGGTCGGTGCGGTGTGTGATCCGGCACGCATCGGCTCAAGTCGCGGCGTCGGGATGCCGACAACGACCACGGGGCGGTAGAACCTTCCCTGCCTGGCGTTTCCGGGTCGGTAACACGACGACCACACCCGTGTCATGCACATCTGGTGCACTGGCGGCACGGCTTTTTCAGCACCACCGGAGCGACGGCACCCGAGTACACCTCACGACGTGCACCGCATGCACGCGACCACCATTGCCCGGGAGACTCCTATGGCACCGGAACGGCTCAGCGCACTCGACATGGCCTTCCTCTGCCTGGAAGGCGACGCGACACCGATGCACATGGGCGCGGTCGCGACGTTCCGTCCGCGGCGCGGCTGGAACGCCGACCGGGTCGCGGACCTGCTCGCCGAACGGGCCGCGCGGATGCCGCGACTGCGCCGCCGCGTACGGACCGGCCCACTTCCGTTCAGCGGCGCCCACTGGGAGGACGACCCGCTGTTCGACCCGCACCGGCACGTGGCGGTGAGCAGCCTCTACGACCGGTACGCACCCGACCCTCTCGCGGCGTTCGCGCAGCACTGGATCGCCGAGCCGCTCGACCTGAAGCGTCCACTGTGGAGCGTTCAGGTCGTCACGGGGCTTCCCGACGGGGATTTCGCCCTGCTGGTGAAGTTCCATCACGCGCTCGCCGACGGGATGGGCGCGGTCGAACTGGCGCTGGCGCTGCTGGACGACATCACCCTGCCCGTTCCCCCGGCCCCGCGCCGGCCTGCCGAGGCGGACGACGAGGAGCAGGGCGCGCCGAGGTCACCGTTGGCCGCGGCCGCGGATTCGGCGGCGGCACTGCTCGGCCAGGCGGTCGAGTCGGCTGGCATCGCGGGGTCGATCGTGACCTCCGCACGGCCGTACCCGTTGTCGCCGACGGCCACGGTCAACTCGCCGAGCCGCCACGCGGGCCTGGTGCGCCTGTCGGCGTCGGACATCCGCGCGATCCGGTCGGCCCACGGCGGCACCACCCACGACGTGGTGCTCGCCGTGCTGACGGGGGCATTGCGGGAGTGGATGGTGAACCGGGGCCAGCGTGCCGACGCACGTGCGCTGCGCGCGCTGATCCCCGTGAGCCTACGTGGCCGCGAGCGCCGGCAGGCGGGCAACAGCCTGTCGGGTTATCTGTGCGACCTGCCGGTGGAGGTCGACGACCCGCTCGAGCGGCTGCGACTGGTGCGCGCGGCGATGCAGCGCAACAAGGAGGCGGGACCGACCCGCGGCGCGGGCGCGTTGCCGGTGCTGGCGAACCGGCTGCCGTCCGGTGTGCATCGACTGGCGGCGAAGGCCGCAGGCCATGCCGCGCCGCTGCTGTTCGACACGGTCATCACCACCGTGCCGGTGCCGAGCATCCCGTTGTCCCTCGACGGGGCGCGGCTGCGCGAGGTGTATCCGTTCGTCCCGTTGGCCCCGCACCAGTCGGTGGGGATCGCCGTGGCGACCTATCGCGACGGGGTGCACATCGGGTTGCAGGCCAACGGGCACGCGGTCGCCGACGTGGGATCGCTCGCCGACGGTGTCGGCAAGTCCATGGCGCTGCTGCAACAGCAGGTGTGAGCTCCCGCCGGTAGCGGCCGTTCCGTGGGGCGGCCGCCACCGGCGGAGGTCAGGACTTGAGCATCTCCGCGACGAGGAACGCCAGTTCGAGCGACTGCTGGGTGTTCAGGCGCGGGTCGCAGGCGGTCTCGTAGCGGCCGGACAGGTCGAGGTCGGAGATGTCCTGCGCGCCGCCCAGACACTCGGTGACGTCCTCGCCGGTCAGCTCGATGTGGATGCCGCCCGGGTAGCTTCCGAGCCGGTTGTGCACCTCGAAGAAGCCCTGCACCTCGTCGACGACGCGGTCGAAGTGGCGGGTCTTGTAGCCGTTCGAGGTCTCGTGGGTGTTGCCGTGCATCGGGTCGCACTGCCAGATGACCTTGTGCCCCGAGCTTTCGACCTTCTCCACGATCGCGGGCAGCACCTCGCGGACCTTGCTGTTGCCCATGCGCGAGATGAGCGTGAGCCTGCCCGGTTCGTTGCGCGGGTCGAGCCGCTCGACGTACTCGACGGCCTGTTCCGGCGTGGTGGTCGGGCCGATCTTCAGCCCGATGGGGTTGGACAGCAGCTCGGCGAACGCGATGTGCGCGCCGTCGAGCTGGCGGGTCCGCTCGCCGATCCACAGGAAGTGCGCCGACAGGTTGTACAGCTGCGCGTCCGCCGAACCCGGCTTGTCGAGGCGCAGCATGGCGCGCTCGTAGTCCAGCAGCAGCGCCTCGTGGCTGGCGAAGATCTCGGTGCTGTGCAGCGAGCTGTCCTGCACCCCGCACGCGGACATGAACCGCAGGCCGCGGTCGATCTCGGCGGCCAGCGCCTCGTACCGCTCGCCCGCGGGCGAGGTGCGCACGAAGTCCTTGTTCCAGTCGTGCACCTGGGCCAGATCGGCCATGCCCGCGCCGGTGAGCGCGCGCACGAGGTTCATCGCCGCGCCCGCATTGGCGTAGGCGCGGATCATGCGGCCGGGGTCCGGCACCCGCAGCTCGGGCTCGGCGGCCAGCGAGTTGACGATGTCGCCGCGGTAGACGGGAAGGCCGAGCGCGTCGGTGGACTTCGAACGCGGCTTGGCGTACTGCCCGGCGATCCGGCCGACCTTCACCACCGGGAGGCTGGCCCCGTAGGTCAGCACCACGGCCATCTGCAGGAGCGTGCGCAGGTTGGCCCGGATGTGCGGCTCGGTGTTGGACTCGAACGTCTCCGCGCAGTCGCCGCCCTGCAGCAGGAACGCCTCACCGCGGGCCACCATGGCGAGCCGCTCGCGCAGCCGGTCGACCTCGGCGGGCATCGTGATCGGCGGCACGCTCTCCAGCAGCGACCGCACGGCCGTGACGTTGTCGGCGTCGGGCCACTCCGGCTGCTGGGCGGCGGGCCGGGCGAGCGCGTCGTCGAGCTGTCCGCGCAGCTCGGAGGGCAGCGGGGGCAGCGAGGGCAAGGCGTCGAGGGGGACGTCCACAGTCCAGTTCACGACACCCAGCATACGAAGGCCACATGGCGGGACGGCCCCGCCCCGCGGCGCACGTGGGCACCCTTCCGCGCATTCGGCGGCCGAATCATTATGGTGTCCGCACACCTGTGCCATAGAGGGGAAAACATGGCTGATTCGGACTTCGAGGTGGATATCGGCGGCCTCGACGCGCTCGGAAAGAATCTCGATCGAACAGCGGAGAACATCGAGAACGCGACAAAACGGCTCGAAAACGTCGGACCGGACAAAATCGGCCCCGATGTACTCGACGAGGCCTGCGGCACGTTCCGTGACGACTGGGAGGAGGGGCTCGAGAAGCTGCGTGAGGCCATCGGCGAGATCCGGGAGGGTGTCGACAAGGCCAAGCAGAACTACAGCGAGGTCGAGAACCAGCTTCGCGAAAGCCTCAAGAAGATGGAGGGTGACCTCGAAAGCGCCGGGGCGGGCACGCGATGAGCGACGAGAAGTACCCGGCACTGGGCTTCGATCCGGCCCGCGGCAACGTGGCCACGGTGCGCAATCTCGCCTCGCAGATGTCCGACACGGCGACCTACGCCGGAGAGGCGCACGAGGTGCTGGTGTCGGTACAGGACAAGCAGGACGTGTGGAAGGGCCCCGCCTCGCGGGCGTTCGCCGACAAACTGGGCGATCTGCCCGGATATCTCGACAGCGCGCATTCCTCGTTGAAGAAGGCCGGAAAGGCCCTGAGCACGTGGGGCGACCAGCTCGAACAGCACCAGAAACGCGCCGGTGAACTCGAGGAGGCCGCGAAGAAGGCGATCGCCGAGGCCGAACAGGCCGACGCGGCGGCCCAGAAGGCGAATGCCGAGGCCAACACGCCGGTGATGCACGACGGCAGTCCGGGAGCCGTTCAGGCAGCCCAGTCGCAGGTCGACGAGAAGGCGCAGGCGGCCTCCGCGGCCAACCGCGCCGCAGGTGCGGCATGGGACCGGGTCGACGGGATCCGCAGGCAGGCCCAGCAACTGATGGAGACGTGGAACCAGGACGGCGCCGCGTGTGCCGAACAGCTGAACCGGGCCGCCGAACTCGCCCCGGACAAGGGGTTCTTCGAGTCGATCGGCGACGCACTCGCAGGCGCAGGCGACTGGGTCATGGACCACCTCGGCGAGATCGGCGACGTCGCAGGCATGATCTCCGCGGTCGCCGGCGCCCTGTCGTTCATCCCGGTGCTCGCCCCGTTCACGGGGCCGATCGCGCTGGCAGCCGGCGGCGTCGCCCTCGCCGCACACGGCGGCGAGATGGTCAAGGAAGGCAAGTGGGACGAGCCGTCAGCATGGGTCGGACTCGGTGCGGACATGCTCGGGGTCCTGCCCGGAGTGGGAGCCGCCGCCAAGGGCGGAGGCTTGACCGTGGATCTCATGCAGGGCCTGAACGTCAGCGACTCCGTCGCAGGCGGAGCACGCCTTGCCATGGACACCATCCAGGAAGTGCCCAAAGCCTCCACCGCTGCTGCCTGGGCAGGCGACAAGGTCTCCGGCCTCGTGGGCGGCAACGCCGACACCATCGCCAAGTCCCTCGAAGGGACCTTGAACGTGGCATTCCAAACGCCTTCGACGATCGAGGCATTCGCCGGGGAAGGCTCGACGGGCGCGCTCAAGGACGGTTCCGGGTACGCAGCAGCTGCGACAGCCGCGAACACGAGCCTCCGCGAATGGGAGACCACCGGAAACAGCATCAAAGGTCTCGGATCATCACTTTCCTCCTTCACCCGCGCCCTTGGTTGACGATGACAGACACCGATTCACTTTTCCCTTTCAGGTTCCAGCTCCCAGAGGGATTCCATCCGATCAATCTCGCAGCCACCACTGACGAACGAATACAATCAACATATAATCGATTACGTGCCGTCGTACCGTCATGGTCCGACGAACAGCACCTCGAAGCGACAGCGGCGGCGGCAGTCGCGGTGGAGACAATGCTCGCCAACGGGGTGATATACGCAGCTACGTTTCTCGGCAGGTCCGAACGGGTGCCGAACTCAGCCACGATGGCCAACTTCACCGTCGCAGTTCATCCAGCCGAAAGCCGAAGCGCCAGGCAGCCGGAAGAAATCGTGAACATCCTTCGCCAACACCGAAGAAACGCCAAGTGCGCATTGGTCGACCTGCCGATCGGACGGTGCGTGGCCACGATAGAAGACGACATACTGTCCGCAACGCCGGAGCCGTCGGAAAAAAGGTACACGGTGCGTCAGATCCAGTTGATCCACCCGATGGGAGGCCTCGGGAAAATAGCTTGCTTCGCAATGGCCACCCAGTTCGTCGACGACTGGGAGGACTACCAGGCAATCATGGCGAACATATGCAAGTCGATACGGTGGGTCAGCCGCGAAGGGTCGAGCGGCATCGGCAGCGTGCTGGACGGAGGCTGAGATGAACACGGTAGCTTGGACGTTCGCCGCGATCGCGATGGTGATCGGCGGTGGGTGCCTCGTCCTCATCGCTTGGGCTGTGATCAGCCAGCTGCTGACTCCCTTGGACAAGCGCTACGAGCAGGTGCGCAAGGAGCTCCTCAAGCGCGAGTCACCGACCGGGGTCGTCCAGATCAGTGCGACGCCACGGGTCGGGGTGAAAGCCGACAAGGTCCGGGAAATAGCAGAGGAGCTGGGTTTCGTCTACGACGGCGACTCCAACATCCACAGTCGTCAGCTCAACTTCCACCGGCCGCTGCCCGGCGGTGCGCGATCGACGTCCGGCGATTCGCCGACCGGCGCTGCGCGAACCACATCGACCGCGACGTCGACGACACCCGGAGGCGCCCCCGATCACTCGGCATTCCTCGCCCAGCTCGCCTCGCTGACGACGGACAGCAGCGGCACCGCACGTGTCGACCTCGGAGACTTCCACCCGCGGCAACACAAGGAACTCGTACGGCTCGCCGACGCGCACGGGTGGACCTACGTGCACCCCGACCGGCGCGACGGCAGGGCCGGCTTCCTCGCCACACGCCACGGCACCGAGACCGTCACCACCAACGACGAGTACTTCATCAAGGGCCCCGGAATCGACGAGCTGAGCCGCGACCCGGTCGCCCAACGGGTAGCCACTGAGGCGGAAGCCGAATTCGGCGTCAACCCCCTGTCCCCGCTCGCCTACAACGAGGCGGCAGCCCGCTACAAGGCCGACAGCCGGCGCACCAACCGCTGGGCTGCTGTGTTCACCCTGCCGTTCCTGACGCTGATCGTCGTCGCCTTGGCCACCGGGCGACTGCTGGGCGACGGTGGCACCACCGCGGCCGTGGTCGTCGGCATCTGGGTCGGCCTCGCCGCGCTGGCGACGCTCGGCGTCGTCGGCCTGACGCACGCCCACCGTCGCCGCAAGGCCAACCTCGCTCCCTACAAACAGGCGTACGAGAAGGTCGCACACGCCGCCGTCCACGGCGGACACGGCATCAGCGACCGGTCCGCCGCGGACGACGCGCACTGAACCCGCGTCAGGCCGCGGACGCCTTGTCGTAAAGGGCCTTGGCCGAGTCACCGAAGTACGGGCCGAACATCACGTTCGGCAGGAACGTGTACCCGAAGCTGTTCACCGACTCCTGCACACCCGTTCCCGTCGCCGGATCGAACGAGCTGAACCACGGCCCGCCACTGGAACCACCGGTCATGTCGCAGTTCATGCCGTGATCGTCGGTCAGCAGCGGATCGGTGAACGTGCCCCCGGCGCAGTAGGTCAACGTGCTCCCGTCGTACGGGTCGGCGGCCGGGTATCCGAACGAGTGCATCTCCTGACCACGCTCACCGTTGAACGCGATCCGCTGGGCACCGACCGTGTCCGCCACTGTGCGGCCGTTCTTCGTCTCCACGACCGCCATGCCGACGTCGTGGTTCATGTCCTCGTCGGCCTCCCACTGCGGGGTGGTCATCGTCTGTTCGGCCGCCCACTCACCGTGCGGCGCGGCACCGTCGTCGTAACCGGGCACGAAGACCCAGTCGCTGTGCCATCCACCCTGGTACTTCACACAGTGCCCGGCGGTGACCACGACGCTGCCGTTGGCACTGTCGACCACGTTGCCGCTGCACGAGGCGTCCTGGCCACCCATCGAGAAGAACACCCGGCCCGTGGTCTTCGTGACCTCACCACCGCCGGTCCACGGATCCCCCGTCGATGCGCCCTCCGGCGACGGCAGCAGCTCCGGCAACGCGTTCAGCAGCCCGCCGACGAGCTCGGTGGACAGCGACAGCACCTTGTCGAGGGGAATCGCCGAGCGCATCCGCTGAGGCGTCCAGTCCGTGGCGTCGCCGGCCCGGACGTCGTGCACGGCCACGTCCGAACCGCTACCGCGCGGCGCATCGCCCGCCGCGGCGGGGGCAGCCACAGCTGTCGTCACCACGGCCGCCGCGGCGAGCACCGCACCCGCTCGCCGCAGCCCGCGTGTTCCTCGGATCCGCATACCAGCCTCCTTGCCGGAGATTCACAGAAACTCCGGCAAGGCTCGCGGGAATGCACTAGTCCAGGTACCGCCACGCAGCCCAAGAACCGATCACCACGACGGACGCACCCACACGGGTGAGCAGGCGCGGGTCCCCCGGCTCGGACTCCCTTGGCTCAGACTCCCCTGGCTCAGACCACGGCCAGCGGGAGCGCGGTGGGGTGCACCGGCGACGGGAGGTCCGATCCGCCCGTCAGGTAGGCGTCCACCGACGCGGCCACCGACCTGCCCTCGGCGATCGCCCACACCACCAGCGACGCCCCACGGTGGGCATCACCGCAGACGAACACGCCCGGTGCGTCGGTCTGCCAGTCGGACCCGCACGAGACCGTGCCGCGACGGTTCAGCGACAGGCCCAGGTCGTCGACGAGCCGCATGTGCTCGACACCCTCGAAACCGATCGCCAACAACACCAGATCCGCGGGCAGCTCCTGCACCTCGTCACTGGTCGGGACGACCTCGCGGCGGCCGGTCTCCGGGTCCTTCTCGACCCGCACCGTGTGCAGCTCCACCGCGCGGACGCGGCCCTCGTCGTCGCCGACGAAACGCTTCACCGCCACCGCGAACAGCCGCTCCCCCGTCTCCTCGTGCACCGGATAGGTGCGCAGGATGTACGGCCACGTCGGCCACGGCGACCGCTCGTCGTCCCGGCTCTCCGGCGGCTCCGGATACTGGTCGAGCTGCGTCACCGACAACGCGCCCTGGCGGATCGCCGTGCCGTAACAGTCGGCGCCCGTGTCACCGCCGCCGATGATCACGACGTGCTTGCCCTCGGCGGTGATCTCCGGCGGACCGTCACCCTCACAGTGCCGGTTCGCCGGCACCAGGTGCTCCATCGCGAGGTGGATACCGGCCAGGTCGCGACCGGGCGTCGTCGTGTCGTCCCTGCCGCGCAACGCGCCCACGGCGAGCACCACGGCGTCGTAACGCTCCCGCAGATCCTCGACGGTGATGTCGACACCCACCTCGCAGCCGGTGACGAACGTCGTGCCCTCGTTGCGCAGCTGCGCCAACCTTCGGTCGAGGACCTTCTTCTCCATCTTGAACTCGGGGATGCCGTACCGCAGCAGCCCTCCGAGCCGATCGTCGCGCTCGAAGACCGTCACCTCGTGGCCCGCACGCGTCAACTGCTGCGCCGCCGCCAGCCCGGCCGGACCCGAACCGACGACCGCGACCTGCCTGCCCGTCGACTCCTCCGCCGTGCGCGGCTCGACGTAACCGGCCTCCCACGCCTGCGCCGAGATCGTCTCCTCGACCCGCTTGATCGCGACCGGCCCACCGGACAACGGCGAGATCGACAGGGTGCACCCCGCCTCGCACGGCGCGGGACACAACTTGCCCGTGAACTCGGGGAAGTTGTTCGTCGCGTGGAGCCGCTCACTGGCCTCGGCCCAGTCGCCGCGGCGCACCAGATCGTTCCACTCGGGAATCAGATTGCCCAGCGGGCAACCCGACCGCTCGTTGTGGCAGAACGGGATACCGCAGTCCATACAGCGGCTCGCCTGCGTGGCGACCTCCGCGTTGCGCACGTCCTGCGGCTGCTCGGCATACACCTCACGCCAGTCGTGCACCCGCTCGGCCTTCGGCCGCTTCGGCGGCTCGACACGTTCGTACTTGAGAAAACCCGTCGGATCAGCCACGGGCAGCCTCCTGTGTCCTGTGGGGCACCCACACCCGGTCGGCACCCATGGCCACCGCTCCGCAAGCTCCGCAATCCTCAGCCACGGGCAGCCTCCATGATCGCCTCGTCGACATCGCGACCCTCGGCACGCGCGGCCTTGGTCGCCTCGAGCACCCGCTTGTAGTCGCGCGGCATCACCTTCGTGAACGCCGCGGACCTGCGGGGCCAGTCACCGAGCAGCGAGGCGGCCACAGCCGACCCCGTCAGCTCCGCGTGCCGGACGACGATGTCCCTCAGCCACGCCAACTCACCACTGGACGGCTGCTCCAGCTCGACCATCCCGCGGTTCACCTTCCGCACGTCCAGGTCGAGGACGTACGCCTCGCCACCGGACATGCCCGCCGCCAGGTTGCGCCCGGACGAACCGAGCACCACGGCCTGGCCGCCGGTCATGTACTCGAACGCGTGGTCACCGACGCCCTCACACACGATGAGCGCACCGGAGTTGCGCACGCCGAACCGCTCCCCGACCTGGCCGCGCAGGAAGATCTCCCCGCTCGTGGCGCCGTAGGCGATCGTGTTGCCCGCGATCACCTGACCCTCGGCCGCGAACAGCGCGTCCTCGTGGGGGCGCACCACGATGCGCCCACCCGACAGTCCCTTGCCGACGTAGTCGTTGGCGTCGCCGACGAGGTCGAGCGTGACACCGGGCGGCAGGAACGCACCCAGCGACTGGCCCGCCGATCCCGTCAACGCCACGCGGATCGTCTCGTCCGGCAGTCCGGCGCTGCCGTACCGCCGGGTGATCTCCGCGCCGAGGAGTGTGCCCACGGTGCGGTTGACGTTGCGGATCGGCAGTTCGAGCCGCACCGGATGCGCGTCCTCCAACGCGGCCTCGGCCAGCTGGATCAACGTGTGGTCGAGCGCGTGCTCGAGCCCGTGGTCCTGCTCGCGGACCTTGCGCGTGGCCTCGCCGTAGGGAGTCTCCTCCGGAGCCGCGAAGATCGGCGACAGGTCCAGCCCGTCGGCCTTCCAGTGCTCCACGGCCTCGTCGACGTCGAGCGCGTCCACCCGGCCGATGGCCTCGTCGAGCGAGCGGAAGCCCAACTCGGCGAGCAGTTCCCGCACCTCCTGGGCGACGAAGTGGAAGTAGTTGACGACGTGCTCGGCCTGTCCGGTGTAGCGCTTGCGCAGGTCCGGGTTCTGCGTCGCGACGCCCACCGGGCACGTGTCCAGGTGGCACACGCGCATCATGATGCAGCCGGCCACGATGAGCGGCGCGGTCGCGAACCCGTACTCCTCCGCGCCGAGCAGCGCGGCGACGACGACGTCCCTTCCAGTCTTCATCGCCCCGTCGACCTGCACCGTGATCCGGTCACGCAGGCCGTTGAGCATCAGCGTCTGCTGCGTCTCGGCCAGCCCGATCTCCCACGGCGTGCCTGCGTGCTTCAGGGAGTTCAACGGCGAGGCGCCCGTGCCGCCGTCGTGGCCGGAGATCAGCACCACATCGGCGTGCGCCTTCGACACCCCCGCGGCGACCGTGCCGACGCCCAGCGAACTGACGAGCTTGACGTGTACACGCGCGCGGTCGTTGGCGTTCTTCAGATCGTGGATCAGCTGGGCCAGGTCCTCGATCGAATAGATGTCGTGGTGCGGAGGCGGCGAGATCAGCCCGACCCCCGGCGTGGAGTGCCGGGTCTTGCCGATCCACGGATACACCTTGTTCGGCGGAAGCTGACCACCCTCGCCCGGCTTGGCGCCCTGGGCCATCTTGATCTGGATGTCGTCGGCGTTGACCAGGTATTCACTCGTCACGCCGAACCGTCCACTCGCGACCTGCTTGATCGCGCTGCGCCGCTCGGGGTCGTAGAGCCGTTCGACGTCCTCGCCACCCTCACCGGTGTTCGACCGGCCACCGATGCGGTTCATCGCGATCGCGAGCGTCTCGTGCGCCTCGGCCGAGATCGAACCGTACGACATGGCACCGGTGTTGAACCGCTTGCAGATCGACTCGACGGACTCGACCTCGTCGATCGGCACCGGCGCACGCCCCTCGGAGCGGAACCGGAACATGCCGCGCAGCGCACCGCCCTGGCGGTTGAGCTCGTTCACCTTCTCCGTGTAGGCGCGGTAGGTCTCCTGCCTGCGCGTCTTGCTGGCGTGCTGGAGCAGGAACACCGTCTCGGGCGTGAACAGGTGCAACTCGCCCTCGCGCCGGTAGGCGTACTCGCCGCCGGTCTCGAGACCGCGGTGCGCGCGTTCGGTGGGGTTCTCCGGGTAGGCGCGCCGGTGCCGCATGGCGACCTCCTCGGCGAGCACGTCGAGCCCCACGCCGCCGAGCTTCGACGAGGTACCGGTGAAGTACTCGTCGAGCAGGTCCTGCGACAGTCCGAGTGCCTCGAAGACCTGTGCCGCCGTGTAGGCGCCGACCGTCGAGATACCCATCTTCGACATGATCTTCAGAACGCCCTTGACCAGGGCGGTCACATAGTTGCGGACCGCCTTCGCCGGCTCGATCCCGGTGATCGCACCCTGGGCGATCATGTCCTCGATCGTCTCGAACGCCAGGTACGGGTTCACCGCCGCCGCGCCGTATCCGAGCAGCAGGGCGATGTGGTGCACCTCGCGGGCGTCACCGGTCTCGACGACCAGGGCGACCTTGAGCCGCTCCTTGGTGCGCACCAGGTGGTGGTGCACCGCCGAGACGAGCAGCAACGACGGGATCGGCGCCATGCGGTGGTCCGAGTCGCGGTCGGACAGTACGAGCGTCCGCGCACCCGCGGCGATCGCCTCGGAGGCCTCCCTGCGGACCCGCTCGATCGCCTCGGCCAGCGCCGGACCGCCACCATCCACTTCGTACAGTCCCGAAAGGACGGCGCAGGCGAACCCGGGCAGATCGCCGTCGTCGTTGATGTGGATGAGCTTGGCCAGCTCGTCGTTGTCGATCACCGGATACGACAGCTCGATGTGCCGGCACGACGCGGGCCCCGGAGCCAGCAGGTTCTGCTCCGGCCCCATGATGCGGCTCATCGACGTCACCATCTCCTCGCGGATCGCATCCAGCGGCGGATTGGTGACCTGGGCGAATCCTTGCTTGAAGTAGTCGTAGAGCAGGCGGGACCGCTGCGAGGTCATCGCGGTCGGGGTGTCGGTGCCCATCGAGCCCAGCGGTTCGGCGCCGGTGGAGGCCATCGGCCCGAGCAGGATCTTCAGCTCCTCCTCGGTGTAGCCGAACGACAGCTGACGGCGCAGCACGGACGCATGCGTCTGCGTGATGTGGTCGCGGTCGGGCAGCTCGGACAGGCTCAGGAGCCCGGCGTGCAGCCACTCGTCGTAGGGCGCCTCGCCCGCCAGGCCGTCCTTGATCTCGTCGTCGCTGACGATCCGGCCTGCCTCGGTGTCCACGAGGAACATGCGGCCGGGCTTCAGCCTGCCCTTCGCGATGACGTTGTCGGGCTCGATGTCGAGCACGCCCGCCTCGCTCGCCAGGACCACACGGTCGTCGGCCGTGCGCCACCAGCGCGCGGGCCGCAGGCCGTTGCGGTCCAGCACACCGCCGACGACGGAGCCGTCGGTGAACGTCACGCAGGCGGGGCCGTCCCACGGCTCCATCAGGCTGGCGTGGAACCGGTAGAACGCGCGGCGCTGCTCGTCCATCTCGGTGTGGTTCTCCCACGCCTCCGGAACCATCATCAGCACCGCGTGCGGCAGGCTTCGCCCGCCGAGGTGCAACAGCTCCAGGACCTCGTCGAAGGAGGCCGAGTCGGACGCGTCGGGCGAACACACCGGGTACAGGCGCGACAGGTCGCCCGGGATCAGGTCGGTCTGCAGCAGCGCCTCGCGAGCGCGCATCCGGTTGCGGTTGCCGCGGACGGTGTTGATCTCACCGTTGTGCGCGACGAACCGGAACGGGTGCGCCAACGGCCACGACGGGAAGGTGTTCGTCGAGAACCGCGAGTGCACCAACGCGATCGCGCTCACCATGCGCTCGTCCCGCAGGTCGGGGAAGAACAACGGCAGCTGCTCGGGGGTGAGCATGCCCTTGTAGACGAAGGTGCGTGCCGACAGCGACGGGAAGTACACCCCGCAGCCCGCGTCCTCCGTCTCGTGCTCGGCGCGCTTGCGCAGGCAGAAGGTCAGGCGGTCGAGGTCGATACCGGACGGCAGTTCACCGTCGGCGTCGGGCTCACCCGTGACGTGCAGGTACGAGAAGTGCGGCATGACCGAACGAGCCGTGGGCCCGACATCGGCGGCGTCGGCGTCGACCGGGACGTCCCGCCAGCCCGCGACCCGCAGACCCTCCTCGGCCGCAATGCGTTCGATGATCGTCACGGCCTTGCGGCGCTGCTCGTCGTCCGCGGGCAGGAACGCGATGCCCGCCGCGTAGTGGTGCCTGCCGAACGCGTCCGGACGAGGCAGGTCGAAATCAGCCTCCGCACGCAGCAGCTCGTCGGGGAGCTGCACCAGGATTCCGGCACCGTCGCCGCTGGTCGGTTCGGCGCCTGCGGCACCACGGTGGTCGAGATTCGTCAGCGCGGTCAGACCGTCGGTGACGATGCTGTGGGAGCGGACACCACGGACGTGCGAGACCATGGCGACACCGCAGGAATCCTGTTCCGTCGCGGGATCGTAGAGACCCTGCCGAGACGGAATCGCGGAGAAGATCAACTGAGACCTCCTGCGTCGTCTTCGTGCTCGGTACCTTCGGGGCACGGGACGACGATGGCCCGCTTATTATCGCGACCTTAACATCCGGGAAACGTCCCAGCGCCAGATCAGACGGCCAATTTTCGCTCGAACCGTAACAATCCAGCGACCCCGGACGACCTAGTTTCTGATGGGCGGTTCGGTCGCGGCAAGAGGCTCAGCGCCGAGCGTCCTTCACATCGAGTGTACGTGGCCTCATTGCGACATACGGGGCGCATCAGCGTGGGGCTGGTAACGTCGTCTCGACGCGGGCGGTAGCGAAGTCCGGTGCGAATCCGGCGCTGTGCCGCAACTGTGATGCCCTCCGGGGCGAGTCAGGTCGCCTTCGCCCGTGTCGACGCCTTGTCCACCTCCGGCGCAGAGGTGGGGTGTCAGGGACGGTCTCGACGCCGACTCGGGCGCTCCCGCCCTCGGTGCCGGCCTGACCATCCGAGGTCGCAGTGTTCCCCTGGTCCCGGCCCACCCCGTCCCACCGGTCGCGAGTGTCCCGGCTCGTGCTCGTGCTGCCCCTGCTCGCCGTACTGGCCCTCGCCGGGTGCGCCCAGCGCGAGGACACGTCGGAGGCAGGCGCGGGCGGCCAGGCCGGTTTCCCCGTCGAACTGCGCCCCGAGGGCGCCCCCGAGGTGACCCTCGAGGACAAGCCCGAGCGCATCGTCTCGCTCGTCCCCTCCGTCACCGAGACGCTCTACGAGGTGGGCGCAGGCGACCAGGTGGTCGCAGTCGACGAGATGTCGACCCACCCTCGACAGGCGCCCCGCACCGAACTGTCGGGCCTGGACCCGGACCCGCAGGCGATCGCGGGGCACAACCCCGACCTCGTGATCGTCAACGCCGACGCCGAGGGCACGCTCGCCGACGCGCTGGACAAGACCGGCGTGCCCACGCTCGTGCTGCCCGCACCGACCACGTTGGAGGCCGCCTACGACCAGTTCGCGCTCGTCGGGAAGGCGACAGGGCACGCCGACGAGGGCGAGCGGTTGGCCGACCGGGTCGAGTCCGAGATCACCGAGCTGGCGGAGAACACGCCCGACCGCAAGCTGAGCTACTACCACGAGGTCGACCCGAGCTACTACACCGTGACGTCGGCGACGTTCCTCGGCGAGATCTACCAGCTGTTCGGCCTGCGCAACATCGCCGACCAGGGAGATCCGAACGCGATGGGCGGATATCCGCAGCTGACCGCGGAGAAGATCGTCGAAGCCGATCCCGACCTGGTGTTCCTCGCCGACACGAAGTGCTGTGGGCAGAACGCGAAGACCGTCGCCGAGCGCCCGGGCTGGGACACGATGACCGCCGTCAAGCAGGATCGGGTGTTCGCGCTCGACGACGACCTCGCTTCGCGGTGGAGTCCGCGGCTCGTCGAGTTCGTCCGCAGCATCTCCAACGCGGTGGCGAAGGCCTGATGACCCTCACCCGCCGGTCCGCTCCACGACCCGAGGCCGCCGAGCACACGGCCCGGCTGCGCCCCGGCGTGCTCGCCGTGTCGTTGGCCGTGCTGCTGGCGGCCGTCGTGTTCTCCCTGTTGGCAGGTTCGGGGGAACTGGGCTGGCAACGGGTTCTCGGCGAGATCTGGGCCCAGCTCACCGGCGGGCTCTCCCCGCTGTCGGAACGTGAGGCCGCGATCGTGTGGGAGCTGCGCATGCCCCGCGTGCTGCTGGCCGGCCTCGTCGGCGCCGCGCTCGCGGGCGCGGGCGCGGCGTTCCAGGGCGTGTTCCGCAATCCGCTGGCCGAGCCGTACCTGCTCGGCGCGGCCGCGGGCGCCGGCATGGCCGCCACGATGGTCGTCGTGTTCGCGCCTGCCGTGACGACATGGGTCGTCGGCCCGCTGCCTGCCGCGGCGTTCGCGGGGGCGCTCCTGGGCGTGGGGTTGAGCTGGGTGCTCGGCCGCTCCGCGGGCGGATCGGGCACCGCCGGGCTGTTGCTGGCCGGGGTAGCCGTGACGGCATTCCTCACCGCCGTGCAGACGTTCGTGCAGCAGCTCAACACCGACACGATCAAGCAGGTGTACACCTGGACGCTCGGCGGGCTGAACATCAGCGGGTGGACCGACGTGCTGGTGGCGCTGCCGTACATCGCGCTCGCGGCCGTGGTGCTGGTCGCTGCCGCACGTCTGCTGGACGTCCTCACGCTCGGCGATGCCGAGGCCGCCTCGCTCGGCCTGCGTCCCGGCCGGATCCGCCTCGTCCTGCTCGCCGCCGCGTCGCTGGCCACCGCGGCCGCGGTCTCGGTGAGCGGACTGATCGGCTTCGTCGGGATCGTGGTGCCGCACCTGGTGCGATTGCTCGCAGGCGCGAGCTACCGCGTGATCGTGCCGCTGTCACTCGTCGGCGGAGCGGTGTTCCTCGTGCTCGCCGACGTCGTCGCCCGCACGATCATGCCGGGTGAGCTGCCCCTCGGTGTCGTGACCGCCTTCGCGGGCGCGCCGTTCTTCGCACTGGTCCTGCGCACGAACCGGGAGCGACTGTCATGACGGAGGCAACCGGACCGGACCCCGCGTTGACGCTGCACGAGGTGACCATCGCCTACGGCGCGGCACCGGTGGTCAGTGACGTGTCCCTCGCCGTCGGACGCGGCCAGTGGCTGGCCATCGTCGGACCGAACGGCGCGGGCAAGTCGACCCTGCTCAAGGCCATCGCCGGCCTCGTCGAGTACCGGGGATCGGTGACACTCGACAGTACCCGCATCGACCGACTGTCCCCTTCGGACCGTGCACGGCGGATTGGTTATGCGCCACAGAATCCGGCACTACCGGAGCGGCTCACCGTCACGGACTACGTCCTCCTCGGGCGGACCCCGCACCTCGGATTCCTCGCACGCGAGACCGCCGCCGATCTTTCCATTGTGGAGGATGTGCTGGACCGCGTCGATCTACGCGGACTGATGGGGCGTCGGCTCGGCACCCTGTCCGGCGGCGAGGCGCAGCGCGCGGTACTGGCCCGCGTGCTCGCACAGCGGACGGGCCTGTTGCTGCTCGACGAACCCACCACCGGCCTCGACATCGGCCACGCCCAGACCCTGCTCGAACGCCTCGACCAGCTGCGCGCCGAGGATAACGCCACGGTCGTGACGACACTGCACGACCTGACGTTGGCCGCGCAGTACGCCGACGAGCTCGTGCTCGTCGACCGCGGCGGCATCGTCGCGGCGGGTAAACCGTCCGAGGTCCTCACCGCGGAACGGCTCCGCGAGCACTACGCCGCCGAGGTCGAGGTGTTGACGACCACCGATGGCCGCCCGGTGGTCGCTCCCGTGCGTCCTCGACACGCCTGAACGGCGCACCAGAGCGGGGGCGCGCTCGGAACTCTTCGAGAACAACCCTGGCGCCGCACTGTCGGATCGACTTATGCTTTCCATATGGAAAGCAGTTTCCTTCCGCCAGCCGGAGACGGGAGATCGAGCATGTCCGAAGTTCCGGAACTCGACCAGGTGGCCTACGCGCGCCGCCGACTCGCAGCCCACGCCCGGCTGCCGCTCGGATACTGGGTGTTCTACGGCGTGGCACTCGTGGCACTGGCCGGCCTGCCCCTCTGGACGAGCTGGCTCGGCGCGGCCGACCACCCGCTCGTGTCGTGGGGTGTCGCCGCGCTCGGTATCGCATCGGCCGGATACTCGTGGAACCGACGCCGCCGGACCGGGGTTCACCTGCCGAAACGTATCGGCGCCTACCCCAGTGCGCGCCCATGGTGGCTCGCCGGCCTCGCCCTCACCCTCGCCGGCTTCGGGGCGATCTTCACCCTGGTCGCACAGGACCTGCGGCCCGTCGCGTACGGCGTTCTGCCGGTCGTGGCCATCGCCGTGTTCGCGCTCCAGCTCAAGACCCGGTCGGCCATGGAGCGCGACCTCCAGGAAGGCAGGGTCCGGCCGTGACTGGTCGCGACCCGCTTTTCGAAACCGGCCCGCGGCTGGCGTTGTGCGCGCTGCTGCAAGGTGCGGAATGGGTCGAGTTCGCCACGACCCGTGACATGCTCGGCGTCAGCGATTCGGTCGTCTCGAAGCACAGCCGCACCCTGGAGGAAGCCGGCTACCTCGAGGTACGAAAGGGCTCGGTCGGCCGCCGCCCCAGAACCTGGTTCCGGCTCACCGCCGCCGGTCAGTCGGCTCTGCGAGGACACCTCGACTGGCTCGCACACCTGCGGCACGCCCTCGACGATGCACCGCACGCCGGGAACACGGCGGGCGGCACCGATTACGACGACGCCGTCACATGAGCCAGGCGACGGCCCCGCCGATCGCGACCAGCGCGGCGATACCGAACCCCACGGCCAGGCCACGCGAGTCGTTACGCCATGTGCTGTACACCCCACCGACGAGGAAACCCGCCACTCCGAGCAACAGAATGGCGACCCATTCCTGGTCCACCTACAGCACACCCTTCGTCGACGGCACGCCACCGGCGCGCGGATCGTTTTCCGTCGCCGCGCGCAACGCCCGCGCCACGGCCTTGTACTGGGCCTCCGCGATGTGGTGCGGATCGCGACCGTGTACCACCCGTACGTGCAGCGCCAACTGAGCGTGGAACGACAGCGACTCGAACACGTGCCTGGTCAGCACGAACGGATAGTTTCCGCCGATCGTGAACGTGTTGAACTCCTCGGGCTCGCCCACGTGCACGCAGTACGGCCTGCCGGAGACATCGATCGCGGCGTGGGCGAGCGTTTCGTCCATCGGGATCCAGCAGTCACCGAAACGACGGATGCCCTTCTTGTCCCCGAGCGCTTCGCGGATCGCCTGCCCGAGCACGATGGCGGTGTCTTCGACGGTGTGGTGTGCGTCGATGTGCACGTCACCGGTTGCGTCGATCTTCAGATCCAACGAGCCGTGGGTGCCGAACGAGTTCAGCATGTGGTCGTAGAACGGCACACCGGTCGACACGTCGACCTGGCCGGTGCCGTCGAGGTCGACCTCGACACGGATCGACGATTCCTTTGTGGTGCGTTCGACCTTGCCAATCCGGCTCACCGGCCGACCTCCTTGCTCGCCTCCAGGAAGGCGTCGTTCTCCTCGGGGGTTCCGACGGTCACCCGCAGGTGCCCCTCGATACCGGTGTCCCGAATCAGCACTCCTTGCTCCACATAGGACTTCCAACTCGCACCCGGGTTGGCGAACCGGCCGAAGAGGATGAAGTTCGCGTCACTCGGCACCGGGCGGAATCCGAGGCCCTGCAACGCATCGGCCACGCGGTCCCGCTCCGCGGCAAGCTTCGCCACCGATGCGAGTGTCGCGTCGGCGTGTCGCAGCGCTGCCCGTGCGGCAGCCTGCGTCAGCAGCGACAGGTGGTACGGCAGCCGAACCAGCTGCAGGGCATCGACCACCGCAGCCGAGGCAGCGAGGTAACCGAGCCTTCCCCCGGCGAAGGCGAACGCCTTGCTCATGGTCCGCGACACGATCAACTTCGCCGGGTACCGATCCAGCAGGTGCAGCGCACTGGGTTGGGACGAGAACTCGGCATACGCCTCGTCCACGACGACGATCCCCGGGGCTGCCTCGAGTACCGCTTCGAGCTCGGGCAGCGGGATCGAACCGCCCGTGGGGTTGTTCGGGCTCGTCACGAAGACGATGTCCGGCCGACGCTCGGCCACGATGCGTGCTGCCTCTGCCGCGTCGAGGGTGAAGTCGTCGCGTCGCGGTGCAGGAAGCCATTCGGTTCGGGTGCCCGCCGAAATGATCGGGTGCATCGAGTACGAGGGTTCGAAACCGAGCGCGCTCCGCCCCGGTCCGCCGAATGCCTGCAGGATCTGCTGGAGCACCTCGTTCGAGCCGTTGGCCGCCCATACCTGCCGCCTGCCGACCTCAACGCCGGTCGACGACGACAGGTATGCGGCCAGATCGTCCCGCAACGCGACGGCGTCCCGGTCCGGGTAGCGGTGCAATTCGGTGGCGACCGCCCGGACCGCCTCGGTCACGTCGTCGACGAGTTCCGGCGGTGGCGGATACGGGTTCTCGTTGGTGTTCAGCCGCACCGGGACATCGAGCTGCGGCGCGCCGTACGGGCTACGGCCGCGCAGGTCGTCCCGCAACGGCAGGTCATCGAGCGTGACCTCGTCGACGGCGTGTTCCTCGGTCACCGGGCTTCCCCCTCGAATCGCGCCTGCACCGCTTCTCCGTGCGCGGGCAGGTCCTCGGCGTCGGCCAGTGCGACCACCTTGTCCGCGACGTCGCGAAGCGCGGCCTCGCTGTAGTCGATGACGTGGATGCCACGCAGGAAGGTTTGGACCGACAGCCCCGACGAGTGCCGCGCGAAACCACCGGTCGGAAGGACATGGTTGGAACCGGCACAGTAGTCACCCAACGAGACCGGAGCATAGGGACCGACGAACACCGCACCGGCGTTCCTGACTCGAGCCGCATCCTCCCGCGCACGAGCCGTCTGGATCTCGAGATGCTCGGCGGCGTATGCGTCGACGACCTTGATTCCATCGTCCACAGTGGATACCAACACCGTGCCGGACTGGGGTCCGCGCAGTGCCGTGTCGACACGTTCGGTGTGCTTGGTTGCCGCGACTCGCCGCTGCAGTTCGACGTCGACGGCGTCGGCGAGCTCCTGGGACGTCGTGACGAGAACACTGGCGGCGAGTGTGTCGTGTTCGGCCTGGCTGATCAGGTCCGCGGCGACATGCCCGGCGTCGGCGGTTTCGTCGGCCAGGATGGCGATCTCCGTGGGACCGGCTTCGGAGTCGATTCCGATGATGCCGCGCAGCATGCGCTTGGCTGCCGTCAGATAGACGTTCCCGGGCCCGGTCACCATGTCGACCGGTTCGAGCTCGGTGTCGTCGGTGTCCGTGGCGCCATAGGCGAGCAGCGCGACGGCTTGAGCACCACCGACGGCCCACACCTCGTCGACGTCGAGCAAGGCCGCGGCCGCGAGGGTCGTGGGATGCGGCAGGCCGCCGAACTCCTCCTGGGGCGGCGAGCACAGCACGAGCGATCCGACGCCGGCTTCCTGAGCGGGCACGACGTTCATGACCACGCTGGACGGATACACAGCCAGGCCACCGGGGGCGTACAGGCCGACCCGGGAAACCGGGACCCAGCGCTCCGTCACCGTTCCCCCGTCCGCGACGGTCGTCGTGACATCCTGCCTGCGCTGGTCGGCGTGAACCCTGCGAGCACGGACGATCGCTTCGTCAAGCGCGGACCGCACGGCCGGGTCGAGCTCCTTGAGAGCCTTGTCGATCTCCGCGCGCGGCACCCGCACGGACGCAGGGCGCACCTTGTCGAAGCGTTCCGTGTACTCGAGGACCGCTTCGACCCCGCGATCGCGGACCGCATCGACAACGGGCCGCACCTGATGCAGCGCCGCGTCCACGTTGACCTCGGCGCGCGGCAGGGTTGCGCGCAGCTCGGCTGGCCTGGGAACGCGACCTCGCAGGTCGGTGCGGTTCAACATGGCTTCAAGGGTACGAGGTGAGACCGGCCACGAAGCCACGGGCCGCCACCGGTGACGTGCGCGACAATGCTGTCCGGCCGATCGCTGTCCGGCCGACCGACCTGCGAGGAGGATCCGATGACGAGCTCGAACACGTTGCGGGTGGCACTGTGCCAACTCGCCTCGACGGCCGATCCCACCGCGAACCTCGAGCTCGTACGCAGGTGGACGGCCGACGCCGCCACACAAGGCGCACGCGTGGTCGTCTTCCCGGAAGCGACCATGGCACATTTCGGAGTGAAGCTGGCACCACTGGCGGAGCCACTCGACGGGCCGTGGGCCGGCGGCGTCGCCGATATTGCCCGTGACCACGACGTTCTCATCGTCGCGGGCATGTTCACGCCGGCTGAGGACCGTGTGCGCAACACGCTGTTGATCACCGGCCTCGGCCACCATCTCGGATACGACAAGATCCACCTGTACGACGCCTTCGGTTTCCATGAGTCCGCGACGGTCGCGGGCGGCGACACCCCCGTCACCGTGGGGGTCGACGGAGTCACGCTGGGCGTTGCGACGTGTTACGACGTGCGATTTCCCGGGTTGTTCCAGGACCTGGCCGAGAAGGGTGCGAGCGCCGTCGCGGTCGCTGCCTCCTGGGGTGCAGGCGAGGGCAAGCGCGAACAGTGGGAACTGCTCGTGCGCGCGCGAGGGCTCGACTCGGGCACCTGGATCCTCGCCTGCGGCCAAGCCGATCCCGCCGCCGCAGGCGTGGATGTCAATCCGAAGGCGCCCACGGGCATCGGCTATTCCGCGGTGGCCGACCCGTTCGGCACAGTCCGAACGCAGGCCGGCGCGGAACCCGAGCTGGTGGTCGTCGACATCGATCCCGAGACCGCAGAGGCGTCGCGGCGCGCTACCGGCGCGCTCGCCAACCGGAAGATGCACTGAGTCCCGGATCCTGGATCTCACCTTCCACACCCCCATCGCCTCGTAATCGATATCGAACTCCGGTTCCCTTGCGTTTGCTCATAGAACCGTGACCCACACCGCCGTGCCAACACGTATTTCCGCAATATCGGCGCGGTCGACTCTAACGGTCCGAATAGGCGAGCACCACCCCCAACTGAATCAGTGACCTGCGAGAATGTATCACTCCTCCAGGCGACGGTCCCAGCACGACCGGCACCCGTGTGGGCGGAGAACGTTACGCGGCGCAATGGATTGACGAACGAACGTCGCCATTCGCACGGTCGGACGGTGAACGGCATTCGGCCGTGCGAATGAGTTTCCCGAAGAGGGGATATTTTCGTTGGTGAGTTCGATACGTTGCGGGAATGAGTAGACGCCAGCAGCTCGTGGAAACCGTGCGGGAGGCACGAAGAGCTCGTGCACGAACCGACGCCGCCGAGATGACCGCACTTGCCGAACTCGCCGCACTGGAAGGGGACGATCACGCCGTGGCCGACGAACTGGCGCCGGAACTTCGCATCTCCACGGCGAGGGTGCGACAACGGATCGTCCGCGCGACGCACATCGTACGTCGCATGCCACGACTGTTGGCGGCGATGGAGTCCGGAGAGATCGAAGCCTACGGCGCCGGTCGTGTCCTCACCATCACCGCGCCTCTGAGCGAGGCGGACGCCCTCGTGGTGGATGAACGCCTCGCGGACAAACTCGCCGCGGGCACGACCACGATGTGGCACGCCGACAATCTCGCACGGCATACCCGCGGCATCGTCGAGGGCGTCGACCCTGGTGGACAAGCAGCCCGGGCACGCGCGGCCCGGAAGGATCGACGGGTGGAACTCGTACACCGCGAACATGCGACCGCATCGCTCGACCTGGCGCTGCCCGCGGAAGTGGCATCCGCCTGCTATGCACGGATCGATTCGCTGGCCCGCAGCCACGGTGAGAACACCGGCCGCACCATGGATCAATGTCGCGCCGACGTCGCCGCCGACCTGCTGCTCGGTAACACCGCGGACGCTGGCAGGACGCAGCCCGAGGCTGCTGCGACCGTGTATCTCCACATGCCCGTCGACGCAGCCCTCGGCATCAACGACACAGGTTGCGAGCTGGACGGTTACGGACCGATCCCGGCCGTGATCGCGCGCGAGATCATGACCAACCGGAGGAGTGTGTGGCGTGCGGTCCTCTGTGACCCGGGCACCGGGCGCCCGGTCGATCTGGGCCGGAGCCGCCGGCAGCCGAGCGAACACATCCGCACGCTGGTTCGTGTGCGCGACCGCGAATGTGCGGTCCCGTGGTGCCATCGCCCGGCACGACACTGCGATTACGACCACGAGGCCGAGTGGGCACGAGACAGCGGCGTGACGTCGGTCGACAACGGTGCACCGAAGTGCCGCAGTCATCATCGCCGCAAGAACGACCCACGGTGGATCTCGCACTACGACCCCGTTGACGGCACGATGACCGTGACGACGCCGTCCGGCGCGACGCACACCGGTCGGCGCGAGCCGGTGATGCAGCCACGCAACACTCAGTCGCGCAAGTCCATGCCGAGATCCAGAGCCGGTGACGAATGTGTCAACGCACCAACGGCCAAATAGTCCACACCGGACTCGGCGTAGGCACGTGCGTTGTGGAGCTGCAAACCACCGGACGACTCGAGACGGGCCACAACATTTCTCGCGTCGCGCATCGCCACAGCTTGGGCACAGGCCTCGGGAGTGAAATTGTCGAGCAGAATCTCGTCGGCACCTGCATCGAGAGCCTCGGCAAGCTGGTCGAGATCGTCGACCTCGACCTCGCACGGAACGCCCTCCGCGTGTTTGCGGGCCGCACGCAGTGCTTCACCGACCGACCCGGCCGCCACCACGTGGTTGTCCTTGATCAGGACGGCGTCACCGAGCCCCATGCGGTGATTCACGCCCCCGCCACAACGCACCGCGTACTTCTCCAGCAACCGCAGTCCGGGCAGCGTCTTCCGGGAGTCCCGGATCCGACACCCCGTGCCCTCCACCGCGGAGACCCACGCAGCCGTGCTGGTCGCGACACCCGACAGGTGGCACAGCAGGTTCAGTGCCGTGCGCTCTGCGGTGAGCAGTCCGCGCACCGGCCCGCGCACCACGAGCGCCTGGGTGCCCGCCTCGACCCGAGATCCGTCGGCCAGCACCTCCACGACGGTGTATTCCTCGCCGAGCACCTCGTCGAACACCGCCAGCGCCGCGGGTATCCCAGCCAGCACACCTGCCGTCCTGGCCGTCAACGCCGCTGTCGCCGTGGCATCGGCGGCGACAGTGGCCGTCGTCGTCGCGTCCGGGCCGTACCTCAGGTCCTCGGCGAGCGCCGTCGCGACGACCCTATGCAGATCATCGACGTCCGGGCCGTCCCCGCTGTACCCACTCATGCCGCCTCCATCGCCTGTCGAGGGTGCTGCACCACGACCGGCTGGCCGGACGGGGTGAGCCGGATAGCCTGGCTGCGTCGCCACGACACGTCGTCACGCACCGGGAAATCCGAGCGAACGTGGCATCCGCGAGACTCGGTTCGGGACGCAGCCGCGGCCAGGAGTGCGCGTGCGACGAGCGTCAGCGCAGCATCCTCGACCCTCCGCCGGGTCCACGGCAGCGATTCGCCGAGCTGCGGATCCTGCGCCAGATCCAGAACCGAACCCGCAACTGCCAGACCGTCCGCATCGCGGCCGATACCTGCGTACCTGCTCATCACCCGCTGCAGCTGGTCCCGGTCGACGATCGGGCCGGCCCCCACGTCCGGCCCGATCGCAGCCTCGCCGTCGACGCCCGCAAGCGCGGGACTGACGTCCGCCGCTATCGCCTCGGCTACGCGCCTGCCCACGACGAGCCCCTCGAGCAGACTGTTGGACGCCAACCGGTTGGCGCCGTGCAGTCCCGTACGGGCCACCTCGCCGACGGCGTACAGCCCGGCGACCGGGGTCCTGCCGTCGGTGTCGGCGACAACTCCACCGCATGCGAAATGCGCAGCGGGGACCACCGGAATCGGGTCGCGCGCCGGGTCGACCCCGACAGCGCTGCACGCCGCGTGCACCGTCGGGAAGCGCTCCGGGAACCGGTCGACGGCCGTCGCGTCGAGAAAGACATGGTCGTCCACACCGCCGGGGGCCGCGGCGAGGTGCCGGGCGATCGCGGCCGACACGACGTCCCGAGGAGCGAGATCCTCCATCGGATGGACACCCGCCATCACGCGCGCACCGGTGGCGTCGACGAGCACCGCGCCCTCACCGCGAACCGCTTCGGTGACGAGTGGACAACGACCACGCGCCCCCGGCGTGTACAACACGGTCGGGTGGAACTGCACGAACTCGATGTCGGCCACCGGTGCTCCGGCACGGAGAGCCAGCGCCACGCCGTCACCTGTTGCGAGCTCCGGGTTCGACGTGGCGCCGTACAGCTGTCCGAGCCCTCCGGTGGCCAACAGGACCGCGGGAGCCCGGATCACGCCCGGTACGCCGTTGTTGTCGAGCACGGTCACCCCGACGACCCGCCCCGAAGACGTACGCACCGCGTCGACGGCGATATGTCCTTCCAGTACGGGTAGGCCCTGGCCCTTCGTCGCGGCGACCAGGGAGCGTTGGACCTCGGCGCCCGTCGCATCGCCACCGGCGTGGACGACACGAAAGGCGCTGTGTCCGCCCTCTCGGGTACGTGCCAGGCCGCCGGGGGTGGTGTCGAACTCGGCCCCTCGCCGCTGCAACTCGGCCACAGCAGCGGCACCACCGCCGACGACATCAGCGACCGCCGCGGGATCGCACAGTCCTGCGCCGGCGGCTTCCGTGTCGGCTGCATGGGCAGCGGGCGTATCCGCCGTGTCCCCGTCGACACCGCCCAGGACGGCTGCGACACCGCCCTGGGCCCATCTCGTGTTGCCGTCGTCGATCCCGGCCTTGGTGACGACCAGGACGCGCACACCCAGTTCGCGCAGGCGTAGCGCCGCGGTGAGCCCGGCTGCCCCACTGCCCAGGACGACCGCGTCGGCGCGCGCCTCCCACCGCGGCGCCGTCGGTGTTTCCGCCTCCAAGGCGTTAACCTGTTGGCCGGTCGGGGTCATTCGCCGCCGCCGGGCTTGCCGATCTCGATCATTCGCTGCACCGATGCCCTGCCCCGCTCGGCGGTCACCGGGTCGACGTGCACTTCGTCGGCACCCTCGCGCAACGAGCGCAGGAGGGCCGCCGGCGTGATCATCTTCATGTACCGACACGACGCCCGGTCGTTCACCGCACGGAAGTCGATGTCGGGAGCCGCCTTACGCAGCTGGTGCAGCATGCCGACCTCGGTGGCCACCAGCACCGATTCGGCCTCGGTGGCACGGGCGGCCGTCAACATGTCGCCCGTGGAGAGGATCTTGACGCGGTCGGCTTCGACGGCTCCCTCTCCCGCGAGGTACAGGGCCGAGGTCGCGCATCCACATTCCGGGTGGATGAACAGATCGGCCCCCGGATCAGCAGCGGCACGTTCGGCCAGCTCAGGACCGTTGATGCCGGCGTGTACATGGCACTCGCCCGCCCAGATGTGCAGGTTGTCCCTGCCCGTCACCCGCTTGACGTGGGCCCCGAGGAACTGGTCGGGGCAGAACAGCACCTCACGGTCGGCGGGGATCGAGGCCACCACGTCGACGGCGTTCGACGACGTGCAGCAGATGTCGGTCTCTGCCTTCACCTCGGCCGTCGTGTTCACGTACGAGACGACGACAGCGCCGGGATGCTCGGCCTTCCAGGAGCGCAGCTGCTCCCCCGTGATCGAGTCGGCGAGGGAGCAACCCGCCCGCGCGTCGGGAATGAGCACCGTCTTCTCGGGCGCGAGGATCTTCGCGGTCTCGGCCATGAAGTGGACGCCGCAGAAGACGATCGTCGATGCCTCACTGGCCGCCGCGATACGGCTGAGCGCGAGCGAGTCGCCGGTGTGGTCGGCGATCTCCTGGATCTCGGGGAGCTGGTAGTTGTGCGCCAGCAGTACGGCGTCGCGTTCGGTCGCGAGCCGGCGCACCTCCGCGGCCCACGCCTCGTCCGCGACCACTCCTCCGTAGGGAGCGTCGCCCTCTGGCGCTGCGATGACGTCCGTCGCGACGTCGTGGACCGCCGTGTCGAGCCTCGGCATGTCGGGCCTCCGATACGTGCCTTCGGGAGGTTTTCGCCTTATAATCGAAAACCGTGCGATCACATATTAACAGCACGAGCCCTCTGGCACACGAGGTTCTGGCCGCCGTTCTCCAGGTGCGCCCGTCCAGCGACAGCGGCGCACCCCCGTCGTTGCAGGTCCTGCTGTGGAGACGGGCACTCGACCCCCACATCGGACGTTGGTCACTCCCCGGTGGACGGCTGCGCGCCGACGAGGACGTCGCGACGTCGATCCGCCGCCAACTGGCCGAGAAGGTCGACATGCGGCAGCTCACCCATGTCGAGCAGCTGGCGGTGTTCAGTGACCCACGGCGCGTACCCGGGCCGCGGGTGGTCGCCACGGCGTTCCTCGGCCTCGTGCCCTCGGACGTCGACCCCGAGGTCCCCGAGGACACCGCGTGGCATCCGGTCGACGACCTCCCCCGCACGGCTTTCGACCACGAGTCGATCGTGCTCGGCGCCCGCGACCGCCTGCGGGCCAAACTCAGCTACACCAACATCGGGTTCGCGCTCGTGCCGAGGGATTTCACGATCTCGCTCCTGCGTGAGCACTACTCGGCGACGCTCGGATACCGGGTGTCGGCCACGAATCTGCAACGCGTGCTGTCCCGGCGTGGCCTGCTGGTGGACACGGGCAGGACCGCTCCGTCCGGGCGTTCCGGCGGCAGGCCGGCGACGCTGTACTCGTTCGCCAGCCACGACGTGCAGATCACCGACCCGTTCGCGGCGTTCAAGCCACCCGGCACCGGACGTGAGCGGAGTTCGTGAACGCGCGGGGTCGCGCGGCCCGTCGTAACGTGAGGTGGTGGCCGACACGAGACCGGGGACCCAGCGGGAGACGTTGCCGTTGTTCCCGCTGCAGACCGTTCTCCTGCCGGGCACCCCTATGCCGTTGCACATCTTCGAACCGCGCTACCGGCAGCTCACCGTCGACCTCATCACCGGGACGGTGCCGCACCGGCTCTTCGGCATCGTCGCCATGCGGACACCGTTGGTACAGGAGGTCGACGAGCTCGACCACGTCCACACGATCGGGTGTGCGGCACGGCTCCGGGAGGCAAAACGCCTGCCCGACGGGCGGTACGACCTGGTCGCCAGCGGCACGCGCCGTTTCCTCCTGCACGACGTCGATGCCACCGCGGCCCCCTACCTCATGGGCACGGTCACGTGGCTCGACGACCTGCCGGTGCCCGCCGACGCCGAGGACGCGTCATGGCGGCTCGCCGACCTGGCCAGAGCTGCCCACCGCAGGTACTGCGATGTCGCGTGGCCGGACGACGGCTGGCGAGCACCCGCGGCCGACACCGATCCGGTGGAACTCGCGTACCGGCTGGCTGCCGATTGCGTGCTGCCGTTGCACGATCAGCAGGCCCTGTTGGAGGAACGCCTTCCGTTGCGGCGCCTGCGCACGGTGTGCAGGCTGCTCAACCGCGAGTCCGGTTTCCTGTCCCGGTTACGGGCGATTCCGGCGTCGCTGTCCGAAATGGATGACGGGGACGGTTCGGCGACGAAACCCAGCCTCAACTGACCGGGCAGGGGTCAGCCGAGCCTGCGTCCGAGGTCGTCGCGGCTGTTCCAGATCGCCAACATGCCGTACACCAGCGCGGTCGTGAACGGCTGTGCGAGCACGGCCCACCCGGTCTCCAACACGGGCGCTACCTCGACGACCTGGCCCACGGACGGCGGGTCGGTGATGGCGTAGCTGCTCCCGGCGAACGACAGGCCCATCTGCATCGCGAGCCACCCGGACAGCAGCGAGCCGAGGACTGCGGCGATCAGCACCACGGGACCGCGGCGTTCACGCATCAGCCACACGACGATGCCGACCCCGATACCGGCGGCCAGCCCGAGCAGCATGAACACGGCGAGGGCGTCGAATCGGTGCCAGCTCTCGAGCTGCAGCGGCAGCTCGCCGGTCTGACCGCCGACGACGCGCATCCGCTGCGGCGGCGCCAGCCACGACCACAGCAGGCCCAGCGGAATGCCGACCAGCGCCACGAACGACACGACGCTGATGGCCGGCAACAGGTCGGCCTTCACGACCACCTTGGGCCGCTCCACGCGGACACCGGTGAACGCCAGCGCCGACCACGCGGGCTGTGCGGGCTGCTCGGTCCGCTGTTCGGACAACCGACGTCCTCCTCGCCTACCACGTTCTGACGGCGACGAGCCTAGTCCGTGCCGTCCGTCGCCGTCGTCAGGAGGCCGTCCGGCCGTGGATTGCGGCGGCCGGCGACACGTGCGGCCTCCGCCGGGGTCACCGGCAGGAGGCCGCCACGATGGCCGCGGCCTCGGCGGCGGGCTCGATCATCGTCTCCGCCGCCGCCCGCCGGCGCGGGCGAGCCCCGGGCCGACGTCACCATCGACCCTAGCTGCGCCCGCGCCGTCGTACGTCACGGGGTCTGGACCACGTCCTGAACGCCCGCCGGTTCGAAGTTCCCCGAGGCCGGATCGAGCAGGTAGACCTGCGCGTTGCCGACATCGAAGTACATGCCGGACAGGCTCAGCTGCCCGCGCTCGATCGCCGAGGCCACGAGCGGCGACTGCCGCAGGTGCTCCAGCTGCTGGTGAACGCTGTGCAGGGCCAGTGCATCATCCGGGTGGGCGGGCTCCTCCCCGCCGAGCAGCACGGGCGCGTTCTCCCTGCTGCGGCGCAGGCTCGGCGTGCCGTGTTCGAGCCAGTCGGCCAGCGCCGTGAGCCCCGCGGGGGCCTCGCCGACGACCGCCCGCATCGCACCGCAGGACGAGTGCCCGCACACCACGATCTCGCTGACGCCGAGCACACTCACGGCGAACTCGACCGACGACCACACCGACGCGCCGTCGCTGGCCTGGGTGTCGTGGGGCGGGACGAGGTTTCCGACGTTGCGGACCGTGAACATGTCACCGGGACCGCTGGTGGTGATCACGTTGGGCACGATCCGGGCGTCGGCGCAGGTGATGAACAGCGTGTGCGGATGCTGACCCGCCGCGAGCTTGCTCATGGTGTCGCGCACCAGCGGCGCCGTGCGGTTCTGGAACTCGGACGTACCCCGGTGCAGTGGTCCGGTGCGTTGACCGGGGATGGCCACCTCGCCCGCCCCGCCACCGTTGCCGGCACCGAGTTCAGCGCCGGGGTGGTGGCCGTTCTTCTGCGCCGCGTCGGCGGTCTGCGTGCTCGACGCGTCCGCCTCGGCGGCGTTCGCCGACTGCGGCACGTGACCGTCGCGCGCCATCCACTCCGACCACGGGGCGAGGAAACGCGGAACGGCCACACCGGCGCGGTCCCTGCGCACGATCGGGCTGCCGTCCTTGCCACGTCGGAACCACGGGTGCCCCACCTCGTCCACGAGCACCGTGCCACCGGAGCGTTCGTGCGCTTCCTGCCAGGTGTGCAGGCAGTCGAACGAGGCGTGGTCGAGGTAGTCCACGACCAGTTCGAGCCGGACCGTGCTGCCCTCGGGAAGTCCGTTGAGGACGGCGGAAAGTCGTGGCACAGACAGGAATGTGAGGACTCCTTCGACGACGATGCGGTAGCCGTCACCGTCGTGTTCGGCGTGCACTCCGGACCACATGGTGCGGCTGAGCATGAGCACCAGCGACAGTCCGATACCGATGAGCACACCGGTGAGCAGATCGATCGTGACCACACCCACGACGGTCACGACGTACAGCGACAGGTCGCCGTGCTTGCGAACCTCGCGGATGTGGGCGACGTTCACCAGTTTCGCGCCCACGTGCACCAACAGGCCCGCCAGGGCGGCCAGCGGGATGCTCTCGATCAACACGGCCAGCAGCGCCGTGAACAGCAGCACCCACACGCCGTGCAGGATCGCGGAGGCACGGGTCTTCGCTCCCGCGCTCATGTTCGTCGAGCTGCGCACGATCACGCCCGTGATGGGCAGACCACCGAGCGCACCGGAGGTCATGTTGCCGAAGCCCTGGCCGATCAGTTCCCGGTCGAAGTTGGCGCGCTTACCGGTGTGCATCTTGTCGACGGCCACGGCCGACAGCAGCGACTCGATGCTCGCGATCAGGGCGATCGTCAGTACGGCGACCGCGAACTCCATCCACGCGGCCTCGGGCAGCTGCGGCATGAACTGCAGGTCGAGCACGTTGCCCGGCAGCTCGACGCGCTCGGCGGACGAACCCGTCACCACGGCGAGCACCGTCACCAGCACGATCGCCGCCAGCGGGGCGGGAACCTTGCGCACGGCCGAGGGGAGCTTGCCCCAGACGAGGAGGATGCCCAGCGTCAACAGCCCGAGGAACGTCGCAGGGCCGTGCAGGTCCATCAACTGCCCCGGCAGCTGCGTGACGTTGTCGATCGCGGAGCTGTTGGAGTCACCGCCCAGGATGACGTGCAGCTGCCCCAGCACGATCGTGATGCCGATACCGGCCAGCATGCCGTGCACGATCGCGGGCGAGATCGCCAGCGCGGCCCGCGCGACCCTGCTCAGTCCGAAAAGGACCTGGAGCAGACCGGCGGCGAGGGTGATCGCGCAGGTCACGGCCCAGCCGAACTGGTTGATCGTCTCGGCCATCACCACGGTCAGCCCCGCGGCAGGGCCGCTGACCTGCAACGGCGACCCTCCGACGGCACCCGCGACGACACCGCCGACGACGGCGGCGATCAACCCCGCCGCGATCGGCGCACCCGACGCGAGTGCGATTCCCAGCGACAACGGCACCGCGACGAGGAACACCACGAGCGATGCCGGTACGTCGTGTCGTAGCACGGTGCGCCACCACGGGGCGGCGTCCGTGTCCCCTTTCTGGTCGCTTTCCGGACCGGCTGTCGGCGTCATCGAAACGGCCTCCTCGAGGTCGGGTCATGAATCCCACTCGCGTTTTCCGCGTGGGAGCAATGGCGCTCGGTCGACGGCGACCACGGAACCTCCGGGCGAAGCCGGACCGCGTTCGGCCACGGCGCCGCGAAGTCCGCGCGCTTGCAAGTACCAACACCAGGTACCAGAGGAAGACCCCGAATGTCCCGTTTCCGAAAGGAACTCTCACGGGCCGCTTACGTGGATGTCACTCCACAGAGGACTTACGTGACCGATGATCAACATCCCCGGGTGGTCTGCTACTCACCCGAAAACGGGATATTCCGGATACGCTAATTACCCAACGCAGTCAAAATCACGCGACCACAATGAACAGAACCGGATCGGGTGATTTCACCTCGATCGCCGTCCGGAAACCCGCCGTTCACGTCCGGGTCCCAGCGGATGAGAACGGGTTAACGCCTAGCGATGCACGTGCTCGCGGCCGTCGAGGAGAGCGGCGAGCCGTCGGGCGAGCACGTCCCATCGCCAGTGCTCGGTGACCCACCTGCGTCCGGCCTCCCCCATCGCGCGGGCACGCACCGGGTCGGCCAACAGCGAGGCGAGCGTGTCGACGAGCTGCTCCAGTTTCCTGCCGTCGACGACGTGCCCGGTGACCTCGTCCCGCACCGTCTCCGGGGCACCTCCGGAGTTGCCCGCGACGACGGGGAGACCGGTCGCGGACGCCTCCAGGTAGACGATGCCGAGGCCCTCGACGTCGAGCCCCTTGCCCCGGGTCCGCGCCGGCATGGCGAACACGTCGCCCGCGGCGTAGTGGGCGGGCAGTTCGTCCGCGGGGACCGACCCGGTGAGCACGACGTGCTCGCTCACGCCCTCCTGCTCGGCGAGTGCGGTCAGCTGGGAGCGGTACGGCCCGCCGCCGACGATCAACAGCGCCGCGTCCGGCACCCGGGTGCGGATCTCGGGAAGCGCGCGGATGAGCATGTCCTGCCCCTTCCGCGGGACGAGTCGCGAGACGCACACGACGGTGGGCCGGTCGCCGAGGCCGTACCGGGCGCGCAGTTCGGCGCCGGCGGCCGGATCGGGCCGGAACGTCTCCGGGTCGACGCCCGACGGCAGGTGTTCGAGGCCCGCCAACGGGCCGAACGCCGACGCGAAGCGCTTGCGCGTGTAGTCGCTGACGTAGGTGACGACGTCGGTGGTGTCGCCGATGCGCCGGAGCGCCTGCCGCGCGGCGGGCAGCATCGACCACCCGACCTCGTGGCCGTGGGTCGAGGCGATGACCCGCTGAGCGCCGGCGGCGCGCAGGGGTGCGCCGAGGAGCGCAAGCGGAGCGGCCGCGCCGAACCACACGGTGTCGCACTCGCGCGAGCGCACCAGGTCCTTCGCGCGGCGGAGCACATCGGGAGTGGGCAGCATGAGCGCCGTGGGGTGCCGAACGATCTCGTAGGGCTGGCGCGCGTCGAACTCGCTCGACGAGCCGGAGGCACGCTCCCATGCCGGTGCGTAGACGACGAGGTCGTCGGAGGGCAGGCGCGAGGTGAAGGCCTGCAGATAGGACTGGATTCCGCCGGGCCGGGGCGGGAAGTCGTTGGTCACCAGGAGCGTACGGCGCATGGTGCCACGCTATCCCGCCCCGGACGGGCGGTGTGCGGGTCTCGGTCTCAGGCGACGCGGGCGGCGCCGCTGTACTCCTCCTGCAGCGGCGAGACCTTGACGACGTCACCCTCGGTCGGCGCGTGGACCATCTGGTCGTTCCCGACGTAGATGCCCACGTGGTACGCCGGAGAGCCGAAGAACACCAGGTCGCCGGGCTGCAGCTGGTCGCGGGACACCGGAGTGCCCGCACCGGACTGCTGCGACGACGCGGTCCGCGGGATCGAGATACCGGCCTGCTGGTAGGCCCACGACGTCAGACCGGAGCAGTCGAACGTGTCCGGTCCGGTGGCGCCGTAGACATACGGGCTGCCGCGCTTGCCCAGTGCGGCGTCGACCGCTGCCTGGGCAGCGGGGCCGGGGGCCTTGACCTCACCGACGTCCGCGCCGGTGTCCTGCAGCGAGGCCTGCTCGCTGTCGTTGAGCAGGCCCGCGGCCTCCTCCGCCTCGGCGATCTGCTCGTCGAGCCGTTCCTTGCGCTCGGCGATGTCACTTTCCAGCTTGGCGGCGGCGTTCTTGGCCGCGGCTGCCTTGTTCCTGGCACCTTCAGCCTGCTTCTCGGCCGCGGCGGCCGAGTCGACAGCGCCACGGAGCCTGCTCAGCGCACGGTTCCGGTCGGTGGCGATCACGTCCAGCGCCGACGAACGCTCCAGGAAGTCCTGTGCCGAGTCGCCGGTGAGCAGCGCCGACAGGCGGTTCATCTGCGATCCACTGGCGAACGATGCGCCCGCGAACCGGTCGACGTCGACCCGGTAGCGCTCCTCGTCCGACTCGGCACGCTTCTTCGCCTGCTGCGCGTTGGTCAGCTGCTTGTTGGCCTGGCGCAGTTCGCTCTGCTTGGCCTCGAGGTTCTCCTGAGCCTGGAGGTGTTCCTCGTTCAGCTTCTCCGCGCGTTCCGAGAGCTCGTAGTACTTCTCGAGCGCATCGGACGGTGCCGGCTGCTGCGCGACCGGGGGAGTCTGGGGGGCGGGGTTGGGGGAAGCGGTCGCCGGTGACTGGAAGGTGACAACCGCGACGACGGCGGAGGCCGCCAGCGCGCACGAAACAACGCGCTTCACGGGTTGCGACTGCACGTCGCTCATGTCTCCTTTGCGGTCCAGCCGCCTACCGGTCGGTTCGGGCGAGGTCGGGGGTCCTCACCACATCCCGTGTCGGGCACGACGGCACGACCGACTCCCTGTTGGTGTGTACCACCACAGAGGACTGGGGTCCGTGCCGCGCGGCTGTGCACGACGTCCGGCGCAGCTCCCCGACATAAGCTGCTTCGGCGGCGACCCCGCGTCGCCGAACGTGTGGGACGGCTGCCTGACGCGAGATCTCGGCCAGGTTACGAAACCCCGTCGGCCACGTCCAGCAACGTCAGCACGTAAATCGTTCACCGTCCAGCCCGACACGTTCGGACCAGCGGTTCCGCTGAAGCTGTGACCGGTCTTACACAGCGCATCCGAAGAGGCCTGGACCGTTCACCTGATCGGTTGGACCGCTCACCGCACGAGGAACGTCGCGCGTGTCGCGACGCGGGGCCGAACTCAGCCCGCCCTGCGGCCGTCGGGCGAGTCGTTTCCTTCGCCGGCGGTGACCGAATCGACGGGTTCGACCGGGACGAGGCGCAGCCGCGGACGTCCGGCACCGGGTGCCGGCTGGTCGAGCTCGGGCGGCGGACCGAGCAGCACGCTGACGATGCAGTCGCGGCACGCCTCGCCGCGCACGCTGCACCGGTCACAGTCGATGATCAGCTCGTCCCCGTGCTCGCCGTGCGAGCCCTGCCCACCCTGCTTGCCGTGGACGCCGTGGTTGTCGTGCTTGCCGTGGTTGTGCTTGCCGTTGACGTCGTCGTTGCCGCGGGCGCCGCGTTCGCCCTGGTGATCGCTTCGCCGTGGTTGCATGCCCGCACGGTAGGTCGGCCCACCGACAAGAACCGGGAACGCAGACACCGTCCGGGTGAGCAACCTCGCACGGTCGAGGGTCCGCGCCCGCCGAGCGCCGCCGGTGGGCGGGCGGCTCACAACCCGTACTCCTCCAGCATCCGGAGCCAGACCTCGCTGATCGTCGGGAACGCGGGTACGGCGTGCCACAGCCTGCCGAGCGGAACCTGTCCCACCACGGCCACCGTGGCGCTGTGCAGCAGTTCCGCGACGTCCTGGCCGACGAACGTGACCCCGAGCAGCGTCTCCTCGCGGGTGTCGACGACCGCGCGCATGCGGCCCGGGTAGCCGTCGGCATGCAGTGCCGAGCCGCCGACCGCGATGTCGAGTTCGACGTCGCGCTGGTGCGGACCCTCGGCCTCGCGCTGCCCGACCGCGGCGACCTCCGGGTCGGTGAAGACCACCTGCGGCACCGCGTGATGGTCGGCCGTGCTCGCGTACCGGGTCCACGGCTCCGGGTCGACGGTCTCGCCGCGCGCCCTGGCCGCCACGACGTCGCCCGCCACGCGCGCGGCGTATTTGCCCTGGTGGGTCAGCGGAGCGCGGCCGGTGACGTCACCCGCCGCGTACAGCCACTGCCCGTCCACATCGGAGGCCAGGCCGGTGTCGTCCACGCGCACGGGGTCGCCGGGTTCGAGGCCGACCGTCTCGAGGCCCAGTGTGTCCGTCGCCGGCCTGCGCCCGGTCGCCACCAGCAGCCGGTCCACCTCGAGCGCGCCGTCCGGCAGCCCCACGCTGACCGAATCGTCCACTTCGGACACGGATTCGGCGCCGGTGTCCGGATGCAGCCGCACGCCCGCCGCACCGAGCCCTTCGGCGACGGCGTCGCCGACGAAGTCGGGATATCCCGGCAGTGGTCGCGGGCCGGTGAGAATCAGGTGCACCTCCGAGCCCAGCCGTGCCCACGCCTGTGCCATCTCGGTGCCCACGGCGCCGCCGCCCAGGACCGCCAGTCTGCCCGGGACCTCCGACGACGTCGTCGCGTCCCGCGAGGTCCACACGAGCCGGCCGGGCAGTCCGTCGAGTCCCGGCAACGACGGGGTCTTCGGCACGCTGCCGGTACACACGATCACCGCGTGTCGCGCGTGCAGCACTCCGCCGTCCCGACCTTCGACGGTCACCTCCCGTTCGCCGGTGACCCGGGCGTGCCCCCGCACGGGTTCGATCCCCGCGCCGCGCACCCAGTCGAACTGCCCGCTGTCGTCGCCGCCGTGGGTGAACTCGTCGCGGCGGGCGAACACGGCCGCGGCGTCGATCCTCCCGTCGTGTTGGACCCCGGGCATGCGCCGTATCGCCGCGAGGAGATTTCCGGGACGCAGCAACGCCTTGCTCGGGATGCACGCCCAGTACGAACATTCGCCGCCGAACCGTTCGTGTTCGACCAGCGCCACACTGAGTCCTCCCCGTGCGGCACGATCGGCCGCGTTCTCCCCCACCGGTCCGCCACCGATCACGACGACGTCGTACGTGCCCTGAGTCATACCTCGAGCGCACACCACCACGCCGACTCTCGCAACCCGGCGATTACCCTTGCCATCAGCAAACTTTGGGAATCCGCAGGGACAACGGAGGACGTTCGTGGCGCGCAACACGGCGGTCGAGGTTCTGGACGACATCAACGGTGAACCGGCAGCGGAGACGGTACGGTTCGCTCTCGACGGCGTCCACTACGAGATCGACCTGTCCGACCCCAACGCCGACGACCTCCGTTCGACCCTCTCCCGCTACGCCGCCCACGGCAGGCGCACGGGTGGCCGCAAGCGCCCCCGGCGCATGATCGCGAGCAGGAAGTCCCGTTCGGGCCAGGCCCGTTCCGCGAAGACCCGCTCCGCGAAAGCGAAAACGACCGAGGCGAAACCGACCAAGGCGGCAACGACCAAGGCGGCAACGACCAAGGCGGCAACGACCGCGGCGAAGTCTGTACGCACGAAGACCACAGGCACGAAGACAGCAGGCACGAAGACAGGCACGAAGTCGGCAGGTACGAAGCCGGCCGCAGCCACGTCGAAGGCGACGGCCTCCAAGACCACTGCGTCGAAGGCCACTGCCACCAAGACGACTGCCACCAAGACGACTGCCACCAAGGCCACTGCGTCGAAGGCCACTGCGTCGAAGGCCACTGCGAAAGCACCGTCCAAGGCGGCCTCGACCAAGACCACGGCGAAGGCCACGAAGACGACCACCAAGGCCACCCCGAAGAACGCGACGAAGAAGACAGCAGCAAAGACCACCGCAGCGAAGAAGACGGCGGCCACGAAACCGGCGGCCACAACAACCGCGACCACGAAGAAGGCAGTCTCGAAAAGGGCAGTGACGAAAAAGGCGGCCACGCAGCCAACGACGGCGAAGACGGCACCGAAGGCGAAACGCCCCGTCCCGCAGGTCACCTTCTCGGCACCGCACTGAAGCCCGGCACACCGAGCCGTCGGCATCGACCGTCGCGTGCCTGCGAGACGACTGCAGGACGACGGCAGGACGACGGCGCGCCTACAGGGCCTTGAGCTCCTCGACGATCCCGCCGACGGACTCCTTCGCGTCCCCGAAGAGCATGGCCGTCTTGGGGTCGGTGAACAGGGCGTTGTCGATGCCCGCGAAACCCGACCCCATCGAGCGTTTCAACACGATCACCGAGCGGCTCGAGGTGACGTTCAGGATGGGCATGCCGTAGATCGGCGACGACGGATCGGTCTGTGCCGCGGGATTGGTGACGTCGTTCGCCCCGATCACCAGTGACACGTCGACCTGGGGAAACGCCGAGTTGCTCTCGTCCATCTCCTTGAGCGCGCCGTAGGGCACGTCGGCCTCGGCCAGCAGCACGTTCATGTGCCCCGGCATGCGGCCGGCGACCGGATGCACCGCGTAGCCCACTTCGATGCCCTTCGCCTCCAGCAGATCCGCCATCTCGCGCACCGCGTGCTGGGCCTGTGCCACCGCCATGCCGTACCCCGGCACGACCATGACCCTGCCGGCGTAGGCGAGCTGGATCGCGGCGTCGGCGGCACTCGTGCTGCGGACCGGCCGATCGCCCGCGCCAGGGCCCGCCGGACCGGTGGGTCCGCCGCCGCCGAAACCGCCCGCGACGATCGCCGGGATCGACCGATTCATGGCCTGCGCCATCAGGTTCGTCAGGATCGAGCCGGACGCACCGACGATCATGCCTGCCACGATCAGCGCCGTGTTGTCCAGCGCAAGGCCCATCGCGGCGGCCGACAACCCGGTGAACGCGTTCAGCAGGGAGATCACCACCGGCATGTCGGCGCCGCCGATCGGCAGCACCACCAGCACCCCTGCCAGTCCCGCGGCGACGAGCACCCCGATGATCAGCCACTCGGACCGCCCGCCGGAGGCGATGATCACGGCGCACACCACGGCCGCGAGCACGACCGCGATGTTGAGCGGCTGCTGCAGCCTCCCCACGGTGACGGGCTTGCCGGGCAGGAGCTCCTGCAGTTTGCCGAACGCGATGTTCGAGCCCCAGAACGACACCGAGCCGACGATCGCGGCGAACAGCGAGGCGATCGCCACGTATCGGGGTTCGGACGCGTAACCATCGGTCGTGCGGAACTCCACCCAGGCGATCAGCGCGACGGCGCCGCCACCCACGCCGTTGAACAGCGCCACCATCTGCGGCATCGCGGTCATCTTCACGCGCCGAGCCGCGGGCACGCCGATGACGGCGCCGATCCCGATACCGAGCGCGATCAGCAGCCAGTTCCCCATGCCAGGTAGCAGCAACGTCGCCACCACGGCGATCGCCATGCCCGCCGCGGCGATCCAGTTGCCACGCACCGCCGTGCGCGGCCCCGTCATACCCATGAGGCCGTAGATGAACAGGGCGAACGCGACGACGTAGAGGACGGAGACGAGCGTGTTCACCGGCCGTCCTCCCCACCCTGCCGCTCGGAACGGTCACCGGGGCGGCGTTTGAACATGCCGAGCATGCGGTCGGTGACGAGGAACCCGCCGACGACGTTGATCACGCCGAACGCGATGGCCACGACGAGCAGGATCTTGTTGAGCACGCCCTCCACGCCGTGGCCGAGCACGATGAGTCCGCCCAGCAGCACGATGCCGTGAATGGCGTTGGTGCCGGACATGAGCGGCGTGTGCAGCGTGTTGGGCACCTTGGAGATCACGGTGTAGCCGACGAAGCCGGCCAGCACCAGGATCGCGATGCTCTCGATCGGCATCTACGCCACCTCCTCCGGCAGACCGGCGACGCACGCGCCGGCGACGATCTCGTCGGCCGGGTCGATCGCGAGCCGGCCCTCGGCGTCGACGAGCAGTTCGAGCAGTTCGACGAGGTTGCGGGCGTACAGCTCGCTGGCGTGCAGTGGCATCTCGGCGGGCAGGTTCAGCGGGGACGAGATCGTCACCCCGTCGACGACGACGTCCCGGCCCGCTTCGGTGAGTGCGCAGTTGCCGCCGGTGGCGCCCGCGAGGTCGACGACGACGCTGCCGGGACGCATACCGTGGACCGCCTCGGCGGTGACCAGGGTCGGCGCCGTCCTGCCCGGCACGAGGGCGGTGGTGATCACGACGTCGAAGCCGCCGATGGCCTCGGTGAGCCGCCGTTGCTGCTCGGCTCGCTCGTCGTCGGTCAGTTCACGGGCGTAGCCGCCCTCCCCGATGGCCTCGATGCCGAGGTCGAGCCACTGCGCACCGACCGAGCGCACCTGTTCGGCCACCTCCGGCCGCACGTCGTAGCCGGTGGGTTGCGCGCCGAGCCGTTTGGCCGTGGCCAGCGCCTGCAACCCCGCGACCCCGGCGCCGAGGACGAGCACGGTCGCGGGCGGCACGGTGCCGGCCGCCGTGGTGAGCATCGGGAAGAACCGCGGCGCGCGCTGGGCGGCCAGCAGCGCCGCGCGATAGCCCGAGACGTTCGCCTGCGAGGACAGCGCGTCCATCGCCTGCGCACGGGAGATGCGGGGGATCGACTCGACGGCGAACGCGGTGACGCCCGCCTCCCGCAACGCCTCGATCCGTTGCGGCGCGCCGAGTGGGTCGAGGAATCCGATGAGGACGGTGCCGCGGGCCAGGCGTGCGATGTCCGCGTCGGACGGTGGCGTCACCGTGAGCACGATGTCGCAGTGCCGGGCCGGGGACGCCGCGGTGGCGAGTTCGGCACCCGCCGCGGCGTAGAGCTCGTCGGGAAGTCCGGCCCCCTCGCCCGCGCCGGGTTCGACCACCACCCGCAGGCCGCGCCGGATGACGCGTTCGGCGAGCTTCGGCACCAGCGCGACGCGCCGTTCGCCCGCAGCCGTCTCGGCGACGACGCCGACCGACAACGCCGCCGGGTTCTCCGGCGGGGTCGAAGGTGCAGCCACCATGGACGTCCTCCTCGTCGAGGAACCGGTCGAGCACCATCATGGACCATGCTGTAACGGAGATCACGTCTTGTGCCCGATGGCGCGATGACGTAAAGGCGGCCGAAGGCCGCGGTGCACGGAGCCGGATGCTGCGTACGGTGGTGGTATGCACTCCACCGAGATCGAGATCCGTACCGGGGACCGTGCGGTCGTCCACGATCTGACCCGCGATGCGGAACGGTTCCTCGCCGACGCGCCGAGCGGTGAGGGCGACGGACCGTCGGACGGACTGCTGCACGTGTGGGTGCCGCACGCCACCGCAGGACTGGCGGTGCTGGAGACGGGCGCCGGGAGCGACGACGACCTGCTCGCCGCCCTCGACGACCTGCTCCCCCGCGACGACCGGTGGCGGCACCGCCACGGCAGCGCAGGCCACGGACGGGACCACGTGCTACCGGCGCTGGTACCGCCGTACGCGACCATCCCCGTACTCGGCGGCCGACTCGCCCTCGGCACGTGGCAGTCGATCTGCCTGGTCGACACCAACGTCGACAACCCGACCCGGCGAGTCCGGTTCAGCTTCCTGGCCGGTTGATCCCGGCCCGTCCGCCGGGGCGCCGGACCCTGGCGCGGGTTCCGCGTCGCGCCTCCTGGGCCACAGCACGCCCACGAGTCCGGCCGCGAGCATCCCGCCGAGCACCCAGAGTGCCGTGGTGACGTGTGCGGTGTCGGGTGTGCCGAGAAGCAGGCTCCGCAGGCCTTCGGTCGAGAACCGGAACGGCGTCCAGGACCACAGCAGCGTGCGGTAGGCCGGGTCGAGCATCTCCGGTACCTGCGAGGCCACCGAAGGAGCCAGCAGGTAGAGCGGCCCCAGCACGGCCATGGCGGGGATGCCCAGCCAGCGCAGGAGCGCGGCCTGGACCGCAGCGAACGCAGTGACGGTCAGGGCCAGGAAGCCCACGACCGCCCAGCCGAGGTCGAGCGAGGAGTCCCACAGCGCGAGGAATCCGACGAGTACCGCGGTGACGAGGGTTCCGCTCAGCGCGAGGTGCGCCAACCGTGCGCCGATCCGCGGGCGCAGCGTGCCGCGGCGGACCTGCACCGCCAGCAGTGCGGCCCCGGCGAGCCCGCCGACCCACGCGAGCGCGCTGATGCCCAGGGGCGCCATTCGACCGGCTGCGCCCGTGTCGTGGACGGTCTCCGCACGCACCTGCGGTGCCGCGCCCGGCGGCAGCTCGGCTCCGCCCTGCGCCGCCATGGCGGCGGCCAGCCGGTTGCCGGCCTCGGTGAGCACCTGTTGCGCCAGCTGCGTGCCCGTCGGGTTGACCGCACCCGACGTCACGACGGTCACCGAGGCACCCTCCGGCCCCGACCCGAGTTCGAGTACGCCGTAGACGTCCTGGTTCTCCAGCATCGCCCGGCCGTCGGACCGTCCGGCGACGTGCCAGTCGAGCGCGTCACCGCCCGCGTGCGCGACACGTTCGGCGGCCGCGGTCAGCTGTGGTGGCGCCTGGTCCGGCGTCGTCACTGCCACCGGCACCGCGTGGGGCCGCGACGTCGCCTGGGCGCCGAAGGTCAGCAACCCCAGCACGATCGCCGCGACGGCGCCGGCCACGGCCGTGGCGATGACAAGCACCCCTGACCCGTTCCGCGTCATGTCGCCCCTCCCTCACATAATTCGTCGTCCGTTGAATTACGACGATACGGCCTCCCATGGAGATGTCAACGCTTGTTGAATTCACCTCGGATACCGTGTCCGGCGTGACTTCTCGCGCCACCGACGTGCTCGTGCTCTGGGACATCGATCTGACGCTCGTCGACCTGTCGGGAACGGGAGGCGCGTGGTATCGGCAGGCGTTGCAGACCGTCGCGGGCGTGACCCTCGACCGCATGCCCTCGTTTCCCGGCCGCACCGAACTGGCCATCACCACCGAGCTGCTCACCGCCCACGGCATCGAGCCCACGCCCGACCTGGTGGACGCGCTGTGGCGCGAACTCGTCGCGGTCGCCACGGCCACGTCACCGCTGCACGAGATGGGGACGGCCCTTCCCGGCGCGGCGGAGGTGCTCGCCGACCTCGCAGGCCGCGGCGGCGTGGTGCAGTCGCTCGTGACCGGCAACCTGCCGGAGATCGCGCACCACAAACTCGCCTCGTTCGGCCTGCACACCCATCTGGACTTCGACATCGGCGGATACGGCACGGTCTCGGCCCATCGCCCGGACCTCGTCGCCAAGGCCGTCGAACTGGCGGCAGGCAAACACGGCACGGCGCCCGGCGAGGTCGTCGTCATCGGGGACACGCCGCACGACGTGGCTGCCGCACTCGCGTGCGGGGCGACCGCGGTCGGCGTGGCCACGGGACGACACGACCGTGCGGCCTTGGCCGAGTCCGGAGCGCACGTGGTGCTGAGCGACCTGTCGGACACCGCGGCGGCGGTCGCCGCGATCCTCGGGCGGAGCTAGGTCGTGTCTGATGATCCTCCGCCGTCGCGATCGGGGATCAGCGTGGCCCCTCGCAAGGCGGAGGGAGGTCCTCGTACCGGGTCGTACTCGGGCTTTCCGACAACGCAGCGAGGGGCCGCGCAGCAGGCGACGGGATTGTCAGACGCGACCTGGTCGCGGGAACCCTCAGGACACGGGGCGCAGGGTCCGCAACATCTCGTTCAGCTGGTCCTGGTCCATGGCAGCGTGGTCGGCGTACACGACCAGGGCCGCCGACTCCCCGCCGCGCTCCTGTCCGGGCACCAGCGTCACCCCGACCCAGGCACGCTCCGGTACGCAGCCGCCCGGAGACGTCGGTGTCACCTCGGCGTAGGCGCTGGTCATGACGCGCATGCCCTGACCCGCCTCGCCGAACGTGCCCACCGTGTACATCGACCGGCCGATCTCGGGCCGGGTGTCACCGTCGCTGTAGGCACGCTGCGCCACCTCGGTGAGCAACGCGTCGGCGGCCTTGGCGTTGCTCTCGCCCGCCTCCTCGGGCGGTGCGTACACCGCCACCCCGGCGCCGTTGCGGTGCGTGGCGTCGTCGCACTCCCGGCCCGCGAAGGCGCTGGTACTCAGCGCCATCCGGTCGTCGTAGCCGGAACCGGCCTCCCAGCCGTGCACGGTCCCTGGCTTCGGCTGCCAGGCGGGCGGGACGTCGTAGGCGAACGCACCACTGGTGGCCACGACCGGCTGCCACCCCTCCACGACGGGCGCGACGTCGACCGGCGGTTCCGAAGTGGACGGTGACGAACTCTGCTCCGTGGTCTCGACCGTGTCGGTGTCCCGCGCGTCGGAGTCCGCCGTGTCGTCGTCGTTGCGGGCGTTGCCGATGATCGTCGACACGATCGCGACGATCACGACCAGACAGCCGATTCCCCCGCCACAGCCCTGTTTCGCCGACTTCCGGTTCTGCTGGGCCTGCGGGGACGCCTGACTCGGCTGCGCGCCGTACCCCTGAGCCTGCTGCCCCGGGTACGGCTGCTGTCCGGGGTATGACTGCTGCCCCGGATACGGCTGTTGTCCGGGAACCGTGCGGCCCGGATACGCCTGCCCGGGCGCCACCGATTCCGGGGACGAGGGCTGGGGGTACGTCTGGGCGCCCGCCCAGGGCGATCGGTGCGGTTCCGGCGGCCGGTAGGCGTCGTTCGGATCGGACGGTTCGTAGCCGCCGACCCCGTCGAGCGCGGCGTTGTCCCGATAGCCGTACTGCTCCGAACGCTGGTCGCGGTTGCGCCGCCGCCAGAACACCATGCGCCGGTCAGCCGTGCACGAGGCCGGTCACGTGGTCGACGACCGCGTCCACCGGGATCTCGCTGCGCTCACCCGTCGCCCGGTCCTTGACCTCGACGACCCCGTTCGCCAAGCCCTTGCCGACGACCACGATGGTGGGCACGCCGATCAGCTCGGCGTCGGCGAACTTCACGCCGGGAGAGGCCTTGCGGTCGTCGAACAGCACCGACACGCCGCGCCGGGACAGCTCGCCCGCGATCCGCTCGCCGCCCTCGAACACGGAGTCGTCCTTGCCCGCCACCACGAGGTGGACGTCCGCAGGAGACACCGAACGCGGCCACACCAGGCCGAGTTCGTCGTGGTGCTGCTCGGCGATCGCCGCCACGAGGCGGGACACGCCGATGCCGTACGACCCCATCGTGATGCGCACGGGCTTGGAGTCCGGGCCCAGCGCGTCCAGTTCGAACGCGTCGGCGTACTTGCGGCCGAGCTGGAAGATGTGCCCGATCTCGATGCCGCGCGCGGCCACGAGGGTGCCGGCGCCGTCCGGCGAGGCGTCGCCTTCCCGGACCTCGGCGGCCTCGACGGTGCCATCCGGCGTGAAGTCGCGGCCGCACACGAGGTCGACGACGTGGTGGTCGGCCTTGTCGGCGCCCGTGACCCAGGCCGTACCCGGCACGATGCGCGGGTCGACCAGGTAGCGCACGCCGTTGGCCTGCAGCGCTCCCGGTCCGATGTAGCCCTTGACCAGGAAGGGGTTCGCCGCGAAGTCGGCTTCCTCGAGCAGGGCGACCTCGGCGGGCTCGAGCGAGGCCTCGAGCCGCTTCATGTCCACCTCGCGGTCGCCGGGCACACCGACGGCGAGCAGCGTCCACTCCTTCTGCCCCGGCATGCGCGTCTTGACGAGCACGTTCTTCAACGTGTCGGCCGCGGTGAACTCGCGTCCGAGACCGGCGCCGTTGAGGAAGTCGACGAGCGTGTCGATGGTCGGTGTGTCGGGCGTGTGGTGCACCTGCGCCTCGGGCAGCCCCTCGATCGGGCGCGCGGGCGGTACGGGCGTGACGACCGCCTCGACGTTGGCGGCGAAGTCGGAACCGGTGCTGCGGACGTAGGTGTCCTCACCAGACTCGGCCACCGCGAGGAACTCCTCCGACGCCGAACCACCCATCGCACCGGACGTGGCCGCGACGATCACGTAGTCGAGTCCCAGCCGGTCGAAGATCTTGATGTAGGCGGCGCGGTGCTTCTGGTACGAGGCCTCGAGGCCCTCGTCGTCGAGGTCGAACGAGTACGAGTCCTTCATGACGAACTCGCGTCCGCGCAGCACGCCAGCACGGGGGCGCGCCTCGTCCCGGTACTTCGTCTGCACCTGGTACAGCATCACCGGGTAGTCCTTGTAGGAGCTGTACTCGCCCTTCACGGTGAGCGTGAACAGCTCCTCGTGCGTCGGGCCGAGCAGGTAGTCGGCACCCTTGCGGTCCTTGAGCCGGAACAGGGTGTCGCCGTACTCGCTCCAGCGGCCGGTGGCCTCGTAGGGCTCCTTCGGCAGCAGCGCGGGGAACTGGATCTCCTGCGCGCCGATGGCGTCCATCTCCTCGCGCACGACCCGTTCGATGTTGCGCAGCACGCGCAGACCGAGCGGCAACCAGGAGTAGCCGCCCGGAGCGGCACGGCGGACGTAGCCTGCGCGCACCAGCAGACGATGGCTGGGCACCTCGGCGTCCGCCGGGTCCTCACGCAGCGTGCGCAGGAACAACGACGACATCCTGGTGATCACTTCTGGCTCCTAGGAAAAGAAGATGGTGATGGACGAAGGGTAATGGGCGGCCCTCGAGCTGCTCCAACCGGTTAATCGGCGCGCACCGGCCCGGCACTACCCTCGGACGGCGTGCTCGTTCTGTTGCCTCCCTCCGAGACCAAGGCCGCGGGCGGCGACGGCGCCCCGCTGGACCTGGACGCCCTGTCGCTGCCCGAGCTGAACCCGGTCCGCCGCAAGCTGGCCGACGCGCTGGTGGAGCTGTCCGCCGACGTACCGGCGAGCCTGACGGCGCTCGGCCTGTCACCGCGGCAGTCCGGCGAGGTCGAGCGCAACGCGGCACTGTGGACGTCCCCGACGATGCCCGCGCTGCACCGCTACACCGGCGTGCTCTACGACGCGCTCGACGCGGCGAACTTCACCGCCGCGCAGGCCGACCGCGCGGCAGGGCGGCTCGCGGTCGCCTCGGCCCTGTTCGGCGTGGTGCGGGCCCGCGACCCGATCCCGGCCTATCGGCTCTCCGGCGGCAGCACGCTGCCCGGCCTCGGGACGCTCCGGTCGGTGTGGCGGCCGGTTCTCGAACCGGCACTGAACACCGACGAGCTGGTCGTCGACCTGCGCTCGGGTGCCTACGCGGCGCTGGCGCGCATCCCCGATGCAGTGACGGTGCGTGTCGTGACCGAGGACGCCTCCGGTGCCCGCAAGACCGTGAGCCACCACAACAAGGCCTACAAGGGACGCCTCGCCGCGGCGCTCGCCACAAGCCGCCGTGAGCCGTCCACTGTGGACGACGTCCGGTCCGTGGCGGAGGACGCGGACATGCGGATGGAACAGGCGGGCGAGACCGAGCTCGTGCTCGTCACCGATCACTGATCCCGGCGAAGCGGCCGGCCCGGAACATCTCGGGGATCCGCGGATCCCGCCCCAGGGCGGCGTCCGCGGCGAGACTCGACGCGTGCGGGCCGATCGTGAGGCCGCCCGCACCGAATCCGGTGAGCACAGTGACCTCGGGGTGCCCGGGCAGCGGTCCGATCACGGGCCTGCCGTCGGCACTCACGGGCCGGAAACCGACCCTGGTCTCCAGCAGGGTCGCCGCCGCCAGTCCCGGAGCGACCGCCAGTGCCTCGGCCAGCACCTCCCGCTGGCCGTCGGCGGTGACGCGGTGGTCGAATCCCGATCCGGTCTCCCGCGTGGCGCCCGCGACGACGCGCGCGTCGGGGAAGGCCAGCATGTAGTGCCCCGAACCGACCGGCGAGACCACGGGCCACGAGGCCGTGTCACCTCCCCCGGCGAGCGCGGAGACCCCGAAGTGGCTGATCTGGCCGCGCTGCGGCTCCACCAGCAGCCGCACGCCCAGGGGTTCGACGAACGCACCGCTCCACGCACCCGCGGCGAGCACGACGCCGTCGGCCTCGATCCGCTCCCCTGCGACCCGCACCCCGGCGACCCGGTCGGCGCGCACGTCGAGTTCGGCCGCTCCGTCCCTGAGCTGCGCGCCGCGTGCCGCGGCTCCGGCGAGGAACGCCTCCCGCAACCGCCTGCCGTCGACCCGGCCTCCGCCCGCGATGTGCACGGCTCCGAGCTCGGGAGCCAGCAACGGCATACGTTCCCTGGCCTGGGCCGGGTCCAGCAGCGTCACCTCGCCCGCCTCCGGCCAGCGCTCGGCGCGCTCGAGCGCCCGAGTGTGGAACTCGCGCAGCCACGCCTCGTCGGGCGAGACGACCAGTCCACCGACCACCGCGAAGGACGGGTCGGCTCCGCCGTCGGGGTCCGTGGCCAGGTCGGCGGCCAGCTCGGGGACGAAGCGCCGGTAGTAGGCCGCGCCCTCGGCGTGGAACGCCAGCTCCTCCCCCTCGAGCGACCGCGAACTCCACGGCGACACGATCCCGGCACCGGCCGCCGTGGCGCGACCGGCCAGGTCCGCGTCGACGACGACCACCTCCGCGCCGCGGCGGGCCAGATGCCACGCCGTTCCCGCACCCGCGATGCCCGATCCGATGATCACGATCCGCATGGCCCCACTGTGCCCTACCGTGCGCCCCGCCGGGCCGAGCCTCCGGTCACCGCGGGCGCGGGTCGGCCACCCCGGCATCGACCTGCGAGAAGGGGCGGGACGCCGATCGGGTAGTCTGGACGATGCGCCGCGAGCCGGAAGGCTCCTTCACGCGGCGATCAGGTTTCCATCCATCCGTTTCCACCATGTGGCGCGCCGATCCGACCGCGCGCCGGGTTCGTCCTTGTGAACGCCCACCGCACGTCGTGTGCGACTTCCCGGGCCTCCTTGCGACGTGCCACGTCCGAGAGGCTTGTGTGAGCACCGACCTGTCCAGCACGTCCATGACCACCACCCCCACCGATTCGACCCCGTTCGCGGCACTCGACCTGCCCCGGCCGCTCGTGCGCGCCCTGGAGAAGGACGGCATGACCGACGCCTTCGCCATCCAGGCGGCCACGCTTCCCGACGCCCTCGCGGGCAGGGACGTCCTCGGCAGGGCACAGACCGGTTCGGGCAAGACCCTCGCCTTCGGGCTGGCGCTGCTGGCGCGGCTCGACGGCGGCAAGGCCCAGCCGAAGCGCCCGCGCGCGCTCGTCCTCGTGCCGACGCGCGAACTGGCGATGCAGGTCGCCGAGGTCCTGATCCCGCTGTCGAAGGCGCTCGGCCTGTGGTGCCGTACCGCCGTCGGCGGCATGGCCTTCAACCGCCAGGCCGACGCGCTCTCCCGCGGGGTCGATCTGCTGATCGCCACGCCGGGGCGGCTGTCCGACCACGTCCGCCAGGGCACCTGTGTGCTCGACGAGGTCGACTTCGTCGCGCTCGACGAGGCCGACCAGATGGCCGACATGGGCTTCCTCCCCCAGGTTCGCGAGATCCTCGACCTGACCCCGCGCGACGGACAGCGGTTGCTGTTCTCGGCCACGCTCGACGGCGACGTCTCCAAGCTCGTGCAGCGTTACCTGCACGACCCGGTGACCCATTCGGTCGCGCCGGTGACCGCGTCGGTGAAGAACATGGACCACTACGTCCTGCAGCTCGCGCAGCCGGACAAGATGTCGGTCATCACCGAGATCGGCGCCCGTGAGGGCAGGACGATCATGTTCGTCCGCACCAAGCACCACGTCGACCGGCTCACCACGAAGCTGCGCTCGCAGGGCGTGCCCGCGGGCGCGTTGCACGGCGGCAAGACGCAGGGCCAGCGCAACCGCGTGCTCGCCGACTTCAAGGAAGGCCGCACCACGGTGCTCGTGGCCACCGACGTCGCCGCGCGCGGCATCCACGTCGACGACGTCAGCCTCGTGCTGCACGTCGACCCGGCCGCCGACCACAAGGACTATCTGCACCGCGCGGGTCGCACCGCACGGGCAGGCGCGTCGGGCACGGTCGTCACGCTGATCACGCGGGACCAGCGTCGTCAGACGCTGCGGCTCACCGACAAGGCAGGCGTCAAGCCGAAGTCGCTGCTCGTGACGCCCGGCGATGCCGAGTTGGCCCGCATCACCGGCGCCCGCACCCCGAGCGGTGTCCCGCTGGCCGAGCGGAAGCCGAGCCAGGACCGGCCGCGACCGGGACGTTCGCCGCGCGGTGGTCGTCCCGGCGGCGGTTACGGCGGTGGTCAGGGCGGCCCGCGCGGCCAGGGTGGCGGTCGGCGCGACGGTGGCCGACGCGACGGCGGTGGCCGCGGTCGGGACACCGGCGGCCGCGGCGGCCAGCCGAGCGGCCGTGCCCAGGGCGGCGGCCGCGGCAAACCCCGCCGCCGCATCGACGCCTGACCCACACGTGAAGCCCCCGAGGGCCCCATAGTTGCGTTGAACGCGACTTTTCTTCCCCTCGCACTATGCGGCCGCTCGCCGGCCCCCACTGGCGAGCGAAGGGAAGTTTGGTCGCGTTGAGCGCGACCACAGGGCCCTCGGGGGCTTTTCCGTGCCTACATGGGGATGAGTTCGAAGTTGCAGGCCAGTCCGCCGCCGAAGCGGGTGCCCGCTTCGGCGGCGGCCGCGCGGATGAAACTCGGGTCGGCCATCGACGCATCGCCGAGGCCCTCCAGATAGGCGCGGTGCTCCCGCAGCGACTCGACCGCGAGGTCGATCGTGGCGGTGATGTCCACGGCGTGCGTGGCCCGCGGTGAGGCGACCGCGGCGACCCACCGCACGCCGTCCCACGGTTCGAGTCCGTCGTCGAGCAACTCGCGGAACACCCATCGGTTCGCCGCGTCGCGCACCGCGTCCAACGTCGCGAGACCGACGTGGCGATGGTCGGCCATGTTCAGCCACGGCCCGCCGGGCCACGTGTCCCGATGGTTGGTCATGATCACCAACTCGGGGCGATGCCTGCGGATCGCGGCGGCGATGTCCCTGCGCAGTGGCAGGCCGTACTCGACGACGCCGTCGGCGTGGTCGAGAAACTCCACCGTCTCCACGCCCACCACGCGCGCCGCGGCGATCTGTTCCCGCTCACGCACGAGCGCGGCCTCCTCCGGCCGCATGCCGTCGATCCCGGCCTCCCCGCGGGTGGCGAGGGTGTAGACCACCGACCTGCCCTCCCGCGTCCAGCGCGCGACGGCGCCGGCGCCGCCGTACTCCAGGTCGTCCGGATGGGCGACCACCGCCAGCGCGCGCTGCCAGTCGTCGGGCATGACCTCGAGTTCCGCCGTGTCGGCCACCCCTCGCTCCCCTCTCGTCACCCGCCTGGTGCGAGACTGCCAGCCGTGAACGCACCCGGTCCAGCTCTCCCACCCGACGAGGTCTTCGACTGGCTCGACACCGAGGCCGCCACCCGCGCCGAGGCCGGCCTCGAGCGCAGGCCACGCCAGCGCGCGGCAGGTCCCGCGCCGGGCACGATCGATCTGGAAGGCGACGACTACCTCGGACTGGCGCGGGACAAGCGCGTGGCGGGTGCGACGGCGGCCGCGGCGCTGAAGTGGGGTGCGGGTGCCGCGGGCGCCCGGCAGCTCGGCGGTTCGCTCGAACTGCACGCCGAACTGGAACACGAGCTCGCCCGGTTCGTCGGCGCGCAGGCCGCCGCCGTGTTCCCTTCGGCCTACACCGCGAACCTCGCGGCCGTGACCGCGCTGTCCGGGGCGGAATCGGCGATCGTCAGCGACAAGTCCGTGCAGCCTGCCCTCGTCGACGGCTGCCGCCTGTCCCGCGGCGACATCGCCGCCGTGACCCACCTCGACACCGATGCCGTGGCGCACGCGTTGTCCACCCGCCGCAAGCCGCGGGCCCTCGTGGTCACCGAGTCGGTGTTCGGCGTCGACGGCGACACGGCCGATCTGGGCCGGCTCGCCGAGGTGTGCCGCGCCCACGGTGCGGCACTGCTGGTGGACGACGCGCACGGGTTCGGGGTGCTCGGCGACGGCGGCCGCGGCGCGGTCCACGACGCCGGTCTCGCGTCCGCACCGGACGTGGTGACGACCGTGAGTCTGTCGGGCGCGCTCGGCACGCAGGGTGGAGCCGTGGTGGGTCCGCGGCGGGCGATCCGGCACGTCACCGAGGTCGCGCGGGCCTACGGCCACGACGCCGCGCTCGCTCCCGGCAATGCGTCCGCCGCGCTCGCCGCACTGGCTGCGCTGCGGGAGGAACCCGAGCTGCCGGGCAAGGCGGTCGCCGGTGCGCTCTCGCTCGCCCAGGGCCTGCGTGCCGCCGGACTGCGGACGAGCATGCCCGCGGCGGCGATCGTCTCGCTGCCCGCGCCCAGCGCCCAGGCCGCGGCCACGTGGGCGAGCACCTGCGCCGAGCACGGCGTGCACGTGGGCAGGATCTGCCCACCCATCGCCTCCGACGGTGTCACCCGACTGCGCCTGACCGCCCGCGCCACACTCACGGAGTCCGATGTGGACACGGCGGTCAAGGTCATCGCGGAGACCGCCCCGCGCTGACGCGCTGCCGGCCGTCGGGACCGCGGTGGTCAGCCGGTCGTGTCCGCGACCGCCATCGGGACGTACCGCTCGGCTGCGGTGAACGAACCGTGCTGGCCGACCAGAGCCGTCTCGCGGGGCTCGGCCCCGGATCGCACGAGTCCGACCGTTCCGCGTGCGGCGGCGACCACGTCGCCGATCCGTGGCCGCACGCGCTCGTCGACGTGTGGTCCGAACCAGCCCTGCGCGATCGCCTCGTCGCGCGAGCACACCCACCCGCGGTCCCCGAGCACCTCCCGCCACGCCGCGAGTACGTCGGCCTCGGCGCCCGGTTCGGGGTAGACGTGCCGGGCCCGCACCTCACCGCCGAACGCCCGCACTCCGGCACGCAGGCGGGGCTCGTCGTCCAGGTCGATCGTCTCCTCCACGCGCACCATGCCGTGATCGGCCACGATCGCGAGCACGGCACCCGCGGGCAGGCCGTCCACAACGGACTCGACGAGGCGGTCGACCTGACGCAGCTGCATCCGCCACGCGCCCGACCCCGGCCCGTACAGGTGCCCGACCAGGTCGAGATCGCTGTGATAGCCGTAGACGAAGGCCCGCGGCGGGCGCAGTGCCTCCAGCACCTCCGCCGCGAGGTCGCCGACGGCGTGCACCCCGACGTAGCGTCCTCCCCGCAACACCGCCCGCGTCAGGGCCGAACCCGCGAACTGGGCCGACGAGACCACCCGAGTGGCCACGCCCGCCGCGGCCGCGCGTTCGAACGTCGTGGCGCGCGGCTGGACGTCCTCGGGGCGCAGCTGCTCGGTGAGATCCTCCCCGTCAGGGTGACGGCACCACCGCAGTGCGTTCACCACCCCGGTTCCCGGCACGGCGAAGCTGTATCCGGCCATGCCGTGCTCCCCGGACGGCACTCCCGTGCCGACGGCGGCCAGCCCTGCGGCGGTCGTCGCCGGGTAGCCGACCGAGAGCCGCTGCGCCCGCAGCGAGTGGAGCACGGGTGCGCAGTCGGCGTGCTCCGCGAGCAGGTCCCAGCCGAGTCCGTCGATCAACAGCACGCACGCGCGGGAGGCCTCGGGCAGCTCGAGTGTGCGGGTGAAACCCGGGACGCCCAGCGCCGCGAGCATCGTCGGGGTCACCTGGCACAGGTGTGGCTCCATGCCGTCAGCGTGGCCCACGACTCCCCTACGGGGCCAGACGCGCGAGGTGGCGATCGATCAGTGCCGTGGCACGCTCGGGGCTCCGATGTCCGACCAGGACGGCGTCCCCGAGGCCGCTGACGAGCGCCAGCAGCAGCTCCGCCTCCGGTTCGGCGTCGAGGGCCGGGGCGATGCGCCCCGCCTGCTGCTCGGCCGAGACCAGGGAGGCCACCAGGCCGACGAGGTCGTCGTGCCCCTCGCGGAACCGCCTGCCGATCTCGGGATCCTTCAGCGCGCGGGGAAGGAACGCGTTGGCCACGAGCGCCTCGGTACGCGCGTCCGCATCGAAGGGCAACATCGCCACCAGCACGTCCCGCAACGCCATGGGCTCGCCGGGCATGCGGCGTTCGACCTGCCTACGCAGGGTCGAGGTCGCGAACCGCAGCATCTCGTCCTTGGTGGAGAAGTAGTGCTGCACCAAGCCTTTCGAGACGCCGGCCTCCGCCGCGACCTCACCGAGGCTCACGCCTTCGAGCCCGCGGTCGGCCGCGATCCGGCGAACCGCCTCGGCGATCGCGTGCCTGCGCTCGTCGTGGTCCACGACCTTTGGCATCCGGGGCACCTCCACTCTTCATGATACGACCGGATTGCCAAACCCAGCCGGCCCTCTTTACAATCCGATCGTATCGCCAAACCGGAGGGGGAACGCCGATGAGGTCCGGGGGCTTGTCCGGAGGGTTCGTGTCGGCACGGGCCCGCGCCGACTTCGACACCGCATACGACCGGGGGATGCGCGCGCTGCCCGAGCCCGATCGCCACTGGGACGTCCGGACCGGTTTCGGTAGCGCGCGGGTCTACCGGTTCGGCTCCGGCGACGGCCCGCCGCTGGTTCTGCTGCCGGGCAGGGCCGGAACCGTGGTGATGTGGGAACCGAACCTGCGGGCGCTGGCCGCACGCGCTCCGGTCTACGCCGTGGACCTCATCGGCGAACCGGGACGCAGCGAGCAGACCGCACCGATCCGCAGTGGTGCCGATCAGGCGTCCTGGCTCGCCGACGTACTGTCCGAACTGGACCTGTCCGGCGTCCACCTCGTCGGGTACTCCTTCGGCGGGTGGCTGGCGGCCAACCTGGCGGTACGCCGTCCGGAACGACTGGCCTCGCTCACCGTGCTCGATCCCGTGCAGACGTTCGCCCGCTTCCCGGCGGCGCTGATCGTGCGCAGCGCGCTCACCGTCGTGCCGGGCATCCGCGGGCGTGCGCGCGAGTCGTTCCTGCGCTGGATGTCCGGGGACGCCGATGCGGCGGCGGCAGGCTCGGACGATCCGGTCGTGCGCGTGATCGACGAGGGCATGCGAACCTATCGCATCGCACTGCCGACCCCGACCCTGCTGACCGGCACCCAACTGCGCAGGTTGCACCTGCCGGTGCTCGCGCTCATCGCGGGCCGCAGCGTGATCCACGACGCCGGCCGCGCCGCGGACCGCGCACGCAGACTGCTGCCACACGCACGGGTCGAGGTGTGGCCGTCGGCCACCCACGCCATCGCCGGAGAGTTCCCCGACGACGTCAGCACCCGCATCCTCACCTTCCTCGACGACCTGGAGGCCGCGCCATGACCGCCGGCGACCGCGGTGGCGTTCCGCCCCTCGTGTGGATGCTGCTCTGGGACGTGGGCGGGCCCCTCGCCGCCTACTACGGCTTGCGCGCCGCCGGCGTCGCCGAGCACCTCGCCCTGTTACTGGGCGCGCTGGTCGCCGCCGTGCGCGTGGCGTGGACGTTCGCGCGCACGCGGTCGTTCAACGGGTTCGCGGGCCTGATGGCCGCACTCCTCGGAGTGGGGCTACTGCTGACGCTCGTCTCGGGCGACAGCCGGTTCCTGCTGATGAAGGAGTCCATCGCCACCGGAGCGGCCGCGATCGCCCTGCTCGCGAGCTGCGCCGGACGCAATCCACTGCTCCTCGTGGTCGTCCGCGACGGCGCGAGTGCGTCCACACGCGACGAGATCGATCGGCTCTGCGACCGGATTCCCGAGTTCCGCCGCGCGTTCACCCGCATGACCGTCGTCTGGGCCGTCGCACTGCTGGCCGAGGCGGCGGTGCGGATCCCACTGGTGTACCTGCTGCCGGTCGACGTGATGGTGGTGCTGTCGATCGTGCTGCTGGGAGCGGTCGTGACGGTGCTGTCACTGTGGACGGCGTGGTACGCGGGCCGTGTCCAGGCGCGGCACGCACCGGCCGAAACCGGTGCCGCACCGTCGGACACGGCCCGCGAGGGCTGACGCCTACTCGTCGAAACCGCGTCCGGCGAGCTCGGTGATCCGCTGCACGGCCTCCTCGGCCTGCGGACCGCTCGCCGACACGACGATCGTGTCGCCCTTGCGCGCCGCCAGCGACATCAGCGAGAACACGCTCTTGCCGTCCGCCTCGGTACCGCCGTGGCTGATGCGCACGTCGGCGTCCAGATCGGCGATCGACCGCGTCAGCAACGCCGCGGGCCGTGCGTGCAGACCGACCTCGTTCTCGAGCGTGATCTCCGCCCGTGCGCCACCGCCAGATGTACCTGCCGGCGCGGCGGCAGCAGCCGTACCTTCCTCGGTGCCGGTGTCCGTGCTCTCGGCGGCGTCTGCGGTGTCGGCGACCTCGGGGTGGCGGGCTGCGGATCGGGCCGCCTCGGCGACGGCCGAACGGTCCGATCCTCCCTGTGCGGCGACGGCCGCGGCGATCGCACCCTCGACCAGCGGCGCGTCGAGCACGACGGCCGTGTCCGGATCGGCCAGGGTCTCCACTGCCATCTCCGCGGTCATCTGCGCGCTGCCGAGGTCGTAGAGCACCACCACACCCGCACCGGAGTCGGCCTGCTCGAGCGCCGCCAACACGGACTCGTAGTCGGTGCCGATCTCCCCGCCCGGCAGGCCACCCGCCGCACGCACCGCGACGTCCGGGGCCATCTGCGCCGCGACCTCCACGACGCCGTCGGCGAGCTTGCCGCTGTGCGAGACGATCACCAGGCCGACGCCGCTCACCGCGCCACCTCCGCCAGCGCCCGCAGCAGCAACGCGGTCGACGTCGCACCCGGGTCGGCGTGCCCCACGCTGCGTTCGCCCAGATAGGACGCACGACCCTTGCGCGCGACGAGCGGGACGGTCGAGTCCGCGCCCTCCTTCGCCGCGTCGGCGGCCGCGCTCAGCACGGCCGCCGAGTCGCCGCCGTCGGCCTGAGCCCGTTCGGCGGCCTCCACCGCGGGCGACAACGCATCGACCATCGTGGCGTCGCCGACCTCGGCCTTACCCCGTGTGACGACGCCCTCGAGCGCCGCCCGCAGACCCGTCGCGATCGCCGCGCCGTCCAGTTCGGACACGTCGCCGAGTTTCGTCGCCGCGCGGAGGAACGCCGTACCGTACAGCGGGCCCGCGGCTCCGCCGACCTTCGAGATGAGCGTCGTGGCGGCGATCTTCAGCACCGCCCCCGGCGTCTCCGGAACGCCGGAGTCCAGGGTGGACACGATGGCCGCGAAACCCCGGTCGAGGTTCTCGCCGTGGTCGGCATCGCCGATGGCCCGGTCCAGATCGATCAACTCGGCCTTGTGCTCGGCCACGGTCGCCGCACCCGCGCGCAGCGCCTCGGCCACCCGTCCCACGTCGCAGCCCATCAGATACCCCACCGCAGCGCCGCCGTGTGCACCGGTGCGTCCCACAGCTGCGTCAGTTCGTCGTCCATGCGCAACAGCGTCACACTGATCCCCTGCATCTCCAGACTCGTGATGTACGGGCCGACCAGCCGCCGCGTCACGCGGATCCCGCGCTCGGCCAGCAGCCGTTCGGCGATGCCGTGTGCCAGGTAGGTCTCCATCGGCGGGGTGCCGCCCATGGAGTTCGTCATCAACAGGACCTCGTCGCCCTCGGCGAACGGCAGGTCGCCCGTCACCGCGTCGAGCATCCGCTCCACGAGGGCGTCGGCAGGCTCGGCGGAGATCCGCTCCCTGCCGGGCTCGCCGTGGATGCCGATCCCGAACTCGATCTCCTGCGCGCCGAGGTCGAAACTCGGTTCGCCCGCGTGCGGCACCGTGGGCGGCGACAGCGCCACGCCGATCGACCGCACCTGACCGACCACCTTCCGGGCCAGGGATTCGACGTCGTCGAGCGCATCGCCGCGCGCCGCCGCCGCACCCGCCAACTTCTCGAGCAGCACCGTGCCGCCGACGCCACGCCTGCCCGCGGTGAACGTCGAATCGGCGACCGCGACGTCGTCGTCGATCACCACGGTGCGCACGTCCAGACCCTCGGCGGCGGCGAGTTCGGCCGCCGTCTCGAAGTTCAGCACGTCTCCCGTGTAGTTCTTGACGACCAGCAGCGCGCCCGCCTCACCCGTCGTGGCCGCGATCGCGGCCTGCACCGCGTCGGGCGTCGGCGAGGTGAACACCGGCCCTGGCACCGCGGCGTCGAGCATCCCCGCGCCCACGAAGCCCGTGTGCAGCGGTTCGTGACCGGACCCGCCGCCGGAGATCAACGCGACCTTGTCGGCGATCGGGGCCCCGACGCGCACGACATGGTCGGGGTCGTACTCCACGCGTACGAGATCGGCATGCGCCGCGGCCAGTCCTCGGAGCGATTCGGCGACCACCGTCGCCGGATCGTTGATGATCTTCTTCACGACTCGTCCCACTTTCCCTCGCCTGGGTCCGGCTCGAGCGCGACGCGCACGCTCGGGGCAACGCTAACGACAGAAGCAGGCCGGGCGCCACGCGAGTCTCGCGTGGCGCCCGGCCCGAATCCTCATCTCGTGCGGGACTCAGCTCTGCTGCGACGAGGCGGAGTCGCTCTCCTCCGCGTCCTCGTCGGTGACCGGCACCCTGAGCGGCCGCAGCTTCACCCACAGCAGGAACAACGCCGTGAAGACGAGCATGCCGATCCCGGCGACCAGGTTGATGTTCAGCCCGTCGGCCTTCGCGAGGTCGGCGTCGGAGGTGAACCCGAGCCCGAGCACGGTCAACACGATCCCGTACACGCCGATCAACAGTGCGATGACCAGCCGAACGTCGAACGCTCCGGCGGTGCGCTTAGGCGTCTCGCTGCCCACAGTCTCGTCACTCATGGGTCGCCTCCTAGAAGATGATGTTCAGGACGATCGTGAGGACCAGGACGATGCCCGCCAGCAGGCCCGGGTTGCGGTACCAGCCCGCATCCTCACCCACCGTCGAGCGCTTGAGCTGTTCCTTCGGGGTCAGCGAGTAGACGAGGCCGACCAACTGCGGCTCCGGCTTCGGCTGCGTCACCATTGTGACCACGACGCTGACCACGATGTCCACCACGAACGCCGCACCGGCACCGACGAACGAGGCGCCCTGACCCGGCAGGTCCCACACGCCGGTCTCGGCGAGCCCGAACACCGCGAAGGCCGAGAGCGTACCGGCGACCAGACCGGTCCAACCGGCCGTCGGCGTCATCCGCTTCCAGAACATACCGAGGATGAACGTGGCGAACAGCGGCGCGTTGAAGAACGAGAACAGCTGCTGGAGGTAGTCCATCAGGTTCGCGTACGTCGAGGCTATGAACGCCGTGCCGATCGCCAGGATCGTGGCGCACGCGGTGACCACGCGACCGGTCCTGAGGTAGTACTCGTCCGAGCGGCCCTTCTTCACGTACGCCTGCCAGATGTCGTACGTGAACACGGTGTTGAACGAGCTGATGTTCGCCGCCATACCGGCCATGAAGGAGGCCAGCAGACCGGCGATGGCGATGCCGAGCATGCCGTTCGGCAACAGGTCGCGCATCAACAGCAGCAGTGCGTCGTTGAACGTCGCCCCACTCGGCGCGGGATCACCGGCCATGAGTGCGGCCTTGTTCTCACCGGCGAGCTCGGTGACGCTCACGCCCGCGATCATGCCGGGGATGATCACGATGAACGGGACGAGCATCTTCGGGAACGCACCGATGATCGGCGTGCGCTGGGCGGCCGACATGCTCTTCGAGGCCATCGCGCGCTGCACCTCGACGAAGTTCGTCGTCCAGTAACCGAACGAGAGCACGAAGCCGAGACCGAACACGATGCCGAGCACCGACAGGAAGTTGTCGCCGAACCCGGTGAGCTGGTTGCCGGGCCACGAGCTGAGCTGTTCCTCGCCGCCCGGGCCGTTCGTGACCTGTTCGACCAGGCCCTCCCAGCCGCCGACCTTGTGCAGACCGACCAGCGTCAGCGGCAGCAGGGCCGCGACGATGACGAAGAACTGCAGCACCTCGTTGTAGATCGCCGCCGACAGACCGCCCAGCGCCGTGTAGGCGAGGACGATGACCGCCGCGAGGATGATCGACACCCAGATCGGCCAGCCGAGCAGCAGGTTCACCACGCTGGCGAGCAGGAACAGGTTCGCACCGGCGATCAGGATCTGCGCGAGCGCGAAGCTGAGGCCGTTGACGAGGTGGGCCGGTTTACCGAACCGCCGGAGCATGAACTCCGGAACACTGCGCACCTTCGAGCCGTAGTAGAACGGCATCATCACGATGGCCAGGAACAGCATGGCCGGAATGGCGCCGATCCAGAAGTAATGGACCGTCGGCAAGCCGTACTGGGCACCGTTCGCCGACATGCCCATGACCTCGATCGCGCCCAAGTTGGCCGCGACGAACGCAAGGCCGGTCACCCACGCGGGAAGAGACCTGCCGGACAGGAAGAAGTCCAGGCTCGAGGACACCTGTTTCCGCGCGAGGTAACCGATACCGAGCACCAGGGCGAAGTAGAACGCGAGCAACAGATAGTCGATCGCGTTGGCGTCGAGCCGTAGATCCTGGGCTAGGACGGTCATCGGCCCACCTCCGGAATCAACAGTAGTCAACAGAAACACTCAGCGATTGAGCTGCGCGCGAACATTACCGCACGCACTAGCGCAGCTTAATCCCGCTCACCCAACTACTTTCCGTCCGACATTCCGCACGGACCGTCATCGCATCGGGTCGTGTGCCGGCGATCCGTCAGCCCCGCGACAGGACGGGTGACCAGCGGGAACGGACCGATCCACATCGGAACCGCGAGCGGGGAACGCGAAGCACGGCACGCGTCAACGGCTTCGACGGGCTTTCGACCGGCTTTCGCGGGCTTCCGATCGGCTTCGACCGGCTTCCGGCGTTCGCGCGGGCCTCAGAACAAACGGAACTCGTCGGGTTCGATGCCGCGCAGGGCGTCGTAGTCCAGCGTCACGCACCGGATCCCACGGTCCTCGGCGAGTGTGCGGGCCTGCGGACGGATCTGCTGCGCGGCGAACACCCCCTGAACCGGCGCCAGGAGCGGATCACGATTCAGCAACTCCAGATAGCGCGTCAGCTGTTCGACCCCGTCGATCTCGCCGCGCCGCTTGATCTCCACGGCCACCGACGCCCCGGCCTCGTCGCGCGCGAGGATGTCGACCGGGCCGATCGCGGTCGGATACTCCCGCCGCACGAGCGAGTAGCCATCGCCGAGCGTCGTGATGTGCTCGGCCAGCAGCTCCTGCAGGTGCGCCTCCACACCGTCCTTCTGCAACCCCGGTTCGGCGCCAAGGTCGTGCGAGATCTCGTCGATGATCTGGTCGATGGTGACCACGAGCTTCTCGCCGGCCTTGTTCTCCACGATCCACAGGTTGCCGTCCTCGATGAGCCAGCACGGTGGGCTCATCCAGTTCAACGGCTTGTAGGCGCGGTCGTCGGAGTGCACCGACACCGAACCGTCCGACTTGACCAACAGCAGCCGGGTGGCCATGGGCAGGTGGGCGGTGAGACGGCCGGCATAGTCGACCTGGCACCGGGCAATGACCAATCGCACCCGGCAGAGATTAGGGGACTTGGCACACTCGTTGTGTGGACCCCATTGAGCGCGTGTCGAGCCGCGAGGTGTACCGCAACGACTGGATGACCGTCCGCGAGGACGAGATCGTGCGGCCGGACGGAAGCCCCGGCATTTACGGAGTCGTCGACAAACCGCACTATGCGCTGGTCATCCCCTATGACGGCGAGCGCCTGCACCTCGTGGAGCAGTACCGGTACCCGCTGGGCCTGCGCCGCTGGGAGTTCCCGCAAGGCACGGCACCGAACCGGCAGGACCTCGACCCTGCCGAGCTGGCCGCGCGGGAGCTGCGCGAGGAGACCGGCCTGCGCGCCGGTTCGATGGTCGCCCTCGGCACCATCGACGTCGCCCCGGGACTGAGCAGCCAGCGCGGCACGGCCTACCTCGCCACCGAGCTGACCGAGGGCGCCCACGAGCGCGAGCTCGAGGAACAGGACATGACCACCGCGTGGTTCGCGCGCGAGGAGTTCGAGAAGATGGTCCGTGCCGGCGAGATCACCGACGCACAGTCCCTCGCCGCGTGGACACTCCTGCTGCTCCACGAGCGCGGATAGCGCCTACCTGCGCACGCGGAAACGGAGCGTCGTGACCGCGCCCGCGCGCGTGGTGGCGACCGGCTCCAGGTCGATCCTGCCGAGGGTCGCGGGCGCGAAGCGGACGCCGTCCCCCAGCAGGAGCGGCAACACGTACACCAGAACCTCGTCGACGAGCCCCCGCTGCAGACACTGCGCGGCCACGTCGGCACCCAGGATCTCCAGATTCCTGCCACCGGCGGCACCGCGCGCCGTGGCGACGGCCTCCTCGACCCCGCACGTCAGGAAGGTGACCGCGGGGTCGGGCTCGTCCGGAGGGCGGTGGGTGAGCACGAACTGGCTTCCGCCGTCGTAGGCGGTGCCCTGATCGGGCATGCGCCTGGCGACGTCGTACGTGCCTCTGCCGACGAGCATCGCGCCCGTGGCAGCCATGACGTCCCGGACCGCGTCCACCGGAAGGAGCTCGGCCACCCAGTCCATCGCGTGACCTCGGCCGGCGATGAAGCCGTCCAGCGACATCGCCCTGTTCACGACCACTGCGCCGCTGCCCACACCGTTCATGCGTGTCCCCACTCGTCGCCCGCGATGCGGAACCCGGCCACGGTGCCCGGCCGGGCGGTTGTGCCGCGTGTCAGTCCGGCCACTCGGGTTGGCGTTTCTCCAGGAACGCGGCCATGCCTTCGCGGGCGCCGGGCAGCTGGGAGGCCGCCGCCATCACCTCGACGGCGATCGCGTACGCGTCGTCCTCGGGCCGGTCCAACTGGGCGTACAGCGTCTGTTTGCCGAGCGCCTTGGCCGCCCTGCTGCCCCGCGTGGCACGAGCCAGCAGGTCGGCGACCGCCTCGTCGAGCCGGTCGTCGGGCACGACCCGGTTGACCAGCCCCCAGTCGAGCGCGGTCGCCGCATCGATCGGATCGCCGGTGAGTGCCAACTCCATGAGGCGCTTCCTGCCGACCGACCGCGCCACCGGCACCGCAGGCGTGTGGCAGAACCAGCCGCCCTTGCCGCCGGGAAGGGCGAACCCCGCCGACTCGGCCGCCACCGCCAGATCGCACGAGGCGACCAGCTGACATCCCGCCGCCGTCGCGAGCCCGTGCACCCGGGCGACGACGACCTGCGGCATCGAATGGATCGTGCGCATCAGCTCCGTGCAGACGAGCAGCAGCTCGCGCACACCCGTCAGATCACGTCCCGCGACGTCCCCGAAATCGTGGCCTGCCGAGAACACGGGCCCGTCCCCGGCCAGCACCACGCCGGTCGCGTCGGTGTCGGCGGTCTCCCGCAGCGCCCTCGTCAGTTCCCGCAGATGGTCCTCGGTCAACGAGTTGCGGCGTGCAGCCCGGTTCATCGTCACCGTGACCGTGTCGCCCTCGCGGTCGACGAGCAGATGCTCGAACTCCGAGCGCTGCCCGGGCTCCCCCGAAGGACCCGAAGGCCCCGGTTTCCCTGTGGATCCGGATACCGCTGCTGCCGTCGATGCCGCGCCGTTGTCGGTCATGCCTGCGACCGTAGCGCCGCGGGCGCCCCGGCGTCGACGGTGCGGGGGCCGCGTCAGGTCTCGTCGATCACCGAACGGAGGAAGTCCTGCGTGCGCTCCTCCTCCGGCTCGTTGAACAGCTTCTCCGGCGTGCCGTCCTCGATGATCTTGCCCTCGTTGAACATCAGCACCCGGTGCGAGACGTCGCGGGCGAACTTCATCGCGTGGGTCACCAGCAACATCGTGGTGTCGGTCGACCTGGCGATGTCGCGCAGCACGTCGAGCACCTCCGCGGCGATCTCCGGGTCGAGCGCCGAGGTGACCTCGTCGAGCAAGAGCACGTCCGGATCCACCGCCAGCGCCCGCGCGATCGCGACACGCTGCTGCTGACCACCGGACAGCTGCGAAGGGTGGGCGCCCAACTTGTCGCCCAGCCCCACCATCTCCAGCAGCTCCTTGCCGCGCTCCTCGGCCTCGTCCTTCGACTTGCCCAGCACGTGGATCGGCGCCTCGGTGACGTTGCGCAGCACCTTCATGTTCGGGAACAGGTTGAAGTGCTGGAACACCATCGTGATGCGCTGGCGCACCTTGCGGATGTGCGCCTCCGAGGCCGGGACGAGCTCGTCACCGCGCTTCTCGTGGTACAGGTAGTCGCCGTCGACGCCGATGGTGCCGCGGTCGGGCCGCGTCAGCGTCATCAGCATCCGCAGAATGGTGGTCTTGCCCGAGCCGCTCGGGCCGATCAGGGTGACGCGTTCACCCGAGGCGACCGAGAACGAGAGGTCGTCGAGCACCACGTTCTTCCCGAAGGCCTTGTGCACGCCTTCGAACGTGATGAAGTCTTCGCCAGTCAACGAACTATTCCTCTCCTAGTGCCGTCTGTTCGGGGTTGTTTGACGTTCTCCGGACACGCGGCACTAAACCCGAACCTGCCCGTACCGGCGCTCGACAATGCGCGCCAGCCAGGCCATCACCAGAGCAACGACCAGGTACACCAGACCCGCCGCGGCCACGGGCTCGGAGTACCGGAAGGTCTCCGACCCGATCGCCACCGCCGCGCCGAGCATCTCCACGACCGTGATGGCCAGCAACTGCGGCGTGTCCTTGAACATCGCGATCACGTAGTTCGCCAGCGCCGGCACCACCCGCGGGATCGCCTGCGGCAGGATGACCGCCGTCCACGTGCGACGCCGCGAGAAGTTCAGCGCCCGCGCCGCCTCCCACTGACCGGGCGGCACACCGTCGATACCCGAGCGATACACCTCCGACGTGTACGTCGCGTAGTGCAGGCCGAGCGCGAACGCACCCGTCGCCAGCGGCGAGACGCTGATCCCGATCAGCGGCAACACGTAGAAGAAGAAGAACAACTGCACCAGCAGCGGCGTGGAACGGATGAACTCCACGACGAACCCGACCGGCATGCTGACCCACCGGTTGTTGCTGCGCCGCAACAGCGCGAACAGCAGCCCGAGGACCAGCGCGATCACATAGCCGATGAGCGTGGCCTGCAACGCGACGACAAGGCCGTCGAGCATCGTCGGCATCGCGTCCCAGACACGACTCCACTCGAACATCTCGTTCACACGGCCTCCTTCACGAACGAGGCTCCGCAAGCTCCGCGATGGTCGTTCATGCGGCCTCCTTCTTCGCGAACAGGCCCTTCGGGACCTGCCTGCCCAGCCGCTTCGCCGCCATCCGCTCCAGCAGGCGCATGATCGTGGTCAGCACCAGCGCGATCAGGCCGTAACCCACGAGCAGGCCGAGGAACACGAGCGTCGTCTCCCCCGTCGACGCGCGGACCAGCTGCGCCGCGAACGTCAGGTCGGAGATGTAGACCAGCGACACCAGCGACGTCGCCTTCAGCAGCTCGATGAGGTTGTTCGAGAACGGCGGGATCATCGCCACGATCGCCTGCGGCAGCACGACCTTGCGCATCCGCTGCATCGGCGTGAAGTTCAGCGCCACGGCGGCCTCGAGCTGGCCCGGCGGCACCGACTTCACCGCACCGCGCACCACCTCGGCGGCGTAGGCCCCGATGTTCAGGGCCAACGCCAGGATGCCCGCGAACAGCGTGTTCAGCTGGTATCCGAACTGCGGCAGGATGAAGATCAACGCGAACAGCAGCACCAGCGAAGGGAACCCACGGAAGACCTCCGTGTACACCATCGCGATACCGCGGACCACCTTGCGGTCGCTCGAGCGACCGAGTCCTGCGATGAAGGCGAAGACGAGACCCAGCAGCGCACCGAACACGGTGAGCATGAGGGTGACGCCCAGTCCCTCCCAGACATAGGCCATCAGGCCGGCAGACATGAATGGCCTCCTACGACGCGGTTCCGGCGCACAGATCGGCAGCCGTCAGGTCGGTCATTTCCTCCTGCGCGAAGCCGAACGGCTTGGTCAGTTTCAAGATCTCGCCCGACCGCTGCATCGAGGCGAGCTCGCGGTTGAAGGCGTCGACGATGGCCGTCTCACCCTTCCGGAAACCGAAACCACCGGCACCGAACATCTCCTCACCGTTGACCACGGGAACGAACGGCTCACCGATCTCCAACGGCATTCCGCGCCGTTGCTGCAACGCCGAGTTCAGCGACAGGCGCGTCAGCATCAGACAGTCCGACCGGCCCGCGGCGACGCCGTCGATGCCGGACGACTGATCCGGATACACCACGATGCGGTTGCCGGGAAGTCCGATATCGGCGGCATAACCCTCTTCGACCGAGCCGGTCAGCACGCCGATCCGCGCGCCCGATTCCTCGATGCTCTGCAGATCGGAAAGATTGCGCGGGTTGCCCTCGGGCAACAGCAATGCGGCGGGCGCGTTGTAGTCGGGATTGGTGAACTCGATCTCGGCGCAGCGGTCGGGCGTTATGTACATGCCGGCCGCGATCACGTCGAACAGACCGGCCTTCAATCCCGGGATCAGCGAGCTGAAGTCCGCCAGTTTCGGCTCGAACGACTCGACGCCCAACCTGCGGAAGATCTCCTTGCCGACCTCGGGTGCCTCGCCGGTGAGGTCGCCCTGTCCGTTGATGAAACCGAAGGGGCGCTCATTGGCGAATCCCATGCGCACCGTGCCCGAACCGCGAAGCCGTTCGAGCAGGTCTCCGCCCCCGCTGTCGGCCGACACGTTGATCGACGTGCAGCCCGCGGTCAGCGCACCGCCGCCCACCGCGACACCGAGGGTGAGTCCTGATGCCCCGCGGAGAAAACCGCGCCTACTCAGCCTGGAGTTGTTCACGTGCTCTTAGCTCCTGTCTGGACATCAGCGCCGGCAGGCGGCACCGGTTTCCCACTCCGGGCCACCGCCATCGCGATTGGCCGCTCACCCTAGGCACGTCACCCGAATGTGCGCAATCGATCACGCAATTCCCTCCGGCGCACGCCACTCGAACGAGACCCTCGGATACCACGATGACGTGGGAAAACAACATTCCGGACACGCACGTAAAATCCTCGAGTCGTTCGGCGTGTTCCCGTGGTCGGAGTTGAGCCGCGCGTTTCACCAATTCCCGGAGCCCTTCTCCGGGTGCCGTCCCGCACCATTCGGCGGCCGCTGTCGATCATGCACCCTGAGTGCCCAGCCGCTCGCCCTGCGAAAACAGGGTCTGTGACGTTCAGCCGGACGAGCGGGTCCGCGGCCGCGCATGGCATACCGTGAGACGTCGTGACGTGGAGTTCCTACAGCAGCTACCTGGTCCTGACGATCCTCGTCGTCATCGCGCCGGGCCCGGACACGCTGGTGACGCTCAAGAACGCCTTCGCGGGCGGGTTCCGCGGCGGCATGCTCGCGACGTTCGGCATCGCGGTCGGCAACCTGTTCCAGGGCACGCTCGTCGCGCTGGGCCTCGGCACGCTCATCGTGCAGTCGCAGCCGGTCTTCACCACGATCCGCTGGGCAGGCGTGCTCTACCTGTGCTACCTCGGCATCCAGTCACTGCGCTCGGCGTGGCGCGGCGACTACGCCGCGATGGACGCCGAAGGTGCCGCGGCGAGCGGCTTCCGCCGGTTCCGCGAGGGATTCCTGTCCAACGTCACCAACCCGAAGGTGCTCGCGCTGTACCTGTCGGTGCTGCCCCAGTTCCTCGACCCGGTGCGCAGCACCCCGTTCGACGCGCTGTTGCTCGCCTACACCGTCGCCGTGCTGGGCGCGTTGTGGCTGGTGCTGCTGCTGGTGTTCGTGCACCGCGTGCGGGCGTGGCTGCGGCGCAGGCGGGTGCGCAGGGCGCTCGACGTCGCCACCGGTGGCACGCTCATCGGCTTCGGCGTCTCACTCGCCGCGGGCGGCTGAGCGCGGGCACCTGAGAGTGCGACGCAACCGGCCCGCGCCGGGACGCGGTGCGTCACTCGCCCGAGGGCGTCCCCACGCGGTCGATGCGGGCGCCGAGCCGGTTCAGGTTCTCGACGAAGTGCGGATACCCCCGGTCGATGTGGAACACGTCCCACACCTCCGTGACCCCGTCCGCGCACAAGCCCGCGAGGACCAGACCCGCCCCGGCGCGGATGTCCGAGGCCCACACCGGGGCGCTGGAGAGCCGCTCGACGCCGCGGACGACGGCGTGGTGGCCGTCGGTGCGCGCGTCGGCGCCGAGCCGCACCATCTCCTCGATGAACCGGAACCGCGCCTCGTAGACGTTCTCGGTGATCATCGACGTGCCCTCCGACACCGAGGACAGCGCCACGGCGAACGGCTGCAGGTCGGTGGCGAACCCCGGGTACGGCAGGGTCACGAAGTCGACCGCCTGGGGGCGCTCGGACTGATTCACCCGGAACCCCTTGCCGTCGTAGGTCGTGACCTCCGCGCCAGCCAGGCGCAGCTTCTCGAGAACCAGTTCCAGGTGGTGCGGGTCGACACCGGTCACGGTGACGTCGCCTCGGGTCATCGCCGCGGCGAACGCCCACGTGGCGCCCACGATGCGGTCGCCGATCACGCGGTGCTCGGTCGGCTTGAGCTCCGAGACGCCCTCCACGGTCAGCGTCGAGGTGCCCGCGCCCTCGATCCTCGCGCCCATCTCGGTGAGCATCGCGACGATGTCGGCGATCTCGGGCTCGCGAGCGGCATTGTCGATCACCGTCGTGCCCTCGGCGAGTACGGCGGCCATGAGGATGTTCTCGGTCGCGCCCACGCTGGGGAAGTCGAGCCAGATCTGCGCGCCGTGCAGCCCGTCGGCCTCGGCCACCACGCAGCCGTGCTCGATCGAGCTCGTCGCGCCGAGCTTGCGCAGGCCGTTCTGGTGCATGTCCAGGGGGCGCGAGCCGATCGCGTCGCCACCGGGCAGGGCCACCACGGCCTTCTTCAGCTTCCCGACCAGGGGGCCGAGCACGCACACCGACGCACGCAGCCTGCTCATCGCCGCGGAATCCGCGCGATGCGACAGCTCGGCGGGCGTCGTGATGCGCACGACGTCGTCCTCGATCTCGACGTGGCAACCGACACTGCGCAACACGTCCGCCATCAGCGGGACGTCGAGGATCCGCGGGCAGTTCGTGATCGTCGTGGTGCCCTCGGCAAGCAGCGCGGCCGCCATGAGCTTCAACACGCTGTTCTTGGCTCCGACGACCTCGACCTCGCCGGTCAGACGCGCACCACCGTGCACGTCGAAGTGCTCGCTCATGCCGACATCTTGCCCCGCCCGGCCCGGAACGCTGCGAAGGGGCACGCTTACGGCAAGCGTGGTCACAATCGACGCAGGACACGAAACGGACGATCTCCCCGCGGCGATGCGGCCCGCGGCGGCGGACGCTGACGTAGCCTCGAGCTCATGCCTGTACGGATCAACCGCGTGTACACCAAAGTCGGCGACAGCGGGAGCACGGCACTCGGCGACGGCTCGCGTGTGCCGAAGACCGACCCGCGCCTCGGTGCCTACGCCGACGTCGACGAGACGAACTCGGTCATCGGCGTGGCCATCGCCCTCGGCGGGCTCACCGACGAGATCGCCGACGTGCTCAGGGCCGTCCAGAACGACCTGTTCGACGTCGGAGCCGACCTGTGCGCGCCCGTCGTTCCCGACCCGGAGTTCCCTCCGCTGCGGGTGAGCGAACCGTACATCGAACGCCTCGAAGGCTGGTGCGACGAGTTCAACGAGCGGCTCGGGAAGCTGACGTCGTTCATCCTGCCAGGGGGCACCGCGGGTGCTGCGCTGTTGCACCAGGCGCGCACCGTGGCCCGGAGGGCCGAACGTTCCGGCTGGGAACTGGTCGAGGCCGACGCCGATCGCACCAACGTGCTCGCCGTGAAGTACCTGAACCGGCTGTCGGACCTGTTGTTCATCCTCGCGCGCCTGGCCAACCCGGACGGCGACGTCCTGTGGAAGCCGGGCGGGGACCGCTGACGGCCGATCCGCCGGCACCGTGGTGGGTTCCCGCGCGCACCGAGCGCGGGCCCACTGCGACGCGCTGAGAGTCGATCGCCGCTCAGAGTCGATCGCCGCGGGGCGGGCTCAGGGATCGGACACGGGGCCTCGGCTCACCGCCCCGGTTCGGCGACTCCGATCAGGAGGCGCGGCGCATCCGCCTGCCGGGCGGAGCGGATTCGAGCCAGGACAGAAAGCCCGTGAGCGCGTCCGGGCCCATGGCGACCTCGATCGGTTCGCCCTGCGCGGGCTGACATCGCAGCACGGTCGAACCGGAAGGAACAGCGTAGGACTCGGTGCCGACGGGGTCGCGGCGGTCGGCGATCTCGAGGCCTTCCCTGGCGAACGTCCGGTCCGGGCCGGTCCGCAGACTCCACACGCGGTACCAGAGGAACTCCTCGCCGTGGTAGCGCGCGATCCCGAGATGCCAGCCCGAACGCTCCCGGTCCGGGTCCCAGCGCAGCGCCACGCTCACCCCGCCGCGGCGGCGCATCCCGAACCAGCGCAGGCCGTACCAGAGCGCGACGGCGAGCAGCACCAGCAGGAGGGCTGAGACGATGATCGCTGCCTCCATGCCGGTCCCCTGCTGGTCTCTGCTCGTCAGACCGTCTGACCCGCTGCGCGGAGTTTGGCGGTTGCTCTCTCGCGTTCCACCTCGTCGTCGGCGGACAGCGACGCACGGGCCGCCTCGACGTCCACCTCGTCGCCGAGTTCAGCGGTCTCGGCCAGCACGCTCACGCGCTCGGCGGTGACCGACAGGAAGCCACCGTGCACCGCCGCGGTGATCGTCTCACCGTCGGTGGTCGTCACCTTCACGACGCCACCCTCGACCAGCTGGCCGAGCATGGGCTCGTGGCTCGGCAGGATGCCGATCTCGCCCTCGGTGGTCTGCGCGACGACGAACGAGGCCTGGCCGGACCACAGCCGCCGCTCGACGGCGACGAGCTCGACGGACATCTCAGCCACGTGGGGTCTCCTTCTTCATCAGCGCTGGCGCCAGTGTAACCGCCGCGCTGTCGTTGCCGGGGGTGAATGCGGGAGCGACGGGACCGGACGCCGCAGCGGCCCGGTCCCGTCGCCGTGGATCACTCCTGAACCGAGATCACTTACCGGTGATCTCGTGGTACTTCTTCTCGAGGTCCTCGAGGCCACCGATACCCAGGAACGCCTGCTCCGGGTAGTGGTCGAACTCGCCCTTGGCGATCTTGTCGAACGCCTCGACGGTCTCGGCGACCGGCACGGTCGAACCGGGCTGGCCGGTGAAGACCTCGGCCACGAGCATGTTCTGCGACAGGAAGCGCTCGATGCGACGCGCACGCTGCACCGTCAGCTTGTCCTCTTCGGACAGCTCGTCCATACCGAGGATCGCGATGATGTCCTGCAGCTCCTTGTACTTCTGCAGGATCCGGATGACCTCGGAGGCGACGCGGTAGTGCTCGTCACCGACGATCGCCGGGTCCAGGATCGTCGACGTCGAGGCCAGCGGGTCGACCGCCGGGAAGATGCCCTTCTGGAACACGCCACGCGAGAGCTCGGTGGTCGCGTCGAGGTGGGCGAACGTGGCGGCCGGAGCCGGGTCGGTGTAGTCGTCCGCCGGCACGTAGACCGCCTGCATCGAGGTGATCGAACGGCCCTTGGTCGAGGTGATCCGCTCCTGCAGCACACCCATCTCGTCGGCCAGCGTCGGCTGGTAACCCACGGCCGACGGCATCCGACCCAGCAGGGTCGAGACCTCGGAACCGGCCTGGGTGAACCGGAAGATGTTGTCGATGAACAGCAGCACGTCCTGGTTCTGGACGTCGCGGAAGTACTCCGCCATGGTGAGAGCGGACAGCGCCACCCTCATACGGGTGCCCGGGGGCTCGTCCATCTGACCGAAGACCAGCGCCGTGTTGTCGATGACGCCGTCCTCGGACATCTCCAGGAACAGGTCCGTGCCCTCACGGGTGCGCTCACCGACACCGGCGAACACCGACGTACCACCGAAGTTCTGGGCGACACGGGTGATCATCTCCTTGATCAGCACCGTCTTGCCCACGCCGGCACCACCGAACAGGCCGATCTTGCCACCCTGCACGTACGGGGTGAGCAGGTCGATGACCTTCAGACCGGTCTGCAGCACCTGGGTGCGGCCCTCGAGCTGGTCGAACGCCGGCGGGTTGCGGTGGATGCTCCAGCGCTCGAGGTCGTCGCCGTAGCCCGGCTCGTCGAGGCACTCGCCCAGGGCGTTGTAGACGTGGCCCTTGATCTTGTCGCCGACCGGCACGGAGATCGCCGCGCCGGTGTCGGTGACCTCGGCGCCACGGACGAGACCGTCCTGCGGCGCGAGCGAGATCGTGCGGACCATGTTGTCGCCGAGGTGCTGCGCGACCTCGAGGGTCACCGTCTTGCGGAGTTCGGCGAACTCGATGTCGACCTTGAGCGCGTTGTTCAGCTCAGGGATGTGGCCGCGCGGGAATTCCACGTCGACGACCGGACCGGTCACCGAGACGATGCGCCCCTTGACGGCTGTTTCAGTGCTAGTCATAGCTCAGTCATCACTTCCTACAGCGGCGAGCGCATCAGCTCCACCGACGATTTCGCTGATCTCCTGGGTGATCTGGGCCTGGCGGGCCTGGTTCGCCAGCCGGGTGTAGGTCTCCACGAGCTCGCTCGCGTTGTCCGACGCCGACTTCATCGCGTTCCGCTGCGCCGCCAGCTCGGAGGCCGCCGATTCCAGCAACGCCGCGAAGATCCGCGTGTTGATGTACTTCGGCAGGAGCGCTCCGAGCAGCGCCTCCGGGTTCGGCTCGAACTCGTAGGCGGGCGTGATCTCGCCGTCGGACGTGGCGGCCTGACCGCCCTCGCCCTCCTCGTCGGCGTACTCCACCTCGAGCGGGGCCATGCGCTTGGCCACCGGCGTCTGGGTGAGCATCGAACGGAACTCGGTGTAGACGATGTGGAGCTCGTCGACCGGCTCGCCCGATCCCGTGGACGCGTCGTCGTCACCGGCCAGGAAGGCGTCGACCAGGGTCTGCCCGACCTCGGCCGCGTTCTCGTAGCGCGGCTGCTGGGAGAACCCGGTCCAGCTGCCGGCCAGCTGACGCTCGCGGAACTTGTAGTAGTTCACGCCCTTGCCGCCGATGACGTAGAGCTGCGGCTCCTTGCCCTGCTCGCGCAGCAGCGAGAGCAGTTCCTCGGTGGCCCGCAGGACGTTGGCGTTGTAGCCACCGCACAGTCCCTTGTCACTGGTCACGACGAGCACGGCGACGCGGCGCGGCTGCTCGCGCTCGACCAGCAGGGAGTGGTCGAGATTGGTCGAGGCGCTCGCCAACGCCGAGAGCACCTTGGTGATCTCCGTGGCGTACGGACGGGCGGCCTCGACCCTCGCCTGCGCCTTGCTGATGCGCGACGTGGCGATGAGCTCCATCGCCTTGGTGATCTTGCCGATGTTCTTGGTTGACCGGATCTTCGACCGGAGCTCACGAAGCTGTGCCATGGCTACCGCCCACTACTTCTTCGGAGCCGGACGGTTCACCTTCACGGATTCCTGTCCGACGTGCTCAGCGTCCATGGCGTCGGCCTCGACCTCATTGAGCTGCTTGCCCTCGGAGGTGGTGAAGCCCTTCTTGAACTCCGTGGCTGCGGCGGCGACCTTCTCGGCCAGCTCGTCGCTCCACTTGCCCGTCTCGCGGATCTCGGTCAGGACGTCCTCGTGCTTGTGGCGCATGTTCTCCAGCAGCTCGCTGTTGAACCGCGCGGTGTCCTCGATCGGCACGTCGTCGAAGTGCCCGTTGGTGCCGAGGTACACGGTGACGACCTGCTGCTCGACCGGGACCGGCGAGTACTGCGGCTGCTTGAGCAGCTCGTACAGGCGGGAACCACGGTCCAGCTGTGCCTTCGACGCGGCGTCGAGGTCCGAGGCGAAGGCGGAGAACGCCTTGAGCTCCTCGTACTGCGACAGGTCGATACGCAACGTACCGGAGACCTTCTTCATGGCCTTCGTCTGCGCGTCACCACCGACTCGCGACACCGACGTGGTCACGTCGACCGCGGGGCGCTGGCCGGAGTTGAACAGGTCCGACTGGAAGAAGCACTGGCCGTCGGTGATCGAGATGACGTTCGTCGGGACGTAGGCCGAGATGTCGTTGGCCTTCGTCTCGATGACCGGCAGACCGGTCAGCGAACCGCCACCCAGCTTGTCCGAGAGCTTGGCGCAGCGCTCGAGCAGACGCGAGTGCAAGTAGAAGACGTCACCGGGGAACGCCTCGCGGCCCGGCGGACGACGCAGCAGCAGCGAGATCGCTCGGTAGGCCTCGGCCTGCTTGGTGAGGTCGTCGAAGACGATCAGGACGTGCTTGCCCTGGTACATCCAGTGCTGGCCCAGCGCCGAACCCGAGTAGGGCGCCAGCCACTTGTAACCGGCCGGGTCCGAGGCGGGTGCGGCGACGATCGTCGTGTAGTCCAGGGCGCCCGCGTCCTCGAGGGACTTGCGCACCGAGGCGATCGTCGAGCCCTTCTGGCCGACGGCGACGTAGATGCAGCGGACCTGCTTGTTCGGGTCGCCGCTCTCCCAGTTCGCCTTCTGGTTGATGATCGTGTCGACGCAGACCGCGGTCTTACCGGTCTTGCGGTCACCGATGATCAGCTGACGCTGTCCACGGCCGATCGGCGTCATCGCGTCGATCGCCGTGATGCCCGTCGCGAGCGGCTCGTCCACCGGCTGGCGCTCGACCACCGAGGCGGCCTGCAGCTCCAGGGCGCGACGCTCGCTGGACTCGATGTCACCGAGGCCGTCGATCGGGTTGCCGAGCGGGTCGATGACGCGACCGAGGAAGTTCTCGCCGACCGGCACCGACAGGATCTGCCCGGTGCGCTTGACCTCCTGGCCCTCTTCGACCTTCTCGAAGTCGCCGAGGAGCACGACACCGATCTGCCGCGGCTCGAGGTTCTGCGCGACACCGTAGACGCCGCCGGCGAACTCCAGCAGCTCGTTGGCCATGGTCGAAGGCAGGCCCTCGACGTGGGCGACACCGTCACCGGTGTCGACGACGACGCCGACCTCTTCCCGGCTTACCTCCGGGGAGTAACTCGAGACGTAGTTCTCGATCGCACTGCGGATCTCATCCGAGGAGATCGTCAGCTCCGTCATGTCGTTCCCGCTCTCACTTCGTGTCTTGCCACTGTGCAAAGTTTGTGTGTGTGCGCGCCGTCAGCTGGCGAGCTGCCTGCGCAGCGCTTCGATGCGGCCCGCGACGCTCCCGTCGATGACCTCGTCGCCGACGCGGATGACGAGTCCGGCACCGACCGACTGGTCGAGCTGGACGTGCAACGCCATCGGCCGTCCGTAGATCTGCTCGAGCCGTGCGCTCAGCTGGTCGCGCTGGCCTCCGGTCAGCTCGGTCGCGCTCCTGACGTAGGCGACCGAGCGGGAACGGTAGGCCGCGGCCTGCTCGACCAGCTCGTCGATGCCGAACACGACGCCACGGCCTCGCGGCCGTGATACCACTTGTTCGACCAGCACGAGCGTCACCGCGTCGACCTTCTCGCCGACGAGGCTGCGCACGAGCGCACGCCGACCGGCGGCGGGACCGACCTGGTCGGACAGCGCCCGTTCGAGCTCCGGTTCGGCTTCCACGATACGGGCGACGGAGAACAACTCCCCCTCGACCGTGTCCAGCTTCCCGGCCTTGTCGGCGCTGACCAGCAGCGCCTTGCGCGCCACGGTCTCCAGGCCGTCCAGCAGCTCACGCGGGCTGGACCAACGGCTGCCCACCACGGTGTCGAGCACGCCGAGGGCGGGTTCGGACACCTTGCCTTGCAGCAACGACCTGACGAGCCGCTTGCGGGCCTCCGGATCGGACGAGCCGTCACCGACGGACCGTCGCAACCCGACCTCCCTGGTGAGCAGATCCACCACGGAGAGCAGCTCTTCCCCGACGGCGGACGGGTTCGTGCCCGCGTCGCCGAGCACCTCGTCGAGACGGGTCTCGGCGAAGCCAAGAGCGTCCCGGCTCGCAGCATGCAGCGTCATGTGCGCCTACTCCTAGTTCCTGGCTCCGGCACCGTTGGCACCGGCGTCGAGTTCGGCGAGGAACCGGTCGACGGTGCCGCGCCTGCGGGCCTCGTCCTCCAGCGACTCACCGACGATCCGGCTGGCCAACGCCACCGAGTTCTGGCCGAGCTCGGCGCGCAGCTCAGCAACGATCTGCGCACGCTGCGCCTGCAGCTGCGCCTCGCCCTGAGCGACGATCCGGGCCGACTCCTGCTCGGCTTCGGCGCGCAGTTCGGCCTTGATCTGCTCGGCCTCGAGCCGTGCGTCGTCGCGGATCTTGGCGGCCTCGGTCCGTGCCTCGGCGAGCTGAGCCTTGTACTGCTCGAGCGCCTTCTCGGCCTCGGCCTGAGCCTTCTCCGCCTTCTCGATGCCGCCCTCGATCTTCGCGGCCCGTTCCTCGTACAGCTTCTCGAAGCGGGGCACCACGAACTTGCGCAGCACCCACAGCAGAAGCAGGAACGCGATCAGGCCGATGATCACCTCGGCCAGGTGCGGCATCACCGGGTTGTACTCTTCAGCCGCCAGAATCATCGTCGTCTCCACTTCGTCCTGTCGTCATTCCGACGTCGGCAGATGCCGACGTCAGCCCGCGAGGAAGAAGAGAACGAAGCCCAGCAGCGCCAGAACCTCGACCAGGGCGAAGGTGGTGAAGCCGATGTTCATCAGCTTGCCCTGGGCCTCCGGCTGACGGGCGGTGCCGCTGATGACGGAGGAGAAGATCATGCCGACGCCGATACCACCACCGATGGCACCGAGGCCGTAGCCGACAACGGCGAGGCCCGAGTTGATGCTGGTCTCAGCGGCCTGGGCGAGAACAATGGAGCTCACGTGTTTTCCCTTTCCAACTTCGTCCGTGTTCGGTAACGGATGCTTGTCTGTGGGTTCGGACGGACGTCATCGTCTCGCGTGAGCCGTCCGGGATCTGTGGGTGTCGGTCGGTTCTAGTGGTCCTCGGCCAGTGCCGCGCCGATGTAGTTGGCGGACAGCAGGGCGAAGATGAAGGCCTGGATCGACATGATCAGCACCTCGATGAACGTCATCGCGAGCGCTCCGCCGAAGGAGAAGACGGAGAAGATCTTCGTGATGCCGTCACCGTGGAGGAGCAGGAACTCCGCCGAGATGCCGAACAGCATGATCAGCAGGTGACCCGCGAACATGGCCGCGAAAACTCGGATCGCGAGCGTCAGCGGGTTCATGATGAACTTCGTGAAGAACTCGATCGGCGTCAACAGGATGTACACCGGCTTCGGCGCACCCGGCGGAATCAGCTGGTTCTTCAGGTAGCCACCGAGACCGTGCTTGCGGATGCCCGCGTAGTGATAGACGGGGTAGACCACGAGCACGGAGAGCGCCAGCGGGAAGCCGATGTGCGACATCGTCGGGAACTGCAGGAACGGAACGATCCCGAACAGGTTGTTCACGAGGACGAAGCTGAACAGAGCCAGAATCAGCGGCAGAAAGCGCAGGAAGTCCCTCGAGCCGATCTGCTCGCGCGCGATGTTGTTGCGCCCGAAGTCGTAGAAGGACTCGACGAGGAACTGTCCCTTGCCCGGCACGATGCTGAGCTTCCTGCTGGACAGCAGGAAGAAACCGATGATCAGGATCACCGACAGCACGAGCAGCAGCATGGGTTTGGTGACCCAGCCGAAAATGGGTGGCAGATTAAACGCGTCTGCCGTCGGCGGCGTGAATTCGTCACCCGCGGCTAGTACCAGCGCGCCCAACTGGGCTCCTTCCGGTTCTCCCGGCCGGCGTTCACTCCGCCGGGGGAATCGTTGCAACTGGACATAACGTACCGGATGCAGATCCGGTGCTATGTGGGGTCCCCTTGCTGGAGCAAGGCGATCCTTGGCGGGGACGGTATCAGGGGCGTTTCGGGGCCAGCCGTACGGGCATACTTCTTCGAAACAAACCGGCCTCTACCTGGCACTACTGACCGTCGTAGGCCGACGTGGAACGATTCAGCCGGTTCGTTCCGAATCTGCCCGCCCGGATGTGCTGGTCGTCACATTCTCGGCAGTCGTTTCACCGCGGGTGCTCGACTCGTCCCGAAGGTCGGAATCATCCGTTTCCGCAGTGTCTTCGCGGCCGTGGTCCTCGCGACCGTGGGTGTCCTCGAGATCGTCGAGGTCGTCACCGCCGAGGGGTTGCGACGGTGGGACGACGAGCGTCGGTGTCCTGGTCTTCTGGAAGGCGGTCACCTCGCCCGCGGCCCACGCGACGACGACCACGAGCATGCCGAACGCCAATGCGGTCCGGTTGAACCCGTCGACGTCGCGCAACAACAGCATGACCACGAGCAGGGCCGTCATCTTGAGGGCGTAGCCGCCGAGTGCGAACCCCATCAGCGAGCTGGGTCCGCGGGTGGCGGCCATCCGCATCATCGTGATGGTGACGAGCGCCGAGCCCTGCCCGAGTACGACACCGAAGGCCGCGCCCACCAGGCCCGGTCGGCCCGCGAGCACGGTGGCGACCCCGACGACCACGAGACTGGCCGGCAGCGACAGCATCAGGCCCCAGCGCTGCATCGCGTCGGCGAGGCGATACACCGAACGGGCGTGCTCGCGCGCGACCGCGACGGCCGGGTCCTCGGCCTGACCGGCGGCCGGAGCCGGGGACGTGGAGGCGGGGCCTCGGCCAGGCTCGGACGTGCGCTGGGAGTTCATGCGGGGCCTTCGCGGTCGGCGGCGGATCGGACGTGCCCCGCCCGCGGGCGAGGTCATCGACGCGCGGAGGGGCCTTCCCGTTGTCGTTTCAGTCTAGGGACTCCCGAGACCAGCGCGGCGAGGAGCAGCCCGGTGCAGGTCAGCCAGAACACCACGGCGGTGTCGAACAGGGTCACCGCGACGGCGCCGAAGGCCAGCAGCCCGGCCCACAGGTAGATCAGCAGCACGGCACGGCGCTGGGAGTGGCCGATCTCCAGGAGCCGGTGGTGCAGGTGCATCTTGTCGGCCGCGAACGGGCTCTCGCCGCGCCGAGTGCGCCGCACCACGGCCATCACCAGGTCGAGCAGCGGGAGGAACAGCACCGCGGCGACGACGAACAGCGGCGAGAGCAGGGCGACGACGTCGGTGGCGTCGAACGACGTGTAGTTGATCTTCCCGGACGCGGACGTGCTGGCCGCCGCGAGCATCAGGCCGATCATCATCGATCCGGAATCGCCCATGAAGATCCGCGCGGGCTGGAAGTTGTGCGGCAGGAAGCCCAGACACGCGCCCGCCAGCGTCGCCGCGATGAGCGCGGGTGGGTAGGTGCTGACGTCCCCGCCCGACGAGTCGAGCAGTCCCAGCGAGAAGGCGCACGTCGCGGCGGCGGCGATGAACCCGAGGCCGCCCGCGAGGCCGTCGAGCCCGTCGACGAAGTTCATGGCGTTGACCATGACCACGACCAGCAGCACCGCGAGCAGGCCGCCCTGGTTTCGGTCGAGGATGAGCACCTGGCCGAGCGCCGCGCCGTCCCCACCCCAGGGCACCCAGAACGACACCCACTGGAGGCCGAACAGCACGAGGATGCCCGCGCACATCACCTGGCCGGCGAGTTTGGTCCAGGCATCGAGCTCGAACCGGTCGTCGAGCGCGCCGATCAGGACGATGACGCCACCGCCGATCAGGACGGCCACCGGGTCGTAGGAGTACTCGAACGCGCGCCGCAGCACCGGCAGTTGGTGCGCCAGTGCCATGCCTCCGACGACGCCGAAGTACATCGCGAGCCCGCCCATCCGCGGGATCGGCACGACGTGCACGTCGCGTTGCCGCGGTACGGCGACCGCTCCCGTCTTCATTGCGAACTTCCGCACGAGCGCGGTGAGCAGGAACGTCACGGCCGCGGACACGAGCGCGACCAGAATGTACTCGCGGATCGGCAAGCCCGCCGTGGGTGTCACGGGCGCTCCGTCCTGGCCAGTCGGTGCGAGATCACGGCGCGCAACGCTATCGCCACCGCGGCGCGATCATTCCTTCGGGCCGAGCTCGACACCCAGCACCTCGGACACGGCCTCCGCACTCACCGCGCCCTCCCGCAGCAGGACGGGCGACAAACCGGTCAGGTCGACGATCGTGGACGGAACGGGCGCCCCGCTCGGGCCGCCGTCGAGGTAGACCGACACCGAGTCCTGGAGCTGTTCCTTCGCGTCCTGCGCGTTGGCGGCGGGCGGCCTGCCGGAGACGTTCGCGCTGGAGACCGCCATCGGGCCGACCTCGCGGAGCAGCTCGAGCGCGACCGGGTGCAGCGGCATGCGCAGCAGGACCGTGCCGCGGGTGCTGCCGAGGTCCCAGTTGAGACTGGGTGCGTGCGGCAGGACGATCGACAGGTCGCCCGGCCAGAAGGCTTCGATGAGCGCCCTCGCCTGCTGCGGCACACCCAGGACCAGGCCGTCCACTGTGGACCAGGAGCCGACGAGCACACCGACCGGCATGTCGGGACCGCGATGCTTGGCCTGCAGGAGCGCACGCACGGCGGCGGAGTCGAAGGCGTCCGCGCCGATGCCGTACACGGTGTCGGTGGGAAGCACCACGAGCCGTCCGGAACGGACCGCCGCGGCTGCGGCCTTGAGGCCGTCGGTGCGGGAATCCGGGTCACTGCAGTCGTAGACCACGCTCATGGCCGCCCAGCTTAGACCCGGCCACGATCAGCAGGAGCCGGAGGTCGCCGGCGAGTCTCACGAAGAACGTCGCACCACGCCGAGACGTCGAAACCGCTTGTCGACCAACGCGCTCGTTCCGGCGGGACGCCTGTGCCCTGAAGGCGCAACACGGGTCCCTGGGCGTGCAACACGGGTCCCCGAAGGCGCAACACGAGACCCTGAAAGCGCAACACGGGTCGGGGGCGTCAGCCTCGCAGGGCTGTGGCGAATCGCGGCCTGCCGGCCAAGTCCTGGTGGCCGCGCACGTCGGTGAGCACCTTGCGGCTGCGCAGCAGTTCCGGCACGGCCGAGCCCTGGGTGTCGTCGTGTTCCATCGCCACGCCGCCACCGGGCCGCAGGAGCCTGGCGGCCATGCCGACGATGTGCCGGATCACGGCGAGCCCGCCACCCGGTGCGAACACGGCCTGGGGCGGGTCGTGGTCGGCGACCTCGCGGGGCACCTGCGTACCCTCCGGCACGTAGGGCGGGTTGCAGAGCACGAGGTCGACGAGTCCGTCCAGCTCGGCGAACACCGTGTGGTCGGTGACGTCGCCCGAGTACAGGCGGATCGGGGTGTCGCCCGCGGCGGCGCGGGCGTCGGCGTTGTGCCGTGCCCAGGCCAGCGCGGTGGCGTCGTTGTCGACGGCGTACACGACGGCGTCGGGACGGGCGTGCGCGACGGCCAGCGCCAACGCGCCCGACCCGGTGCACAGGTCGACCACGACGGGGTACTCCCGGCCCTTGAGCAACTTCAGACCCCACTCGAGCAGCAACTCGGTCTCCGGGCGCGGCACGAACACCCCTGCGCCGACGTTCACGGTGATGTCGCCGAGCGCGGCCCAGCCGGTGAGATGCTGCAGCGGTACGCGCTTCGACCGCTGCTCCACGAGACGGCGCATCGATTCGACGACGGGAGGATCGACGAGCGGTGTGAGCGGCAGGCGTCCCCGTTCGACGCCGAGCACGTGGGCGGCGATGAGTTCCGCGTCGTTGCGCGGGGATGCCACACCGGCCTGTTCGAGGATGCGCGTCGCTTCCAGGATCGCCAGGCGGAGAGGCTGTCTGTTCACCCTTCCACCCTGGCACATCGATCACTCGCCGGGCGGTACATACCCCGCGAGCGCGGCGCGTGTGCGCTGCATCGCATCGATCCGGTCGTCCATGGCCGACAGTTCCCTGCGGAGGGTGGCGACGAGCTCCGGGCACGGCTTCAGGTCCGGCACGTCGCCCACCGCGCAGGGCAGCAACGTGCGGATCACCTCGCTCGACAGCCCGGCCGCGAGCAGGGCCCGGATCTGCCGGACCGTCGTGACGGCCTCGTCGTCGTAGCGGCGGTAACCGTTGGTACCGCGGGTCGCGCCGAGCAGCCCCTGGTCCTCGTAGTACCGCAGCAGACGTGGGCTCACGCCCGTGCGCGCGGCGAGTTCACCGATCAGCATTGCGTGCCCTTCCCGGGAGTTGACCTTCACACCGGTGTCAACTTCTAACGTCGCGGCATGAGCCGGAATTTCCGTTCGACGATTCGCGGGCACGGCCCGGGTCTGGTGCTCGCCCACGGTGCGGGCGGTGGCATCGAGGCCAATTTCGGACCGCTGATCGACGACCTCGCACGCACCCACACCGTCATCGGCGCCGACTATCCGGGCGCCGGGGCGACGCCGCGCAGCACCGAGTCTCTCGACCTCGACACCCTCGCCGACGAGCTCGCCGGCGTCGCGGTCGCCGCCGGGGTGCAGCGGTGGACGGTGCTGGGTTACTCGCTCGGCACCGCGGTCGCGGTGCGGATGGCCACGCGCCATCCCGGCCGCGTCGACGGCGTGATCCTCACGGCCGGGTTCGCGAAGCCGGACAACCGCATGCGACTGGCGCTGGACATCTGGGCCGAGCTCCTGCACGGCGATCGCCGGCTGCTGGCGAAGTTCCTGACCTTCGCCGCCTCCGGCCCGTCCACCCTGAACGCAGTCCCACCGGCGGAACTCGACGCGCTGATCGACGAGGCCGCCGCGTCCATCCCGGAAGGCAGTCCCGAACACGTCGCCCTCGGCGCGGAGGTCGACATTCGCGCGGAGCTGCGCCACGTCCGCGCGCCGACCCTGGTCGTCGCGACGACGGCGGACGGACTGACCGGACCGTCGCTGTCCCGGCAGCTGGCCGACGGGATCGCCGGTGCCCGGCTCGTCGAGGTCGACACCGGACATCTGATCGGTGCCGAAGCTCCGGGCCCGTGGCTCGAGGCGATCCGGAGTTTCCTCGAGGAGAAGGAGTCCGCCGCGTGATCGACCTGGACGTCGTGCTGCCCGACGAGGATCCCGACATGGAACCGGCGGCGCTCGTGGAACTCGCCGTGCGGGCCGACCAGCTCGGATTCCGGACCGCGTGGCTGCCGGACCACCTCCTGCCACCCGGTCCGTTCGGCGAGGTCTACGGCGGTGCGTTCGAACCGCTGGTCACCCTGGCGCACCTCGCTGCGCACACCAGTCGCATCCGGCTCGGCACGTCGGTGCTGGTGTTGCCGTTGCGGGATCCGTTCACCGTCGCGAAGCAGGCGGCGACGCTGCATCGGCTGTCGGGTGACCGGTTGACGCTCGGCGTCGGAACGGGCTGGGACGCCGCGGAGTTCGCGGCCGTGGGCGCCGACTTCCCGGCCAGGGGCGCGACCACCGACGATGCGCTCGCGCTGCTGCGCTCCCTCTTCACAGGCCGGGCGCCGGACGGCCACGTGTTCGAGCCCCTCCCCCGCACGCCGGTGCAGCTGATGATCGGCGGCGGCTCCGACCGCGCGCTGCACAGGGCCGCGCGGTTCGGCGACGAGTGGCAGGCCGTGCGCGTCGATCCCGACGAGTTCGGGCGCCGTGCCGCACGGCTCCGGGAGGTCGCGGAGGGACGTTCCGTGCGCGCGACGGTGCGCACGGACTGTCCCGACGACGCAGCGGTCACCGGCGCGGCGGACCGGATATCGGCCTTCGCCGGCGCGGGAGCCACCGCCGTGGCCGTGCATTTCGGCGCGGTGGACGGCTTCGGCGAGCGCATGGAGCGCTTGGCCGCGGCACTCGGGCCATCCGGGTCCACACCGCACGGGTCCCAGTGAGAACCGAGTAACCCGACACAGATGCGCACCCGGTGGGCACTGCCCTCAGGTCACGACGACGGCGCGGCGACGGAACACCACGAGCGCGAGGCCGAGCACGACGACGGCCATCCCGCCGATCACCAGCACCTCCGACCACACGTCGGCGATGCCGGTGCCCGGCTCGCTCAAGGTCAGCAGTGCGTCCATGCCCCACGAATGTGGGAAGAGGTAGCCGATCGTGTTCAGCGGTTCGCCCGCCACCTCGCGTGGCCACAGACAACCACCGAGCATGCCCAGCACGATGCCGAGCGGCGGTCCGATCGCGGGAGCCTGCTGCGGTGACCGCACGAGCGCGCCGACGAGCATCGCGGCACCGGTCGCGACGAGGCTGAACGCGCACACGACCGCGGCCACACCGACGGGATCACCCCAGACGACCCCGAACAGCGCCCAGCTGACGACGATGATCAGCAACGACTGCGCCAGCGCGACCACGAACCTGCTCACCGCCTCCCCGAGCAGGATCCGGCCGCTGCCGAGCGGTGCGGCGACGGACCGGCGGACCATGCCGAGTCGTCTGCTCTCGACGAGTGCGGCGGCCACGGCCATCGAGTTGATGAACGTGAACAGCAACAGGTTCGCCGGTGCGGTGTAGGCGAACCCGGTGGGCGTGTCGGCCTCGCCCCTCGCCCCGTCGCCTCGGATCGTGACCGACCCGTCGACCCCGCGCTGCTGTGCCTGCTCGACGTACCGCTTCGCCTGGTCGGGTGTCGCCCCGGCCTTGCGGGCAGCGCGTTCGGCCTCGAGGACGGCCGCGGTCCTGCCGACAGCGGCGTCGATCTCGCTGCGTGCGGCCATGCTCGTGCCGGTGTTCTGCGCCATGACGAGGTCGAGGTCGCTGCCGTCTCGCGGGATCACGAGGCCCGCGACCGCCCCTCCGGTACGCACCTCGTCGCGCACCTCCTCCTCGGAGTCGGCGGCCACGACCCGCACCTTGTCCCCGCGTTCGAGTTCGGCCACCACGGCCGTCGTGGTCGGGTCGCCGCCGGGACCGTGGACGGCGACGGGGAGCTCGTCGTCGCCGGAAGCACCGCCCATCGCCATACCGACGAACAGGATCGTCACGAACGGCATGACGACCATGAAGAAGAGGCCGACCTTGTCTCGTGCCTGCCGAAGCAGGTTCGCCACGACCAGCGCGACGATCGGGCGTGGCTGGTTCGGCCTCATGCGAACCGTCCCTTCGAGAAACGCAGGAACGCGGGGACGCCCGCCACGACACCGATGCCGAGCAGCACCACGATCGGGAGCGCGACGTCGCCCACGCCGGATCCGGCCACGGCGAGCTCACCGAGTCCCCGCGACACCCAGCCGTTGGGGGTCACGAGCGCCGCGGCCTGCAGGACGTCGGGCAGGTCGTAGACCGGCACGATGCTGCCGCCGAGCAGCGCGAGCACGAAGGCCAGCCCCAGCACGTACCCGTCGACCTGGGCGTCGGTGCGGGCTCTGCTGGCCACGAGCAGCACGAGCATGGTCGCTGCGAACACGTGGGCGAGCAGGAGCAGCAGTACCGCGGCCGGTGCTCCCCAGCTCACCCCGAAGATCAGCTCGGAGGACAGCCACGTGGTGCACATGCTGACGAGCGCGAGCAGAAAGCCCACCACGGCCTTGCCCGCGAGCGGTGCCCACGCGGGCACCGGGGCGGCGCGCATCCGGTCGAGGGTGCCGAGCTGACGATCGGTGAGCAGGGCCCGCGCCGACGTGCCCGCCACGAAGAACGCGAACATCACGGCCATACCCGCGCCGTAGTGGACGGTCATGCCCACCTCCGCGCCGGCGACCGTGTCGTCGGACAGGGTCAGCGCCGGGCCGTCGGCACCGTTCTCGTGGACGAAGTCGGCCACGCGGTCGGGCGGCACGCCCGCGGCGAGCGACACGTCGACCGCCAGGGTGCGGGCGCCGACGAGCGAGGAGACCTGGTCGACGAGGCTGCGGGCGACCACCCCTGCGTAAGGCGCCTCGTTGGACTCGAGGACCGCCACCTCGCCGCCGCGGCCCGAGCTGACGCTGTCGCTGAACCCCGCGTCGAAGACGATCGCCGCGCCGACGGAGCCCTCGTCGACCGCGTGCCTGGCCGAGGCGGTGTCGGGAAGGCGCTCGAACCGAAGCATGTCGCGCAGCTGGTCGTTGTCCATGGCCTCGCGCTGGACGGCTGCGGGGATGTCACCGCCGTCGTTGTCGACGACGCCGATCGTCGTGTCGAGCGGCTGATCGTCCTCTCCGCCCAGAGCGACACCGAACAGCGTCGCCAGCACGACCGGTGCGACGAAGGCGATCAGCACCGCCGTGCCGTCGCGCAGGCGCGCCCTGATCTCGTGCCCTGCGACCACCGCGAGCGCCGCGAGTTTCGTCGACACCTACCGACAACCCCTTACGTGTTCCGTCCCGGCGCGTTCCGTCCGGACATGTCAGTCGCGCAGCGTGCTGCCGGTCAGGTGGAGGAACGCCGCCTCGAGGTCAGGCTCGATCACCTCGACACCGGTGACCTGGGCGGTCCCTTCGACCGCGGCGAGCAACGCAGGCAGCAGATGCCTGCCGCCGACCGCCAGCAGGCGCACCGTGTTCTGTCCCGTCACGGCCGCGTCGGTCACCCCTTCGACGGTGCGGAGTTTGGCGGCCGCCGTGTCCACGTCGCCCTCGAGTACCAGGTCCACCTTGTCGGTGCCCCCGAGTTCCGCGACCAGCTCTCGCCGGGTGCCGTCGGCGACGACCCGGCCCTTGTCGATGATCCCGACGCGGGTGCAGACCCGTTCGACCTCCTCCATGTAGTGGGAGGTGTAGAGCATGCTCATCCCGTCGGCCACGAGCCCTTCGACGCTGTCGAGGATCGCGACCCTGCTCTGCGGGTCGACGCCGACGGTCGGTTCGTCGAGGATCAGCAGTCGCGGCTCGTGCAGCAGTGCCACGCCGATGTTGGCCCTGCGTTTCATACCGCCGGAGTAGGTCTGCACCTTGTCGTCGCCGCGTTCGGTGAGGCCCACGGCTTCGAGGACTTCCGCGATGCGGACGGCGAGCCTGCGGCGACCGAGTCCGTAGAGCCTGCCGAAGTAGCGCAGGTTCTCCCGTGCCGTCAGTTCCGGGTACAGCGCGATCTCCTGCGGCACGTACCCGATCAGCCGTTTGGCCGCGATGGGGTCCGAGGCCAGGTCGATACCGCCCACGTGCACCGAACCCTCGTCGGGGCGCAGAAGGCCCACCAGCATCGAGATCGTCGTGGTCTTGCCGGCACCGTTCGGGCCGAGCAGGCCGTAGGCCTCGCCGGTGTCGATGTGGAAGCCGACGTGGTCGACCACGGCCGTCCCGTCGTACCGCTTGACCAGGTTCTCGCAGGTCAGCGCAAAGGTCATACCGTCCCCTGTGGCGCATGGTCGTCGAGTTGTGCGGGCTCGGACGTGCCGATCACGTTGTTGCGGAACCGCTGGGCCGACGGGTCGGTCGCGACCAGCGCGTCGAACGGTTCGTTACCGGTGATCGTGTTCCATTCGAGGGTATTGTCCACCGCGTCGGAGCCGCCCCAGTCCGCGGAGCTGGCCAGGACGACGGCGCCCGGCATGACGGTCTCGCCGGTCGGCCGGTGATCGTGGACGTGGTTACCGACGACGGTGACCCGTTGCGTGCCGATCGCGGCGATCCCGACCCCGGAGATCGGCGGGCCCGCCGCCCCGAGTGCGTCGGGCGCCTCGCCACCGGCGGCGAGGGTGTTGGCCCGAACGTCGTTGTCCGAGACGAGGCAGTCCCGGACGCCTCCGGGCAGTTCGCCTTCGTAGGTCTGGTGCAGCAGCAGGATTCCCGCGGCGTTGCCGTGACACCGGTTGCCGACGACCCGCACCCCGCTGGAGTTGTCGACGAACACGCCGAACGCGGACCCGGTGGCTTCGGTTCCGGTGACCACTCCGTCGGCCGCGGCGCAGAACGCGAACGCCACGCCTGCGTACTGGCTTCCGCGCGCGCTGCAGGACTCCACGCGCAGATCGGCGGACTCGCGCAGGTACAGACCCCACACGCGGTCGCCGTCGGCCTCCACGTCGGTGAGGCGCACGCCGTGGCAGCTGTGGGCGTAGACGCCGGCACCGCTGAACCCGCGGACGGTGAGCCCCTCGATCGCGATGTCGCGCACGCCGTGGAGCGCGATGCCGCTGACCACGTCGGCAGGCGCGTCGTGCAGCGGCGGGATCGACGTCGCCGTCGTGGTGGCGCCGGGCACCAGTACCGTCCGCCCGCTGCCCGCACCGACCAGGCGTACGCCCGAGGTGGTCACCGACAGGTTCTCGGCGAACGTGCCCTCGCCGAGCCGGACGACGGTCCCCTCCCCCGCGGTGTCGAGTGCGGCCTGCACGGACTCGCCCGCGGCGACGAGGATCTCGGAATCGGTCGATGTGGTCATGAGGACTCCTTCGCTGTTGTCGGGACGAGGACGGCGAGGGCGACGACGGTGTCGTCCCTGCGTCCCCAACGCGCCACGCCGGCCACGGACGGCCCGTCCGTGGCGGTGACACCGAGCCGGGCGAGAGCCGCGTCGTGGCTGGCGCCGCGGATTCGGTAGGTGCACTGCGCGCCGAGGGTGATGCCGGTGTCCCGGGTGATCTGCGGGGCGAGCTCACCGAGCAACCGACTCGATTCCGGAAGGTCGGGGGGATTCGGCCGACGGGCGAAGTCGTGCCAGGTGAAGCCGGGTGGGCGGCCGCCCACGGCTTTGATCAACGCTTCCTTGACCGCCACCGTCGCCGCCGTGGCCACCGCGACGTCCGGGTCCGGCAACAGTTCGTCGTCGGCTGCCACGTGGCGGACGTACGCGCTTCCGCTGTAGTCGATGGCCCGGACGATCCTGCGGATGTCGAGCACGTCGACACCGAACAACACCGTGCCGGCCGTCACGGGGCGACCCGGTCCAGGAACCGGACGAGGTGCCCGGTGTAGGTCTCGCGGCGTTCGACCATCGGGATGTGCCCGCATTCGGCGACGGTCACGAACTCGGCCCGGTCCTGCTCGGCCACGAGCTCGGCCCATGGGTCCACCGGGGTCATGCGGTCGTGGGCTCCCCACACGTACAGCGAAGGGCACTGCACCTTGTCCAGCCCCGCCGGTACGGCGTAGGTGCGGGTCGCGCGCAGGCTGCGGGCCATCGCGACCATGGCCGATCCGGTGCCGAGCAGCTCTCCGGTCTCCTGGATCTGCTGTTCGGTGAACAGGGGCTCGCCGTGGAAGAGGGCCGCGAGCATCCGCTCGCGGAACTGGTCGGATGCCAGTTTCACACTGCCCCTGCGGTCCATGCTCAATCCGACGTCGGGTTCGGTGCTGAGCCCGGGGGCACCGCTGACGACGATGCCCCGTACCCGCTCGGGACAGCGGCCCGCGAGGTCGATGGCGACGAGGCCGCCGAGGGAGTTCGCGCAGACGACCACGTCCCGTGCGCCTGCCTCGTCACATGCGGCGAGCAGCTCGTCGCCGAGCCGTTCGATCGAGCCTGCCACCTTCGGTTCGACCGCGCAGATCGCCTCGTTGATCCGCAGGACGGGGTGTCCGGCCCGATCGAGTTCGGTGAACGGGTGGTCCCAGATCCACTTGCCGGCGAACAGCGCGGACATGAACACCACCAGCGGCCTGTCCCCCGTGGGGTTGCGATGTTCTGCGGTGAAGACGGACACGGGGTCACTCCTCGGGTCGCGGGAACAGGGGGCCGGCCTGCGGTGGGGCGTTGCGGTCGCGCTCGCTGTCGCCGCCGCCTGCGCAGCTGCAGGTCTGATCGGCCGACACCACCCCGTGACAGACGGGGCAGCGCAGGTAGAGGCTGTCGCGCTCGAGCGACCACACGCTGGTGTAGGCCCCGGTGCAGAGTCCGCCGCGGAAGAACCGCCGCATGGCGCGCTGGTGGGGTCGTGCGTGTACCGCGCGGACCGCGGACAGCGAGTCGAAGACGCTCAGGGTGTACCGGCGGTCGCCGATCTCGAAGATCGCCGCCCCGAGGAACCCCTTGCTGTGCCGCAGCGACTTGACGACCTCGTAGGTGAGCTGGTTGACGTCGGCGCCCTCCGCCTCATCGGCGACGTCGAGCCAGGTGAGGGTCAGCGCGCCGGGAGCGATCGCACGTCCGGTGCCTGCGCCCATGCTGATGCCGTACTGGAAGCCGTCGGCGGTGCGCGGAAGGAACCGCGCGGCGTGGCCGAGCGACTCGGCGAGCGCGAGCCGGTCGAAGTGGCGCGTGACCGCGACCCGCTCGCCCACTCTCCGCAGCACGTCGACGCCGCTGACCGAGGCATGCCCTCCGGCAGCCGGCATGCCGAGGTACGTGCCGCGCTGCGCGGCGGTGACGGTCCAGTCGAGCACGATCGTGTGTTCGGTGGCCGCCGCGGCGGCCGGGTCGGCCTCCATCTGCCTCTGGGGAAAACGGTCGAACACAGCCTCCAGATGGGCCTCGAGCCGCGCTCCCGACAGTGCCCCGCCGGTGTCCGGGTCCGAAAAGGACTCCGTCAGCGCGAGGACGTCCGCGACGTTGCCCGCGCGCCAGGCATCCAGCCACCGCCGTGCCAGGTCCCTCATCGCCGCACCTGCCCGTCTCCGTCGGGTTCGGTGTCCTCGGGCAGCAGCGCGGATTCCAAGGCGACGGCCACGGCAATCCCGGATCCGTGGCTGATCGACACTCCGACCCGGCGGCCAGGCGCGACACGATCCCGCAGAACTCCGGTCAACCGCACCGCGGGCGGGTGCCCGTGCGCGCACGCGGCGGTGCGCCGGCACATCGGCGACGGACGTGGCAGGACCTCGACCGCACCGAGCGCCTGCTCCCCGACGGGCACGCCGAGCAACCGCAGCACCGCGTACTTCGCCGCGAGCCGGCCCGCCCAGTGCTGCACGGTCCTGCCCCGGCCCGACCTCAGCCGCTCGGCTCGCGTGAAGACGTGTTCCACCGGCATCGGCGCGACGAGCTCGACCGGCCCGCGCACGTCGTCGAACGGCACCGCGGCACTGGCGCTTCCCGGGCAGCTCATCGGGCACCACCCGGGATCAGTCGGCGCAGCGCGCCCGGGTCGGACATGCTCACGCAGCGGACACCGACGGTTCGGAACATGCCGGTGAGTGCCTTGCTGTCGCCCACCTCCACGCACCGATCCACAGTGGACATCGCGGAGAAGGCGGTCATCGTGCGCGTCCACTGGACCCTGGCGACCAGTTGGTCGATCAGTGCGTCGGTGATGACCCGCAGGTCTGTGGTCGGTTCGCCGGTGGCGTTCGGTACGACGGGGATCCGCGGCGGCCGCAACGGCGCTGCCCGTACGGTCTCGGCCCACGCGTCGACGGCGCCCGCCATGAGCGGAGAGTGGAACGCGTGGCTGACCTTCAACGCCGTGATACTGCGCGCGTCGGTGGCCGCAGCCGTGAACCGCTCGAGTGCCTCCGGCGCACCGGAGACCACCACCTGGTCCTCGGCGTTGTCGAGGCCGACCACCAACGGCTCGCCCGGCCGGGATGCCTCCCCGGCCAGTTCCTCGACCCTGGCCACCGGAAGTCCCAGGACCGAGCTCATGACGCCGCGGCCGGGCAGCTGTGCCATCAACTCCGAGCGGTCGGCGACCAGGCGCAGCGTCTCGCCCAGCTCGAGTACGCCCGCGGCGCAGAGCGCGCTCAGCTCGCCGACACTGTGACCCGCCACGACGTCGGGAGCCACGCCCCGGTCGCGCAGCACCGCCAGCGCGGCCAGGTTGCACGCCGTCACGGCCGGCTGGGCGTTGCGAGTGTCGACCAGCCTGGCCAACGGGCCACGCGAACACAGCCGTGTCAGATCGTCTCCGGTCTCGTCGGCCTGTGTCCACACGGGAGCCGCGGCGGCCTCCTTGCGTAACCATCCACCCATGCCGACGCGCACGGTCCCCTGGCCGGGGAACACGAAACCGATCACCGCAGCCCTCCCCTGCCGGTCACAGCCTGCGCCGGCGGGACGGCGCCGCGGCCGATCGCATCGAGCCGAGGAAACCGCGCAGGAGGTCGGTGGTCAGCGCGGGCTGGTCGAGCGGGATCCAGTGTCCGGCGTCCTCGACCCGTTCGTAGCGCCACGGGCCCTTGACGAACTTCTGCGAGCCCGTCATGCCCTCCTCCAGCAGCGCCTGGTCGCCCGTCGACCAGACCCCGAGTGTCGGGGCCAGCACCGGCGGGAAGTTCCGCTCGACACGCAGTTCGGACTCCGGGGACCGGTTCGCCCGGTACCAGTTCAGTGCCGCCGTGAGCGCACCCGGCTTGGCGAGTTCCCTCGGATACCGGCGGTGGTCGCCGTCACTGCCGATGATCTCCTTGAACAGGCGCCATCCGTTGCGGCGCAACAGTTCCTCACTGACACCGGGGAACTGGTAGAAGAGCATGTACCAGCTGGCCTTGCGCTGTTCGATCGTCGGCGTGGCGAACACGCCCGGATGACCGACCGAGAACACGGCGAGGTGGTCCACCCGACGCGGCATCAGGAACGCGTACATCCAGGCGATCGCCGCTCCCCAGTCGTGTCCGACCAGGTGTGCCCTGCTGATCCCGAGGTGCTGGGTCAGACCCACGATGTCGTTGACGAGGGTGCGCATGTCGTAGGACTCGACGTCCTGCGGTTTGCTCGACTCCCCGAAACCACGCTGATCGGGCACGATCACGCGGTGTCCCGCCTCCACGAGCGGGTCGATCTGGTGGCGCCACAGGTAGTGCGAGTCGGGAAAGCCGTGCAGCAGGACCACCGGGTCGCCCTCGCCCTTGTCGACGTAGGCGATGTCGACCCCGTTGACGTGCACGGAATCGGTGAGCAACGACTGCGTGGTGCTGGTCATACCGTCTCCCTGAACAGACGCTCGACGAAGAACTCGCTGAAGCCGAACTCCGGGACTTCCTCCGGCGGGACCATGTTGAGCAGGCCGAGAACCTGAGCGGCCGAGTTCTCGTCCATGAGTGCGCGAACCCGCCTCCTGCGCGCGGTGGCCTCGGGACCGAACTCGCACTGCAGCCGGGATATGACCGAGGCGCCGAACACCAGGCGCTCCATCCGGAAGCGCCGTTCGTCCTGATAGGACCGGAAGATCTCCGGGGTCCATTCGCTCTCGGCGAGCAGGATGTCGGACACGATCCGCACGTCCCGCATTGCGCACGACAGCCCGACGCCGAGCACGGTGTCGGATGTTCCGGCCTCGTCGCCGACCAGCACGACGCCGTCGGTCACGATGTCGCGCTGGGGCCGGTAGGTGATCGCGGGCCACTCCTTCAGCGGCCCGATCGGGCGGGCCGCTGCGTACACGGACTTGCCACCGTCGGGAAGGGAATCCAACGCGAAGCCGGCCAGGAACCGCTCGACTCCCCCGTCGCCGCGGTACTGGTGACGCCTGCTCGTCGGATAGTTGAGGTACAGCCGGGCCAACCCGTCGCCCTGCGGGAAGACCATGAAGTTGCGCTCGCCCTCGGTGCCCATCGCCTGCACGTCCATGGGCCAGTCGGCGAGGCCCTCGACCCGCAGACCCGCACCCCAGTGGTCGACCGTGGTGCTCATCGGCAGGCCGACCTGCCTGCCGACGCGGCAGTTGGTCCCGGTGGCGCCGACCACGATTCGGGCGTGCAGCTCGACGTGCTCACCGTCCGCGCGGTAGCGGACGACCGGCTCCGGGCCGGCCTCGACGGTGCAGTCGGCGGCACCCATGACGATCTCGGCACCGCTCTCGGCGGCCTGCTCGGCGATGGCCTCGCACACCAGATGATGCGGGAAGCCCCGCGGGCCGCCGGCTCCGGGGACGAAACCGGTCATGTCGACGGTGACGGCCTCGTCCGGTGCGACGACCTCGTCCCACTGCGTCCACTCGCGGATCTCCCACCCGCCCCCGAACGCAACGGCCTCGTCGACGCCGAGGCGTTGCGCCTCCTGCACGCCCCAGGGGGCGAACCACTCGCCCCGCACGAGGTCGGAGTAGGCCTCCTGCCGTTCCAGCAGAACCACCGAGAGGCCGTTCGCGCTCAGGTATGCCGCGGCCGCCGTGCCGGCGACTCCGCCCCCGACGATCGCCACGTCGCAGTTCGCCGTCGTCATGCCTGCCATCCCTCCCAGCTCGTGCGGGAGGCAGCCGGACGCCGCTTCGCCGGTGCGAAGTCACCGCCGACGGTGTGGGCGACGGGCACCATGCACACCTGGGTGACGCCGCCGGGGATGCCGAGCAGCTCGGCGACCCGGCGTTCGAACGGCAGGTGCATGCAGGTGATGGTGCTGCCGAGGCCCCGGCTGCGGAGAGCGAGCTGGAACGACCAGATCGCGGGGAAGATCGACCCGTAGAACGTGCTGGCACGCATCGCCCCGAGCCGGACGTCCTGGCGGGCGGTCTGCTCGTCCTGCGGACGGCTGCGGAGCCATTCCGCATCGACCTCGCAGATGTCCGGCGGCCTGCCGAGCACACACGGGATCACGAGAACCGGAACGCGGGCGATGTTCCTCGCGAGCGTCTCGGCCGACTCGTTGTTGCGCTGTGCCGCGCGGCTGGTCCTACGCCTGCCCGAGTTGGTCCAGACCTCACGCCGGTGGAACCGCCACGAGGTGTCGAAGACCTCCGACAGCTCCTGCTTCAGCGTGTCGTCGGTGACGACCACCCACCGCCACGACTGGTGGTCGTTGGCGTTCGGCGCCTGCACCGCGACCTCGAGGGCCTCCTCGATCAGCTCGCGTGCCACCGGCCGGTCGAGGTCGAGCCTGCGCCGTACCGACCGGGTCGTCGACAGCAGCCGATCGGTCTCGGCGACGTCGAAGCCCGTCATACGGCCTCCAGCAACGTGGCGCCCCGCACCGAGCCGGGGGCCGACCCCAGCACCAGGGCGGACGCCACCGTCGGGTCACCGCCTGCCGGGGCGGTCGCGGGAGCCACGCCGTCCCGGATCGCCAGTGCACCCACCGCCAGGTCGAGTGCCCCCGTAACCGACCGCAGGTCGCCCGTCAGCGCAGCCGAGCCCGTGACCGGTGCAGCAGGCAACGCGGCCGCGACGGCCTCCTGCTCCGCCGGGTCGCCGAGGTGCGCCCCCGAGGCGACGACGAGGTCGGCCGCATGCGCCCCGACCGCACCGATGCCGCGTTCGACGAGGCCGCGTTCGTGCTCACCGATCACCGACGCGTGGGCGGATCCGCGCACCCGGGCATAGGGCACGTTGCCACGCGAGGCGCTGTGCTCGGCCGACTCCACCACCAGGCAGACCGCGCCCGGACCGTCCGGCGCCTCGTCCGCGGCGACGACGAGCACCACATCGGCCTTGCCGCAGCGCATCGCCTCGACGGCACAATCGAGGGCGATCGAGGCGGACGCGTTGCCGTTGCAGATCGTCGTCGTCACACCCCGCAGGCCCAGGGTCTGGCACACGGCACCGCCGGTCGCGTTGAGCACGACGTTGGAGAAGCTCAGCACCGCGGGCTTCGTCGGATTGGCCAACACGCTCTCGTCGAAGCCGAACGTGCTCTCCACCGAGCCCGCCGCCGTCGCGAACACGACGCCGACGTTCTCCAGCCCGGCCCTGCCGAGCTTCAGTCCCGCGTCGTCCCAGGCGAGTCGCGAGGCGGCGATGGCCATGCGGGACAACCGATTCATGTGCCGCCAGACCGACCGCGGGGCGAACGTGCGGCCCTCGAGCGACGGTTCGCCGCCGTGCACGCGGCGCCGCTCGCCGAGCGCCGTCGACAACTCGTCCACGCCGATGCCGAGCGAAAGCACCGGCCCCAGTCCGGTCACGACGACGTCCGGTTCCGGCAGCTCGTCGAAATCCCGCTGCGGACCCGGTGTGCGCAGGACGAGGGACGCGTTGTTGCCCCCGAACGCGTAGTTGTTGGACACGACGACATCCATGTCCAGCTCACGTGCGGTGTTGGGTACGAAGTCGAGGGGTGCGGAGGCCACGTCCTCCTCGCCGAACCCGATCGTCGGCGGCGCCGTGCCGTTGCGCAGGGCCAGCACGCTGGCGACCGCCTCGACCGCACCCGCAGCGCCGAGGGTGTGCCCGATGAACGACTTGATGCTGCTCGTGGGCACCGACGCGGCGCGCTCGCCGAAGACGGTCCGCATGACCTTCTTCTCCATGGCGTCGTTGGCCGGGGTGCCGGTGCCGTGGCCGTTGACGTAGTCGACGTCGTCGGCGCCCAGCCCCGCGTCCGCGAGCGCGCGGCGCACCGCGCTCGTGCCGCCGCGTCCGGTCGGATCCGGCGCGGTCGCGTGGTAGGCGTCGGCGGACAACCCGTACCCCGCGACCTCGGCGAGCGGCTCCGCTCCCCGTGCGAGCGCGGCGTCGAGCGGCTCGACGACCACGAACGCCGCACCCTCGCCAAGGTTCAACCCTTCCGAGCGGCTGTACGGGGCGCACGGACCCGTGCTGAGCGCCTGCAGGCCCGCGAATCCGGCGTACGTGCCGAACAGCAGCGGGTCGACCCCGCCTGCGAGCACCACGTCGGCCTCTCCGGTGAGGATCTTGTCCCTGGCCAGTCCCACCGCGTTGCCGCCTGCTGCGCACGCGGTCGAGACGAGGATCCGTGGCCCGCCCGCCGCCAGTCTGCCGGCCACGATGTCGGCCGTGGCGTGCATCGGCTGATACGCGCCGTCCCCTGCCGGCGTCGCCTGGCACTTGCCGAGCACCACTCCGAACCGGTCGGAGGGCACGTCGGCCAGGCCCGCGTGTGTGACGGACTGCCGTGCGGCGACGAGTGCGAGGCGCGCCGTGCGGTCGAGTTCGTGGTCGGCCGCGGGCAGCTGGTCGTCGATCCACTCGTCGGGTACCTGGCCGGCGAACCGGGCGTCGAACGCGGCGAACCGCTCGTCCCGGACGGCCGAGATCCCCGACTCGCCCGCGACCAGCGTCTGCCAGAACTCGCCGGAGTCGCGACCGGCCGCACAGATGACGCCGACCCCCGTGATCACGACAGGGCGCAACACCATGGTGTCTCCTCGATCCGTGAACAGCCCGTCAGATGATCGGGGTGCTCCAGCTCTTCGGCGTGACGTACGGACTGGTCAATGTCGTCACCTCGGCGTCGCCGACGGTCAGCGTCAGCCCTGCCGCCGCGAGGTCGGGAGTCACCCTGGCGAGACCGAGGGTCGTGCCCAGCGCGACGCTGTGCACGGCGTGCACCACCTCGCCCACGACCTCACCGCCAGCCAGCACTGCCGCGCCCCGCTCGGGCAGGGACGTGGAGCCGGAGAAGCCGACCGTGCGTTTGGTGTCCGGCGACGCGAAGGCTGCCTGGACGGCGTCCTTGCCGACGAAGTCGTCCTTGGTGATGTCGACGAGCCAGCCTGCTCCCATCTCGACGACGTCGGCCCCGGCCGCCTCGAAGCGCGTGATCGGCTGGCGCACCTCGAGCATCGCCAGTTCCAGTGCCTCGTATCCCGCCGGCGTGGCCTCGGCGGTCGCGAGGGTCCACAACTTCTCGACGGCATCGGCGGCGACGAGCACCTTGTAGCCGTATTCCGCGGTCGCACCGGTGCGGGCGAACACGATGTCCACGCCGTCCCACGATGCGTCCACAACGGACTCGAACGGCAGCGCGGCGAGCTCGCCGTCGATGAGCCGTCCGACGACACCCCACGCGTAGGGGCCCTCGAAGGCCAACAGCGCCAGCTCGTCCGATCGATCGGTGATGCTCACCCCGTTGCCGGCCTCGGCGTGGAGGTGCTCCAGCAGTCGTGGCCCCGCGCCCACCGACCCCGCCAGCAGCAGACCGTCCTCCCTGCCCCACACCTCGACCTGGTCGACGACCGCACCGTCGGCGGTGAGCACCAGGCTGGTCATGCAGCGCTCGGCGGTGAGGAACTCGACGTCCCTGCCCAGGACCCGCTGGGCGAAGTCGGTGGCGTCATCGCCGGTGATCTCGATCAGCGGCGTGCCTGCGAGGTCGAACACGGCGCTGCGATGCCGGATCGCCTCGTACTCGTCGGCCAGTGCCGCGTAACGCATCGCGACGACGGCGTCCCCCACCGCGCCGTACACCGTCGTGTCCGGGTACGTACCGCTCAGCGGCGACGTGGGGCTCGGGGAGGCGCTGCTCTGGGTCTCAGACATGGGTTGTCACACCTTTCCGTTGGTCGCGGACGGATCGGCGAGGGTGATCGACCCCTCCGCGACCACCGAACCGTCCACTCGCGCGCTGACCTTGTACTCGCAGAATCCGCGCCCGCCCGCGGACCGCTCCGTCGCGAGGCGCAGCGCATCGCCAGGACGGACGGGGCGGCGGAACCGCATCGACCGCACCCCGGTGAGGTAACCGATGGGTCCTGCGCCGGCGAGTGCGAACACCACGCCCGACAGCTGGGCCAGGGACTCCGTCACCAACACGCCGGGGAACACGGCCTCGTCCGGGAAATGCCCCTGGAACCACGGTTCGGTGGCCGCCACGTTCTTCACCCCGGTGGCACGCAGACCCGGCTCGACCCGTTCGACGCGGTCCACCAGCAGCATCGGCCACCGGTGCGGCAGGATCTCCCGGATCCGTTCGTTACCGAGGTCGGTCAGCACCTCCGGCACTGCGGATGCCTCGCTCACAGCTGTGCCTGACACGGAATCCCGGTCGCGTGTCATACCGCGGACGCCGCGCCGGGCTCGGTCTTCGGCAACGACGGATCGACGTGCTCGGCCAGCCGCGACACGGAACCGAACACCGACATGTCGCTGTCGTAGAGCGCGACGTCGAACTCGGCCTCGATGGCGACGTAGAGCTCGAGCACGTCAAGGCTGTCGAGTTCCAGTCCCCGGCCGAACAGCGGCTGGTCGTCGGTGATCCAGTCCGCGTCGATGGGCAGGTCGAGGCGGGACACGATCATCTTCTTGATCCGCGAGCACGTCTGCTGCCGGGCGGCGGCCGCGGCACGGAGTTCGTCGATGGTCACAGGTCTCCTCCGAAGGTGCTGGACTGATCGGAAATGCCGGGGTGGTCAGCCGAGTCCGCCGCCGTTGGCGATGAAGGTCTCGCTGGTGATGTAGGACGCCTTGTCCGAGGCCAGGAAGGTCACGAGGTGGGCGATCTCCTCGGGTTTGCCCATGCGTCCCAGGCGAATCCGCGAGGCGTACGTCTCGCGCAGCTTCGCCGGGATCGCCTTCGTCATGTCGGTCTCCACGAAGCCGGGGGCCACCGCGTTGACCCGCACGCCGTACGGCGCGGCCTCGTACGAGAGCGCCTTGCTGAACGCGATGATCGCGCCCTTCGAGGCCACGTAGTTGGTCTGTCCCGGGAACCCGCCGTCGAGCCCGCTCGCCGAACTGAGCGTCACGATGGAGCCGCTGCGCTGATGCTGCATGATGCGCATCGCCTCGCGGCACGCATGGAACGTGCCCTTCATGTTGATGTCCATCGTTTCGTCGAACTGCTCGCCGCTCATCGCGACCAGGTGCCGGTCGCGCGTGATCCCCGCGCTCGTGACGAGGACGTCGAGGCGGCCGTGTTCACCACGTACGGAGCGGAACATCTCGCGCACGGCCGTTTCGTCGGTGACGTCGGCCCGCACGGCCGATGCCGAACCGCCCTCGGCCTCGATGCGCGCGACGAGCTGCGTGGCCGAATCCTCCGAACGCGAGTAGTTGACCACCACGTGGTTCCCGTGCGCGGCCAGGTCCAAGGCGACCGCCTTGCCCAGTCCGCGGGAACCTCCGGTGACCAGAGCCACCGAACCAGCTGCGAACATTCACGTCTCCACGGGGGACATCCGGTACGGGGACACTGCCGCCCCGCATCGCTGATGCCCGGATGTGCTGTCGGGCCGAACTGCTGTCGCCGAACGTACTGCGCGCGGTTTTCACCGCGTTATCACGCGAATATCAGCATCTTGACCCCGTCGGCCGGACTGCTCCAGGCTCGCTTCATGGCTGACATCGAGGTGGACGTGCTCATCGTCGGCGGCGGACCGGTCGGCTTGAGCGCCTCGCTGGAGTGCTCGCGGCACGGACTGACCTCGCTGCTGGTCGAGAAGCATGCGGGAACGTCCATCTTCCCCAAGGCACGGCTGGTGTCCACCCGCACCATGGAACTGCTGCGGTCGTGGGGACTTCAGGACGAGGTGGAGCGTGCCGGTCTGCCCAGAGAGGACAGTCTCGCCGTCGGTGTCGGAACCTCGCTCACCGCCGACGACTTCCACCGGGAGACCGCGCCGATCGCGGCGGACGCGCCGCAGAGCCCCACCTACGCCTACATCTGCGCCCAGGACGAACTCGAGGTGATCCTCAAGCGCACGGCGGAGACCCTCCCGGGCGCCGATGTCCGCTTCGCGACCACGATGACCGCGTTCTCCCAGGACGGAGACGGGGTGTCGGCGACGATCGAGTCGTCCGGTGCCACGGCCGAGGTGCGCAGCGCCTACGTGATCGCCGCGGACGGGGCGCGCAGTTCGATCCGAGAGCGACTCGCCATCGGAGTCGACGGCCCGCCTCCCATCGGGCACATGATCAGCATCATGTTCGAGGCCGACATCGGAGATCTGCTTCACGATCGCAGGTGTGCGCTCTACTTCCTCCGCAGCACGATCCCCTGCGCGGTCGAGGCCGTCGACAACGACCGCAGGTGGCTCGTCCAAACCGGATACGACCCGGCCGAGGGTGGCAGCGCCGACGACTTCACCCCCGAGTTCTGCACCGAGATCGTCCGGGAGGCCGTGGGCATCGGCGAACTGGACGTGACACTGATCGCGACGATGCCGTGGCTGCAACAGGCCGTGACCGCACGGAGCTACCGCGACGGCCGGATATTCCTCGCCGGGGACTCGGCACACGTGAGCACCCCCCAGGGCGGTTTCGGGATGAACTGCGGCATTCAGGACGCCCACAACCTCGTGTGGAAGATCGCCGCCGTCCACAAGGGGCACGCCGGGGAGGGTCTGCTCGACACCTACGGCCCCGAACGCCGGCCGATCGGTGAGCGCACCGTGGGTGAGAGCCTCACCAACGCGCTGATCACCTTCCGCATGATGGAGGGCGAACTGACCATGGCCGAGGCCATCGCGCTGCAGGCAGGGCGCCGTAGCAGCGAAGGACTCGTCCTCGGCTTCCACTACGACTCCGCGGCGGTCGTCGGCGACGGTTCGCCGCCGCCTCAGCCCGACGACCCGTATCGCACCTATGTCCCGACCGCCCGTCCGGGGCACCGCGCGCCCCATGTGACCGTGCATCGCGCAGGCGCACGAATGTCCACTCTGGACCTCCTCGGCACCGGGTTCACGCTGTTCACGACGCCGGGCAGTGGCTGGTCGGACATCGCCGCCGACGTGGCCGCCCGCACCGGTGACCACGTCGTGCCCGTGGAACTCGACCCCGGCCTGCCGACGGGAGGCGGACTCTGCGCACCCGGCTGGACGGAGGCGTACGGCACGTCGACGACGGGGGCCGTACTCGTGCGCCCCGACGGACACGTCGCGTGGCGTTACGCCGGCACCGACGGGAACGTCCTCGACGGGCGGCGCGCGCTCGTCGAGGCCCTCGACGACGTCCTGAGCCGGAGCCACTGACCGCGAAACCCGCCACCCTCGCACCTCCTCCGGCCTACGGGGAGGCGAGCCCGCGCGCCGCTAGGACATCCCCGCCGCGGCCCGGCGCAGCGACAACGGATTGCCGCCCGCCATCCCGGCCAGCCGACCCGCCGTGTGGGGGCTGCTGTCGACCCAGCTCCGGCCGAGCAACAGCGCGAGCAGTTCCCGTGATTCGCCCGGCTGCAAGGGCCCCAACGGCAGCCGTGCCGAACCTTGCCGCACGACCAGTTCGTCGAGTCGCTCGCGGCTGGTCACCAGGACGCGGGTTCCCGAACAACCGGGCAGCAACGGCAGCACCTGACTCTCGCAGGCCGCGTCGTCGAGCACGACCAGCATCCGGCGGCGGGCCACGGTGCTGCGGTACAACGCGATCCGTTCCTGGAGATCCGCGGGAATGGCGTGCTCGGCGATCCCCATCGCTCGCAGGGAACGTTCGAGTACGGTCCCGGCCGCCACGGGCCTGCCCTGGTCGTCGCGCAAGGTCGCGAACAGCTGGCCGTCGGGGAATCGGCCGGCTCGCTGGTGCGCCCAGGTCAGCGACAGTGCGGTCTTGCCGACGTCGGCCGGGCCACTGACGACGATCGTGCCCGCCGTCTCTTCCGAGCCGCACAGCGCATCGTCCAGTTCACCCAGCTCGTCCCTGCGGCCGGCGAACGGGACCGGCCGCCGTGGCAGTTGCGACGGAACGCCTGCGCGGTCCGCCCGCTCGGCCGGGCCGGACCGGGCCGAGGGCCCCACCCCGGTCGCGTTGCCGGTGCGGGACGCGGCCTCGATGCCCGGCCTGGCCAACGTGGGTGCATCCCTCAGGATGCGCTCGTGCAGTTCTCGCAGATGCGGACCGGGCTCGAGGCCGATCTGCTCGACGAGCACCCGGCGCGCGTCCTGATACGTGCGCAGCGCATCGGCGCGGCGGCCGGCCCGGTACTGCGCGAGCATCAGCTGTGCCCTGGCCCGTTCCCTCAGCGGCTGGTCGGCCACGACCGCCGAGAGGTCGGCGACGACCCGCTCGTGCCTGCCGAGGTCGAGCTCCAGCTCCGCACACGTCTCGATCGCGTCGAGCCGCGCCTCGTGCAGCCGGTGTGCCTCGATCCGCAACCCGGGAAGGTCGTCGAACGGCATGCCCTCCCACAGCTGCAACGCCTCCCGCATCAGGGCCACCGCGGCGAGCTTGTCGCCCGCCGTGGTCTTCGCCGCGGCCCTGCCCGTCAGCGAACCGAACCGCAGCCAGTCCGCCGCGTCGTCCTCGAGCCGCATCAGGTAGCCGGGACTCGCCGTCGTGACCGCCGTGTCGAGGCCGACGCCCCTGAGCGCCCTGCGCAACCGCGACACACAGATCGCGACCTGGTTCCGCGCGCTCGAGGGCGCATCCCCTCCCCAGATCGCACCGATGAGCCGGTCGACACTGACGACCCGGTTCGCTTCGAGGACCAGGCTGGCGAGTACCGCCTTTTCCCTGGCACCACCGAGCCGAACCTCGCTGCCTCCACTCAGGACGCGAACGGGTCCCATGATCCGGATCTCGGCACCGGTCATCAGAGTCCGCCGATCACGTCGGCGGCCCGCTCGGCGCCGCCTGCCTCGGCGATGACCGTGCGAAACCGGTTCGCGGTCGCTGCGGCCACCGGGTCGGACAGGACCGCCTCGACAGCCTCGGCCAACGTGGCGGGATCGAGCCGTTCCGGGTCGACGAGCCTGCCGAGTCCGAGGTCCCGGATGCGCCAGCCCGTCGGCCGGTCGAGCGCGGACGTCGGTACGCACACCAGCGGCGTCCCGCAGCTCAGCGCCTCCAGCACCGTGCCCATCCCGCCGTGCGTGACGCACAGTGCGGCGTGCCGGAGAACGGCAACGTGCGGCACCCAGCGATGCACCTCGACGTTCGGGGGAAGCTCGCCCAGTTCGGCTGGTTCGATGCCGTCGGCCACGGTCACGACCGCGTGCCAGTCGCGCCCGCGGAACGCGTCGATGCACCGCGCGAAGATGTCCCGGTGCTCGTTGAACACCGCGCCGAGGGAGACCAGCACGATCGGGGTGTCTCCCGCGGGCGGCTCCCACTCGCCGAGGAATCCTCGGTCACCGATGCACGGTCCGGTGAACACGAAGCGGTCGTCGAACGAGTCCCCCTCGTACTGGAACTCCCGCGGCAGTGTCACCACGCTGCGGTCGGGGACCTCGAACCACAGTTCGTGCGGCGCGACGTCGAGTCCGTACCGGGCGCACAGGGTGCCGATCCGCACCATCGTGGTGGTGACCCACTCCGGCATCTCGGTGGGCCGCTGTTCGGCTGGCCGCTGGCCACCCTCGTCGTTGTACATCGCGTTGAGGTACGAGAACTTCTCGTTCGAGGCGAAGAACGGGACGGTCTGCACCGCCTCGCAGTCCCAGACCCGCGCCAGCACGCGTCCCGCGTACAGCACCGAGGTGTCGTAGACGACGCAGTCGACGGGACCGAGGCCGGCCGAGTCGGATCCGTCCGCCAGTGCCGCCTCGAGGATCGCCTCGCTCTCGTCCAGCAGCACCGACATCAGGTATCCGGGGTCGTTCTCGAGCTCGGTGAAGTCGGCGTCGCGATAACGCGACTCGTATGTGGCGACGGCGGCACCCGTACCGGCGACGACGTCCCGCATGCTCGGCGCCGTCAGGTAGGTCACGTCGTGACCGCGGCGCACCAGTTCCGCCGCCATCGCCAACGTCGGCACCACGTGCCCGTGATCGGGGTGGCACACAAACAGAATCGTGCTCGTCATGCGGAAAGAACCTCAGTTCGGCTCGGGTGGTCGGGGGACCGTGCGGCTACACCACGAGCGGTGCCGTCACCGTAGAAGTGCCCGCGCGCGATCGAGTACCCCTAACCGCCGCGAAAGCCGCGTCGCACGGCGGATTGCGCGATCCGGAGTAGTGGTCTGAACCGTCCGGGCCTGTTCCGAGGCAGGCACCCCAGTGGGCGGGTTAGGGGTTGCCCGAGGCGGCCCGTGCGCCCCTAGGCTGGCGCCACCACGCGCGAGCCGAAGGATGACGATGGCGACCACCCTGGTCTGGGACTATCTCAACGAGTACCGCGACGAGCGCGAGGACATCCTCGACGCCGTCGAGACCGTCTTCTCCTCCGGCCGGCTCGTGCTCGGCGAGAGCGTCTCGTCGTTCGAACGGGAATTCGCCGAGTACCACGGCACGGCGCACTGTGTCGGTGTCGACAACGGCACCAATGCCGTCGCCCTCGGCCTGCGCGCGCTCGGGGTCGGCCCCGGCGACGAGGTGATCACCGTGTCCAACACGGCCGCGCCCACCGTCGTGGCCATCGACGCCGTCGGCGCCACGCCGGTGTTCGTCGACGTCGACGAGAGCACCTATCTCATGGACACCGGCCAGGTGGCCGATGCGATCACCGACCGGACCCGATGCCTGCTGCCCGTGCACCTGTACGGCCAGTGTGTCGACATGCAGCCCCTGCGGCGGCTCGCCGATACCCACGGCCTGGTCGTGCTCGAGGACTGCGCACAGGCTCACGGCGCCCGCGCGGCGGGCACGGTTGCCGGGTCGATGGGTGATGCGGCCGCGTTCTCGTTCTACCCGACGAAGGTGCTGGGCGCCTACGGCGACGGGGGTGCGGTGCTCACCGGGCGCGACGACGTCGACGCCGCACTACGGCGCCTGCGCTACTACGGGATGGAGAAGACCTACTACGTCGTCGAGACGCCCGGCCACAACAGCAGGCTCGACGAGGTACAGGCCGAGATCCTCCGGCGCAAACTCGTCCGACTCGACGACTACATCGCCCGTAGGCAGGCCATCGCCGACCGGTACGCCGCAGGGCTGGCCGACTCGGGACTCGTTCTTCCCACCGTGGCCGACGGCAACAGCCACGTGTACTACCTCTACGTCGTGCGGCACCCGCGGCGCGACGACATCCTGGAGGCGCTGGCCGGCCACGACATTCGCCTGAACGTCAGCTATCCGTGGCCGGTGCACACCATGAAGGGTTTCGCCCACCTCGGCTACGGCACCGGCAGCCTGCCGGTCACCGAGCGGCTGTCCGGTGAGATCTTCTCGCTGCCCATGTACCCCTCCCTGCCGGCCGACACCCAGGACCGGGTGATCGATGCTCTCCGGTCGGTGCTGGCGTCCCTGTAGGCCCCAGCGGGAGCTGCGGCACTGCTCGGGGCCGCGCTGGTCCCGCGCAGCAGGCGACGGGATTGTCGGACGCGACCTACAGCGTGTCTGACAAACGGTTCCATGGTGTGCTGTGGGCCTGAGGTGGTATCGCGATTTCAGGTGCTCGCGAGTGCTCAGCGGTCGATGATCGAGGTGATGGTGCCGAGTCCGACAGGTTCGAGCCACCACGCAGGCCATTCGTAGCTCGCGACCTCGTGGTGTACGGGGCGGGGCGGACGGCGAGCTCGGTGTGTGACAAGTGCGACGCTGTCGTAGCGTTTCCAGGTGGCGAAGTAGCCTTGGGATAACCGAGGATGGACGAATGCCAATCATTGATGTTACCTGTGGCGACCGTGTCGGCCGCCGAACAAGGCAGGACCTCGCCCAAACCCTTCCGCACAGCGTTTCTCTGGCAGTTGAGTGTCCAGAGGAGCCGTACGATGGCGATTTACAGGGCGGTGACGTAGTTCTGCGGTTCCATGACGTCGGCCCGATTGACCGGTTTGAACTCGACGTGCTCATCGAGGTGAAGTCGAAGTGGTTTCCGTCCCGAGCAGGAGACCGTCAGAGGCGCGTTGACGACATTCTGGACCGTGCGAAGGAAACCTTGCCCAACGACTTCCATGTCGGTGTGTATCTCGCTCTTCCGGTCGCGTCATGGGCTGAACCGGACTAGTGCGTGTCTGACAATGTTTTGGTCCAGGTGGTCACGGCGTGGAGGACGACCGCTGATCGGTAGATGGTGGCGAGTTTGTCGTAGCGCGTGGCCAG